>CAWENP010000005.1:0-70534 GCA_963810495.1 uncultured delta proteobacterium
CCCCGCTGTGTCGGATCGAAGGAGAAGACCTAGCGAGCATTGCTTGGCAGCGATATCTGGCGGAGTCGCCAACCGACCTCCGTTTGTCTAATTAGCCATGCCGCACAAAAGACGGCGCGAAATACTACTCCGGCTGCACGGAAGCTGTGCTTGACTTCAGGATCACCCAGCTTGTCGGGCTCGCGCAGCAGTTCTGCCGCGCCTCTATGTAGCGCTTCCCAGCACAGAGTTGGCTTGCGCGGGCAGCCGAGCGGGGTACTTCGGTTTACTGCCCTGCTTTCAGTGACGGACTCTACCTCTAAACTGCTGGGTGCCTGGAGGCAGACGACCATGTCGAGAGACCAGCGGGCCCGCCACCCACAATGGGGTCAAGCTCCCGTGATTCCATGGTCCGGTGAGCTTGCACTTGATGGTCGCCTCTAAGCCGGAGCCACCGGGCGCCAGGTGAAGATCACTTGGCCGCGCGCGACGTAACAATCGAGATCGTAGTGGGATAGCCCCAGCGTCGCGCGGCCCAGCCGAAAGCCCTCGATCACGCGCAGCAGCATCTCGGCCAGCCCCTGCGATTCCTCGACGTGGCCGGCGGTTTTTTCGTACAGGTTGCCGGGGTTAGGGTTGCCGTTGGGCTTCGCGCTTAGCTCCACCGCGACGCATCCGGCCCCTCGATGATGCCCGGCCACGTCGGCGCCCGTCTCCAGCGCCGCGCATCCGAGGCATAGCACCACCTGCTCGCCGGATTCCGCGGCCCAATCAAGGTCGTCGCCCAGGCGCGAGAGCGCGGTCGCACATTCGTCCCATCGCTCGTGTGCGCGGTTGGTCGAATAGCGGCGGATCGCCCGTGCGACGCGGCTCAGCGCATCCTCGCCCGCGCCCGGTCCGAGCGTGAAGACGCCGTCCTCGTCGATCCGGAATTCCTCTGCGAACGGTGCGGCGAACTGTCCGGCGAGGAACTCGCGCAGGTTAATCGGCAGGGCGCATTTGAGATTTAGCGGTGGCGAGTCGGATAACGAATTGCGGGTCGAACCGCGAAGTCTGGCGGGGCGGGCGCGATGGTTGAAAATTCGCTCGCGGCCCAGTGGATCGATGAAGGCTGGCCGCTGGAAGCCGGTGGTAAAGCCTTCGATGAATCGCGAGATGTGTGCCTCTCTACGTCCTAAAGGTCCGGTCCGCAAGGTACCAACCTCCTATGACTGTAGCGCTGGGAGCCCTGGCTTCAACGGCGGCCAACACACGTACGGAGGCCGGGCGCAGCGGAGCCACGGCCGTTCTTCGAGCACCACGATGTTGCACGAGATACTGCGGAAGATTTTGCCGCAGAATTTACCGGAAAATTTACCGCGAGATTTACCGATAGACCGTTGCGCCGGCCGGTCGCGCCGATGGGCCGTGGCCGAAGGTTCCGCGCCGTCGTATGGCGTCCGGGATTACTCCCGGCGGGAACCGCGGGGTTCGATAGTGGGAAAGCGACGACTCCGTCTCGCGTCATGCGACGAGGCCCTTTTCATCATCACCACCAGCCCGCTCGACTGCCCAACCGCCTCCGCCCGTCCACTCCCTCATCCTGCCGAGCGGCGACTCGTGGTACCTACCGCGACCCTGGCCAACCGGCGCCACATGTGGGCGTCGTTCGCCAAGGCCGTGCGTTGTTACAGGCTGTACGGCGACATCACCTTAAATTTACGCCGGACAAGAACTGTTTAGCGCGCGAACGCGCGGTGGGCAACGAGGCAATGAAAATTCGATCTGTGATCCCGAACTTGACATTGAGCGGTACGCGTGAGCTGTTTCGGCGCGCCAGGCGAGCCCGTGGGCCACGTGTATGAGGGCAGCTAATGGAGATCCGATCCCGCGCCCGCAACCATGCGTCGCCGGCGGCGCGGTAGCGAAGGTTCAGCGCCTCAAGCAGGGACGGCGTTTGTCGCACATGCCACGCGCGCTGCGGCGCACTGCCGCGCGAACGGCCCGCAATCCATCACGGCGCGTGCGGTAAAGTCGTGAATTAAGAGAACAAATTGATCGCCGAGCGCGCGCTTGATTCGGTCAACGATCACGGGCCGAAATTTTTTTCGCCGCGGCCGAGCCCGAAGACCGGTTCTGACGTACTGCCGTGCCATAGGTTCACTTCGGATGGGTGTGGATCGTGAGAACCTGGTAGGTGTCATCCTCGATTCGGAGATAGAACCGCCAAGAGCCTGTAACCCGGGCTTGCCAGATATCGCGTGCCTGATCGTATTTCTTGGCTCAGAGCGATGGATGGCGCAGGTTTTCAACGAGCAAGGAAACCTGCTTTCGGAAGGCGCGCTGGACCTCGGCTGGAGCTGCGTCAAACCGGCGGGCAAACTTGGCGCTGTAGATGACGCGCATCAGGCCTGGGGCTGCCGTTAGCGCGATTTGCGCCTCTTGATGCGAGGTCCGCGCGGAATCCCGCTATTTCCCAAGCCTCGCTCGTGCTCTCGCTTTACAGCTTCGTCGAGTCCCTTAACCGCGTCTTCGTACGGCCCGTAAAAACGGCCTGCTTCAAGGTCGTCGAGGCCTTCCGCAAGCCCGGCCTCCAAGTCTCGATCTACCAAGACCTTCGGGCGCAAAAGGATCCCTCCGGGCCTGACCTCCGCCTCAATGAAGTCGCCTTCCTTGATTCCGACGGCGTCGCGGATTCTCTTTGGAATAACGACCCGGAACCTTGGACCAACCTTGGTGGTTGCGCTTCTCATAGTCCCATTGTGGGAAAATGGGAATGAGGAGTCAAGTCCTACGGCTCCAGCCGTTCCATCATCCGCGGGAACGGGATCGTCTCGCGGATATGATGCAGCCCGCAGAGCCATGCCACCACCCGCTCGATGCCCATCCCGAACCCCGCATGCGGCACCGAGCCGTAGCGCCTGAGGTCGAGGTACCAGTTGAGCGGTTCGACCGGCAGGCCGTGCTCGACGATGCGCGCGCGGAGCGTCTCGTAGTCGTCCTCGCGCTGGCCGCCGCCGATAATCTCGCCGTAGCCCTCGGGCGCCAGCATGTCGACGCATAGCGCCACCTCGGGACGCTCGGGGTCGCGCTTCATGTAGAACGCCTTGCACTCGGCCGGGTAGCGATGGACCATCACGGGGCGGTCGAACTCGGCTGAGAGCGCCGTTTCCTCGTCGCCGCCAAGGTCATCACCCCATTTGACCGCCAGACCCTTGGCCTTGAGCCGCTCGATCGCCTCGTCGTACGAAATCCGCGGATAGGGAGTGGCCGCCGCGCGCTTCAACGGCTCGAGGTCGCGCTCGAGCGTGACCAGGTCCGTCGCGCGCCGCTCAAGCACCCGGCCCACGATGTAACTGACGAAGTCCTCGGCGAGCTGCATGTCCTCGACCAGGGTGTAGAAGGCGACCTCCGGCTCGACCATCCAGAACTCGGTCAGATGGCGCCGTGTCTTGGACTTCTCGGCGCGGAAGGTGGGGCCGAAGCAGTAGACCTTGCCCAGCGCGAGCGCGCCGGCCTCGGCGTAGAGCTGGCCGCTTTGCGTGAGATAGGCCTTGCGCTCGCCGAAGTAGTCGATTTCGAAAAGATTGGTGGTGCCCTCGCACGAGGTCGGGGTCAGGATCGGCGCGTCGAACAGCACGAAGCCACGCTCGTGAAAGAACTGGCGCGCGGCGGCGGCGACCTCGTCGCGCACGCGCAGGATCGCGTGCTGGCGCGCCGAGCGCACCCACAGATGGCGCAGGTCGAGCAGAAAGGCGACCCCGTGCTCCTTGGGCGTGATCGGATAGTCGACCGCGGATGCGTAGACCTTAAAGCGCTTGACCGTCAGCTCGAAGCCGCCGGGCGCGCGCTTGTCTTCGCGCACCACACCGATCACCTCGAGCGAGGTCTCCTGCCCCAGATGGTCGGCGGCGGCGAACGCGTCGGCGCCGACTTCATTGAGCAAGGCGACGCATTGACATACTCCGGTGCCGTCGCGCAGCAGCAGGAAGTGGATTTTGCCGCTCGAGCGGCGGTTGTAGAGCCATCCCTTGAGCGTCACTTCCTCGCCCACGTGACGGCCCAGTTCGTCGATATAGACCCACGCCATGGAGCTATTTAAGCAGATTGGCGCGCGTTGGCGAGGGCGATCGGTCGCCGCGCGCTCGTTTGCCCACGACCCGAGGATTCGTCGCACCAGATCGCACTCGCGCGAATGCGGGAGTGTTGGCCGAGGCAGTCGCTCGATATGAGAGCGCGGTATTTGCAGACGCGGGACTGACCAAACTCGTGGAGAGAGTCCCTTTTTGCGGTCAAGGGCGTGCGGTCCGATTGCGCGCTGCGTGGAGGGAATTAGGGCGGCGCTTTCGAGGAGCGCAAGCGTTCCAATGTCCAGATTATGATCGCGACGCTACTCCGCTTGACGCGGAGGCAGGTACGCAAGGAGGGCCGCTTCTATCTTTGCCCCGAGCGCGCGTAATGGGTCATCTTTCAAGAGCTTTCGGTTTAGCGACCGCACGACCAGACTGGTCAGCTCTTGCGTGCTTCTGAGGCCTAAAGGACGGACGAGTATGCTGAGCAGGTGCTTGCCCGGCAGAATCGCGAGCATATCTTTGCTGCTGCCGGCTAGTGCATCTGCGACGCGTTTGGATTCCTCTCTAAACATAGCTGTGGTTTTGGCTGGAAGGTCCAAACCGGCAAGCGCGTTGCTGTGATTTGAATCCGTCTGCGCAAGATCAGCTACTACCTGCGCGCCGCTAAACGCCCCTTGGAGAAGATCGCCGACGCGCGACCGCACCCGGTTTGACACCACGTTGTTCATCGTCTGGCCACGAAACTCTCTACTCACTTGGTCGCGGAATCCCGTCCAGACTTCGTCCGGGTCTTTACCCCAGTGTTCAGCCAATGCGGCCACAACCTTTTGATCGCAGAGAACACTCTCGAGTTCATGCAGGTGTAGAACAGTCACACCAGCTGTAGTTGCCTTAAGAGCCTCTTCCGAATAGAAGTCACGGTCGACGAGGCCTATGACGTTGGCTGCCACCACGCCAATCGTCTTTAGACCAGACACGGCTGCACAAACTGAGTTTCGGTCTCCAGATGGGATTGCGAAGGTCTCATCGTCGTCGAACCAGGCGTAAAATAATTCGCTCGCAAACCCCTTTCCTCGCTCTCCTTCGAAGAGAAAGATTCGTTTGGCGTAAAAGGGCAAGGTGGCTGCACCAAGGACCTCAGCCGCTACGGCTGAGGAAAGGTTGTCCACCGATATCGCCTCTATCGTCTCGTTAGGCCGAGCAACAAGTATCGTTGCCCCTCTTCGGGACAGGGTGAAGTTCAAATCGTGGGTTACGTACACTGGTCTGCACCCCAATTTCCCACCAGTTATAAGTAGAGTCCGCCGGTTATTTCGCCCCTCCTGGGGCGTGTCGTTTGTGGTTGTGGTCTCATGTTCATCCCAGTTTTTCCGGCCGCCCTTCACTCTCTGAGGGTGGCTGAAAAACTGTCAGGTTTTGGATTCGAGGCCGGAGTGCATTGCACCGCGCCGGCCAGCATCTGTGCTGGCCAAGCGGTGCGCGCGCTGGCCGAGCTCCCTTGATTCCTTGCTGCGAACTCCTCCGGCGCCAGGTAGCCGAGACTCGAGTGCGGGCGCAGGTGGTTGTAGTCGTGCCGCCACGCCTCGATGATCGCGCGCGCTTCTCCTAGGCTAGTGAACACGTACTCATTGAGGCACTCGTCGCGCAACTTGCTGTTGAACGATTCGATGAAGGCGTTCTGCACCGGCTTGCCTGGCTCGATGTAGTGCCACGCCACCCTTCTCGTTGCCCAGCGCAGCACCGCACCACTGGTCAGTTCGGTTCCATTATCGCTAACCACCGTCTCCGGCAGCGCTCGTTCGATCGTGAGCCGCTCCAGTTCACGCACCACACGTACCCCGCCTAGTGAGGTGTCGACCACCGCCGCCAGGCACTCACGGCTGAAGTCGTCGACGATGCATAGGATGCGGAAGCGCCGGCCGTCGCTCAGTGTGTCCGAGACGAAGTCGAGCGACCAGCGCTGGTTGATCCTGATGGGCAGCGCCATTGGTGCGCGGGTACCCAGTGCCCGCTTACGCCCGCGGCGCCGGCGCACCATGAGCCGCTCTTCGCGGTACAGCCGATAGAGCTTCTTGTGGTTCAGCGCGTGACCTTCGCGCGCCAGCATCCAGCCTAAGCGCCGATACCCAAAGCGCCGCCGCTCCGCGGCCAGTTCCCTAAGCCGCTGCCTTAGTGCCGAGTCGTCCGGTCGTCTGCACCGGTAGCGCACAGTCGCACGATCCAACCCGACCAGCTCGCACGCACGCCGCTGACTCAGCCCGTGACGCTACACGAATCGGCAATCCGGGCGCAATTTCTCTGCCTCGTCCCAAAACTGCACAGAGAGTCTGCTATGCATGTGAAGCTCGGGTTCGTCCACCAAAATCACTGGATCTTCGGCCGTCATGACGCGCGCAGCCATGTATAGGACAGTTCTCTCCCCATCGCTCATCTGTCGCAGGTAATAGGGTGGCGCTGTAGCATCCGCGTCCAGGCGTTTCACCTTAGGAAAGAATCCGCCGATCTGTAGTTTGCGCTTCGGGAAGAGTCTGTTCCAGAGGCTTTGAAGAAGAATGAGTTTGGTGTCTTTCACTGGCTCCAGTGGCTGACCCGAATTGATTGCATACTCATTTTTCGATGTGAGTATATTCGTGTGGTCTTGAATCAGTGTGGATAGGATAAAGTTAATCTCTTCGGTAGGTTGCCAGGAGTGTTGTCGCCATCGGTCTTGTTGGTGCCGCACGTTAGTACGCAGCTGCGCCTCTTCCTGAACCGGAAGACTGTCATCAATCCAAGTGCGACGCTGTGCGCTAATGGCGCTAACTTGGTTCTGGCTGGCGATCTTCTGCGCGAGTTGTGTCTTACCAGACCCGTTTGGGCCGACAATGACAATTGGAGCTTCGCCGTCAAGTTGGCTCAAGCCGTCGATCTTAATCTGCGCCATCGCTAGCTCCTCAGGGGTGCTGGACTCGAATAATGGTCCGCGGCCAGCGCCGAAATCTGTGACGTTTTGGTTTGACCTACGCTTGCGAGGCCTTGATCTCGAAGCGCACACCCTCGCTACGTTGCAGGAAGCTGACGATCTCGAAGAGATTGTCGGCGCGCGGATTGCCTGCGGGACCCAGCATTCTCATCAGACTTTTGGAAGGGATGTGTGTGGCTTCGGCGAGGTCAGCGAATCCCACGGTCGCGTTTATGTAATCCCGCAGGATGGTTTTTGCCGTGGCTACGTCGCCCGCGAGCATGGCTTCGATTCCCTCGCGGAGCAATTCTCTTCGGAACTTGGGATCTCGCTCGACGCGAGCGCGGATGGTCTCTTTAAAATCACGAGTCAGGGGCATGGCACCTTCTCCTACTTCCTTCGTTTGTAATCCTGCCACTTGGCGAGAGCGGCGTTGATGTCCCGCTGCTGGCGCCTTTTCGTGCCGCCGCCAAGCAGGATGACGAGCGCCTCACCGTTCTTGCCGAAGTAAATCCGGTAGCCGGGCCCGAAATCGAGCTTGTATTCGAACACTCCGGAGCCGACACCCTCGACGTTCGAGAAATTCCCGAGCGAGATCCGGGTCACGGCCGTTGTTATCTTCGCAGCGGCCTCGGCGTTGAGATTATCGAACCACGCCCCATACGGGCTGCGACCCGTGGCGTCAAGATATTCTCGAACGTCGATCATTCGCCATGGTAACACAATCGTTACCATTGTCAATGACCGAACTCAGAAGTGGACCGAATCAGAAGCGCGAAACGCCCCGACTGCATTCGGCCGCCGCGGCTCGTTTGCGAAACGCCGATGGGGTAGCCTTGTCGCCAATGCGGACTGGAGCGGGATGAACGGGCTCGACTATCTGATTCTGGCGGCGATCGGGTTAGGCGCGCTCTTTGGCTCGGCGCGCGGAATTCTCCGAATCGCCTCGTCGCTGATCGCGCTGGTCGCGGCGGTGTACATGGCCGCGCTCTACTCCCAGGCGGCCGGCGCCTATCTCACGCGCGCGTTCTCGGTGCGGCCCGCGACCGGCGCGACGCTGGGTTACATCGTCATCTTCCTCGCCGTGATGGTCATCGTGGCGTGGGGCGGCGGGAAACTCGCCCAGCTTATCCGCGCCGTGCACATGAGTTGGGCTGACCGGCTCGGCGGCGCGGTCGTTGGCGCGGCGCTCGGCGCGCTGCTGGCGGCTTTACTCGTGGTGATTGCAACCGTGACGCTGCCGGCAGACACGTCTTTGGTCCGGCAATCGCAGCTCGCGCCGCGCGTGCTGGATTACAGCCATGACTTGGCCGGCTTCATCCCGGTGCAAGTCCGCGACGCCTACTACTACCGCGAGTCGCAGCTCATCACGTACTGGAACCAGCATAAAACGGCGCCGCCCGAGTCCACGTCGGAACCCGCGGCGACGCCGTAGTAAGCCGGACTTTGCAGTAGCCCGGGTGGATGCTAGCCGAGCGCGCTGTCGACGGCGCGGACCAGATGACTCTTCGGCACGGCGCCGACGATCTGTTCCTTGACCTGGCCGCTCTTGATGATCAGCAGATTGGGAATTCCGCGGACGCCATAGCGCGCCGGCGTTTCGGGATTGTCGTCGACGTTTATCTTGACCACCTTGAGGCGGCCGGCATACTCGCCCGCCAACTCGTCGATGAGCGGAGCGATGGCCCGGCAGGGCGCGCACCACGGCGCCCAGAAATCGATCAGCACCGCCTTGTCGGACTTCAGGACTTCCTGGTCGAAGTTCGCGTCGGTGACATGGTTAACTAACTCACTGGCCATCGGAACTTTACTCCTTGCCGCTACGTTACACCTTAAAGCTAAGGACGCCGAGCCGGGCAGTCAAGGCGCAAACGCCGCGCAGTCGTAGCGCAAGCATATGACGGCGCGTACAAGCTCGCAGTTGACACCCCGCAATCGCACGACATTGAATCATCCCATAGTGGCACGGTCGAAAAGAACCGCCGAGACTTACCGGATCTGCCGCCTGCGTGCGATGGGCGCCGCGATGTCCGTCATGATCGTTGTTCTGGCCGTGATAGCTGGCGGCGCGGCGATGGTACGTGCTGCGATCGAGCGGGTCGGCGCGCCGGCGCCCGACTTCACTTGCGAGCGATGCCTTAACCACGCACCGTTCAAGCTGAGCGATCTGCGTGGCAAAGTGGTGCTGGTCGACTTCTGGGAATACACCTGCATCAACTGCATCCGCACCTTTCCCTACCTGCGGCGCTGGGACCAGCTTTACCATCCGCTGGGGCTGGTGATCGTCGGCGTGCATACGCCCGAGTTTGAGTTCGGCAAGAATCCCGAACGGGTTGCCGACGCCACCAAGCGCTTCGGCTTCGATTTCCCGGTCGCGATCGATAGCGACTACAAAATCTGGTACGCGTTTCACAACGAAGGTTGGCCGGCCGATTACCTGATCGACAAGGACGGCAATGTCGCTTATACGCACATGGGCGAGGGCGAGTACGGCGACTTCGAGCAGAAGATCCAGGAACTGCTCAAGCAGGCCAATCCCGCGCTCAGCTTCGACCAGCCCAAGTACAAGATTCCGGAAGACGAGAACGTCGAACTTAGCGGCGGTGTCTGTATGCGCGCCACGCCGGAAACCTACCTTGGTTTCGCGCACACGATGAATATCGCGAATCCCGGCGGCGAGGACCGCACCAGGCAGACCGTCTACGCGGCGCCAGCCGACGTTCCGCTCGACGATTTTGCGCTCAACGGACATTGGCTCGCGGCGGCCGAGTACGTGCATCATGCGGCAGACACAAAGCCGCCAGGGGATTCGGTCGCGCTGCACTACCGCGCCAAGTCGGTCTACCTGGTGGCCGGCTCCGACGACTCGCAGCCTCGGCGGCTCTACCTAACGCAGGATGGCAAGCCGCTATCCAAGGCGGCATGGGGAGTCGACGTGCGTGTCGGCGGCGATGGCCGGACCTATGTCGAACTCGGCCCCAAGCGAATGTATTACGTCGTGAACAATAGTGAGTTCGGCGGCCATCTGCTGCAACTCTACGCGCTGGCGCCGGGCCTCTCGCTCTATTCGTTCACCTTCGGCAATAACTGCGAGAATAAGTTCGCCCATCGCTGAACTGCGGGACTCACGCGACGATTCCCGGCCACGCTCGCATTCTCCCCGTAGTTTGAGTCCTGTAGCGCCTTAGTGTCGAGATTATCCGCCTGTCGCAATTCTGATGCTGTAGCTGCCAATCTGTTGACATATGGTCGGATACGCTCGTTGATGATGATTTGTGATGTAAAATCACGGATTTAAGCATCTATAGACACTAATTTGTGGTTGATGCAGTATACGCATCAGGCTATGGTATCCCGGGAAGTCGGAGAGGAACTGGTCTACCCCTCATTGGCTGCGGCGCTTCTGACCGCGGCGGTGGTGATCCTGCTGAGCAGCACCCTGGGACATTTCCTGATGGAACGTGACGCGGTGGAGGCCTTCATCCGCGAATGGCTGCCGTTCCTGCCGCCCTTTATGCAGGCACTTCCCGCGTGGGCGCGCGAGGCGCCGTTCATCTTCGGCGGTATCGCGGTCGCTGCGATCGTGATGGTGCGGCTGCTCGCGGGGATCCTGCCGGCGGTGGCGCTCTACCTGCTGTTTGTGGCCGTCGCCTGTGGAGTGGCGCTCCTGGCACCGCCGACCCGTTTGCCGGCTGCCGCCGAGGACTGGATATTCGTCTGCTATGTCATCCTGACGGCCTTCGTGGGTGGTGCGCCAAGACCTTACGAAGACCAGATCTGAGTCACATCCAAGTGCGACCAGATTCAGCCGCCTCGTTTCGGCGCGCGCCAGCTTGACAGCGGCGGCGGCCTCATGGTCTACCAGCGGCATCGAGTCCGGCAGAATCCAGCAGCGGCATGGCAGCAGCATCTGGCAGCATCTGAACCGGTCTGCCAACACGGCTGCCGCGCGTGGCGCGACGCCGTGAGTTCAGGGCTCGCCACGAAACTTTTCAGGAGGACTGCGACGATGAAGGCCGCCGTATTCTATGGTCCGAAGCAGCCGCTGGTTATCGAAGACGTCGAGATCGACAAGCCGCTGGATCGCGAAGTCCTGGTGCGCACCGTCGCGAGCGGCGTTTGCCATAGCGACCTGCACTTCGTCGACGGCTACTACACGTTTCCCGCTCCCGCCGTGCTGGGCCATGAAGCCGCGGGAATCGTCGAGGAAGCGGGCAAGGCCGTGGACTACGTGAAGCCCGGCGACCATGTCATCGCCTGTCTCTCGGTTTTCTGCGGCTATTGCGACGATTGCATGGCGGGCCATCCCAACCGATGCACCAACCGCGCGGCGACGCAGCGGCGCAAGGGCGACAAGCCCCGGCTCTCGCTCAAGGGCCAGCCGATGCGCCAGTTTGCCGACCTTTCGACCTACGCCGAGAAGATGCTGGTGCATGAAAACGCGCTGGTGAAGATCGGCAACGACATGCCGCTGGACCGCGCCGCGCTCATCGGATGCGGCGTCACGACCGGGGTGGGCGCAGTGCTCAACACCGCGCGCATCGAGCCCGGATCGACCGTGGCGGTCTTCGGATGCGGCGGCGTCGGGCTGGCCGCGATCCAGGGCGCGCGAATCGCCGGCGCCCGCATGATCATCGCCGTCGATCAGTTCGAATCCAAGCTCGCGCTGGCGAGAAGGCTCGGCGCGACCCACACCGTCGACGCTTCCCATACCGACGCGGTCAAGGCGATTCGCGAGTTGGCGAGTCCGGGCCAGCCCTCGGAGCCGGTGGTCGCGGGGCTCGGTGTGAGCGGTGGCGTCGACTACTCCTTCGAGGCGGTGGGACTGAAGAAACTCGCCGAGGACTGCTTCGACTGCATCAAGCCGGGCGGCACCGCGACGATCATCGGCATGATCCCGGTCGGCCAGAAGGTCGAACTCGACGGGCCGAAGTTCCTCACCGAGCGCAAGATCCAGGGCACCAACATGGGCTCCAACCGCTTCCGCATCGACATGCTGCGGTACATCGACTTCTACCAGCAGGGCCGCCTCAACCTCGACGACATGATCACGCGGCGCGGCAAGCTGCCCGACGTCAACGAGGCCTTCCGCGCGATGAAGGCCGGCGAAGTCGCCCGCACCGTTTTGATGTTCGACTGAAGTAGCAGGAGACATGAGATGAAAGCCGCCGTTTTCCACGGACCCGGTAAGCCGCTGAGCATCGAGGAAATCCAGATCGACGAACCGCGCGAGCACGAGGTGCTGGTGCGCACGGTCGCAAGCGGCGTCTGCCATAGCGATCTCCATTTCGTCGAAGGCCTTTGGCCCCATCCGACGCCGGCCGTGCTCGGCCACGAGGCCGCCGGCATCGTCGAGCGCGTCGGCTCGGAAGTCACGTATCTGAAGGCCGGCGATCACGTGATCTCGTGTCCGTCGGTATTCTGCGGACGCTGCAAGCAGTGCAACTCGGGGCATCCGTACCGCTGCACCAACCGTCCCGCAGTCCGGCGCGCCAAGGGCGACAAGCCGCGCCTGTCCAAGGACGGCGTGATGATTCGCCAGTTCAGCGATCTTTCGACTTACGCCGAGAAGATGCTGTTGCACGAGAACGCGCTGGTGAAGATTCGTGACGACATGCCGCTCGATCGCGCGGCGCTGATTGGATGCGGCGTGACCACCGGCGTCGGCGCCGCGCTCAATACGGCCAAGGTCGAGCCGGGCTCGACGGTGGCGGTCTTCGGTGCGGGCGGGATCGGACTTTCCGCGATCCAGGGCGCGCGGATCGCCGGCGCGGCGATGATCATCGCGGTGGACATGTTCGAGCACAAGCTCGCGACGGCCAAGCGGATGGGCGCGACCCATACCGTCGACGCGTCGTCGACCGATCCAGTCGAGGCGATTCAGAAGCTGACCGACGGCGGAGTCGACTACTCGTTCGAGGCGATCGGATTAAAAAAAGCCGCCGAGCAGTGTTTCGACGCGCTCGCGCCCGGCGGCACCGCGACCGTGATCGGGATGATTCCCGTGGGGCAGAAGGTCGAAATCGACGGCCCCAAGCTGCTTACCGAGCGCCGGATCCAGGGCTCGCTGATGGGCTCGAACCGCTTCCGCATCGACATGCCGCGGTATATCGATTTCTACCTGCAGGGCCGGCTCAACCTCGACGACATGATCTCGCGCCGCGGCAAGCTGGAGGACGTGAACGAGGCGTTCCGCGCGATGAAGGCCGGCGAGGTTTCGCGCACGGTGTTGATGTTCGAGTGAATCTCCGCAGAGCGCACTAGGAAAAAGAAGGGCCGTTCACGAACGGCCCTTACGAATCCGGCGTTCCGATGCAGGGACCGCTCGCGAGCGGCCCACGCTCGCATTTTTGCTCGCGTCCTCAACACCGTGTACCTTTCGTGTTGGGTAAAACCAAACGAAGGGGGCGCGCGATGAATTTCCTGCTCTATCTGTCGACAGTGGAACAGATCGTCACCGTGACGATTGTTTTTTCCGGACTCAGTGTCCTCGGACTCTACCTGGTGCGGATCCTGGTACCGCTTGAGACGTTGAAGAAGAATCACGAGGTGGCGGGCTTCACCTTTGGAGTGTTGGGAGCCTTTTATGGACTGCTCCTGGCGTTTGTCATCGTGGCGGCCTGGGAGCGCTTCGATCGCGCAAACGCCAACGTTGAGGAGGAGGGAGTCGCGCTGATCTCTTTGTATCGGCTGTCCAAGGGCTTCTCGGCGCCGGCCGCCAGCGATATGCAGCATGCGATCCGCGCGTACACGCATCGGCTGATCGAGGTCGAATGGCCGGACATGGCGGACTCGAAGTTTTCAACTGTCGACGACTCGGTCGGAACGCTGCCGCTGTGGCAGATTGTCGCGACTTACAAGTCCGAGGATCCGCGCCAAACGCTGCTGGTCGACAAGAGCTTTGACCAACTTTCAAAGCTCACCGAAGAGACCAGCCTCCGTTATCTATATTCGAAGGAGGATCTGCCGTCGGTGGTGTGGCTGGTGATCTACGCCGGACTATTTATCACAATCGGTTTCAGCTACTTCTTCGGACTGGAGACATTCTTTTCGCAGGCGCTGATGTGCGCGATTTTCTCCACGCTTCTGGGCCTGACCATTCTTGCGATTCTCGAGCTCGCGCATCCGTACCAGGGATCTGTTGTAGTGTCTTCGCAGCCGCTCCAGTACGCGCTCTCGCGCATGGACGACATGGATAAGGTCGCGTTCGGCGGCCTTCATCAGGATCCGCGAGGCCCGCAGTTCGGTCCGCTAACTGAGCGTTGAATGGCCGCAGCGCGTGACGCGTCAGACCAGACGCATCTCTTTCATCAGCGCGTGCAGCTTCTCGGCCGGGCCGGGCGACATCTGGGTTAGTGGCATCCGCATCTCGGCCGTGCATTTGCCCATGAACGCGAGCGCCTGCTTGACCGGGATCGGATTGGTCTCGACGAAGATCGCGCGCACCAGCGGCAGCAGCCTGTAGTGCAGCTCGCGCGCCCGCGCGAAATCGCCGGCGAGCGCCGCCGCAGCCAGTTCATGCGTCTCGCGCGGCATGATGTTGCTGACGGTTGCGACCACACCCTTGCCCCCGAGCGCCATCATCGGCAGCGTGAGCGCGTCGTCGCCCGACAAGATTGTAAGACGGTCGCCGCACAGGCGCCGGATGTCGGAGACCTGGTCCATCGAGCCCGAAGCCTCCTTGATGCCGACGATGTTGCGAATCTCGCATAGCCGGGCGAAAGTCTCGGGCGCGATGTTGGAGGCGGTGCGTCCGGGAATATTGTAGACGATGAGCGGCAGATCGACTGCGGCCGCGATCATTTTGTAGTGCCTGAAGATGCCGTCCTGTGTGGGCTTGTTGTAGTAGGGCGAGATCAACAGTGCGCCGTCAGCGCCGGCCTCGCGCGCCGAGGCGGTAAAGCGGATTGCCTCGGCGGTGGAGTTCGAGCCCGTGCCGGCCACCACCGGCACGCGCCGGCGCGCCTGATGGATGACGATATTGATCACCTGCTCGTGCTCGGAATGCGTGAGCGTGGCCGACTCGCCGGTCGACCCGCATGGCACCAGGCCGTCGATGCCGCCCTGAATCTGGAATTCGACCAGCTCGCGCAGCGCCGGCTCGTCGACTTCGCCGTCGCGAAAAGGGGTTACTAAAGCCGTCAGTGCTCCGTTGAACATTGGTTCGCCCTCCAGGCTCACGCCACGACCGGCACGAGTTCGCCGTCGCTGACTTCGACCTCGCCGCTGAACACTTCGACCGCTTCGCCCGTCATCATCACGTGGTTGGCGGCTTCGCCCCGTTCACGCCATTCGATTCCCAGCTTTCCGCCGCGCAACTCCAGCGTCGCGCGTCGCTCGGCCCGTCCGTTCAGCACCGCTGCGACTAGCGAAGCGCACGCCCCCGTGCCGCAGGCGAGCGTCTCGCCCGAGCCGCGCTCCCACACTCGCATGCGCAACCGGTCCCGTGAAAGCGGCAGGATGAACTCGGTGTTGACGCGGCGGGGGAAGAAGGGATGATGCTCGAACTGGCGGCCGACGCGGGCGAACTCGGAATCCTCGAGCGCGAAGACCGCCTCGTCGTCGACGAACACCACGCAATGCGGATTGCCCATCGAGACCGCGGTTATCCGCCAGATGCGGCCGTCAACTTCCAGCGGATAGTCGATAACACGGCCGTCCGCGGCGACCGGGATTTCGCGCCCTTCGAGGATCGGCTCGCCCATGTCGACGGTCGCTGCGCTGACGCTTCCGCCGTCGAGCTTTAGCGCCACGGTCTTGAGCCCGCAGTCGGTCTCGACGACGATCGGATTTTGCGGATTCTGCGGATTGCGCGGCCGCGCCGCGCGTTCGTAGTGCAGCCGCGCGACGCATCGGATTCCATTGCCGCACATCTCGCCGCGGCTGCCGTCGGCGTTGTACATCTCCATCCGCACGTCGGCGCTTTTCGAGGGCGCGAGCATGATGAGCCCGTCGCCACCGATACCGAAGCGGCGGTCGGAAAGGCGCCGCGACAGCGCCGCGGGGTCGGCCGGACGCACGCGGTCGGCAATGACATAGATATAGTCGTTGCCGCAGCCGTGCATCTTGGTGAAGCCGAGCTTCGCCATCAAGCGGGCCCTCCTGGCGGCAGGCTGACGATTTTTTCGCCGCGCACGAGGTCCTCGAAGCTCTCGCGCTCGCGCACCACGTGGGCTTCCGCGCCATCGACCATTATCTCTGGCGCGCGCGGGCGGCTGTTGTAGTTCGACGCCATCACGAAGCCATACGCGCCCGCGCTCATCACGGCCAGCAGGTCGCCGTCGCCCGGCGCGGGCATCTCGCGCTCGCGCGCGAAGAAATCCCCGCTCTCGCATACCGGCCCCACCACGTCGGCCGTTACGACGGGCGCGCCCGCGCGCCGCTCCACCGGCAGAATCTGATGATAGGCCTCGTAGAGCACGGGCCGGATGAGATCGTTCATCGCGCCGTCGACCACGATGAAGCGCTTGACGTCCGTCTCCTTGACGTAAAGCACGCGCGTAACCAGCGCGCCGGCGTTGCCGACCAGCACGCGGCCGGGCTCGATAATCAGCTTCAGCCCGAGCCCGCGCAGTGGGCCGAGCAGCGCAGCCGCGTACTCAGAGGGCGGCGGCGGCTCTTCCTGGTAGGGGATGCCCAGACCGCCGCCGAGATCTAGGTAGCGCAGCGCAACACCGCTCTCGCGGAGCGCTTTGACGATGACCGCGACCTTGTTCGCGGCCTCGGTAAAGGGCGATGTGTCGGTGATCTGCGATCCGATATGCGTGCTGAGGCCGACCAGGTCGAGGTCGGGGAGCGCGCGCGCCTCGGCATAGTACTCGTGCACCTGCGCGAGCGGTATCCCGAATTTGCTGTCGCGATGGCCGGTCGAGATGTGCGGATGGGTGCCCGGGTCGAGGTCGGGGTTGACGCGCAGGCTGACCGGCGCGCGCCGGCGCATCCGGTTGGCGACGATGGCCACGCGATGCAGTTCGGGGGCCGACTCGACGTTGATCATCAGGATGCCGGCCTCGATCGCGGCCTTCAGCTCTTCGTCGGTCTTGCCCACGCCGGAAAAAACGATCTTGCGCGGGTCGGCGCCGGCCTTAAGGCAGCGCATCAATTCGCCCACCGACACGATGTCGAAGCCCGAGCCCATCGTGGCGAATAGCTTGAGCACGCTGAGATTCGAGAGCGCCTTCATCGCGTAGCAGATCAGATGGTCGGTGCCGGCAAAGGCTTCGTCCATCACGCGGTAATGGCGGCGCAGCGTGCGCGTGCTGTAAACGTAAAATGGGGTGCCGAAACGCGCGGCGAGGTCTGGAATGGCGACCTCCTCGGCGAACAGCCGATTGTCCTTGTAGGCGAAGTAGTTCATGTATGAGACCGGGCCGCGGGGCGCAGTGCGCGCACGGCCCGGCAGCCATCGTTTTTATCACAGGCGCGCCGAATCGATAAACCGGTACGCGCCACGCCCGGATGAGCCTCGATGCATCCCGACTCGTTCCGGCGCGGGGCGGTTTATGGCGTCGGCGCCGGCGTTGGCAGGCCCGGGAGCGGCGCGGGCATCGGCAGCTTGAAGTTCTCGGGCGTCAGCGGCAGCGTAGGCGGCGTGCGAGTTTGCTGTGCGACGTTGGAGGGGTCGCTCTGGTAGCCGTCGGTGGTCTCGGCGATCATCGTATAGCGATAGCTATGGCCCATCTTCGCGGTGGTATCGATATACGCGAAGCGGCGCACCTTCTGGAAGCGCTCCTGGTCGGTTATTGGCAACTCGGCGAGATCGGTGAGCGATCCGTCGCCCTCCGAGCGCAGCAGGCGAAAGCCCGCCAGGTCTTTCAACGACTTACCGCCGCTATATTTCATCGGCCGGCTCCAGGTCAGCCGGATGCCTTTGGGGTCCGGCTTGGCCGAAAGATCGTTGACCCGATCCGGATGGGTCAACTCGGGCGGAATCGGCCGGCCCTTCGCGCCGCATCCGGGCACGATCGTAATCGCCATCACTGCCGCAGCCACAATCCACAACCGCTTCATCGGCGTTCGAGCCTCCTCAAGTAACGACGCATGGCCGCCGCCGCGGGCCCGCCCGGGAGATTTCGCGCGCGCACCGAGCCTTCCGCGCTCAGCCCGCGCAAGGCGTCGCGGCCGAAAGCGCCGCTATAGCGCCGCAGGTCGGCGAGCGTGAAGTCCTCGAGCGAGCGCTCGGCGGCGGACGCCTCGCGCACCAGCGCGCCGACGATCTCGTGCGCCCGGCGAAAGGCGACGCCGTGTCGCACCAGGTACTCGGCGAGGTCGGTCGCCAACGCAAAGCCGCCGGCCGCCGCCCGCATCGCGGCCGCGTCGAATCTGAGCCGCGGCCACAAGAGCGCAAGCAGCCGCAGCGCCGGCTTCAACGTATCGAGCGCGTCGAAGGTGCGCTCCTTGTCCTCCTGGAGATCGGAATTATACGCGAGCGGCAGCCCCTTGAGCACCGTGAGCATCGCCACCAGGTCGCCGATCACGCGCCCGCTCCTGGCGCGAATCAGCTCGAGCAGGTCGGGATTCTTCTTGTGCGGCATCATCGAGCTGCCGGTCGAAAATTCATCGGGCAGCGCGACGAAGCCGAACTCGGCGCTGCTCCACAGGATGATCTCCTCAGCCATCCGCGACAGATGCACGGCGCTTAGCGCGGCGGCGGCGAGAAAGTCGACCACGAAGTCGCGGTCCGATACCGCATCGAGGCTGTTCTCGCTGATCCGCTTGAAGCCCAGCTCGCGCGCGACCGCATCGCGATCGATTGGCAGCGTCGTGCCCGCCAGCGCCCCCGCTCCCAGCGGCATCACGGCCGTACGCTCCAGCGCCTGGGCGAAGCGCTCGCGGTCGCGCGAGAGCATCTCGACATACGCGGCCAGGTGATGGGCAAGCGTGATCGGCTGCGCGCGCTGGAGATGCGTGTAGCCGGGCATCACGGTGTCGAGATGGCGGTGGGCGAGCGCGACCAGCGTGCGGCGCAGTTCACAGGCGAGCGCGATCACCTCGGCCAGTTCGTCGCGGAGATAGAGCCTGAGGTCGAGTGCGACCTGGTCGTTGCGCGAGCGCGCGGTATGCAGTTTGCGCCCGGGCGCGCCGATCCGCTCGGTCAGGCGGCGCTCGATCGCGAGATGGATGTCCTCGTCGGCAAGCTCGAAACGAAAGCGGCCGGAATCGATCTCGCGCTCGACCGCGCGGAGCCCGGCGACGATTTTCGCGGCCTCGGCGCGCCGCAACAGGCCGGTCCGCGCAAGCATCCGTGCATGCGCGATCGAACCCCGGATGTCATGGCGGTAGAGACGGCGATCGAACGGCAGCGAGGCGGTGAAGGCTTCGACCTCGGGCAGACGGGCGCGCACAAAGCGGCCGCGAATGAGGCCGCCGGAAGCATCGGCGCGCACGCGCGCCGTTTTGGCGGCGGCGCCGGAGGACGGCTTAACGGTGATGGGGCTTGGGCGGCGCGCTTTTTTCACTGCTGGGAGCTCGAAGGATTCTCGAAAGAGACTCGAAGTTGCCGAAAAGGCCGGACCTGCACAAGGGGCCGCGCGTCAGCGCGGGGCGGTGATGCGGCAGAAGCATCCGCGCGCCGCGCAACTCGTCACGCCGTTGGGATGCGTGATGTGAACGTCCATCTTGTGATTGCACTTGGGGCATTTCTGGCCCGGACGCGGCACCAGCCGCGGCGTCGGACGCGAGGGCCTGAATTGGATCACTTTGCCCATGGCGGCCGCTCGTCTAACGATTGCCCTCGGGTTTGGGACGGTCCAGGCGCGCGAGCGCCCGCAGGCGCATCGAGTTGAGCCGGATGAAACCGTCGGCGTCGGCCTGCTGGTAGCCGCCGGCCTCGTCGAAGCTCGCGAGCGAAGGGTCATAGAGCGAGTTGGGCGACTTGCGCCCGGCGATCGACACGCCGCCCTTGAAGAGCTTGACGCGCGCGACGCCGGTCACGCTCTGCTGCGCGCGGTCGACCAGCGCCTGCATCGCGTCGCGTTCGGGGGCGAACCACTGTCCGTTGTACACCATCTCGGCGTAGCGCGGGACGAGCGAGTCGCGCAGATGCAGGGTCTCGCGGTCAAGCGCGAGTTGTTCGACCGCGCGATGCGCGTGCAGGAGCATCGTCGCGCCCGGGCTCTCGTACACCCCGCGCGACTTGATCCCGACGTAGCGGTTCTCGACCAGATCGACGCGGCCGACGCCGTGGCGCCCGGCGATGGTGTTGGCCTGCTCGATCAGCGCGGCCGGAGAAAATCGCTTGCCGTTTATCGCCACCGGATTGCCGCCCGCGTATTCGACTTCGACGTACTCGGGCGCGTCGGGCGCGCTTTGCGGCGAAACGGTGAGCCGGAACATGTCGTCGTAGGGCTCGCGCCACGGATCTTCGAGGATGCCGCCCTCGTAGCTTACGTGGACCAGGTTGCGGTCCATCGAATAGGGCTTCTCGGCGGTGACCGGCACGGGGATTTTTTTCTCGCTGGCGTAGGCGAACATGTCGGCGCGTCCGCGAAAAGGCCATTGCGGATGGCGCCACGGGGCGACCACTTTCAGCTCGGGCGCGAGGCGCGCAAAAGTGAACTCGAAGCGCACCTGGTCGTTGCCCTTGCCGGTGGCTCCGTGGCCGACCGCGTCGGCGCCCTCGGCGCGGGCGATTTCGACTTGCCGCTTGGCGATAACCGGTCGCGCGATCGAGGTACCAAGCAGATAGTAGCTCTCGTAGACGGCGTTGGCGCGCATCATCGGAAAAACGAAGTCGCGCGCGAACTCTTCGCGCAGGTCTTCGAGGTAGAGTTTGCTCGCGCCGGTCCCGAGCGCCTTCTGCTCGAGTCCCGCGGTTTCCTCAGCCTGGCCGACGTCGGCGCAATACGCCACCACCTCGCAGCCATAAAAATCGCGCACCCAGCGCAGGATGACCGAGGTGTCGAGCCCGCCCGAATACGCGAGCACCAGTTTCTTTATCTCAGTGGTCGCCACGCCGCCATCTTAAGGCATTCGCGCCCGCGCCTTAAGTGGTGCCGGGTGCGGCGGTGGTGCCGATTATCGCCGGGCGCAGCAGCCACACCATCACGGCCTTTTGCGCGTGGAGGCGGTTTTCAGCCTGATCGAGCACGAGCGAGCGCGGACCGTCGAGCACCTCGTCGGTGATTTCCTCGCCGCGATGGGCCGGCAGACAGTGCATCACGACCGCCCCGCGGCGCGCGTGGCCGAGCAGTTCGCGGTTCACCTGGAAGGCTTTGAAGTCGCGCCGGCGTTGCGCCGCCTCCTTCTCGTGACCCATCGAGGTCCAGGTGTCGGTGTAGATGACGTCGGCGCCGCGCACCGCCTCCGCCGGATCGTGCGTAAGGATTCCAAACTTGCCGTGACGCATCTGCTCGACGAACTCGGGCTGCGGCTCGTATCCGGCCGGGCATCCCAGGCGCAACTCGAAGCGCGCGAGCGCGGCCGCCTCGATCCAGCTCTGGGCCAGGTTGAAGCCGTCGCCGACGTAGGCGACGCGCAGCTTGCTCAGATCGCCGAAGCGCTCGCGCAAGGTCAGTAGGTCGGCGAGCAACTGGCAAGGATGCAACATGTCGGTGAGCCCATTGATCACCGGCACGCTGGCTTCCAGAGCCAGCTCGACGCAGATCTCGTGGGCGAAAGTGCGAATCATGATGAGGTCGACCCAGCGCGAGAGATTGCGCGCCACGTCCTTGACCGACTCGCGCTCGCCGATCCCGATGTCCTGCGGGGCGAGATAGATGGCGTGGCCGCCAAGCTGCGCCATCCCGGTCTCGAAGGTTAACCGCGTGCGCAGCGAGGGCTTCTGGAAGATCATCGCGAGCGTGCGGCCGCGCAGATAGGGATGCTCAAGCCCTGCGCGAAGCTCGGCCTTCAGGCGCGCCGCTAGCTCCAGCAGCCGCGTCAGCTCATCCCCGCTGAGCGAACCCAGGTCGAGGAAGTCGCGCTTGGCGCGCCGCGGGCGCCGTTGGCGCGCCGCACTGGTGGGATGCGCGGGCCTGCGCAGTGCCCCGCCCTTCGTCATCGTGTAGCGGCGTGAGCGGCCGCCGGCGCGGCGGAAAGCGCGCGCTCGACTATCTTGAGCCCGGCGTCGGCCTCGTCGCGCGTCAGCGTGAGCGGCGGCAAGAGCCGCAGCACGTTTTCGGCCGTGGCGTTGACCAGCAGCCGCTCGCGCAGGCAGGCGTCGGCGGCGCTCTTGGCCTCGCCATGCAGCACGATACCGATCATCATGCCCAGCCCGCGCACTTCGGCCACCCGCGGGCAGCCCTTGGCGAACGTGCGCAGGCGCTCGAGCATGTAGCCGCCGACGCTGGTCGCGTTCTCCATCGCGCCGTCCTGCTCGAGCGCGTCGAGCACGCCCAGCGCCGCCGCGCACGAGACCGGGTTGCCGCCGAAGGTCGAGCCGTGGCTGCCGGGCGTGAGGCTCTGCGCGATTTCGCTTTTGGCGATCATCGCGCCGATCGGCAATCCGCCGCCGAGCGCTTTGGCGAGCGTCATGATGTCCGGCTTGACTCCGACGTGCTGCCAGGCGAAGAGCTTGCCGGTGCGCCCCATCCCGGTTTGCACCTCGTCGAGGATGAGCAGGATTTTGCGCCGGTCGCAGAGATCGCGCACGCGCTTGAGGTAATCGATGCGCGGCGTGACCACGCCGCCCTCGCCCTGGATCGGCTCCAGCATAATCGCGATCGTTTCGTCGTGGACCGCCTTGTCCAACGCTTCGACATCGTCATAAGGAACCATACGGAAGCCCGGCACCAGCGGCTGGAAGCCGATATGGTATTTCTCCTGGCCGGTCGCGCTCAGCGTGCCGAAGGTGCGCCCGTGGAACGAGCCGAGCGTGGAGACGACCTCGAAGCGGCCGGCGCCACGGTCGTGGCCCCAGCGCCGCGCCAGCTTGAGCGCGGCCTCGTTGGCCTCTGCGCCCGAGTTGCAGAAGAAAACCCGCCCGTCGCCGAAATGGCCGCACAGCCGCGCCGCCAGGCGCGCCATCGGCTCGGTGTGAAAAACGTTGGAGACGTGCGTGAGCTTTTCGGCCTGGTCCTTGATCGCGCGCACGACGCGGGGATTGCCGTGCCCCAGCGAAGTCACGGCGAGGCCGCAGAAAAAATCCAGGTAGCGGTTGCCGTCGGCGTCATAAAGATAGGCGCCGGTGCCGCGCACGAAGGCGAGCGGCACGCAACCGTAGGTGTTGATGAGATTTTGATGGGCGAGGTCGACGATTTCAGCGTTGTTCATCGTTGTTCTTCCTGGATCCTCTTGGCTACCTGGCAACCCGGCCGCGCCGCGTCCGCGCCGCACACTCCGGCGTGGACACGCGTCGGCCGAGCCATCTAAGCTCTATGCCACAGGACGGCGCGGAATGCTCGCCCCATGCACGCTCTAGCCGCCCGCCACGACCTCGGTACCGACGCCTGCTTCGGTGAAAATTTCGAGCAGGATCGCGTGGGGCGTGCGTCCGTCGACTACATGGGTCTTGCCGACGCCGCCCTTGAGCGCCGCGATACAGCACTCGACCTTCGGAATCATCCCGTCGCTGATCGCGCCGGCCGCGATCAGTTTTTGTGCCTCGGCGACCGTCAGCGTCGGGATGAGCTTGCCGTCCTTGCCCTTCACGCCCTCGACGTCGGTCAGCAAAATGAGCTTTTCGGCGCCGAGCGCGGCGGCAAGGTCGCCGGCGGCAACGTCGGCGTTGATATTGTAGGTCAGGCCGTCGCGGCCGTGGCCGACCGGTGCAATCACCGGGATGAAGCCGGCGGTCTCGAGCGTGCGCAGCACCTGTGGATTTACCTCGGCCACTTCGCCCACCAGTCCGATATCGACCTTCGACGGCGTGCCGGCTTCGTCGTTGAGCGTCATTTCGAGCTTGCGCGCGACGATCAGGTCGCCGTCCTTGCCCGAGAGCCCGACCGCGCGGCAGCCATGGCGCGAGAGCAGCGCGACGATGTCCTTGTTTAGCCGCTGCAGCACCATCTCGACCGCTTCCATCGTCGGCTCGTCCGTCACCCGCATCCCGCGCACGAAGCTCGACTTCAGCCCCAAGCGCTCGATGAGCTGATTGATTTGCGGACCGCCGCCGTGCACCACCACCGGGTTCATCCCGACCGCCTTCAGCAGCACCACGTCCTCGGCGAAGCTCTCACGCAGATCGGCCGCTTCCATCGCGTGGCCGCCGTATTTGATGACGAAGGTCTTGCCGTGAAAGCGCTGGATATAGGGCAGCGCCTCGACCAGTACCGACGCAATCGTGTTTGGATCCTGCACCGTCTCTCTCTCTCCGCCGCCGGGAAACAGCCGGCGCCCGCGTCCGCCCGCGTTGGGCGGCGCGTCGTCACGCGGCCTGCGCCATCGCCAGGGCCGTCATCCTAACAGGGCAAAGGCCGCTACAAAATGTAGCGCGACAGATCCTCGTTTTTGACGATCGGGTCGAGCCGCCGATGAACATACTCGCTGTCGACCGTAACCGTGCGCTCGGTCAGCTCGGGCGCGCTGAACGACAGCTCTTCGAGCAGGCGTTCGAGTACCGTATGGAGCCGGCGCGCGCCGATATTTTCCGAACGCGCGTTGACCTCGGCCGCGATCTCGGCCAGCGCCGCGACCGCGTCGCCGGTGAACGTCAGATGCACGTTCTCGGTCTCCATCAGCGCCACGTACTGGCGGGTCAGCGCATTCTCGGGCTCGGTCAGGATACGGATGAAGTCCTCGCGGGTGAGCGCGCGCAGCTCCACGCGAATCGGAAAGCGGCCCTGGAACTCGGGAATCAGGTCGGAGGGCTTGGAGGTGTGGAACGCGCCCGAAGCGACGAACAGAATATGGTCGGTGCGGACCGCGCCGTACTTGGTGTTGACGGTCGAGCCCTCGACGATCGGCAGCAGGTCGCGCTGCACGCCCTCGCGCGAGACGTCGGGCCCGTGGGCGGCCTCGCGGCCGGCAATCTTGTCGATCTCGTCGATAAAGACGATCCCCGATTGCTCGGCGCGGTTGATCGCCTCGTGCGCGACCTTCTCCATGTCGACCAGCCGCGCGGCCTCCTCCTGGGCGAGCAACTCGAGCGCCTGCGGCACCTTGACCTTCTGCCGCTTGGACTTCTTGGGCATGAACTGGCCCAGCAGCTCGCGCATGTTCGCGCCCATCTCTTCCATCCCCTGCGGCGCGAGCACTTCGACCATCGGGGTCGACTGCGCGCTGATTTCGACTTCGACCTCGCGATCGTCCAGATGGCCCTGGCGCAGCAGCTTGCGCAGCTTCTCGCGCGTGTCGGCGTGCGAATCGCCCTCGGCGGCGGCGTCGGGCGCGATTCCGACCGCGCGGCGGACCTTGGCGGGCGGTGGATAGAGGATGTCGAGCAGGCGCTCCTCGGCGGCGTCGCGGGCTTGGATCGCGACGCGCGCGCGTTCCTCCTCGCGCACCATTTTGACCGCGATTTCGGCCAGGTCGCGGATCATCGATTCGACGTCGCGGCCGACGTAGCCGACCTCGGTGTAGCGCGAGGCCTCGACCTTGACGAACGGGGCCTGTGCCAGGCGCGCCAGGCGGCGCGCGATCTCGGTCTTGCCGACGCCGGTCGGCCCAATCATGAGGATATTCTTGGGCGCGATTTCGTCGCGCAGCTCGGGCGCGACGTTCTGCCGCCGCCATCGATTGCGCAGCGCGATCGCCACGGCGCGCTTGGCGTCGTGCTGTCCCACGATATAGCGGTCGAGTTCCGAGACAATCTCGCGCGGGGTCATTACGTACGGACTTGCCATCGTTCCTTCAACTAACAGCGCCGCCTTCTCCGCGCGCCTCCCTCAGACGGGAGTGCGCCGGCGGCGCCGGCTCTCTACAACTCCTCAATTATAAACCTATCGTTGGTATATACGCAGATCTCCGCGGCCACCTGCATCGCGCTCTCCGCGATCTGGCGCGCGCTCATCGCCGGAGCGTGGCGCACCAGCGCGCGCGCCGCGGCCAGCGCATAATTGCCGCCCGACCCGATCGCCAGGATCCCGTCGTCCGGCTCGATCACGTCGCCGAGCCCCGAGATCAAGAGCGAGCTTTCGCGGTCGGCCACGATCAGCATCGCCTCCAGCCGCCGCAGCACGCGGTCGGTGCGCCAGTCCTTGGCCATCTCGACCGCCGCGCGGCGCAGGTTGCCGTTGAACTCCTGCAGCTTGCCCTCGAATTTCTCGAACAGCGTAAGCGCGTCGGCGGTCGAGCCGGCGAAGCCCGACAGCACCTTGTCGTCGTGCAATCGGCGTACCTTGCGCGCCCCGTGCTTCATGATGGTCTGGCCGACGCTGACCTGGCCGTCGCCCGCGACCACCACGTGGCCAGCGTTGCGCACGCATAGGATCGTCGTCCCGCGGATGACGGTGTCGGACTCAGGCGCGCGGATGGGCACGGCGGTAAACCTCTTTGAGATGCTTGACGCTGACGTGAGTGTAGCGCTGCGTGGTGGCGAGGCTCGCATGGCCGAGCATCTCCTGTATCGAGCGCAGGTCGGCGCCGGCGTTGAGCATGTGCGTGGCGAAGCAGTGGCGCAGCCCGTGCGGCGTGATCGACGATCCCAGTCCCGCCGCCACGATACGCTGGGCGAGGATATTTTCGACCGCGCGCGTCGTCAGCCGCCCGCCGCGCAGGTTGGTGATCACCGGGCCGTCGAGTTCCCAGGCCTTGGGCATCGCGCGCCGCCACGCCTTGAGCGCGTCGAGCGCCGGTTCGCCGATCGGCACCATCCGATCCTTGTTGCCCTTGCCCGAGCGCACCAGCACCATCCCGACTTCGTCGTCGACGTCGCGCCAATTAAGGCCGACCAGCTCGCTCACGCGCAGGCCGGAGGAGTAAAGCGTCTCGAGGATCGCGCGGTCGCGCAAAGCGGCCGGCCTTCCGTCTTCGCTATCGGCTTCGATCAGCCGGCGCACGTCGTCCTCGGGCAAAATCGCCGGCAGGCGGCGCTGGGTGCGCGGCGAGCGCAAGGCGCGCGCCGGGCTCGCCGCGCTTACCGGACTTGCCGGCGTTGCCATCGTTTCGCGCCAGCGAAAGAACGCCTTGATCGCGAACAGGCGGCGCTGGACGGTGGCGCGGCTGAGCGTTTTCATCGCCTCGGAAAGATAGCCGCGGATGTGGTCGGTGGTTATCTCGTCGGGGTCGACTTCCTCGCCAGCTGAGGCGAGCGCGGCCCCGGGTTCGAGCAGGAAGCGGCGGAAATCGCACAAGTCCCGGCGATAGTTCGATACCGTATTGTCGGCCGCGCGCGAGGCTTTGCCCAACGCCGCCGCGAATGACTCTATTTCCGCCTGCATCGACTCGGGTCTAATCCAAACGCTATGCTATCAAGCGGGCGCAACGCGCAAAAGCACACGGCCGGCGCGCCGCTTATGGTATCGCGCGCCCACGTACTGTGAACTGCTGGCGATGAACTGCTGGAAGTGCGGCCATCGGGTCGAGACGATCGAGCGCGTCGGGTTCCACGCGCATTGTCCGCAATGCGATCGGCCGCTGCACGTATGCCGCAATTGCTCGCTTTACGACCCCGCCTATAACAATCAGTGTCGCGAGACGATGGCGGAGCGGGTGGTGGACAAGGAGCGCTCGAATTTCTGCGAGTACTTCGCGCCCAACGGCGGCGCCGCCGCGGCCCTGTCTCAGCCGGCTCCCTCCCGGCCGTCGCCGGAACGCGCCGCGCGCGAGCAGCTCGACGCGCTGTTCAAGAAGAAAAAACCATGACGACGGCGGCGGGGGCGATCGTTCTGGCCGCCGGGCTTGGCACCCGGATGCGCTCGGCGCGCGCCAAGGTGCTGCACGAACTTGGCGGCGAGCCGATGATCGCGCGCGCGATACGCTCGCTCGTGCCGCTCGCGCCCGCGCCGCTGGTCGTGGTGGTCGGCCATCAGGGCGACACAGTCGCGGCGGCCGCGCGCGCTGGCGTGCCGGGAGGGCGCGTCGAGGTCGCGCGCCAGCCCGCGCAGCGCGGCACGGGTGACGCGGCGCGATGCGGCCTGGAAGCCTTCCCGCCGAGCTTCGACGGCGACGTGCTGATCCTCTATGGCGACATGCCGATGGTCCGGCCGGCGACGCTGCAGGCGTTCATCACCGAGCATCGCCGCGCGGGCGCGGATGTATCGTTCATCAGCGCGACGCTCGACGGTCCGAGCGCGTATGGGCGCGTAGTGCGCGACCGCGCGGGCACGGTCGCGGCGATCGTGGAGGCGCGCGACGCGTCGCCTGTCGAGCTCGCGATCCGCGAAGTCAACATGGGCGTCTATCTCGCTCGCGCGGCCGTGTTGCGCGCGGCGCTTGCGGAGTTGCGCCCCAACAATGCGCAGGGCGAATACTATCTTACCGACCTGGTGATGATCGCGCGGCGCGGCGGAGTCGCTGTGCAGGCGTGGTGCGCGCCCGACGCGGCTGAGTTCGTCGGAATAAATTCACTCAAGGAGTTGGCAGAGATGGAAGCCGAGATCAGGGCGGCGGTTAACCGCAAATTGATGGAGGCGGGCGTGACGATCGTCGATCCGGCGACCGCGTATATCGGCGAGCAGGTCGAAATCGGGCGCGACTCGACGGTCGGCCCCAACGTGCAGATTCTCGGCCGCAGCAAGGTCGGCGAGGGCGTGCGGATCGAGGGCACGGCGTATCTGCGCGACGTCGAGATCGGCGACGGATGCCATCTGAAGCTTGGCGTGCGCGCCGAGGAATGCCGTATCGGGCCGCATTGCGAAATCGGCCCCTTCGCCAACCTGCGCACTGGCACCGAGCTCGAAGGCCATAACCGTATCGGCAACTTCGTCGAGACCAAGAAGGCGCGGCTCGGCGAGGGCACCAAGGCGAGCCATTTGAGCTACCTGGGCGACACCGTGATCGGCCGCGCGACCAACATCGGATGCGGCGTAATCACGGTCAACTACGACGGCTACGACAAGCATCTCACGCGGATCGGCAGCCGCTGCATGATCGGATGTGACACGCAGCTGGTCGCGCCGGTCAAGGTCGGCGACGATGTCTACGTCGCCTCGGGCACCACGATTTTGCGCGAGGTCCCCAACGGCGCACTCTGCGTTTCGCATCATCCGCAGAAGATCAAGCAGGGATGGACGGCCGAATGGCGCCGCCGCCACGGCGATCGCGCCGACGCGGAGGGCTCAGACTAGCGCTGGCGCCGCCTCGCCCGGACCGGCAAACTTAAGGGGGTATGCCGGGAAAGGTGGAAATTCGATGTGCGGAATAATCGGATACGTGGGCCCGTCCGAGGCGGTGCCGATTCTGCTCGGCGCACTCGCGCGGCTGGAGTATCGCGGCTACGACTCGGCCGGTGTCGCGACGATCAACGGCGCCGGGATGGAAATTCGCCGCGCGGTCGGCAAGCTCGAGAACCTGCGCCGCGCGCTCGACGGCGCCCCGCTTAAGGGATCGATCGGAATCGGCCATACGCGATGGGCGACGCACGGCCGCCCCTCGGAGGGCAATGCCCATCCGCACAAGGCGGGTCCGGTCGCGGTCATTCATAACGGCATCGTCGAGAATTACGTCGAACTGCGCGCCGCGCTGACCGGGCGCGGCCACAAGCTGAGCTCCGAGACCGACACCGAACTCATCTCCCATCTTATCGAGGAACGGGTGCGCGCCGGCCTGGGGCTTACCGAGGCGGTGCGCCAGACCGTGCTCGAATTGCGCGGATCGTTCTCGATCGTGGTGCTCTCCGAGACCGAGCCCGACAAGCTGGTCGCCGCGAAGACCGCGACGCCGCTGGTGCTCGGGCTGGGCGATAGCGAGAACTTCGTCGCCTCCGACATCCCGGCGATCCTCGGCCACACCCGCCGCACCATCGTGCTCGAAGACGGCGAACTGGCCGAACTCACCGCGCATGGCGTGCGCCTGATGACTTTCGACGGCGTGGCGATCGAACGCGCGCCGCGGCTTATCGAATGGGACGCGGTGGCCGCGACCAAGGGCGGCTTCCAGCACTACCTGCGCAAGGAAATCGCCGAGCAGCCGCAGGCCTGGATCGACACGTTGAGCGGGCGCGCGGCGGCCGGCTCCAGCGCGGTGCGCTTCGAGGGCGAGCTGTTGCCGGCGGCGGGGCCGGAAGCTATCGGGCGAATCGTGATGGTCAGTGCGGGCGCCTCATGGATCGCCTCGCTCATCGGCAAATTCATGATCGAGGAGCTGTGCGGCGTGCCGGCCGAGGTCGACTACTCGGCCGAGTTTCGCTACCGCCAGCCGCCGATCGACGCGCGCACCATGATGATCGCGGTGTCGCAATCGGGCGAGACCGCCGACACCCTGGCCGCGCTGGAAGAAGGGCGCCAGCGCGGATGTCATCTGCTCGCCATCACCAACACCGTCGATTCCTCCATCGCGCGCAAGGCCGACGCGCAGCTCTACACCCGCTGCGGCCCCGAAATAAGCGTCACCACCACCAAGTGCTTCCTGACTCAGATCGAGGCCTTCTACCTCTTCGCGATCCATCTCGCCGCGCGCCTGGGCAGGCTCAGCGAGCGCGAAGTCAACGCGATACTCCAACCGGCCTTCGCGATCCCGGCGCAAATCAAGGAAGTGCTGGAGAAGCGCGAGCGCCAGATCGAGCGCGTGGCGCGCAAGTACGGGAAAGCGCGCGACTTCTTATATCTCGGCCGCGGCATCAACTACCCGGTCGCGCTGGAGGGCGCGCTCAAGCTCAAGGAGATTTCCTACATCCATGCGGAGGGCTATTCGGCGGGCGAGATGAAGCACGGCCCGATCGCTCTCATCGACGAAGAGATGCCGGTGGTGGTGATCATCCCGTTCGACAACGTCTACGAGAAAACGCTGTCGAACCTGCGCGAGGTCGAATCGCGCAACGGCCGCATCATCGCCGTGACCGACCATCCCACGCCCGAGCTCGAGGAAGTCGCGTGGGAGATAATCGAAGTTCCCACGACGCATCGGATGCTGATGCCGGTGCTGACGACCGTGCCGTTGCAGCTGCTCGCGTACCATATCGCGGTCTATCGCGGCACCGACGTCGACCAGCCGCGCAACCTGGCCAAGTCGGTGACGGTCGAATAGCGGCGCGCGGCGCAGGACGCTCTCAGGCGATCAGTTCTTGGTTTTGGTGATCGGATATTGCGCGACGCTGCCGTCGATCGCCAGTGAAGTCTCGTCCTGGATGAATGCCGCCACGCCGAGATGGTCGAGCTTCCATGACGGGTCGAGGTCGACGCTGAGTTCGTTCTCCAGCGCGGAGCCGGCCTTCGGGCGCAGTTCGAACGCGGGAATTATTTTTCTCACTGTGTAGTCGTACCTGACCCGGTGGCCGCTGTTTTCGCCCCCGTCGATCTTGGCCATCAGCCCGTTCTCGTAGATCGCAACCACTACGATCAGCGATTTGTCCCCGGCGGTGCGCACGATGTGCGCGCTCACGCTGACGTTGAGCTTGTGCGAGCCCGCAGCCGGCGGCGTGGCGCGCACTGTGACCACGCCCGGCGGCGGCGTCGCACGGGCGTCCGCGATCGCGCGCGCGATAAGGTTGGGGTCAGAGCCGACGCATTGCCATCTGCCGTTGATCACGATTTGCGGCGTATACGAGCCGCTCAGTTGCATCGCGCGAACGTACTCAACCTGGCGCATCGTCCATTGACTCGACGAAAACGGGTCCGACCATCCCAGGCTGTCCCAATAATCGACGTGGTAGGCGAGCGGTATCACGCCGGTGGTTAACGCGCCCATCCTGCTCAGTAGTTCGTCGGCGGGCGGGCAGCTTGAACATCCCTCGGAGGTGAACAGCTCGAGCACCACCGGACTGTCTTCGGACGCCGCTCTGCCTTGCGCGAATGCGGCGCGCTGGCCCACGAAAAGAATTCCGGCTCCTAGAGCGAGCGTGAGCGCGCCAATCACGGCGATCAAGCTCAGGTGCGCGAGTGCGGATTCCCTCCTCATACGGTCTCGTCAGTAACAAACCTCCGAACCGTCCCGCTGGTTCCGGCGACCCGGTCCGAAGTTGAACCGAAGGAGGGACGAAAGTTTAGCGAAGATGCCTCAGGTCGCGTCGGTGTAGACGTTGGTGAAGTCGGGGTTGATCTCGCGTCCGTGATAGAAAATCGCCGCCCCGAGATGCTCCTCGGTCCAAGTGATAGTCGGCATGTCGCGGGTCACGAAGTAGCCCAGCCCAGCGAAGGTCTCATTGCGATTACCCGAGGGGTCGAAGAAGTAGATCGTCGCGCCACGCGTGATGCCGTGGCGGGTCGGCCCAATGTCGATCTTGACCCGATGCTTGGACATCACGTCGGCCGCGCGCAGGACGTCGTTCCAGTTATCCAGATAAAAAGCGAAGTGATGAAAGCCCGGACGCGGGCCGCCAACGAACGCGATGTCATGCGGCTTGCTCGTGCAGGAGAGGAACGCGGCGGCCTGGATGCTGTTGCCCGGACCAACCATCACCTGCTCGGTCAGTTGGAAGTTGAGCACTTCGGTAAAGAAGCGGCAGGTCTCGGCGACCCGGTTGACGCCTTGGGACGGCTCGATCTCGGCCATCAGCAGGCAGTGGTCCAGATGCATCGCGCCCGCGCCCTTCAGGTCATTCGGCCATGGGTCAGGGTTGACCGCGCCCACGCTTCTGCCCACCGCTTCCTTTTCCGCGAACAGGACCATCCGATGGCTGCTCGGCAGCGTGAAGCGGATCGCGCGGCCCACGAATGGGATCGCGCCGGGCTTGAGTTGCTCGACCTGGATGCCGCGTTTCGCGATTGCGTCGCCAAACGTGTCGAGTTCGGAGTCACGCTCGACCTTGTACGCGATATAGTTGGCGCCGGAGTGGTCGGAGGGGGTGAGGATCACGCTGTAGCGATCCCATTCGTCCCAGGCCTTGTAGTAAGTCGTCCCGCCGCTCTCGCGATGGGTTTCGATGAGCCCGATCACGTTGGAGTAATGGTCGCGGGCCTTTTCGATGTCCGTTACTCGAACCGAAACGTGTCCGATGCGCATCACCGCCACGATAGCGTCCTCCGTGGGTCGAGATGTCCCGATGCTAACACCCGCGGCGCCCCGCTGTCATCCGTCGCGCAGAGCCTGGCGGTGCCCGTTTTCGCGCTGCCGCGGCATCCGATATTGTTGCCGCGATTGTTATGAGGAGGTGCCAAGCGCGATGCCGGACGTTTCTCCGCTTGCCGGAATCACAGTCGTCGATCTTACCCGCTACCTGGCCGGGCCGTTTTGCACGCAGATTCTCGGTGACTACGGGGCCGAGGTCATCAAGATCGAGCCGGTCAAGGGCGCGCGCGCCGAGATGGGCGGTTACACCGGCAAGGATAGCTACTTCTTCATGAGCACCAACCGCTCCAAAAAGAGCGTGCAGATCGATCTGAGGCAGCCGGCCGGGCGCGACGTGATGCTGCGTCTTGCCGACCAGGCCGACGTGGTGATCGACAACTTTCGTCCCGGCGTGATGGAGGCCATGGGCCTCGGCTACGAAATGCTCGCCGCGCGGAACCCGCGCATCATCGGATGCTCGATCTCCGGCTTCGGCGCCAGCGGTCCGATGCGCGATACGCCCGGGATTCGACCAGATCGCGCAGGGCTTCTCCGGGTTGATGAGCGTGACGGGAACCGAGGAGAGCGGCCCGATGCGGGTCGGGATTGCGATCTGCGATCTGCTGGGCGGAATCTTCGCCGCACAGGGTATCCTGCTCGCGCTCCAGGCGCGCCATCGCAGCGGCCGCGGCCAGCGCGTCGAGACTTCGATTCTCGAAGCGATCGTCAGCGTGCTTAGCTGGTCGGCGGGAATCTACTTCGACACCGGACGCACGCCCGGACCGGCCGGCAACCATCATCCGCTCGCGGCGCCGCACGGCGTTCACGCGGCTTCCGACCGGCCATTCAATATCGCCTGTGGCAACGAGACGATGTGGCACGCGCTGGCCGATGCGATCGGACGGCCCGAACTCAAGGACGACCCGCGCTTCTCCTCGCTGGGCCATCGGATAAAGCATCGCGCGGCGCTGACCGCCGAGATCAACCTTGCTCTCGCCTCCAATACTGCGGCGCACTGGATCGACCTGCTCAACCGCGCGGGCATCCCCTCCGGTCCGATCCTGACCATCGAGGAGATGTTCAACCATCCGCAGATCGCGGCGCGCGAGATGCTCCTGCGCCTGCCCCATCCGGTGCGCGGCGAGATCATGACGACCGGCCTCGGGGTGAAACTCTCCGAGACGCCGGGCCACGTCACGCGGCCGCCGCTGGTCGGCGAGCATACCGCCGAGGTGCTGACGGCGCGCGGCTTCAGCATCGAAGAGCTGACCCGTCTGCGTGAGGCCGGGGCGATTGGCTAGCGCGCCGGAGCCGGAATCCCGGTTGGCGCGCGCGGGGTCGCTGTTCGGCGAGGCGCTATGGTCCCCGCCGAGAAGCCGCAGCGCGTTGTGGCTCGGCTGCCTGTTCGGCGTGGAGACGCTGGCGTATGCGCTGTTCCGGCTGCCTACCGACCTCGGCTTTGACGCCAATGCGTTCGGCGATCGGGGAGACTTCCTTTCGATCGCATATCTGGTCGCACACGGGGGCCGCCCGGCGATCGATTTCGGCTACCACTGGGGTCTGGTGCCGATCATGCTGGCGCAGTTGTGGTTTGCGCTCTGCGGCGCGACTCCGCAGGCGAACGAGGCGATCATGGTTGTCTGTGCGATGCTGGTCGCAATCGGTATCGCGCGGATGGCCGCCGCGCTTCGCCTGGGCACGCTCGGTATCGTCCTGCTTGTAATCGCGCTGCCGTTTGCGTTTCCAACCTTCACGCTGACCTACGCCTTGGAAGCCGCGCTGCTATCCAATGCGCTGGCAGAGCAGGCTGCACAAAGGCGCTCGACCGCGCTCACGCTTACCACGGCGTCGTGTTTCGTAAATCCCAGCATGGCGTACCTCTATGGCTTCGTGCTGATGCTCGGGTTGCTGTGGGAGAGCGGGCGGCCGCATGATGACGCCGGCTCATCGGATGATGCTGCGGGCTCTTCGATCGACAGGCCGAACATATTACGCACCGTCACGCCGGCCGTGATCACGGGCGGCCTCCTGATACTCATCCTGTCCGCCGTGTATGGGCCGCTCGCGCTGGCAAAGACTATCCTGCCGCTGGCCGGGATCGCGGCGCATCGTAACCAGGCGTCGGGTTTCTTTCACGGCGTGGGGCGCGATTTCTGGTATCAGCCGGGTCTGGGGTTGCCCTACTATCTTTTTTCGGTCGTCGGCTTCTGGATTGCCGCGACTTTGTGGCTGATCGCCGCGGGACTGCGGGCGGGACGGAGATTGCTATCGGCGCCTCGCGCACGCGACATCTTCAACGCTGCCGATGAGTTCATCCTGACCTGCGCCATACTTCACGTGACATTCGTCACCGTCTTTTTCGGCTCGGAGGTGAGCTGGCGCTACTACTGCTACATCCTGGTTATGGGCGTCGCCGCGACCAGCATCCGGGATCTGCAATCGGCGCGAATCGCAGGCCTGCTTGCCGTGATGGCTCTGTTGGGCAACCTCTCCCATTTCGCGCAAATCGCCGGTCAGTGGCGCACTACGGCGCCGAGTCCGGTTACGGCCGGGATGTGGACGTCGTCCGAAGAAGTGCAGGAGTGGGAGCAGGTGCAGCGTGCGATCGACGACCATCGCGCGCTGCTGCTGACCGCGATGGGATGCGGGCCGGTGCTGTCGGCCCGCTTCGAGCCGCCGTTCGCCAACCATTTCACGCCGGGAGAGTTGATGCCGGGTCAGCTCGCGCGGCTGATGCGGCAGATAGATGGCGCGCAGCGGATCGTCGTGGTGATCAGCTCCGGCTTCGGCAACATGCTGGTATGGTGGCCCGATATCCAGCGCGCGCTAGACGGCCATGAACTGTTGTGGAAGGGCGAATCGTTCGCGGTGTACGGAGCGCGCAGGCCGCGCTAAAAGACGCCGCTACTCGCGCTCCATGAATCCCTCGAGGTTGCGCGAGCGCCCGGTCTGACGCAGCTTGCGCAGCGCCTTGGCCTCGATTTGCCGAATCCGTTCGCGCGTCACCGCGAACTGCTTGCCGACTTCTTCCAGCGTGTAGTCGGTCTTCTGGCCGATACCGAAGCGCATGCGCAGGATCTGCTCCTCGCGCGGCGTCAGCGTCGCCAGCACCTTGCGCGTCTGCTCGCCCAGGTTGCCCTGGATCGCGGCCTCCACCGGCGAGGGCGCGAGCTCGTCCTCGACGAAATCGCCGAGCGAGCTTTCCTCCTCGTCGCCGATCGGAGTTTCCAGCGAAATCGGCTCCTTGACGATCTTGAGCACCTTCTGGACCTTGTCGAGCGGCATCTCCATCTGCTCGGCGATCTCTTCGGGGCTCGGTTCGCGGCCCAGCCGCTGCACCAGCAGGCGAGTAACCCGCAGCAGCTTGTTGATGGTCTCGACCATGTGCACCGGGATGCGGATGGTGCGGCCCTGGTCGGCGATCGCGCGCGACATCGACTGTCGGATCCACCACGTGGCATAGGTCGAAAACTTGTAGCCGCGCTGGTACTCGAACTTGTCGACCGCGCGCATCAATCCGATGTTGCCTTCCTGGATGAGGTCGAGGAAACCCAGGCCGCGGTTGGTGTAGCGCTTGGCCAGGCTCACAACCAGGCGCAGGTTGGCCTCGGTCAATTCTTTCTTGGCGCGCCGGCTCTTGTGCTGGCCGGCGGCGATGATTTCGATCGAACGGCCGAACTCCTCGCCGGTCGCCTTGACCCGCCGCTCGACCGCCTTCATCGTGCGCTGCGCCTCGCGGATGCGGGCGGCGATATCGAGCAGGTTTTCGCGCGTGCCGTTGACCTTGAGCACGTGGCGGCGGTCCTCGGCCTCGGCCGCCTCCTTGATTAGCTGAGTCTTGGTACGGCCGGTCGCGTCTTCGTAGTGCTCAACTATCTGATGGGCCTGGCGGAACTGCTCGAGCTGATGGCGCATTTCGGAGATGACGGCCTCGCGCACGTGCCGCGACAGCCCCATCGTGGTGAACGCGGCCTTGACCCGCTCGCGCATCCGCACGTAGTTGCGCTCGAGCTTGGGCTTGCGCCGCGGTCCGGGCCGCTCGCGCAATTCCTCTTCCACCTCTTCGAGCTTGGCGCGCAGGTCTTTCAGCTTTTTCGTCGAATCGTGCAGCTTCTTGAGCAGCTTCTCGTTGGCTTCGGGCCCGCGCTCCTCGTCGGGATCGGCGGGCTCTTCGCTTTCCTCGAAGATGTCGCGCAGGTCGGCCTCGCCGGCTTCGATCCGGTCGCCGAGGTCGATAAGAAAATCCAGCGTGACTGGCGACTTGAGGACCTCTTCCTCGACTTCCTGTTCGCCGGCCTCGATCCGCTTGGCGATCTCGACCTCCTGCTCGCGCGAGAGCAGCTGGAAGTTGCCCATCTCCTTGAGGTAGAGCCGTACCGGGTCGGACGAATCGCCCGCCGCGTCGGCCGCCTCTTCTTCGGCCTCTTTCTCGGGCTCCGCATCGATTTCGCCCTCGGCGCCCTCAGTCGGGACTTCCTCGAGGACCTTGATATCCATGTCCTCGAAGCTCTCGAGAGCGGCACGCAGGTCGGTGGGCGAAGCCACGTCCTGGGGCAGGAAATCGTTGACCTGGTCGAAAGTCAGGTAACCCTGCTCGCGGCCGAGATCGACCAGACCCTGGAGATCCTTCCCTTCGTACTTTTGCTTCATGCTAATAGGCATCCGTCCTGGCCGTCCGCGGCGGGTAGATTGATGCGAGGGCCTGCGGTACGCAGACCAAGGCCCGGCGAGCACCCGCCGCGCGCCACTTCAGAAAGATCAAACTGAACAAGAGAGGCCGATTCTGGCAAAGCACCCCATTATATGGGCTGTTATCAGGCAAGTCAAAACGGAATTCTTTTTTCGTGTTCTGCGCCTCTCAGGCTACCCCTTCATCCACCCCGCAACTCCAATTTAGCAACTATTTTGCTTTCGCGCATCCGGGAGATCGCCGCGCCGTTGCCTGCCTTGATGGCTTCCTTCAAAGTCCATACGCTGGCGGGCCGCGCGCGGTTGCGTATCGCGGCTCGGTCCCGGCCATACAGCCCGAGGTGGCGTCCCTTGCCGATACATATTGCCATCCTGCTTGTCAGTTTTGCCGTCATCCTGGCCGGTTCGGAGATGTTCACCAACGGCGTCGAGTGGGCCGGCCACCATTTGAGCCTGTCCGAGGCTGCCGTCGGCAGCCTGCTCGCCGCCGTCGGCACGGCCCTGCCCGAGACGCTGATTCCCGCGGTCGCGCTGGTGATGAGCCATGGTGTGCCGGGTGCCCATAGCGAGGTCGGCGTGGGCGCGATAGTCGGCGCGCCGCTGATGCTTTCGACCATCGCGCTGTTCGTGATGGGGATGGCGGCGCTCGGCTTCCGTAACCGGCGCGGACGTATCGCGCTGCGGGTCCCCCGTATCGACGCCAGGCGCGACCTCGCCTTTTTCCTGCCGGTGTTTGCAGCGACGCTCGTGCTCGGAATGGCCGGTTTGCCGCCGATCGCGCGATACGCTATCGGAGCGATATTGCTGGCCGTGTATGCGAGCTATGCGGTGGTAATCCTGAGACTCAAGCGCGACGCCGACACCGAAGTCGAGCACGGGCTGCATCTGGAATTGCTGCTGGCGGGAAATCCTTCCGACCCGCGCGGATGGCCTACCGTCGTGCAGGTTCTGCTCGGGGTTGTCGCGATCCTGCTTGGCGCGTACGTGTTCGTCGATCAGATCGTTTTTCTTTCGCGGCACGCCAACCTGAACCCGGGCGTCCTCTCGCTTATCCTGAGCCCGCTCGCGACCGAACTTCCCGAGAAATACAACGCCGTGGTCTGGATTCGCCAGGGCAAGGACAACCTCGCGCTGGCCAATATCACGGGTGCGATGGTTTTTCAGAGCTGTATTCCGGTCGCGCTGGGCCTCGCCTTCACACCGTGGCATCTGAGCCCACCCGAGCTTTTGGGCGGCGCGATCGCGATCCTCTCGGCCGCGCTGCTCTACGTCAATCTGCGCGACGGCGAGTTGGGCACGCCGACTCTGATAGTGGGCGGGGCTGCCTACGCAGCCTTCATCGCGGGCCTGGGATGGCTCGGCGCTCTCTAAAAACGCGCGCTAAGCGTTGTGATACACGCCGCGCGCGAGTCACAATCCCTGCTCGGAAACCGCGATGAGCCGTTATCAGGAGATATGCCGGCAGTTTTACGACAACCGGCTGCTCTTCGGTAACCCGGCCGAGCCCGGAATCGTGGCGGTCGAGGTCGTCGCCCCGGCCGAGGTCGAGATTTTCCGCCGCGATGGCGCAACGCTCGCGCGCGAGCGTCGTCCACTGAAGCTTTTTGCGCTGCTGGCGGAGCCCGGGATGCTCAATGGGCTCGGCGCGCCGTACAAGGTCGAACCGCTGGAGGGCGCCTTCCGCCTCCGATGGCTCGCGACCTTCGACCGCCTCGACACGCTGGAAGCCGCGCGGCGCCATCTGCGCAAGCTCACCGGCAAAGCGCCTGGCGTTTCCGACGCTCCCTACCTGGTGCTCAACGACCCGGTCGAGCAGTACCTCATCCTTACCGGCACCGCGTTTTTCATCGGGATGGAGTTCGGCGATCTCCGCCGGATGCAGCTCGATATCGAGACCTACATCAGTCCCGGCTTCGAGTTCCCGACCGCGGCGCGCGAGGGCGACCGCGTAGTCGCGATCGCGCTCAGCGACTCGGCCGGTTACGAGCGCGTGTTGCGCGGCGACGCGATGGACGAGCGCACGATGCTCGAGGAGCTGGTGCGGATCGTCGCCGAGCGCGACCCGGACGTGATCGAGGGCCATAACCTGTTCCGCTTCGACCTCGAGTATCTCGAAGCGCGCGCCCGGCGCCATCGCGTGAAGCTCGCGCTCGGCCGCGACCGCGGCGAGATGACCGCGCGCGCCTCACGCCTGCAAATCGCCGAGCGCTCGATCGCGTACCGCCGCTACGACATTCGCGGCCGCAGCCTTATCGACACCTGGATCCTCGCTCAGCACTACGATATCGCGAGCCGCGAACTCGAGGGCTTCGGGCTGAAGGAATTGGCGCAGCATTTTCACGTTGCCGCCGCCGACCGCGTCTATATCGACGCAGCGCGCGTGAGTGACTATTTCGACCATCGTCCCGAGGAGCTGTTCGCCTACGCGATGGGCGACGTGCGTGAGACGGCCGCGCTGGCCGGCCTGCTCGCGCCCAGCTATTTCGTGCAGGCGCAGATTTTTCCGTACTCCTACCAGAACGTGGTGCTGCGCGGGAACGCGACCCGGATCGACGCGCTGCTGATGCGCGCCTACCTGGCCGCGCGCCACTCGATTCCCGCCCCGCAGGAGCCGAGCGAAGTGATGGGCGGTTATACCGAGGTCCGCCGATGCGGCGTCGCGCGCCGCGTGCTGCATTGCGACGTGACCTCGCTGTACCCGTCGCTGATGCTGCATTACGGGCACGCGCCGGCGGGCGACCGGCTCGGCGTGTTCCTGAAAACGCTGGGCGACCTCCGCAGCTTCCGCGTCCAGGCCAAGGCGGCGGTGCGCGAACTCGACGGCACGGCGCGGCGCAACCTCGAGGCGCTCCAGCAGACGTTCAAAATTCTCATCAACTCTTTCTACGGCTACCTCGGCTTCTCGCTCGGCCATTTCAACGACTTCGTCCAGGCCAACGCCGTAACTCGCCGCGGACGCGAGCTTATCCAGGCCGCCGTCGCCGCGCTGGAGGACTCCGGCGCGCAAGTGATCGAGGTCGATACCGACGGCATCTACTTCGTTGCGCCCCCCGGCGTCGACGATGATGCCGGCGCGCAAAGGCTGGTCGAGCAGATCGGAGCCGTGATGCCCGAGGGCGTGCGGCTGGAGATCGACGGGAGCTATCCCGCGATGTTCTCCTACAAAATGAAGAACTACGTGCTGCTCGAGGAGCCGGGCGAGATGACGATTCGCGGCTCGGGGCTGCGCTCGCGCGGGCTCGAGCGGTTTCAACGCCGCTTCATGGAGGAGATGTTCCGCCTGATGCTGGAGCAGCGCGCCGATGAAATCCCCGCGCTCTACGAAGACTGGCGCGAGCGCCTCGCGCGCCACGCGTTCGGCATCGGCGACCTGATGAAGACCGAGACGCTGCAGGACTCGCCCGAAACTTATCGCGACAAAATCGGCGGTAAGCGGCGTAACGTCTCGGCCGCCTACGAACTGGCGCTCAAAGCCGGACGCCCGTACTTAAGCGGCGACCAGATTTCCTACTACGTCGCGGGCCGCGGTCTCAAAGTGAAGGTCAGCGCGGCGGCGCGCCTCGCGGCCGAGTACGACCCCGCGAATCCCGACGAGAACGTCGAATACTACCAGGCCAAGCTCGCCGAGCTCTACGTCAAGTTCAAACCGTACGCCGAGCGGCGCGGGCTGTTCAGCCCCGATGAAGTCGAGGGCAGCGCCGACGCGCCGGAACAACAGTCGATGTTTGATGAGACTGCCGCCGACAAGCCCGGCAAATAATCCGCGGCTTAGGTGTCGTGGCGATGAAACAGAAAATCGTTGGCTTCCATCAGGACGAGCACGCCGACTGGGTGGCCGAGCTTCAGTGCGGCCACACGCAGCACGTGCGCCATCGGCCGCCTTGGCAGCAGCGTCCGTGGGTGACGACCGCGGCGGGCAGGCAGAGCCGGCTCGGCATCGAGCTCGAGTGCAAAAAGTGCGACGAAGGCGATTAGTACTCAGTTGGGTTGAGAGGCGGTCGGGAACCTTTGCGGTCAGCCGGGTCGAGCGTTTCTGGCCTCCTCCCCAGTGTCTTGGGGGAGGATTGAGGTGGGGGTCGAACGAGCAGGCGCCGGTTGCCTGTCCTCTGCGGCGCGTGCTCGCTCTGTCTTTTTTCGTTGCGCTCCGCCAATCCCCCGACGCGACAACTGAGCAATAACAAGACCTCTTCGAGATCGGCGCGCCGCCTTTAGGCAGAGGCGGTCCTCACACAGATTCAGGACCGCCTGGACCCCCACCTCAGCCCTCCCCCAAGACAATCGGGGGAGGGAGTTCGGAGAACTCGCGCTCCTCCGCACCCAAACGCTAAGCGGTGGCTGAGACGTCCAGCAAGCGCTTCTAACCTCCTCCCGCGTGGCGCCAGCGCAGGGTGCCGTTCTCGTCGCGGAACTCCTCGACTAGCTGATTGGCGCTCAGGCGCAGCACCAGGAAGCCGTTGAGCGCGCGCGCCGGTTCCTCGACGTCGTTGGCCTTGCGGTTCTCTCCCCACTCAAGCTTGAAGCCGTTAGCGCCAAGTCCGCTCTCCGCGCTGAACGGCAGCCACGGCACGCCGCAGTGCCCGACGCAGCGCGCCATCATGCTGCGCCCGCCCGCAATCGGAAACGGCGCGAGCGCGTAGCCCGCATGAACGTGGCCCCAGTACCAGTAGTCGGGGCCGCCGTCGGTCGCGTGCAGCACCTGGTTCCATATATCCGCGACGGTCGCCTTCACCGTGGCGCCGGCCGGTTCGACGTCGACGCCGGCGTGATGCGTGAGCAGGATGACGCGGCGGCCGGCCTGGCGCGCGGCGCGCGTCAGCGTCGCCATCCACGGGAGCTGGACATCCGCGTCGAGCGCGCCGTCGAGGTAGAAGTTATGCGCATAATAGGCGGTATCGAGCGCGATTATCGTCCAGTGATCGTTTTGCAGCGAAAAGTAGCTCAACCCCTGCTGCGCCTTGAACCGGGGATCTGTAAGTGCGATCTGGAAGTAGCCGATTCCGCCCGAGTACATCTCGTGATTGCCGTTGAGCGCGAACGACGGCGCGCTCGCGCTGATGCCGGCGGGCCACAACGCGAGGAACTTGCTGCGCACCTCGTTTTCGGCGCCGGCATAGTAGATGTCGCCCAGGTGGATCGTATGGTCGGGCTTAAGGTCGGCCACGCGCTGCGCGATGCTGCGTGAGGAGGCGTCGCCGGTGCCCCAGTCGCCGGTGATCGCAATCGTGACGTTGTTGTCGATCCGCACGATGGGGCTGATGTTGCGCGCGATGTGGGTCGGGAACGGCGCGGGCCGCGAATCGAGCAGATGGAAGAACGTCGCGAGCCATCCCGGATCGAAATTTCCGTACTGATAAAAGTCGGTCGCATCCAGGGCGCTGACCGGGCGCGTCGGGGGCGCCCCGGAACTCATCGCTGCCGCCAGCAAGGACAGCTCCAGTTGGTGCGGCTGCGAGCCCTTTAGCTGGTCGGTGGGCTTGGTCACCGCGGTCTGATCGAGCGCCGCGTTGAGCGCGGAGATCACCGATTGGGCGCGCGGCGGAGCGGTACCCGCCGCGCTCGCGATCTGTAGCTTATCCAGTACCCGGTTGATCTCGTCCGGTACGGATTTGGTCGCGGCATTCGGGGTCTCCAGATGTAACAGTGACCTGCCCGCCGTATCCACGATCCGCAGCAACCGCGGGATCATGAGCGGCGGTGGCCAGGCCGGCGCCGCCGCCATCACTGGTGCGGCTACTGCTGCTGCGGCCGCAGCCATGGCCCGTGCTGCGGGCGCTTTCGCTAGCGTGCTGGTCAACTGGCTTTGCACCCAGACGGCCGCGCCGCGCCGGCGCCGCTCGCGGCGCGAGCCTGGGACCACCGGGCGTTCGGCAAAGCGCGCGCCCGCGATCCTCGCCGCCGGACCCTTCTTCTCCGTCCACGCGCCCGCCGGATGGCCGGTCTCGAGCACGCTGGCGTAGCCGCCGGGCAGGAGCGTGAAGGGCGTGCTGATACGCCCGCAGTAGTCGAGCGGTACAGCGCCGGCGCGATGGAAGGTCTCGAACCACGACGGGAAGAGGAAATCTGACACGATCACGCCGTCGATCGCATAGCCGAACTCGTCGGCCTGGCAAGGGTCGCAGATTTCATACGCGTAGAGAACGAGGTTGTTGTTTTCGGTCGCACACACGGTGAGGTTGATCGCCGGGTCGGCCAGCAGCTCGAGCAGTTCGTGGCTTGCGGTGATGGTCCATTTGACCCCGGCGTCCTGCGCGGTCTTGACGAACACCTTGCCGAGCGGCATCGCCTCGTCGGTGAGATCGTGATAGCCGAGCGCGCCAGCCTGGTCGGAATCGTCCAGGATAACCAGCCACCAGCTACCCGGGAGCGGCGTGGCGCCGGCCGCGACGAAGCTCAGCGCCGCGTCGACGCCCCATGCGGGCGCGAAATGCTCGCTCACCTGGCGCTGCAGCGCCGCAACCGCCGTTTGTACTTCGGCCGGCGCGGCAAGTTTGCTCTCGTTGATGATCGAGACTCGTATCGTGGCCACGTTCCCCCCTCTGCGCGCGCGCCGCGGCGTACCCCACAACGCGCCAGCCAGTTTTGATCGCGTGTTTCAATCCATGAGATTTGTTTCCCTGGCGACGTCGCCGAGCGCGACTGCCGAGCGTTCGCAAATCTCCGCAATGAGATCGTCGGTCATGACCGTCGAGAGCGCGATGAGGCCGCGCGGTGCGAAGAAGAGTCCCTGGTTGAGCGCGGCCAGATGGAAATTCTCCATCATCCGCGCCGCCCGGGTGTGCACGCCGCCCGCGCCCGATCCCTCGAACGTGACGTTCATCAGCGAGCCGGCCCGGCGTATCCCAAACGGCAGACCGAGCGCCGCCGCCGCGCGCCCCATCTCCGCTTGCATCCGCGACGCCATCCGATCCATCGCGGCGATGCGATCCGCGCTGAGCTCGCGCACCGAAACCACGCCGGCCGCGCAGGTAAGCGGATTGCCGTTGAAGGTGCCCGAATGATGCATCGGATGCTGCCCCGCCGGATCGAAATGCGCCATCAGGTCGGCGCGTCCGCCGAGCGCGCCGACGGGCAGTCCGCCGCCGATGATCTTGCCCATCATGGTGAGGTCCGGCGCGACCCCGGCCGTCGCCTGCGCGCCGCCGATTCCCAGGCGCAGCGTGATAACCTCGTCGATAACGAACAGCGCGCCCGCGCGACGCGCCGCCTCGGCCACGCGCGGCAGGAAGTCCGTCGGCGGCGCGATGATTCCGCTCGAGCCCAGGATCGGTTCGAGGAAGACGGCGGCTATCTCGCCGCCGTGGCGCGCGAGTATCGTCTCGAACGACGCCGCGTCGCCGTATTCAGCGAGCATCGTGCGGCCGCCCTCGCCGGCCCATTCGGCCTCGAGATCGTCGTACGACCCGTGATAGCCCTGGCGCGCCATCAGCAATTGCCCGCGCCCGGTTACGCGGCGCGAGAGCTGCGCGGCCAGCATCCCGGCCTCGCTGCCCGAATTGCAAAAGCGCACGCGCTCGACCGAGGCGACGCGCTCGCAGATAAGTTCCGCGAGTTCGATTTGCGCTTCATTGCGCGCCGGCCACGCGGTGCCCTGTGCGCTCGCGCGGGCGATCGCCTCGATGATTGGCGGATAGGCGTTGCCATGGACGAGGCTGGTGTAATTGCCGAGCAGATCGATGTAGCGGTTGCCGTCGGCGTCCCACAGAAACGGCCCCTGGCCGCGCGCGATCGTCAACGGATAGGGACGATAGTAAGTGACGCTGCGGGTATCGCCGCCCGGCATCACGCGCGCGGCGCGCGCGCCTATCGCGGCCGAGGCCGCGGTCCGTGCACGGTAGCGTTGTTCGATCGAATTCATGGAATCACGATCGCAGCGGCGCCGTAAGTCGGCGGCGCTACGCGGCCTCGACCGGGTTCTCCAGCGCGCCCAACCCCTCGACCTCGATCAGCACGCGGTCGCCCGGCTTCATGAAGACCGGCGGCTTACGCGCATAGCCGACGCCGGCCGGTGTGCCGGTCGAAACGACGTCGCCGGGTTCGAACGTAAAGACCTGGGAGAGAAACGCGATCAGGTACTCGGTCTTGAAGATCAGGTTGCGCGTGTTGGAGTGCTGCATGCGCTGGCCGTTGAGATGGAGCGAGATCTCGAGGTTGTGCGGATCGGCGATTTCGTCACGCGTCACCAGGTACGGCCCCATCGGCGCGAAGGTGTCGAAGGTCTTGCCGATCATCCACTGCCCGGTCTTCATCTGGTAATCGCGGCAGCTCACGTCGTTCACGATAGTGTAGCCGGCGACGTATTCCATCGCGCGATCGGGCGGGATGTCGCGGCCGGCGCGGCCGATCACGAAAGCGTACTCGGCCTCGTAGTCGATCATCGTGGAGACCTTGGGAATTTTGATCGCGTCGCCCGGTCCGATCACGCAGTTGGCATACTTGGAGAAGATGGTCGGTACCTCGGGGATTTTCATCCCGGCCTCTTCGGCGTGGTCGCGATAGTTGAGTCCCACCAGGATGAACTTGGTCGGGCGCGGCACCGGCGCGCGCAGGCGGACCGATTCGGCACGGCGGGCAAGCCCGCGCTCGCGTGCGCCGTCGGCGCCAAGGCGCGCGATCAACTTAAGCGCATCCTTCGCGGCGTTCATCGCTCGATCGCCGGCGTCGAGAAAGGCCAGCATCTCGGGTGGCAGGGCCTCGACGGCAAGTTCACCCGCGCGGCGCTCGCCGCGCTCCTCCAACAGCGCGCGATAGGCCGCGTTGAGATCGACCACGAGGCCGTCGGCGACGGCGCCGAGACGATGGCGTTTGGGTTCATCCTCGAATGTGACCAGGCGCATCGGTGATGTTTCCTCCTTGCGGGCGGCGCCGCGCGAGTTCGCAGCGCCGACGCGTCGCTTGCCGAAGCGCAGTATAATGCGAACCGGGGTCCGGACCCCAAACGCGCCGCGCAGCGCTGACCTCCGCTTGCATTTATCCGCGCGGCGATTAACCCTGACCGGTAGGAAATGGACGGGTAGGCGATGCGCAGGATTGGGCAAAAAAAGATTGGGCCGAAAAAACTCGCCCTCGGCGCGCTGATCGCCGCGGTCGCGATCGTGGCCGCGTTGCCGATCCTGCGGCCGCGCTGCACCGAGCTTCGAGGCGCGGAGATGCTGACGGTTTCGATGGCGCGGCTGGAGAGCGGCGAGGCGCACCTGTTCTGCTATCGCGATCGCGCGGGCGAGCGGCTGCGGTTTCTGCTCGCGCGCGGCGACGACGGCAAGGTTCGCGCGGTCTTCGACGCCTGCCGCCAGTGTTACAAGTTTCATCAGGGCTACGACGTCTCGCACGGGATGCTGATTTGCCGGCTCTGCGGCAACCGCTATCCAATCGATCACATGATGAACGGCGAAGCCTCGTGCGTGCCGGTCAGCCTGCCGCATCATGAGAACGCCTCTCGAGTTGAGGTCAAAGTTTCCGATCTCAAATCGGGAGCGGGGCTGTTTTGAGTCCGGCTACGAGCATGAGGCGTCCCGGCCGCGCCGCCGCGGCGATTGTGGCGCTCGCGATGCTGCTGGGCGGGATGCCGCTTACGCTCGGAATAGTGGTGCACAGTTCCGAGGCGATGTTCACCCTGGACATCTGCCATCCCGAGCGGAGTTTCAGCCATTCACCGGTGGCGGTGGTGGCGATCATTCCCGGCTCGCCTGGCGTCGCACAGTTCCTGTCTGAATCCGGGCGCTACTCAGTGCCGAGAGCCACGCTGAGCGTGCGCGCGGCCGACGCTCCCCACCCGCCACCTCCCAAAGCGCGCGCTTAGGCGCGAATCAGGATTTAAGTTTGCGGATATGGCGTCGCACGGCGCCGCGCGACGCTTGTTCGTGTGGGCCGCGGGCGACTCGGAGGCGGCCGTGCGCACGGCCATGGAGACGGCTATGAGATACGTCTGCGCTTTCGCGCTGATGCTGACTATTGCGATACCCACTGCTGCTTTCGCACACGGAGTAGTGGGAGATTATGTCTTTCTCGAACCGCTGATTGCCGAGGACCCTACACCTGCCAATGAGTTCGACATCGTCCAGCCATCATGGAACAAAACCAGCGGCGGTCAAAATTTCTCGCTCGGATATGCCTTCGAAAAGGTGCTCTACCAGGACGACGACTTCATGCCGAGGTTCAGCGTCGGGGCATCCAACGCCTGGCACTACCAATGGCCGAAGAACGCACCCGACCAGCAGCGGCTTCGACGACCTCGAGATGTTCGTATCTAAGCAATTCGGTCCGGGACATCGGCCTGAAGCCGCCATTTCGGAATCTCTACTTTTTCACCGAATTCAACTACTCACAGCTCATTACCGGGCCATCCCAACAGACCTTTCCGAACATCGTGGCGACGCCTGGCATCGCTTACGTGGGCTACCATTTTGAACAAAGTTTTGGCACGCAACTCGCGCTTAACCGGGCTTCCGTGCCAAACACTCACGCCGTGGTGACGGCCTCCTCGATATCTTTTACGACTCGATATTTCCAAAGGTCGGCAACTGGACGGTCAATCGGGGGTTCCCCGGATGAAGACGGTCAAATTGTTGATATTCGGCGCGGTATTATCTTTGGCCGCGAGTCTAACCGGCTGCCCGTGGCCGCGGCGCATTCATTTCCCGAGCAGGAGACTCCCTCGGCCGGCCAGCAGCGGTTCGCGGCGTGCTCCGCGGCGTGGCCGCCCAAAAGAGCATCCGGGTCGAGGCCCAGGTCGCGCCGGAACTGGGCCGGATCGTGCTCGATTCCGGCAAACTGCGGCAGGTGCTGTACAACTACCTTTCAAATGCGCTGAAGTTCAGCGGCGACGGCGCGCACGTCACGATTCGGCTGCGCCCCGAAAGCAAGGACTGGTTTCGCCTCGAGGTCGAGGACAACGGCGAGAGCATCCGCGCCGAAGACCTGTCGAAACTTTTCGTTGACTTCCACCAACTCGATTCTTCCTCCAGCAAGCGCCATCAGGGCACCGGTCTCGGCCTGGCCCTGACCCGGCAGATCGTCGAGGCCCAGGGCGGCCAAGTCGGAGTTACGAGCAAGGTCGGCAAAGGAAGCGTTTTCTGGGCGGTGTTGCCGCGCCGCCACTCGATGCCCGACAATCAGGGCGCGATGCACTCCTGAAGTCGGCGGCTCCGCGCCATTGAATGCCGCCGCTCTCCTGAGTTTACTTGTGCCGAGGCCCTCGGCCGGGAGAAACGCGGATGTATATACCCAAGACGTTCGAGGTCACGGACTCCTCGACGCTTTACGAGTTCATCGAGACCTATAGCTTTGGAACACTCGTCACGGTTGCCGGCGAACAACCGATCGCTACGCGCCTTCCGCTGATTCTCGATCGGGCAAGCGGCCGCCACGGTACGCTGCTCGGCCACGTCGCGCGCGCCAATCCGCAATGGCGCTCGTTCGACGGCAACCGGCAATGTCTGGTGATGTTCGACGGGCCGCACGCCTACGTCTCGCCAAGCTGGTACGCGACGGCGCCCGCGGTTCCGACCTGGAACTACGCGACGGTGCACGTCTACGGGATTCCCCGTGCGATCCATGACGCGGAACAGCTCTCCGCGCTGGTCGACAGACTGGTGGGCATCTACGAAGCGGGGATGGCCGAGCCGTGGCCGGGCAAGCTGCCCGCGGACTTCAAGGCGTCGATGCTCAAGGCGATCGTCGGCTTCGCGATCGAGATCGATCGAATCGAGGGCAAATTCAAAATGGGACAGAATCGGCCCGTGGAGGACCGAATCGGCACGGTCGCGCGGCTCGAAAGCAGTTCTGATCCCACGGCTCGCGCATTGGCTGAACTCATGGGCAAGCACCTGGGTCTCGACGCGGCGGCCGGGTCGCCGTCGGCCACGCCGGATACGGTCAAGTGATGCGCGCGTCTGCCGGCCTAAGCTACGTTATCTACCTAATCTACGTTATCTAGATGACGCCTTCGGCGCGCAGCCGTTCCAGCTCCGCGTCATCGCATCCCATCACTTCGCGCAATACTGCGGCGGTATGCTCGCCGAGCAGCGGTGACGAGGTTATCTCGACCGGGCTCTCGGACAACACCAGCGGGCAGCCCACCGTCTTGAAAGTGCCGCGCTGCGGATGCTCGACGTCGGCAACGATCCCGCGTTTGGCAAGCGCCGGGTCTTCGATCAGATCCTTCATCGAGAGAATCGGCCCGCATGGAACATCGGCCTCCATCAGCGTCCGCATCACTTCGTGCTTGCTGTGACGCATCGTCCACTGTTCGACCACGCCGAAGACTTCGTCGAGGTGCTTGATGCGCGCCTCGGGCGTGGCGTAGGCCGGGTCGTCGGCGAGTTCGGGGCGGCCGGCGATGCGCGCGAGAGTCGGCCAGACCTGCGGCTGGATGATCACGTAGCAATAGTCATTCGCGCCGCCCGGTGCGCAGCGCAGCGCGGCGCCCGGCTGGCCGCCGCCCGACGCATTGCCCGAGCGCGGCACCTCGTCGCCGAAGCTGCGGTTGGGATACTCCGTCAGCGGCCCATGCTTCAGCCGCTGCTGGTCGCGAAGCTTTACCCGGCAGAGATTGAGCACCGAGTCCTGCATCGCAACCTCGACACGCTGGCCCCGCCCGGTGCGGGTTCGCTGGTAGAGCGCGGCAAGGATCGCCGCCGCCATGTGCATCCCGGTGCCCGAGTCGCCGATCTGCGCGCCAGTGCTGGTCGGCGGCCCGTTCTCAAATCCGGTGGTGCTCATCGAACCGCCCATCGCCTGCGCGATTGTCTCGTAGGCCTTGCAATCCTCAAACGGGCCGGCGCCGAAGCCTTTGATCGAGGCGAAGATGATACGCGGGTTGAGTTCGCGGATGCGCTCCCAGGTGAAGCCTTCGCGGTCGAGCGCGCCGGGGCCGAAATTTTCCGCCAGCACGTCGGCGCGTTTAATCAGTTCGTTCAGGATACGCTTACCCTTGGCCGACTTGATATTCAGTGTGATGCTCCGTTTGTTGCAATTGAGCATCGTGAAGTAAAGGCTGTCGACGCCCGGCACGTCGCGAAGCTGCCCGCGCGTGATATCACCGCGGCCGGGAAGTTCCACCTTGATCACATCGGCGCCGAGCCACGCCAGCATCTGCGTGCAGCTCGGGCCCGACTGCACGTGGGTCATATCCAGGATCCGCACACCCGAGAGCGCCTTGTCCATCTAATCTAATTCCTCACCACCTGCTAAGTTCCTCACTACTTATACATCGTCTGGTTCATCGTCCCCGGCGCGTATACATCAGGATCGATCCACACGTTGATGAGCGCGCATTTGCCGGATTCGCGCGCGCGCCTGAGCGCCGGCCCGATATCTTTGGCCTCGCGAACCTCCTCGCCATAGCCGCCGAGCATCGTTGCGAACCGCTCGAAGTGCACGTCGCCGAGGTAGTTAGCGACCTCGCCGCGCGCATTGCCATATTTTGCCGTCTGCCCGTAGCGAATCTGGTTCATGTGCGAGTTGTTGCCGACGATTCCGATGAAGGGCAGTCCGAAACGCACGCAGGTCTCGAAGTCCCATCCCGTCAGCCCGAACGCGCCGTCGCCGAACAGGCAGACGACCTCCTTTTCCGGCCGCGCGAGCTTCGCCGCCATCGCGAACGGCGTGCCCACGCCCAGCGTGCCGAGCGGCCCGGGGTCCATCCAATGGCCCGGCGCCTTTGGTTGAATCACGCCGCCCGAGAACGTGACCACGTCGCCGCCGTCGCCGATGAAGATCGTGTTCTCGGTCAGGAACTGGTTTATCTCGTGCGCCAGGCGCAGCGGATGAATCGGGCGCGCGTCAGAGAGCAGCCGCGGGCGCATTGCCTCGGCGCTTTTGTTCTCCTGCTCGCGCAACTCGCCGAGCCATCCGTCGCGCCGCCGCGCGCCATTGTCGACGCGCCCGCTGGCGGCCTGGGTTGCCGCGGATAGGATCGCGCCGGCGTCGCCGACGATGCCCAGCGAGATGTCGCGGTTCTTGCCCACGGTGCGGTAGTCGAGATCGATTTGCACCACGGTCGCGTCGGCGCGCAGCCTGCGCCCGTAACCCATCCGGAAATCGAACGGCGTGCCGACGATCACGATGGTGTCGGCCTTCTCGAAGGCGTAGCTGCGGGTTTGATGGAAATGATGCGGGTCACCGGGCGCGAAAGTGCCGCGCGCCGCACCATTCATGTAGGCCGGGATGTTGAGCCGCCGGCAGAACTCGATCGCCGCCGCGCCCGCGCGACAAGTCCAGACCTGGGTGCCGAATAGCACGCAGGGACGCGCCGATTTCACCAGGATGTCGGCGAGGCGCTCGACGTCGCGCGGATCGCCGGCGCTTTTGGTCGACGCGCGATAGTGATTGGCGGCCGGAATGCGTGCGCGGGTGGGATCGACGCGCGCGTCCAGCACGTCGCGCGGGATTTCCAGGAACGACGGTCCGGGCGCGCCGTTGTAGCACTCGCGAAACGCCATGCTCACCATGTCGGCGATCCGTTCCGTGGCCGGCACCGTCGCCGCGAACTTGGTAATCGGCTGCATCATGTCGACGTGCGGCAGGTCTTGCAGCGAGCCCATCCGATGCTGCGCGAGCGGGCCCTGGCCGCCGATCAGCAGCATCGCGCTCTCCGCGCGAAACGCGTTGGCGACGCCGGTCATCGCGTCGGTCGTGCCGGGCCCCGCCGTGACCACCGCGCATCCGGTCTTGCCGGTGACCCGCCAGTAGCCGTCTGCCGCATGGGCCGCGACCTGCTCGTGGCGCACGTCGATGATCTTGATGCCCTCGTTCAGGCAGCCGTCGTAGATGTCGATGATATGGCCGCCGCAGAGCGTGAAGATGGCCTCGACGCCCTCGTTCTTGAGCGCCTTGGCAACCAGGTTGCCGCCCGAAATCTTCTGGCTCGCGTCGGCCGCCGCGCTGGGCGCGGCGCTTTCGGAGGATCTGTTAGCAGCCCCGGCCATGTTTATTCTCCTGCGCGAGCATTTTCACTTTTCACGTTTTCACTACGGAGCGGAGCGGGTTTTGACGCACGCAAATCGCAACGATTCATATACCGTCTCATGGGAAGCGCGGCAAACCATAGCGCCGCCGTCGCATGATTTCCGCGGCCGCGTCATCGCGCCGTTGTCGACAATGGTCACAATGCGCGAATCGGCGGCGAGCTTAGCCACTGCGAAAATGGTCCGCGATCACCTTGGCCACGCAGCAGGTGACCCGCTTGCCCGTGGGTATGTGGAGAAACTCGTTGGGGCCGTGCGCGTTCGCATGCGGACCCAGCACGCCCGTGACCAGGAACTGCGCTTCGGGAAAGCGCTCGCCCAGCATGTTGGTGAACGGGATGGTGCCGCCTTCGCCCATGTATGCGGCCGGCTTGCCGAAATAAGCTTGCGACGCTTCCTCCAGCGATCGCTCGAGCCACGGCGCCAGCGCCGGCGCATTCCAGCCGCTCGCCGCCCAGTTGCCCTCGAAGCTCACGCGCGCGCCGCCGGGCGGATTCTGCTCCATCAGGCTTTGCAACTTGCGCGTCGCGGACTGGCCGCCGCATGTTGGAGGCAGCCGCAGCGAGAGTTTCACCGCGGTCATCGGTCGCATCACGTTGCCCGCGCCGGCCGGCGGCGGCAGGCCGTCGGCGCCGATGATCGAGAGCGCGGGCCGCCAGGTGCGATTGAGAATCAGCTCCGTCGGGTCCGTGCTGAGCGGGCGCGTGCCCGGCGTCAACGGAAACTTGGTGTAGAGATTCTCGCCGAGCGCTGCGCCGGCCGCCACGGCCTGTTGTCGGCGCGCTTCGGGAATCTCGACGTGAAAATCCGCCGGCAATACTTTACCCGTTGCCTCGTCCTCCAGGCGGCTCAGCAACTGGCGCACGATTCGGAAGCTGTCGGGGACCACACCGCCGGCGTCACCCGAATGAACGCCCTCGGTGAGCACCTCGACCTTGAGCGTCCCGCCGGCCAGTCCGCGCAACGACGTCGTGCACCACAACTGTTCGTAGTTGGCGCAACCCGAGTCGAGCGCAATCACGAGGCTCGGTTTGCCGATCCGCTCGCCCAGATGATCGATGTAGAACGGCAAGTCGAAGCTGCCGCTTTCCTCGCAGGCCTCGATCATAATCACGCAGCGCGCATGCGGGATCGACTGGGCCTGGAGCGCGCCGATCGCGGCCAGGCACGCGAACATCGCATAGCCGTCGTCCGCGGCGCCGCGTCCGTACAGGCGCTCGTCCTTTAGCACCGGCTGCCACGCTCCCAAGCCCGGGTTCCATCCGGTCATCTCCGGCTGCTTGTCCATGTGACCGTAAAGCAGCACGGACTCGCCCGAGGCCCCCGGAATATCGATGAATAAAAGCGGCGTGCGACCCTCCAGCCGCATCACCTCCAGCGCGAGGCCCTTGATCGGCTGGCGCTTGGCCCATCCGCTAAAGCGCGCGACCACCTGTTCCATGTAGCCGTGGTCGCGCCATTCGGGATCAAAGGCCGGCGACTTGTTGGGGATGCGAATGTATTCGGTGAGCTCGGGCAGGATCGATTGATCCCACAAGCGCTCGACGTGGGTCTGGATGGCCGTCTTATCCATCGAAAGCAAGCCTACTCATGCCGCTCGAAACGGGCAAAGCGTGATTGGAGGATATGCTGGCGGGCGCTCGCTCGGCCGCGGCGCGCGAGCGTCGAATCGTTCAACTGCTTGATCTGAAACAGCAACCGGAAATCGTCACGCGCAAGCGTCCCTTAGGGTCGCGCTTGACGTGGCGCTATTCCATCGATACGCTCGACCGCGGTTGTCAACTAATAATATCAACTAAGTCATCTATTATCCACGATACGATCAGGTCGAACAAAATTCACGCTGAGTCCAGGCGATATTCGTCTTTCTTTCGTCACTGATTCGCATTCTTTTCAATTGATTACCAATCTGGGAGGGAACGAAGAAAATGGAATCACCGGCTTCCGCATCAACCCCAACGGGGCCTATGGACGGCCGTGGCCGCCGCAACCGGCGCGCGCGGTAATACCACCGCGCTGGTGGGCACGCCGGAGCAGGTCGCGGAGTCGTTGCTGGCCTACTACGACGTGGGGGTGTCTACTTTCCTGATTCGCGGATTCGATCCGCTCCGGGACGCGATCGACTATGGCCGCGAGTTGATTCCACTCGTTCGCCGTGAAGTCGGACAGCGCGTCTCGAACGCCACCGCCGAAAGTTGGCCGAACTCACACAGTGCGGCTCGATAACGAACTATGAACGGCATCGAGGAGAAAAATTCCTTTTCGCTAGCGCGTCGAGGCCGGCGCCCTGTCGACCCTCTCGATCGTCACGTTCCCGTCTTCATTCACGGTCGAACCGCGCGAGCTCGATCTCAGCGCCTCGAATTTCGCCGCGAACTCCGCGTCCCCGAGCGTGAAGCGCAGCGGGCGATCAACCGTCGAGTAGTGAAACCTCTGGCCCTGGTAAATGTTGGTCAGCATCGTGGCGAGCGCGCCGCTGGCTGCCTGTTGCCCCTGGCACTGGAGCTGCGCAACCACGTCATTGTTATCGCATTTGACCGCCGGCGCCGCGAGCGTCACCTGGCGGATGGCAAGGTCGTCGCCCTCGCAGTGGACCGCGGCGTTGTAGCTGACATTTCCGAGCTCGAGCTGTCCCGCGACCGTCAGCATGTTGTCGCCGCCCGAGGCGCTGATGTTTCTGGCCGTCAGCGCCTGCGTCATGCCCTGGAGCTGCAGCGGGATCTCAAATGAGGGGGCGTATAGCCTGAGCAGCGCGTTGACGAATCCGTATTGCGCATCGGCCACCGCGTTGGCGCGTGCGGGCGCGTCGGCTATCTCGGCTTCGAGCACGGGGTCCCGCTTCAGATATGGCTCGGGATTGCTGACGCGGCCGGAGGGAAAGAGGGCCACGACGATCGACGATTCCAGGAAACCGATCGCGAGGTCGAACCGGTTCTCCTGGCCGGGCGGCGGCAGGATATGCAGATTCGAGGTCGCGAAGCTTTTGAACTCTCCAAGCTCCTTGAGCGACGGCGCCGGGCTTCCGCTCCGGCTCGCGCCGGCCGCATCGGCGACCGCGAAGCGCAACATCCACGGTGTCCAGGTGACATGCGTCTTCATAACTTCGACCCAGTCTGGCGCGTCCGCGGAATGCGCGAGCCGTTGGGCGATCGCGGGCAGCGGAGCCTGGCAATCGGCCGTCGAGAGCACGTTCGATCCCACAGCCGCCGACTCAGGATAGGCGACGCCGAGTGCCCACGCGCCGCCTTGCCGATCGCCGCCGCAATACACCAGGCCGGCGATCTTGATCTTTGAGGCGCGCGGGCCGACACGGCCGGGCGCAAGCTGGACGGTAATCGGGACCAGTTGTCGCACGACGTCGGGAATCAGCTCGGGCATGATCACAACGCGCGCGAGCGGCCTTTCATCCGCGTGCGCCGGCGCGGCGCAGACGCTACATAGGAGCACGGCGGCAAAAGCGCTGGCCAGGAGCCGTCGCGCACCATTCATCTGCAACCCCGCATCTCCATCATCCCCGCGCCATCGTAACGAACATTCTATACTTCCAGCCTGTCACAAGCGGTCCGCGAGAGACAGTCACAATGCGGATGCACAAACGCAGTCTGCCATCGGATATGCTTTGATGACGGAGCGTCAGCGCTCCTCGGGCGGGGTTTGACCAGATGAAAAAGGCCGGTCAGTGTGGATGGAGTCCTCTCAGGCGATGACGACCACGCATAAGCGCGGAGTCCTGGTGGCGGTCGCGAATCCCGAAGGAGTCGCGCCGCTGATGGCGATCGCGCTCGCGGCCAGCGATCCGAACGACGAACCGCCTCCGCGCGTGCTTGCGCTGGTCGGGCAACGAGGCGGCGCAGCGGGAACCGGCACGCCAGGCGCACAGGCGCAAGCGCCGCTACCGCCGCCGCCCGCGTTGACGGCGGCGATCGAGTACGCCCGGGCGCGCGGCGTGACGATTGAGGCGCAAGCGATGCGTTCCAACGCTCCGGCTCTCGCCATCATCAATACCGCCCGCACGGCCGAGGTCGCATGGATTCTTCTCGGCTATCATCGCGCCGCATCCGGCGGCGACACACTAGGCGGGGTCGTGCGCGAAGTGTTCGTCGAGGCGAAAAAGGTATCCATCAACGCCGGCGCTTTTATCCAGGGAACCGATCGCCCGTTCGAGCGCGTGTTCGCGGCCATCGATGCGGGGCCGGATGGCCGCGCGGCGCTCGAACTTGGCGCCCGCATCGCGCGCAACAATCGATCTCGGCTGCGCGCGCTGCTGATATCCAACGAGGCGCTGGCGATCAGCGCCACTCAGCCCGACGCCGCCTTGGTCGAACTGATCCACGACGCGCGGGCGCGCCTGGGACGGCTGTTTCACACCGACGTGCTCACCCAGCGCAGCCGCCAGCAACTATTCCGCCAGAGCCCGGGGCGGCTGCTGATCGTAGGCAAGAGATTCGCCGATGAGATCGGACTGCCGCTGGACGAGGTTCCGGACGGCGACCGTTGCCTGATCGTCGTGCAGGGCGCTCATTGAAATTTCGCGCATAGTGTCCTAGAGATCGGAAATTAGGCGGCGCCGGCTTCGCGCAGGAAGACGGCTCAACAGAATAGGCGGATCTTTTGATGCGCGAGGCTTTCATGGAGGCATCCGAAAATGTTGGACCTACTGATTCGCGGCGGTGAAGTCGTTACTCCCCAGGGTGTCGGTAAGTGGAGCGTCGGGGTGCAGGGCGAAAAGATCGCTTTCATCGGAACCGATGAGCATGCGCCCCAGGCGGGACGAACGATTGACGCCAGCGGCAAGATCGTGGTCCCGGGAGGAATCGAGCCTCACGCCCATCTCGATATTTACGATCTTACCAATCCCGACGCGGGCGTAAGCACGCTTGGTCCCGAGGAAGATACCCGTGGTATGGCGTTCGGCGGAACCACTACGCACCTGGACTTCTGCTTCATCGAGCCGGGAATGGATATCACCCAGGGGATCGAGACGCGGGCGGCACGATGGAAAAAGCAATCATATGTCGATTACTCTTTCCATGTCGGTCTGATGGGTGCGCTTCCGATCAGCGTATTCGACCAGATCGGCGATGTAATCAAGCAAGGGTTCCCAAGCTTCAAGATTTTTACCACGGACGTGATGCCGCCGCATCCCAAGCGCGTCAGGCTGCGGCTCGACATGGGGCGCGTCCAGCTCGCGATGGAGAAGGTTGCGAAAAACGACGGCATCATGGTCGTGCACGCCGAGGACGACGATCTGGTTCAGTTCAATTACGAAAAGTTCGCCGCCGAAGGCAGGACCGAAGGATGGAACATGAACCTGGTCCATACCAAGCTCTCCGAGGAGCTCGCCTTCGACCGGGTAATCCGCCTGGCCCGCGCGAGCGGCGCCGGAGTGTATTTCGTACATACCTCAGCGAGCGAAGGCGTGGAGGCGGTAGCCGAGGCTCGGGGGCGCAACCTGCCGATTTACTGCGAAACGCTGCATCACTATGCGTGCTTCTCGGCCGATGACTACAAGACGCCTCGGGGCTTTTGCTACCACACCTACCCTTCGTTGAAAGGGCGCGACGACAACAAGGCGCTGTGGAACGGACTGATTAACGACGCGGTATCCACCACCGCGACCGACGAGTTCCCGACGTCGCTCGATCACAAGCTATCAGGCAAACGGATCGACAACGTGACCGGCGGAAACCTGGGCGCCGAGGCGCGGATGGGAATCGTCTATACCGAGGGCGTGGTGAAGCGCGGGATGACCCTGCAGCGCTTCGCTGACGTGACCTCGACCAACGCGGCGCGCATCCTTGGCCTCTATCCGCGCAAGGGAGTAGTCGCCGCGGGCAGCGACGCCGACATCGTGCTCATCGATCCATCGATCAAGAAGAAGCTGACGCGCGAGGACTTTCACGTGAGCGACTACAGCCCGTGGGAGGGATGGGAGGTCGCAGGATGGCCGGTGACCACAATCTTGCGCGGCAAGGCGATCGTCGAAAACGGCAAGCTGCTGGCAAACCTGGGTTACGGGCAACTCATTCCACGCAAGGTGGATCCGGTGGTGCTGCGCCGTCCGGCCGCCTGAGGTGAACGGCAGCCGATAGGCGAACGTCCGCGCATGCGTCGCGATATCACCTTCGCCGACAATCTCCGTCATCGCGCCACGCTTCTTAAAACCATCCGAGTAGCGAGGCTGGCAGACTTCGAGCGCTGCCTAAAACAGGAGGCTCTATGAAGTTCTACTTCTTCCACCTCATGCCATGGCCCGAACTCCCCGCCGACTTCGACGATAAAAGCAAACACCCGTCCGCCTGGGTGACTTTGTCCAACCGGTACTATGATCCGCAGAAGGGGCATCTTCTTTACAATCGCTATCTCGACGAACTTGAGTACGCCGAGAAGCTCGGTTTCGACGGCGTATGCGTCAACGAGCACCATCAGAACGCGTATGGCACGATGCCCGCGCCGAACATAATGGCAGCCACCCTGGTCCGGCGAACCAGCCGGATGAAGATCGCAATCGTAGGAAACGGATTGCCTCTTCGCGACCATCCACTACGGGTTGCAGAAGAGGTCGCGATGCTGGATGTGATCAGCGGGGGGCGAATCATTTCGGGATTTGTCAGGGGCATTGGCGATGAATACTACTCGATGGGTATAAACCCCACGTTTTCGCAGGAACGCTTCAAGGAGGCGCACGACCTGATTATACAGTCATGGACGAAGCCCGGCCCGTTCGCATTCGAGGGCAAGCACTACCGAGTTCGCTATGTAAACGTATGGCCGCGTCCGTTACAGAAGCCTCATCCGCCGATCTGGATACCCGGGTTTGGCAGCAAAGAGACGGTAGAGTGGTGCGCTGACCCGTCCCGCAAGTACGCATACCTGGCGGTATTCATGCCCGACCATCTGGTGAAATGGTTCTTCGATGCTTACCGGGAGGCCGCGCACGGATTCGGCTATGAGCCTTCTCCGTATCAGATGGGGCATCTATTCCCGATCTATGTAGCTAAAACCGACCAGCAGGCGTTCGAAGAGGCCGGCGAGCACGTGCTCTGGCTGTATCACAAAGGATTGCGCCACAAATGGGAGATGTTCTTTCCGCCAGGATATACATCTGTTCCGTCCATGCGCCGCATCATCGGCTTTTCACATGAGCTGAACTGGGAAGAAATGGGTGTTAAGGAACTGAACGACCGGGGCTATTGCCTGCTAGGCAGCGTCGAAACCGTGCGCGAGCGGCTCGTCAAGTATATCAGGGAACTTAATTTCGGGCTTTTGTTGCCATTGCTGCATTTCGGCGATATGCCCCATGACCGCACCATCAAGAACATGGAGCTATTCGCGACCGAAGTGATGCCTTTCCTCAAGCGCGAATTCAAAGGCATGGAAGACAAGCGGTCTCAGGCTGCATAGGAGCGAAAGATGACGCCTCATGAGGAGTTGGTCGAAGTACGTGGGGCGCGCACTCGCGTGCTACGCGCAGGCTCGGGAGAGCCCCTGGTCTATCTGCATAGCGTTTTGGGCGAAGTAACATGGCTGCCCTTTTTTGACATTCTGAGCCGCAACTTTACAGTTTACGTTCCTGCGCATCCGGGTTTTGCGGGTTCGGAAGGTATCGAGCGCACGGATACATTCCACGACATGGTTTTTCACTATGCTGACTTGTTAGACGAATTGGGTCTGGAGAAACCGCACATCGTGGGCCTGTGCCTGGGCGGCTGGCTTGCCGCGGAACTCGCGGTTCATTACTCGCATCGTGTGCGCAAACTCGTACTGATCGACGCCATGGGACTCAATGTCGCGGGACATTTCATTCCAGACATTTTCGCGGCAAATCCGAACGAGACGAGATCTCTGATGTTCATGAATCCGGATTCCGAACTGGCGCACAGTTTCGTCTCCGACGCACCTTCAGCGGAAATGCTGGATCGGATGCTGACCTCTCGCCAGGCGTCAGCCAGGATTGCGTGGAATCCGTATCTCCATGACCCCAAACTTCAGGGTCGACTATATCGGGTCGAAGCTCCCACGCTGATAATGTGGGGTGAAGCGGACCAGCTTATACCTCTGGAGCATGGCCGGCTCTACGAGGAGAAGATCAAGGGAGCGCGGCTTGCGATCGTGAAAGGCTGCGGGCATCTGCCACCTTTGGAAAAGCCGGACGACACCACCCGTTACGTGCTTGAGTTCCTCAAAGCGTAAATGGCGCCTCAGGTCGCGGCGCCCTATGTGAGCCGCGAGTCTTCGGCGAAGGTGGACTGTGGGGGCCCCGCGGCACCAAAATTCGTTCCGACAGTGTCGCGCCGCCGCGCAAATGTCTGTGGCCATCTCGCGCGCCTTTCACAAGTCTAGGTTCCCTACAGAACAAAGCCGGCTGCAAGCGCGATGTTAACAGGCTCACCCCTGATGTAGGCTAAACGAGCCGTGAATTCGATCTACCAAAACGGAGGACGTTTCCGGCCGCTGTTGATCGCGAGTCGAGCGCCGCGACGGCTGGTAGCACGGCACGAGAATCACATGGATGAGACGCGCGCGACGGAGCCTGCGCAGCGACTGAAGCATGAGGATTTGAAGCCGATGGCCAAGAAAGCAGAAGCGACTAGGCGCAAGCAGTTTCTTACGAAAGCGTACAAACGCCTGACGGACATCAAGGCCAAGCTGATCGACGAAAGCCAGACGACACTTCGGACTGAGCGCGAAGGTAATAGAGATGATTGCCTGGATAGCAGCGATCTCGCGTCCGAGGAGAGTGGCCGTGAGTTGAGTACCATACTTTCCACGCGCGAGCGGACCAAAGTCGAGCAGATCGATGATGCGCTCAGGCGAATCAGCGAGGGGAACTACGGCTTGTGCGATAGCTGCGGATTCGAAATCGCAGAAGCCCGTCTGAGCGCAGTGCCCTTCACGAGGCGTTGTTGCGACTGCCAGCAGGAGCAGGAGCGAGACGCGAAGATTCGGCGGCGCTACGACCACGCAGAAGAGCAGCTCTCCACGCTCGGCTCCGTCGGCGCGGGCGACGGGAACAACGGGGACCTGACCAGCAGGCCTGGGAATGTATTGAGCGCTTAGGCCGGCCGGCGCCTGAAGTCCCCGCATAATAACGGCGGAACGTTTTCTCCGGCTTGTTTGACCGGTCGATCGAAGCCGTCGCCAGCGATAGCGACGCTGTCCGCCGTGGGCGGTCTTGGCGCGCGCTCCGTGCCAAAGGCGAAATCGTATTATTCCACCCCCTCGGGGGCTCCTCATGGGATTGTTCGGGATCGGATCGGCGTGACCGGGACCCGATCCGCGCGGAACTGTTCAGTAATCAGCGTCTAGAGCAGCTTTTCCGGGGCTGTCAACCTGCCGTCTGATCTGTTAGCACCCTGAGGACATTTTCGCGCCGCCGCTGTGGTGCGCGGCGAGGGTGTTCGAGCAGGCGCGCGTTCCGGCACAAGAGGATCACTGATGGATACCCTTCCGCAGACCGCCAGACCCGAGGAACTTGCCAAGGTCTACCACGAGGTTGCCGGGCGCGCGGCCAGGATTCTGGGCGATTTCGCGAAAAAGTCTCCGCAACCGGGCGCTGTCAGCGACGAGCTTGGGATCGCCAAGGCCTACATGGACCTTTACAGCCGTATGCTCGCCGATCCGATGGCGCTCGCCACGCATGCGATGAATATGTGGCTCGACTATGCTCAGCTGTGGCAGTCGAGCTGGATGAAGATGCTCGGCCAGGACGTGAAGCCGGTCGCCGTGCCGGATCCGGGCGACGCGCGTTTCAAAGACGACGCATGGGCGAACAATTTCCTGTTCGACTTCATCAAGCAGTCCTATCTGATCGCCTCGCGGCATATCCAGCATGCGGTCTCGGACGTCGACGGGCTGTCCGACGAATCGCAAAAGAAGGTAGCGTTCTTCACCCGGATGTACGCGGAGGCGCTAGCGCCGTCGAACTTCGTGATGACCAATCCGCAGGTCCTGCGCGAAACCTTGTCGACGGGCGGAGAGAACCTGCTCAGAGGACTCAACAACCTGCTCGGCGACATCGAGAAGGGCGATGGTCAGCTGCGCATCAGCATGACCGATGAGAACGCCTTCCAGCTCGGCAAGAACGTCGCCACCACGCCGGGCAAGGTGGTGTTCCAGACCGCGCTCATGCAGCTCCTCCAGTATCAGCCGGCGACGCCGGAGGTTTACCGGCGCCCGCTGCTGATCATCCCGCCCTGGATCAACAAGTACTACATTCTCGATCTGCGCGAGAAAAACAGCTTCATCAAGTGGGCGGTGGACCGGGGCCACACGGTGTTCGTGGTCTCCTGGGTGAACCCGGATCGCAACCTCGCCGCCAAGGGTTTCGACGACTACATGCTGGAAGGATCGATCGCCGCGCTCGAGGCCGTCGAGAAAGCCACGGGCAAGTCGAAGATCAATGTCATTGGTTATTGTCTGGGCGGCACCCTCCTCGGCGCCACGCTCGCATATCTCGCGGCGAAGGGGCGGGAGCAGGTCGCTTGCGCCACCTTCTTCGTCAGCCTGTTGGATTTCTCGCAACCGGGCGAACTGGGCGTGTTCATCGACGAGCAGCAGGTCGACAACCTCGAGAAGAAGATGAACGAGCGCGGTTATCTCGAAGGCTCGGAGATGGCCTCAACCTTCAACCTGCTGCGCGCCAACGACCTGGTATGGTCGTTCGTGATCAATAATTACCTGCTGGGCAAGGATCCGTTCCCGTTCGACCTGCTCTACTGGAACTCGGATTCGACGCGGATGCCGGCGAAGATGCACAGCTTCTACCTGCGCAACATGTACATAAAGAATCTGCTGGTCGTGCCGGGCGGAATCGAGCTCGACGGCGTGCCGATCGACCTGGGCAAGGTGAAGCTGCCGGCCTATTTCGTCTCGACCGTGGAGGATCACATCGCGCCGTGGAAGACGACCTACAAAGGCGCGAAGTATCTCGGCGGGCCGGTGCGCTTCGCGCTCGGCGGCTCCGGCCACGTCGCTGGTATCGTCAACCCGCCGGCGGCGAACAAGTACCACTACTGGACCAATGAGACGCTGCCGTCGACGCCCGAGCAGTGGCTCGAAGGTGCGGAGCAGCATCAGGGCTCGTGGTGGAACGACTGGCAGGCGTGGATCGAGCGGCAAAACGCCGGAGAAAAAGTGCCGGCACGAGTGCCCGGAGACCACGAATTGAAGGTTATCGAGGATGCGCCCGGCAGCTACGCAATGCTTCGCCTGGGAGCGAAGCTTCGCGAATAGGAATCCGCGAGCAGTCTGGAAATGGATAGCGTCGAGGAATTCGAAAGCGCCTTGGAACCGATTGTCGCCGAGGCCGGGCGGGACGCGATCGCGCAGTGCTGGATGGTGAAGGTGGCGGCCAATCGTCCGCCGTGGACGCCGAGCGGTATCGAGTTGTCCGCGGGTGATCAAATAAGCGTGTTCTCCGCGGGGCGCGCCAGTATCGCCGGCGAGCCGAACGTCTGGGTCGGTGCTCACTTTGCGCTGTGGATGCGAATTGGCCCGGCGGGCGAGATTTTCCGCGCCCCCGGCCACTCATACACCTTCACCGTCGGGGCAGGCGGCCAACTCTATCTGAGCAACCTTTTCCCGGGCGACTGGGCCGACCGGCACGGAGCGCTTGCGACGAATCCCCGAGCCTACGAGCGCGTGGCGGGAACGCTGGCGATCCTGGTCGTACGCTGGCGAATCGAACCGCGCGCGGGACTCGATCGGCTGGCGCGGGACGGCTCGGCCGGGGCGGCTCTCATGCGCGCGGAGGCCGATCGGCTCCGCAATCCCGCGACCACGCCGGCGGGATGGCACTACCTATGGTCGATCGGCGACAGCGGCATCTTCGAGTCGGGGCATGGCGCCGCAGGTGAACCGATCATACGATGCCACATGCGCGATGACGCGGCGATCCTGCAGCGTCCCGTGGACTTGAAGTTCGACTCCATCGTGAAGCTCCGATGGTCGTGGAAGATCGACGCTCTGCCGTCCGCGCGACGCGAGGACGCCGTGGCAAGTCACAACTATCTCAGCGTCGCCGTCGAATTCGACAACGGGCAGGACCTCACCTACATGTGGAGCGCCGCGATGGCGCCCGAGAGCAGTTTTCGCTGTCCCATTCCGCGATGGAACGCGCGCGAGACGCACCTGGTCGTGCGCTCCGGGATGGAACGGCTGGGACAATGGGTCAGCGAAGAACGCAATGTGTGGGACGACTACAGCCGCGCGATCGGGACTCCTCCCGCGGCTATCGTAGCGGTATGGCTAATCGGCGTAAGTATCTTCGCGCATACCATTGCGCATTGCGAATATTCAGCGCTTGAACTGGTTACGGATGGTCACGCGATCTCGTTGATCTGAGTTCCTGAAACCGTGCGCGCTGCGACGTTTGCTGAGGCCCGCACGCAATTGGTGGAGTCCGATTGCGCGAATGGCTAAAATTATTTCGCGAGGTCCGGGATGGGGCCAAGTCGAGCGAGAGGCCAGGCCCGAACGCGAAACCAAGGAAGTTCATGGAATTCGTCGATCTCTCCAATAGCCGCTCGTTCGCGCGCGGGTTTCCACACGCCTTCTTCACCTGGTTGCGCCGGAACGAGCCGGTGTGGTGGCACGAGCCGACTCAATACACCCCCAACGGCGTAGGTTTCTGGGTCGTCAGCCGCTATGACGACGTGGTGACGGTTTTCAAGGACGGGGAAACCTACTCTTCGGAGCTGGGCGGGACGCAAATCTACGACGGCAAAGGCATGGGCTATCAGTTGAATCAGACTGACGATCCCAAACATCGCCGGCTGCGCGCACTGGTGAACAAGGGCTTCACCCCGCGAATGATCGGGCTGTTGGAGGACGAGCTGCGGAGACGTACCACGCGCATCCTAGACAACGTGCCGCTGGCGGAAACCTTCAACTTCGTTCCAGCGGTGGCCCGGGAACTTCCGCTCCAGGCAATCTGCAGTGTTCTCGGAGTGCCGCAGGAGGATCGGGCGGAGATAATCGAAATTGTCGACCTCGCGGTCGGTGCGGGCGACGGCACCGTGATGTCGCCGCAATACCTGAAACGCCTCAGCGCTTATGCCGACACGGTCGTCGAGCACAAACGTTCCGACCCGGGCAACGATATATTGTCGGTCATCGTTCACGCGCAATTGGATGACGGCTCGCCGCAGCTCAGCAACCAGGAATTACGCGCCTTCTTCAACCTGCTCTTTCCGGCAGGAGCCGAAACCACCCGCGGATCGATCGCGGGAGGACTGCTGGCCCTGATCGAGAACCCCGGCGAGCTCGGGCGGTTGCGCAGCGATCCGGCGATCATGAAGACGGCGATCGAAGAGATCGTGCGATGGACCTCGCCGTCGGTCTACAAGCGGCGCACGACGTCTCGCGACACCGAGCTTGGAGGCCACCTTATTCGCAGGGGTCAAAAGGTAACGGTCTGGGAGATGTCGGCCAATCGCGACGAGGCTGTGTTCGAAAATCCTTTTCGCTTCGACGTCGGACGCGATCCGAATTACCACGTCGGTTTCGGACTTGGTACTCATTTCTGTCTGGGCGCGAACCTCGCGCGGCTCGAAATCCGCGTGATGTTCGAGGAGATCCTTAAGCGTTTCGAACGCTTTGAGCTCACAGGACCGCTCGCCTGGACGAACAATAATCGGCTTCTGAGTCTGACAGAGCTACCAGTCCGCGCGTTCGCATACCAAAAGGGATAATCTCCCCGGAGTTGCCGTTATCCCTGAACCCGATCGCACACCGCGAGTCTTTATAACCACCCTGCTATCTGATCTGTTATCTGGGGTAGAATAAAATTCCGCCCTGAATAAGTTCATAGCGAAACGGGCTTTTTGTCTCTTAGGTTTCTTTGGAGCCACCCGTCGGATTCGAACCGACGACCTGCTGATTACGAATCGATTCCCACTTGTAACACGCCCCAACACACTTCAACCAGACCCAATTAAATCGGGGCATTTCCACCCTCGTCGTTGGTTCGTTTCTCACCTCTTCCGAGCAAGAACTCGGACAAAAGTCGGACAGTTCTCGGACTGTCAATCGACGCATCGAAGCGTCGGTTGCGAGGAGCGTGCGAGCGATGGGTGCGAACCTCTACGTCGAGGCGCGTCGGGAGTGGGACGAGCGTTACGCCGATCTCGTTCTCGGCAAACGCAACTGGCAGATAGCGGCCGCCGGGCTGCTGCTGCTCTCGCTGATTCTCGCCAGCGGGATGGTCTGGCTCATCAGCCGAAGCCGCTACATTCCCTACGTCGTCGAAGTCGACAAACTCGGATATGCGCTGACCGTTCCGCAGCCGCTCACTCCCACGTCTGTTCCGGATGTAACCGCGCGAATGGAGCGCTACGAGATCGCGGCGTTTATCCGCAACGCGCGGTCGGTCACCAGCGATCCGCAGGTCGAACATCAGATGCTCAATTCGCTGCTCGCGCATGCACGCGGCGCGGCGGACAGATTCCTCGACGCTTACTACCACTCCGACGGCTTCACTCATAACCCCTTCAAGCTCGCGGAGAGGCAGACCGTCTCAATCCAGATCGATTCGATCCTTCAGCTTTCGCCCAGCAGCTACCAGGTGCGCTGGTCGGAGCAGCAACACGATCTGAACGGAGTCGTGATTGCAGCGCCCACGCACTGGGAGGCTGTACTGCAGACGCAGATCATCCCGCCCAACTCCGACGCCGCGATCATCAGCAATCCACTTGGATTTTACGTGACGCAAATCAGCTGGACCGAGCAGCAGGGATAGTCGACCACAAGGGAGGAAGCGCGATGAAGTCTTCAGCCGCTGGCAGTATGACGCTCGCACTCTTGTTGAGTGCATGCGCGAGTCAGCAACAACCACCCCACCCACCGCTAAAAATCGTAACAGAGGCTCCGGCTGAGGAGCGCAACGCCACCACCGCCGACCGGAGCGCAACTGCTCGCCCAGCAGCCAGCCGAGGTGCAGGCCGCAATCAAAGAGCATCAACACGACGGCAAATGGCCCGTCTACCGAACGGCCGAGTACACGCTCTATCCGTACAACCAAAAACCGGAGCCGGCGGTCGATTGCGCGCCGCTGCGCACCACCGACATTCAGCTGCAGCCGGGCGAGACGATTACCGACGTTGCACTTGGAGATACCGAACGTTGGATGGCGACGCCGGCCGCTTCTGGCGACCCGCGCAATGCCGTCCCTCATCTCGCGGTGAAGCCGCAGGTTCCGGGGATCGAAACCAATCTGACAATTTACACGACGAAGCACATCTACCACCTGCTGCTGCGCTCGCGCGGACACGCGATGCAGGAAGTGGAGTTCTACTACCCCGACGAGCTGTCTGCAGCGATGAAAGATGCCGACGCCGCCGCGGCGAACGCGAAGCAGGAAGCGGCCGATCCGCCGGTTGATTCCGACAACATCGTAAAGGTCGCAGCGGTCGATCCGGCACAGCTCAATTTCGCTTACACCGTCGCAGGGCCAAACATTCCGTGGAAGCCGATTCGCGCCTTCGACGACGGCTCTCACGTCTATGTCCAGATGCCCGCCGGGATGAAGTCGAGCGAGGCTCCCGCGCTGCTCATCAACGCCGGCAGCGGAACCCAGATGGTGAACTACCGAGTCAAGGGAAACTACTACGTCGTCGATCGGCTCTTCAGCGATGCGATCCTGGTCTCCGGCGTGGGCCGCGATCAGGACCGCGTGACGATCTCCTATGCGGGCGGAACGAGGTAACGGCCATGGCAACCGCAGACGTGATTCAGGAACAGGAAGAGCAGGAACAGGAGCATCTCGGCGGCGGCCGTTTCAATCGCCTTCTCGGTGTCGTTTTCGTGGCGGTCGCGATGGTCGGCGGAGTGGCGCTTGCACTCGGCGTCCAGTCCTCGGGAAGCAGTCAAAGTTCCGCTTCCCAGAAATCAGTGGACGACCCAGGCTCGGCGGCCCGAGATCGCGGCGAAATCGAGGACCTCGCAGCTCATGGCGCAAGGCCCCACGCGGCACCGACCGTGATGCCGATACCGGCCATGCCGATCTCCCAGGCGCCCGTTCAGCCCAGCGCGCCAAAGCCTCCCAGCCGGTATGCGCAATGGGCCGAAGAGAAGTACATGAAGGCGCTCGAATCGCCGGAGATGGTGCAGGCGTTTCATGGTGGCGGAACGCTGGAGATCGCGAGCGCAAAGGGACAACAGGGCGACTCGTATACTTCCGGTGATCAAAACAACCCGACGATAAGTGTTCATCCCGCCGCTTCGCCGTTCACGGTGATGGCGGGAAGCATCCTCCCGGCCGTCCTGATCAGCGGCATCAATTCGGATTTGCCGGGACCGATTCTCGCGCAGGTCAGCCAGAACGTCCTCGACAGCGCGACCGGCAGATCGGTTCTGATACCGCAAGGCAGCCGTCTCATCGGCGCCTATCAGAACGCATCTTCGTACGGTCAGCAGCGCGTTCAGATCGCTTGGCAGCGGCTCATCTTTCCGAACACCGCCAGCATGAATCTGCCGCAGATGCCGGGCGCCGATCAGAGCGGCTACGCCGGCTTCTCTGATCAGGTCGACCACCACTACCTCGCAACTTTCGGAACCGCCGCCGTGATGAGCCTGATCAGCGCAGGCCAGGCGGTCGGACAGATGGCTGCGTTCGGGGGCGGCGGAACCTACGGACCCTACGGCTACTACCAGCCAAATCAATGGGCGATGGCGAGCCAGACGGCTGGGTCAGCTGCCTCGGGACAATTCGGGTCTCTGGGTCAGCAGATGATGGGGCAGGGATTGAATCGGCCGCCAACGATCGAAATCCGGCCGGGCTACAAGTTCGACGTGATGGTGACCCAGGACCTCGTATTCCCCGGCCCGTATGGGAAGTAAATCCGCAATCCAATTTTGAAGGAGAAATGCGATGGGAGTTCTCAAACGCAAACAGGAAAGCGAAGCGATCACCTTCAAGCTGCCAGCGGCGCTCAAGCGCGAGATCGAGCAACTGCGCAGTCGGGCCGAAGACGCCGGCTTCGATCTCGGCGAGACGATCACGGCGGCGATGTGGCGGCTCTGCAAGCAGATCAAGGCCGAGCTCGAAGGTGCGCCCCGTCCGGGCCGGAGACTGAATGGCCGTGCAACCGAAGCCTCGACGGAGAAACTGCAGTGAGGATTTTCAGGAATTTCTCCGCCGCTTTGCGGCGCGCGGAAAGAGGGGATTTGGAGGCGGAGTTGGAGAGGGGGAAAGGCCGGTCGTTCGTAGGGCAAGATAAAGGACCTGCGGTACGGTGCGGCATTTTCGGCGGATTCTCCAACGAACTCGCGGCCTTTCCCCCTCGGAGGCAGTCATGATCAGCACACTGTACAGCACGGCAGAAAACCCCGCCGGATCGCTTGCCTGGAGCATCAATTTTCAGCATCTGGAAGGCGCTCGTGGACCCATCGGGGCGATGGCCGGAATTGCGGTTGCAGCAGCGTTAGTGATCGCGGTCGGCAACGCATTCGGGGTGCTCATTTCGAACACGGACAGCGCTGCTCCCGGCGGGCATCTATCACATCGTTTCCCGCAAATTTCAGCGTGGCGATCTTGTAGCAGCCTGCCTCCCGATTGCGATCGCCCAGCAAGGTCTCGCCCGTGGATATCTGCGGACTGGCGCGTGCGCCGGCAATGCGGAACCGGTCGGCAAGATCGTAGGCGCTCTTCCCGGGTGACATCGTCGAGATCGAACCCAGATGGGTCACGGTGAACGGCGAGCGGTTAAAGCGCAGCGCAGTTACGGCGCATGACAGCGCGGGCCGTCCGCTTCCGCATGTCGCGTGGGGGAGCTATCGAGTCGACGCGGGCCAGGTGTGGTTGTTCGGGTTCAACGATCGCCGGAGTGGGATTCGCGTTACTTCGGTCCGATTCCGCTTGCAAACATTCGCGGCCAAATCAAACCCATCCTCGTGTGGTGAATCCCATGAGCAGCAACGGTAACGGAAACAGCAATGGTCACAGTCAC
>CAWENP010000006.1:0-431692 GCA_963810495.1 uncultured delta proteobacterium
CGGCCCGGCTGCGCAGTTGCTCGATCTCACGCTTCAACGAGGCGGGCAGCTTGAAGGTGATCGCTTCGCTTTCCTGTTTTCGTTTGAGAACTCCCATCGCATTTCTCCTTCAAAGAGTTGGATTGCGGATTTACTTCCCGTACGGGCCGGGGAATACGAGGTCCTGGGTGATCATCACGTCGAACTGGTAGCCCGGCCGGATCTCGATTGTTGGCGGCCGATTCAATCCCTGCCCCATCATCTGCTGACCTAGCGCCCGGAACTGTCCCGAGGCAGCTGAACCGGCTGTCTGGCTCGCCATTGCCCATTGATTCGGTTGGTAGTAACCGTACGGTCCGTAGGTACCGCCGCCTCCGAGCGTCGCCATCTGGCCGACCGCCTGTCCGGCGCTGATCAGGCTCATTGCAGCGGCGGTTCCGAAGGTTGCGAGATAATGGTTGTTGACCCGGTCTGAGAAGCCGGCGTACCCGCTCTGATCGGCACCCGGCATCTGCGGCAGATTCATGCTGGCGGTGTTCGGAAAGATAAGCCGCTGCCACGCGATCTGAACGCGCTGCTGACCATAGATAGAAGCGTTTTGATAGGCGCCTATGAGGCGACTCCCCTGCGGGATCAGAACCGATCTGCCGGTCGCGCTGTCGAGGACGTTCTGGCTGACCTGCGCGAGGATTGGCCCCGGCAAATCCGAATTGATGCCGCTGATCAGGACAGCCGGAAGAATGCTTCCAGCCATCACAGTATAGGGCGAAGCTGCGGGATGAACGCTTATCGTCGGGTTCTTCTGATCACCGGAGATATACGAGTCGGCCTGCTGTCCCTTAGCGCTCGCGATTTCTAGTGTTTCGCCGCTATGAAACGCCTGCACCATCTCCGGCGATTCGAGCGCCTTCATGTACTTCTCTTCAGCCCATTGCGCATACCGGCTGGGAGCCTTGGGCGCGCTAGGCTGAACCGGCGCCTGGGAGATCGGCAGGGCCGGTATCGGCATCATCGTCGGTGCCGTGTGAGGCAGTGCGCCATGAGCTGCGAGGTCCTCGATTTCGCCCCGGTCACGGGCTGCCGAGCCTGGGTCGTCCACTGATGTCTGGGAAGCTGAACTTTGACCAGTTCCTGAGGACTGGACGCCGAGTGCGAGTGCCACTCCTCCGACCATCGCGACCGCTACGAAAACAACACCGAGAAGACGGTTGAAACGGCCGCCGCCGAGATGCTCCTGTTCCTGCTCGTCCTGTCCCTGAATCACTTCTGCGGTTGCCATGGCTGTCACCTCGCTCCGCCCGCATAGGAAATGGTCGCGCGGTCCTGATCGCGGCCCACGCCGGAGACCAGAATCGCGTCGCTAAAGAGCCGGTCGACGACGTAGTAATTTCCCTTGACCCGGTAGTTCACCATCTGGGTTCCGCTGCCGGCGTTGATGAGCAGCGCAGGAGCTTCGCTCGACTTCATTCCGGCCGGCATCTGCAGATACACGTGAGAGCCGTCATCGAAGGCACGAATGGGCTTCCACGGAATGTTTGGCCCTGCGACGGTGTAGGCGAAGTTAAGCTGTGCCGGATCGACCGCAGCGACCTTCACGATATTGTCGGAATCACCTGGCGGATCGGTCGCTTCCTGCTTAGCGCTCGCTGCCGCTGTATCGGCAGCTTTCATCACCTCGGACAGCTCGTCGGGGTAGTAGAACTCCACGTCCTGCATCGCGCGTCCGCGCGACCGGAGCAGCAGGTGGTAAATGTGTTTCGTCGTGTAGATCGTCAGGTTGGTTTCGATCCCCGGAACCTGCGGCTTCACCGCAAGGTGAGGGACGGCATTGCGCGGGTCGCCAGAGGCGGCCGGCGTCGCCATCCAGCGCTCCGTATCTCCCAGCGCAACGTCGGTAATCGTCTCACCCGGCTGCAGCTGAATGTCGGTGGTGCGTAGCTGCGCGCAATCAACCGCCGGCTCCGGTTTGTGGTTGTACGGATAGATCGTGTACTCGGCCGTTCGGTAGACGGGCCATTTGCCGTCTTGCTGATTCTCTTTGAGTGCGGCCTGCACCTCGGCTGGCTGCTGGGCGAGCAATTGCGCTCCGGTCGGCGGTGCTGGCGTCGCGGCCGGCTCAGCCGGAGCCTCTGTTACGATTTTCAGCGGTGGTGGTGCGGGCGATTGTTGCTGACTCGCGCATCCACTCAACAAGAGTGCGAGTGTCCCAATGCCAGCGGCTATAGACTTCATCGCGCTTCCTCCCTTGTGGCCGGACTATCCCTGCTGCTCGGTCCAACTGATTTGCGTCACGTAAAATCCAAGTGGATTGCTGATGATCGCGGCGTCGGAGTTGGGCGGGACGATCTGCGTCTGCAGTACAGCCTCCCAGTGCGTGAGCGCTCCGATAACGACCCCGTTCAGATCGCGCTGCTGCTCCGACCAGCGCACCTGGTAGCTGCTGGGCGAGAGCTGAAGAATCGAATCGATCTGGATCGAAACGGTTTGCTTCTCCGAGAGCTTGAAAGGGTTATGAGTGAAGCCGTCGGAGTGGTAGTAAGCGTCGAGGAATCCGTCCGCCGCGCCGCGCGCGTGTGCGAGCAGCGAATTGAGCATCTGATGTTCGACCTGCGGGTCACAGGTCACCGATCTCGCATTGCGAATGAATGCCGCGACTTCGTAGCGCTGCATTCGCGCGGTTACATCGGGAACAGGGGCGGGAGTCAGCGGCTGCGGGACGGTGAGCGCGTATCCAAGTTTGTCGACTTCGACAACGTAGGGAATGTAGCGGCTTCGGCTGATGAGCCAGACCGTGCCGCTGGAGAGAATCAGCGAAAGTAGGAGCAGCCCGCTGGCGGCTATCTGCCAGTTGCGTTTGCCGAGCACGAGACCGGCGTAACGCTCATCCCATTCGCGACGCGCTTCGACGTACGGGTTCGCGGCCATATCGACACTCCTCGGCAGGCGACAAACCGAGACGCGGTTTGTCGCGAAATTTGTCCGCGAAATGTCCGTGCAACAGCCGCAGAAAGGACCAAAAGCCTACAAGATGAAACCGGAGAAATCCTTGAATCTCTTGGGGCTTTTTGGTCTGCTTTGGTCTGCTTGTGAGCTTTCCGAGAACTCTTAATCAGCGGGTCTGGAGTTCGAGTCTCCAACGGCCCACCAAAAATTCAAACGTAGAGAGGAGGAAACGATAGCGATGGCCATTTATCTGAGTATGCAGAGAGCGCGCTTTTCCAGCGCCGCCGGCTACGAGAAATTCAAGAACATTTTCGCCGACGTGCGACATCATCTGAAGACCCTGCCGGGATTCCTGCATCTCACATTTTGGGTCCATCCCGAAGATCCGGGCTGGTACAACGAGATCAGCCTCTGGACCAGCAAGGAAGCGCTCCAGGACTGGCACATGAACACCTATCACAAGCATGCCAAGGAGTGGGCGGCGCAGTCCGGTGCGATCATGGAGGACATCATCACCAACTTCGAGCTCGCAAGCACCCGGCTGCTGCGCATCTGCCCGGTCTGCAGCAAGTTTCAGGACAAGCCCTACGACCTGGCAAAAGAGCAGCAGGTACTCGCCCAGCCATGTCCGCAATGCGGATTTCATTTCCCAGTCATGCCGGAAACGCCGAGCAGCTTTGCGGTATTCAAGGATGCCGAGTGATAACGCTGATGAACCCGCCAGGGTCTGAGGTGACGGCTTCAGTGCACCGTGACGGTCACGGTAGCGATCGATTGCCCGTACTCGTTGGTTGAGCGCAGGTAGTACGTCCGAGTCACCGACGGTCTGATCGTGATGCTGGTGCCGCGCACCGGCCCGATTGTCGGCGCGATCAGGTTGTAGCTTGCGTCGCTGGTCATCCAACTTAGCGTCACCGCCTGTCCGGCGGAGATCGCTTTGTGATTCGCCGTGAAACTGTTGATCACGGGCGGCGGGCCGGTCGGCACGTCGAAGTTGGTGTAAACCGGGTCGATCAGGACGACTTCGAAGTCGGACGCGGTGATCGTCCTGAGATTGCCCAGGTCGTCATTGTCCCAGCGATGATCCGGTGCGCCGCTGATGTAGATGGCGCTGCCATTGTCGGCCAGGATCATGCCGTACTTCTTCAGCGCCGTGAGAATCACCTGGTTCGCGGGCGAAAACCCCGAGATGTCGAAACTGGCCTTCAGCCGCAATCGCATGCCCATCGGCGGCGCATCGGCGTCCGTACTCGTGGCAGCCCAGTGCGAAGCGGGAGGCGTAAAAGCCTGACGCGTCATCGGCACGGTGAAACGCAATGCATGATTGATCGCGCCGGCGGCGACCTCGTCGTACCTCGCCAGTCCCGGAAAGATCGGCAGGCCCGCGGCGTCGGCCGAAGTCCAGGTATAGGGCCGCTGTTCGTTGCTCGCCATGTCCCAGACAGCAGTCGAGTCGGCACTCCAGCTTGGGCTGGTCTGCCGGCGGCCGTGATACAGTTCGTATAGCCAGCAGTTATCCTTGTCGAGTACCAACACGTGGCGGTCGCCGTTGCCGGGTTTCGGATATCCTTCGATCAAAGCATTGTATGGAATTGGCATGTAGCCATGATCGCTTTCGTCGGCATAGGCCCCCAGTTTTATACTCACTTTCAGCTGTGAGCCGGCCACAACTTGGTACGGTATGCCGATTGATTGGCCCGCGTAGGTACCGGAGCCGAAGTCCGGATGCAGCGTGACGCTGGCGCCGATGAAATTGATGATGTTGTCCGAATTCGGATCCACCGTCGCGGTCGAGATATCCGTGTTCCAAAGACTATCGGCCGGGAACGGCACGAATCCCTTGAGGCTGGTGAGTTGCCCCACGCTCATCCCGTTGCAGGCGCTTTGAGCAAGTGCCGGCCCGCTCGACAGCGGTTGCAGGACTATCAGTGCGAATGCGGCAAAGAAACTCTTCACGGATGCCGGAATTCTCATTCTGAATCCCGGTTCAGGCTCAGACGAGACAGGGAACGTACGCATACATCAGAATCCCCCCCCTCATTCAGTACAGGATATTTCGAGCGCATCCGCAACGGGGTCGCCCGCAGCGAGCCTCGGTGGGCAACAGCCGGGCGACTGTTTTAGTCCTCAACTCGCTCAATTCGTTTGCGAACAGGCTCTGCTGTTTCCTATGCTCGCTTGTGGCGCAGGGCGCAAAGGCAAGACCCGCCCGCGGCATCAGCAGGACGGAAGCGGTTCCATCGCCGATCGGTTTTCGGCCGCAATAGCGCGCACCTCGAGGTCCGCGCGGGCGAATTGGAATGTTTGGAATTCGTGAGGGAGACATCTAGTGAGCAGTGACTCTTCAAAGACCGGGACAATTTCTGTTTCACGCTCGCGCGCGCGCCTGATACGCGCGGGTGGCATCTTGAGCCTCGCGCTGGCGATGATAACCGCATGCGCGGCGCTCGCGCTCGCGCAGGATCCTCGCAACACGACCCGCGCCGACCTCGACCAATGGCTTGCGAAGTACGGCGATGCCAAGCCGGACTTCAAGCCGGGCGACGTGCTGACGGTCAAGGACTTCGAGCGGATCCGTCCGTTCATGATGCCCGGGTACGTCGAGCAGTTTAAATTTCCCGGGATGCGCACGGAGATCATCGCGACCCGCAGCCACATGCCGCGCAAGGATTACATGGATTGCACGGAGAAGTATCAGGCGCAGGTCAAGATCGATCCCGACGGCTCGATGGAAAATTACTTCTGCGGCCAGCCTTTCGCGGATGCCTCGCTGAGCGCCGCGGATCCGCTGTCGGGATACAAGGCGGCGTGGAACTTCGAAGCCCGATGGTGGAACTACGGACCGATCATCATGAACGTCCTGTTCCTCTATGACCGCTTCGGCGGCGGCCATCAGGGGCAGGTGCCCAACATTATCGAGGCGCCGCCGGCGGGCTGGATCAGCGGGGTGGAGTACAAAAGCAAGCTGCCGGACGACGCGCCGAAACTTTTCGGCGGCGGCGGCACGTTCGTCAAAACGGCGGATACCCTCTACGAGCGGGTCTACTTCAGCCATCTCGCGCCGCGCGCCGAGGCGGGCGGATTGCTACCGCTGCCTGAAGCCAAGGACGTGTATTACAAGGAGTTCGCCGGCTTCTTCGCGCCCTTCGACCTGCGCGGCCAGGTTTTCATCACTTACCGTTACAACGATCCGCATCGTGCCGACGATGCCTGGGCCTACGATCCGCAGTCGCGGCGCGTGCGGCGCGTGTCGGTCGAAGTCAAAGAGGATCAGCTCGGCGGAAGCGATCAGACCAACGAGGACTTCTACACCTTCTCCGACCGCATCGCGCAATGGAAGTTCAAGTTTCTCGGCTGGAAAGACATGCTGGTCGTGATGGACGGCAAGAACGACTACGGGCGCTTTTACGGCCCCAACGGCAATCTTCCCGATGACGTTTGGTCAATCCGCCGCATGGCGGTTGTCGAGCGCATATCCAAAAGGCCCGATCACCCTTACAGCAGCGTCGTCATGTTCTGGGATTCCGAGAACTGGCATCCCTGGATGGCGGCGACGTTCAACCGCCAGCACAAGCTGTGGAAGACGATCGTCTACTCCGGGCGCTGGACCGAGGACTACAAGGAATGGGCCGAGATTAATCATGGCGTGGAGGCGACGCAGCTCCAGGGCATCACGGCCACCGACTACATCAACCAGCGCGCCACGATCTTTGCCGATTTCGGGACCGGCTATCCGGCGGCGAATCTCGAGCAGGTGGGCAAAATCTTCGACATCAGCAAGCTTGAACAGTTCCATCGCTGAACTTCGAGCGCTGCGGCGAACAAAATGCTCTTCAACTCGGCGCTCCGGCCGGCGATCGGTTCGCTGGTCCGGCGCGCCGCTCTTCTTCCCGGTCGCGCACCGCCTGATGATGGTCGTGTCCGCTCGCATGGCGCCCTTGCGATGATCGACTATCAACAGGCTCGCGGCCTTTTTTTGGGCGACAAGAAATTACATTAGGATCCACATTATTTCGGTCTTTATTTGGCAAGTTCTGTTCTAATTTGTCAGCCCTCTGCTTCACGCAGAAATTTTTTCCATTGCTTTCGACCCGCTGACGAACTTTTCCGCATGAGGTGATAGCTTTTCACTTTGTTTGGCAATGCGCGTCTTGTAGAATCATTTTCACGAGGGGGCGATTCAGGCTGTCCGCAATCACACTTGAGTCTTCATGACGTTGAATAAAAAGAAATCGCCAAAGAGTGTCAGCCCCCTGCGGTTAGGTCAGCCCAAGACTCTGACGTGGCTGTCGAGTTCACAGTCGGCGCGGGAAGCGGCCAAAGTTGCGGGCACCCTCTTTTCATTCAAACCCACGAAGCCGGTGGCGCTACTTCCCGAGGAGCCGCTGGCGTCGGAAGTCCAGGCCCTGCTGAACAGCGCCGCTAACGTGATCGAATGCGCTACGGGCGGACACGGACGATGCGCCAACAGCGTGTGTGGATGCCGCTGCCACAAGTCGCGGCCGCGGACGCGCGCGAAGCGGCGCATGAGTATCTAAGCTTTCCCGAACAGCGAAAAACTTTCCCGAATAGCGCCCAAAGAGTGAAGGGTCGTTGTCGCTTGCAGGGCGCGCCTGGAGCTAACGTCCCGCCGGGTTAAGCGCCGAGGCTGCGAGCTTGACGCCTTCTGCGATCTTGGCGGCGACCGCGCCAATCTTCACTCTCGTCAGCAGCGCAAGCGATCTCGCTTGAAGCGGGAACTGCTCCGCGCCTTCATAAAGAGCATCGCTAAGAGCGTCGCCATCCGCGCGCGCCGTATCGAGGACCACTTGCCATGCGTCGCGATCCCCAAGCCGCGGCAGCAGAAACGGAATCGGTTCATGATGGCTGTTGAGCAGCAGGATGAAGTCGTCGTCGACGACTGGCCGTCCCCGGTCATCGTCTTCGTTGGTCGCGTCGCCCTGAAGGTAAAGGCCGAGGCATCGCGCCTCCGACTGACGCCATTCCTCGTCGGTCATCTCGCGGCCATCGGGGGTCAGCCACACGATATCCTTGACGCCGGTGCCCTTGACGCGCGGCCCCTGAAAGAAGCTGCGCCGGCGGAAACAGGAGTGGGACTTCCGGAATTTGATTAGCTGAGTGACGAAGGACAGCAATTCGCGATCCTCGGTGTCGCGGTTCCAGGACATCCAGCTGATTTCGTCGTCCTGGCAGTAAGCGTTGTTATTGCCGCGCTGGGTGCGGCCGGTTTCGTCGCCCGCGAGCAGCATCGGCACGCCCTGCGACAGGAGCAGGGTCGCCAGGAAATTGCGCTTCTGCCGCGCCCGCAACGCCAGAACTCCGGGATCGCTCGTCGGGCCTTCGGCTCCGCAGTTCCAGCTGCGGTTATCGTCGCTGCCGTCGCGGTTTTCCTCCAGATTTGCCTCGTTGTGCTTGCCGTTGTAACTGACCAGGTCTTCGAGCGTGAAGCCGTCGTGGCAGGTGATGAAATTGATGCTGGCGTAGGGGCGCCGGCCGCTCAGCTCGTACAGATCGCTCGAGCCGGTGAGCCGGTAGGCGAGTTCTCCGATGAGGCCGCCCTCGCCCTTCCAGTACGAGCGCACGGCGTCGCGATACCTGCCGTTCCATTCGGTCCACAGGACCGGGAAATTTCCCACCTGGTAGCCGCCCTCGCCGATATCCCATGGTTCGGCGATGAGCTTGACCTGCGAGAGCACGGGGTCCTGATGCACCACGTCGAAGAAGGCGCTCAGGCGGTTGACCTCGTAGAGTTCGCGCGCGAGCGCCGCGGCGAGGTCGAAGCGAAAGCCGTCCACGTGCATCTCGACCACCCAGTAGCGCAGGCTGTCCATCAGCAGCTGCAGCACCCGCGGATGCATCATGTTCAGCGTATTTCCGCAGCCGGTGAAATCCATGTACAGGCGCGGCTCTCCGGGTATCAGGCGGTAGTAGGAGGTGTTGTCGATTCCGCGGAAGCTCAGGGTGGGGCCGAGATGATTTCCCTCCGCGCTATGGTTGTAGACGACGTCGAGGATGACTTCGATTCCGGCCGAGTGCAGCCGCTTCACCATCGATTTGAATTCGTTGATGGAGCCGGTGGCTGAATAGCGCATGTCGGGCGCGAAGAAGCCGATCGAATTGTAGCCCCAGTAGTTTTTGAGTTTCTTCTCGACCAGGCTCCGCTCATCGACGAAGGCGTGCACCGGCATCAGCTCGACCGCGGTGATCCCCAGGCGCTTGAGATGTTCGATCGCAGGGTCGGTCGCGAGCCCGGCGTAGGTTCCGCGCAGATGGGGCGGGATATCGGGATGCAGTTGGGTGAAGCCCTTCACGTGCAGCTCGTAGATCATGGTGTCATGCCACGGTGCCCGCGGCGGCCGGTCCTCGCCCCAGGTGAAGGCGGTATCGACCACGCGGCACTTGGGCATCCCGGGCGCATCGTCGCGCCGGTCCATGGTCAGGTCTTCGCGCGCGCCGCCGACGCGGTAGCCGAACAGGGCGTCGCTCCACTTGATATCGCCGTCGATCTGCTTCGCGTAGGGATCGAGCAGCAGCTTGTTTGGATTGAAACGCAGCCCCTGTTTCGGATCGTAAGGGCCGTGCACGCGATAGCCATAGAGTAATCCCGGCCGCGCCTCCGGCAGATAGCAGTGCCAGACCTGGTTGGTCTGCCAGCGCATCGCAATCCGTTCGGTCTCGCGCCGGGTCCTTGAGTCGAACAAACAGAGCTCGACGCGATCGGCGCGCTCGGAGAAGAGCGCAAAATTAACACCTTCGCCGTCCCAGCTCGCACCCAATGGCTGAGGGTGTCCGCGCCATACCGTACTCTTCGAATGATTCATCGTGATCGTCAGTGAAACGTTGCTACACGGTAATTTTAAACGATCGCGCGGCGCCCCGCACGCTGGTCCTTCGTGTAAACACCGCGGCGCGGCCAAGCCAGTGCAGCCACACAGTTTTGAACGTGACCGCGCGCCGCTCAGCGGCCAATCAGTGCGAGCACCAGCGGCGTCACATCCATCTCGGAGAGCGTCTCGCCGTGGCTCACGTTGTTCACGATATCCTGCATGACCGTTCCTGAGCCGCCGTCGAGCGCCAGAATGAGTGGAATATTGCTATCCGACATATCCGCGCTGCCATGCCATGAGTAATGCGTCGTAGTAGCGATATAGTACCTGTCCTGGATCGGGATGGACGAGCTGGCCTTGGCGAATATCACTATATCGCCCGCCCGGCCGCCGTAAGGTCCATCGCCGAGCCATTTCATGCGCTCCTCGAGGTCGGCCAGGTCGGGTCGAGGATTTTTCTCCAGATAGCGATGTATTGGAACAAGCTCTCTGCCGTTGAATACTTTGAACGGCCCCGCTTCCTCATCCTGCTCGGCGGGGCGGCGGGCAAAGATAAGATCGACGGTTCCCTTACCCTGCGGAATCGGCAGCCCGCTCTGATTTTCCGCGTATAGCGCGCGAACCGCTCTCATCGTGTCGTGGTGGAAACGGGGCGGCCGGCTCCAGTCGCAGGTCTGCCCCGCAGCCTGACAGGTCGAGCGGTCGGCGAGATAGACGTAGGCCATGAAGCCCTGCGAAGCGATCACGGCCTGGAAGTCCTGTTCACTCTTACTCACGTTGAGCGACGCCTTACGAACGCGAAAGCCGGCCGCCTTGAGAATCGCAAACGGCGATCCCTTATCATCGGGACCCAGCCGATGCTTATCGTCGTCCATGGTCGGAGTGTGGCCGTGGTCCGCGACGAAAATCACGTAGGTGTTGGATAGCGCGCCCAGCTTGCGGTATGCGTCGAGCACCTCGCCCACGGACTTGTCGGTATAGTTCTCGATATAGCCGACCTGCGCGTGCAGCGGATCGGGTGAGGCGTGCGTGAACAGATCGATCCCGGGAAAATAAACCACCTGCAGCCGCGGCAGCCCATGCTCGCTGATGGCTTGGAGGAGCTTGGTGGTCGAGGCCGTGTCGAGCGACTTGCTGATGGCCTCGAGTGAAGTCTCTCCGCTGAGCTTGCCTGCGACCAAGCCGCCAACAATGCCGGCGAAAGTCGTGGGAGGCACGGTCGTGAAAAGCGTCGAGCCCCGGTAGACCATCAGCATCGAGACGTAGGAGCGGCGTTTGAGTTGCTCGTATAGCGTCGGCACTTTGAGCTGCTTGCCAACCAGATCGTCGTTGAGCATTGCCGAAAAATCGGCGGTATCGGTGACGGTGATTGGCACTGGCGCATAGAAGCGCTGGTGCTGGCGGTCGAACCATTCGTCGCCCGGCACGCCATTTTGCGCCGGCGGCTTGCCTGTGAAGGTCGCGCTCCAATCGGCAACCGTGCTCGACGGCAGCACGCTGAGCACACCCGGCGCCGAATATCCGTGCTCGAATACTCCGTTGCCTTTTTCTTTGCCGAGCAAGGCCGCGATGTGCGGCGCCTTGCCCGACCGGATCGCTTCCATCAACTGCGGGTAGCCGGCGCCGTCGAGACAAAAGACGATCACCCGCGAGCCCTCGGACGGCGGAGCCTTCGCCGTGGTCACAACCGGATGAGCGACCGGTTGCTCCCCGCCGGTACTGAAGGTCTTGGCTACGAACGCGCAGGCCCCGATGAAGCACAGCGCCAGCGCGACCGCGGCCGTCAGCAGGAGTGGGTGTGAACGCCTCAGGCCATGAAGATAAAATCTATGCGGCACCGAGCTATAAGACATGTTGCCCGCCATGTAATCAAGAATCTCTCGGCAGCCCGCGAGGGTCTGCTGGTTCTACCCGGACACCGCTCTGTTGGAAGCGCGGCTGCATGAGGCCGTGGCGCAACCGGACCGGCCTACGGCAAGAGAGGCCGACAGCGCGCGCCGTCCCACGCGCGGCCGCGTCGGCGCGTGGCGTGCCGCAACCGCCGTGATGGCCGCCGGAATTGTCGGGATGGCGATCTACGCCGGCCAGATAAGAGATCGGTTGCGCCGCGCCAACGGGAACCATCAGCAGGAGATCGCGGCGATGGATTCCCGGATCGCCAGCATGCGCGCCGAACTCACGAGGGCGCGCGTCGAAGTCGGCACGCTTCAGCGAGTACTCGGCGACCGCATCCGCCTGGAAAAAGTGCTGAGCGCGCCCGACCTGCGGCTGACCCGCCTCGCGCCGCTCGCGCCCGCTCCCGGAGCCGGAGCGATCGTGGCAGTCAGCGCCACCAACAAAGCCGCCGTGTTCCAGGCCGCCGGCCTGCCCGGCCACGCCGCCGGGCAAGACCTACGAGTTGTGGTGGATCACCAAGGAGCACGGGCCGGTCGCGGCCGGACTGTTCCAGGCTGAAGACGGCCGTCCGGTGGTCGCACCCGTATCGCTGCCGCCCCCGGGCGAGCACGTGCTGCTAAGCGCCGTGACGCTGGAACCCGCGGGCGGCGTGAGCAAGCCGACCGGCGCGATGTACCTCAAGGGCGCGCCCGGCCCCGCCTAGTTCGCCGCCCAATCCGCCGGGCCGCGGCGGTCGTATAGTCCTGCCGCCCCTCTCCGACTTGCGCCGCGCTTAATGCTACAGTGTTGCCGACGAAGGGGGGAGCTTAGGTCCCGCGCCGGGGGGACGAACTGGCGCGCGATCAAGAGACAAGCTTCAAATCGGTCGCGTGACACATCACTTCGCGTTGAAGCAAGCCGCGCTGGCCTGCGTGGCGCTCGCGTTAGCCGTCGTCGCTAGCGGATGCTGGATGGCGGCGATGCAACTGGCGCCGGTGGCGATATCGGCGGTCGAGGCGGTCGGTTCGGGTGTCGCCAACCTTGCGGTGGGCGGTATGGCAGCCGCGCATCAATCGCATCAGGACCAGGACAAGAATATGCCTCCACCGGACAGCGACGTCTGCGACGAGTTATCGGAAGAGGTCCCGATGCTGGTCGAGCTTAAGACCGACACGACCGGCATCACCCGCTATCGCGAGTTGGGTCTCGTCGGCTCGGACATGGAGCCGGAATGGGCGGCGATGCCGAACCAGGATATGAAGGACGGCGGATGGAAACTGGCGAGCAACTTCACCAAGATGCATTTTCAGCCTCCGCTTCAGAGCGAGCTCACCGCCAACTCGGTCTCTTACGTCGCCTACGCGGCGGCCGAAGCGCGCGACGCGACCGAACAGGATCAGCTGAACGCGCTCGCGATCGGTTTCGGCCCCGCGATGGGGACTTTCACCTGGAACGAGCGCGCCTTCCGTTACGCGCTGGTGCACAAGCTGCCGTGCTTTCCCCCGCCTCCTGAGCCCAAGACTTAAAATTCCTATTGCGGAAAGACGCGCCGGGCATTCTCGCCCATCAGCTTGCGCCGGCGTTGCGGATCGAGCCGCGCCGCGTTTTCGCGGATGAGTCGCGGCGCGTCGAGCGTCGAGTCGATGTGCGGATAGTCGGAACCCCACAACACGCGGTCCTCGCCCATCAGATCCATCACGTTGCCGATCGTGCGCTCTTCGGGTTCGGCGACCACCCATACGTTGCGCCGCAGATACTCGCTCGGCTTCAGCTTGAGCGGGAAGGTCCAGCCCAGATGCTCATACTTCTCGTCCATGCGGTCCATCACGTACGGCGCCCATCCGCATCCCGCCTCGACGCACAGCACCTTGAGCCGCTCGAAGCGATCGAACAGCCCGTCGACCACCATCGTCATCAGCGCCGGCACGATTTGCGCGAACCCACCGAGCGCAAAGCCGAACACGGCGCGGAACTCGCCGGGCTGGTAGAAGTTGCCGAGCATCGCCTGCGCGCGGCCCACGCGCACGATCACGTGTAGGCAAACCGGGATTCCGGCCTCCTCGCACTCACGCCAGATCGGATCGAACGAGTAGTCGGAAAAGCGCTTGCCGCCGATCGTCTCGGGCGCGAGAAAGATCCCCTTGAACCCGAGTTTGAGGCAGCGGCGCAATTCCGCCAGAGCCTCGCCGGGATCCTGCAGCGCGAGGTGCGCGATCGGAATGATGCGCCGGCGGTTGTGCGAGGCGAAGTCGTTGACCCAGTTGTTGTAGGCGCGCGCGTAGGCGCTCGCGAGTTCGCCGTCGGCCACGTCCCACAGGATTCCGATCGTCGGAAACAGCACGCCGGCGTCGACACTCCATTCATCGAGCAGGCGAATCCGCTCCTCGGGCAGATAGCTCGCCGGTGGGCATCCGTCGAGATACCTGGTTTGGCCGGGGACGAAGATCGACTTGCGCGGGAGATTGGCGCCCCCGAGGCCCGCCAGCACGCCCTTGAGCATCGGCTGATTGTCGACCAGCAGGACCTCAAGCCCGTCGGCCGGGTCGGTTGCGATCCGGATCGCGCGGTCGCGAAAGCGCGGCTCGAGATAATTCTCCCACAAGTCGGGCGGCTCCATCACGTGCGAATCGCAATCGACGACGTAACCGTTTCCGTCTTCGGCCATGGCGCGACTCTATCACGCTATCGCGGCAGAACTATTGCGGCGAAACTACCGCGGCAGAACTATCTGGGCAGGATTATCTGGGCAGAGTTAGGTAAGACTATCTCGGCGCTCGCCGGCTCGACCGCGATTCGCTCGCCCACGCGCACGCGTTGCGCCACCCGCACGACGTCGCAATCCCGCTCCGCCGCGATCGACGTGATCTCGCCCTCGCAGCGCACCGTCTCTCCCGCAAAAACCATCGCGCGCAAGCGAAAGCTCATCCGCCGGATGAACGCGCGCGGCCCCAACCAGTCGAGCAGCGCCTCGGCCAGGAGCGCGCCGAACATCTGCCCGTCCACGATCGGTCCCGCGATGTTGCGCGCGGCGGCGTACTGCGGCTCGTAGTGGAGGCGATGCCAATCCCAGGTGGCGGCGCCGTAGGCGACCAGCCGCACCTGGGTCAGCGCGCGCTCCAACGGCGGGATGGGCGCGCCAACTGCCAGCGCACCTGCGCCCGGCATCTGCGAGCTCATCGGGAAGCCTCCAGCGGCTGGAAAATGAGCGTCTCGCGATTGCGCGCCAAAAGTTCACCGCACTGATTGCTATAGGTAGCGGCCGAGATCACTATCAGCATCGATCCGCCGCGCGACGACTTATGTTCCGAAATCTCTTCCAGCCGCCAGGTGACGTTTATGCGATCCTCCGGCAGCACGGGACGAAAAAATTCGTAATCGTGCCCGCCGCGGATCATCCGGCAACCTTTGATCGGCAGGTCCCAGGTGTGACCGATGTAACCGTCCTGGTCGGGCGGCCGATGCGCGTATTGGCAGGTCTCACAGACCAGGGTCGGCGGCGCGATTATCGAGGGATAACCGGCCGCGCGCGCGTAGGCCTCGTCGACGTAGAGCGGATTGTCGTCGCCGATCGCCAGCGCGAAGTAACGGATCGATGCGCGCCCGATCTCCTCGGGCGCGGCGTAGCTGACCTCGCGCCCGATCCATCCCCGAAGCTCCTCTGTCAGCAGCGCGCCGATGAATCGTCACTCCGTTGGGGTTACGTCTGTTGGGCTTACTTGTTGGGAATTATCGCGAGCGCGTCGACTTCGATCTGATACTCCGGACGCAGCAACGTCTCGCACACGCATCCAGTGGAGGCCGGAAAGGGCGCGCGCAGGATTCGCGAGCGCACGCCGGCCACCTCGCGATAGCGCTCGAGCGCGGCCGGCGTGATGTACTCGACGGTCTTCGCGAGATGCTCGGGGCCGCCGCCCGCGGCGGCGACCACGCGCAGGATGTTCTCGTACACGTAGGCGGCCTGTGCGGCGACGTCGCCCGGATGCACCGGCGTGGCGCTCTCCGGATCGAGCGCCGTGTGCCCGGCGATAAAAAGCATCTCGCCGGCACGCACGGCCGGGCTGTAGGTTAACTGCGCATAGCGCGCCCAACCCGGATTCACCGCGGCCGGCCGACGGCGCGACGCGATGAAGTCGACCTGGATCATCGCGTCGCGATGCGCCACGCGCTTCATTATGATGCCGGTGGCGGCGGGATAAACCGGCCCCAGGAATTCGCGGCGCACGCCGCCCGTGTGCTTGTAATTCGGCAGCGCCGCGGGCACGAGGTAGTCCACGGTCTTGACCACGCGATCCATCCCGAGGCCAAGCGCATCCAGCACGCGCGCCGCGCGCTCGAAGATCGCGCGCGTCTGCGCGACCGGGTCGCCCGGCGCTATCACCGCACCCGCGTCGTCGAGCGGCAGGATCGAAGAAAGATAGACGAACCCATCGGCGACCCGCGCCGGCGCCCACGCAGGCGGCCATCCGCGCTCCGCGCCCGGCGGCGCTTCGGCGGGCTCCGCTTCGACCTCGATTTCGATCAGCGCCTGCGGGCGCAACAGGCGATTCACCACCACCGTGTTGAGCGCGGGGCGGTTGTCGCCGAACAACTCGCCGCGTGCCGCCGTGGCCTCGGCGTATCGCTCGATCCCGTCGGGCGTAACGTACTCGACGACGCGGACGATGTCGGCCAGGCTTCGCTTGCCCGATTCGAGAATGGCCGCGATTTTTGCCCACGCGGTGCGCGCCTGCTCGCGCATCCCGCCCTTCACGACCATCTCACGCGCACCGGGGTCATACTCGGAGGCCGAATGGCCGGAAAGCAGTATCCGTTCGCCGACCTTGAGGCCTAGCGAGAACGTGTAACGCGAGTAGTCGTACCAGGGAAACTGACGCGGCTTTAAGGCTGAACGTTCCATCACGCCAATGGTGCTCCCGCCCCGGATTCGCGCCGTTTGCGCCGAATGGCAGACTCGTCGCGACCGTAGCGGCGGCCAGCGCCGGCTGTCAAGCGACGTACCCAAGAAGCGGAGGGCGCAAAGACGGAGACTCATCCGTCATTGCGCCCCCGGGGCCGGCTCACGATGTACCGGGGCTACGGCGTGGGTGTCGCTACCGGGCAATTCGGGGTCGGTGACGGCGCCGCGTGTGGGAACGCTGGGGCCCCCTGCGTTACCCCCGTGACGATCACCGGAGCACCGCTGGCGGACAGAGCCAGTTGGTTCTGGTCCGGTGGTGGATTTTGCGCGTACACGCCATTGTCATAGGTATAAGTATCTTCGCCGCCCGGACCTCTGCAGTCCGACGGTCCCGGTACGTAGCTACTATCTTCGAGTCTTACGATCGCCACTTCGCATCCGGGCGCGGGACATGCGTAGTAGCTTTCCGGCGCTTGCGGACATTCGGTCGGGTTCGGCATTGGCGTACCCGGGCCGCACGACCCGAGCGGCGAGGGGCCGATTGCGTTCGGCAGGTCTTGCACCACGTCAAAGAACAACATACCGGTCTTTTTGTCGTAGTAGTATTTCGTGGGATCCGGAACTCCACCAGGATTCAACTCGGCCACCGAACCCGCGAGCGTCAGAGGTTTGGAACCCTTTGGATATATGCAGTATGTATTTCCGTTTATAGTGGTCTTAGCGAGCGTTCCGCACGAACCGCTCGGCAACGGTATAGGTACCGCCACGCCGTCCGCAGGGCAGCCTGTTTTACCACCTTCCTGCATTAGCTTGAGGTTCTGTCGGTTGTGGTCATCCAAATCGCTGCAGAACTGTTTGTTATATTCGTCCGCAAGCTTGTTGTAGTATTGATTAAGATTACCGTCGATATTGGTGGGAACACCACTACCACCATAACCTTTGAAACCGCGCGTTATTTTGAAAGCTGCGGCATTCTGTGGGTGTTTTGAACCCGTCTTGCTCGTGTAACAAATTCCCATCCGAACATAGAATGGGTTGGTGATGCTTGGGTCCGCCACATCGACGATGTTCGCGTTCACTACGTCGGTAACACCCACATCGACTGTGGTTGGAATACCCTGGCTGGCGGCGACCGTGTACCCATAACCATTGGTAATTTTGGGTTCCCAAAGGCCCTGACCGCCGCGGCCGTCCAGGCTCATCGATTCATGCGTACCCACACCATTCACCAGGTAGTCGGTCGAGTCCTTGGTAAACGTGAGAGTCTGGTTGTGAGTGCCCGGGAGACCACTTGGGTCGTTGCAGAAAGGGTTCGGAGAGTTGCCGGTGCAGTCATCGGGGGGAACAGGTGTGACTGGAAACAACGCCGAGAACTCCAGCGAACCTATGGCCTCTGGCGTGAGGAGTGAGGTCGGCCGTCCCTCGAACAGCGTATCCTGCGCGCCTTGCGACAGGCATTCGTCTACCGAACTCTGACTATTGACGCTCATCAGCCTGGATGCGTTTATCTCCAGGTTGTTGAGCGACAAGGGAAATACCTGGGAGCACGTCGCGCCGGTCGTGCCGCATTGCTTGCCGGTGCTGTCGGCAACCTCGAGACCGGTCAGCGTTCCGTCCTCGTCGATGATCGCCGTGTTCTTGTCACTGTCCTTGAATGTCGTTCCGACATGAACCTCATCGGTGTAGATTTGATGACGCAGATCGACGTTGTAGAAACCCAAATGGTTGCTGACCGTGGCGTTCGGATAGGGGTTCGGGTTGGCCTGGAACCATCCCAGCGCCGCGTCGCCCTCATATATGAAAGCTTTGTCGCCCACATACTTGTTGTCCGTGCTAAATTGATTTAGCCATGCCACGTCGGTCGCGTCCAGCAACGATGTAGGGTCGACCTTGAAGTTCACAAAATGGTCGTTGAAGATGCGGACCGGCCCATCGTAGATCATGTATCCCGCCAGATTGAAGGTCGGCGACGGGTAGCCCTTCGCAATCTGGTCATGCGCAGCGGTTGTGCGATCGATACAGCCGGTGTTCGTCACCTGGAACCCGTGTGGACGGCCTGTTCCCTTGGCGCCGCCCGTGCCTGTTCCAGGGCCGGCCTGGTCGGGCAGAGGACAGGGCCCCCAGCGATCGACATTGTTGGCGCTGATTCCAACCAAAACCGAGTTTTCCAGCAAATCCCACGCACCCGGCGCGGTGCCGTCGACGCCGCCGGCGGTCAGCAGGGTGACGCTGTCACGGTTGGTGGCAAAGGCGCTGTTGGTGACGACGTTCCATAGGGGCCTCACCCACACGCCGCGGTCGCGGTTGCGCGTCGCCGTCAGTCCGCTGAATGTCGCGATCACCGGCTGTCCGCCGGGCAGTCCTCCGACATGCGGATTCAGGTTCTGGGCGGAATGCACGGTGAACTGGTTTTCGCCGTACAACCCGTCGAAACAGGCGTGCACGCGATTATTCTGGAAGCCGCCGAGCTGGAGAAACTGAACCGTTGTCGCCGGCGATGTAACGTACCAGTACCCAACTCCGACTCCCTGGCATCCGCCGATCGAATTGTTGGTCAGAGTCGTAGACGGGTTGACGAGCCAGAATCCGGCCGCCGGCTCGGTATAAATCGTGCCGCTTGGACATTCCTGGGGCACCGCGCCGGGCAGTCCGTCGTCGATGTTTCCATCCGCTATCAGCTTCGCGCAACTGCCGTGCACCGGGTTGTCGTGGGCGTCCTCGTTGGGGATATCGAAGCCGTCGTAACCGATGTCCGTAGTACTGCCGTTGGCCAGGTAATCACCGGTCCACCAGTAGTTGTTGATCAGATCCTTCCTCGGATTGGCACTGTTTGTTTCCGCGATGTTGAAGTTGTTGCTCATCGCGCCCAACCCGAGGTTGCTATTGAACGTGATGTTTAGTTCGTCCCCTATTTCCTCATAGAAAATGTGTCCCACGATTCGCGCGCAGACATTGTTGGAGAACGCCAGTTTCTGAGTCGAGTGAACCGTTATGCACTTGTTATAGCTGTGGTCGATGCTGTTGGCGTCCACAAGCTTCTGGTTGGCATTGATAAGGTCAAGGTTGCCATCCAGATGGAAATGGATCGGATAGCTGCCGCGCTTGGCCTTCCCGAACTTTTCGAGCTGCACTCCCTGGATCTGGACCTGGGTAAACCCCGCGCGAATTTTTATCTCACCGCCCCAGTGGAGGCGCCCGACGCCTCCGGCGTCGGAGGTCAGCATGACATTGCGGCTGATGAGGCCCACCTCGGCGCGCTCGTCGACGCCGTAATTCTTGTCGGCACCGTCGCAAAAGGCCGCCGGCAGCGCTCTCCCGGAAGTATCCTTACAGGTGGCGGAGGAGCCGGTATCGGGCGGCAGGCTTCCGAAGTGGTAATACTTCAATGGCTGGTTGAAGGTGATCGTCGTTCCAACGATCGTTTTGATTTGGACGAATTCGGTCTCGAACGGACTGAAACTGGTGGTGCCAATGACGATCCAGTCTCCCGGCTGCCAGTCCGCGCTGGCAGTCGCGACCTGGATCGTTTGCGCATCCGGCTGCGTCACCGGCGCTGCAACCTTAGTCGGCAGAGGCATATGCCCCTGTTGCAGATCGGTCGGACCGTACTTCGCGGGGTCGCCGGCCGGCGCGCTCAAGTACGTCCAACTCGTGCCTCCCAGGGCCGGCACGCCCTTGGTGCCGAGCAGGTTGAGGGTGCCACCGCTGCAAACCTCGATCCCCTTATCGAAATGCTCGCTGGGGCATGGATCGGTCGGTCCGTCGCGATCGACCACGACCATCTCAGGACGCGCGCCAGTGAAGGTGAGCGTAAGCCGGTTGTTGGTCAGGGGCCCGGCCTGAAAAACACCGCCGCCCTCCACGATTATTCTCGTGGCCGAGATCGCTATTAACTTGGCGTCGGCCTTCAGCATTTCGTCCGGCACCATGAGCTCGCCGCCCGCTTCGATGCGAATTTGACGAAGCGTGCAGTTCGCTTCGAGACACATCGGCTGATTGATGACGACGTCAGTAGGCTCGGACGGACAGGTGAATTGCGCAAAGCCGGCAGTGCATGTGCTCTGCGCGGCGGCGCGGCTCGAAACCAGCACTGCTCCCATGACGATCGCAAGCAACGCGACCATCCAGCGGCATTCCCCCATCGCTGACGCCCTTGCGATGGGTACACCCGAAGCGCGGTTGGCGATGGCATCCGTCGGTTCCAGATTCATATTCTCCCCCCCTCAACAACATTGGCAGGCACTCATTCGGCCCCCCGAAGACATCCACTGACATCCACGAAGTCGGACCTCGCAGTCATTGAAATCGAATTGAAGCGCCTGGGACCTGAAGATCGGCTTGCTGGCACTTGAACGAAACGCGGGGCTGAGCAAGTGCTGCCAGACAACTTTCGTAGTAGGCTCTCTTCACCGGTTCCGCCGCGACTCACCGAATTCGTCACTCTTGTCCGGTGGCGACGGACCGTGAGATAGCTAGCGACGTAAGCTTTTAGCATTCCGATGCGAGCGAGGCCAGATCATGACATACGACATCATCATTAAAGACGGCACGATCGTCGACGGCACCGGCGCCCCGCGCTTTACCGCCGACCTGGCGATCGCGAACGGCAGGGTTGCCGAGATCGGCCGCGTGACCGACAGCGCCGCCGAAACTATCGACGCCCGCGGCCTGGTCGTCGCGCCGGGCTTCGTCGATCCGCACACTCACTACGACGCCCAGATCTGCTGGGACCCTCTCATCACGTCATCGTCATGGCACGGCGTGACTTCGGTCGTGATGGGTAACTGCGGCGTGGGAATCGCGCCGTGCAGGCCCGAAGTGCGGGAGATAGCGGCGTGGGACCTCGTCAACGTCGAGGCGATTCCGTTCGATGTCTTAAGCAAGGGGATCACCTGGGACTGGGAGAGCTTTCCGCAGTTCATGGACGCGGCCGCGCGCCGCGGCTCCGGCATCAATCTCGGTTTCTTCGCTCCGCTGACTCCGTTTCGCCACTTTGCGATGGGCGAGGAATCGATGGAACGTGCGGCGACGCCCGCGGAGACCGCGCATATCGCGGCGCTGCTGCGCGAGGCGGTCAGCGCCGGCGCGATGGGCTTCTCCACCACCATCTCGGCGCAGCATATCGGCTACAAGGGCCGCCCCCTCGCCTGCCGCAACGCCAGCCGCGACGAACTCAAAGCCTACGCCGGCGTGCTCGGCGAGCTTGGCCGGGGCGCGATGGAAGTCTCGCTCACCAAGGCGCCGGGAATCCTGGCGGAGGACGAGTATGAATTCCTCGATATGCTGCTGAGCGCGAGCGGACGGCCCGCGACCTGGCTGGCGCTGCTCGGCCGCGACGACGATCCCGACGCCTGTCTGAAATCGCTCGACCGGGCCGAGCCGCTGGTGCGCCGCGGCGGAGTGCCGCAAGTCACCTGCCGCCCGCTGATCGTGCAAATCAACTTGCGCGAGCCGTTCATCATGGCCGCGATGCGCACGTGGAACCCGGTCTTCAACCAGCCGCCCGAAGTCCAGAAGAAATTCTACCGCGACCCAGGCTTTCGCGAGAGCTTTCGCCGCGAGCTCGAGCGTCCGGGAATTTTCTCCGGCCGCTGGGAGCGGATGGAAATCAAGGAGGTCGGCAATCCCGCGATGCGCGCGCTCGAGGGCCGCACGGTCGCCGAGGTCGCGCGCGAGCGCGGCCGCGACGGTCTCGACACTTTCCTCGACCTCGGGCTGGAGGACGACCTGCGGATGGAGTTCAGCTACGCGGTGTTCAACGCCAACGAGGATCGTATTCCCGAACTGCTGCGCGACTCGCGCACGATGATCGGGCTGTCCGACGGCGGCGCCCACGTCGACATGCTGATCGACGCCGGCTACACGACCTACCTGCTCGGCACCTGGGTGCGCGAACGCCAGGCCCTGACGCTGGAGCACGCGATCAAGCGCATCACCTCCGAGCCCGCCGATTTCTTCGGCATGCGCACGCGCGGGCGGCTCAAGCCCGGGATGGCGGCCGACGTCGCGATCTTCGATCCCAAAACGGTGGGCTCGGCGCTGCGCGGCACGATGCGCAACGATTTGCCGGGCGGCGGGCGGCGCCTGGTGATGGAAGCGCGCGGCATGTATTGCACGATCGTCAACGGGCAGGTGCTCTATCGCGAAGGCAAGGCCACCGAGGCGCGGCCCGGGATGGTGCTGCGCTGCGGCAACTGCTGAACGGCGCGCGACGGGGGCTCGCGCCGGCGACATGGTCAAGGAGAACTCGCATACGATGGGCAAGCTGGAGGGCAAGGTAACCTGTATCACAGGAGCCGCGTCGGGAATCGGCGCCGCCACGGCGCGCCTGTTCGCCGCCGAGGGCGCGCGCGTGATCATCGCCGACGTGGACGAAGACGGCGGTCGCCGTGTCGCCGCCGAGATCGGCGCCGCCGCCACCTTTTTGAAGACCGACGTGCGCGATCCGCGCCAGGTCGAAGCGATGGTCAGATTCGCGGCCGAGCATTTCGGCCGGCTCGACGTGTTGCACAACAACGCCTTCTACGCGACCTGGGGCGCGGTTGCCGAAACTTCGATCGACGGATGGCTCAAAACCATCTCGGTGACGCTCTCGGGCGTGTTCTACGGGATGCGCTTTGCGATTCCGCAGATGATCGCGCAGGGCGGCGGCGCGATCGTCAACACTGCGTCGATTTCGGGACTCTACGGCGACTATCGGCTCGCCGCCTACAACGCGGCCAAGGGCGGCGTGGTCAACCTGACCAAGGCCGCGGCGATCGAGTACGCGCGCAAGAACATCCGCATCAACGCCGTATGCCCCGGCGGAATCGAAACGCCGCCGGTGCTGGGGATGCTGGCGCTTGCACCCGACCCTGCTCGCGCGCGCAAGATTGCCGAGGAGCATCATCCGATCGGCCGCCTGGGCAAGCCCGAGGAGATCGCGCGCGTCGTCTTGTTCCTCGCCAGCGACGACTCCTCGTTCATGACTGGCAGTATCGTGGTGGCCGACGGCGGCGCGACGGCGTGGACCGGGATGCCGGCGCCGCGTCCCGAATAAGCGGGCACGGATTTGCCAGGCACAAATTTGCAATGACTGACGTACAGCAATGACCGACGTTCTGAAGGACATCCGCGTCGTCGAATTCAGCGACGGATGCTCGGCCGCCTTCTGCGGCCGGCTCTTCGCGCGACTGGGCGCCGACGTCGTGATGGTCGAACGGCCGCGCACCGGTAGTGCGGTGCGATGGCTGCCACCGTTCCTCGACGATCGCGCGGGCGTCGAGCGCGGCGGGCTCTTCATGTTTACCGCGTCCGGCAAGCGGAGCCTCACGCTCGACCCGGCGCATCCCGACGGCGCGGCAATCCTGGAGCGCCTGCTCGAGCGCGCCGACGTGGTGGTCGATGACCGGGGCGTCTCTGTAGACGACGCATCACAGGACAACGCCTCACCGGACAACGCCTCAATTGACCGCGCCAACCCGCGGCTGATCCGGCTTGCGTTCCGCCACTTCACCGCGGGCGGCCCGTACGAGAAATGGCTCGCGACCGAGCTTCAGCTCGCCGCGCTCGGCGGATGGATGGCGCAGCTTGGCGAGCCGCGGCGCACGCCGCTGGTGAGCAACAGCCGCACGATGACGGCGTTCGTGCCAGGCGTGATTGGCGCGATCACCGCGCTGGCGGCCGTGCGCAGGGCGCGCGAGAGCGGCCGCGGCCGGCGGATCGACGTCGCCGCGCAGGAGGCGCTGCTCTTCACCACGCGCTTTAACGAGACCTTCCTCTCCTACACCGGCGTCGAAATCAAACGCGCGGGCGATCGCTATCCCGCGTGGGCCGCCTACCGCACGTTCAAAGCGGCCGACGGCGACGTCACCGCGGCCGCGGCCACCGACGCACAGATCGAAAAGCTGATGGAGGTGGCGGGAGTTGACGATCCGCGCTTCAAGACCCGCAAGGATCGCGAAGCGCGCGTCGACGAGTTCGGAGTCGAGATCAGCCGATGGACCGCCGCGCACAGCCGCGATGAAATTTTCAAGCTGTGCCAGGAAGCTCGCATCCCGATGGGCAAGGTCAACCGGATCGACGAGGTCGCCGCGATGGAGCAGGTCAAGGCGCGCGGCTTTTTCGAAGAGATCGATCATCCGGTAGCCGGGCACCACCGGTTTCCCGGCGGACCTGCCAAATTCGGCGGCCAATGGCCTAAGGCGCGCCGCGCGCCGCTGCTCGGCGAGCATACGGTAGAGATTCTGACCGGCGAGCTGAAATATCCGGCCGCCGATCTCGTGACTCTGGCCGAGATGGGAGTGATATGAGCGCCGCGGCGCTGCGTGTACGTTCTTGGCACTCGAGGTAAGACGTGTAAGACTGAAGCATGAGCAGGTCGCGACTCTCAACCAAAGGCCAGCTCGTAATCCCGGCGCGCCTGCGCGAGGCGCTCAACCTCAGGCCGGGAGACCAGGTCGAAATGGCGCTGGAGGGCCAAACATTAGTCTTGCGGCGCCAATCGCAGCGCGCCGCAAGACTCAAGCGAGGAAAGTTCGGACGCCCTGTTCTCGTCGCGGCTAAGAGCGCCCCGGTAATGACCACCGAGAGCGTGACCGCGCTGCTCGCGGAGCTTCCGTGAGTCATCTGCTCGATGTCAATTTCCTGATAGCGTGCGGATGGGAATCGCACGCCGAGTATATCCGAGCCAGCCGATGGCTCAGCCGGGCCAAATCTTTCGCGACCTGCCCGATAAGCGAGATGGGCTTTCTCCGAGTCAGTCTGAGCCCTGCCTATGGCGCGACCTTCGAGGATGCAGTGACGGCGCTGGACGCAATCGTCGAGATGAGTACGCATCGGTTTTTGCGAGACGCGACGCGAGCGAAATCTTTGCCGCAAGTGAGCACAACTAAAGACGTCACCGATGCTCATCTCGTTCATCTGGCGCGGCGCAACAGGCTGAAGCTCGCAACCTTCGACGCGACGCTGTGCGAAAAACAATGGGCGCGCGGGGTGGCGGAGGATCCAACCCGGTGATTCCGCTGCCGCTCGAAGGAATCCGTATCGTCGACTTCACCGCCTATTGGGCCGGGCCACTGCCGACCGCGATCATGGCCGACCTCGGCGCGGAGGTGATCAAGGTCGAATCGATCCAGCGGCCCGATCAATTTCGTATCGTCGCCATCCCGGGCGATCCGGCGGAAGTCTATGAGCTGTCGCCGCCCTTCAACGCCACCAACCGCAACAAGCTCGCCCTGACGCTCGATCTCGCGCGGCCCGAGGGCGGGCGGCTGTTCAAGGAACTGGTAAAGCGCAGCGACGCGGTCGTGCAGAACTACTCGCCGCGCGTGATGCCGCAGCTCGGGCTCTCTTACGAGATCCTGCGCGAGGTCAATCCGGCGATCGTGATGACCTCCGTGTCGGGCTTCGGCCAGGAGGGGCCGTGGCGCGATTACGTCTCGTTCGCTGCCATCGGCGAGGCGCTCTCGGGAATCTCGGGGCTCAGCGGATACACCGGCGAGGGCGCGCTGATTCATGGCGTGGGCGTTTCCGATCCGTTCGCCGGCTACCTCGCGGCGTTCAGCACGCTCGCCGCCGTGCATCACGCGCGCGCCACGGGCGAGGGCCAGCACGTCGACGTCTCGCAGCTCGAGGCGAGCATGCAGTACATCGCGGATGCGCTGGTCGAGTTTGAGTTCACCAGGCGCCCCAGCGCGCGCGCCACCTGCGACGGCTCGGCGATGGCGCCGCACGGCGCGTTTCCCGCGCGCGGCGACGATGCGTGGGTCGCGCTGAGCGTCGCGACCGAGCAGCAGTGGCGCGCGCTGCTCGCGGCGATGGACGCTCCCGGATGGGCCTCCGACGCGCGCTTCGCCACGCCGTTGCTCCGCCGGCACAACCGCGAGGCACTCAACGACCTCGTCGCCGAGTGGACCGCGCGCTTCGACCGCCATGAACTCGCGCGCGATCTCCAATCGCGCGGCATTCCCGCGGCGCCGGTGCTCGCGCCCTCGGACCTGCTCAAGGATCCCGCTCTTGAGGCGGCCGATTTTTTCCAGTACGTCGACCACCCCGTCGCCGGACGCCATCCGTATCCGTCTTTTCCAGCGCGAATCGACGGCGAGCATCCGCCGATCAGAAGAGTCGGCCCGATGCTCGGTCAGGACAATCATTACGTCCTGTCGAAGATCCTCGAACTGAGCGACGCCGAGATCGCGCGGCTGGAAGCGGACAGGATCATCGGGACACGGCCGCTGTACTGACGCGACGCTCAGCCGAATCTCACACCTGGCCAATTAATTCGCGCGCGGCCTCGTCGATCGCTCGCACGAATTCGGCGCCGTCGCGCGCTCGCGGTGCGACTACGATCCGATTGACGCCAAGCTCGGCGTAACGCCGGGCCAGGTCGCGGCCGGGCTTCTCCTTTGGCGTCACGCTTATCTCGATCTCCTCGAAGCGGCGGCCGTGCTCGGCGCACGCGCGGCGGATGCCCTCGATGTATTGCGCGGTGGCCTCCAGGCTGAGCCCGTAGCCGAACCATCCGTCGCCCAATCGCGCCGTGCGGCTGAACGCATGCGGCGTCTTGCCGCCGAACACGATTGGCGGATGCGGCCGCTGCACGGGACGCGGCTCGGCGCGCACGCCTTCGATCCGAAAGAAGCGGCCTGAGAAACGCGGCCGTTCCATCGTCCACAACGCCTTCATCACGCCGAGCGCTTCCTCGGAGCGCAACCCCTTGTGGTCGAACGGCATCCCGACCGCCGCGAATTCGACGCTCAGGTTGCCGATCCCGACGCCGAAAATCAGCCTGCCGTTCGAGAGCGTGTCGATTGACGCGAGCTGCTTGGCCAGCACGACCGGGTTGCGCAGGGGCACGATGATGATGCCGGTGGCGAGGCGCAAGCGCTGGGTGTGCGCCGCGACGAACGCCATCGTCGCGCACAGATCGACCAGTTGCGTGGCCGGCGGCAGCGGCGAGGGCGCCGCCTGCGGATCGGCCAGCACGATATGCTCTCCGCCCCACAGGCTATCGAAGCCGGCCGCCTCGGCGGCGCGCGCGACCCGGGCTACCGCCTCGGGCGTCGTGCACGGATGCATATTCATTCCGAAAATGCCGAACTTCACTGACCGCTCCGCCAGACCGCTGCCGCGCGCTCAGCCGCGGTCGAGCAGGAGATCGAGCCTCAGCGCCCGGCCGCCGCTGCTCACCGCGTTGACCGTCGCTTTGACGCCCATCACGGCAACCGGATTCTTCGCCGCGGTCACGCGCGCCATCTCGCGCACCGTCGGGTAAAGCTCCTCCTTCTTCACCACCCGGTTCACCAGCCCCATCGGCAACAGTTCTTCGGCGGTATACCGGCGGCAGGTGATGATGATCTCCTTGGCGATCGCGGGGCCGCTCTGCGCCGCCAGCAGCGCGGTTGCATCCGGGCTGAGCGGCACGCCGAGATCGACTTCGGGAAACCAGAACTGCGCGCCGGCGACCGCGATCCGGATGTCGCAGCCGAGCGCGATACCCCATCCGCCGCCGATCGCGTAGCCGTTGATCGCGGCGATAGTCAGCACCTCGAGATTGGCGAGCACGCCGAGCGCCCGCCCGATAAGGCGCGAGCGCCGCTTGGAGAGCGGCGCGAAAAGACGTTGGCGCTCCTCGGGGTCGGTCACTTCCTTGAGCGTCGAGAGATCGGCGCCGGCCGAGAAAGTGTTGCCGCTGCCGGTGACGACCAGCACGCGGATGTCGCGGTCGTCGCGCACCTGATGCAGCAGGCCTTCAAACTCCAGCACGACCTCTTCGTTGAGCGGATTGCGCTTCTCGGGCCGGTTGAAAATCAATGTTGCGACCCGGCCGTCTTTCTCGAGCAAAAAACTTGCTGCCATGGCGCCCTCTCCTCATTCGAAACCGACGTTCTGTCAACGATGCCGAGAGTGCCCCAAAGCGGTCAAACTTGACAACCCGAACGCGCTTGTTTTACTGCTAACCGCAAGCTTCCGTGCGCCGCGCGCATCAACGCGTGGCGCGCCCGACCCGGTCCTCGGACGACTGCATGAGCCCAAATCATCCGACCCACGTACTCGACGGCTATAAAGTCCTCGACTTCACTCAGTTCATCGCCGGACCCACCGTCACCAGGATGATGGCGCAGATGGGCGCCGAGGTAATCAAAGTGGAGATCGCGCCCGACGGCGATCGCACTCGTGTGCTGCCGTTTTACCGCGATCATCGCAGCGGCTACTTCGTCCAGCAGAACCTCGGCAAGCGCAGCCTCTGCCTCGACGTCAAAAACCCGGCCGCGCTCGCGATTCTCAAGGAACTCGCGGCCAAGGTCGACGTGGTGGTGGAGAATTTCGCGCCCGGCGTGATCGCGCGGATGGGCCTGGACTACGAAACCGTGCGTGCGCTGAACCCGCGCATCGTTATGTGCTCGGTCTCGACCTTCGGCCAACAGGGCCCGCTCGCGCATCTGCCCGGCTACGACTTCATCGCGCAGGCGTATTCCGGGATTACCTACATGACCGGCGAAGCCGACGGTCCGCCCTATTTTCCGACCGCGGCGCTCGGCGACGTGAGCACCGGCGTGCACGCGGCGCTGGCCGTGGTGGCGGCGCTGCTGCATCGCGAGCGCACCGGCGCGGGCCAATACCTCGACATCGCGTTGCTCGACGCCTACTTCCACTGCCATCACACGGCGATCCAGATGTACAGCCTGAGCGGCGGCGCGATTAAGCCGGAGCGCAGCGGCCATCATATCTCGTACGCCGCGCCGTGCGGGATGTTCAAAGGGCACGAGCGCTACCTCATCATCATCGCCGGCGTCGAGCATCAGTTCGCGCAGTTGTGCGACGCGATGGGGCGGCCCGAGTTAGCGAGCGACGATCGCTTCAGGACCAATCCGCGGCGGCTCAGGAATCTCCCGGAGCTGATTCGCATCATCGAGGGATGGCTCGCCGCGATGCCGAGCGACGAAGCCGCGATGGAGCGCCTGGCCGAGTATCGCGTGCCCGCCGCGCCGGTGCTCTCGCCCGACGAGGCGCTCAACCTTCCGCATCTTCGCCAGCGCGGCACGGTCACCACGGTTAACGATCCGATCCTGGGGAGCTTCGACCTACCCGGCTTTCCGCTCCACTTCTCGAGCTTCCCTGAGCCGGCCGGCGACGGCGCGCCGATGCTCGGCCAGCACAACGAGGAAATCCTTACCGGCTATCTCGGCTATTCGCGCGAGCGGGTCGGAGAGCTCGAGCGCGCGGGCATCCTGCATCGCGAGCCGCGCTGATCGATCGCGAGCCGGGTTTACGCGCGAGCCGTGCTATCAATCGAGAGCCGTGCTGACGCGGGGCCTACGATCGCATCACTTCGCGGTAGTGGCGCCAGATTCCGCGCTGCGTGGTCTCGTCGGTCTCATGACCGGCGATCGTGCCGGCGCCCTCGTGCTGTTCGCGATGGAGTCCGCGGCGCAACACGAGCCATTCGTTGGACCGTGCGCGGAAGCCTTCCTGGTTGCGTTCATAAGCCTCGAAATCGTCGGGCGCCACGCGGCCCGCGGGCCCGTGAATCAGGTAGGTCTCGGCGAGGCGGCGCTGGTTCATCTCCTCGGGCGCGCCTTTGAGCATCGTCGGATAGTAATGGACTACGGTCTCGTTGACGCTCACCGGCTGGATGATGCGAAATTGATTAAGTATGAAAATGATATTGGGGAATATACAGAAATGCGGTCCGCCAATTTGTATAATCTCGCGCGCGCGATCCGCGCCGTGGCGTTGTTCCATCGCGCCCTGGTATTGCTGCCACGCCTCGGCGCTCCATCCGTGCGGCACCACCCGCCCGCCGCGCTCGCGGTTGACCGGCGTCAGGTCGAGTTGCGCGCTGCCGTTGCCCAGGTCGCGCGCGAGCGCGTCAGTGTGCTCGCCGAAGACCGACTCCATGTCGACCTTGCGCCCCTTGGTGATCAGCATCATCGCCGCGTGATGCAGGATGTTCGGATGGTAGCCGTCGACCGAATTCTCCAACGCCATCTTCCAATTGCCCTTGAACGAGTGCTTGAGCACGCCCGAGCGCAGCACCACCTCGCCTTCGGGCGACAGATCTACAAATTGATCGATTAGTCCCGCGGCCTTGCCCAGCCGCTCCTCAAGGCTCGGCCCCGACGCGCTCATGCTGCCGAAGATGAGTCCGCGATAGGTCGCCATCCGCGCCACCCGCGCGAGCGGATACTCCTCGCGCGAAAACGAACCGTCATAGCCGGCGGCGTAAGGTACGCCTACCAGCGCGCCCCGGTTGTTGTAGGTCCATCCGTGATAGGCGCAGCGGAACGCGTGCGCGTTGCCGCGTTCGCTCTGGCATACGGTGTTGCCGCGATGCATGCAGCGGTTGAGCAGCAGATGGACCGCGCGATCCTCGTCGCGCGAAACGATAACCGGCTGCAATCCGATCCGGCGCGTTACATAGTCGCCCGGCTCGGGAATCTCACTTTCATGCGCAACGTATATCCAGTCGCGATACCAGATCTTCTCCAGTTCCTCTTCGAAGACGGCGGGATCGTAGTAAACTCGCCCGCTCACGCGATCGTCCTGAACCAGGTCGTTGTAGTCGGTTTGCGTGGAAAGCATGGTAGCCATCGGTCGCCGCCCTCCCGTGACAGTTCACTCATCCACTCGTGCAGCGCGCTTGCGCGAATTCAATCGCGAATTTAATGGTACGGCCGGAGCGCTTTTTCCGCAATCGCGATTCATCCAGCGCCGCGCCTCGAAACAGCCTCGCCGGGCTCGCCCAGAATCTCGTCCAACCGCTGCTGGACGAGCGCGGCGGCGGGCAAATCGATTCCCAGTTCATGGGCGAGCTCCAGCGCGAGCGCGAGGTCCTTGTAGAAGAGCGCGCTGTTTTGCGGCGCCGGCCGCGCAACCGCCCATCGATCCGCCACCCGGCTCTGCGCGGCGCCTGCGCGCACCGCCTCGCCCAGCGCGGCCACGTCGAGTCCGGCGCGGCGCGCCAGTTTCGTCCCTTCGTGCGCGGCGAGAATGTTGAGGCACAGGGTCACCTGATGAGCCAGCTTCGCCGTCATCCCCGCGCCCAGCGCGCCCATATGAACGATCGTGCCGGCCGAAGTCGCGAACACTGGACGGCATCGATCGAGCGCATCCTTCTCGCCGCCGACCATGTAGCACATCGTGCGCTTCCGCGCGCCGCGCGCTCCGCCGCTTACGGGGGCATCGAGCACGCCGACGCCTCGCGCGGCGGCCCGCTCACCAATTCTTCTCACCGTGGCGGGACGGACGGTGCTGTGGATCGCGATTGTGCTGTCGGGGCGCGCGCCGGCGAGCACGCCGTCGCCGCCCAGCACGACCGCTTCGAGCTGCTCGTCATTGACGACTATCACCTCGACGATGTCCCCATGCGCGCCGACCTCGCGCGCCGAGCGCGCCGCTCGCGCGCCCCTGGATACCAGCTCGTCGACCGGCTCGGGTCTGAGGTCGTGCACCATCAGATCGAACCCGCCCAGGGCGACGTTGATCGCGAGCGGTTTGCCCTGCTCGCCGAGCCCGATGAAGCCGACCTTGATCACCGGTCAATCGTCTTTTGCATCGTTTGCGTCTTGCGCGTCTTGCGCATCTTGCGACGCCGGGCCGCGCCGCTCGAACCGTGCGGGATCGAGAAACGGCAACAAATCCTCGTGCCGCGTCGAGGCCAGCGCGGCAAGCTCGAGCGGATCGAGAAAGACGCAGCGCGCGCTCTGCGTGTCGCGGATCATAAGGCGCGGGCCATTGCCGCGGTCGTCGCGTTCGACTTCGACCGCGGCGAATTCGCTAACCAGCCGAAGTGTCGCATCGTTCGCGTTGTTGTTGGCTGCCACGGCTAAATCAGAAACATCAGGTTGGGCATCGGTTCGTCGTTATTGATCAGCACGACTTTCTTCGAGCGAATCCTGAAGCTGCCGCCGGCCGGGATCAGTTTGTGAATCGAGGTGCCAGCCCACAGGTACTGATTGTGCCGATGCAGTTGGGCGAGAATGAAGTTGGAGCTGACCGTCATTTCGGCAGCCGTCTCGTCCCCGACTTCCGCGACTTCCCCAACTTCGACGACTTCGACGTTCGAGATCACGCGTCTGAGGCGCGGCGCCTGCTCGCGCAGCCACAAAGTTTCGCGCAGCCGCGTGATCCGGTTACGCAACTGCGTGCGGGTGTCGTAGATGATCGAAACGTTGACCTTGGGATTGAGGTCGTCGTCGTTGCACGGCACCCAGTACGTCACCGGGCCGTCTTCGGCCCACAGCGCATGCCAGTCGTCGTACCGATGGTTATCCATCAGGCGCGCCTCGTGGTAGAGAAATCGCTCGATCGCCCTTTGCTCAATGCCCATTGTGCCAGCTTTCATCCGTCCGGCGCCGCAGCCGCCGTCGTTTTTCTACAGCCCCATGTCGTACAGGCGGTTGGCGTTCTCGAACACGATCCGATTGGTTATCGCGGCCGGCACGCCGGCAAAATTCTCGCGGATCACCTTCTGCGAGTTGGGAAAGGTCGAGTCCGAGTGCGGAAAGTCGGAAGCCCACATATAATTGTCCGCGCCGAAGAATTCCCAGTTCTTCGGCCCCATCGGATCGTCCTGGAACGTCGCCCAGACGTTGCGCCGCACGTACTCGCTCGGCCGCAGCGGCAGGTTCTCGGCATTGGCGACCTTGGAGAAGACATGGTCGAGCCGATGCACCCAGTTGGGAATCCATCCGACGTCATTTTCTGCTGACACGACCTTGAGCTTCGCGAAACGCTCGAGCACCCCGCCGTAAACCAGCCGCGTGATGCACTGCTCGACCACGTGAATCACGTGAATCTGCAGGTCTGCCCACGTCGGCATCGCTGGCGTAAGCGGCATCCCCGAAATCAGCGGCTTGTGCAGCGAAAGCGGCAAGCCGGCTTCCGCGCACGCTCGCCACAGCGGATCGAACGCCGGAGCGCTGTAGGGAGTGTCGGTCGCGTCGGAGGCGAGGATCAGGATTCCGCGCAGCCCCATCTTCGCGCAGCGCTCGACCTCGGAAACGTCGGGCAGCGATTTCAGTGAATAGAGCCCGACGCCGATGAGACGCTTGCGATCGTGCGCGCAGAACTCCGCCAGCCAGTCGTTGTAGACGCGGATACAGGCCTGCTGCAGCTCGACGTCAGGCATGTTGAAGACCGCGATTCCGAGCGTCGAGTAGAGGACCTCGGCCTTTACGCCGTCGAGGTCCTGGTCCTTGAGGCGTTCGACCGGATCCCATCCGCTCGGCCGCGCCGCCTCGTAACCATGCTTCATGTGCTCGCGCAGATCGCGGCCGCCCTTGCCGGCAGCGAACGCCGCGGCGACGGCGAGCGGATGGATTCCGGGGCCGACGAAGACGTAGGCGGGGCCGTTGGGCTTGGGATTCTTGATCACGCGTGGCGCGGCGTCGCGATATTTCTTGTCCAGCCGCTCGACCCACAAGCCGCCCGGCTCGGTCATGTGCGAATCGGCCGATACGACTTTCAACGATTCCATCGCTTGAGATCCTCCATGACCGCACAGGCGCTATAGAATTGTGCGTAGGCCCGGCAGGCGATAAAAGTCAAGCCGCTCGCGGAGCTTGAAACCTTGAAACTGCGCGCCACTATGCTCAAATCTTTTAAGATGCAGTCTTGCGCGGGGGCCGGCAGCCCGGTCGCGAGTTTTTACGGAGCGCACCTTTGAACGCCACGTTGTACCTGCTCGAAAAGGTCGCGAACGCGACCGTCGGTATCCATTCGGTGGTGCCGGCTTCACATCCGTCGGCGAGCATCGGGCTTGGTACCGACCGCAACGGCACCGGCACGCTGGTCAACGCCGACGGACTCATCATCACGGTCAACTACATGCTGATGGGCGCGCAGAGCGTGTCGGTCACGCTCAACAGCGGGCAGGAGCTGCCGGCGGCGATCGTGGCGCAGGACTTCACGACCAACCTCGCGCTGCTGAAGGTCGACGCCCACGGACTGCCTTTCCTGCAGGCGATCTCGTCGCTGACCTGTTCGCCCGGCCAGGAAGTCTTCATGGTGTCGAGCCTCGGGGGCGAAAAGCGATGCGCCGACGTCGGGCACATCACGTATCTCGGCCCGTTCGACGCGGCGTGGGAATTCGTGCTCGAACGATGCATCTGCGTGACTGCCTCGGCGCTCAACATCGGGCTCAATGGCGGACCGATCTGCAACTCGCGCGGACAGGTCATCGGTATCTCGTATTTGAACTTCGCCGACTTGAGCCGCGCGATCCTCGCCATCCCCGGCGAGTGCTTCATCCTGAGCCGCGATGAGCTTGTCCGCCACGGCCGGCGCGTCAGCGTGCCGTCGCGGCTGTGGCTGGGCGTGCTGTCGTACACGCTGCGCGAGCACGTGGTGATCGCGGGTGTGATGCCGGGAAGCCCGGGCGAGAAGGCCGGGCTTAAGCAGGGCGACGTGGTGCTGGCCGCCGACGAGCACGAGATCCACGACCGCCGCACGCTATACGAGACGATCAACAGCCATCACGCGGGCGAGATCGTCAAGCTGAAGATTCTGCGCGACAACCGGGTCCGCCAGATTCCCGTCACCGCGATTCGCGTCGAAGACTACCTCGGTTAGCCCTCGCTACACGTCCTTGAAGGCGCGCTTGGTGCGCCGTTCCTCGATCGCGGCCTGCGCGGCGGCCAGCCGCGCGATCGGAATCCGAAACGGCGAGCACGAAACGTAGTCGAGCCCCAGGCGATGGCACAGCTTGACGCTCTCGGGGTCGCCGCCATGCTCGCCGCAGATGCCGAGCTTGAGCTTGGGGTTGGCCTTGCGCCCGCGTTCGATCGCGATTCGCATCAGGCCGCCGACGCCGTCGGGATCGAGTTGCGCGAACGGGTCGGTTTTGTAGATGCCACGCTCGATATAGTCGCCGAGGAATTTACCCGAGTCGTCGCGCGAGAGCCCATAGGCCATCTGCGTGAGATCGTTGGTGCCGAAGGAAAAGAACTCGGCGACCGCACCGATCTCGCTGGCCACGATACAGGCGCGCGGCACCTCGATCATGGTGCCGATCGAATACTTGATGTGCGTTCCGATCTCTGCGGCGACCTCGCGAATCTCAGAGGCCAGCACCTCGTATTCGCGCCGCTCGCCGATTAGCGGAAGCATGATCTCTGGAATCACGCGCACGCCCTCGGCATGCAACTGGGCGGCTGCCTCGAGGATCGCGCGGACCTGCGCCTTGTAGATCTCGGGATAGCTGATGCCCAGACGCGAGCCGCGATGACCCAGCATCGGGTTGAACTCAAACAGGCTGTCACGCATCTGCTTTAGATGATCCGGGGTGACGCCGATCTTGGCGGCCAGCTCGCGAATCTCCGAGTCCTCCTTGGGCAGGAACTCGTGCAGCGGTGGATCGAGCAGGCGAATAGTCACCGGCAGTCCCTTCATCTCGCGCAGGATGCCAACGAAATCCTCGCGCTGCATCGGCAGAATTTTGGCCAACGCGCGTGCGCGCTGCTCGCCGTTCTCGGCCAGGATCATCTCGCGCACCGCTTCGATTCGCTCCGGCGCGAAGAACATGTGCTCCGTGCGGCAGAGCCCGATGCCCTCAGCGCCGAAGTCGCGCGCGGTCTTCGCGTCGTGCGGCGTGTCGGCATTTGCGCGCACCCCGAGGCGCCGTTCGGCGTCGGCCCATCCGAGAAATTTCTTGAAGAACGGCGACATGACTGGCTCTACGGTCGGCACGCGGCCCTCGATAACCTCGCCGGCGGTGCCGTCGAGCGTGAGGTATTCGCCGCGATGAATCACCTTGCCGTTGGCGCTGAGCGTGCCGGCCGCGTAGTTGATCTCGATCTCCGAGCATCCCGCCACGCAGCACTTGCCCATCCCGCGCGCCACCACCGCGGCATGACTGGTCATCCCGCCGCGCGCGGTCAGGATTCCCTCCGCCACCTGCATCCCGTGGATGTCCTCGGGCGAGGTCTCGATGCGCACCAGGATCACCTTGCGCCCGGCCTTGGTCACCGCGACCGCCTCGTCGGCACTGAATACGACCTCGCCGGCCACGGCGCCCGGCGAAGCGGGCAATCCGCGCGCCAGCACCTTTTTGGGCGCGCGCGGATCGAGCCGTGGATGGAGCAGTTGTTCGAGTTGCACCGGTTCGACGCGCAGCATCGCTGTGCCGCGATCGATCAGCTTCTCCTGCGCCATCTCGACTGCCGCACGGACCGCGGCCTCTGCCGTGCGCTTGCCGGTGCGGGTCTGGAGCATGAAGAGCTTGCCGCGCTCGATGGTGAATTCGAGATCCTGCATGTCGCGGAAATGGCGCTCCAGCCGCGCTGCGACTTTCAGCAGATCGCGGTAGGCCGCGGGAAAACTCTCCTCCAGCGTGGCGTGCTTGGCGCGGCGCTCATCTTCGCTAATGTTGTTGCGCTTGGCCCACTCGCGCCCGGCGGCGAGGCTGATCTGACGCGGCGTGCGGATACCCGCGACCACGTCCTCGCCCTGCGCGTTGGGCAGAAACTCGCCGTAGATGCCCTTCTCGCCAGTGGAGGGATTGCGCGTAAAGGCGACGCCGGTTGCGCAATCGGCGCCGAGGTTGCCGAAGACCATCGATTGCACGGTGACCGCGGTACCCCAGTCGCCCGGAATGTTGTTGATCTTGCGGTAGGTCACGGCGCGATCGTTGTTCCACGACTCGAACACCGCGCCGATCGCGGCCCACAACTGCTGCCACGGATCCTGCGGCACGTCCTGCCCGGTGCGGGCGCGGATGAGCGCGCGGAATTCGCCGACCAGCTCCTTTAAATCGTCTGCGGTAAGATCGACGTCCTGGATAACGCCGCGCAGCGCCTTCTTCCGATCGATCAACTCCTCGAACGGATCGGGATCGTTCTTGTTCTCGGGTTTCAGCTTCAGTACGACATCGCCGTACATCTGGCAGAAGCGCCGGTAGGAGTCCCATGCGAAGCGCGCGTTGTGGCTCGCCGCCTCGAGTCCCTTGACGGTCTCGTCGGTGAGCCCGAGGTTGAGCACCGTGTCCATCATCCCGGGCATCGAGACCCGCGCGCCCGAGCGCACCGAGACCAACAGCGGACTCGTCGCATCGCCGAACCGCCGGCCCATCGCCTTTTCAATCCGCGCGACGCTCTTGGTGACGCCCTCCTTGAGTCCGGCCGGATACTTGCCGCCGTGCGTATAGAAGTAGGTGCACACGCGCGTCGTGATGGTGAAGCCGGGCGGCACCGGCAGCTTGAGCGAGGCCATCTCGTGCAGGCCCGCGCCCTTGCCGCCCAGAAGCTCACGCATGGTCGCGCGGCCCTCGGCCACGCCCGCGCCGAAGAAATATATTTCAGGATGAACACGCGCCATCGTTGGAAATGATTCTCCCCTCCCCGCGCGCCGCGGGGACCGTCAAAAACAAAAAGTCACATCGCAGAGCGACTTGCAGCGTTCCGGATGCGGCGGAGCGCTAGCGATGCCAGCCGATGCGCTCGGTCAACTCCGCAGGCAGCGCCGCGATTTTGAATCGCACCTGCTCGGTCGAATCCCGATCGCGCAGCGTTACCGTATCGTCTTCCATGGTCTGATGATCGATCGTGATGCCGAACGGCGTGCCCACTTCGTCCTGGCGGCGATAGCGCCGCCCGATCGAACCGGCCTGATCGTAGGCGGCCGTGAAATGCCGCTTCAGCATCCGCAACACCTCTTGCGCCTTCTCGGGCTGCCCAGCCTTGCGCAGCAGCGGGTAGACCGCCGCCTTGACCGGCGCGAGGCGCGGATCGAGACGAAGCACGATCCGTTCTTCGTTCTCGACCACGTCTTCGTCGTAGGCGTCGAGCAAGAACGCGAGCATCGCGCGATCCACGCCCGCAGCCGGCTCGATCACCCACGGGCGGTAGCGCGTTTTGGCTTCCTCGTCGAAGTAGGTCAGGTCCTTGCCACTGTATTGCGCGTGCTGGTCGAGATCGAAGCTGCCGCGCTTGGCGATACCTTCCAGCTCGCCCCATCCGAAAGGATAAAGATATTCGACGTCGGTCGTGCCGCGCGAATAATGTGAGAGTTCGTCCTTCTCGTGCGGCCGCAGCTTCAGATGCTCGCGCCGCACGCCGTAATTCACGTACCAGTTGAAGCGCTCCTCGACCCAGTAGTCGAACCATCGCGCTTCCTCGGCCGGATCGGGCTTGATGAAAAACTCCATCTCCATCTGCTCGAACTCGCGGGTGCGAAAGATGAAGTTGCCGGGGGTGATCTCGTTGCGGAACGACTTGCCGGTTTGCGCAACGCCGAACGGCAGTTTGACCCGCTGCGTGTCGACGATGTTGGCGAAGTTCAGAAAGATGCCCTGCGCGGTCTCGGGACGCAGGTAAACCACGTTCGCGCTGTTCTCCACTGGACCCATGAAGGTCTTGAACATCAGGTTGAAGCTGCGCGCCTCGGTAAGCTCGCCGCCGCACTCGGGGCATCGGTTGCCCTGGACGTGGTCGGCGCGGAAGCGCTGCTTGCAGCTTTTGCAGTCGACCAGCGGATCGGTGAAGTTCTGCAGATGACCCGAGGCCTCCCAAGTGCGCGGATGCTGCAGGATGGCGCTGTCGAGGCCAACCACGTCGCTACGCGTCGTGACCATCGCGCGCCACCACGCCTCCTTGACGTTGCGCTTCAGCTCGATGCCGAGCGGGCCGTAGTCCCAAGTCGAACCGAGGCCGCCGTAAATCTCGCTGGCGGGAAAGACGATCCCACGGCGCTTGCAGAGATTGACCAGCTTCTCCATCGTGACCGCGCGCTTGGCGTCCGCGGTTGATGCTTCCTCGGCTTTTTGTACGGACAAACGAAACCCTCCTGCGCGCAGCGGCGGCCGATCCGCGACCACTTCGCCGACGATCGGACACGCTCGGCGGGCGCACTCCACCGGGACACTCCGCCGGCGCATTGCGCCGACGCTATGATAAACGTCGCGCGATCCTAAAAACGTACCATGCAGTGGCGGCCCCCGGCAAATTTGCCCGGGCCGCCCGCCGCCGAGCGGGGCGGCGTGGCTTCATCGCTCTGAAAGTCTGTAATATCGTCAATTCTGTAATATGGCGTGTAATATGGTCCCTGTAGTGTTGTCGAGAATATCTTGAGGCCCGGCGGCGACGCCGTGCACCGGAGGGCGACATACTATGCGTAACCCGAGATTGAAGTTTCACGCCGGCCCGCGATCCCACCTGATGCGATCCTACCTGATGCAATGCTGCCTGATGCTCGCGGCGATCGCGATCGCAATCGTGGCTGCCGGATGCAGCCATCGCGTAGTCGCCAGCGCGGGCGAGCATACGGTCAAGGTCTTTCCCGATCAGGCGACCTACGACAAAGTGGCGAAGATGAAATCCCAGGGCGGTGCTATGGGGATGCTGGGCGGAATCGGCGCGAATTTGGCTGCCAAAGAGGTGGATGACCAGACGCCGGTGCGGATCGTAACCAGTAACGACGAAGGCAGCGTGATCGAAGTGACCGACGGGCCGTTTAAGGGTGTCACTGGCTTCGTCCCGAGACAGAACGTCAATTGACGATCCGCCCGCGCGAGACGGACGGGACAGGGCACCGGGCTACAGGGCCGCTGAGCCGCGCTCGCCGGTGCGAATCCGCACCACTTCTTCCATCGGCATGACGAAAATTTTCCCGTCGCCGATCCGGCCGGTGCGCGCGGCTCGCTCGATAGTCTCGACCACCTGCGCCGTCAATTCGTCCGAGACGATTATCTCCAGCTTCACCTTGGGCAGAAAATCGACTACGTACTCCGCGCCGCGATAGAGCTCAGTATGGCCCTTCTGGCGGCCGAAGCCCTTCACTTCGCTGACCGTCAGCCCCTGTACCCCGATGCTCGAGAGCGCCTCTTTGACCTCGTCGAGCTTGAACGGCTTGATGATCGCCTCGACCTTCTTCATATGACTCCTCCCGGCGCGCAGCCGGACGGACCCTCCCTCCCCTTTTCGGCCCAGCTTATCTGTTCCAGATAAGCGCCGGCTCGCGCAAGTCCCCGGCTCGCCCCGACGTGGTAGGTTCCCGGTCGGCATCGGGGAGTCCATGAGCAATCTTCGCGCCTTACGTGCCGCCGCGACCTGGCCGCAATCATCAAGCGGAGCAACGGAAAGGTTCCGGCGGGTACAACGGCGGCGCGTCAACTGCTGCCTTAAGCGGCAGCCGCGTGTCTATCCTGATGTCTCTTGCCCGAAGTCTATCGTGAAGCTCCCAGGCACCAGGCACGATTCAACCGATTCGCCAGCGGACGGGCGGCCTAAACGCCTGCCGTGCCCCCGTCTGCGTCCTTGCGGCCCGCCGGCCGCTCCTCACCCCGAATCAAACGCGCGATATTCTCATGATGGCGCAGCAGCACCAGCGCAGTCATCACGATCGCCAGGCCAACGTAGGGCCTCGGCAGCCCGAGCATCGCGGCAGCCGGCGGCAGGACGATCGCAGCGCAAATCGAGGCCAGCGAAACGATCCGGGCAAAGGCGAACACGACCGCGAAAACTCCCAGGGCGATCAGTACCGGCAGCGGCGAGATCCCGAGCCAGATTCCGAGCGACGCCGAAACTCCCTTGCCGCCGTGGAATCGCAGGAAAACCGAGCAGATCGCGCCGATAAAGGCGCCGAGACCCACGATCGCGACGACCGCGGGCGGCAACACCGCTATCCTCGCCACCAGCACCGGGATCATCCCTTTGAGCAGATCGCCCACGAACGTGATCGCGCCGGCGGCTTTGCCGCCCGCCCGCGTCACGTTGGTCATCCCGATATTGCCCGAGCCGACGCCGCGCGGATCGAAGCCCAAGGCGCGGCCGACCAGCACACCCACGGGGATCGATCCAAACAGATACGAGCCGATGAAGAGGAGCGCGATACTCAACCAGTGCGCCTTTCGCGCGAAGGAAAAGTGGTCGGGGTGACTGGATTTGAACCAGCGACTTCTGCGTCCCGAACGCAGCGCTCTAGCCAGGCTGAGCTACACCCCGTACGCCAAGGTTTCCGAGCCGGCCCCATTTATAGCATCGCCGCGCGCGACATTGCGAGCGTCGTTTCGGAGAGCCGTCCTCTCGGCCCATCGTCAGACGCGCGCCGCCCGCTCGCGCATATCGGCGATTATTGTGCGGTAGTTTTCATGGCCGAAAATCCCCGATCCGGAGACGAATACGTTGGCCCCCGCTTCGGCCGCTGCGCGGATATTGTCGATTTTGATCCCGCCGTCGACCTCGACGTCGACCTTAAGCCCGCGCCGTTCGAGCTCGCGCCGGACCGCGCGCAGCTTCTCCAGGCTCTCGGCGATGAAGCTCTGTCCGCCGAAGCCCGGATGCACGCTCATCACCAGAATCATGTCGAGGTGCTCGGCCGCAGCGAGCGCCCGCTCGACCGGCGTCTCCGGATTGATCGCGACCGAGGCGCGCGCGCCGAGTTCGTGGATGCGCGCGGCGATTCCCGGCAAGTCGTCGCAGACCTCCGCGTGCACCGAGATCGAATTGGCGCCGGCCTCGATGAATCTCCGCAGATAGCGCGTGGGTTTCGAGATCATCAGATGCGCGTCGAGCGGCAGCCGGGTTATCTTGCGCAGGGATTTCAGCACCGGCACGCCGATCGAGAGATTCGGCACGAAATGGCCGTCCATCACGTCGAAATGAATCAGATCGGCGCCGGCCTCCTCGACCCGGCGAACCTCCTCGCCCAGGCACGCGAAGTCAGCCGACAGGATCGACGGCGCAATCTTGTGCTCGAGTCCCATGGGCAAAGACTACCGACTCGGCCGCCGCGCGGCAAAAGGCGGGCTCATCGCCGGCGCATCCGGGCGGCGAAAAAGCCGTCGAGGCCGCCGCGCTCGGGACTGGTCGACATCGTCCCGTCGCTTTGAAGCCAGGGCGCGAGTTGCGCTGCGGCCGGCCGTTCGATCGCAAACTCCGGATGCTGCGCGAGAAAGCCGCGCACCACGCCCTGCCCTTCCTGCGGCGCCACGCTGCATACGGCGTACACGATCACCCCGCCCGGCCGGACCAGCGCGGCAGCGTTCTCGAGCATGGCACGCTGCAACTCCGCCATCCGGCGAAAGTCGTCCGCCACCAGGCGCCATCGTATCTCCGGATGCTCCCGCAACGTGCCCGTGCCGGTACACGGCGCGTCGAGCAACACGAAGCCCGCGGATTCGATATGCAGCGGCGGCGCAGCGGCGATGTCCGCGGTCGCGAATACGATATTGCGATGGCCCAGGCAGCGGGCGAGGTTGCGCGCCGCCTTGAGCCCGTGCAAATTCATATCGAGCGCCACGACCCGTCCGCGCGCGTCGGCTAGTTCCGCAAGATGGGTGGTCTTGCTGCCCGGCGCGGCGGCGCAATCGACGACGGTCGCGCCAGCCGACGGCGCCAGCATCCGCGCGACCAGTTGCGAAGCCTCGGATTGTGGATGGAACAGTCCGGCGCGATACGAATCGGAGTCGTAATCCGCGGCGCTCTCGAGCACCGCGGTCTCGGGAAGGCGGTCGCCGGAGCTTATCCCGATTCCGTCGGCAGTCATTCGCGCGACGATCTCTTCGCGCGTGCCACGCGCCAGGTTGAGCCGCATCACGTTCGGCGCGGCCTCGTTGTTGGCCGCCATCAACGCCTCCGCTCGCGCCACGCCGAACCATTCGACAAAGCACGCCACCAGCCATCGCGGATGCGAGTACGCAACCGCGAGATATCCAACCTCGTCCGCCGCCCGATGCGGCATCGCGGCCACTTCGCGTGCGGCGCGCCGCAGCACGGCGTTGACCAGGCCGCCGGCGCCGCGCCCCGCCGCCTCGCGCGCGAGCGACACGGCCGTGTCGACCGCGGCGTGCGGCGGCACGCGGGTCAGATGGCGCATCTGGAAAAGCCCGAGCCTGAGCGCATTCAGCACAGCCAGTTCGAGCTTTTCGAGCGGCTGCGTGCATAGCCGCGCCAGTTCGTAGTCCAACCGGCCACGCCAGGCGAGCGTGCCGAGCACGAGCCGCGTCAGCAGACGGCGGTCGGGCGGGGCGAAAGCGGCGAGGCGATGGCCGAGCATCACGTCGGCAAAGGCCGCGTGGCTCTCCACGCGGACGAGGATTTCGAGCGCGGCGCGGCGGACCGCAAGGCCCGCCCCGTCGCGTTCGGGCGGCCGCGCCGCGCCAGCCGGCATCGCTGCGCCGGGCGCGCTCGCGCCCGGCGCAGCGATGCCGCCGGGGCGGCGCACGGGCGCAGCCGACGCATCCGCGCCGCTGCCGCCGCGTGGGGCGTTAGGCGGGCGGCGCGTCATCCCAGGCGCTCGCCTGGGATGACGCGCCGCCCGCGCAGAAACTCCGCCGCGCCCATCCGCTTGCGCCCCGCCGCCTGCACCTCGGCGAGTACGATTCGTCCGCGCCCGCATTGCACCGCGACGTCGGGCTTCATCCGCACGATCGTGCCGGGTGCGAAGCGACCTTCGCCGGATGCGGCCGCATCCGGCGATACGGAGTTGTCGAGCGCGGCGCGCCATATCAGCAGCTCATTGCCGCTAAGCCTCGTGCGTGCGACCGGCCATGGATCGTACGCACGCACCATCCGTTCGATCCGCACCGCGTCGGCGCTCCAATCGATAACCGCGTCGGCCTTGCTCACGGGCGAGGTGTAGGTTGCGAGACTCTCGTCCTGCGGCGTCTCGACGAGTTGCCTGTGCCGCAGCTTGTCCAACGCTTCGAGCAGCGCCGCCGCGCCCAGTTCCGCGAGCTTCTCTTTGAGCGTCCCTTGAGTTTCGCCGGGCGCGATCGGAATCGTGCGCGCGAGCAAGAGCGGTCCCGCATCCATCTTGCTGGTCACGCGCATGATCGTGACCCCGCTTTCGTTATCGCCGGCGAGAATCGCGCTTTCGACCGGCGAGGCCCCGCGATGGCGCGGCAGGAGCGAGGCGTGAACGTTGATCGGCATGATTCGCGCCGCCGCAAGCACAGGGTCGGGCAGGATTCGGCCATAGGCCGCGACCACCAGCAAGTCGGGATTCAACCCGCTCAGCTCGGCGAGAAATTCCGCCGTGCGAATTTTCGCGGGCTTGAGCACCGGGAGCCCGCGGCGCGCCGCCACCGCTCCGACTTCGCTCGGTTCGAGCCTGAGTCCGCGCCCGCGTGGCTGATCGGGACGCGTAATCACGCCCGCGATCTCGAAGCCCGAGCTCTGGAAGCCAGGCCGCGTTGCATCGCCGCAAGCGTCTGCCAGCTGCTCCAGAATATGGGCCGCCAACGCCGGCGTGCCCATGAAGACGATTCGCAACGGAGTGGCGATTTCAGATCCGGACGCTGGAGGGCCGCTGGCCATCGGCCTTGCCCTCCTTTATCAGCTTGGCGAGTTTGCGCCGGTACAATTCGCGCTTGATCCGGCTGATGCGATCGATAAAGAGCTTGCCGTCGAGATGGTCGATCTCATGCTGCAGCGCTACCGCGAGCAGGTCGTCCGCCTCAATCTCGATCTCCTTCTCCTCGGGCGTCCACGCGCGCACCAGCACGCGCGCGGCGCGCTTGACGTCGGCGGTGTAGTCGATCACCGAGAGACATCCCTCCTCCCAAATAACCGAACCCTCGGCCTCGACGACCTTCGGATTGATGAGCCGCAGCAGTTTCTTGCCGGGGTTCTGATGGTCGGTGTCGAGCACCACCACGCGGCGCGAATCGCCGACCTGGGGCGCCGCCAGACCCACGCCCGGCGCGGCGTACATCGTCTGCACCATACTCTCGATAAAACTCGTGAGGCCGCTGTCGATATTGGCGACCGGCTTTGCCGGATCCTTGAGCGCGGGGTCAGGAAATCTGCGGATGTTGAGCAGGGCCATCGTTGGTTAGTTCTCAGCGGCGCTCGCAGGCAAAATCGGTCCATGAAGGACCAGTTCGAAATTTATCAGAGCGTCCCGAATGCCGGAAGCGCGCAATCGGCGCGTCCCGGCGCGCTATTCGATAAACCCGTGCTCGCGCAGGAACGATTCCATCGCGCGGATGCATTCCTCGGGTCGCTCGAGTTGAAGAAAGTGTGTGGTATGCGGGATCGCTTCGTATTCGAGCGGGGATTCCTCGGCGATCGCGCGCCCGATCAGCGCCGGCGGCTGCTTGTGCTCGCTTGCGGGGTCGCCGCAAATCAGCTTGCACGGCACCGGCAGGTTTTTCATCCGCGGCCAGATCGTCGCGTCGCGATTGCTCTCGAAGACGTGCGCCTCGAGCTCACGCGCGCAGGCCAGCACCCAATCGCCCGCGGCGTCATCGCGCCGCAGCGTCGCGCGCGCCATCAACTCGTATGCCTCCGTGCGCCACAGCTTGAACTGCGGCACGTGGGCGAAGAGCTGCGCCAGGTCATCCGGGTCCTTGTAGCGCTCGGTGCGGCGGCGGGCGCGCGCGGCGATCTCTCCCTCGTGGAATATCTGGACCGCCTGGAGCGGATGGCCGTCGCGCGGATGAATCGGCGGATCGAACAGCACCAGCGGATCCCAGCGCCGGCCCATCTCCAGCGTATGCATCACCGCAGTCACCGCGGAGAGCGAATGGAACACGCCGGCCATCGGCTTGACGCCCCATCGCTCGCGGATCGCGTGCCAGATGCGCTCGTCGTCCTGGATGAATCTTTTCCACTGATGATGCGCGGGATGATGCGGCTTGTTCTGGCCGTGATTGCGGAAGTCGTAAACGATCACGTCGTAGCGATCGAGCAACTGTCCCCAGAACGAAAAGTAGCCGTCGATCGCAAGCGCGTTGCCGTGGCTCAGCACCAGGCGCGGAGCGCCGGCGATCCCATGGCGGCGCGCCCGGATAATCGCGCCATCTTCCATGACCGCCTCGAACACGGCATGCGGCTTTGGGATCGTCATGTGCGTCGTTTCCGCCATCGCGGGTTCTATTTTAGCAATTTTGCCTGGCATCTTTTCGCCGAAACCCTGTGAGTTGACTCGCCGCACGCGCGCATTTATGTTTTGACGTTGCCAACGACGTTTATAGTGGTTATGGTATGTTTATGGACAACGACACTATTTTAGTCTCTACCATGAACGACGTCCCCGGTTACAAGATTGTGGCCGTTTATGGCGAAGTTTTCGGCCTGATCTGCCGGGCGCGCAACGCTTTCTCCAACTTCGGCGCAGGACTGCGCACGATTTTTGGCGGTGAGGTCGCCGGCTACACCCAACTGCTATCTGATAGCCGCCAACAGGCGATCGAGCGCCTGCGTCTGGCCGCGATGGAGAAAGGCGGCAACGCCGTAATCGCGATGCGCTTTGATTGCAACGAGATCGGCGACATCATGAGCGAGATCGCGGCCTACGGCACGGCGGTCCGGATCGAAAAGCTTTAAGCCGCGCGCGCGACGGCGGGTGCGGCGGGGCGTTCAGCGAACAAACTCCGCGCTGGCCCCCGACGCAGTCCGTCCGTACCGAAAATTTCGGCTTCGGTTTTGCGAGCGATTGGGCTAATCGGTGTGCTCGACGTGGTAGCCCTTCGAGCTGATCAGCCATTCACCATCCACTCGATGATAGGTGAGATGATCCACGTATACGGTCTTGTTGATCCTGACCCGTACCTTCACGAGCGCCTGGGTTGGGGACGCGAAATCCATCAGCAGGATCTCTTCTTCGCGGGGCGCGTTGAGCGTCTTTGGCGACGGCCGGCTCGCCGTCAACTCCTTGTAACTCTGAGCGGTGAACATCGCGATCTTGCCGTCGCGGAGCCCGTGGAGTTGGGCGGTCGTACGAAAAACGCGATCGAAGCGCGACGTGTCTCCGTCGTACATGAGGTCGAAATAGCGCTGCACTGCCGCGGTCAGGCTCTCGATACTGGAATGATCAATCATGAAATTCTCCTTGGCACGTAAGTAGTACCATCATGCTCTATCAAACGCGGTTCTCACCAGCCGCGCTATTCTGCGCTCCATCCTCACAGCATATTGACCGGGTCGAGGTCGATACCGACGAAGACGCCGCCGCGCGCGTCGCGCCCTCCAAGCCGCGCCTGCATCGAGGCGAGCGCCGCGCGCATCGCGGCGGCCTCGGCCGATCTCACCAGCACCTGCCATCGATAGCGCCCGCGCAACCGTTCGATCGGCGCCGGGGCAGGTCCCAGCACGCGCATCGCGTCGCCCTTGACGTCCTTGACCTGGCCACGAAGCGCCTTGGCCGCCCGCTCCGCCATCGCGGCGACCGTGGCCGCTTCCGCCCCCTCGATTCGCACCAGCGCCATCCGCGAATACGGCGGCCATCCCAGTTCCTGGCGCAAACGCAACTCGCGCCGGATGAAGCGGTCGTAGTCCTGATCACGCGCCGCGCGAATACTGTAGTGATGCGGCGCGTAAGTCTGGATCAGCACGCGCCCCATACGCTCGCCGCGTCCCGCGCGCCCCGCCACCTGAGTCAGCAGTTGAAAGGTGCGCTCCGCGGCGCGGAAGTCGGGCAGGTTGAGGCCTAAATCGGCGAGCACTACGCCGACCAGCGTCACGCCCGGCAGGTCGAAGCCCTTGGTGATCATCTGCGTGCCGACCATTACGTCGATCTCGCCGCGGCGCAGGCGCTCGACCAGTTCCAAACGCATCCCGCGCCGCCCGCTGGTATCGCTGTCCATCCGCTCGATACGCGCCTGCGGCAGCATCGCGGTCAGCGCCTCCGTTAGCCGCTCGGTGCCGAAGCCCTGGCCCACCAGGCCGAAGCCGTTGCACTCGGGACAGGCTTCGGGTGCCGGCGCGCGCGCGCCGCACCAATGGCATCGCAGCGAACGGTCGCGCATGTGAAACGTCATGCTGACGCTGCAATTGCTACACGAGATCACGACGCCGCAGAGATGGCATTGCAGGAAGTTGTGAAAGCCGCGGCGATTGAGAAACACCACGCTCTGTCCGCCCGCGGCGAGATTAGCGCGCAGCGCGTCGAGCAGCGGCGCCGAGAGCGGCACCGCCTGCGGCTGGTCGGACTTCTTCGCGGCGCCGGCTGCCGCACCGTCTTTTTCGCGAGCGAGATCCTTTTTGAATTCCGCGCGCAGGTCGACTATCTCGACCTCCGCCATCGGCCGCTCCATCACCCGGCGCGCCATCCGCAGCAGCCGGTAGCGCCCGCGCCGTGCGTTGTAGAACGACTCGGATGACGGCGTCGCCGAGCCCAGCACGACAGGGCATGGCGCGAGCCGCCCCAGCACCACGGCCAGGTCGCGCGCGTTGTAGCGAATTCCTTCTTCCTGTTTGTAGGCGGGGTCGTGCTCCTCGTCGACTACGATCAGCCCGAGGCCGCTTAGCGGAGCGAAGATCGCCGAGCGCGGACCAATCATGATTCGCGCCTGGCCCCCCAGCGCCGCCATCCAACTGGCCCATCGCTCGGCCACGTTCTGTGCGCTGTGCGCCACGGCCACCAGGGGGCCGAAGCGGGCGCGAAACGATCTGACGATCTGATCCGCGAGCGCTATCTCGGGCACCAACAGCAGCACCTGCCGGCCCGCTTCCAGAGCCGCCGCCGCGAGCTTCAGGTAGACCTCGGTCTTGCCGCTGGCGGTGACGCCCCACAAGAGAAAAACGGCCTCGCGCGCGTCGATGACGGCGGGCATGACGGTTTCGATCGCAGCCGCCTGCTCGGGCATCAGGTCGAAATCACCGCCGCCGATCGCATCAGACAGGTCCCGAGGCACGTCCGCGATGCCCGGATATTGCATTGCGCCGGTTCGCGGCGCCGATTCGACCTCGACGATTCCGCGATCTGCGAGTGCGCGCACCGCGACTCGCGCTCCCGGTAGCTGCTCCTCTAGATCTTCGAGCGCGAGCGCCTCGGGCGCGGCCTCGCCGAGCAGGCGCACGATTTCACGCTGCTTGACGCCGCGAAGTTTCACAGCCGCCAGGCCGCCGGGCGCAAGCCGCACGGCGCTAACGCTCCGATGGCGGCCGCGAGTGGCCTCCGCCGTCTCCGCGATTCGCTCGGCGGTGAGCCGCGCGAGCGCCGCGGCGACTTCGCGCCGCTCGCCCAGCCGGGCGAGTTCGCGCGCGGTCATCGCGCGGCGTCCGAGCGCTTCGACGATCGCGCGCTCCATCGGCGCCAGCGTCGCCGCGCGCAAGGCGTCGGGCGGCGCGGCGATCCGGAACACCTTGCGCGATTCGATCCGCGCGGCGGCCGGGACGACGCTTTGCATCGCGTCGCCCAGCGGCACCATGTAGTAGGACGCCATGAATTCGATGAGCCCGAGATGGGCGCGGTCGTAGAGCGGGCGCGACTCGGGAAGCTCGAGGATCGGTTTCAGCGCGGCGGCGCCGGCCTCAAGCCCGTCGCCGACTTCGGTCACGATGCCGGTCAGGCGGCGCGAGCGCAGCGGCACGATCACCCGATGGCCACACTCCACGCGGCCCTCGAGCGCCGGCGGAATCGCGTAGGTCAGTTGTCCCACGCCCCGCGCCGCGCCGATAAGGATCACCTTCGCCTGCATCGCGATTGCCATTGGCAATTTACATGGCGCGAGCGTCCGAGCAACGTGGGCGGCCGCGCTCGTCCACGGGCCGTGCTTGACGCTCGGTTCAACGCGGGCCTATGTGTCGGATGTCTGGACGGTAAAAGGGGAAATTCCGATGAAGTCGTTGATCGAAACCCTGGCCGACGCGCGACGGCGTCAGGTCGCGGTTGGGCATTTCAATATTTCCGAACTCACCGCGTTCAAAGCGATCGTCGAGTCAGCGTTGGAGCTCAAACTGCCCGTGATGGTCGGCGTCTCCGAAGGCGAGCGTGAATTCATCGGCGTCGCGGAGTCGGCGGCGCTCGTGAAAACGGCGCGCGAGCAGCACGGCTTGCCGATCTTCCTCAATGCCGACCATACGCATTCGCTCGCCAAAGCGGTCGAGGCGGCAAAGGCTGGTTTCGATGAAATCATCTTCGACGGTTCAGCACTGCCGTTCGACAAAAATGTCGAGGAAACCCGGCGCGCGGTCGAGGCGCTCAAATCGATCAACCCGGGGATCGTCATCGAAGGCGAAATCGGTAACATCGGCTCGTCATCGGCGATTCTCGAACAGAAGCCCGCAGGGATGAGCGCTTTATCGACGCCCGAAGAAGCCAGGCAATTCGTCGAGGCGACCAAGGTCGATGTGCTCGCACCTGCGGTCGGTAACATGCACGGTATGCTCGAGAGCATGGTCAAAGGCGACGAGAAAAAGCGCCTCGACCTCGGCCTTATCGGGGAGTTGAGCAAAGCCACTGGAGCATTCATGACGCTGCATGGCGGTTCGGGAACCAACGACGACGATTTTCGGACCGCGATCAAAAACGGAATGACGATCGTCCACGTCAACACGGAGATTCGCGTCGCGTGGCGGCGCGGACTCGAGGCGGCGCTCAAAGCCCATCCGAACGAGGTCGCGCCCTACAAGATTCTCCCGGAGGGAGTGGCGGCCATCAAACAGATCGTTACCGCGCGGCTCAAGCTGTTCAACTTCATGTAAAGACAAATCCGATACAGTCCCACGCTACGTATCTGACACAGGCGGGTGACAATGTAATCGCGGCTGCTCAATCGAGCGATCGCGTCTTGCGATAGCCGCTGAGAGGAGTAATTTGCGTTTGGAACCGTGAGCGCGATTTACCATCGTCACCGCGGAGGGAATCACCCGCACATCCATCACCATGACGATGGACGGATGGCGCCGGGGCATGACCACGGCGAAAACCATCACCACCACCATCGCAAAGAGCCCCACGATTCCCATCATGAGCACGGAGCCCACACTTACGACGTACATGGGCATCAGCCGGCAGCCGTCAACGGGGATCCGAACCGATTAGGTCACTGGCACTTCGACAGTCCGTTCGACCGCATCGCGCTTGCAGCGATTTGTGATTTTTCCGAAGAATTCTCCGCGACCGTTGCCCCATTCATCAATTCCGGCTTGAACCATTTGCCGCAAGCCGCGCGGCCTCCCCCCGCTTTCGTCTAAGCGCCTTTTTAAAATCGTTCGGTTCTAAGTCTCACCGATCCGCGCTCGAGGCGAATCAGGCCTTCGTGCGAAGGGTGAGTTATGCCTTTCGCGCAGAGGGCAAGACTGTCTTCCTGCCGGGATTGGTGCGGCACCCGCTCGCAAAATGGCGGGCACGGAGAACTTTGCATTGCGAAATTTATCTTCGCGGCTTGCGGTTATTTCAACCGACTGGCGCTTTCGAAACCGGTGTGGTCTGGCACGTGTAAAAATTTGCGCACCGTCTTTCGCGGCTTTAGGGCTCGTGCTCTTCCTTGCGATGCCAGGCGGCGGGGCATCGGCCGGCCAGAAGCAGAGCGTCGCACAATTTGTAAATGGCATGGTCACCGACGCGCTTGGCCGGCCGCTAGCGCGCGCCACTGTGACGCTGGAATCCGCGGAGGGACACACGATCGCGCAGGCAATCACTGACGATCGAGGTCTGTTTCGGCTACCGCAGCGCAAGGCCGGAACTTATGCACTGGTGACTGGGAGGAAGGGCTTCAAACCGGGGACGATGGTCATAGTCCTACCCCACATTTCCGGTAAGCATCTGGACCTGGTGCTGGAATCGCAAGAGGCGCTGACTGTTCCCGTAAGCGCCACCAGAATTCGCGCGCAAAACGGACTGTCGGCGAATGGAAACAACAAGTACACGCTGACCGCGCGCGATATCGTGAATCTCCCCGAAGGCGAGGCGACGCCGCTTAATCAGGTGATGCTGCAGATGCCCGGCGTCGCGCTGGATCAGAACCAGGAGATTCACATCCGTGGCGAGCACATGGGCATCCAATACCAGATGAACGGGATTCTGCTGCCGCTCGACATCAATACCGACCCGACCTTCACGCAGTTGCTCAACTCATACTTCGTCAAGAGCGTGAGCCTGATGGACGGAGTCCTGCCGGCGCAGTATGGCTACCGCACCTCCGGCGTGATCGACATTCATACCAAGGACGGATGCGGCGGCGAACGCAATGAGTTCACAATCTCCGGCGGGCAGCGCGACACCGTGCAGCCGAGTTTCGAGCTTGGCGGATGCGACGGCAATTTCAGCTATTACCTTACCGGCCTGTATTTACAATCCAACCTGGGATTCAGTTCCGCAGTGGCGGCGCCGGACCCGATTCACGACGCGGCTCAGCAGGGTCAGGGATTCGCGTATCTGGCGTATGAGCTGAATCCAGCCACCAAATTGAGCCTCATCTCGGGAATGACGGTGGCCAGCAATCAATTTCCCAACCGGCCCAATCAAGCGCCTGAGTTCCAGCTCGACCAGGTCAATCCGGTCCTTCATCCATCGAGCGCGATCGATTCGAGCCTCGACCAGCAGGATTACTACGGAGTACTCGCCCTAAACGGGGTCATCGGGTCCAACGCCGATTACCAGGTCGCTTATACCGCGCACTACAACACCCAGACGTTCAGCCCGGATCCGATTGGCGACCTCATTTACCAGGGAATCGCATCAAACGTGTTCACCAGCGATTTCTCCAACACGCTCGCGGGCGATCTGACGTACCAGCAGGGCGCTCTGCACGCGCTACGCGGCGGATTTTACTTCGGCGAATACGGCGTCGAATCGGATCAACGCTCGCAGGTCTTCCCGATCGTGATGGGAGAGCCGGCTATCACCCCGATTTCCGTGGCTGCCAACCTGAACCGAATCAACCTGGTCTATGGCGTATATCTTCAGGATACCTGGCGGATTACCGACCGGCTGAGTCTGGATGTCGGCTCACGCTGGGACCGTGTAACCGGCTTCACCACCAATAGCCAGTTCAGCCCCACGATGAATTTCGTATACAAGCCGCGGGACAATACGACCGTGCACGCCGGCTTCGCGCGAAACTTCCAGGTCCCCAACTTTCAGAACGTTTCCTCGGGCATCTTCAAACTGTTCGCGGGTACGACGGGCGCCGATGGCACCAGCCCGAGCGGCAACGCTTCTCCTGATACGGAAACCGACTACACCTGGGACGCTGGATTCACGCATCAATTCACACCGCATCTGGCCTTCGCCCAGGACTACTACTTTCGTATCGATCGACACTATCTTGACGAAGGACAGTTCGGTTTTGTGCCGATCGACGCGCCCTTCAACTACGTTCGCGGATACGGCGGCGGCACGGAGAACTCGCTAACCTACAACCTGGAGAACCTGGCCGTGCGCGCGAACGTCTTCGTGGCCCGGGAGGAGGATATCGGCGTTGCCAGCGGGCAGTACAATTTTCCTGCGGATGAAGTCGCGCATATCGACCGCCATTTCATCGTGCTCGATCACACGCCGCTGGTCGGCGCGTCGGGCGGCGCTGCATATCGCTGGAAGAGCTATCAGTTTACCTTCGACGGCCTGTTCAGCAGCGGACTGCGTGGAGGCTTCGCAAACGAGACCGAGCTTCCGAAGGTATGGCAGTTCAATATGAGCGCCGCCCGGGATTTCGTGCTACCGGGCCTCGGCACGTTAACGAACCGTATCGTGCTGCTCAACATTTTCGACCGGACCAACCTTATCCGGCCCGCCAATGGCATCGGAGTATTTCAGGCCGCCTACGGGCCGAGAATCACAGTATACGACGCGCTGACCGTACCGTTACCCTCGTTGTGAGAGCGTGCCTACGGCATTTCGAGCGGGACCTCGATCTGTTCCGATTTATCCCGGAACCGGGCCGGCCGGCAGACTGCGCACGCTCAGCGCGAGCATGATCTCAGTCCAGCCGTCGAAAACCATATCGATACCGATGAACAGTCCGATTACCCAGAGTCCGGATACCGGCCACGATCTCCAGATCATGACGCCCAGCAAGATCGAAATCGCGCCATTTAAGATTAGCCATCCGCGATGATGCAGTGGCGTCGTAAACGCGACGAACAGCCGGAACAAACCGGCAACGATCAGTATGATCGCGATCACCAGCGTCAGGGTAACCGCCGCCAGTGCCGGATTTGCGACCATCACCACACCGGCCACGGCGTACAGCACTCCGCCCAGCAAATTGATGAAAAAGCCGCTCCATAGCCGGCGCGAGAAGCCGTGAATCACCTCGAGCAGGCCGCCGATGATCAGCAGCCATCCGAGAAACATCACCGAGACGATTGTCATCTCGACCGCGTAACCAATCGCGACCATGCCGAGGATAACCAGCGCGATTCCGATCGCGAGGAACCATGTCGAATGTTTACGTACTTCGTCGATTCCGGAACTCAGCACTAGTGGGGTCATGGTCTGGCTCCTATGAGGCGCTGTACGTGCGTCCGAACGATGTTTTTGCGCTGAGTGACCGGTAGCATAGTGCCGTTCCGATGCGCTATCGCTCGCCGATCGCGCCGAGATTGACCCCGAACAGGAGCATCCCGCCTACGCGGACCGGCTTTCCCCGCCGCGCCAACTCTGGTTGAATCGATTGGCGCGGGCGCGGCGAGCCGCCGCCTCCGCCGACGGACGGTCTCAAGATGCTGCGTTTCCTGACAGCCGGTGAATCGCACGGCCCTGAACTGGTGGCGGTGGTGGAAGGCTACCCGGCCGGCTTCGACATCGATCTCGCGAAGATCAACCACGACCTCGCGCGCCGCCAGAAGGGCTACGGACGGGGCGGACGGATGGCAATCGAGCGCGACGAGGTGCGGGTGGTCTCGGGCATCCGCTTCGGGCGCTCGATCGGCAGTCCGATCACGCTGATCGTCGAGAATCGCGATTTCAAAAACTGGCTCAAGCGGATGTCGGTCGATCCCGCCGACCGCGGCGAGGCCGAAGCGGTCACCCGGCCGCGTCCCGGCCATGCCGATCTGGCCGGCGTGCTCAAATACAACCTCGACGATATCCGCGATGTGCTCGAGCGCGCCTCGGCCCGCGAGACCACGATGCGGGTCGCGGCCGGATCGCTCGCCAAGCTGATCCTAGAACCCTTCGGCATCACCACGCTCGGCTACGTCGCGAGCATCGGATCGATCGAAGCGCGGACGCCCGCCGATCTCAGTATCGAAGACTTAAAGCGCATCACCGAGGCTTCGCAGGTGCGCGTCGCCGACCCCGAAGCGGAACGCGCGATAATCGCCGAGATCGACGAGTGCAAAAAGACCGGCGACACGCTCGGCGGCGTGGTCGAGGTGGTCGCCACCGGATTGCCGGTCGGGCTGGGCAGCCATGTGCAATGGGACCGCAAGCTCGACGGCCGCCTCGCGCACGTGCTCCTGAGTTTGCAGGCGGTCAAGGGCGTCGAACTGGGCCTGGGCTTTCGCGCCGCGGCGACGCGCGGCTCGGCGCTCCATGACGAAATCGCTTACGACCCGGCGGCCCGCCGCTTCATCCGCCACTCCAACAATTCCGGCGGCACCGAGGGCGGGATGACCACAGGCGAGCCGCTGCGCGTACGCGTGGCGTTCAAGCCGCTGTCGACCCTGATGCGGCCGCTGCGCTCGGCGGACATCCGGACCAAGGCCGAGTCGGTCGGCAACACCGAGCGCTCCGACGTATGCGCGATTCCGGCCGCCGCGGTTATCGCCGAGGCGGTGGTCGCGTTCGAACTGGCCAACGCGTTCGTGGAAAAGTTCGGCGGCGACTCGCGCGCCGAGATCGCGCGCAACTACGAAGGCTACCTCGAGCAGGTGCGCAATTTTTGACGCCGCGGGAGCCCAGTGAGATAGCTCCCAAAGAGATGGCTCCCAAGCTGATCCTCACGGGCTTCATGGCGACTGGCAAGAGCGCGGTCGGCCGCGCGACTGCGGCGCGGCTGGGATGGCGCCTGGTCGATAGCGACGCCGAACTGGTGGCGCGCGCCGGCAAGCCGATCCCGGCGATCTTCGCCGAGCAAGGCGAGGCGCAGTTCCGCGCGCTCGAGCGCGCGGTGATCGCCGCACTGGCCGACGATCCCGCGCTCTGCCCGCAATGCGGCGAGCCGCGGCCGGCGGTGATCTCGACCGGCGGCGGTGCGCTAGTCGACGACCGCAACTACCTCGCGCTCAAGCGCGCGGGCGTGATCATCTGTCTGAGCGCGCGGCCCGAGGTAATCGCGGCGCGCGTGCGGCGCTCTCCACATAAGCGGCCCAAGCTTACCGAAGGCGGCAAGCCGCTGGAGGCGCGAATCACCGAACTGATGGAAGAGCGGCGCGCCGCCTACGCGCGCGCCGATTTCACCGTGGACACGTCCGACCTGTCGGTCGCCGAGTCGGCGGAGCGCGTGCTGGAAATCTTCGGCCGCCACGGAAGGAGCGCCCATCGATGCGCACCTTCCGCGTAGAACTCGGTCCCGACGCTCATCCGGTGCACGTCGGTGCCGGCGCGCTCGACCAGACGGGTCGGCTCGCGCGCGAGGCGGGTGTGGCCGCCGGGCGGGCGCTGATCGTCACCGATTCCAACGTCGCGCGCCTCTATGGCGAGCGCGCGGCCGCGTCGCTCACGGCGGCGGGCTTCGCGACGCGGACCCTGGAGGTCGCGGCAGGCGAGCAGAGCAAATCATTCGCCACGCTCGAGCGGGTCTTCGACGCGATCGTCGAGGCGGAACTGGATCGGAATAGCGCAGTGTTCGCGCTGGGCGGCGGCGTCGTCGGTGACCTGGCCGGCTTCGCCGCCGCAACCTACATGCGCGGCGTGGCGCTAGTGCAAATCCCGACCACAATGGTCGCGCAGGTCGATTCAGCCCTTGGCGGCAAGACCGCGATCAACCATCCGCGGGCGAAGAACCTGATCGGCGCATTTTACCAGCCGCGGCTGATCGTGGCCGACGTCGCGACGCTCCAGAGCCTGCCCGAGCGTGAGTTTCGCGAGGGCCTCGCCGAGGTGATCAAGTACGGTGCGATCATGGATGCGCCGATGGTCGAGGAGTTGGAGCACGGCCTCGACGCGATTATGCGCCGCGACCCCATGGCGCTGGAGCGGATGGTCGCGAGATCGCTGCATCACAAGGCGACAATCGTGGCGAGCGACGCGCGCGAGGGCGGCCTGCGCAAGATCCTCAACTACGGCCACACTGCCGGCCATGCGCTCGAGGCGTCGTCGGGCTACGGCAATTTTTTGCACGGCGAGGCGGTGGCGATCGGAATGGTCGCGGCGGGAAGACTCTCGCAAGCGTTCGCGGGTCTGAGCGCCGCCGAGGCTGACCGACTGGAGCGGCTGATCGCGCGGGCGGGCTTGCCAACCGCGATGCCGGCCGGATGGCGCGCTGAGGAGTTCGTGCGCGCGATGCGGCTTGACAAGAAGCGCACGGGCGATGGAGTCGAATTCGTACTGCTCGATCGGCTGGGCCACGCGCTGACCCGCAAGCTCAGCTTCGCCGAGATTCTCGCCCACCTCGGCTAGCAATCCGCCGGCCGATTCGTAAACCTCATTCGCGCGCTTGTGGCTCACCCCTTGCGTTCCATTAGTTTGACGCGGCCCAGGAATTTCGGGCGTATGAGGACCGTCTCCAATGGCAGCACGCTCATCGCGAGCAATCCGTTGAACGCCATCACCAGCGCCAGCATCAGGCCCATCTCGGCCAGGAAGCGCAGCTCGGACAGGAAGTACCAGGGCAGCACGCCCAACACCATCGTGAACGCAACGAAGAAAGTCGCCTCGCCCGTGGTGAAGACCGCGCGCGTGACCGCTGCCTGCACGTCGCCGTCGGCCGCGCCCTGGAATTCCTCACAGATGCGGCTCAGCAGGTAAATCCCGTAGTCGATTCCGACGCCGAGACCGACCGCCACCACAGGCAGCGTGTTCACGTCGAGCCCGACTCCACGCAGATACATCACCGAGTCGGTGGCGAACTGCGCGAACAACAACGGCACCAGCAGCATCGCCGCCGCCACCGCCGAATGGTACGTCAGAACGCACATCACGAAGATGGTCGCGAGCAGGTAAACCAGGATTCTCAGATCGGCCGCGCGCACGACGTGGTCGAGCGCGTATTGCAGCGCGACCGAGCCGGTGGCAAGCCGGATGCGATAGACCGCGGACGGCCGGGGCTGCACCTCGGCAACGGCGCGCTGCGCCTGCGCCATCGCCTCGTCCACGGTGCTCGCGCGAAGGTCCTTGTACCAGAGCACGACGTCGCCGTTGGTGCCGTTGGGCTGGATTATATTGCTGAAGTTTTCCAGCGAGTGCCCGGTGCGCGTCCAGAACAGGTAAGCGCCCACGTCATGGCCGGTGAGGTCGATCGGCAGCCACTTGGGATTGCCCCCGCGCAGGATCAGGCCGGTATAAGGAATGTAGTCGGCGAGCGAAAGCGTCGCGACGGCGCCGTGGTTGTGCTCGATCGCCTTCTGGAAGCGGAGCATCGAGTCGTACACCTCGGGACGGTAGAGCGCGCGCGGGATCTTGCCCTCCCATACCACGTTGAGCGTCGCGGTGCCGGCGAGGTTGGCGTTGATCTCGCGCTCGGCGACGTTGAATTCGTTGTTGGGCCACAGCAGCGGGCTGCCGATCGCGACGTTGCCGACCGGACGGCTCACCGCGAGAAACGCCATCAACGCCGCCACCGGTACCGCAATCACGGTCGTGACGATCCGCATCCGCGGCGTCAGCAGCGCGGCGAGCATCCGCTGCACCGGCTCGATCAGCCGCGTGCTGAGCGAGGGAACCTCGTGCGTGATGAAGACGCTTACGTCCTTGGGCGGCGGCAGGATCGCCAGCAGCACCGGCGTGAGCAGCACCGCCGACGGAATGATTAGCAGCGACCAGGTGCCGCAGAGCACGCCGAGCTTCTGGATTATCGGAATCGGCGCGAGGCAAATCATATAGAGCCCGGCGACGTCGCACATGATGCCGAGGAAGGCCGGCGCGAACATCGAGGCCAGCGCGCCCGCCGCGCCGGCCACGCGCTCGTGGGTCTCATAGAGGATTTCGTAGTAGCGGCGCGTGATCTGCAGCGAGTGGCTGAGCGCGCGCGCCATCAGCAGCACCGGCACCACCACTGTGAGCGGTTCAAGGTTAAGCCCCAGCCATCCGCCCGCGCCGAGCCCCCAGATCGTCGACACGGCGGCGGCGATGATCGGTGTGAGGGCGCCGGCGAGGCTCCGCATGTAATCGACGTGGGCCAGGATGATGAGCGCGAGCGAGAGCAGGAAAATCCACAGCGCCTGATGGCCGTAGCGGTAAACCCACGCGATCAGCATCACGCGCCCGGCGGTGTAGAACTCGATATTCGGGTCGCTCTCGTCCGCGAGCATCTTGTGCACACGCTGGAAGACCTCGGCGTAGTCGAGCCCCTGCTCAAAGAAGGCGGCCTCGATCAGCGTCGCCTTCTCATCGGGCGAGACCAGGATGCCGGTGACGCCGGCGGCGTGGCGAGCGCGCTCCTGCACGGCCGCTGCCTCGGCCTGCGTGGCCGGGATCTTGTTGGTCATCACCGGCTCGGAACTGAGGCCGGGCGGCGTCGGCCGGATCACCCGAACTTTCTCGCTCGCGATCGAGGTCAGGGTGACATGGTCGATGCCCGGCACCAGGTCGAGGTTACGCGTGATCCGCCAGATCCGGGCCAGCGTCTGAGGCGTGTAGATCGTGCCCTGTTTGACCTTGAGCAGGATTTCGACCGTGGCCGGCTTGCTGAAGCTCTGGTAGCGCTTGAAGACGTCGGTGACGCGGTTGTGCGCGGGAATCAGGTCAGCGACCGAGGTCTGGGCCTGGAAACTGTGCGCGATACGCACGACGCCGACGGCAAAAAAAGCGGTCAGCGCCAGGTACACGACGATGACCTGCCAGCGCCAGTGGAGCAAAAAATCGGCGGTCCTCTGACCCATCGATAGCATAGTGAAATAGACCGAACCTTTGCGGCGTGCCATCCGACCAGACCGGACCGGTCGAAGTCAAGCTCGATTACGCCGTCAGTATTAGCCGCGCCTGCCGCATCCGGTGTGCGGAGTTATCCACAAACTTGCGATCTTGTTGATATTCGTGGGCCGCTAAATCTTCACATTGACAGAGCAATGCATAGAATAGCGCGCGTCAGCTTAAGGCGGAGCGGCCAATTGCGGGGGAGGAGACTTTTTTTCGAGCAGTTGCCCTTCATAATCCGAACCCTTTTCATCGAAGTCGCCGGCTCAGCAGTCCTGACTAGGGGGTGGAGATGGATAATCGTGAGATCGATCGAGTCATAAAGTTGGATTTCGATGCGGTCGCGCAGCGCGTGATGACCGTGCAGGACGTATCCACCTACCTGCGGGTGCATCCCTCGACCGTCTACCGGCTGCTCAAGCGCAACGAACTGCCGGCCTTCCGGGTCGGTAGCGACTGGCGCTTCAACGTCGAGGCGATCGACCGCTGGCGGTCGCGGATGGAAGCCGGCGCCCAAGTGCTCAACAAATAACGCATCCGGCGGCCGCAAGGTTCCAGCCGAGATGAGCGGGCCGACTAGACCTCCGGGTCCGTCCGCATCCGCTCCGCGCCGGAACTCGTTCCGCGCCCGATTCGCGTCACGCCTGAACTACTGCTCGAAGTAGTTGCGTGGGTTCTCGACCATCAGCGTCTGGATTTTTTCGTTGCTGACGCCCGCCTTGCGCAGAGCGGGCAGGATGTTCTTGAAGATATGCGTCGGCTCCCAGTTGCGGATTCCCTTTTCGACCTCGGGCGTCAGGTCTAGGCCGCGCCCGAGCCAGCACGCGACCGAGTCGTGCGAAAGCACGATCTGTTTCTCGAAGCCGACGCCCAAAAGCCCGATCAATGCGGCCAGCCGCAGGCGGTCGGGATGCAGAAAATCCAGCCCGAAGCGATCGAAGCCCAAGTAGCATCCGCGGTCGAGCATGTCGGTGTGGTAGCGTAGGTCCGACGCGCCGCAGCTATGCCCAACGATCACGTGCTTAAGATCGACGCCTTCGGAGGCAAAGATGTCGAGTTGCTCGCGGCCCATCGTGCCGTCGTCGGTATGAGTGGTGATTGGCGCGCCGGTCTTGAGATGCGCGCGGGCGGCGGCGCGCAGGCACTTCTCTTCGTACTCGGTGATCTTGCCCTTGGAGGTCGCGCACTTGATGACTCCGGCCTTCACGCCGGTGCGGGCAATACCCTCGGTCAGCTCGGCCACGTAAACGTCGGCGATCTCGCCGAGCGGGCGCTGTTTGAAGTAGGCGGTGTTGCCGAGGTCTTCCTTGTAGAGGCCGGTCGCGCAGATTAGCTGAACGCCGGCGGAGCCAGCCGCCTCGGCCATGAAGTTTACGTCGCGTCCGATGTCCATCGGACAGGGATCGAGGAAGGTGCCGAGACCGAGGTCGCGCAATTCCTTGAGCCGGTCGGTCGCGAACTTGAGCGCCTCCTTGCGCTCGAAGCGCGGCGCAGTGCAGTCCAGTTCCCATCCGCCCCATCCGACCATCAGATGCTCGTGCATCAGCGTAGTGCCGAGCTTGTCGGCGGTGGTTGTGCCGGTAACGGTGTTGATCGTCTTCATGGGTCACACCCCGCTCCGCGCCGGCGCGACGGCCGGATGGAGCATCGCAAAATTAGCGTCAGGATCGCGCTTGGGTCAAACGCGGCGATACGGCGGCCGCTCGCCCGCTCCGACGAGCGAGGTCAGGCTTCGGCGTCGTGGAAAAATACCGAGTGGATGAGGATAATCGCCACCCCGATCGTGATTGCGCTGTCGGCGATATTAAAGACCGGGTAACTCCACGCGTAGTAGTGGACGTAGATGAAATCGACGACCCGGCCGCGCACGACTCGGTCGAGCAGGTTGCCTGCCGCGCCCCCCATGATCAGCGCAAAGGCGGCCGACACAACCCGCGGACGCGTGCCGCGCGCGAGCAGCACCCCGAGCACCACCACCGCGGTGGCGGCGAGCCCGTCGAGCATGATCTCGCGCACGGCCGGCGCGAGCGTCGCGAACAGGCTGAATGCGGCGCCCGAATTCAGGGTGTAGGTAATCGCCAGCCAGTGCGGCACCAGGTCGATCTGCTCGAAGAGCTTCAGATGCCCGATGATGTAGAGCTTGACAAGTTGGTCGAGGACGAAGACCGGCAGCGCGACGAGGCCGAGCATCGTGCCGAACCGGCGCCAGTCGGTTGCCGCGCTCACACCGCCCGCGGTTGATGCCGGCGCTTGCGGCGCGACCGGCCTCACGCGTTGAGCGCCTGTACTACCGCGCGGCATCGCGGATCCAGGTCGGAGCCGGAATCGTCATCGAAGTACATCCAGCAGCGCTGGCACTTGCGCCCCGGCGCGCGCCGCCCCACCACGACCAGCGGCGGGTCGGTTGAAACGCGTCCGTAAACCCCGTCGAAGCTGAACGCTTCGGCGCCGTTGGCTTTGCGGCGCAGATCCTCGGCCTCGCGCGCTTGAAGCGGCGCGACCTCCGAAACGATGAAAAGTTCCTTGAGTGCGTCGCGATGGCGCGCGAGCGTCTCGGCCAAAGCGCCATCATCGGCGACCGCGCCGATTTCCACCGCGGCCTCCAGCGGCGCGCCGATCGTCCCCGCCTGGCGCATCGTCTCGAGCAACTTGAGCGCCTCGGCGCGCACCTTGAGCAGGCGTTCCCAATGCGCTTCCAGTTCCGCGTCGCGCCACTCTGGATTGGGCGGAGCGAGCATCAGCAGATGCACGCTCGCCGCGCGCTCGCCCGGCATGTGGGAGTAAATCTCGTCGGCGGTAAACGGGATCAGCGTCGCGAGCATCCGCACCAGCGCGTCGATCACGTGGTAGAGCGCGGTCTGCACCGAGCGGCGCTCGGGCGAGGCGGCGGCCGCGCAATACAACCGGTCGCGCGCGACGTCGATATAGAGCGAGCTCAGGTCGATCACGACGAAGTTGATGATCGCGTGGTAGGCGGCCTGGAAGTCGTACTCGTCGAAAGCGCGGAGCACGTCGGCCTTCAGGCGCTCCAGCCGCGCCAGGATGTAGCGGTCGAACTCGGTCATCCGGCCGAGCGGCGCCGCGTCGCGCGCCGGATCGAAATCGGCAAGATTGCCCAGGATATAGCGGCAGGTGTTGCGAATTTTGCGGTAGGCCTCCGAGACCGCCGTGTAGACCGTGTCGCCGAGCGCGATTTCCGTGGTGTAATCGAGCGAGGCATATACCAGGCGCAGCACGTCGGCGCCGATCCGGTTCACCGCGTCGGCCGCGTCCTCGGAATTGCCGAGCGACTTCGACATCTTGCGCCCCTGCTCGTCGACCGTGAGCCCGTGACTAATCACGGTGCGAAACGGCGCGTGGCCGCGCTCGGCGACCGCGCACGCGAGCGAGGAGCCGAACCATCCGCGCGCCTGCTCGACCGCTTCAAGGTAGGCGTCGGCCGGCCAGCGTAGTTCGGGCCGTTTGCCGAGCACCGCGGCCTGCGAGGAGCCCGAATCGAACCACACGTCGAGCACGTCCTCTTCCTTCTCGAACGACGCGCCCTGGCACTTCTCACACTTAAGATCGGGTGTGACGAAGTCGCCGACCGGGCGATTGAACCACGCGTCCGAGCCCTCGCTTTCGAAAATTCGCTCCGCCGCGGCCATCACTTCGTCGTACAAACCCACATGGCCGCAGGCGCCGCATTTGAGTGCCGGGATCGGCACGCCCCACGCACGCTGGCGCGAGAGACACCAGTCCGGCCGCGTCTCGGTCATGTTGCGGATACGGTCGCGCGACCACAGCGGGATCCATTGCACGGCGTCAATTTCCTCGATCACCCGCTGGCGCAAGCCGTCGTGGTCGATCCGCATGAACCATTGCTCGGCGGCGAGGAAAATCAGCGGATTCTTGCAGCGCCAGCAATGCGGATAGCTGTGCGAGAACTTGTGCGAATGAAGCAGCGCGCTGGTCGCGCGCAGTCTTTCGACGATCGAATCGTTGGCCTTGAAAACATTCTGCCCCGCCCATTCGCCGCCGTCGGCGGTGAACTTGCCGGCCGTGTCGACCGGCGTAAAGGGTTTCAGCCCGTACTGCGAACCGACCACGAAGTCTTCGTAGCCATGTCCAGGCGCGGTATGAACGAGGCCGGTCCCGGCGTCAGCCGTGACATGGTCGCCGTACATCAGCTTAACGTCGCGGGCGACAAACGGATGGCGGAAAATATCCTGCCCGTCGAGCGATTTGAGCGCCTCGCGATCGAGCGCGATGCTTTTTTCGACGATGAGCGCGCATTCCTTCTCGACCGCCTCGGCCAACCGCGCAGCGACGACGTAGTAGCGATCGCCCGCCTTGAGCGCGACGTAATCGAACGTCGGGTTGAGGCTGATTCCCAGGTTGGCGGGCAGCGTCCACGGCGTGGTGGTCCAAATCACCGCGAAGAGCTTGCCGGCCTTGTGTGCAGCGGCGAGTTCCGCGCGATCCGAGGCGTTCCAGGCGAGCGCGCCCGCGTCGCGCAGGTTCGCGTTGAACGCAAACGCGACGTAAATCGAGGGCGAGACGTGCTCGCGATACTCGACCTCAGCCTCGGCCAGCGCCGTGCGATCGGCGAAGCACCAGTGCACCGGGCGCAGGCCGCGATAGACGTAGCCGCGCTCGACCAGGTGGCGCAGCACGCCGATCTCCGCCGCGTCGTACGAGGGATCCATCGTGATGTACGGATGAAACCAGTCGCCGATGCATCCCAGGCGCATGAAATCCTTGCGCTGGAGGTCGATCCATTTCTCGGCTTCCGCACGGCACAGCCGCCGAAGCTCGAGCTTGGGCATCGCGCGCGCCTTCTCTCCGAGATCGCGCGAGACTTTGAACTCGATCGGCATCCCGTGGCAGTCCCATCCCGGCACGAACGGCGTGCGGAACCCCATCATCGCGCGCGAGCGCACGACGAAATCCTTGAGCACCTTGTTGAGCGCGGTGCCCATGTGCACGCGGCCGTTGGCGTAGGGCGGCCCGTCGTGCAGGATCCAAGCGGTCGCGTCCTTGCGCTCGGCGAGCAGCGTTTCGTAGAGCCGGATTTCCTCCCAATGCTTGAGCATCTCGGGCTCCCGTTTGGGCAGATTCGCCTTCATCGGAAAGTCCGTCTTGGGAAGTTTCAGGGTCGTCTTGTAATCAGTCGTTTTGTGCTCGGTCTCGGCCACAGGCAAGACGGCCGGCGTCGAAAGGACGCGCGCCGGCTCCTCCGCATATTGTCATATTCGTCTCTGGTTGCGCGCCGCGTCGAGGCCCGCGCACAAAGAGTAACGTAACCGATGGGCGCGTGCGAGTATGGTCCGCCGGGCCGCTCGCGGCCGCATCCGCAGTACTGATCGCGCGCCTACTTGAAGATCTCGCGAAAAAAATCCTTCATCGCCTGCCACGAGCGATGGTCCGCCTCTTCGTTATAGGCCAGTGCGGCAACATGGTATTTGCCGGCATCGGGATTGGTGAAGCTATGTTTGGCCCCGCTATAGATGTTGAACTCCCAATCGGCCCGGGCCCTGCGCATCTCGTCCTGGAACGCCTGTATCTGCGCGGGCGACTGAAAAGGATCGTCCGCGCCATGGCAGGCGAGAATCCTGGCTTTCACCTGTCCTGGTTTGGCCGGATCATTGGTGTCGTAGTGGCCATGAAAGCTGACGACTCCGTTCACCTCGGCGCCACTGCGCGCAAGTTCCAGCACGGTTGAGCCGCCGAAGCAGTATCCGACCGCGGCGGTCTTGGTTGGGTCCACGCGCGGATCGTTCTTGAGCCTGGCGAGCGCGGCCGCGATACGAGTGCGGAGCTCCGCGCGGTCGCCTGCCTCCAGCGCGTCGGCCCACGCGCCCGCCTGCTTGGGATCGGCGGTGACCTTGCTGTCGCCGTAAATGTCGACCGCCATCGCGACGTATCCCAGTTGGGCCAGCATCTTCGCGCGCATCCTGGGATAGTCGTTGAGCCCCCACCATTCCGGCACCACCAGGACGCCGGGCCGCCTGCCGCTCAGACTGTCGTCATAAACGATGAAACTATGCGCCTCGGCCTGGCCTTCCCTGTAGGTAACGGCCTCGGTTTTGATCGCGGCCCGCGCCGCGCTTGCGATCGCGAGCAGAAATGCGGCCGTCAACGCTGCGCTAACGAATTTTGTCCGTGCCATTTGCATGGTCGAAGTCCCTGTGACGCGGAGATTCAGCCGCATAGTTAGCGCCGGAGGGCGCGCGGGATCAAATGGGGATTTCGAAGCGACCGGGGGGCGAGGTCATCCTCACGTCATGGCGATTTTGACCACGACCGCGATCCCGATAAAGATCGCTCCCGGCAGCAGGAAAGCGCCCAGCGCACGCCAGGCCGAAAAACGATGCACCTCGCCCACGCAATGCAGCATCAGGATGAACGACCAGATCGAGATGATCGACTCGACCCCACGTGCGGGCGTGAAATGCTTCGCCGCGGCGGCCGCGGCCGCGGAGGCCGCATTCGGGTCGGGCAGCGAGGGGACGAACGCCTGCCAAACTCCGGTGCCCAGAAGGATCAGAAGCATCGCGACGGCCAAGCAGATCTGCGGCACCTGGGACCATGCCACCGCCGCGCGCACTGTGACCGCATTGCCAATACCGCCCAGCGCGCGGCCGCACCAGTCCATCAGGAACGCACCGATGTAAAGTCCAAGAAGCCCAAACACCGCGCCGAGAAATGGACTCACCAGGGTCAGAATCGGCAGGTACGAAACCAGGCGCGCGGATGGCGGAATCGGCGTAAAGCCGAGCGCCGCGCCAAGAAAAAAATTGAGCATCGCCAGGCCGCCCGCCAGTGCGCCCAGCATGATAACCTGGTGCCTCGGGTCGCGATTGACGATCTTTTTGATCGTTTCCCGCGGGCTCATCCATATCGCGACCCACGGATAATCCAGGATCGTGACCAGGTGGTCGACTTTGGCGCCAGTCCTGACGTCGACGCTGCCGAGCCTATCGACTCTGAAGCCCGAATTGTCGGCCATGACTCTCCCCCTCGTCTGACGACGTTGGGGCGCTCAGCGGTAATTTTTGCTGATCCCCCGCGCGGAGGTATATTATATGCTGCGGAAAGCAGCGTCGATACGAGCCAGCACCTTTGCTTTTGAAGCGTTCCGTCGCGCCGGCTTTGGATGAAAGCCGCCTTGACAGGCTCTTCATGATTATTGCACGCTCAAGCTGGATTGAGCCAATACGGCCTTCAGTTTGAAAGCAAATTCCCGCTCCCCTATCATCGCTGCTCGTTTGAGCCAGGTGATCAAAGAAAATAAGCCCGACGCGCGATCTGAATCCGTTCGAGCCGGGCAAGGGGCCGATCGAAATCGAGGGACTCGCCCAGGCGCCGGCCAAGGTGGACAAATGAGCGAGCGCGGCGCGCTGGCCGGCCTGCGCGTCCTCGACCTCACCGACCTCAAAGGGCATCTGTGCGCGCGCCTGCTGGCCGACATGGGTGCCGACGTGATCAAGATTGAGCCACCCGCTGGCGACTCGGCGCGGCGTATCGGGCCGTTCGTCGACGACCGGCCGCATCGCGACCGCAGCCTGTTCTTCTGGTTCTACAACCTCAACAAGCGCTCCTTGGCGCTCGACCTTGGCCATCCCCAGGGCGCGGCCGTCCTGCGCCGCCTCGCGGAGGGCGCCGACGTCGTAATCGAAAGCTTCAAGCCGGGCGAGATGGCGCGCATGGGCCTTGGATGGGACGTGTTGCACGCGCTCAACCCGGCGCTGGTCCTATGCTCGATAGCGCCGTTCGGACAAAGCGGGCCGTATCGCGGCTACGAGGCCGAGGACAGCGTGCTGACGGCGCTCTCCGGGATGCTTTACGTCAACGGCTTTCCGAACGCCGCGCCGGTGCGTCCGCTCGGGCTGCAGGCGTACCACTCGGCGTCGTACTACGCCGCGATCGCCACGATGTGCGCGCTGTTTGCCCGCGATTCGTCGGGCGAGGGGCAGTGGATCGATTTGAGCATGCAGGAGGCGACGGCGTCCGCGGTCGAGCACGTCGCCGCGAGCTTCTTCGGCATGGGTGAGATCGAACGGCGGCGCGGCACGCTGCACTGGAGCCGCTTCTTCCGGATCGGGCGATGCCGCGACGGACACGTGATGCATTGCACGCTGGGCGATTGGACCTCGCTGCTCGAATGGGTCAACGGCGACGGCAAGGCGCAGGACCTGACCGCTCCCGAATGGGAGGATGTGGATAAGCGGCGCAAGGACGCCGAGCATCTGTTCGACGTGCTCGACGAATGGGTCAAGGACTACTCGCGCGACGAGTTGCTGGAGCGCGCGCAGCTCCTGCGCCTGCCCTATGCCTCGGTGCGCAATCCCGAAGATCTGTTCGACGACGAGCAACTGCTCGCGCGCGGCTATTTCCGCGAGGTCGAGCATCCCGAACTCGGCCGCACGTTCCGCTATCCCGGCGCGCCCTATCTCTTCAACGGTTCGCCGTGGCGCGTGACGCGGCGGCCGCCGCTCGTCGGCGAGCATACCGGCGAAATTCTGGGCGGCGAGCTCGGTATGAGCGCGGAAGAACTCGCCGCGCTGGCCGCCGAGGGAGTGATCTGACGATGGCGCCGATGGCGACCGCGCGGATGGCGCTTGAAGGCGTGCGAATCCTCGACTTCACCTGGGTCGTCGCCGGACCCGTGGCGACGCGGATCCTCGCCGACCAGGGCGCCGAGATCATCAAGATCGAACGCGGCGACGAAAATGCGACGAGCGTGCTGGGTCCGCGGCGTATCGGACTCCAGGGCGAACTTCATCGCAACAAACGCTCGGCCGCGATCAATATGACCAAGCCGCGCGGCGTCGAGGTGGCACGCCGGCTCGCCGCGATAAGCGACCTGGTGATGGACAACTTCTCGGCGCGCGTGATGCGGATGTGGGGGATGGACTACGCGAGCCTGGCGAAAATCAAACCCGACATCATAAGCATTAGTATGTCGGGGCTGGGACATACGGGGCCGCGATCCAACTACGTCAGTTATGGGCCGACGCTGCACGCGCTCGCGGGATTCACGCGCATGATGGCCGATTCGCGCGGCGAGCCCGCCGGCTATGGCTATTCCTACGCCGACATGGCCGGCGGCTACAGTGGCGCGCTGGCGGCGCTGATCGCACTGTGGCATCGCAAGCGCACCGGCCACGGCCAGTTCGTCGATCTCTCGCAGTTCGAGGCGCTGGCGAGTCTGGCCGGGCCGGCGTTGCTCGACATCGCGGTCAACGGCCGCACGCAGGAACCTCCCGGATGGCGCTCGCAGGAGGCGCCCGCCGCGCCGCACGGCGCATACCGATGCCGCCCGCGCGGCGGCGACGACGATCGCTGGATCGTGATCGCGGTGCGCTCGCAGGCCGAATGGGAACGCTTCGCGCGCGCGATCGGCAATCCTGCATGGACCGTCGATTCTAAATTCCGCACGCTCTATCTCCGGATGCGCAATAATGAGGAACTCGACGCGCATGTCGCGCGATGGGCCGCAACGCAAGACGCCGAGGCCGCGATGGCGCTGCTGCAAGGCGCCGGAATCGCCGCGGGCGTGGCGCTCAACGGCGCCGACCTCGCCTCCGATCCGCATCTCGCCGAGCGCGGATTTTTCGCGCCGGTCAGACTTCCCGATAACAGTTCGACCCGCGTGACGGGCGTGCCGATGCGCCTTTCGGCGACGCCCGGATCGGTTCGCACGGTGGCCCCCGAAGTCGGCGAGGACAACGACTACATCCTGGGCGAGCTGTTGGGACTGGACAGAGCCGAGCGCGCGGAACTGATCGCCGAGGGCGCGGTCTGGGGCTGATTCCGGGGCCGTTCCCGACGTCGCGGCAACGAATCATTGAATCAGTGCAAATTCACCAACCCACTCGCGCAGTTGCCGAAAGCGCTATTGCGCCCGCGCCGTCATCGGAATGTACTTAGACATCGTCGTTAGCCACTGTGGAAAAACGGTGGAGCATCGGAGTGTGCAATAACGAGTGTCAGCCAGCGTTCTCTCAAGCGCGCTTGCCGGGGTGGATGCGTTCCCGGTCGAAGTCGAGGTTGACATCTCGGGCGGAGTGCCGAAGCTCACGACCGTCGGCCTCGCCGAGGGCGCCGTGCGCGAGGCTCAGGAGCGGGTCAAGGCGGCAATCAAGAATTCCGGCTACGAGTTTCCAAATCGCAAGATAACGATCAACCTTGCGCCGGCCGACACCCGCAAGGAAGGCTCGTCGTTCGATCTGCCGATCGCGCTCGCGATTCTAGCCGCCAACACCGGCGCGCTCAGCGCCGAGCGGATGCGCAACTACCTGATCCAGGGCGAGCTTGCGCTCGACGGCCGGATCAAGGGAATCCGCGGCGCGCTGCCGAGCGCGCTGCTTGCGCGCTCGAAACATTACGCCGGCATCATCCTGCCCCGCGAAAACGCTGCCGAGGCCTCAGTGGCGAGCAATGGCACGGCGGTGCTGGGCGTCGAAACCTTACGCGACACGGTCGATTTTCTCGAGGGGCTGCGCGAGATCGAGCCGTATGCCTCCAACGTCGGCGATTTGTTCACCGCCGCGAGCCAGTACGACGTCGACTTCAGCGAAGTGCGCGGCCAGGAGCAGGCCAAGCGCGCGCTCGAGGTCGCCGCCGCGGGCGGCCACAACGTACTGATGGTCGGGCCGCCGGGTTCGGGCAAGACGATGCTGGCCAAGCGGCTGCCGACGATCCTACCGGCGATGACTTTCGAGGAGGCAATCGAAACCTCCAAAGTCCACAGCGTGGCGGGCCTGATGGACGGGCGGGCGTTGATCGCGACGCGGCCCTTCCGCGCGCCGCATCACACAATCTCCGACGCAGGCTTAATCGGCGGTGGCACGGTGCCGCGTCCCGGTGAGGTCAGCCTCGCACACAATGGCGTGCTGTTTCTCGACGAGCTGCCCGAGTTCCGCAAGAACGTGATCGAGGTCCTGCGCCAGCCGCTGGAGGACAACCTCATCACGATCGCGCGCGTGATGGGCACGATGACCTTTCCGGCCAGCGTGATGCTGGTGGCGGCGATGAATCCGTGCCCGTGCGGCTTTTACACCGACACCCAGCACGAATGCACCTGCGTGTCGCTGATGATCCAGCGCTACCGCTCGCGCATCTCGGGCCCACTGCTCGACCGCATCGACATCCACGTCGAGGTTCCGGCGGTCAAGTACCGCGAGCTGACAGCGCGCACGCCGGGCGAGACCTCGGCGGCGATTCGCGAGCGGGTCAACCGCGCGCGCGGGGTCCAGCTCGAGCGCTACGCCGGCACGCGGGTCTTCTGCAATGCGCAGATGGGCGCGCGCGAGTTGCACGGCCATTGCCAGGTCGAGGCCGCCGGCGAACGGCTGCTCGAACTCGCGATCAACCGGCTGGGGCTGAGCGCGCGCGCGTACACGCGCATCCTGAAGGTCGCGCGGACCTGCGCCGACCTCGACGGCGGCGGCCCGATCGAAGCGCGCCATGTAAGCGAGGCGATCCAGTACCGCTCACTCGACCGCCCCGCCCCCTAGGCGGCATCCCCGCACCGTCCCCCAAATCCGGCTTTTCGTTATCCCGGCTCTTTTCGCTATACCTGCTTGGACCACCGCGAGCGCCCCGGGAGCGCGCCCCGGCGGCCCCAAGATGCCAACCGACCCGTTAGCCGAATTTCTGATCTCGCACGCGCAGGCGATCCTGCGGCTGCATCGGCGCGGTAACGCCGGCGGCTTCGATCTTACCCCGGCCGACCTCGGCATGGCATTGCATCGCAGCGTGCGGGCGTGGGACGCCGAGGCCAAGCCCGCGGCGATCGACGAATACCTCGACAAACTTCGCGCCGACGACTTCGTGCTTGCGGTCGCCTGCACCCATGGCAACGAGCGCGCCTGGGAGGGTTTCATCGAAAGGTACCGGCCCGTGCTGTACACGGCGGCGCACTCCTTGACCCGCGACGAAGCCGACGCGCGCGACCTTGCGGATTCGCTGTGGGCGGAACTGTACGGGATGGACACGCGCGCGGACGAGCGGCGCTCGCTGCTGGGCTACTACGGCGGACGCAGTTCGCTTGGGACCTGGCTGCACGCGGTGCTAGGGCAGCGCTTCGTTGACTTGACACGCGCGGCGGCTCGGATCAGGCCGCTGGAGAGCCGTCCGCATGAACCTGCGACCGAGGGAGATCCGTCCGATCCCGATCGGTCTCGCTACGTGAACGCGCTCAGCACGGCGCTTAGCGAGGCGCTCGCTGCGCTCGAGCCGCGCGACCGGCTGCGTCTGGGCTACTACTACCTGGAAAACCTCACGCTGAGAGAGATCGCCCGGCTGCTCGGCGAGCATCCCTCCAGCGTGTCGCGCAGGTTGCAGCAAACTCGCAGCGAGCTCAAGCGGCGTGTGGAGCGTTCTCTGCGCCGCGAGCAGCATTTGAGCGAAGAACAAATCCGGCTGTGCTATGATTACGCATCCGAGCAATGGCCATTCGATTTGGGGCGCGCGCTTTCGGAGTCGAAGTGAGGCTGCGCATCTTGCACGTTTTGGCGGTTGGTCCGTTCCAATCACAGGGAGTTCAATTCACGGGATTTTCCGGTCATAGGGAGTTCTGGCTTGGCGCTCGATGATTTAGATGACCGTTTCGCGACCGCGGTCAAGCTGGCGCTTGGCGCTTCGCGCACCGCGGGCAACGGCGAGTCGGACGCGGATCTCGAGTGTCCGTCGTCCGACATGATTGCGTCGTACTACGAGTACGCGCTCAACCGGGTCGAACGCGCGCGGCTGGAGGAGCACTTCTCCGGATGCGCGCGATGCCAGGGGACGCTGGCGGCGCTGCTGCGCACGACACAGGCAATCGATATCGCTTCCGAAGCGGGAGGGTTCGCGGCGACCGCGGCGCGCGGGGCGACGGCCGAGTCGGCCGGCATCCGCGAGCGCTGGTTCGAGATCCGCCCCGCGTGGCGCATCGCGGGGGTGGCCGCGGTGGCCACGGCGATGCTCGCGGTCATGGTCGTCGCCGGCGTGCACGTATACCAGGGCAGAATCGGGCCGGAGAGCGAGCGGTTGGCCGCCTTGAGCCCCGCGGCAGCGCCCCACGATCGTCACAAGTCGCATCCCGCTTCCACATCTTCGAATTCCGCCGTTTCGAGCGGCGCCCAGTTGGCGCTCAACGATAAGAAGTCGGCCAACAAATCGCCGATGCCTGCCGCGCCCGCCGAGCCCAGGGCGGCGACTGCGCCTTACGCAGCCGCTGCCGCTCCGGGCGCGGCCTCGACTGCGCCTACCAATCCACCCGTGGAGGCCGGCGCTCCAGCGGAAGAGGTTGCGCCGCCCATCGCGCCGTCGAATGCCGAGCAAAATGAGGCCGCCCCGGCAAGCGCCGCTCAGGCGGCCGCCGCGCTCGGCGCGTTGGCCGCCACGCCCGCGCCGGCCGCTGGCGCCGCGCCTTCAACGTCGGCTGCACCGTCGGTTGCCGCGGCGCCGTCCGCCGCGGCGCCATCGGTTGCAGCGCCCGCCGCGGCGGCTTCCGTGGCCGCAGCCGCGACCCCGCCGGTCGCAACGTCAGCGGTCGAATCAAAAAACAACGCGGCGGCGATCGCCGCCGCGCCAGCCGCTGGCGCTGTCGCGGCGCGAGCCGCTGGCGCAGCAATCGCAGCCAGAGCGGCCGCACCTCCCGCTTCGCAAACGACGGCTCGCGCAGCCCCGCCTGCCGCGCCGGGCGCCGTCAACGAAACGCAGCAGCAACTTGCGAAAGTCTCACCGACGCCGCCGAGCCTGCAACAGCCCGAGCACGCGGCCGTGACCCAGGCGCCGGCGAACGCATTGAAGGCGGCGCCTGAAGAAAATTCGCGCCAATCTGCGAGCGTTGCTGAACCGGCTGCGACCGCGGACGTAGCGGCGCTAGCCAAGAAACGGGCACAGCAACAACTCGCAAAGGAACAACTCGCCCAACAACAATTCGCCCAGCAGCAACTCGCGCAGGACCAACTCGCTGAGGAAAAACGCGAGGCGGAGATGACCCGGAAAGCGGAACTGGCGCGGAAAGCCGAGCAGGCAAAGCGGGACGCGGTTCTGAAGCGGCAAATGGAACGGGCGCGGCGCGAGGCGCAAGCGAGGTCCGCGATGGCCTCGTCCCCCACGGCCTCTCCTCGGCCGCAATCGAGGACTCCGCTTCGGATGCAGATCGCATCCGCTCCGCCTCAATCGCAGCGTGCTGTTGGTGGCGCAGGCAACGCAGGCTCCGGCAACGCGATCGCGAGGGCCGAGCCCCCTGTAAACAGCGCGCCGGTCGTCGCGGCGGTGGCGCCCGGCATTCCGGTGGCGCCGCACGCGCTCCTGATCTCGCCGCCGGATCATTCGGTCTACTGGTCGCTGCAAAATTCCGGGCTCATCTATCACACCAGCGATCGCAAGAGCTGGACTCCGCAGTCCACCGGCGTGCAAACCGAATTTTTGGCCGGCATGGCCCCATCGGACACGGTATGCTGGGCGGTCGGCCGCAAGGGTGTCATCCTGCTGACCACGGACGGAACGCATTGGGAGCGGATCAACTCGCCTACAGCGTCCGACGTGATCGGGATCGTCGCTGCGAGCAAGGACGTGGCCACCATCTTCACCACGGGCGGCGTCAACTACAGCACCTTCGACGGCGGCAGCAACTGGGAGCAGGCGAACTGAGCCGATTGCCAGCCCTCACGCCGCTCGCGCCCTGCGCGGACTGCCGAAAAAACCCGCTCAAACAAGTCTCGTACAAAAAAATCCTGCAAAGGATCGCGCTCTCGTCCGTTCCAAGTATCGAGGAACGGGAACATGGAAGCGGGCGCGATCGGGATTTCAGTTGAATCGAGAGCCGGATCGCCATCGCGAGCGCGTATCGGACTGGCCACGCGCGCACGAGCGATGGTGCCGCACGATCCGCGGATTCTCCAGATCGCGTTCCTGGGAGCGCTACTCGCGGCCGGCGCGTACTTTCGCGACTTCAGCCTGCGCCCGGCGCAAATCGCGCTGACGTTCGCCGCGGCGCTCGGCGCCCAGCGCCTGCTCGACCAGTTAACGCGCAAGGCCGCGCCGAGCCTGCGAAGCGCGACGATCACCGCGCTCAGCCTGACGCTGCTTTTGCGCGCGGATAGCCTGTGGGCGTTGCCCGCCGCCGCCGTTTTTGCGATCGCATCCAAGTTCGCACTGCGCGTGCACGGCAAGCATCTGTTCAACCCTGCCAATTTCGGCGTTGGCGCGGCGCTGCTGATTTTGCCGGGGACCTGGATTTCACCCGGCCAGTGGGGCAGCGACGTCGCGCTCGCAGGATGGCTGGTCGTGCTGGGCGCGACGGTCGCGAGCGGCGCGCGGCGCGCGGATATCAGCTGGCTGTTCCTCGCCTTCTATCTCGGTGCGCTGGCTGCACGCGTCGCATGGCTCGGCCAGCGATGGGCGGTCTGGACGCACCAGTTGAGTAGCGGCGCGCTGCTGCTGTTCGCGTTCTTCATGATTTCGGATCCGATGACCACGCCGAGCCATCCCAAGGGCCGCGCCGCGCACGCCGCGCTGATCGCGGCAATCGCGTACGCATGGGGCTTCGGCCTGTTCCGCACCAACGCGGTGCTGTGGGCGCTGTTCGTGGCGGCCCCGATGGTGGCGGTGTGGGACGTGCTGTGGCCGGCTCCCAAATTCGCTTGGACGTCCATGCAAGGAAGCATCAACGGATAAGGAGGCATCAATGGTATCGATGACATCCGCAAATCGGCCGCGGCTTCGACCAAGGTTTCGACGCACTGCGACGAGATTTCCGTGGCTGATGCTGGCGCTGGGAGCGCTCACGGCCGCGATCTTGATGTTGTGGCCGCCGGTTGAAGCGCGGGCGTTCTGCGGCTTATACGTGGGCCGCGCCGACGCGCAGCTCTACAATCACGCCTCCCAGGTCGTGATGGTGCGCGACGGCGATCGCACCGTGCTCAGCCTGATGAATGACTACCAGGGCGAACCCGAGGAATTCGCGCTGGTGATACCGGTGCCGATGGTCCTGCAACAGGGCCAGATCCATATCGGCAACCGCGAACTGTTTCAGCGGATCGACAGCTACAGCGCGCCGCGCCTGGTCGAGTACTACGACCCCAGCCCGTGTCCGTTGCCGATGTCGGAGATGCAACTCCCCATGAATATGGCGGTGGCGGGTGCAGCGAAAGCCGATTTGCGCGCACAAGATGCGGCGAGGGCGCTCGGCGTGACGGTCGAGGCGCAATACACGGTCGGAGAATACGACATCGTGATTCTCTCGGCCACGCAATCCGACGGGCTCCAGACCTGGCTCCAACAGACCGGCTACCACATTCCGGAGGGCCTCGGCGCGACGCTCGCGCCCTACATCCGTCAGGGGATGAAGTTTTTCGTCGCACGAGTCAATCTTAAGGAGCATCAGCGCACCGGCCTCAGCTACCTGCGGCCGATCCAGTTTGCGTTCGAGTCGCCCAAGTTCATGCTGCCGATTCGCCTGGGGATGATTAACGCGAATGGGCCGCAGGACCTGATCGTGTACGTGCTCTCGCGCGAAGGCCGCGTCGAAACCACCGACTATCGCACGGTTAAAATGCCGAGCGGGATGGACGTGCCCGAGTTCGTGCAGGGCGAGTTCGGCAAGTTCTACCAGGCGATGTTCGATCAGCAGGTCAAACGCGAGGAGATGCGCACCGTGTTCACCGAATACGTGTGGAACATGGGATGGTGCGATCCGTGCGCCGCGCCGCCGCTCAGCCGCGACGAGTTGCGCGCGCTGGGCGTCTTCTGGCTCGACGGCAATTCGCCAGGCGGCCCGCAGCCCAGAATGCCAATGATGAATCAGCAAATTTTCCCGATGCCGGCGCGCGGCCCGGTGCAGGTGATCCTGACCCGCTTGCATGTGCGCTACTCGGCGGCAACTTTTCCCGAGGACCTCGCCTTTCAGCAGACGCAGGACCAGGAAAATTTCCAGGCCCGCTACGTCATCCGCCATCCGTGGACCGGATCACCCGACGCATGCACGGCCGCGCCCGCTTATTTCGCGGAGCTCAAGCGCCGGCACGAAACCGACGCCGCCACGCTCGCCGATCTGACCGGATGGGACCTCGCGGGCGTCCTCAAACAGGTAGGGCTGAGCCCCGAGGATCGACCGGAGCCGTGGTGGGGACAGTTGTGGGGAACCGGACCGAATTGAATCCCGCGCGCGGATCGCGACATTGACGCAGGGGCGGCGAATCGGTCGCCGTCCCTTCTTATGACATCGGCCTGACCACAAAGAAAAGGCCACGCGATAAGGTGTTTTTTGGCGCTTTGTTGACTTGACCCAGACGGTGGCTTAACTTTCTTTATCTGGATCGATTAATCATCAAAAAGTCAATTCCGCCGACGGCACCTCATCAGCCTCCTTCATGTTTGATACCTTAAGCGACCGCCTCGAAGGCGTTTTCAAAAGGCTCCGAGGGCAGGGCCGGGTCAGCGAGCGCAATATCGAAGAGGCGCTGCGTGAGGTCCGGCTCGCGCTGCTCGAAGCCGACGTCAATATCCGCGTCGTCCGCGACTTCATCGAGCACGTCAAGCACAAGGCGCTCGGCCAGGAAGTGCTGGCGTCACTGACGCCCGAGCAGCACTTCATCCGCTTCGTCGCGATCGAACTGCGCGAAATGATGGGCGGCAGCGCCCGCGAGCTGGACCTCAAGGTCAAGCCGCCGGTCAAGATGATGCTGGTCGGGCTGCAGGGCTCGGGCAAAACCACTTCGGCGGCGAAGCTCGCGCGGTTTCTCAAGGAGGAACGCAAGCGCCATCCGCTGCTGGTCTCGACCGACGTGCGGCGGCCGGCCGCGATGGAACAGTTACGCGTGCTCGGCGCTCAAGTCGGCGTGCCGGTGCTGGAGACGCGCGAGACCGAGGACCCGATCGAGATCGGCAGCCGCGCGCTGGCTCGCGCCGAGACCGCCGGCTACGACGCGATCATCTTCGACACCGCCGGGCGCTTGCAGATCGACGAGGAATTGATGGACGAGCTGGGGCGGCTGCGCGCCGCCGTGCTGCCCCATCACATCCTGCTGGTCGCCGACGCGATGACCGGCCAGGACGCGGTCAACGTCGCGCAGGGCTTCCATGACCGGCTCAAGATTTCGGGCCTGGTCCTGACCAAGCTCGACAGCGACGCACGCGGCGGCGCCGCGCTCTCGGTGCGCGCGGTCACGGGCGCGCCGATCCTGTTCGCCGGGACCGGTGAGAAGCTCGCGGCGCTCGAGGTTTTCCATCCCGACCGCCTGGCCTCGCGCATTCTGGGGATGGGCGACGTGCTCACCCTGATCGAAAAGGCGCAGCAGAGCTACGACCAGACCAAGGCCAAGGAACTCGAGCGCAAGTTCAAAAAAAACGAATTCACCATCACCGACTTCGCCGAGCAGTTGCGGACGCTGCGCAAGATGGGATCGCTGGGCGATCTGTTGGGGATGATTCCGGGGCTCAAAAAGATCGCCGGCCAAGCCGATTCCGAGGAGGCCAAGCGCGAGCTGGTGCGTATCCAGGCGATCATCGACTCGATGACCGTGCAGGAGCGCAACAACCATCTGGTGCTGAACGGACGGCGCCGCGCGCGTATCGCGAGCGGCAGCGGGACCTCGGTCCAGGAGGTCAATCGCTTCGTGAAACAGTTCGAGCAGACCCGCAAAATGATGAAAAAGTTCACCCGTGGCTCGGGTCGGGACATGATGCGCGGCCTGGGCATTGGGAGCTAGAATAAGTTCCAGGAGAGTTTATCGTTTATGGCACTTGTGATCCGCCTGCGCCGTCATGGCAGCCGCAAAAGACCCTTCTATCGTATCGTGGTTGCCGATAGCCGCTCGCCGCGTGACGGCCGCTGCGTGGCCCAGATAGGCACCTATGACCCGTCCTTCGATCCGCCGAAGGTTCAACTGCAAAGGGACCAGGCCGAGCGATGGATTGGCTCCGGCGCGATGCCCTCCGCAACGGTAAGGAAGCTCATGTTGCAAGTAGCCAGCACTGCCTAACCTCCCGGTCTAGGAGCCAGCCATGAAGGAGCTCGTACAGTTCCTGGCGCAGCAGTTGGTCAACAACCCCGACGCGGTAGAGGTCAAGGAGACCCAGGGCGACACTGCCTCGGTGCTTGAGCTGCGGGTGGCGAAGGAAGATCTGGGGCGGGTAATCGGCAAGCAGGGGCGCACTGCCAAATCGATCCGTACGATTCTCAACGCGGTAGCCTCGCGGACCAATCGTAAGGTTGTCCTCGAAATCATCGAAGATAAGTAGCCGCCCAAGTAACGCCCGACATCAATCCAGATGGCCAGTCGCCGAGCGCGCCCGCTAAACGACAGGCGTTCGACGACGGCGGCGGCAGGTGCGTCGCGGCGGCGTCCGCTCGCCGGGCCAACCGCCGACGGTCTGTTGCGCGTCGGCTATGTCGCCGGCAGCCACGGGCTGCAAGGCGCGCTGCGTGTGCGTACCGACGATCCCGGCTCGACCACGATCGGCACGCTAAAGCGGCTCTTCGTCGAGACCGCGGCCGGCCGGCGCGAATTCAAAGTCCTGGGCGCGAGCGCGCTCAGCGCCGGCAATCAGAGGGTCATGCTCGAGGGCATCGGCGACGCCGACGCGGCCGAGGCACTACGCGGAGGCGCCGTGATGGTCGCCGCGGCCGACCTGCCGCCGCTTGGGGAAGGCAAATTCTATTACTTCCAGCTCGCCGGCGCGGAAGTGATGCTGACCGACGGGCGGCGCCTCGGCACTATCGAGGACATCATGTCCACCGGCGCGCACGATATATGGGTGGTGCGCGACGGCGAGCGCGAGGTCCTGGTGCCGGTCATCGCCGACGTGGTGAAGGCGATGGATCTCGGGGCGCGGCGGGTTACGATCGAGGCGGTGCCGGGGCTGCTGGACTAGGCTCGGCGCTGGACTCGCCAACGATGGAATTCCACGTCATCACGCTGTTCCCCGAACTATTCGCCGCCGCCAACTGGCCGGGGATGGTCGGACGCGCGCTCAAGGCGGGCCTGGTCAGCGTCGAGGCGCATGCGCTGCGCGAGCATGGGCTCGGCAACTACCGCCAGGTCGACGACACGCCGTATGGCGGCGGCAGCGGGATGGTGCTGCGGCCGGAGCCGCTGTTCGCCGCGATCGAAAGCGCGCTCGCCGCGCATCCGGGACTGTGGCGCGTGCTGCTGACGCCGCAGGGCGAGCCGCTCGACCAATCGACGGTGCGCGAACTGAGCGCGCGGCGGCCGGGGCTGCTGCTGGTCGCGGGACGCTATGAGGGCGTCGACGAGCGCGTGCGCAGCGTGGTCGACCAGGAAATCTCAATCGGCGACTACGTGCTGAGCGGCGGCGAGTTGCCTGCGATGGTGCTGATCGAGGCGGTGGCGCGGCTGGTGCCGGGCGTGCTCGGCAATCCCGAATCGCTCGATGAAGAATCGTTCGCCGACGGCCTGCTCGAGTATCCGCATTACACGCGCCCCGAGGAGTTTCGCGGGATGCGCGTGCCCGAGGTGCTGCTGAGCGGCGACCATCAGAAAATCCACGAATGGCGCAAGGCCGAAGCGCTCAAGCGCACCGCGCGCCGGCGCCCCGATCTGCTCAAGCGCCGCCGCCGCTAGCCGTCCGTGGATCGCGCCCTAGCTGAAATTTTCCTCGCGCTCGTTCATCATCCGGTCGTCGACCGCAACGGCCGCATCATCACTTCGGCCATCACGTCGCTCGACCTTCACGACCTCGCGCGATCCTCGCGCACCTACGGCGTGCGCGCGTTCTACGTGGTCCATCCGGTTCCCGAGCAGCGCGAGTTCGCACGCAGCGTGATCGACCACTGGCGTATTGGCTATGGCCGCAGCTTCGACTCGCGCCGGGTCGAGGCGCTCGACCTGATCGAAGTCGTGGCCGACCTCGACGAGGCAGTCGCCGCGGCCGAGCGCGCGGCGGGCCGGCGGCCGGCGATCGTTCACACCTCCGCGCGCGAAGCGCATGGGATAAGCTTCGCGGCGATGCGCGAGCGGATAGCGGCAGAGGACGCGGCGCCGGTCCTGATCCTGCTCGGCACCGGCTTCGGGCTCGCGCCGGAAGCGCGCGAGCAGGCCGACCTGGCATTGGAGGCGATTCGCGGCGTGGGAGATTACAATCATCTTTCGGTGCGCGCGGCCGCGAGCATCATTCTCGACCGCCTGCGCGGGCGCTGAGCAAAGCGCGCAGGAAATCGTGAGAGTGACTCACGGGAGAGAATTGCGGGAGAGAGTCGCGGGAGAAGAATCTAACGATGAGCCTGGCAGCCGACCTGATGATAGTGATTGGCGCGATCCTGCTGACGTTCGGGACCGATCTGGTAATCAGCTCGGCAAGCGCGCCGGCGTCGGTGGGCGCGCCGCTCGGCGTGCTGGTCTCGATGATCGGTACGACGGTGATGGTAAGCGGACTGCTAATCAACCGCCGCCGCCGGATCCAGCGCGAGACGGCCGCGCCGCCGGCTTCGAATAGCAGCTAGTGTGGCGAGTCTCAAGTTCACTGAATAAAATTTTTCGTTGGCAATCGTTCTTTGTGTCGCTTCGACTCGCGCAACGCTCGCTCAGGATCACAAAAGGACAACACGGCCGGTGCTGAATATTTGTTAACTAACTTATAACTCGGGACACTAGCCCGAGCGCACACGTTCCGCCGCTCGATAAGAGGGTAGAAGATAGTCATCTGCGAGCTACTCAAATGCTCTGACTAATGGATGCAGCCTGGCGGGCTCGCGACCGCGAACTGGTTCCCGGTCCAGAGATTGGTCCCGCAATTGAGATTGCCGTCGAGCGCGTCGACCCCGAAGGTGCCGTTGCCGTTGCCCGAGCCTTCGACACCGACGATGCGATTGCCCACGTTGCCGGCGGCGATTGCCACTCCATAAGCCTGCTCGGGCTGGCTCGGCCCGTCGGCGGTGCTGGGATCGCCCACCGAGGTCAGGATGTTGCCGTTACTGGGCGGCGTCGGCGGTACGGTCGTGCAGGCCTTACCCAGGATTCCGCCGCTGCGGAAGCATCCGAGGTATATCCCGGCATCGGTATTGCGCGAGACGCTGAAATTGGCGATCACATTGCGCGAGGAGCCCACCAGCCACACGCCGTAGGTCGCACTGCCGGTGACCGTAAGGTTGGTTAGAAACGCGCCCTGCACACCGTTGAGCTCGATACCTGCGAAGCGCAGCGTGCTGTCCACGGTGACGCCGGTCAGATAGGGGCCCGGCCCAGGGCCGTTGATCAGGATACCGGTGAGCAAACTGTCGTGCACGGCAAGCGCGCTGCCGTACGCCGATCCGCCGTTGATCCGAATCCCGACGCTGTTGTTTTGCGCGACCAGGTTCTCGAGCGTCGCGCTCGGCGCGTCGATCTGAACTCCGGTGGTGAAACCCGTCACCGTCGCTGGCGCATTCGAAGTCCCTTCGACGACCGCGTGCGCCGCATTCGCCATCACATGCACGCCGACATCGGCGGTGGTGGACGGAGATGAAGAAATAATCGCGCTCCCCAGGTCGAGCGTGACGCCGGGCACGTTGACGTGGATGCAATCGCCGGGGGGCGTCGCGACCAAGCCGGGACCGGAGACCGTGTAGTCGCCCGCCGATCGAATCGCGCACGGACAGGCCATGATCGGACTGATGCAAGCGTTCATCGCGCGCGCCGGAACCGGCCCGGCGGCGGCGAGCGCGGCGAGCAAAGCGCCGAGCGCGCGGGCGCGCCGATACACCGATCGCGCCGCGCCGTTCGATGATGCGGCGTGCGACGCGCGCAGTGGTGATTTCGCGTACTGCTGCAACCTACGGCTCCCGTAAACAAACGTGACGGGTGCCACCGTGGTGACTGCGCGGAGGTGACGGCGGCTATCACCGAGACGTCAGCGATATACTAGTTCGCTGCGGTCATCAGGCGGAGCGTAATCGGCGGCGGCCGGCGAAATATCGAGTCAAAATGAACTCGGTGGAATCGCGCGCACGTCAATTGTGCCCAAACTTGGCGCCGATGCCCGTCTGCTCCCTCTGGCGGCAATTCATTTTGAGGACGGTCTCAGCGGGATCAGCGGCCGGTTGGCAATGGGCACCCGCCCACTACCGGCCGGTTCGGTACTGGGTAGTGTCCTAATTTGAATTTGCCCGATCCGTCCACGTCCTATGTGGAGCGCCAGAATCTGAGCGTCGGGATGGAATGCCGCCGATTCATGCGGTTGACCGAAGCTTTCAGCAAGAAACCGGCGAATCTCAGGGCGTCTGTGGCGCTGCATTACGCCCATTATAACTTCGTGCGCGCGCATCGCTCGCTGCGCATGACGCCAGACATGGCCGCAAGCGTGACGGATCGGCTATGGTCCGTTAAGGAGCTGGTCCAAGCGGCGACAAACGTCTAACGCCAGAAAGCGTAGTACGCTCGCGCTACCACGGCGAAGAATCCAAGGATCGCAAACCAGTCAAGCCAATCGAGGCCTTCCAAGAGTGCAACGATATCAGTGGGCCAGAATCGCTTTAGGGCTGAATCTTCTCGGAACCATCCTGCTTGTGTTCGCGCTTCAGATCGGTCCATCCGAGATTCGCCTCGTTACGGTAAACGGCGCTACTGCGATTTGTCGAGACAATCGCGCGTTATTTATCCTCTCGCCTACAGGAACCGTTTCGATCGGCTCCTATTGTCCACCCACGATCGGTGAAAACGCGGCAATTGTAAAGACGGATCATCCTCGTTGGTTAGCCGCTGGATTGGTGCTCATAGCCTTTAGTTCAGTAGTCGGCATCTTCTGGGGCGAGGGACGTGAGGAGCGCCAGAGTCGCTCTGAACGTCGACGACAGCTGCGATTAGATTTCAAGCGCTCGCGGCGACCAAATTAGACGCCGGTTCGGTACTGTCCTAAGCTGACCGCAAGTGGCCGGTTTTGAAATCAGCAGTGGCCCAATTTCAAGGGACGGTTCCCCGATCAATCGGGCCGCGGTTTATTCCTCGTGCCAGGACAATTCTCAACGTGCTTTTTGTGTTCAGGGGTCTCGGGTTGTGGCGGGTCTACGATCCGCTGACACCACTTACAATGTTCCGTATCGTGACCGCACGTTGGGCATGGCATAAATTCTATTCCTCTTCAGATTGGCGCGAGCGCGACGGAGTGGCGGGGCTTCATACTGGCGTTGTAGTCGAAAAGGTCAGCGTTGGTCGACCGTCTCTTTCTTAGGCGCGGTAGAAAAGGCGTCTAACGGAAACAAAGTAGGCTGGTCGACTGGCGGTTTTACTTGCACGACCAGCCTTTTCGGCTCTTTTCCTTCAAGCGCCTTTCCGTGAATCCTCCAAAAGTTTAGCCTGAACTGCTCTTTATCGTCAGAAAGCTGCATGACCGTTATCGTCGACGTGATCTGCCTGTCCAGATGCACATTCCCGGCGTCAGCGAGGAGGCGGTGATGCTGAGTCTTCCTATATCCGGTTTCGGTAACCGGATTTAGCTCGCGAAGCTTGTCCAATACACCCGGCCGCAGTTGATCCTAAATGTGGCGGTTTATGAAGTGACCCATGTACTGCGGGTGCTTCTTGTTGCCAGGTTCCCACTTCCAGCCGTGGATTCGGTAGGCTTGTTTGAAGAATTCGAGAGGGAAACGCTCATTCAGCCAATACCGTCCCTGCCCCCTGACATTGAGTCACGGCGGCCGTTAGGGTAGGCTTTGGGGCTCAACTTCAAGGAACCATCCCCCTTATGAACGCAATCATCCGCAAAATTGAAGAGCGCGAACTGCGCAAGGACCTCCCTGTTTTTCGGGTCGGCGACACGGTCCGCCTCCAGGTCAAGGTGGTCGAAGGCGAAAAAGAGCGCATCCAGTCGTTCGAGGGCGTGGTCATCAAGATCAACCGCGGCGGCAACCGCGCCGCCTTCACCGTGCGCAAGGTCTCCTACGGAATCGGCGTCGAGCGCATCTTTCCGCTGCACTCGCCGCGGCTCGAAAAGATCCAGGTGCTGAGCCATGGCCGCGTGCGCCGCGCGCGGCTGTACTATCTGCGCAATCTGTCGGGCAAGGCCGCGCGCGTCGCTTCGGCCTGAAGCTCGCAGCAACCACAACGCTGACAATGAATGAAGCGCGCCGGAGCGAATCGCTCCGGCGCTTTCTTTAGAGACGCGACCCCGCCGCCGACCTGCGGCGCGCGTCAGCGCGACGCCGCGCCGGCGCACGGCACCCGTACGTCGCCCTCGAGCAGTGCGCCTTCGCATACGCGCAGGCTGTCGGCCTCGATTCGGCCAAAGACCCGCGCGCGCGGGCCGAGCACGACCAAGCGCGCGTCGGTGATATCGCCGTGCAGCTCGCCGAGCACGAGCAGGCGCGGGGTACGCACGCGGCCCTCGATCGTGCCATGGTCGGAAATTACCACCAGCTCGCTGGAGCTGACCTCGCCGCGAAAGTTGCCCTCGATTCGCACCGGCTCCTGGAACACCAGGTGCCCCGAGACGTTGATGTTGCGCGCGACCGCGACCCGCGTGCGTTCCTCGACCCAGGCCGCACCGGGCATCGGCGGGATAGCGCTCGTCAGTTGCGTGGCAAAGTCCGGCATGTCGGTGCCGGCGCGAACGTAGTCCGAGGTACTTAACTTGGCCATCAATCAGCGCCAAATCCGCGCCTAAGGCGCGGGGAAAACATGGCAGGCAACCGCATGCCCGCCCCGACCCGTCTCGAGCCGCGGCTCGACGGTCCGGCAGATATCTTTCGCATAAGGGCATCGCGGATGGAAGCTGCAGCCGGGCGGCGGATTGAGCGGGCTCGGCATCTCGCCGGGAAGCTTGATGCGCTCGCCGACGGCGGCGCCGTGCAGCGCCGGGATTGCGGAGAGCAGCGCGCGAGTGTAGGGATGGCGCGGATTGGCGTAGATTTCGTCGCGATCGGCCAGCTCCACGATTTTGCCCAGGTACATGATCGCCGTGCGCTGGCTGATGTGCTCGACTATGCGGAGGTCGTGCGCGATGAAGAGGTAGGTGAGATGGAGCCGCTCCTGCAGGTCCTGCAGCAGGTTGATGATCTGCGCCTGGATCGAGACGTCGAGCGCGGAAACCGGCTCGTCGAGCACCAAGAAGCGCGGGTTCACGGCGAGCGCGCGGGCGATTCCGATCCGCTGGCGTTGGCCGCCGGAAAACTCGTGCGGGTAGCGCTCGAGCGCGTCGGCGCCCATCCCCACCATCTCGAGCAGGCTGACGATCCGCTCCTCCTTCTCGCGGCCGCGCGCGAGCTTGTGTATTTCGATTCCCTCGCCGACGATCGAGCGCACCCGCATGCGCGGGTTGAGCGACGCGTAGGGGTCCTGGAAGACGAGTTGCATCTGGCGGCGCAACGCGCGCAGATCGCGGCGCGAAACCCCGGCCAGGTCGCGCCCGTCAAAGAACACGCGCCCGGCCGTCGGCTCGAGCAGTTTCAGCACCAGACGTCCCAGCGTGGACTTGCCTGACCCCGATTCGCCCACCAGCCCCAGCGTCTCGCCGGGCATGATCGCCAGGTCGACGCCGTCGACCGCGTGCACCACCAGGCGCTTGCGCCCAAGCAGGTCGAGCGAGCCGGCGGGAAATTCCTTGCTGAGGCCCTCGGTCCGCACTAGCGCGCCGGGCGCCGCGGGCGCATTGGCGATGACGCGGTCTTCAGCGGGCGTCGGATTAGACACGGATGCAGGCGACTAGGTGTTGCGGGGCCTTGGCCACGAGCGGCGGATCGACTCGAGCGCACTCGTCGATCACCATCGGGCAGCGCGGATGAAACCGGCATCCCGACGGCGGATGGAGCGCGTTGGGGATGGTGCCCGCGATCGCGCGCAGGCGGTGATGATGATGGCCGTCGGCGCCGGGAATTGATTCGAGCAGGCCGCGCGTGTAGGGATTGAGCGGATTGCGGAACAGCTCGGCGGAAGGCGCCTGCTCCATCACCCGCGCGGCGTACAGAATAGTCACGTCGTCGGCGTATTGCGCGACGATCCCGAGGTCGTGCGTGACCAGAATCACCGCCAGCTTAAGGCGCACCTGAAGCTCGCGAATCAGGTCGAGGATCTGGGCCTGGATCGTGACGTCGAGCGCGGTGGTCGGCTCGTCGGCGATGAGCAGTTTCGGCTCGCACGCGAGCGCCATCGCGATCATCACCCGCTGGCGCATCCCGCCCGAGAGCTGATGCGGATAGTCGTTGACGCGGCGCTCGGGGTCGGCGATTCCGACCAGGCGCAGCGCCTCGATCGTGCGCTCGAGCGTTTCGCGCCGCGCAGTGTGCTGATGCAGCCGCACGGCCTCGCCGATCTGGCTGCCGATCGTAAAAACCGGGTTGAGCGAAGTCATCGGCTCCTGAAAGATCATCGCGATCTTCGCGCCGCGTACCGCGCGCATCTCGGGCTCGCTCAGCTTCAGCAGGTCGCGCCCCTCGAACAGCACCGCACCGCCGATCACGCGCGCGCTCTCGGGCAAAAGCCGCATCACCGAGAGCACGCTCGCCGTCTTGCCCGATCCCGACTCGCCCACCAGACCCATCAGCTTGCCCGCCTCGACCGCGAAGCTCACGCCGTCGACGGCGCGCACCTCGCCCGCATCGGTGAAGAACGAGGTCCGCAGATCTTTGACTTCGAGAAGCGGCTGCACGCGGGCTCTAACTTATCATCCGGCGCGCCGCCTTTTCATCATCCCGGCTACGCGTGCACGCGCGGGTGGCGATCCGCCCATGGCGCGGCCTGCTCGAGCTGCGATGCCAACCGCAGCAGCAGATCCTCGCGCCCATAAGCCGCGACGAACTGCACGCCGACCGGCAGCCCGTCGGGCGTCATGTGCAGCGGCAGCGAGATCGCCGGCTGGCCCGCGATATTCCACGGCGCGGTAAACGGGCTGACCTCGTTGAGCCGCACGCCGACGTTTCGCGGATGCTCGCCGGCGCGGGTTTTGAAAATTCCCAACTCCGGCGCAGGCTGCGCCATAGTCGGCGTCACCAGCACGTCGAACCCGCCGCTCCACCATCCGGCCGCCGCGCGCGAGAAGTGGTTGAACCATTCGCACGCGGCAAGGTAGTCGACGAGCTTCAGGCGCCGCCCGCGCTCGACCAGGAACCAGGTCCATTCGTCGAAATCGTCGGGGCCGACCGCGCGCCCGAGCATCGTCTCGACCACTGCGGCCTGCCGCGCGACGCCGCCTGCGACGACTCTGCCGAAGGCGGAGCTGAGCGTGGCCTCGTCGAGCGCTGCCGGGAAATTCGGTTCGACCTTGTGGCCGAGCGACTCCAGCAATTTCGCCGCGCCGCGCACCGCCGCCGCACATTCGGGATGGAGCCCCGGGTGAGAAAGCGGAGCGCGATCCATGAAGCCGATTCTGAGCCGGCCCGGCGCCTGACCGACCTCGTCGCGGAATGGACGCGCGGGCGGCGGCGCCATCCACGGATCGCCCGGCATGTAGCCGGCGATCGTGTCCAGCGCGGCGGCGGCGTCGCGCACCGTGCGCACCAGCGCGCCCTCTTCACACAGCCCGTGCCAGAATTCGGCGTGCGCGGGCCCGAGCGAGGTCCGGCCGCGCGAGCCCTTGAGCCCGACCAGCCCGCAGAAGGAAGCCGGAATCCGAACCGAGCCGCCGGCGTCGTTGCCGTGCGCAATCGCCACGATGCCCGAGGCGACCGCGGCGGCCGCACCGCCGCTCGATCCGCCGGCGATCCGCGTCGTGTTCCACGGATTGCGCGTCGCGCCCCATGCGCGCGTCTCGGTCGAAAGCGTCGCGCCCCACTCGGGCACCGTGCTCTGCGCCAGCGTGATCAGGCCGGCCGCGCGAAACTTCGCCGCCACGTACGAGGTCGACTGCGCGACCATTTTCGCGTCCCTAAACGGCTTCCATCCCCAGCTAAACGGCTCGCCCTCCGTGGTCTGGAGCAGATCTTTCATCAGGAACGGCACGCCGCGGAAAACACCGTCGGGGATGGCATTGCGATCACGCGCTTCGGCGCGCGCCTTGTCGTAGCGCGCAAAGATGACGCAGTTGAGTTGCGGATTCAGCCGGTCGATCCGGGCGATCGCGGCCTCGGCCAACTCCGCCGGCGTGACCACGCCTTTGGCGACGAGTTCGGCCTGCGTGGTCGCATCGAGCCAGGTAAGTTCGTCGTTGCCGCTCATCTTCGAGATGCCTCTTTCCAGAATTTTCCAGAATTTTCCATGATTTTAAACGATTTCCGATGTCGCCGCCGCGCGCAACTCACTCCACCACCGTCTCCGCGGCGATGCCCGCGCTCGTGCGCTTCAAGAGCATGCACCAGGGCGCGAGCAAAAGTACAACAATCGCGAGCACCCGGTACACATCGTTGTACGCGAGCAGCCAGGCCTGCGACGCCGCGGTCACGGCAACTGGATGTTTCGCGGCGACGGAAACCGGCAGCGCCATCAAATGCGCCAGGTGAAAGCGGTGGCGTGCGGCCAGCAGATTGGTCGAGGCCGCAATACCGGTGGCCGCGCCGATGTTCACCATCATGCTAAACAGGCTGGAGGCGAAGCCCATCCGCTCGCGCCGAATCTGGCCGAGGCCGACCGCGGTGACCGTCGGGAACACCGAGCCGAGCCCCAATCCGAAGAAGAAGATCGGCCACAGCACCGCGCTCATGCTGATGTCGAGGCCCCAGTGCGCCATGCGCCAGACCTCGTACGCGCCGAGCACGAAACCGCAGGTGATGATCGGGCGCATGTCGGTGCCGCGGCGCGAAAGCTGGCCCACCGCCAACAGCGCGATCACGACACCGATTCCGCGCGGCGCGACCGCGAGGCCCGCCTTCCACGCGTCGTAGCCGAGCAGCGTCTCCATGAACAGCGGGTTCAGCAGGTTGATGCTGAACAGCGCCAGCGCCTGGAACGAAATGATCGCCACGGCGAGCGTGAAACCGAAAATCTTGAACATCCGGAAATCGATGATCGGTTCGGGAAAGCGCAACTCGTGTATTACGAGCGCGACCGTCGAAAGCGCGGACAGCGCGCAAGCGTAACGCAGCCACGGCGCCGCGAACCATCCCCCGCGTCCGCCCACAGCGAGCACGATCTGGAACAGTCCCAGCGCCACGGCGACGAGGATTATTCCGAGGTAGTCGATGCGGCCGCTGCCGCGCTGGCGGCGCAGGTACGGCGGGTCGTGCACGAACGCATACACCATCAGCATCGCGACCACGCCGGTCGGCACGTTGATGAAAAACACCCAGCGCCAGCTCCAATTGAGCGTGATCCAGCCGCCGAGCGTCGGGCCGAGCACCGGCGCCGCCATCAGGCCCATCCCGAACGTCGTCATCGCGAGCGTGTGCTCGTCGGGAGGAAAGGTTTCGATCAGGATCGCCTGCGACAGCGGAATCATCGCGGCGCCCGCCGCGCCCTGGAGCAGGCGGAAGACCACCATCTGGCCGACGCCGCCGGCGAACCCGCACATCGCGGAAGTGATCACGAACATCAGCACCGAGGCGAGGAAGTAGCGCATGCGCCCGAAGCGCACCGCGCACCATCCGGTCATCGGAATAGTCACGCCGACCGCGACCAGGTAGCTCGTGACCACCCAGGTGATCTGGCCGACGTCGGCGGCGAAACTTTTCTGCATGTAGGGCAGCGAGACGTTGACGATCGACGCGTCGAGCACGGTCATCACCGCGCCGATCATCACCGCCGCCGCGACCAGCCATTTTTGAACGGCCAGCGGATGCGCTTGCGCGCCCGCCTCGAACGAAGGAGTTGCCATGAATCAGAGACCGCGGGCCCGAATCAACCTCGCCGCCTAGCCCAAGTTGCCCGGGTCGAGGCGGTCGCGCAGATGGTCGCCGAGAAAGTTGAAGGACATCACGGTCAGGAAAATGAAAACGCCGGGGATGAGAATCCATGGATAGCGTGCGAGGTTCTGCACGTCCTGCGCCTGCGCGAGTAGGTTGCCCCAGCTCGCTGCCGGCTCCTGGATCCCCAGGCCGAGCAGCGAGAGCGCGCTCTCGCCCAGGATGAAACCCGGAATCGACAATGTCGCGGCCACGATCGCGTAGCCGAGCACCGACGGGATGACGTGGAGGAAGATCACGCGCGTACGCGAGGCGCCCAGCGCGCGCGCCGCCTCGACGTAGGGGCGCGAGCGCACCGAGGCCGCCATCCCGCGGATGATGCGGGCGAAACCGGCCCAGCTGATGAAGCTCATGATCGCGACGATCGTGAAGAAGGTCATCACCGGGCTCACGCCCGAAGGAATCACCGCCGCCAGCGCGAGCAGGAAATAAAACGACGGCAGCGACATCTCAATCTCCGACCAGCGCATGATCAGATTGTCGGTGAGCCCGCCGACATAGCCCGAGAACGCGCCCACCACGATGCCGAGCGAGAAGGTGATCAGCACGCCGATCAGGCCCACGCACATGCTGACACGCGCGCCGTACACGATGCGCGAGAAAAGGTCGCGGCCCAATCCGTCGCTGCCCATGACGAAGTACGGCTCGTCCGCCGACTCGGTGGTGAAGAGATGCCCGCGATGGAAAAACCGCAGGTAGGTTTTGCGCGAGCGGTCGGGAGTGAAGATGCGTGCGGCTGCGTCGCTCAGCCGCATCGGATGGGCGTAGAAAAATCCGTGCGCCCACTCGGCGCGCTGCGCCAGATGAAGATGCATCGGCGGACAGTCGGGCAGGTCGCGATACTGGCGAATCGGATCATAAGGCGCGATAAAGGACGACGCGGCGGCGAAGAAATAGAACAGCAGCAGGCAGCTAACCGAGAGCCGCACTACCCACGAGGCGCGGCGCCACTCGCGGCCGAGACCGTCGAGCAGCGCACAGGCACGCGATGCTCGCACGGCCGGCAGGCCGGCGGCAGCGTAGTTGTTCGGGATTGTCGCGGCGGCCGGCATGCTCAATCCGCACTAAGCCCGGAGAAATCGACCCGCGGGTCCACCATCACCAGCGCGATATCGGCCAGCAGATTGCCCAACAACAGAAGCACCGTGCCCATCAGCACCGAACCCATCACCAGGTAGATGTCGAGCGAGCGCACCGCGTCGAGCAGCAGCAGCCCCAGCCCCTGCAGGTTCATCACCGCCTCGATCAGCGCCGCGCCGCCCAGCAGATCGGCAAGCCCGTAGCCGGCCAGCGTGACGAAGGGATTGAGCGCGTTGCGCAGCACGTGCTTGTACATCACGATGCGTTCCGGCAGGCCCTTGGCGCGCGCCGTGCGCACGAAGTCGGAGTTCTTGATCTCGAGGATTTGCGAGCGCATCAGGCGCATCAGCGACGCCATCCCCGCCACGCCCAGCACGAAGACCGGCAGGATGAGATGGTTGATGCGGTCGGCGATGCGACCCCAGGTGTCGAGGCTCTCATAGTAGGGCGAAAAGGTTGCGCCGACCGGGAACCATCCGGTGCGCAGCGCGAGGTACATCATCAGGAACGCGAGAAAAAAATTCGGCACCGACATCCCGAAGAACGCCACGAACGACAGCACGCGGTCCCAGATCGAGTTCTGCTTCACCGCGACGACGATTCCGATCGGAATCGCGACCACCCACGCGAAGATCATGCTCGCCAGCGCCAGGATGACGGTGTTGAACGCGCGCGCGGCGATAAGCGAGGTCACGTTGACCCGGTAGCTCATCGAGAGCCCGAGATTGAGATGCATCACCTGCCACAGCCACTTCGCGTAACGCACCAGGATCGGCTGATCGAGGCCGAACTGCGCCTCCAGCTGGCGGATCACCTGGGGCGAGATGGCCGGGTTGAGCTTGAGGTTGGTGAGAAAGTTGCCCGGCGCGAGCGACATCACCAGGAATGACAGAAACGTGATCCCGATGATCAGCGGGATCATGTTGAGCAGGCGCTTTATCAGGAACCTGGCCATCGCTTGGGCGGCGCGCGATTACTCGGGCCGGAACTCGATCCACTCGGGCTTGTAGTTGCCCCACACGGTGGGCTGGAAATTCTCCAGCGTGTTCTTCCACGCCTCGTAACGCACCTGGCGCACCGTCTCGATGATCGGCAGTTGCTGGTACAGGATTTCCTGGATGCGCCAGTAGTACGGCGCGCGCTTGAGCGGATCCATCACCATCGTGCCCTGTTCGAGCAGCTGGTCGATCTCGGCCTCCCACGGCGTGGCCGGCTTGGGCTCCTTCGGATACCACAGATGCAGCGCGCCCGACGAGCGCAGGAAGTCGGCGCCATTGTTGGGCTCGATCCCGCCGGTGAAGCCAATCAACACCACGTCCCAGTCATAGGTGGAGTCGAGTTTGTCGACCAGCGTGGTGAATTCCAGCGGGCGATAATTGACCTTGATGCCGATGCGCTTGAGGTCCTGCTGAAGGATGACGCACATTTGGTCGCGCACGTTCACGCCGCTGTTGGTCGCGAGGTTGAACTCCAGCCGATGACCCTCCGAGTCGTAGCGCACGCCATTCTTTAGATGGTATCCCGCCTGCTCGAGCAGGTCGCCCGCTTCCTTGAGATTGTAGTCGTAGTCCTTGAGGTTGGGATTGTAGAAAACCTTGTTGGCGGGCGACGTGTCGGAGACCGCCGGCACGGCGAGTCCGTGGAAGCAGAGATTGATCATCCCCTGCTTGTCGACCGCATGCGCGATTGCGCGCAGGAAGCGGATGTCGGTAAACCAGCGGTACTTCGGATCGGTCACGCCGTTGCGGATGTAGTGACCGGGGTTGCGATTGAAGGCGAAGAACAGCGAGCCGGTGTCGATGCCGATTTCCTTGAGCGTGATGCCGAGTTGTTTCTGCTTGTCCTTGAGATCGACGACTTCCTCGGGACGCGGCGTATAGACGTCGATCTGCCCCGCGAGAAAGCGCAGGTACTGCGCGTTGCCGTCGGGCACAATCTGCAGCGTCTCGCCATGCAGCCGCGGCAACCGCTCGCCCTTTTCGTCGCGCATCCAGTACTCCGGATAGCGATCGAAATGGACGAACTGCGCCTGGACGTAACGCGCCATCTCGAACTGGCCCAGGCCGACGATTTTTTCCGGCGGCGTATTGATGCCCCAGGTATGGTTGAACTTGCCGGCTTCGAGGGCAGTCTCGAGCAGGTGCGCGGGTACCATCGGGACGCCGATCGAGTAGAGCAACGGCGCGAACACTCGCGGCATCGTCATCCGCACCGTGTAGTCATCCAGCGCCTCGACCTTCAGCGGCTTGCCGTCGACGGTCAGGCTCGGCTCCTCGATATTGGGAACGTGCGGATCGTAGATCACGCGCATCGTGAAGGCCACGTCGCGCGCGGTGAACGGCTGACCGTCGAACCATTTCACGCCGTGGCGCAGATGGAAAACGATAACTTTGCCGCCGTCGCCTAACTCCCAGCTCTCGGCCAGGCCCGGTTCGGGCAGCGTCGTTATCGGATTAATCCTGACCAGCCCCTCAAAGAGATCGCCGACCACCTCGCCCGAGGCGTTGTCAGTGACCAGGATCGGATTGAAGGTGCGCGGATCGCTGATGCTCGATTGGTAGAGAATCTGCTCGCGCTCGTGCTGGCTGGGCGGCTGCTGCACTCGGCATCCGGCCGCCGCCGCGGCGGCGAGTGCGGAGCAGAGCAGCATCGCGAGCGCGTGGCGAAGGCTCATCGGGCGCGTTCAGCCCGCCGCTCCCGGCGCGGCGCTCGCGCCGGCGTCGATCGAAATCTGCCTGGTGCCCGGCGCCGGCGTCAGCACGAACAGCGCAGGCGCGAGCGTGGTGTTGAGCGCGGGCGCCTCGTAGCGGAGCGTAATACGGCTTGCGGGAAAGTCGGCCTCGACCTTGTTTGGGAAGCTCATCCCGCCCGCGTCGCGCCAGTCGCTGTAGCGCACTTCGTAGCGCTGGCCGCCGGCGCTGTCGCGCTCGCGCACCATCGCCAACTGCCCGGCGCTGAAACCCAACTCGCGCGTGCCGCCGTCGGCCAAGTGCCACAGCGCAACCGTCATCCCGTCCGTATCGCTGACCGAGTCGGGCGGCGTGGCTAGTTCGGCCGGGTCGGGCGCGAGGCCCATCAAGAGATCGACCGCGGCCGGCGGCGCGAGCGGAATACGCACGTAGCGCTCGAGCGTCGCGGCGTTGGCGCCGCCGCTCATCAGGATGTTCTTCGACGGGTCGAAGATCATCAGCCGGCCGGCGTCGTCCGCCGCCAGCACCATCGTGGCGCCGAACGGCGCGACCGCCTCGACCCGCATGCTGGCCGGGCGTGCGAGCGCGATCTCCTCATGCGTGCGGAAGTGATGGCCGTCGGTAGCGCTGTACTCCATTATCGCCCCGCTCTGCACCGAGCGCAGCGACCGCTCGCGCTCGGCGAGCGCCGTGAGCATCGCGGTGGTGGCCGGCGTGACGGCGGCCGATGCGGCAGGCGCCGGCGCGGAAGGCGCGCTGGAGGTCAGCGCGCACGCCGAAAGTTGGCAGATTGCCAGCGCCAGAGCGGCTGCGCCTGCGGCGGCGCGCCATCTCCGACGCGGCGGCTCGATGCGGAGCCAGTCCAATTGCAACGGCTCCGGGCTCAACGACTCCGTACGCAACGACTCAATGACTGGCGCTGCCGACATTGCGCAGGCCTTGCAACTTGCCCTTGAGCCGCGCGATCTGCTCCTGGTCCGTGGTCCGCCGGAGCGCATCCTCGTACTGCTGCCCGGCCTGCTCGGAGCGGCTCAGCTTGGAGTAGGCGTCGCCGAGATGTTCGGTGATAGTCGGATCGTCGCCGGTCAGGTTTACCGCCTTCTCGAGCTGTTCTGCCGCCCTGCCGTATTCGTGCTTCTGGTAGTAGACCCAGCCAAGACTGTCGATATAGAAGCCGTCTTCGGGCTCGATCACGAGCGCGCGTTTGATCAGCCTCTCCGCCTCGTCGAGATGTTCGCCGGACTCGGCGTAAGTGTAGCCGAGGTAGTTCAACGCCTGCGCGTTTTTCGGATTGAGATCGATCGCCTTGCGCATCTCCTCGATACTGGCGGCGCGCTGCTTGCTCTCGTCATAAAGGGCGCCGAGCGTGAAGTGGTACTTGTCGTTCTTCGGCTCGAGCACGACCATCCGCTGCGCGAGTTTGATCGCGGTGGGATAGTCCTTCTTTTCCTGGTAGACGCCGACCGTGAAGCCGAGAATCTCGGCGTCGTCGGGCTTCTTCGCCAGCGCCTGGTTGAGCGCGTCGATCGCGTGGTCGTACTCATGCTGCTTGTCGTAGATGTAGGCGAGCTGCAGGCGCGACTCGACGTAATGCTCGTTGCCCTCGGGAATCCGCCCGAACTCCGTCGCCGCCTTGTCGTAGTCACCCAGTTCGCTATAGGCGGTGCCGAGATAATAGTGGACGCGGTAGTTGTCGGGCTCGGCGCCGAGCACCAGGTTGAACTCGGTGGCGGCGCGGTCGAAGTCGCCGCGCTCGAAGTACAGCAGCCCAATCTTGGTGCGCGTATCGCTCGGGCTGATCTCGATCTTCTCGGGCGCCGGCGCCGGCTTCACGGGCGCCTCGGCCGAGGCGTGCGCGGCAAAGTACAGTTCGGCCATGCGCTTGTGCGCGCGGTCGTCGTTGGGATTGATCTGCAGGATCTTCTTGTAGATCGCGACCGCGTCGTCGCGCCGGCCCTGGTCCTCGCGCAGCGCGGCGAGGTCGAGCAGCGCGAGTTCGGATTGCGGATTGAGATCGAGCGCCTTGTTGTAGTAGCGCTCGGCCGCGGAGTAGTTGCCCGCCGCCAGCATCGTGCGCCCGGCGTAGTAATAGCCCAGAAACGATTGCGTATCGAGCGCGATCAGCTGTTCGAAAATCTTGCGCGCCTGCTCGTAGTCGCCGCGCTTGGCGTACAGCGTGCCCAGGAACAGGTAGGCCTCCTGGTTCTTGGGCGAAATCCTGATCACTTCCTTGTAGTCCTGCTCGGCGCTCGTATCGTCGCCGAGTGCCGAGTCGATACCCGCCGCGAGCAGCAGCGCGCGCGATGAAGTTGGATCGATCTTGACCGCCTGGTCGGCCTGGACTCGCGCGTCCGCCAGGCGCCCGTCACGCACGTAGAGCGTGGCCAGCGTGATGCGCAGCGTGGCGTTGCCCGGATCGTACTGCACCGCCTCCTCGAGCGCTTTCAACGCCTCCGCGCGGTCGCCCTCTTCGGTCGCGACCTCGGCCTGCAGGAACGCGCCCATCGCCCTGGCCTGCGGCGGAATGTCGACCGCCGGCTTGCCGCCGAACGGCGACGACTGCTCGGTCTCGCTCGGGGCGCTGGCGGACGCCGCGCCGGGCGGCTGAAACCTGGGGCCTTGCACCTGCTGCCCGCATCCGGCGCCGAGCAGCATCGCGGCCGCGGCCAGCGCAACCGTCAGCGTGCGCATCGACAATTTTGGCGTGCTCGACGAGCGACCGCCGTGAACAAATTGATTTGCAATTAACACAAAGAGTTTGACCGTCAGCGCTGGCCTAATTTTTCAGGCAGGGCCCATGTAGTATATGCGGTATCGACACCATTTATAAGTGTTGCTCGCGAGCCCACCTCCGCGCAATCCCTGCCGCCTTGTGCCCGCGCCGACGCTCGGCTAGAGCCTAGCCCTGATGAACCCGCCGAGCCCGGATTCCGCCGGCCTTCAGCGCGTCGAAGCGGCCGCGACCGCCGCGGCGCCGCTCAACCCGCGCGCCGCGATCGCGATGCAGGGCGGCAAGCTCGGCCTGCTCTCGCTGACCTGCGTCGTCTACCTGGTCGTAAGCGGCGGCGCCTACGGAACCGAGGACGCCGTGCGCATCGCCGGCCCGCGCCTCACGCTCCTGCTGTGCGTGCTGGTGCCGCTAACGCTCAGCATCCCGACCGCGCTGATGGCGGCCGAGCTCAACGCGCTGATGCCGGTCGAGGGCGGCTTTTATTTCTGGGTCAAGGAGGCGCTCGGGCCGTTTTGGGGTTTCGCCGAGGCTTACCTGACCCTGCTCTACACCGCGGTGGACATGGCGATCTACCCGGTCCTGTTCAGCGCGTACCTCGCCTTCCTGTATCCGCTGGGCACCGCCGGACAACTCGTGGTCGGAATCGCGCTGGTATGGCTCGCCGGGCTGCTCAACTTTCTCGGCGTGCGACCGGCCGGCGACAGCGTGATCCTGCTGACCGCGCTTCTGCTGGCACCGTTCGCGGCGCTGGTCGTGCTCGGCTTCGGCCATCTCGTGCACTGGCATCCGCCTGGCGGCCAAATCTTCGGGCCCGACTTCGGGCTCGCGCTCGGCGGCGGCCTCACGATCATCATCTGGAATTTCAGCGGATGGGAAAACGCGAGCGTGGTCGCGGGCGAGATTCGCGACCCGCGCCGCACCTACCAGCGCGCGCTCGCGATCGCGCTGCCGATGGTGGTGCTCGGCTACATGCTGCCGCTTGGCGTGGCGCTCTCGGGCGCGCACAGCGGCGCCAAGTGGGAGACCGGATGGTACTCGGAGATCGGCCGCCAGCTCGGCGGCCCGGCGCTGGGCGCGGCGCTCGCGCTGGGCGGGATGGTGTCGGCGTTTTCGATCTTCACGGCCGCGATGCTGTGGGTGTCGCGGATGCCGTTCGTGCTGGCGCGCGAGAGGTATCTGCCGCGATGGCTGGCCGAGGTCTGGCGCACCACGGCGACTCCCGGCAAATCCATCCTGGCCTGCTGCGTGCTCTTCACGATGCTGGTGCCGCTCGGCTTCGTCACGCTGGTGATCCTCGACGTGTTCTTTTACATGGGCGCGCTGGTACTCGAGTTGAGCGCGCTGGTGATGATGCGCCGCAAGTGGCCCGCGCGCGACGGCCTGTTCGTGATCGGCGGCGGCAGGGCCGGGCTTTACCTGGTCGCGGGGCTCCCGATGCTGACCTGGTGCGCGACCTTTGGCCTCGCTCTTACCGCCGGCGGCATCAAGGAGGACTTCATCGTCGCGGTTGTGCTGGCGGCGACGACCTATCCCGCCTACGCGCTATGCCGCAGATTGTGGGGCGGACCGCCGCGCGAAGAAAGCGTCTTCGACGCGCTCGGGGGCCCCGCCGAGGCGCCCTGAGCGAGCAGCGGCGTCAGCGCGCAAGGCGACTTGGAGTCGGGATTTTCGATGGCTACGCGCACACTAAAGGCTTATTTCAACCACGGCGGCTTGGCCCGCCCCGATGCGCGCGTGACACATCGCGTACAAACCGCCGATCGCGAGTTTGCGGGCCTGCTCTACAGCGAAGACGGCGGTCGCAAACTCGACGCGACGCTCGAGCAGGCGCGAATCGCCGCGCGCGCGCTCCTCGGCGCGGGCGAAAGCGGCGGCGTCTCGCTCCTCTCCAACTCCTCGACCGCGCTCAACCTCGCAGTAAGCATCCTCGGGGCGACGCTCGAGCCCGGTGAGATCGCGGTCACCACCGACCAGGAACATCCGTGCGTCAACTGGCCGCTCTCGCGCCTTGGCGCGCGCGGGATCGAAGTCGCAACGCTCGGCGGCGGTTCGCCTGCCGAGTTTCTCGAAAATTTGCGCGCGCTGATTCGCCGCCGGCGTCCGGGCTTCGCGGTATTCTCGCACGTCTCGTGCAAGGACGGCCGCGTCCTGCCGGTCGAGCAAGCCGGAGCGATCCTCGCGCAGCAGGAAATCCCGTATATCGTCGACGGCGCGCAGGCGCTGGGACAGGTCGCAGTCGACGTGGCGCGAATCGAAGCCTGGGCGTATGCGTTCACCGGTCACAAGTGGCTGTTCGGCCCAATGGGCACCGGGGGGCTCTGGACAAGCGGGCGCCTTCTGCGCGCCAACACGCTCGCCTGGACCGGGCCGGTGGGTTTCATCCGCACGGGCGGCGGCGAACTCGAAAGCGGATCGCTCAACTGCGCGCTATTCGCGGGGATCGCCGAGGCGCTGCGCGCGTGCGCCGAGGAATTCGCGTCACGGATCGACACCCTGATGCGGCTGCGGGCGCGAATCAGCGGGCTCCTCGACGCGCTCTACGAAAATACGGCGTCGAAATGGGGCGGCACGCACGCGCCCGGCATCCTCGCATACGGGCTGCCGCCACAGATGCGGTCAGAGGAATTCGCCGAGGCGGCGCTCGGTCGCTTCGGCGTCGCGATCAAGCCGCTGCGCCCGCCGCAGGAGCCCAACGGCTTTCGCGTGACGTTCTCGCCATGGACGACCGATGACGAGGTCGAGTTGCTGGGCGAGGCGATGCGCTCGCTCGCCCCGTGAATCGCGCCAGCGCTCCATCTGCGATGGCGCCGCCCGAACCCGCCCCTTCTGACTCCCTCCCCGTGTTTTGGGGGAGGGCTGGGTGGGGGTCGAGCGAGGAAGCGCCAGATGTCTGTTTTTGCGCGGCGCTTCCTCGTCCGGATTTTTTCCGTAAGCTCGCCGCTTCTCTCACGCGGCAAAAGAGACAACAGCGTCGTTACCAACGGCCTCCAGAATCGGGAAGCGCTGCTTCAGAGAGGCGGTTCTCAAGAAGATTCAGAACCGTCTGGACCCCCACCCTGCCCTCCCCCAAAACTGATGGGGAGGGAATTAGAAAATTCCAAATCGACGACCATCGTGCACATCCGAGGGTGCTGTTCGGCGCCGGCGCTAAATGCTACAGCCTGATCGATACGCGGCGGGCGCGGACGGAGCATCAAAAATGGAAAATTCCGGCGACCATCGAATCACCAGCGTCGACCAGTTGCGAGCGCTCATCGGCGAGCCGCATCCGGCCACCCCACGCAAGCTGCTGGGCGCACTCGACGAGATGGCGATCGACTTCATCGGCCAGTCGCCCTTCCTGGTGCTCGGGACGGCGGACGCCGCGGGCAACCAGGACGTCTCGCCCAAGGGCGGCAAGCCGGGTTTCGTCGCGGTCGAGAATTCAAACACCCTGCTGATTCCCGAAAGCAAGGGCAACAAGCTGCTCTTCGGCCTGCAGAACATCCTGGAGAATTCCCATGCCGGGATAATCTTCATGGTTCCCGGCACCGACGAAACGCTGCGAATCAACGGCACGAGCGAACTGAGCGTCGACCCGGCGACGCTCGCGCGGCTTTCGGCCAACGGCTCGCCGACCCAGCTCGCGATCCGGATCACCGTGCGCGAGTGTTTCTTCCACTGCGCCAAGGCGCTGATGCGCTCGCAGCTGTGGAAGCCCGAGAGCTGGGGCGCGCGCATCGCCTTTTCCTGGGGGAAATACCTGGCCGTTAAGAGCGACGGCGAGGACGCGGCAGCCAAGATCGACCGCTTCGTCGAGCTCGACTACAAGACCAATCTTTGAGCCGCGCGCGGCTCAGGACTCTTTCTTTTCTTTCTCAGGCTCCCACATCCGCTGCCATGCGCGGAGCCCGTCCTGCAGCGTCTTCTGCACCGCCTCGGCCTGCTTGCGCGCCGCCTCGGTCCAATCGCCCGAGGCGTTGAACGATTCGGTCGCCTTGCGCCAGTTTTCGGCCCACGCCTCCATCGGATTGGTGTGCTTCTTCTCCGCGCCGGCGCCCGCCGCCGACGCCGTGCGGCGCACCTGCTCGCGGACCTGGCGCTCCCACCACTGGAAGCCCTGCTCCAGCGCGGTCACCATGCCGTCCTTGCTCATCCGCGCGGCGCGTATCCAGTTCTCGACCATCTGTTCGCGGTTGGCGCCGGCGCCCGCCTGCGCCGCAAGGTCCTTGACCGCCTTGTTCACCGCCGAGAGCGTTTCGGCCAACGCCTCGCCGGCCTTGCGAATCATGTCGCCGATACTCGAAAAATCTTCGGTGGCCATCGATGCCGCCCTCCGTGTCGCTCCGTGACGATTGATGTACTTGAAGCGGGCGCCAGCGCCGACAAAGAACCGACGCGGCGCACGTCCCCTGTCCGCTGCCCCATCGTCCTACAGATCGCGGACTAATTCGAGACGTGCGCGAACGCCCGGAGCCGCCTCATGCGAGGTAACGGTACGCGATCGCGCCGACCGCGCGGGTCACCGGCAGCGGCAGCCGGCGCCAGATTCGCACAAGCGTACTCGTGGCGCGATCGGGATCCTCGGCGCTTGTACGGCGCGGCGTGCGAGGAAAATAGCTGTATGGGAGCGGCGCCGGCGCGGCTCCCATCTCGGCCTTGAAGCGCGCGAGTCCCGTGTTGCGCGCGTCGGTGCGGCCAAGATCGAGCGACGCCGACTTGTCCGCGTGATGTTCCAGGATGCTGAAGAACAGAAGGTGTGAGGCGCCGGCGGCACTCTCGATGGCGCGCGCCGACCACTTGGCATAAAGCGTGGGCCCGTCGCGCAGCAGGACGACTGCGGCCTGGTCGCGCCCGGCGCACGAGGCCAGCCAGACCTCGAGGCCGTGGGACTGGGCGAAGACCTCGCGCACGAGCGAAAAGAAGCGCAGCGGCTGCGGCGGCACGCCCAGGCGGCGGCGGGTCTCCAGCTGAATTGCATAGAAGCGGCGCAGCATCGCGGCGCTGTCACCGGTGTCGATCCGGAACGCCTCGGACGCGGCGCGCTTTACCTGGCGGCGGAAATTTCGATCCGCTTCGCGCTGGACCACCGCGAACGGACGCGCGAGATCAAGCGACCATTGCTCAAAGTTGTCGACCGTCTGCCATGGCGCGGGCGCCTTGATTCCCCTGATCTCCAGATTCCCGCCCAGGCGCGGTTCGGCCGCAAGACCGCGCATCAGCGCCGCCGTCGCGTCGTCGTCGACTCCGAGCGGCGAGCATGAATCGGAAAACGGCAGACCCACGACGTGGTGGGCGAACGGGTTCTTGGTGCGCGACAACAAGCAGCCGGCAAGGACTTTGCCATGGCGCTCGAGAGTCGCCGCGAAGACGCGAAATCCGTAGGCGCGGCGCAGCACCTCCGCCCACCCCGGCCTGTGAAACAAGGTGGCGTTGCCGGTCGCTTCGCTGAGTTGCTTCCATTGATCAAGCGCATCGGCGAGCGGCCGGATCGTCACGCCAAGCGGCGGTGACTCGGTGTCGCCGATGCCGTCCATCAGCGCGTTAAGGTCGAGCCCTTGCGAGTCCAGACTATGATTTTCCACAGCCATAGTGGAATCGTTCTCTATCACGAATTGCTACGCGCTCCTTGACGAATGGTCATCAAGCTGGGAGTTCCTGCGAATTACATAGGCACCGGCCAGCTTGATTCCCCACGGCTTCACCCACGTACCCTCGGCGGCGAGGGCGAATCGCGCCTTTTCCGCGACCCGGATGGACGGCTCATTGACAGACTCGACGACGTACCACAATCGGCGTCCCGGCTTCGCGAGCGTCGTTACAACCGTTTGCAGCGCGAAGAGCGCGAGCCCTCGTCTGCGATGCGCCGGGTCAGTCCACGTGTCGCCAATCTGGAAATCGTCGTCGGCCACAAACGGGAAGCGCCAATACCTCGGAGTGAAGCCGGAATAATGTACCAGCCGCCGACGGTCGTAGATCAGCAATACCCCGCTCCCTGAGCCGGCGAACAGATGCAGCCGATGCACGGCCCATCGGAAGAGGAACCTTAGCCTGAACCTGGAATTTGGGAGCCCGGGCGGAGTCGCGGGCCAGCTTCGCGGGTGCCAGACAGTCCACCAATACGGAGGATGCAGGCCGCCGCCGATCTCGTCGCGCACGTTACAGCTCCGCTCGTCCCGCCCGCAGGTGTAACAGTAGAAAAGGTAGTGAGGACCCGGGCGGATCTCCGATCCGAGCGCGGCGGCGCCGTCGGGCAGTCGTTGCTCCGCCCGCTTCTCGGTGGGTGAGATTATCGCGTTGGTTGCGGCCATGCTGGTGCCATCGTCAGCCGGAAGAACGAGACGTGGCGTATTCGTCACGCAGGATGCAGGGCAAGAGATATGCCACGCTCAAATAAGCGAAAGTGCTGTTAAGTCGGCGTGTTTAGCACGGTTTCGCCCAAAAGCCGCCGGTACATATCGCTATATCTCGGAAAGAAGTCAGGAAATTTTTACAGTCTAACTTACTGCGGGTGCCAGAATTCTCCGCACTCAGCGCCGGCGCGGCTTGTGCGGCGGATTATAGACGTGGAAAAACGAAAACGCCGCGATCACCAGCGCGTGCGTGATCTTTTCCGTCGCGATAAGCCGCTTCACCTCGCCGAGCGGCACCATCACGACCTCCGTCTCCTCCGAGCCGCCCAGCCGAGGCCGCCCGACGCGGCGCACGTTGCGGGCCACGAACGAGTAACAGTAGTTGGGCTGGATCGCGGGATTGGGATGGACACGGCCGAGCTCGAGCACATCTTCGGAGTCGTAGCCGCACTCCTCGCGCATCTCGCGCCGCGCCGCCAAAAGCGGGCTTGGGTCCTCCGGATCGACCATCCCGCCGGGAATCTCCAAAGTGAAGTCGCCAATCCCGTGGCGGAACTGCCGCACCATCACGACGTCGCTCTCGGGCGTGATCGGGATGATGTTGATCCAGGCCGGCGCCTCGAGCACGAAGAAGTCGTGTTCGCCGCGGTGCGGATGCGAGCGCTGGTGGCGATGCAGATCGAAGATCGGCGTCGCGTAGACGCGCTCGCTCTTGAGCGTTTCCCAGCGGCGGGCCTTGGCGCGCGCCATCGCTAACGGCGCCGCGCGCGCGAGTCGGCGCGCGCATGGCATGAAGATCGGGACGAGGAAGCGCCGCAGAGAACAAGCATCCGGCGCTTCCTCGCTCGACCCCCACCCAACCTTCCCCAAGACTTCGGAGGAGGGGTCGGAACGGGCGAAGTGAGCGATCGACGTGGAGCGTTTTTTGTGTTTCTCAACACCTTTTAGAACAGCCGTCCATACTCGATCGCCGGGCAGCGGTCCATCACGACCGTCATCCCGGCCGCACGCGCGCGCGCGGCTGCCTCGAGGTTGACCACGCCAAGCTGACACCACAACACGCGCGCGCCCGTGGCGATCGCCGCCTCCGCGATTTCGGGCAGATACTCGGGTCGCCTGAAGACGTCGACCATCTGGATCGAATCGGGAATCGAGGCCAGGTCCGGATAGCATCGCTCGCCGAGCGCGCTCATCAGCGCGTCGGGCCCAAGCTGCGGGTTGACCGGGATCACGCGGAAACCCTTGCGCTTAAGCAGCATCGCGATCCGCAGGCTGTCGCGCGCCGGATTGTCCGAGCATCCGACCACCGCGACCGTGGCCGGATGCGACAGGATCTCGCGAATGTCGGCGTCCGTGGGATTGGTGAATTCCATCGGTAACGTCCTTCGATGGTGTCTCAGTCGTACGCCTTAGTCCTGCCTTACTCCTGGCCGAGCAGGCGATCGGCGACCCTTGGGATGAGCCGTCCGATTTCGTCGCGACAGACGTCGAAGACTTCGTGGCCCTGCTCGAACGGATCGTCTATATCGCCGATCTCGCCGGCGAACGCGCGCAAAGTGAAAACCGCACGCTCGGCGGCGGCCGGAAAGCGCTCACGCAGGTCGCGCTCCTGCGCCACGGTCATCGCGATCACCAGGTCGGCCGCCTCCAGCAGCTCCGGATGGCGCTTGAGGTCGGTCGAAGCCGCCTCTTCGCCAATATCGATACCGATCGACTTGAGCGTCATCCGGGTGTCGAGCGAAACCAGCGCGCCGTCGCGGGCGTAGGGCGCGATACCGGCCGAGCGAATTTCGATTGCGCCGTCGGCGCCGCGCGCGCCAAGCTCGCGCCGCAGCATATGCTCGGCCATGATGCTGCGGGCGGTGTTGGCCGCGCAGATAATCAGCACGCGGCGCGCGCGCGCTCCGTGGGGAGCGCCGCGGGCGCGCGAACCGGATTTAGCGTGAGGCATCGGCCCGCGTTAGCGCCCCGCGCTCATGATCTCGGCCATGCTTTCCTTCTTGGTGACGCCCTTGGCGAGTTCTTCCTTCAGGCGCGCGCCGAGCGCCGCCGGCTCCCAGAACGTGCCGGGCGCGGCGGCTACCTGCGCCACCGAATGCCATCCGCGCATCAGCCACACCCGTCCCATCCCGACGCGAAACACTTCGCCGTGGACGTCCTTGGCGTCGTCGCTGCCGAGCCACGCGACGAGCGGCGCGACGTGGGCGGGGCTGAAGAGGTCGAAATCGCCCTGCTTGACGGCGGGCATCGTGGCCGCGGTCTGCGGAGTGGCCTCGATGGTCAAGCGGGTGCGCGCCACCGGCGCGATCGCGTTGGCGGTGCATCCGTAACGCGCCATCTCGCGGTCGATGATGATCGCCAACGTGGCCACGGCGGCCTTGGCGGTGCCGTAGTTGCCCTGGCCGGCGTTGCCGAGCAGGCCCGAATCGGAGCTGGTGTTGATGAGGCGGCCGCCCAGCAGATTGCCGTTCTTCTGCTGCTCGCGCCAGTAGGCGGTGGCGTGGCGCGCCATGTTGAAGGTGCCTTTGAGGTGGACGTTGAGGACGGCGTCGAAGTCCTCCTCGCTCATGTTGAAGATCATGCGGTCGCGCAGGATGCCGGCGTTGTTGACCACGATGTTGAGCTTGCCGAAGTTGTCCAGTGCGCACTCGACGATCCGCTTGGAGGATTTGAAATCGCTGACGCTCTCGAAATTGGCGACGGCCTCGCCGCCGAAGCCGCGAATCTCCTTGATCACGTCCTCGGCTGGCGAACGCGACTGGCCGGTGCCGTCGAAGTGGCCGCCGAGATCGTTGACCACAACCTTGGCCCCCTGTTTGGCCAGCAGCAGCGCCTCTTCGCGGCCGATACCGCGTCCGGCGCCCGTAACGATCGCGACCTTCCCATCAAGTAGTGCCATTGCCGTCTCGTTCCTCTCTTTTTTCGGTAGTTCCCGTGGTTGTGCGGGGAGCCCGGAACGGGTTTCTCCCGCCTCAGGCAGATTTATCCCTTAACTCCGCTCTCCCGCAAGCGCTCGGGAACCGGCGGCGAGGCGCGCCGGTTGACTCTGCGCGGAAGGCGCGCCCGGCGCGGAGGCAGCGAGCGTGACTTCCAGGTCGTCGCCGCAGGTTTGCGCGCATAGGCCCGGGTAGGTAATTATGATTGGCTTCGGAGACCAGCCGCCGCGGCGTCGGGGAAGCGCAACGGCCGCGCCAGTCTGCCAAAATTTTCGGTTGCGGAAGGTTTTAAGCGATGCAGAACCAGTTCGGCATTATTCAGATGATCCAGCAGGGCTACTATGCAACGTACCCGCTGATCCTCATCTCGATCGTCTGCCTGGCGGTCATTTTCGAGCGTCTGTGGGCGCTACGCGGAATCGGCAGCCGCGCCACCAAGACCGCCGACGCGCTGGTCGGCCCGCTGCGCCAGGGCAAATTCAACGAGGCCCTGCAGCGCACCGAAACCGGCCACACCGCGGCCGACCGCGTCTTCCATACGCTCATCTCGGGCGCCAAAGATCTCGATCGCTCACGGCTGGAGGAACTCGACGAGGAGCGGCGCTTTGCCGAGCTGGTCGAACTCAAGCGCTACATCTGGGTGCTCGCGACGTCGGGCGCCTCGGCCCCGTTCATCGGACTGTTCGGCACCGTGGTCGGCATCCTGGTCGCGTTCCAGTCGATGGCGGTGATGGGCACCGGCGGCTTCTCGGTCGTGGCGGCGGGCATCTCGGAGGCATTGATTTCGACCGCGCTCGGATTGGCGGTCGCGATCATCGCGGTCATTTTCTACAACTACTTCTCGGTCAAGATCGACAACATCAACGCCGCGATCCACATCAACGCCGCCCGCCTCATCGACGCCGCGCTGCAAGGGAGACAGGCCGTTGGCGGTTAGCGGACCCCAAAGCAGCGGCGAGATGTTCTGGCAGATAAACATCACGCCGCTCACCGACATCTTCCTCGTTCTGCTCATCATCTTCATGGTAACCACCTCGGTCACTATCGAGGCCGCCTCCCACGTCGACCTGCCGATGGCCGAGAACACCGCGCCCGAAAACAAAGGCGTCATCGTCACCTACACCGCCCAGCACGAGCTGTTCGTCAACTCCAAGGACGTGACCGAGCGCGACCTCGAATCGGCGCTGACCGACGCACTGACCCGGGTCGATTCCAAGGTGGTGATTTTCCAGGGCGACGAGAAAGTCCTGCTGGGCGACATGATCCGGATCCTGCAAATCGCCAAGCTCGCCGGGGCCCAGCAGATAGCGATCGCGGCCAAGCGCGTCGCGCCGGGACAGTCCCAGCGGCTGCAGACCGGGGCGGGCACGACCGGCGGCTGACGCGGGCAACGCGAGCGGGAACAAGAGGTTAGTACCAACTCATGGCGATCGGTTCCAATCAGAGCGGCGGCGTCTTCGCCGACATCAACATCACGCCGCTAACCGACATCTTCCTGGTCCTGCTCATCATCTTCATGGTGGCGACCGCGATCACGATCGAGTCCGCCGCCCACGTCGACTTGCCCAAGGTTCAATCCGAAGCGACCACCGAAAAGCCCAAGGGCGTGGCCGTGATGTACACCGCGGACCATCGCATCTTCGTCAACCAGGGCGAGGTAAATGAAAAGACGCTGCCAGCGGCGCTCAAGGACGCTATCGCCAAGGATCCCGACAAGCTGGTGGTGTTCCAGGGCGATCCGGCGGTGATCCTGGCCGACATGGTCCGCATCCTGGACATCGCCAAGACGGCGGGCGCTCAGCAAATCGCGATCGCGGTGGCCAAGTTGCCTGGCGGCGGCGGTGGCGCCGAGACGGGCGAGCCCGACCTTCCCAGCGGACCGGTAGTGCCGCCCGAACCTTCTACCGAGGGACCCTGACTTTCGTTGCACCGTCAGCGGGAGCAAAATATTAAGCAGCGCCCTGCAGCGCATAACTGGAACATTGGCGCCGCCTCTCGGGGGAGCAAGGCCGCGGCCGTAACAGTAAAAGGCATCGCGTGACCGTCGCGGAACAAATCGGCCTGCTCGCGGTATCGGTAGTCGTAGTGGCGATGGTCCTGTTCTGGATCGCCACGCGCGCACACCTGGACGAGGAAGATCCGGAAAAAGAAAAGCCCGGCTTCAGACACGGCCTGCGCCAGGGCCTGCGCTTCCTGCTCGGCCCGTTCCCGCTCTCGATCGGCCTGCATGTCGTGGTCCTGCTCTTCCTGCTCTTCGCCGTCCACATGGAGACCGGCCAGAACTTCATTCCGATAAGCCTGCAGGCGGGCGGCGGCGGCGGCCAGACCAAACCCAGCGAAGACACCAACATGCCCGAGATGCAGATGCCTGAGTTGCAGGCGCTGCCGATGGAGAAGCCCAAGCAGGTCGACGTTTACGCGCGCGAAGCCGTGGTCAGCGCCAATAACTATGTGCGCGCGACCACCGGCGGAATCGGAATCGGCCGCGGCGGCGGGATGGGCTCGGGCTATGGCCAGGGGATCGGCGCCGGTTTCGGCGGCTTCATCAGCGGCCTGCGGCGCACCGGGCTCGATGTCGTGATCGTCATCGACGGGACGGGCTCGATGCGCCTGGTGATCGACGACGTCAAGGCCAAGACGCGCCAGTTGATGCTCGCGATCCATCGGCTGGTGCCGACCGCGCGTGTGGGGATCATCGTCTTCGGCGGGCGCGGCGAGCAGATGCAGATGCTGCCGCTTACCACTTCGCCGGGCGCCGTGGTCCAGTTCCTGGGCGGCATCCAGGCCCGCAATGGCGGCGAATGGCAGGAAGACACGCTGGGCGCGGTCCGGATGGCGGTAACTAATATGGGATGGCGCTCGTACGCCAAGAAAGTGATCGTGCTGGTCGGCGACACGCCACCGTTCAAGGAGGATTTCGATCCGGTCCTCCAGCTCATCCGCCAGTTCCACGCCGAGAACGGAACCTTCAACACGGTCGACCTGACCGTCGAAGAGCACGAGCGCTTCGTCAAACAGTGGCAGAGCTTCAGCGGACCGGTTCCGGTGACGGCAACCTCACTGCCGGAGTTCTACCTCGAGACCCAGGCGGCGTATCAGGCGATGGCGCGGGCGGGCGGCGGATCGTGGCGCAGTCTGACCAAGGACGAGCACATCAACCAGCAGGTGCTAATCCTGGCCTTCGGCGAGGAGTGGCGTTCCGAAGTCGCCGCTTTCGGCCGCGGCATCAGATCCAGCAACGCTGACCCGTAAGGTTCGCCACGCGAACTCGCTCCTTCACTCATACCTCGTCGGCCGGCTCGCGCGTGCAGGGCCGCGAGCCTCGCCGGCCTTATTGGAAATCCAAGAAATACCGCGTTCTCGACCATCTTTCCTTTCATATGACGCGAGCCATATAAGCTACTGCTGCTATTTGAAGCGAATTTCGATTTTCTTCTAGATGCGAGAAAGGAAGCGTACGCGGAGGAACGTTGCATGCGCGGCCTGTAATTGATGTCACGCAAGCTTTGTTCGTGATAAAATGTTTCTTTTACACGGAAGCGCGTCCAACCAACTTCACTACCAGCAAGGGAGGAGATCCACATGCGAAAATTCTCAATCGCACTATTCGCGGTCGCGGCCTTGGCCGTGACCCTGTCCGCGGCACCCAATGCGCTCGCGCAAGGGGAAGCTGCACCGGCCAAGCACGTGACCAAGATCGGCTATTTGAGCTGCCATGTAGCGAGCGGCTGGGGATTCATCTTCGGCTCGTCGCGCAAACTGCAGTGCACCTACACCCCGGCCGAGAAGGGCAAGAAAATCGAAAACTACACCGGTTCGATCACCAAGTTTGGAGCCGACATCGGCTACCTGCAATCAGGAGTGATCCTGTGGACGGTGCTCTCGCCGGGGACGAAGATCACGACCAATCCCGGCCTGCTCTCCGGTCACTACGGCGGAGCGACCGCGAGCGCGACCGTCGGACTCGGCATTGGCGGCAACCTGCTGGTTGGCGGGATGGACGGATCGATCTCACTGCAGCCGCTCAGCATCGAGGGCAACACCGGCCTCAACGTCGCGGCCGGCGTGGCGATGATGGATCTCAAGTTCGAGTCTGTAGCGGGCATTAACAAATAGGTTCTCCAACACGGACAAAAGAGGGCCGGGGAGCGAAATCTCCCGGCCCTTTTGCTTGCCAGCGATTCAATCCGCAGCGGCGTTAGCTGAAGCCGTGGCGTCGACGTGGCTATGGAAGCGGCTGTAGCCGAAGTAGATGGCGAACCCAATCGCCATCCAGACGAAAAATCTGATCCAGGTGACCATCGGCAGGCTGGCCATCAGATACAGGCACGACAGCGCGCCAACGATCGGCACCAGCGGCACCAACGGGGTGCGGAAAGGCCGATGCTGATCCGGATCGATGTAACGCAGAATCCATACGGCCAGGCATACGAGCACGAACGCGAACAGCGTGCCGATATTGGTCAACTCGGCGATCTCCTGGATCGGCAGCAGCGCCGCCGTGATGCCCACCGCCGTACCGGTCAACAGCGTCGGTATGTAGGGCGTCTGGAAACGCGGATGGACCCGGCTAAACGCCGGCGGCAGCAACCCGTCGCGCGAAATAGCAAAAAAGATTCGCGACTGGCCGAGCAACAGCACCAGCAGCACCGAGGTCAACCCGGCCACGGCGCCCACTGAAACCACGCCGCCGACGAAGTTGAGCCCGCGCACCACGAAGGCCGAAGCAAGCGGCGCGCTCTTGTCGATCTCGGCGAACGGCACCATTCCGGTCAGCACCGCGGCCACCGCGATATAAAGCGCGGTGCAGACGAAGAGCGACCAAAGGATGCCGCGTGGGAGATCGCGTCCGGGATCGACCGCCTCCTCTGCCGCGGTGGAGACCGCGTCGAAGCCGATGTAGGCAAAAAAGATGTACGCCGCGCCCTTGGAAATCCCCGAGAATCCGAACGGCGCGAACGGGCTCCAGTTCTGTGGGCGGATGAAAAACATCCCGACCAGGATCACGGTCGCGACCGCGCACAGCTTGATCGCGACGATCGCCGAATTGAGCCGCGCGCTCTCACGAATCCCTACATACAGCACGGCCGAGACCAGCAGCACGATCAGCGCCGCCGGCAGATTGACAATCGCGCCGGGCTCCGTGCCTGGGGCGAAGCTTATCGCGTGCGGCAGACGTATCCCGATCCCCTGGAGAATCACGCGGAAGTATCCCGACCATCCCACCGCGACCGCTCCGGAAGCCACCGCGTACTCCAGCACCAGGTCCCATCCGATAATCCATCCGACCAGCTCGCCCATCGTGGCGTACGAGTAGGAGTACGCAGAGCCGGCCACCGGAATCATCGCGGCGAACTCGGCATAGCACAGCGCCGCCATCGTGCACGCCACGCCCGCCATGACAAACGAAATGATGAGGCCCGGCCCGGCCTGGCGCGCACCGACCCCGGTCATTACGAAGATGCCCGCGCCGATGATCGCGCCGATGCCGAGTGCGGTGAGGTCGAGCGCGCCAAGCGCGCGGCGCAATCCGCCGCGATGCGGCCCGGCGTCGTCCAGCAGCGCGGCGACCGGCTTGCGGCGCATCAGCTGCGCTCTGAGAGCCGTCCCGCCCATCAGCGCAACATTCCGTCTGTGCGCGACGGCGTCACCAGGCCTGGTAGCCGCCGTCCACGGCCAGCATCGAGCCGGTCACGTAACTCGAGGCCTCGCTGGCCAGAAAAATAATCGCTCCGCGAATTTCCTCGGGCCGTCCAAGCCGTCCAAGCGGCGTCGACTTTTCCATCCGCGCGCGATTGTTGCCCTTGGCAATTCCGGCCTCGGTGGCTTCGGTCGGAATCCATCCGGGCGCGAGCGCGTTGACCAAAATTCCGTAGGCCGCCCATTCGACCGCGAGCTGGCGGGTAAGATTGAGCAGCCCGGCCTTGGCCGCGGTATACGCCGAGAGCCGGTAGATCGAGCTGGCGACGGTCGCGTAGATCGAAACCACGTTGATGATGCGGCCGGGGCGTTTGGCCTCGATAAGGCCGCGAGCGACGCGCTGCGCAAGCATCATCGGCGCGGTGAGGTTGGTCGCGATCGCGGCGTCCCAGGTCGCGCGCGGCAGGGTCTCGGCGCGGCCGGTGGGCGAGATGCCGGCGTTGTTGACCAGGATGTCGACCAGGCCTAGTTCGCCCTCCGCACGAGCGAGCGCCGCGTCGATCTGTTCGTCGTCTGTCACGTCGAGCTGGATTGCGGCGGTCCGCACGCCATACTCGCGCGCGAGGCCGGCGGCGAGCTGCTCGAGGCGCTCGCCGCGGCGTGCGGCCAGTGCGACATCGGCGCCCGCCATCGCGAGCGCCGTCGCGCAGTCGACGCCGAGGCCCGACGACGCGCCGGTAACGAAGCCGATGTGCCCGCGCAGCGAGAACAGCGCTTGCAGCGAGTTCATCGAATCCATCGCGCGGGCTATCGCTCCGCCGGAGCCGCAGCGGCGCCGTGCGCGGTTGCGGCGGCGGCCTTCGCCGCCGCCGCTACCGCGCACTCGATGTCCGCGCCGCTCACGCCGTAGTGCGTGACGGCGCGGAACTCGACGGGGCTTCGCGGACCGACCAGCACGCCGCGCTCCTTGAGCGCGGCGGCGAAGCGGCCCGCGCGCTCGACGCCGCCGTCGATCTCGAAGAACACCATGTTGGTGCGCCGGCGCGCCGGATGCACCCGCAGGCCCGCGACGCGGCCGAGTCCCTCGGCCAGCGCGCGCGCGTTCTCGTGGTCCTCCGCGAGCCGATCGACCATCGCAGTCAACGCGACAATTCCGGCCGCCGCGATTATCCCCGCCTGGCGCATCCCGCCGCCCAGCGCCTTGCGCATGCGATGCGCCCGTTCCACGAACGGGCGCGGCCCGCACAGCATCGTGCCCACCGGACAGGCGAGCCCCTTCGAGAGGCAGAACGAAACCGTATCGGCACGCGCGGCGATACGGTTTGCGCTGGTCTCGAGCGCGAGCGCGGCGTTGAAGATGCGCGCGCCGTCGAGATGGACGCTGAGGCCATGGCTATGCGCCAGTTCCGCGACCGCGTCCATGTGCGCGAGCCCGACTGCCTCTCCGCCGCAGCGGTTGTGCGTGTTTTCCATCGCGACCAGAGCGTGCGGCGCGAAATGCGGGTCGGACGGCGTCTCGAGTTCGGCCTTCAGTTCGTCGAGCGCGAATTCGCCGTCGTCGGTGTTGCGAATCGGAGTCAGCACCACGCCGCCCAGCGCGGCGGCGCCGCCCGCTTCGTAAAGATAAGTGTGGGCGCGCGCGCCGAGCACCGCCTTGGTGCCACGCGCGCAATGCACCAGCATCGCGATCAGGTTGCCCATCGTACCGCTGGCGACCAGCAGCGCGGCCTCCTTGCCCGTCGCGGCGGCCGCCATCGCCTCGAGCCGATTGACGGTGGGATCCTCGCCGTAAACATCGTCGCCCAACTCGGCGCGCGCGATCGCCTCGCGCATCTCGGGCGTCGGCAGAGTAACCGTGTCGCTGCGCAGATCGATCACGTGAGCGTCCGCCTACTCGGGAAAGATCGCCTTGACCACTTCGTCGATCGCGCGCTTGCTGTCGGCCTCGTCGGTGAGCGACCAGGTCACGGCGACGGTCGCGGCACGGCGCGGCGCGATTCCCTGGCGAATAAGCTCGCCGGCGTAGATCAGGAGCCGGGTCGAGACGCCTTCTTCCAGCCCCGAGGCCTTGAGGTTGCGCACCTTCTCGCCCAGCACCGCGAGTTGCATCGCCATGTCACGGTCGACACCCGCCTCGTGCGCGATGATCTCGACTTCCTTGTCGGCCGGCGGGTAGTTGAACTCGATCGTGACGAAGCGCTGGCGCGTGGAATGCTTGAGATTTTTCTGGATGCTCTGGTAGCCGGGATTGTACGAGATCACCAGCAGGAAGCCGACGTGCGCCTCCAGCGTCTCGCCGCGTTTCTCGACCGGCAGGATGCGGCGATGGTCGGAGAGCGGATGGATCAGCACGGTGGTGTCTTTGCGCGCCTCGACGATCTCGTCGAGGTAGCAGAGCGCGCCGCGCCGCACCGCCTGGGTCAGCGGCCCGTCAATCCATACCGTCTCGTCGGCCTGGATAAGGTAGCGGCCGACCAGGTCGCTGCCGGTCAGGTCCTCGTGGCAGGCGACGGTGATGAGTTCGGTGGGGCCGTCGGGAAGGCTCGCCAGCCGATGGGCCATGTGCTCGACGAAGCGGGTCTTGCCGCAGCCAGTGGGTCCCTTGAGCAGCACGGGCAGGCGGGCCTTGTAGGCGGCCTCGAAGATTTCGACCTCGTCGCCGATCGGAAGGTAGTAGGGGGCGTTGTGCGGGTCGAGGTGGCGGACTTCAGGCCCTTCGGCCTGCATCCTGGTATCGAACTTCTTCAGCTCAATCGACATTGCTAACCCTTGTGCGAGGCGCTGCGGGCGTGCGCGGATTCTAAGAGAGCACGGCCCTCATATTCAAGCGACACCTCTGCGGAGCATTATAGTGGACCCGCCGCGATGATCCTTCACCTCGTAGCCCTTCGCTTCGAGCTCCTTGCGTAGCGCGTCGGCGCGCTTGAACTCCTTGGCCGCCCGGGCGGCGTCGCGCTCGCGCTGCAGCGCAGTTATCTCGGATGGAAACTTTCCGTGTGCTGTCTGGCGTTTGGCTTCCAGATTGATTCCGAGGACGGCGTCGAATTTTTTGAGCGTATTCCAGATTTTGCGGTCGTTGCGGCGATACGCCTCGCCCACCAACTCGAGCGCGACGGCGAGCGCTTGCGGGGTGTTGAGATCATTGTTGAGCGCCTCGACGAAACGGTCATCAAACTCCTCGGCCCACGGCGAATCGGCGCAGCTTGCGTCGTCATCGGGCAGGTTGTAAGCGAACTCGGCGAAATACTCAAGGTTGCGCTCGGCCGCGCGCACGGCGTCGAGCGAGAACGCAAGCTCCGAGCGATACTTCGCGCCCAGGCACAGCAACCGAAACGCGAGCGGATTGATCCCCGCCGCCACCAGGTCGTCGAGCACCGGGAAACGCCCCGCGCTCTTGCTGATCTTCGCCCCTTCCATTCCGACCAGGAAAGCGTTGTGCACGAAGTAGCGCACGAAGGGCTTGCCGGTCGCGCCTTCGGACTGCGCGATCTCGTTCTCGTGATGGACCGGGATGTGGTCGAGACCGCCCGTATGAATATCGATCGTCTCGCCCAAGTAGCGCATCGACATCGCGGAGCACTCGATATGCCATCCCGGATAGCCGCGCCCCCACGGACTCTCCCATTGCATCAGATGGTGCGGCTGATTGAGCACCCAGAGCGCGAAGTCGTGCGGGCTTTTCTTGTCGGGCGAATGTTCCAGCCGCTGGCCGGCATGCTGCTCGTCGAGGCCCTGGCGCGAAAGCCGGCCGACGCGGCTTTGCCCGCGCCACTTTTCGACGTCGAAGTAGACGCCCGAGCGTGTGACGTAGCCATAGCCGCGCTCCACGATACGCTCGATGAGCGCAATCATGTCGGCGACGTGGTCGGTCGCGCGGCAGAGCAGCGGCGGCGCGGGCAGCCGGATATTGAGCTTCGCGCAGTCGCGCTCAAACTGTGCGATATAAAAATCCGCGACCTCGCGCGGCGTCTTGCCCTCGGCGCGGGCGGTTTTTTCGATCTTGTCCTCGCCGGCATCCGCGTCGGAGGTCATGTGGCCGACGTCGGTGATGTTCATCACGTGGCGGACTTCGTAGCCGTTGAGCTCGAGCGCGCGGCGCAGCGTATCGACGAACACGTACGCGCGCATGTTGCCGAGATGCTGCGGTAGATAGACCGTCGGCCCGCACGAATAGTAGGTCACCACCGGCGGATTTAGCGGCTCGAACTCCTCGACCCGGCGGCCGAGCGTGTTGTAGATCGAAAATGACTTCACTTGAGATGCGTCCGTCGCGCGCCATCGGCGTTGCTCGCCGCCGGCGCCGCGCTCAAGGCTGACGCGCCGAAGCGGTGGCGACCGGTGCGCCGGGGTCGCGCTTGCGCCCGCCGGCTATGGCTTTGTATTGGCGGTCGGCGATCCATGCGTAACCCGGAAGATACCACAGATAAGCGAACAGGCTGCGCAGACCGGCTTGGCGGCGCAGGATTTCATTGACCGCGCGCGCCCCGCGATAGACCCGGCCTTGGTCGTCGATCACGTGCAGCTCGTAGAGCAGGTCGTCGAGCCTGAGCTCGGGAAAGTGCGCGCGCGCCGCCGGCTCGTTGGCGTCGAACAACTCGAGCGACTCGGTGTTATCGTAGCGCAGGATTCCGGCCGCGACGGTGCGGCACATCTCGCACCCACCGTCGTAGAGCACCGCGAGCTTGCCCGCCGTGGCCTTGGCCGCGATACGTTGCGGCTCTCCGAACAGGCGTCCCATTGTGTGCGCGCGGGCCTAACGCCTCGAGAGCCGCGGATTGGCCGCCATCCGCCGCAGCTTGTTGCGCTCGTGGCTGATGCGCCACTCGTAGCCGTCGACCAGCGACTGCCATCCCGCCTCCGCCGTGTTGGCTGACTTGGCGAGCGTAGTCCAGGCGCTCTGGCCGTCGGAGAATTTCTTGATCGACATCACCTCGGCTTCGGTCGACTCGCCGCTCGCGTGCATGTAGGTCTCGATCACGCGGACCGGCTCGAGAAACGGGAAGTACTTCAGCAGGGCCTTGCGCAGCGCGATATCGAGCGCATGGACGACACCGACGCCGCGCGCGGCCTCGGTCTCCTCCACGTTGCCGATCCGCAGCACCACGGTGGCGTCGATCGTCATCTTGCCTTCGTAGAAGTCGTCGATCACGCGGCGGCGCACGACCACGAAGGGCGGCTCGTAGTTGCCGGAGCGGCGCAGCTCGTCGAGTTCGCGCGAGGCTTGCGGATTCTCGGCCTCGTAGAAAATGGATTTCGATTCTTCGTCGATCATTTCGGGTTCAATCATCCCACCCTTAATTATCTTTCCCGCCAACCCCGCTTTCAAGGCAATCCGCCCCGCGCGATCATCTTTGATAGTGCAGTAATGTGACGCGCGGGAGGCTGTAATTGTTGACAAGCGCTTGCAATCATTGATCGATGTTTCGCCTCGCGACACTCCTCGCCGCGATCGCGGCCCTTGTTTCGCTTGGCGGCGTCTCTGTCGCCGATCCCGCGGTGCAGGTCTTCGTCCCGCTGACGATCGATTACGTCACGCTCGGCACCGCGCTCAAGCGGCAGATTTACGACGCGCCCGGCGGCCGCGCAATCCTGTGGAAAGGCGCGAGCGCCTGCGAGTTCCTGTACGCTCAGAACCCGCGCTTCGCCCACAACGGCCCCACGACGGTCGTGCTCGAGTCCGACGGCGAGCTTGGGCTGGGCGTACCGCTCGGCGACAAATGCGTCAATCCGATCTCGTGGAAGGGCATCATCGCGATCGACGCGACGCCCTACCTGACGCCTAACCTGACGCTGATGTTCCGCGTGAGCGACATCAACGTCTACGACCAGCAGCATCAGAAGTCCCTCATCGTCGGACGCGGCTTCGACCTGATCAAGGACAACTTCATCCCGCGCATCCAGACTTTCAAGTTCGACCTGCGCCCGCCGATCGAGGAGTTTCGCGCGCTCGCCGAGGAAACTGCGCCGCCCGACCAGGCCGAGCGCTTCAAGCAGACGCTCGCGACCGTCCATGGCGTCGGGCCGGCTGTCGCCGCGGCCGAGGGTATAAAAGTGACGCTGGGACTGACCGCGCCGACGCTGCCCGCGGCCGGGCCAGCCGCGCCCTCGGGCCCGCTGACGCCGGCCGAGCTGGCAGCGTGGAATCAAAAACTCGACGAGTGGGATGCGTTTATCGTGTTCGCGATAAAGCAGGTCGGCGCGGCAGTTCCCGACAAGCAGGTTCGCGCCGACCTGCTCAATGTGCTGCTCGAGGGACGCTATCGCCTCGCCCAGGCGATCGATCAGCCGCCCGCGCCCGGCGGCCCCGACCCGGTGCGCGTGCTGTTTCTCGATCAATGGCGGCAATTGCGCGACGTGGTGCGCAAGGCGGCGGCGCGCGGCCAACTGGGCGACCGCGCGCTCGAGTTCCTGTCGTTCCTATCCGCCGGCGACGCGCTAATGGCGTTCGACCAGGCCGCGCCGGCGCTCGGCGCGCGCATCTCGGCGGCCGACCTGCGCCGTCTCGCGCGTATCATGGCTCCGCAATCGACCGCCGATCCACTCCAGTTCAACTACGCCGAAGATCCGGAGCTGCAACACATCTTTGGTTTCACGCCGCCGCCGCAGACGCCCGACTCCGTCGAGCCGTCGGATTCGGACTCGCCCGAGCCGACCGCGACCGCCGGCGTTCCGGAGGCAGGTGGCGTAACGCCGCAAGCGACCGCGACGGCGACGCCGCCTGCAACCGGCGCGACGCCGACGCCTGTGCCGCCTCCAGCGGCGGCGCCCGCCGACCACTCATCCGCCCCGCCGTTCATGCACATGGCGCTGAGACTGATAGCTCCGGCGGACGCCTCTGCCGACGCGCCGCCACAACCGCCGGACCTGAAGCAGCTCGGAATGAGGCTGCGGCGCACTGTCGTGAACGAATCCAACGTGGACAGCTACACGCACGACCTCGGCGCGCTGCTCGACGCCGCGGCCGCGAGCGAAATCGCCGACGAGCGGCCGGACCCGGCGCTGCAACCGACCTATCGCGTGATGGTCAAGGCGGCGGCGTGGCAGGAGAGCTGCTGGCGTCAGTTCGTGCTCGCGCGCGGCCGGATACGCTTCCTCGAATCATCGAGTCATGACGTCGGCCTGATGCAGGTCAACCGCTACGTCTGGCGCGGCTTCTACGACGTGAGGCATCTCGAATGGGACATCGCATACAACGCGGGCGCAGGCAGCCAGATCCTCGCGCGCCTGATGATCCGCGCGGCCGGCAAGGTCGAGCACGCGGGCAATCCGGACGCGTTCGCGCGCTCTTCGTATGCGGCCTACAACGGCGGCCCGGACGAATTCAATCGATGGCGCCGCGCGGACGAGCGACAGGACAAACGGCTGATCGACGAGGCGTTCTGGCAGAAGTATCGCGCGCTCAAGGAGGGCCAGTCGCTGAACATCCTGAAGTGCGAAGCCGAGTGGGGCCACGGGCCGGGTCACTAGGCGCCTCACATCGCGAGGCCGCCGTCGACCTGGATCACCGCGCCGGTGATGTACGACGCCGCGTCCGCAAGCAAAAACGCCACCATCGGCGCCACGTCCTCGACCTTGCCGAAACGTCCCAGCGGAATCATCTCGAGCGCCTTGGCGCGATGCTGTTCTGACAGCGCGGCCGTCATGTCGGTCTCGATAAACCCGAGTGCGACCGCGTTGACCCGCACGCCCAGCGGCCCCAGCTCCTTGGCCATCGCCTTGGTCATCCCGATCAGGCCGGCCTTGGAGGCCGAGTAGTTCACCTGCCCCGCCATCCCGACCAGCCCGGAGACCGACGTGACGTTGATGATCGCGCCGCGCTTGGCCTTCATCATGATGAACGCGCTGGCGCGCGCGACGTTGAACGCGCCGGTCAGATTGGTCTGGATGACCGCGGACCAGTCCTCCTCGCTCATCATCACCAGCAGCTTGTCGCGCGTGAGTCCGGCGTTGTTGACCACCGCGTCGAGCCGGCCGAACTCGGTCTTGGCTGCGTTGACCATCGCGCGCACGGCTTTGAGGTCGGCAACGTCGGCCTGGAACGCCATTGCCTTGACCCCGAGTGCGGCGATCCCGGCTTTCAGCTCTTCGGCCTGCTGTTCGCTCTTGAGATAATTGAAGGCGACGTTGGCGCCGCGGCGCGCCGCCTCGAGCGCGATTGCGCGGCCGATCCCTCGCGTCGCCCCGGTGACGATTATTCCCTTACCCTCGAGATCTTTCATTTTTTCACTTTTCACTGTTTACACAAAAAAGGCCGCCCGCACAGGCGTGCGGACGGCCGGAATCGATCGAATTGAAGACGAGCCGCGCTCAGGCGCTGAACGACGATCCGCAACCGCAAGTGCGGCTCGCGCGCGGATTGTCGAAACGGAAACCTCCGGCGTGCAAACCCTCGACGTAGTCCAGCGTGGTGCCGGCGATATAGGGCAGCGAGATCTCGTCGACGAAAATCTTCGCGCCGTCGATTTCCTGCGCCGTGTCGCCTTCCTTCTGCACGTCGAAGCTCAGCGAATACTGAAAGCCCGAGCATCCGCCGCCGACCACCGAGATTCGCAGACCCTGCTCCGCACCGAGGCGTTCCTTGGCATGCATCTGCTTGACCATCTCGAGCGCCTTGGGTGTCAGATTGATGCCCGGTTCGCTCGAGGCAGCATTGTCGCGAGCGGGCTCAGCGCGATGCTCGTGCCCATGCTGGTGCTCATCTTCATGTCGGACTTCTTCAGACATCCTTGAAAATCCTCCGGACGATGCTTTCTGACGATGCTTCCTGATCAAGCGCCTTTGCGGCGCGCTAACCAACTGGTCAATTCTAACTCAGCGGGCCGGCATGGAGCAAATCCCGTCCTGGTGCAAATCCCGTCATGGTGTAATGACCACGCCGGAAATTGGCTGCACAGCGGGCGTAACTGGGCGATAATGCCTGGAGTCGCAGGTGCACGGCAGCCTCCGGCGGGATTTCCATGGCTCGACTCGAAGAAATTCTGACCGCGGTGGCGCACGAGCAGGGCTTCGTCCTGGTCGGCTTCGCACCGCTTCGCCGTCTGGATAATCGCGAGGAGTTCTTCCATCGATGGCTCGACGAGGGGCGCCAGGGCGAGATGGGATGGCTCGGGCGCGATCCCGAGCGGCGCCTTGATCCGCGGCGGATCGATCCGCGCCTGCGCTCGGTCGTCAGCCTCGGCTATCCCTACGCCGCGCCCGCAATCCCCGATATCGATTGGCGTGCCGCGATGCGCGGGCGGATTGCCGCTTATGCGCTGGGTCCGGACTACCATGACACGGTGCTCGCGCGCGCTCGCGCGGTGGCGGCGCGGCTTAAAAGCGAGCGCCCCGACGCCATCACTCGCGCATACGTCGACACGGGCGCGGTGTTCGAGCGCGAATGGGCGGCCGCGGCGCGTATCGGATGGTTCGGCAGGAACACCAACCTGCTCAACCGCCATCACGGCTCTTACTTCTTTCTCGCCGAGATTTTAACCGACGCCGAATTCGCGCCGAGCGGCGAGCCCTACCGCGAACATTGCGGGACCTGCCGCCAATGCCTCGACCTGTGCCCGACCGGCGCGCTGGCCGAGGGCTACGTGATCGAACCGCGCATCTGTATCTCATACCTGACGATCGAGCATCGCGGGCCGATTCCGGTCGCGCTGAGACCGAAACTTGGCAACTGGATTTTCGGATGCGACGTCTGTCAGGAGGTTTGCCCGTGGAATGTAAGCGCGAACACGGCGGCTGACGACGCTCTGATGCCGTTTCTGCCCGCGTTGATGGCGCTCGACGACGACGCGTTCCGCCGCCGCTTCGGCAAGAGCGCGGTTGCACGTGCGAAGCGGCGCGGATTGCTGCGCAACGCCGCGGTAGTGCTGGGCAACAGCGGCAACCGCGACGCGGTGGCGGTGCTAGCAAGCTCGCTCCAAGACGAAATCGAACCGCTGGTGCGCTCGCACGCGGCATGGGCGCTCGGACAACTCGGTGGCGCAGGCGCGCGCGCGACGCTCGAGCGACGCCGCAAGGACGAGAGCGATCCCGAAGTACGCACGGAGATCGATGCCGCGCTCGCGCCGCTTTCCTAGAATCATCCGGTGGATGAAACTAAAGCGAGGCGTTATATAAGAAAGATGAGTCCCGCGCGGACCGAAGCCGCGCCCCGCGCTGCGCGACCGGCAGTTCCCAGGATACTGTGCGATCTTACTGAGTGATGCTGTTGAGCGATCCTGCGGAGCCTCGAACCCAGGGAGACATTCATGTCGTCAACCGCGAATGGAATCATCGACAAGCCCGGGAATCATTCAGTTGACGAAACAGCGGAAAAGTTACAGGCGATCTTGCGCGCCAAAGGAATCGCGCTGTTCGCGCTGGTCGATCATAGCGGGGAAGCGGCGAAGGTAGGGATGAAAATACGCCCGACCAAGCTGCTGATCTTCGGTAACCCCAAGGCGGGCACTCCCCTCATGCAGGCCTCGCCCAGCATCGCGATCGACCTGCCGCTCAAAATTCTGATCTGGGAAGATGCCGAGGGCAAAGTCTGGGTTTCATACAACAGCCCCACGTATCTGCGCGAGCGGCACCATCTGCCGGAGGAACTGGAGCGCAATATCGCCGTCGTGGAAACGCTGGCGGCCGAGGCTGCGAAGTAATCTCGATCCGCGCCTGGCGGCTCGCAGAATAAGCCGCGGCGCGCACTGGCTGAAACGGTAGCGAGGCGTTATATAACGGGGATGAATCCTGCGCGGACCGAATTTGCCCGCATCGCCGCACGCGAACCGATTCCGCTCGCCCACGGCGCCCTGCTGATCGCCAAGGAGGAGTATCCCGACCTCGAGGTCGCGCACTACCTCGAGCATCTGGCGACACTGGGGCGCGCCGCGCAAAGCGCACTGCGCGAGGCCGAGAATACGGTCGAGCGCGTGCAGACGCTCTCCGACTTCCTGTTCGTGCGGACCGGCTTTGCCGGCAATCGCGACAACTACGGCGACCCGCGCAACTCCTTTCTCAACGACGTGCTGGAGCGCCGCCTCGGTATCCCGATCACGCTCTCGGTGATCTACCTCGAAGTCGGACGGCGCGCCGGGCTCAACCTCTTCGGCGTCTCCTTCCCGTCGCACTTCCTGGTGAAGGCGGTCGACGAGCGCGGCGAGCTGATTATCGACCCGTTCAACGGCGGCGCGATCCTCGACCTCGACGATATCCGCACCCGCCTCAAACAGATCTACGGCCAGCCGGTCGAGTTGCAGCCGGCGATGCTGAAGGCGGTGGGCGGGCGGCACATCCTCGCGCGCATGCTGCGCAATTTGAAGAACATCTACGCGAGCGGCGCCGATTGGCCGCGCTCGCTCGCCGCGCTCGACCGTATCCTGATCCTCGAGCCGCGCGCGGCCGACGACATGCTCGAGCGCGCCGCGCTCTATGAGCGGCTGGAATGTTTTGGCGCCGCGCTCGAGGATTACCAGAGCTTTCTCACCCAGTACGCCAACCATCCCGCAGCCGACGCGGCGCGCGAGGCCGTGGTGCGGCTCACCCGCCAGGTCGCGCGAATCAACTGACCCGGCTGCCGCTGATGTCGAACGGACCCGCCGAACAGGATTTCTTTGCCGCGAGCGAAGCCGCGGTCGCCGACACCCAACTGCGCCGCAAACTCGAGAACGCCACCGGGCGCCATCTCGATCACGTCGCCGCGACTCGCGCAGAGTTCCCCGCCTACGAGGCCGAGCGCGACGCTTCGCGGCGGATAAAAGAGGACTCCATCGCGCGCCTCGACGACCTGCTTGTCCAGCTCAAGGAACGCCTGGAGGCCAACGGATGCAGCGTGTTCGTCGCCGCCGACGCGGCCGAGGCGCGCAAGTATATCGTCGACCTCGCGCGCGAGCGCGGCGCGCGCCGGGTGGTCAAAGGCAAGTCGATGGCGACCGAGGAAATCGCGCTCAACCCGGCGCTGATCGAGGCCGGGTGCGACGTGGTCGAGACCGACCTCGGCGAGTACATCGTGCAACTGCGCGGCGAGCGTCCCTCGCACATCATCACGCCCGCGATCCATCTCTCCAAGGAAGACATCGGGCTGCTGTTCAACGAGAAGCTGCATATCCCTTACACCTCCGAGCCCACGGCGCTTACCGCGGCTGCGCGCGAGCGCCTGCGCGAGGTTTTTCTGGCCGCCGACATGGGCGTGACCGGCGCCAACTTCGCGATCGCTGAAACCGGCACGCTGGTGCTGGTCGAGAACGAAGGCAACGGGCGGATGTCGAGCACGCTGCCGGAGGTTTTCGTCGCCGTGATGGGAATCGAGAAGGTCATCCCGTCGATGGCCGACTTGAGCCACTTTCTGGAAGTGCTCGCGCGCACGGCGACCGGACAAAAGCTCACGACTTATACGAATTTCATCAGCGGGCCGCGGCGCGAGGGCGAGGCCGACGGTCCGCGCGAAGTGCACGTGGTGATGCTCGACAACGGGCGCACCAGGATGCTCGCGGACCCGGTGCTGCGCGAGGCGCTCTACTGCCTGCGCTGCGGAGCGTGTCTCAACGTCTGTCCGATATACCGGCGCGTCGGCGGCCACGCCTACGGCTCGACTTATCCGGGGCCGATCGGCTCGATCGTGAGCCCGAGCCTTTTCGGCGGCGCCACCGCCACTTTGCCGTTCGCCTCGACCCTGTGCGGCGCGTGCCGCGAAATTTGCCCGGTGAAGATCGACATCCCGCGCATCCTGCTGCATCTGCGCTGGAAGGAAACGGCGGACAACAGCGACGGCACGCTGCCAACTCCCAAGTGGCCACGCGCGGCGGGCCGCGCGCGCGGGGGAGTCGAAATGTTCTCCCGGATGGCGAACCATCCCCTGACAGTGCGCGTGATGGGCCGGCTGGCCGCGCTCGCGATGTGGCCGTTTGCGCGCCGCGGCTATGTCCGATGGATGCCGCCGCCGTTCACCAACTGGACGCGCGTGCGCGACTTTCCGGTGCCGCGTTTTCGCCGCCGGCGCAAGGCTCGCAACCAGGCGCAGAGCAAAGCCGCGAGCGACGGAACGCAGGCGTAAATGGGGACGCGGGCGTAAAGTGGCCGAGTTTCACAAGGTCATCGCCAACCTGCGCGACGCGCTGGAACGTCCCGCCGCCGAGGCGCACAACGGCGCCGCCGCCGCGTCGGCGGCGGCCGTGCCGACGACCAAGGCGGCGCGCCGGGTGGAACTCGCCTCGCAGTTCGCGCGCGAACTGCAGGCGGTGGGCGGCCATTTCCTCGGCACGCCCACGCCCAAGGAGACGATCGCGAGAGTTCTCGGAGTCGCGGCGGCGCTCAACGCGCAGCAGGTGGCTTTTGGCGCGGGCATCCTCACCGACCCCGCGCCGATCATCGACGCGCTCGAGCTCGCCGGCATCACGGTCATCCGCACCGCGGCGATCGGCGACGATGCGGCGCGCGCGGAGCTGCGCGGCAAGCTCGCGCAATGCGATTTCGCGGTGGTCGAAGCCGACTACGCGATCGCCGCGACCGGCACACTCGCAATGATCGCGACGCCCGAGCGCCCCGGCTCGCTCACGCTGCTGCCGCCGGTCAACGTTATTCTGGTGAGCGCCGAGCGAATCCTGCCCGACCTCGCCGCTGCGCTGGAGGCGATCGGCCCCGCGGCCATCACCAGCCATCGCCTGGCTCTCATCACCGGGCCCAGCCGCACCGCCGATATCGAAAAGCGTATCGTGCTCGGCGTCCACGGCCCGCGCGAGATTCATGTCGCCGCGGTATGGCACGGCGATGACTGAAGTACGGCTGTTCGGCACCTGTCTCGCGGAAGAATTCTACCCCTCGGCGGTCGACGCGGCGGCCCAGGTGTTGGGTGGGCTGAAGCTCAAGGTTCGCCCGATACGGCGTGCGTTCTGCTGCGGGCAGGCCGCGTTCAACGAGGGGATGCGCGAGCAGGCGGTCGACCTCGCGCGCCGCTTCCTTGGCGCATGCGAGCCGGGCAAGCCGGTCGTCGTCCCGTCGGGGTCGTGCGCCGCGATGGTCAAGATATTTTACGCCGACCTACTCGCTGAGGACCCAAAACTAGCCGCCAAGGCCGCGGCGCTTAGGCCTTGGGTGTACGAATTTTCGCAGTTCCTGGTGGGCGTGATGAAGGTGCGCTACCTGGGAGCGCGCTTCGAGCGCGCCGTCGCGTATCATCCGGGGTGCCATCTGTTGCGCGAGATGGGTGTGCGCGACGAGCCGCGCCTGCTGCTGAGCGCCGTCGGCGGAATCCGCTTATGCGAGCTGCGCAACGTGCAGGAATGTTGCGGCTTCGGCGGGATGTTCTCGGTCAAGTTCCCGCACATCTCGGGCGGGATGCTCGCCGACAAGGTCGCGAGCGTGCGCGAGAGCGGCGCCGATACGGTGGTCGCGAACGACTGCGGATGCCTGATGCAGATCGGCGGAGGCCTCAGCCGCGCCGGATTGGATATAGAGACACGCCATCTGGCCGAAGTGCTCGCGTCGCGGTAGATGCTACGCCTTCGCCAGGCAGGGCCGCTCACGAGCGGCCCCTACAACGGAACACCTCTTATGTAGGGCCCTTCGTGAACGGCCCTTCTTCATTTCCAACGAAGTGTGGCGCCTTTAGGCGCGGTTCCAGTTCTGCTGCGCGAGCACGTAGGCGAGCTTCTGCAACCGCTCGTCCAACTGGCGCACCTGGTCGGCGATTACCGCGCCGTCGTGGGACGAGCCGCCGTTGCTCGAGCGCGCCTCCAGACTCTCCTCGAGCCGGGCGATCTTGCCGCTCAGATGCGCAAGCTGCTCGGTCATCCGGGTTAGCTGGGCCAGTTCCTGGCCAAAGGCCTCCACACGCTGCTCGATCGCCGCGACCCTGCTTTCGACTGACTTGACCGAGGCGCGCTTGGCGCGCGGCTTTTTGGGCGCTGCGCCAGCCTCCGGACCCGTTTCCGTCTCCATCATCGCGCCGTCGCCGCCGCCGTTTTGGTCTTCGCTTTCGCTCACGATCATGGACTCGTCCAATTCCTGAGTGTCTGCCATCTTACTGCCACCCCTTTTCAGTCCCTCTACCGTTTCCTCACCATCGAGCCGCGGACGAATTACCGCCGGCTATTGTTCCATCACATACTTTCCGGGCGCGGATTCGAGCGGCGGAAACCGCCGGCTGCCAAGACTGGCCGGCGCCTCGCGCTTGTCGCCCGAGCGCTTGTCGAGCCATCCCAGCCAATGGTCCCACCACGAGCCCTTCTGCTCGGTGGCTTCCTTCAGCCACACGTCGGGATCGTCGTCCAGAGTGGGATTGACGTAGTACCTGGCCTTGAAGTTGGTCGGCGGGCATACCAGGGTCTGGACGTGGCCGCTGGAGTTGAGCACGAACTCGGTCCGCCCGCCGAACAGGCGCGCGCCGTTGTAGACCGCGCGCCAAGAGCAGATATGATCCGTCATGCCGCCGACTACGAACAGGTCGTTGCCCACCTGGCGCAAATCGATCGGTGTGCCGAGAATCTCGACCGCGCCGGCGCGCGTCAGGCCGTTGCGCAGCAGCAGTTCCATGAAGCCGGCGTGCAGGCGGGCCGGCAGGTTGGTCGAGTCGGCGTTCCAGTACAGGATGTCGAACGGAGCCGGATCCTTGCCCATCAGGTAGTTGTTCACCCAGTAGTTCCAGACCAGGTCGTTGGGTCGAAGCCATGCGAACAGGCGCGCCATCTCGGCCCCGTTGAGCATACCCTGACGTCGCGAGCGCTCGACCGCCGCCGCCACGCTCTCTTCGGTCGTGAACATCCCGGTCATCGACGGCATGCTCGAATCCAGCATCGTGACGACCAGCGTGGCGGCGTTGATACGGCGATCACCGAGGGCCGCCAGATGGCCAAGCATCAGGGTTGAGGTGATTCCGCCGGAGCATACGCCGAGCAGATTGGCGGCGGCGCTGCCGGTTATCTCGCACACCACGTCCAGCGCTTGCTTGATCGCGCTCACGTATTCGTCGAGGCCCCAGTTGCGATGCTCGGGCTTGGGATTGCGCCAGCTCACGGTGAAAAACGGCACCCCGTGGGCGACCGCGTACTCGGTCAGGCTTCGCTTGGGCGCCAGGTCCATGATGTAGAACTTGTTGATTTGCGGGGGCACCAGCAGCATCGGCCGCTCATATACCTGCCTGGTTGCGGGCGCGTACTGCAGCAACTCGAGGATCTCCGAGCGAAAGACCACGGCGCCGGGCGTGACGGCAAGATTGCGGCCGACAGCGAACGGCCGTTTGTCGACCGTCTGCGGCATCCCGTTGTTGTTCCGGAGATCGTCGAGGAAATTGCGCAACCCGTGCATCAGGCTGGCCCCGCCGGTCTCAAACGCGCGTTTGATTGCCGCCGGGTTGCCGAGCAGCAGGTTGGTCGGCGCAAGCGCTTCGGTTAGCAGCCGGACTGCAAAGCGCTGCTGCTCCGTCTCCTTCCACTCGCCGTTGCCGTTGCCGCGCTCGGGCACCATCGACTGCATCGTCGAACGCCAGACAAGATAGGTCTGCATTATGCGGCGATAGAGTGGATTGTCGGACCAGGTTGGGTCGGCGAAGCGCTTGTCGCTATCTTCAGAAGCGACTTCGGAAACGCCGGCGGCGACCTTGGCCAACTCAACCGCCATTTTGGTCAATTGGCCGCCTAGAACCTCCGGATTTTTGAGGGTCTCGCTGACGAAATTGGTCAGCTCTCCGAGGATTTGGTCTGGATCCAAGCCGACGAAGGGATTGGCGCCCAGAATAGCATCGGCCGTCCTCACCGCCTGCTCGGGCGCTTCGGCGAATTCTATAGGTTGTTTCGCAGCAGTGGCTTTCATCTCGTCGCCCTCCCTCGACGTGATGCAACAGCCCAGCTACAGCCGTAGCAAAGGAGCGCTAACCTAGCAACTCCAAGCCACGTTCAAACAGGCGTGGACCCGATAGGGCTATATCCTCCCAGGTCGGGTCCGGGCGTTTACCACGTCGATGTAACATCAGATTAAACGCTGTTATAACTCCGAACCGATAGCCCGCGAATGCCCGAAACCATCGCACTTGGTCGATATTGATAGCCGAACTTGCCTTTGAGGCGTAAAGCTTGGCTATCTCGTCGGGAGACAGAACGTGCGGGGGCACCAGGTTTTGCGTTTCCCAGCTCTCATGGTCTGAAAACAGGCTGAGCCATCCGAGATCGATCAGCGTCGCGCCTATTTGTGACAGCTCCCAATCGATGACCGCGTTCAGGCGTCCCGCGTCGAACAGACAGTTGGACCATTGGAAGTCGCCGTGCACGCATCCGACATGCACGCGCTCGGACGGCGGCAGGCTTTGGCGGAGACGCTCGCGCAAGAGCGGGCCGCGACCGACGACCTTGGGGTCCAGCGTCGGCCGGTCGAGCAGGTTATCGAGGCGCTTCATTTCATCGGCCAGCGAAAGTGGCTCGCCCCAGGCTTCGCGGCGCGGCTTCCATGGCAACGCGTGCAGCGCGGTGAGCGCCTCGACCGCCTGCGTGACCATCGCGCGCGTCTCGGCGGCACTATAGATGCGCTCGCCGAGTGCGAGCTTGTCGCCGTTAAGGAAGCCGACCACGAAGAACGGGCGCCCGAACCATCGCGGGTCGCTGTCATACCATCGGACCGCCGGCACCGGCACGGCGGTCCCCGCAAGGGAGGCCATGATTCGCGCCTGGCGAACTACGTCGGTAGGTCCCGCTATCGGGACGCCCTCGGGCGCAAGGCGGATCACCAGCCGCTCGGTCCGGGGCGTCGCGCCGGCGCGATAAGTCAGCTCGAAGCTGTAGCTCAATCCCGCATGGCCGGGCAGAGCCGCGGGCTCGCCCACGACGGCATTGGGATCGCCGGTCTTCTCATGCACCAGGAGCGTGAGTTGGCGCGCGATCCGTGCGATTTGCGCGCTCTCGTCGATCTGCGGATCCATCATCGTACGCTTGCTACGCGATCGTGTGCTTGCTATCGCATCGTGTGCTTGTGACGCGGCACGCGGCCGATCCACGGCTCCCATAGATGGAGCCGCGGACCAGCCGCGAACGGAGTTTTTTAGCCGCGCATCTTGAGCTTTTCGGAGGCGGGATGGAGGCTCGCCGTCGCGCTCGGCCGGGCCGCGACGCGCTTGAACCACGCCTGAAGGTTTTTGGCGGAGGCGGGGATCGGCTGGCCCACGCCCGTGGAGAAATCCGTGCAGCAGTAAAGAATGATGTCAGCGATGGTGAAACGGTCGGGCACGATCCAGTCGCGTCCCGCGATCAGCCCGTCGAGCCATTCCATCCGCTTCTGCCCGAGCGCCTTTAGCGAGGACGCCGCCTCGGGAAAAACCGGCATGCGAGTTTTGAACAGGTCGAGGCCCTCCGCGTAGCGGAAGCCGTTGTAGATGTTCTCGGTGATGTTGAGCTCGACGCGGCGCTGCCACTGGTGGGTCTCGGCGCGCTCCTCGGCGGTCGCTCCAATGAGCGCCGGCTTGGGATTCTTCTCTTCGAGGTAATCGAAGATGGCGACGGTTTCGCCAATAGTTTTGCCATTGTCGAGTTCGAGCGCCGGCAGTTGCCCGCCCGGATTGCGATCGGTATACGGCGGGCGACGGTTTTCGGCGGCCATCAGATCGACGTCGCGCATCGGGATGGTGATGCCCTTTTCGGCGAGGAACATCCGGAGCGCGCGCGGATTGGGACCAAACGAGTTGTAGATTTGCATGCTGGTTGTCTCCTTGAGAATAAAATTTGTCCAAACAAAATTGCCAAAACAAAATTAGCTGACCCGGCGAACGGCGCACCCGTACGCACCGCCGGCCAGCCAACGACATCTATATCCGAAGCGCCTGTCGCAAGCGTTTCTACCCTAGACCATCGTGAGTTTTGAGTACACCGCCGCGCGCGTGAGCCCGCTGGCGGCGGCGACGTGCGATACGCCCGCGGATGCCCGCCAGTGCAATCGCGCGGCGAGCGGTTGCGCTGGCGGGCGCGGCTGTGATTTTTTCTTGGGGGTGTCGGCCGCGGTGAGGGTGCCGGGCCGCAAAGCGGCCCGGCACCCTCACCGTGGGCGCACGGCGCGAACGCCCCGCCCGGGTGCAGCCGGGCACAGCCACGCAAGATGCGATTTTGTCCGCAATGCGGTACGCCTGTGATGCCCGGCGCGAAGTTCTGCGTCGGCTGCGGGACGCCAGTGACGGCGCCCGCCGCGAACGCGGCGGGCGCCGTCACTGGCGCGGGTGGCGCGGTCGCTGACCCGGTCGCCGGCGCGACGCGCGCGCCGCTTGCGCCTGCATCCGGCGCCGCGCCCGCGGCGTCGCACTTCACGCCGGCGTTCGCCGTGGTTTTCGCGGCTATCTTCGCGATCGGGCTGGGCGCGGCCGCCCTCATCATGCGCCAGCAGCCGCAACGCGAGCGGCAACTCGCAAGCGCGGCGCCGCAGACGGGCGCGGCCGGAAACCTGCCTCCAGGCCATCCGCAAGTGATCAAAATCCCCGACCGCGCACGCAAGTTCATCGACCAGTTGCAGGCCACGGCCGAAGCCGCGCCCAACGACGTCGCCGCATGGGACCGCTTCGGCGACGCCGCCGAGCGCGCCGCGATGTTCGACCCGTCGTATTACCCGAAGGCCGCGGACGCTTATGCTCACGTGCTGAAGCTCGACCCTGACGATCTTCCGGCGCTGCGCGGTGTCGGCAATATCGACTACGACCGCCGTCACTACGACGAGGCGATCGCGGCCTACGAGCACTACCTCAGCCGCAAGCCTGACGATGCCCGCGTGCGCACCGATTTGGGCACGATGTACCTCTCCAGTGGCAATCCCGACGTCGCGATCGTCCAGTACAAAAAGGTGGTTACCGCGCATCCCGATTTCTTCGAGGCCTATTTCAACCTCGGCGTCGCTTACGCCGAGCAGGAGAACAAGCCCGTCGCGCGCAGCTACTTCCAAAAGGCGCGCACACTCGCGCCCGACGACAAGGCCCGCGGCGAGATCGATCAGATGCTCGCGACCATCGGCGCCCATGGAGGAGAAGGTGAGTCCGCCGCCGCTTCAGGGGGCAATGCCGGTGCGGTCGCGGCCGACGGCAACGTCGCGACTTTCCAGGGCGCGTTCGAACAGATGGCGCGCGGACTGCCGATCGCGGGTCCCAAGGTCCACGGCGTGCAGTGGACCGGTGACAACCATCCGCGCCTGCTGATGGACGACTTTCCGATGGACCAGATGCCGCCGTTCGCGGCGGCGCGGTTTCTCGACGATTTGAAATCCGGGACCGCCGATGCGATGAAGTCGCATCACGTGCAGGGACCGGTCACGGTCGAGATCGCCGACGCCGCGAGCAATCGCGTGATGCAGTCGGTGACGGTCGCCGCCGTCGATTCTCCGGCCGCCGGCGCGCCGGTGACGACCGCTCGTTCATCTGCTTCCGGGTCTTCCGCGACTTTCCAGGATGCGGTGGCCAACATGATGCGCAATCTGCCGGTCGCGGGACCCAAAGTCGCCGCGGTGCAGTGGCCCTCGACGACGCGGGCCAAGGTGATGATGGATAACTTTCCGATGGACGCGATGCCGCCGTTTGCGCGCGACAAGTTTATCGCGGACATCAAGTCCGGACTGACGAGCGCCAAGAGCGCGCACAAGGTTGCCGGCACGGTGACGGTCGATATCGCGGACGCTCAGAGCGGCCGCGTGATGGAATCGGTCAGTCAGTAGCGGCCCCGGGCAGTAGCAGCTTTCGGGCAGCGGCCTGCGTAATTGCAATGGCGGTCGAAACCGAGAATCTGGAAACTGATCTCAGCCTCGCACAGCGATTTCAGCAGCTCCACGTCCGTAAGTCGCGACCTAAATTTGGAGGTCTACCCATGAACGGCTTCAAGGAATTTCTGCTCCGCGGCAACGTTATCGACATGGCGGTCGGAATCGTGGTCGGCGCCGCCTTCGGCACGGTCGTCTCCGCGTTCGTGAAGGACTTGATGACGCCTTTCATCGCCGCGGTCGTGCGCAAGCCCGATTTTTCCAAGATCGCGTTCACGCTCAACAGCAGCAAGTTCATGGTCGGCGACTTCATCAACCAGTTGATCTCCTTCGTCATCGTGGCGGCGGCAGTCTATTTCGCGGTCGTGATGCCGGTGAACAAGCTGATCTCGCGCTTGAAGCCGCCGCCCGCGCCGACCACCAAGACCTGCCCGGAATGCCTGAGCGAGATTCCGATCGGCGCCAAGCGCTGCGCGCACTGCACCTCGCCGGTCGCGGCCTGAATAAGCGCGGGGGCGTAACGCGCCTTCGCTAATGCACGTCCCATGGCGGGTCTCCAGATTCCGCCACGCGGCGCAGATCCTCGAGCCATCCCTGATGGCCCCGCAAAAGCATCCGGCGCAGGTACCATCGCGCGAGCGTCGGTACCCATCCGCGCTGCGTCTCCTCAGTGATCACGCGGCATCCCACGCTGCTCGGCTCCAGCATCCATCCGTGATAGGCGTAGAGCCCGGTCGAGCGCGCGTCCCATCCGAGTTCGCGATACGGCTCGAACGCGCGGACGACACTGCGCACGCGCGTGCCAAAGGTGCGCCATTCGAAGCTACGGTCCGCGGCCAGATCCGGCCCACGCTGCCCATCGAGGTAGTGAAAGGTCGCGCAGTTGCCGTACCATTGCGGCCAGCGTTCGCCCGCGATCAACCATCGCCAGACCCGCTCCGCCGCCGCCCCGATTTCGATTTCGTTGCGCACGTGCACGGCGACGTTTCCCGGCTCCATCCCGCTTGGCCACTTCATCGAATTTTCCCCTCTTTCCCGGTCATTCGCGGGCACAGGCCTTGCGCGTCCGCAGGGCAAAGGCCCCGACACCCCTATAGAATCATTCTCGTCAAAATGTGACAATTGCGGTTTAGACGTATTCACTATCGGCTAGTGACGTGATCGTCGTCACGGGTCGAAGTGGGGGGAAACAAAAACAATGAACGGCTCACCGGATGTCGTGCTCCTGGGATGGGTTGCGGTCGTAGTGATGCTCGGATTGATCGTACTGTTCGGTTCATGGTTCACCGTCGAGCAGCAGGAAGTCGCGATCATCCAGCGCCTCGGGAAATTTCTGCGTATCGCGCGTGCGGGACTCAATTTCAAGATTCCACTGATCGACCAGGTCGTCGACAACGTCAACCTGCGCGTGCAGCAACTGACGGTCAAGGTCGAAACCAAAACCCGCGACAACGTTTTCGTCCACGTCACGGTGGCCGTGCAGTTCTCGGTTTTTCCCGACAAGGTCTACCAGGCGTTTTACAGCCTCACCGACGCGACGCCGCAGATCACCGCCTTCGTCTTCGACGTGGTGCGCGCGCACGTGCCGAGCCTCGACCTTGACGACGTCTTCCTCAAGAAGGATGAAGTCGCGCAGGCGGTCAAGGGATCGCTAGGTGCGCAAATGTCCGAGTACGGCTACGACATCCTGACCGCGCTGGTCACCGACATCGATCCCGACGAGCGGGTCAAGGCGGCGATGAACGAGATCAACGCCAACCAGCGGCTGCTCGAAGCCGCCAAGGCCAAGGGCGAGGCCGAGAAGGTGCTCAAGGTAAAGCAGGCCGAGGCCGAAGCCGAGAGCAAGGCGTTGCAGGGCAACGGAATCGCGCGCGAGCGCACCGAGATTGCGCGCGGCCTCCACGATTCGGCCGCGATGTTCCAGCAGGGATTGCCGGGCGCCACGGTGCAGGAAGCGATGGTGGTGCTGCTGCTGACGCAGTACTTCGACATGCTCAAGGAAGTCGGCGCACGCTCCAACACGATCATGCTGCCCCACTCGCCCGGCGGACTCAGCGACATCGCGGGCCAGATCCGCAGCGCAATAATCGCGTCGCGCCAGGTCCCGGGGGCTCCCATCGATCACGACGGTGGCCCGGCGACGCTGGCCGACGGCGCGGCGATGTCCAGCGGCGCGCCCTCGCGCAACAGCGCTTAGCGTTCGCGGCCAGCTTTCGACTGAGCGCCAGTGTACGGCTATCTGTGCGCGATATCGTGAATCGAATCGATGATGTCCTGCGCCGCGTAGCCTAACAGTCCGTAGTGGTACGCGGCGGTCACGCCCGCCACGAACATCGCCAGCATGATCGCGGCGAGCGGCGCGCCCACGTACCACGGCGCGCGCGTGGGATGCTCCTGTTGGCCGGGCGGACGCGGGACCAGGATCGAGAGGTCGTCGTGGAGTTCCCTGTAATAGTCGCGTACCTCGGCGATCAGATGGTTGCGCACCTCGAAAGGATTCGAGAGGCCGTCGCCGGTGAAGCGCAGAATCTCGTCGAACTGAGCCAGCGCCCGTTCGGCGTGATCGGCCACGATCTTAACGTACGCCGACGGCACTTTGGCCAGGTTGCCCCTGCCGAGTCCGTGGAACAACCCCAGCGTTCTTTCAAAGTAGGGAAGGCCAGTGCGAAAGCTGAGGTTGCGCGGATCCAAATCCTCGCGCACCAGGGCGACAGGCTTAAGCTGTCCGAGCTTCTTGAGGCTCGCCTTCAGACGAGATCTTTCACTGCGTTCGGAACCGGCCATCGATCAATACCCCCGGCGCCCCAAACGCCATTATGCTACGTTACCCATGTGGATGCATAGAGCTTCTTAACCGATTCTGGCACTGTGTTTCATTCATCAGCACAGCCCTCGATGCTCAAGTGCTTCCCTTGCTAATCTGATGAGGCCTGACAGACGATAAGCGGGTTATAGCGAAGCAAACCGGCGGTTCTCGTGCGGCCATGGCGGAGAGTCGCGAATCGCCCCGAGCACCTGCTCGGGTTCCGCCACCACCTTCCACATCGCCCGATGGCGCTCGTCCATGAAGCGGCGCTCGATCGAGCGTTCGAGCAATTCGATCAGCGGGCGGTAGAAATCCTCGGTGTTGACGATCACGATCGCGCCGCCGAAGAGCCCCAGCCGTTTCCAGGTTATCGCCTCGAACAGCTCCTCGAACGTGCCGCATCCGCCGGGCAGCGCGACCACCGCGCCGACCGAGTCGATCATTAGCCGCTTGCGCTCGTGCATGTCGTTGACGACCAGCAATTCGGTGAGCCCGCGATGCGCCCATTCGAGGTCGTGCATGAAAGACGGAATCACGCCGATTACGCGGCCGCCCGCGGCCATCGCCGCGTCCGCCAGATGCCCCATCGAGCCCACGCTGCCGCCTCCATAGACGGTCGTGTGGCCGGCGCGCGCCAGCTCGCGCCCCAGCCGTGCGGCGGCCTGATGGTAGATCGGGTCACATTGACGGCTGGACGCGCAGTAAACGCACACTCGCATGCTCGTCATGTTTCGACATCGTAGCCGACTTGCCCGGCCTCTCACAGTCGGCCCGGCGCCCAAGACTCCCGCTGCACCCATTGCCGAGTGAGCGGAAATGTACTGTTTCAACCCTATATTGCTTCTTATAAGCGAATTTTCCATGTTTTTCTCTTTCTTGTTCCTGTAAACATCTTAAAGAGTCTTTTCTTAGATAATTTACGCCACGACGGTCTTACTGGCTTGCTCCGGAGATCATGCGGCTGTGGACGATGCGGATGAAAGAACTCCTACCCGTGCGTCAACCTGGTGTGCCAGAATTGCGGCCACACCGCGGCGGTGCTGGATCTGCTGCCGGAGGGCAAAAGCTGAGCGAGTATGGAACGGGCACGCATCAACGGGGTCGAGCTTGCTTACGTGCTGCGCGGAAACGGCGCGCCGCTGGTCATGATTCATGGCGCGCAGGGCGATCAGAGCATGTTCGCCGATCTCGCATCGGTGTGCGCCGCCAACTTTCGCGTGCTCACCTTCGATCAGCGTGGCTCCGGACTGAGTGAGAAACCGGATATCGACTACAGCATCGCGATGCTGGCGGACGACACCGCCGCCCTGATGGATCACGTGGGCTTTTCCGCGGCGCATATTATCGGGGTCTCGATGGGCGGGATGATCGCTCAGGAGCTGGCGCTGCGCCATCCGGGAAAAGTTGCGGCGCTGGTCCTGGGCTGCACCACGCCCGGCGGAGCCAAAGAGATTCGCGCTCAAGGAAACGCGTTCGCCGCCGCGTATTCGCTTAAGCCGATGTCGGCCGAAGAGCGCGGCAGGGCGCTCGCCGAAGCCGTATTCAGCAAGGGACATCTCGCGCGGCATCCGGAGATCATTGCGGCGATGATCGAGGCGCGGCGTCAGCGGCCGATCGATCCGGTCGCGCTGAGCCATCGGATGAAAGCGCTATCCGAACATGACACTTACGATCGGCTGCCGAATATCAGTTGTCCGACGCTGGTAATCACCGGCAAGGACGACGCGCTGATCTCATGGGAAAATTCGCGGCTCCTCGCGGAGCGCATTCCGGGGGCTGCGCTCGAGATTCTGGATCCCGCCGGACATTGCTTCTGGCTGGAGCGTCCGGAGGATTCGCGCGCTGCAATTGTGCGTTTTTTACATAGTGTGTGATCTTAATAGTAAGTGGACTTAACTGTCTTCTCCCCGAGCATTAAGTTACCCAGAATAGTACATCCCCAATACGTACTAGCAATTCCTAACCTCCTCCCCCGTGTTTTGGGGGAGGGTTGGGGTGGGGGTCCACAGGCGGTTCTGAATCTCTGTGAGAACCGCCTTTTTAGCGCAAGCAATCGGCGCGCGCATCGCAAAAAAACAGGACGAGGAAGCGCCGAAAAAAAAGATAACCGGCGCTTCCTCGCTCGACCCCCACCTCCATCCTCCCCCAAAACACGGGGGAGGAGGTCAGAAAAAAGCCCACAAAAAACAATGGGGCGAGTTTCGTCGCCGCGCATCAAAACTCGGGGGGCCGGGCGTTAGCCCGGCCCCCCGCCGCTCCACATCCACAACCCCGCCACCACATTTCTCAAGCGAGGCCGTTCCCCGTCATCCGCATCCGCACCTCCGCACGCCGCCCGCTCGATTCAGAAACCCGACCCCGGAGGAGTTTTACTTCTCACGCCCGCCGCCGCGCATCATCCGCCTCTACTTCCCGTCGGGCCGCCGCTCCCCCCTCCTCACACACGCATTCTGTGCAACTCCCCCGGGGTCTCCCCCCGACCGCCGCCGCCTCCGTTAACCCGCCAGCTTCGCCAGCCGCCCTCGCCCTCTAACCAACGTTCTCGTCGCCACTTCTGCCATCGACCCCTACAGCCATCCCCTCACCCTGATCTTTTTCACCAATCCTCGCGACGCTGCTCCGATGTCGCAGCTTCCTTCATCTGATAGCCCTCGCGTCACACTGCTAGCCCACATCCATCACGAGCAGCCGCTGGTCGCGCCGCAGTTCAGGCACTTGTAACAGGTGCCATTGCGCACCATCAGGCATCCGCAATCCGGACACGGCGGCGCGTCGGCCTGATTGATGAACGCCTGGCGCGAGCGCGCCCCAGCGCTGGAACCCGCCATCGACGCTTGCTCGAGCGGAGCCTCCGCGCTCGCTCCCGCAACCGCCGCCGATGCCACTGCCGGCGCCGCATCGGCGCGCACCTCGGGTGCGATCACGCCGACCTCGCGCCGCGCCTCTTCGTCGAGGAACTTGGAGGCGAGCCATCGAAACAGGTAATCGACGATCGACTTGGCGTACGGAATCTGCGGATTCTTGGTGAAGCCCGACGGCTCGAAGCGCATGTGCGAGAACTTGTCGACCAAAAACCGCAGCGGCACGCCGTATTGCAGCGCGTAGCTGATCGCGGTCGCGAACGAGTCCATCAGGCCCGAGATTGTCGACCCCTGCTTTGACATCATCACGAAGATCTCGCCCGGCAGGCCGTCATCGTACATACCTACCGTGATGTAGCCCTCGTGACCGGCGATATCGAACTTGTGCGTGATCGATTTGCGCTCGTCGGGCAGTTTGCGGCGTTCAAAGCGCTCCGCGCCGGCCGTCGCCACGGCCGCTATCGCGGCTGCCGCGGGCGCCGACGCACTTTCGACCTTGCCCTTGGAGGTGTTGAGCGGCTGAGTGCGCTTGGAGCCGTCGCGATAAATCGCAACCGCCTTCAGCCCCAGCTTCCACGCCGTCATATAAGCCTCGGCAACGTCGTCGATGTCGGCTTCGGCCGGCATGTTGATGGTCTTGGAGATCGCGCCCGAGATGAACGGCTGCACCGCGCCCATCATGCGCAGATGGCCCTGGTAATGAATCGTGCGCGCGCCCGCGCGCGGCTTGAACGCGCAATCGAACACCGGCAGATGCGCGTCGGCCAGATGCGGCGCGCCCTCGATCGTCTCGTGCTCGTCGAGATGCTCGACGATCTCCTGGACCTCGCGCGAGTCGTAGCCGAGCCTTTTGAGCGCGCGCGGCACGGTGCCGTTGACGATTTTGAGCATCCCGCCGCCGACCAGCTTCTTGTACTTGACCAGCGCGATGTCGGGCTCGATGCCGGTGGTGTCGCAATCCATCATGAAGGCGATGGTGCCGGTGGGCGCGATCACGGTCGCCTGCGAATTGCGGTAGCCCGCGCTCTCGCCGAGCTTGAGCGCCTCGTCCCACGCCTCGCGCGAGGCGCGGAGCAGCCCTAGCGGCACGTGCGCGGAGTCAAGGTCGTGAGCCTTCTCGCGATGGCCTGCGATGACCTTGAGCATCGGCTCGCGGTTGATCGCATAACCGCTGAACGGGCCCATCGCCTGCGCGATGCGCGCCGATTGCAGGTAGGCTTCGCCCGTCATCAGGGCGGTGATCGCGCCGGCGTAGCTGCGCCCCTGGTCGGAGTCGTAGGGCAGCCCGAGCGCCATCAGCAGCGCGCCCAGGTTGGCGTAGCCGAGGCCCAGTTCGCGGAAGTCGCGCGCGTTGCGGCCGATCTCCTCGGTCGGATACGACGAGTTGTCGACCAGGATGTCCTGCGCCGTGATCATCACGTCGACCGCGTGGCGAAAGGCGCGCACGTCGAACTCGCCGCGCTCGTCGAGGAACCTGAGCACGTTGATCGACGCGAGATTGCAGGCCGAGTTGTCCAGGTGCATGTACTCGCTGCACGGATTGGAGGCGTTGATACGCCCCGAGTTGGGGCAGGTGTGCCAGGTATTGATCGTGGTATCGAACTGCATCCCGGGATCGCCGCAGGCGTGCGCCGCCTCCGCGATCATCCGCATCAGTTCGCGCGCCTTGTACGTCCTGTCAGGCTTCTTGTCGTTGACGAAGTGAGTGGTCCACTCACCGTCATCGGCCACTGCGCGCATGAACTCGTCGGGCACGCGCACCGAGTTGTTGGCGTTCTGGAAGAACACCGAGCCGTACGCCGGGCCGTCGAGCGAGGAGTCGTAGCCGGCGGCGATCAGCGCCCACGCCTTGCGCTCCTCCTCCTGCTTGCACTTGATGAACATTTCGATGTCGGGATGGTCGGCGTTGAGCACCACCATCTTGGCCGCGCGCCGCGTCTTGCCACCCGACTTGATCACGCCCGCCGAGGCGTCGGCCGCCTTCATGAAGCTGAGCGGACCCGAGGCGGTGCCGCCGGCCGAGAGCTTCTCGCGGCACGAGCGCACAGCCGAGAGGTTGACGCCCGCGCCGGAGCCGCCTTTGAAGATGATTCCCTCGTTGCGGTACCAGTTCAGGATCGAGTCCATGTTGTCGTCGACCTTCAGGATGAAGCAGGCCGAGCATTGCGGCTTGGGCTCGATACCGACGTTGAAATACACCGGGCTGTTGAAGGCCGCGCGCTGGGTCACCAGCAGGGCGGTCAGCTCGGCCTTGAAGGTGTCGCGGCCGGCATCGTCGGCGAAGTAGCCCTGGCGCTCGCCCCATCCGGCGATGGTGTCGACCACGCGGCCGACAAGCTGGCGGACGCTGGACTCGCGCCGGGGGCTCCCCAGCGGCCCGCGAAAATACTTGGAGACCACCACGTTGGTCGCGGTCTGCGACCAGGCGCGGGGGACCTCGACGTCGCGCTGTTCAAAAACCACCCGGCCGTCCTCGCCGGCGATCACCGCCGAGCGTAACTCCCATTCGACCTCGCTGAACGGGTCGACGCCGGGGCGGCTGAAAAAACGCTCCAACGCCAGGCCGGCGCGCGATGCTGTCTGGGCACGTTCAGGTGCTTTTGGTGGTTTTTTATCGAGTCCAGGCATCGTCATATCCCCAGCCGCCATCGTCCCCTCCTCCTCTTCAGCCGCCCCAACTCTTCGATCAACCGGTAGTCGGGACGTTACTCCAGTGGGCGGCATAGTCAAGACCCCGACCACCACAGATAGTATAGTATAACCTGTGGACAACCCATAGGAAGGGTTGTTGACAATATTTCGGTCGATCTTCGCTGGCATAAGCAAAGCTAATTCAAGCGCTAACAGAAATGAATCGGACTGGTCATGCCGTGCCTGTGGAAACATGATCGGCTTGGCCCATCCGAACATGCCTTGAATGACTAACGAACCATTGCGCGCGGCCCGCGGAAGGTTATCGTAAGGCCCGATGGCTGTACGGCGGCGCAGGGCTCCCGAGCCGATCGCGAGTACGCTCGGCTCGATCATCGACCGGCTCGATTCCGAGGGCCATTTTGCGATCGTGCGGCTGGTTCAGGCATGGCCCGAAATCGTCGGCGAAACGATCGCGCGGCGCACCGAAGTGGTCGAGCTGAAATTCCACACCGCCGTGGTCAAAGTCTCGGGCGCGATGTGGATACAGGAACTCAACCTGCTTAAGCCCGAGATTCTCGCGCGGCTGGCCGCGCGCGTCGGCGACGAGGCGGTCCGCGACCTGCGCTTCGTGCAGGGACGGCTGAGCCGCCGCCCCACCCGCCCGCGGCTGCGCACGGTGGCGCGCGCGCCGCGGCGCGCGATCGAACTGCCGGAGCTCAAGGACCCCGAGCTGCGCCGCGCTTTCGAAAACCTGATCGAGGCCTGGGGACGTGCGCCGCGCTAGCATCGAGCGGGCCGGATTCGTAAGATACGCGGGACTTGCAGGTTACGCTCTTTGGGGGAGCGGCTTCGATAGTTGCGCAGCGGCGCAACGGCATGGTAGTCGCAGCGGACTAACACAACCTGACCCGAGGGAGGGGACGAGGTATGAAACGGATCGCTTCAATGTTGGTTGGCGCTCTCTTCGTAGGAGCCGGCTTCGGTATCGCGCTAGCGCAGGAGGGGGCCCCGCCACCCGCTCCTCCAGCGGCGCCGCCCGCCGCGTCGGCTCCAGCTCCGGCTGAGGCCGCACCTGCGGCTCCCGCGCCGGCCACTACTGACGAGCATGCGGACGAAGTGAAGGCATTCCACCGCATGCTCAAAATGCATCATCGGATGTGGCGGCGGCTCAAGCAGAACCCGGCGGTCGTCAAGGATGACTCGTGGGTGGGCAAGTATCCCGACCTCCAACTCTTCTTCAACAAGTATCAAGGCTCCAAGGACCGTTTTCTGGCGGACCCGGGCACTTATCTCAAGATGAGTGAAGCCAAGGCGATGCATCGGGAACAGACCCGAAGTCCCGGTGCAGAGTAGAAGCATCGGCAACGAGTGGGGGCGGGCACGAGGCTCGCCCCACTTTTGCGTTTGGCTGCGAGCCGGACGTTCCACGATGTACGCTCCACGCAAGATCCCGCAGATGTTCCGACAGGGCATCGGCGAGCGTAAGGAGGTCATGGACATGAGACGAGCCTTGTCCCTAACCGTCGCGTTGCTGTTGGCGGGCGGCCTTGCGGCGCCGGCATTCGCGCAGGCCACGCCGCAGGTCATCATCAGCCACGAGATGACCAACCAGGATCTCAACCTGGCCGAGTTGGCGGCTTTCGATCAGGTCGCGACCTCGAATCTCAAGATGTCGCGGAGGCTCGCGGCCAATCCGCATCTGGTCAACAGCGACAGCTTTCTCAGGCGATGGCCCGATCTGAAGAACTTTTTCGACAAGTACCCGGGCTCCAAGGAGCGCTTCCTGGAAGATCCCGGCAACTACCTAGCCGAAGTGCACATGCACCACCTGGTAAGCGCGGAGCACAAGAAAAAGTCCGCGGCCGCGCCGGAGACGAAGTCAGAAGCGCCGCCTGCCGAGGCAGCACCGCCGGCGGCCGCCGCTCCCGCGGCTCCAGCGGCGCCGGAACCTGCGGCTCCGCCCGCTGCGCCGCCAGCCAATCCGTAACACGCAGTCCGTAGCGCGCGTCGTTCTTGCGCGATATCGATCGCTTGTGCGGGACGGGGATTCATCTCCGTCCCGCCCTGGCGTTCCCGCGCTATTTCAAAATCTGGCGGACCGCGGACTACGCCTTCAGCGATTCCGCGGCAACGAGAACTCCGGAAAAATCCCGCTCAGCTTGCGGCGCGCGCGATCGAACGAGTACCGATTGAAGGGCTTGACGATATAATCCAGGGCGCCTTCGCCGACGAAGCTCGCGCGGACCTTTTCGTACGGAATCGAGCTGGCGATGATGATCGCGGTGTCGCGCGCTTCTTTCTTGATCGCGTCAAACAGCTCGCCGCTGCCTATACTGTGTGACTCGGGCATCATCAGGTCCAGAATGACCAGGTTTGGCACGTGCTCGCGAAACAGGGCCAGGGCTTGAAACGCATTTTCGGCCTCGTCGATCGCTCGGATGCCATAAATCGCCAGGTGATAGCGAACCGCCTTGCGGACCACCGGTGAATCGTCAACGACCAGCGCGCGAACGGACATCAAACTCTCCTCTCTTCGGTTGCACGAGCCTCATCGATGATCCCGCCGGCTAGACCGAGGATTTGGGCCCATCGGATTTCCTGCCCGCCGTACATCACAACGTCGCCGCCGCGCCCGCCTGCTCAAGCTGGTCGGGCAAACCTGCGGCCTCTGCGATAAGCTCCCTGGTGCGGATGATCGTCTCCTCAATTTGTGGTCCTTCAGCACTCACCTGAACGCCCTCGCAGAGCGCACCGAAGCCGGACGCGCCGAGGGTGAGCGAGGAACCCTTTAGGGCATGCGCGAGCTTGCGAATCGCTTCGATATCGCGATTGGCGACCGCCGACTGCAGCGCCACGACGCCGGCTGAAAGCTCCGAGCGATAGACCCCAACCAAATCGAGAAACACGTCCTCGGCCGGCACGCTTGAAAGCGCACGCAGCTCCCTGATGGTCGAGAGATCGAACTCTTTCTTCTTAGCGCTGCCGCCGGGTCTGGCCGGCGGCGCAACCGCCGCTGCCGGTTCGGCCAACGGTGCAACCGGCGCCGCCGCGGCAATGGGTTTGCCCGCGGGTTCGCCGAACGCCCATCGATCCAGCATCGTGGCGAGCGGGAGCAGCTTTACCGGCTTGGCGAGAAAGTCGTCCATGCCGGAGGCGAGGCAGCGCGCGCGCATACTCGCCATCGCATGGGCGGTCATCGCGATTATGGTGGTTCGTTGGCTGGAATTTTCTCGCCGTCTGAGTTCGGCGGTAGCCATGTAACCGTCCATGCCCGGCATTTCGCAGTCCATCAGGATGATGTCGTAGTGCCTGAGCTCAACCGCCTCGAGTGCGCCATAGCCGTTGTTGGCCGTCTCCGCCGAATAGCCGAGCCGCTCCAGCTGGGTGCGGGCGAGTGAGGAATTCACCAGGTTGTCGTCGACCACCAGCACGTTGACGGATTTGCGCGCAGCCAGATTCTCCATCTTGATTCTCGCGAGCTGGTCTTGCGCGGGCGGTGGGACCGTGGCCGGCCGATTCCCGCGCAAGAGCGCCATCAGGCAGTTGAGCAACTGCGACAGCCTGATCGGTTTGGGAATGGTGGCGTCGGCGTCGGTTGCGAGAGGCACTGTTCCGGCCGGCGCCGACGGACCAATTGCGAGCACCTTGATTTCGGCTAGTGCCGGGTCGCGCTTTATCTGTTCGATCAGGGTCGAGCCGCCAGCCTCGGCCAGGGTGGCGTCGACCAATGCCAGATGAAACGGCGCCCCGCGCGCCGTGGCCTCGCGCAGTTGCTGCAGCGCGCTGGCCGCGGTGTTCATCGACATATTGGAAATGCCCCACAGGGTAAGGTATTCGGAGAGCATCCGACGATTGGTCGCGCTGGGCGTGACAACGATCGCACGCGTGCCGGCAAAACTGTCCTCTCCGAGGTTCAGCTCGGCCGTGCCGGCCGCGGCAATGTCGCGTTCAAAGCGCGCGGTGAAATGAAAAGTCGAGCCTTTATCGGGTCGGCTTTCGAATCCGATCTCACCGCCCATCTGTTTGACCAGGCTGGCGGCGATCACGAGACCCAGGCCGGTGCCACCGTATTTGCGCGCGGTCGAACTATCGGCCTGCACAAAGGGTTGGAACAGCCGTCCCTGGACCTCGGGCGGAATTCCGATCCCGCTATCGCGCACCTCAAAGGAGAGCAGCAGATCGTTATCTCTCTCCTGTAGCTTCGCTACCGAAAGTGACACTTCGCCCTGGCGAGTGAATTTGACCGCGTTCGAGAGCAGGTTGTTGAGAATCTGCCGCAGGCGGTTCGGATCGCCGCGAAGATTGCCGGTTATTCCGGGGGGCACGAAAAGCGCGAGCTCGATTCTCTTGTGCGCCGCAATCGGGACGAAATCATGGATGGTTTCCTCGACCAGATGGTCAAGCGAGAAGCTGACCTCTTCGAGTACAACTTTGCCCGCGTCAAGTTTCGAGAAGTCGAGAATGTCCTTGACGATAGTGAGCAGCAGCTCGCCGCTGGAGCGGACCTGGTCGGCCTGCTGTTGCTGCACGGGAGAAAGGTCAGATAGCAGAAGCAATTCCGTCAGTCCGATGATCGCGTTGAGCGGAGTGCGCACCTCGTGGCTCATGGCGGCGAGAAATTCGGACCTCACCCGAACCGCCTCGAGCGCGAGATCGCGCGCCGCCTGCATTTCGGCCTGCGCGCGTTTGTTCTGCGCATTGTCGTGATAGATGACCGCGAATCCCTGCACCCGCCCCTCGAGGCGAATCGCAGCGAGGGTCACGACGACCTCTATCAGCGTGCCGTCCTTGCGCAGCCGCCTGGCCTCGAAGTTCTGCGGGGCGAGAGGCTTGTCGCCTTCGACCCAAGGATCAATCAGCCACTTTTCGCCCGCCCACATGAGCAGGCGCCCCGACTTGCCGATGATTTCCGCCGCGGTGTAGCCAAAGAGCTGCTCCGCACCCGGGTTCCAACTGGTGATGATGCCGTCGTTGGTCACGGTTATCATGGCTTCGGGAACCGACTGAAAAATCGAGCTGACCAGGCTGGTTTGTTCGAGTAGGGCGGCGGTCCGCTCGGTCACCCGCTGCTCCAGAGTCGCATTGAGTCCCTGCAGTTGCTCGCGACTCGCCGCCAAATCCTGGGCGCTTTCGCGCGCGCGCGCGGAAAGTCTGATTGCGTGGAAGCCGAGGATCAATAGCCAAAAGATCACCACGGCGCCGGTCGCGATCGTCGCTACGCTGCGCCGGGATTGCGTGCGCACGGCTGCGGTCCGCAGCCTCATGAGCCGGTCTTCCTCTGCCGTCATCTCGCGCAGTATCCGCGTAACCTCGCCGAACCCGCTACTGAGCTCGGCCGCTTCAGGCTCTGCCGCGAACTGCGCGAGGCTATGGGTCAGGGCCATCCGCGTAAGCTTGCGGGCCCAGAGTAACAAGACGAGTGACCTGCCGGTCGAGCTGCGTCGACCCGCCGCTGCTGCGCCGGATTATCCCTGGTAAGAATCCGAAACGCGGCGGCCTGATGCCGGAGCCCGGAAAGATCGCGCAGGAGGCCGTCGAGCCGCTTTGGGTCGCCACTGCGGTAGTATTCCTGCATTGCGGCGACGCCGAAAAAGGTGTCCGCTTCGGCCACTCCCAGCACTTCGAGCACGTTCTGTGTATGGGTTATTAAGTTGCTCCGCTCGGCAAAGTTGTTCGCGTTGCCCAGCGCGCTCCATACCACGACCGCGGCCGCAACCAGTGCCGTGGCGAAACCGATCCAGACCAGCCCGGTGCTGCTGTTGCCGAGATGAGGCAGCCATCCTGTGACGACGGAGCGATGCTTTGCTGTGCGTTGCGGCTCGCCCATTTGGCCTCTAATTGCAGCAAGCCATGTGCCACGCGACCTCGCCTGAGTTTGCCTCTGCCAATAAGGCTATAGCGGCCAATTTGTAGAGAAATGCTCCCGCCGCTATTAGGGACGCCGCTCTAGGCGTTCGGATTCGATACAGACGGCGCGACACTTTATCGCCGCAGTGGCTCAATCAAGGAACTCGCTCTATCAAAGAGAGCCGAAACCGCATCCGCTCCGCTGTCGTACTCCCAGGTTAGCCGGAGTAATCTCTGGCGAGGCGCCCGATGCTAAAAGTCGGCAATATGCCGCAGGAAAAACGCGCGCTCCATGCGCTCAACCGGCTGGCCTTTGGGCCGCGGCCGGGCGACCTCGAGCGCGTCAACCAGATCGGCGTCGAACGCTACATCCGCGAACAACTCGACGCGCAATCGATACCAGTGCCGCCGGACCTCACGCAACGCGTCGTCGCGCTCAGAACCTTGCAGATGACGCCGGTCGAGCTGTTCGTGACCTTCCAGCTCCCCGTGCAACAAGCGAAGGGCGACACCGACGCGCAAAAAGCCGCGCGCCAGCGCTCGCAGGTGATTCTCCAGGAGGCGGTCGAAGGGAGGTTGATGCGCGCGATCTACGGACCGCGCCAGTTGCAGGAAGTGATGACCGCCTTTTGGTTCAACCATTTCAACGTCTTCGCCGGCAAGGGCCTCTGCCATCTGTGGATTGGCGCGTACGAGCAGGAGGCTATCCGGCCGCACACGATGGGCCGCTTTCGCACGCTCCTCGGCGCGACCGCCAAGCATCCCGCGATGCTCTTCTATCTCGACAACTGGCAGAACAGCGCGCCCAACAACGGCGCGCGGCGCGCCAAATTCGAGGGCATTAACGAAAACTACGCGCGCGAGGTGATGGAACTGCACACGCTCGGCGTCAACGGCGGTTACACGCAGGCTGACGTGACCGCGCTCGCGCATATCCTTACCGGATGGGGCCTGCAAAAACGCGGGCAGGCCGGGATGGGGATGGGCGCCCCGGGCATGGGCAATCCGGGGATGAGCGCTCTGTGGATGCGAGGGATGGGTGGATGGAGGCCGTGGCGGCCGGGCCGTCGAGCGCCTTTGCCCGGCGCCCAAGGCGATCAGTACGGCTTTTACTTCGACCCGAGCCGCCACGACTTCAGCGCCCAGATCGTGCTTGGCCGCTCCTATAGCGGGAGTGCGGGAATCGCCGCGGGCGAGCAGGCGCTCGACGTGCTGGCGCGCGCGCCCGCCACCGCGCGGCATCTGAGCTACCAGCTCGCGCAATACTTTGTGGCGGATAATCCTCCGCAAACGTTGGTGGCGCGGATGGCCGAGCGCTTCGAGCAGAGCCAGGGCGACATCCGCGCGACGCTCGAGACGCTCTTCTTCAGCCCCGAGTTCTGGGACGAGCGCTACTACGGGGCCAAGTTCAAAACTCCCTACGACTACGTCATCTCGGCCGTGCGCCTGACCGGCGCCCCGGAGATCACCAACTACCGCCCGCTGTTCGGCACGATGACGCTGCTCGGGATGGCGCCGTATGCGCACGAGACGCCCGACGGCTATGCGAACACGCGCGAGGCGTGGCTCAACCCCGACGCGATGATGACGCGACTGAGCTTCGCCACCGCGCTCGGGCAGGGCCATCTGCCGCTGCTCGCGCCGCCGTTCGAGGCGGGCGGCGGCGGCGCGCCGTTTCGCGTGAAGTTCAAAAATGGCGGCGGCGGCAGCGCGATAATGCGCGAGTTGAGTCCGCCCGACAATGGCGCTCAGCGGAACAAGGGTCCTCAGATGGACCCGCCGGAGCCGGCGCAACTGGTCGCCTCGCTCGGCGGCAATCTTTCGGCCAACACGCGCGAAGCGATGGAAGCCGCGCCGGTGCAGTTGCGCTCCGCGCTGGTCCTCGGAAGCCCGGAGTTCATGATGCGCTAGCGAGCCGCCAGGTAAGAAAAAATGAAGCGCAAACGCGAAGACTATCGATTTTGTGACGCCCGATGCTGTGACGCGGACGCGCGGCCCCGGAGCGGCGTGACCGACCTGACGGGCGTTACGCTTGACCGGCGCGCTTTCATCCGGCGCGCGGCCCTGCTCGGCGCGGCCGGCGTCGTGATGCTGAGTCCGACCGCCTGGGCCGCGCGCGCGCTCCGCGGCGATTCAAGCCGCAAACGACTGGTGGTGGTGTTCATGCGCGGCGCGGTCGACGGCCTCAACGTGGTGGTGCCGTACGGCGAGCCGAATTACTACGACTCGCGCCCGACGCTTGCGATCGCGCGCGCGGGCGGCGACGGCGCGGTGGTCAACCTCGACGGCTTCTTCGGACTCCATCCCGCGCTGGCCACGCTGGAGCCGCAGTGGAATGATGGCTCGCTCGCGTTCGTTCACGCCTGCGGATCGCCCGACCCCACGCGCTCGCACTTCGACGCCCAGGATTACATGGAAAGCGGCACGCCGGGCGTGAAAAGCACCGGCGACGGATGGATGAACCGGGTGCTCGCGGTGATGCCCGGTAAGGCTTCGCCGACCGAGGCGCTGAGCCTCGGCGCCAACGTCCCGCGCATCCTGTCGGGCCGGATGCCGGTCGCCAATATCGCGCTGGGACGCGGCGCGGCGCGTCCGCTGCCGATGGACCGGCCGATCGTTGAGACCGCGTTCGATCGGATGTACCGCGGCAGCGACGCGCTCAGCCACGTCTACCAGGAAGGGCGCACGGCGCGCGCCAAGCTGATGACCGAACTCGAGCAGGACATGACCGAGGCCAATAACGGCGCGCCCTCGCCCCAGGGATTCTCCGACGACACCGGCCGCCTCGCGCATCTGATCGCGCGCGACCCGAGCATCCGGCTCGCCTTTCTCGCGCTCGGCGGATGGGACACGCACGTCAATCAGGGCGCGGCGAAGGGCCAGCTCGCAAACCATCTGCAGCCGCTCGGCGAGGGGCTGGCGAGTTTCGCGACCGCGCTCGGACCGCACTACCAGGACACGGTCATCCTGGTCATTTCGGAGTTCGGGCGCACGGTGCGCCAGAACGGCAACGGCGGCACCGATCATGGCCACGGCAACGTGATGTGGGTGATGGGCGGGCCGGTGCGCGGACGCAAGGTATACGGCGCGTGGCCCGGGCTCTCGAACCAGCAGCTTTACCAGGAGCGCGACCTCGCGGTGACGACGGATTTCCGCGAGCCGATCGCGACCGTGCTGCGTGCGCACATGGGGCTCGGCGACGCGCAGATCGATTGCGTTTTTCCGGGCCGCCCGCGCTCGACCGGCCACACCGCGAATTTAATCTCGGTTTGACCGACGCTGGATCATTCTGCCGTGATTGACCAGAGAGGGCCGTTCACGAACGGCCCCTACAAAAATCCTGCCTTCCGATGGAGGGGCCGTTCGTGAACGGCCCTTTAGTCCGAAGATACGAGCGCTCAGCGGTTCCCGCGCAGCTTCAGATCCGCCTGGGACCCGAGGCCATGACCCAAAATTCTCTGGGACCTACGATTTCGAGGCCTGCCGGTTTTTTCTTCAAGGCGAGCATTTCTTTGTCGCCCGTGATCAGGATTTCCGCACCGGCTTCGAGCGCCGATCCTACCACTCCCAGATCATTGCGGTCGCGAAGCGGTAAGCCAGGCAACAGGCGCGGCCTTGGCTCGACATGGTAGCCACGCAGGAAGGTCTCCACCTCCGCGACGGCGCGGGTCGGCAACCCAAACTTTTTACGCAAGACGCCACGCAACTCCTCAATTACTATCTCGCCCGTCACCAATTCATGTTCCGCCAGCACCAGCCTTAAGACGTCGGCGCACAGGCCCCGCGTGCCGAGAGCGCTTGCCAGCACGTTGGTATCGGGGAAGACCCTCACGACACCTTGTTAAAGACATCCTCATCGTTCAGGTAACCGCGGGCCTCGGCAAATGGCATCACCCGGCGGCGCAATTGCTCGAAGCGAAGCTGGGCAAGATACCGTTTGAGCGCCTCGCGAACCACGTCGCTGCGAGTGCGGCCGGAACGCCGGCAAACCTCGTCGAGCAGCGGTTCGAGGTCGTGCTCCAGCCGGACCGTTATTGCTCCTTGTTTCATGCATTACAATGTAGCACAAAATATCGCCGCGTTTATCGCGAGGCGGCGGCGCTGGCCGGGCGATACGAGACCAGTTCCTGGCTCTTGAAATCCGGATCGGTGGTGTCGCATTTGGCCAGCGCGTTCACTTCCGGCGCATACCAGCAGGTCATCTGCATGTTGGAGAGCCCGGTCCGGTATACGATCTTGAGCTTGAGCGCATTCAACGTTCCGGCCGGGACCGTCACCTGCTCCCAATCGAGCGCCTGGCCGTGCGTGTTGCCCCAGATTCGTCCGGCCTCGGTCTTCAACAGCCAGTCCTTCGACCATTTCTTGCCCGCCCAGAGCGGAAAATTGAGGGTGCCGAGGTCGGGATCGAACGAGCCGATCAGCGTGCCAACATGGCCGGAGATGAGGTTGCCGTCGAGCGTATAAGTGTTCTGATGGCCGAACCAGTTGATGACCATCCGGTTGCCCGCGATTTTCGCCACCTCGATCTTGCCGTCGGTATCGTTGAGCCGGGAGACCCAGGTGTCGCCGACTTCAAGTTTGGGCGCCGCGATTTCGCGATGCTCCGGGTTGGGCCGATCGACGACGACCACTTCCTTGTGCCGGCAGAAAGTACACGGCCCCACGACCTCGACCGCTTGACCCGAGACGACAAAATCCCTGCCATCGCTGCTGGCACCAGTCGCGACATGGATGATTGCGTCGACCCGATCCCGGTACTGGTCGATCGCCAGGGTGCGCAATTTCTCGTTGATATGATCGGTCTCGATCGCGGCGCCCGAGAACGGCTCGCTGTACTTTATCTCGCCCAGCGTCTGATGAGGCTCGGACATATCGCCGGTCATCACCATCAGTTCCGCCCGATTAAGCGTAACGATCCTCTGATGCATCATCTCCTGGCGGTTGCGCTCTTCCTGGACGCATCCCGGCGCCGCCGCCATCGCGAGCATCGCCATCGCGAGCATCAGCAGCCCTAGCCAGGCCCATAAACTCCCGCTTCGCACTTCAGATAGCGTACCACGGCCCCGTCCGCCGCGAGCATCGCGGCGGCGCGCAACGAGGCGTACGAAACAACGAAACTAGCGGGCGGGCGAAGGACGGCGAAAATCCGCTACGAATGCGTCGCGGGCGGAGCGCTCTCGCCGCGCAGGAGATGGGCGAAGTCGCCTATTACGAATGCGGCGCGGGCGCCGCGCCCTCGCCGCGAAGGAGATGCGCGAAGTCGCCCATCTCTTGCGCGTTGAGGTCGGACGCCATCCAGTAGTTCATCCCGCCGCGCTGCCAATGCAGGAGATTGTAGCCGTCGTGCGCGGTGCTCTCGACTGCGCTTTGGGAACCATCCGCAGCAGGCCAGACGAAGACATTCACGATATGTTTGCGGCGCTGGTAAACCAGCGCCGCCACGGGGCGGCCGTCGAGGTAGTCGAGACGCCCGCCGATGAGCCGGAAGCCGTTGGCGGCGAAGTCGTTGACCGGCGGCGAGAAATCGATCCGCCCGTCGAACCACGGTTTGACCGTATGCTGGTCGGTCGAGACCACGTCCATCAGATGACCCGGCATCAGCGAGCGTAGATGGCTGGTCAGGACCTCACGGGCGACGACGTCGGCCTGCGCGGCATTGCCGAACATCGCACCCTTGCCGAAGGGCCGCCACGGGCCGGGGCTGCCATTGAGCATCACCAGCGCGAGCATCGCGAGCGCTGCCCCCGCGACCGCCCATCCCGCATTTCTGCCGACTATTCCGCCGCCGTCGCCGCTGCCGACGAGCCATCGCAGCCGCCACCACGGCGCGCGCGTCGACGGCGCGCGCGTCGTAGTGGCCGCCTCGCCCGCCAGCGCCGCGCCGACGCGCCGGCGCAGCGCCTCCGGCGCGGCGAAGCGCAGCGCGGGGTCGCCGAGCGCGGCGCTCAGCGCCCCGAGCGCGGCGCGTTCGCGCGCGCAATCGGCGCACTGCTCGAGATGGCGTTCGATTTCGAGCGCCGACTCGAGTCCCAGTTCGCCGTCAGCGTAGGCGTGGATTAGCATTTTGGCGTCGCTGCAGTTCACGCACGTCTCTTCGCTTACCGAAGCTGCCGGACTCGTCCGGTCTTATCGGATTCGCCGGCCTTGCCGCTCAGCGCGAGGCGCAGGCGGTCGCGCGCCCGCGCCAGGCGCGACATCACGGTGCCGATTGGCACCCCGGCGGCGCCGGCGATTTCCTTGTACGACAAGCCTTCCATCTCGCGCATCACGATCGCCTCGCGGTACTCCACCGGCAGCGCCTCGAGCGCCCGCATCAGCGCCTCGCGATCGACCCGGGTAAGCGCCGCCGCCTCGGTATCCGCGGTCGGGCCCGCGCCCTGATGCTGTTCCTCGTCGAAGACCACGTTACTCGCGGCCGTGCGGGAGCGGGAAAGCTGCGTGTAACAGACGTTGCGCACGATCGCGAGCAGCCAGGCCCGGCGGTCGCCGCCGCGAAAGCCGCCCGCATAGCGCGCCGCGCGCATGAACGCGTCCTGCACCGCGTCCTGCGCGTCCTGGTCGTCGCGCAGGAGCCAGCGCGCCAGGTTGTAGGCGTCGTCGAGCCAGCCCAGCAGGCTTTGCTCGAACTTTCGCGCTTCGTCCCGATCCGCCAATCGCTTTTCTCTTCTCCCGCGCTGGCGGCCATCTGTTGGATAGACCGCCCGCGAAGCGTTTTTATTCCCGGCCAGCGCCGCCGCCCGGCTACGGGAATAACCTGCATCCCCACCGAGTCTTGCTTGGTGAAAACGATGGCGCAAGGAGCGTGGTTCCGGGCGCAGCACCGTTGGCGGACTTACCGCCGGTCAGGAGACGGAGAGAAAAAATGAAAGATCGACAAGATCAAATGGACAGGAGATCGTTTCTTAGAATCGCGGGGACCTCGATCGGAATCGGCGTTCTCTACGAATTCGCGCCCTTTCTCGAGCGCCGGGCCGAAGCCGGCGAAATGAACGGCTATTTCAAAAGGGCCAACGGCGAAGCGCCTGCCAGCTTCACCTTCGCGCAATTCAGCGACCCTCACGTCGGTTTCCAGGGCCCGCCCGATCCGCTCGGCACCCAGGCCTTCGAGAGCGCAGTGGCGTTGCTCAACAAATCGCCGCAGCAGCCGGATTTCGTGCTTTTCACCGGCGACCTGACCCACGATGCCGACAGCCGCGACGTGCACGCGCAGCGCATGCAGCTGTTCAAGAAAATCGCGGGCGGCCTCAAGACGCGCGTGATCCACACCGTCCCGGGCGAAAACGACGCGGCGCTCGACGGCGGCGTGCTCTACCGGGAACACTTCGGCGAAAGCCACTACTCGTTCGATCACAAGGGCGTCCATTTCGTCGCGCTCGACAATGTGTCGCAGGGCAGTCCCGAGGTCGGCACGGCACAACTGACGTGGCTCAAGACGGACCTCGCACGATTTCCTAAGACCGCGCCGATAATCGTTTTCACTCATCGGCCGTTGTTCGATCTGAAGCCGGAATGGGAATGGTTCACGCGCGACGGCGATGCCGTAATGAACACGCTCGCGCCGTACGAGAACGTGACCGTGCTCTACGGCCATATCCATCGGCACGACGTGCATCAGATCGGAAACGTGAAGCATTATGCGGCGCGCTCGCTCATCTTCGCGTTCAACGATCCGGCGACCAACGAAAACAAAAAGCAGCTCCCGTTCGACAAGGACGATCCCTTCAAGGACCTGGGAATCCGGCTCGTCACGTCAAAGGGACCCGAGGACAAGGCCACGGCTCTTGGCGTCAACGACGTCGTACTCACCAAGGCCGAGTTTGCCGGGCTCTCGGGAATGCAGCAGATGATCAAGGACAACAATTCAATCGGTGGGAGTTCATCCAATGATTCTGACTAAGAAGCTGGCCGTACTCGGCATATTGGGACTGACAACGGGACTGGTTAGGTATGCGGCGCCGGTCCCCGCGCGTGCGACCGAAACGGCGCAGGTGGTAAAGATCACGGCGAGCAAGTTCCACTTCACGCCCGATCGCATCGTGCTGGCAAAGGGCCAGCCTGTCACCCTGGAACTGACGAGCGCCGACCGGACGCACGGCTTCATGGTCAGGGCGTTCGGTATCGACACCGACATCCAGCCGGCCAAGACGACCGCGATCACTATCAAGCCGGAGAAGGTCGGCAGCTACACCACGATCTGCGATCACTACTGCGGACTCGGCCATGGCGGGATGAAGATGACGATCGTGGTTGAAGAGACCGCCGCAAAATCGTCGGCCGCACCGGTCGTTAGCGCGTCCAACACGGTATCGAGATAGGGCAAGGCCGGAATTTTCGATGGAAACTCTCATCGCAAAGTACCATCTGCATCCGATTATCGATCACTTTACGATTGCGCTTCTGGGCATCGGAGTGCTCGTGGATGTCGCTGGCTACGCGATTGCGGCGTTGCTTGGCAATCGAAGCCCGCGCGCCAGGAGGTTGGGCGATCGATTGAGCGGGGCGGCGCTGGTACTGCTCATTCCCGGCGCTATATCGGCGATCTTTTCACGGTTTACCGGGGAAAGTGAGGCGGAGCGGGTCTGGGACACCATCTCTCCCGCCGCGCAACAGATCCTTTTCTCCGATACAGGCTCCGCACCGTTTCTTTCTCACGCAGTGCTCGGCACGTATCTGATGTATGCGTTCGTGGCGCTGGCTGGATGGCGAGTGGCGCTCGAAATATGGGCGAAACTCAAGCGGACGCGGCTCGTTTATTTAGCCCTTGCGATGGTTGCCGTATGCGCGCTCCTGTACCAGGGAAAGACGGGCGGAGAGCTCGTCTATGATCACGCGGTAGGAACCACTCACGCGGATATCACGCCGCAGCGATCGGTGAATCTTGAAAAGTGAATTGTCGGTTCGGATGTGTAACCACGGGACCGGCATGTCGTACTGATGATCGACCGAACAACTGAATAGTCTCCTGCCAAAGGCGGGGCCGGGGTCGTCCCCCCCACCCGGCCCCGCCTCCCCTAAGCCGCGGAAGACCCGCTACAACCGCATTTTTTGATCTTTTTGTGACTCGCAACGAATTCCGCGTTGCCGGGAAACCAGTCAGCTCAGGAGAATTTTCGCCCCTTTCGGCAGCGAAGGGGTCGGGGGTTAGGTCGGGATTTAGATCGGCGCTCACCTTTAGAACAGAAGGGGGCGCTACCGAATCTTCGAGGCGAGTTTTTGGCGAAGCGGACGGCAGATAAGCCGCGCGGCCGGGGATAAGTAAATTACTGGTCGCCCCCGAGCTTCTGCATTTCCCGATCCACCTCACGCATCTTGGAGAGCCGCTGGTCGGTCGGAATCAGGCGCGAGTCGCTCTGGGCGGTCTGCTGCTCGCTGTGCACGGTGGGCAGTTCGCCGTCGATCTTCTCCAGCGATTCCTGCGCGAGCTTGCGCACCATCGGGTTCTTGTCGTTGGTCACGGTCTGGACCAGGATGTCGGTCGCGTGCGGGTCGCCGATCTCTCCCAGCGCGAAGACCGCGGTGCCGCGGGCCGAATCGTCCCGAGCTTCCTTGAGGTAGCCGACCACCGGCAAGGTGCCGCGCGAATCGCCGATCCGTCCGAGCGCGGCGACGATATGGAGCTTCACCACCGCCTGCGTCTCGCGCAGGAACAACTGCTGCGTCATCAGGGGCACCGCCAACGTCGCCTGCTGGGCGCCCAGGATGTCGATGGCGCGAATCTTGACCCGGATATCGGGATCGGTCAGCCCCTCGATCAGGATTTCCTGGGCCTTGGGCTCGTTGACGCCGCGCAGCTTGTCGAGCGCCTCGGCGCGCACGCGCGGATCGGCGTCACTCATCCCCTTCTTGGCGTCCGTCTCGAGCTGGTCAGGAGATTTGGTCTCCTGCCCCTTCTGGCCGCCCTGCATCATCTTGCTCATCATGTTGCCGGCGCCACCCGGAGAGCTTAAGCCGCCGAATTGCGCGAGCGCGGCCGCCGGCGACATCGCCAGCGCCAACAGCAGGCCCCCTGAAAAAATCAGCCCAGCTTTTGACAATTCCATGTCCTCGCAGGTTGCGGCAAAATCATCGATGAAAATGACTTCCATTGCAAGCGGCAGATTCCGGGCGCGCAAAGCGATCGTCGCGATCGCCGCCGCGGCGCTCATCGCCGCGCCCGGCGTGGCGGCGCCGGGCGCGCCGCTTCGCGAGGCAGGCTCGGCCGCCGCGCATTCGGACATCGCCGACGCGGTCGTTGCGCCGCGCCCGCTCCCCGACGGCGTTCGAGTCCCCAGCTATTCGCCCGGCCCGATGCCGTTTCATCCGGGCCAGCAGCTCTTCTACCAGGCCTCATGGATTGGAATCCCGTCGGCCGGCGGCAGGGTCGTCCTGCATGGCGGCCAAGGCGACCCCGCGCTCCTGAGCGCCGAGATCTGGATCAGCACCAATCGCCTGACCGACAAGTTCTACAAGATGCGCGATTACCTGCGCGAGGATTTCACCGCCGCCTCGCTCAAGCCCACCCAGATGAACATCCGTCAGAACGAGGGCCGCCGCCATGACACCTTCAACGTCACCTTCGACCATCGCGACCACGTGGTCACACTGGTCAAGCATGGACCGCGCGGCCAGCAGACGCGCAAGTTCCTCTCCTATAATCCCTCCGGGCCGGTATCGGGGGCGATGATGGCGCTGTCGCAGCCGCTCGAGGCCGGCGATTCGTTGAGCTTCGACGCCTTCAGCGGCACCACCCGCTACATCTTCGAACTTAAGGTGATTCGGCGCGAGCGTATCGGCACGCCGCTCGGCGAATTCGACGCTTTCAGGATCGTGCCCTCGGTCATTTACTTGAGCGACGGGAAGATCAACGACGAGGTGCACGATACGACGCTGTGGGTGTCGGCCGACGCGCGCCGCCTGCCGCTGCGAATCGAGTCGGCGGTCTTCATCGGGAGCGTCCGGATCGATCTGGTCAAGGTGATAGACGCCGCGAGCGCCACGCAACAGGCCAAGCAATGACACGACGGTTTGGGGACACACAGGGCGCTTTGCTAATGCATTGGCATCGCAAGGCGAGGGCGGACGATAATGGCTAAGAAACTCGAATTTTTCTACGATTGCTCCAGCCCCTGGACCTACCTGGCGTTTAGCCGGATTGAAGACGTCGCGCGCCGCGGCAGCGCCGAACTGGTATGGCGGCCGATACTGGTCGGCGGCGTTTTCAATGCCGTCAATCCCTCGGTGTATGAGGGCCGCGAGCATCCGGTCAAACCGAAGGTGCGCTACTACGACAAGGATCTGCAGGACTGGGCGCGCCTTTACGGGCTCAAGATCGGCCATCCAACGGTCTTCCCGGTGAACTCGGTCAAGGCGATGCGCGGGGCGTTCGTAGCGATCGAGCACAACAAGGTTTCGCCATACTCGCGCGCGGTCTTCGAGGCCTACTGGGGCGAGGACCGCGACGTGAGCCGCGACGAGGTCCTGCGCGACATCGTGCGCGCGGCCGATCTCGATCCCGAGGAATTTTTCAAGAAGATCGCCGCGCCCGAGTACAAGGACAAGCTGCGGGTCAACACCGAGGAGCTGATCGCGCGCGGCGGCTTCGGCTCGCCCACGATGTTCGTCGACAGCGAGATGTTCTTCGGCAACGACCGCCTGGTGCTGGTCGAGAATCGGCTCTCGCATTAGCGCGTGCCACGCGCATGCGACGACCGGCCGCGGACGGACCCGGGCGCACGCCGATCGTTTTTGAATCGATGCCCGCCACGAGCATCGCCGGCTTCGCTTCGCTGCCCGAGCGCGTGCGCGCGTTCATCGCGCTTCGCCTCGACGCCGCGGTCGAAGAGGCAATTGCCGGTGTGATCGAGCGGCTGCGCGCGCCCGAGCACGGTATCCGGACGGACGGTATCCGATGGGTCCGGCGCGCGAACTTCCATCTGACGCTGTTTTTCCTTGGGCCATCGGTACCGCGCGAGCGCCTCGCGCCGATCGCGAACGCGCTCGGCGCGATCGCCGAGTCGACTGCGCCTTTCGAGATTGCGGCGCGCGGCGTTGGCGTCTTTCCGAACCCGGGGCGCCCGCGCGTCATCTGGGTTGGCCTTGACGGCGACGAACTGGCCGCGCTGGCGGCGCGCGTCGGCGAGGCGGCCACGCGATGCGGCTTCGCGCCGGAGCGGCGCGCCTATTCGCCTCATCTGACGATCGGCCGCGTGCGCTCGCTACCCTCTCCGGCGCAGCTTCGGCGCGCTCTCAGCGAGGCGGCGGATTCGAGTTTCGGAGTCTCTCGGATCGAACGCGTGATGCTCTACCGGAGCGAGCTTGGGCCTCAATCGTCGACTTACCACGAACTGGCCGACTTCCCGCTTGGCCTTCGCGAGCGCAGGTGAAGCCGGAGGTCCTCGGGAGGACCTCGGCGGCGCGCGGTTAGAATTAGCGATTGACGATGTTGACGCGTGTGCGGCGCGGCTAGCGCTATCCGCCGCTTTTTGTGGCAAGATTCGCCTACACACAGGAGTCGAAGACCCGCCAGGCGGGAAAATCATGGCGCAGGATATCAAGAGCAAAGCGCTCGATCTGGCCCTTAGCCAGATCGAAAAGCAATTCGGCAAGGGTTCGATCATGAAGCTTGGCGAGCAGGCGATCGAAGCCGACCTCTCGGTGGTTTCCACCGGCTCGCTGGGCCTCGACCTGGCGCTCGGCGTGGGCGGATTGCCGCGCGGTCGCGTGGTCGAAATCTATGGGCCGGAGTCCTCGGGCAAGACCACGCTCGCGCTCGAGTGTATCGCGGAAGCGCAAAAGCGCGGCGGGGTGTGCGCCTTCATCGACGCCGAGCACGCGCTCGACGCCGCCTACGCGCGCAAGCTCGGCGTCGTGGTCGAGGACCTGCTCATCTCGCAGCCCGACAACGGCGAGCAGGCGCTGGAGATCGTCGAGACCCTGGTGCAGTCGGGCGCGATCGACGTGCTGGTGATCGACTCGGTGGCGGCACTGGTGCCGCGGGCCGAGATCGAGGGCGAGATGGGCGAGCCGCAGATGGGTTTGCAGGCGCGGCTGATGTCGCAGGCGCTGCGCAAGCTGACCTCGATCATCTCGCGCTCGCGCACCATCGTGATCTTCATCAACCAGATCCGGATGAAGATCGGGGTGATGTTCGGCAACCCGGAGACCACTACCGGCGGCAACGCGCTGAAATTCTACAGCTCGATTCGCATCGACATCCGCCGTATCGGAACCATCAAGACCGCCACCGAGGTGATCGGATCGCGCACCAAGGTCAAGGTGGTCAAGAACAAGGTCGCGCCGCCGTTTCGCGAAGCCGAGTTCGACATCCTCTACGGCTCGGGCATCTCCAAGGAGGGCGAGCTGGTCGACCTCGCGGTCGAACACGCGGTAATCGAGAAGCTCGGCGCGTGGTACTCCTACAACGGCGAACGGATCGGTCAGGGACGCGAGAACGCGCGCGATCTCTTAAAGGCCAATCCGGGGCTGGCCGACGAGATCGAGGCCAAGGTACGCGCCAAGCTCGCGGTCAAGGGCGGCCTACCGCCGGCTCCGCCGTCGCCCGAGGACGCCGATGCTGACGCCGGAGCGCCCGCCGCCGCACCTGCGCCGAGTGCCCCGCGCCGCCGGGGATGAATGAATTCCCTCCCCCGTGTCTTGGGGGAGGGCTGGGGTGGGGGTCCAGGCGGTTCTGAATGTCTGTGAGAACCGCCTTCTGATCTGAGACGCCGCGTTCGGTCCCGCGCGGCTGATAACGAGACGCCCGCCTCGTTTGGCGACGCGCGCACAGGTCGCTGGAAGATTCAGAACAAGGAAGCGCCACAGAAAAAGCATCCGGCGCTTCCTCGCTCGACCCCCACCCAACCTCCCCCAAGACACGGGGGAGGAGTTAAACGCGCCGGCTCCATTGGTCTCTTAGAAAATCTTTCCCCGGCGCGATCAGCCACGGCGCGCAAGCCGAGTGCCGTTGATTTCACGGGCCCGTGTCTGTACGCTATTGGCGAATGCCCGCAGAGGCCGACCAGGGCGCCGCCTCCGATCGCGCCCGCTTTCTCAAACCCCAATTTTTGGAAAGGCCGTTTTGCCGTCAACAGGCTACGGTCGAAGTGTAAGCTTTGTCTTTTACCGCGTTCTCTCTTTTCCCTGAACTTCAACGTTCAATCCGCGACTGTGGCTATCATCATCCCACGCCGGTCCAGAGCGAAACCATCCCAGTGGCCCTCGACGGCCGCGATCTGGTAGTCAGCGCCGAGACCGGCAGCGGCAAGACCGCCGCGTTCCTGATCCCGCTCATCGACCGGCTGCATCGCAAGCACGCCAAGGGTCCGAGCGCGCTGGTGATCGCGCCAACACGCGAGCTGGCGGCCCAATGCGGCCAGGAATTCACGCGCCTCGCGCGCCACTGTGGTCTCCGCGCGGCGGTGATCGTCGGGGGCGAGTCGATGCGCCGGCAGATCGACGACCTGCACGCCGGCGCCCAGGTGCTAATCGCATGCCCCGGCCGGCTTATCGACCTGATGGAGCAGGGCAAGGTGAGCCTCGCGCACATACAAGTGGTGGTCATCGACGAAGCCGACCGCCTGCTCGACATGGGCTTCCTGCCGCAGTTGCGGCGCGTGATGCGCACGGTGCCCAAGGAACGGCAGACGATGATGTTCTCGGCCACGATGGGCTCCGGGCCCGAGGCGATCGCGCGCGATTTCCTTCGCCATCCCGAGCGCATCATGATCGGCCGCAAGGCCGCGCCGCCGCCGTCGATCAGCCAGACCATCTATCCCGTGCAATGGGGCGATAAGGAAGCGATGCTGCTCGAGATCCTGGGCAAGCCCGAGGTGCAGAGCGCGATCGTTTTTACCCGCACTCGCGTACGCGCCGAACATATCGGCAGGATGCTCAAGCGCCACGGCGTGCGCACCGCCGTGATTCACGGCGACCGCTCGCAGGCCGAGCGCAACACCGCGCTGAGGACGTTCAAGGCGGGAAGTTGCCGCGTGATGGTCGCGACCGACGTGGCCGCGCGCGGGCTGGACATCCCCGGCGTCTCGCACGTGGTCAACTACGATCTGCCCGAGGACGCCGAGAGCTACATCCATCGCATCGGACGCACGGCGCGGATGGGCCGCGAGGGCGAGGCGATAAGCCTGGTGACGCCGCAGGAGCGCGTATCGTTGGGCCAGATCGAGCGGGCGCTGGGCGAAGAGCTCAAGCGCGAACAGGTCGAGGGCTTCGAAATGCCGGAGGTAAAGGCGCCCAAGCCGGTGACGCTGTTCAGGTCGGGCGCAGGACGCGCGCGCGGCCGCTCACGCTCGCGCTGGTAGCCTCGACGCGCGATTCAGAAATTCTTTTGTCTGGTTCTCTGCTTGTAGGGGCCGCTCTGGAGCGGCCCTTGCTCGACATCCAGGGCCGTTCACGAACGGCGCCCCTACCTTTAGAGCGATAACTCACTGCGCCACAACTCGCGGGAGGCGAGCCTTCGCGCCGTCGGACATCGCGCGGAACTTGGCCCACGTGATCGACGGCACCACGCGCGAGAATCCCGCAAAGGTCGCAAACCCGCAATCGGTGCCCGCGATCACGTTCTCGCGCCCGACCACGCTTGCCAGGTTGCGGATGCGCATCGCAACCACCCCGGGATGCTCGATAAAGTTGTTGGTCGAATCGATCACGCCCGGAATCAGAATCTTGCCCGCCGGCAGCTTTATATCGCGAAAGACCTGGAACTCATGCTCGTGGCGCGGATTGGACGCCTCGTACGAAATCGCCATCGGACGCGCCTTGAGCACGATGTCGATAATGTCGCCGAGCGCGATGTCGTGGTGATGCGGCCCCTCGTAATTGCCCCAGCATAGATGGAGGCGGATGCGCTCGGGCGGTACGTCGCGGAGCGCATGGTTGAGCGCCTCGACATGCAGCTCGGCGACCTTGCGAAACTCGGCCGTGCTGGCGCCGGCGAACTGGATATGCCGGCTCATCGCGAGGTCCGGGCAATCGACCTGCAGCAGGAAGCCCGCGCGATGGATCGCGTCGTACTCGACCTTCATCGCGTCGGCGAGCGCGCCGATATAGGCCTCGTGCGTCGGGTAATACGTGTTGCCGAGGAACTGCGCGATCACGCCCGGCGATGCCGCGCTCAAAAACCCCTCGGCCGCGTTGACGCCGGTGAGCGCGGCCTTGAAATTGTCGAGGTCGCGCTGCAGTTCGTCGCGGTTGCGATACGCGATCGGCGCATTGCACGACGGTCGTTTCATCGGCGGCGCCTTGCGCCCCATAAACGCGCGCTGGGTGAATTCGGGAAACTCCGCCATGTCGGCGGCGGTGAGCGAGGCGCGCTTGGTGGTCTCGTCGCCGAAGCCGCTCAGGCGGTCTTTTACATAGGTCGAGTAGCCGATTTTGCCCATCTCGCCGTCGTTGACGACGTCGACTCCGACCTCGGCCTGCTTGCGCACGACCTCGGCCACCGCCGAGCGCACGCGCGCCTCTAAAGCGCCGCGGTCGGCGAGTTCGCCGGACTCCCTGGCGAAGAGCATGTCGGCCAGGTCATCGGGCCGAGGCAGACTGCCGGTATGGGTGGTCAGAATCCGTTCGATGCTGCGTTTCATCGCTCGCTACCCCCAAAAGCGTCGTTACGCTCTTGTTCCGCACTAGCAAAGTCGCGCCCGGCGCGACAGTGAGCGCAGGCCGCCGGGCAACCCGGCCGAACCGGCCGGTCGCTTTATTCTCAAGTGGCGCTGGGTTATGACTTTGCTTTGGGATAGCCGAACTTGAATTCGTGTTTACGTCGGCGCCGCCACGGCGGACCGCAATATCGCCCCGCTAAGAGGAAGTAATGGATTTCACGCTGTCGCCCAAAGTCGTGCAGTTGCAAAAACGCGTCTCCGATTTTATGAACGAGCACGTCTATCCAATTGAGAAGCGCGTCGAAGACGAGATGAACGTCCACGGCAAGGAGCATACCGAGCCTGAAATCCTCAAGGAGGTCCGCAAGAAGGCCAAGGCCGAGGGACTGTGGAACCTCTTCATGCCCGACGAGCACTACGGCAAGGGGCTGAAGGTGGCCGAGTACGCGCCGTTGAGCGAACTGATGGGCCGCAGCTTTATCGGTTCACGCGCGTTCAACTGCATGGCGCCCGACACCGGCAACATGGAAATCCTCGCCGACTTCGGCAACGCGGAGCAAAAGAAGCGCTGGCTCGAGCCCTGCCTGGAGGGCACGATGCGCACCTGCTACTCGATGACCGAGCCGGAGACCGCGGGCTCCGACCCGACCCAGCTTGCGACCCGCGCCGTGCGCGACGGCGACTACTACGTCATCAACGGCCACAAGTGGTTCACCTCGGGCGCGGTCGGCGCGTCGTTCGCGATCGCGATGGTGGTGACCGACCCCAAGACCGAGCCGCATCGCCGCGCGAGCCAGATAATCGTCCCCACCGACACGCCGGGATTCCAACTGGTGCGCGCGGTGTCGGTGATGGGCCATGCGGGCGGCGGCGGCCACTGCGAAATCATCTACAAGGATTGCCGCGTGCCGGTGACCAACCTGCTCGGCGAGGAGGGCAGCGGCTTCGCGATCGCGCAGGCGCGCCTCGGCCCCGGCCGCATCCATCACTGCATGCGGATGGTCGGCGTGGCCGAGCGGGCACTCGAGCTGATGTGCAAGCGGGCGGCGACGCGCTTTACCCACGGCAGCCTCCTCGCCGACAAGGCCAACATCCAGCAATGGATCGCGGATTCGCGAATCGAGATCGACGCCACGCGCCTGATGGTGATGCATGCGGCGTGGAAGATCGACACCGCCGGCAAGCGCGAGGCGCGCCAGGAGATCGCGGAGATCAAGGTCCAGGCCGCCAACATGGTGATGAACGTGCTGGACCGCGCGATCCAGCTTCATGGCGCGCTCGGGATGACCGACGATACGCCGATCGCGCGCTTCTGGCGCGAGCAGCGCGCGATGCGGATCGTCGACGGCCCCGACGAAGTCCATCGGATGCAGATTTCGCGGCGTGAAGTACGCCGCTGGCAGCACTAACGATCGCGGAGATCGTAGCGGAGCGGCTCGGGAGCAGTTGGAAGAATATGCCGGAACAGCATACGCAAACATCGGCGCAGGCCGGGGCAATCGACGACCTCGCCGCCGAATACGGCGAGGTGCGCGAGGAGGAGCGGCTCGACTGGCCCAAACTGCAAGCCTACCTGCGCGAACACGACGTCCCCGGCGCGGGCTCCGCGATGGAGGTCAAGCAGTTTCGCGGCGGCAGTTCCAACCTGACCTACCTGCTGCGCTTCGCCGACGGCCATCAGTGGGTCGTGCGGCGGCCGCCGTTTGGACCGCTGCCGCCCTCGGCGCACGACATGGCGCGCGAGTACCGGGTGCTGTCGCGGCTGTGGCAGGGTTTCGCGGCGGCGCCGCGGGCGATCGTGCTGTGCGAAGATCCGTCGATCATCGGCGCGGTGTTCTTCGTGATGGAGCGGCGCGAGGGCGCGGTGATCAAGAACCGCCATCCGATGCCGCCCGAGATCGACGCCAGGCCCGAGACCTTCCGCCGCATCTCGGAAAGCCTGATCGACACGCTCGCCGACCTCCATGCGGCCGACTACGAAAAGATTGGCCTGGGCGGCCTCGGCCGTCCCGAGGGCTTTTTGCAGCGCCAGATCACGGGATGGATGGGGCGGTGGGAGAAGGCCAAGACGCGCGAAGTGCCGCTGATGGAAAAACTCGGCACGTGGTTTTTGGAGCACATGCCGGCGGCGCAGAAGCCCACGCTGCTGCACAACGACTTTTACCTTCACAACGTGATGCTCGCGGCGGGAGACTCGGGCAAGGTGGTCGGCGTGTTCGACTGGGAGATGTCGACGCTGGGCGACCCGATGATCGACTTGGGGCTGACGATGGGCTACTGGCGCCAGGCCGACGATCCGCCCGAGCTGATCGCGCTCTCTCAGGGCTACGCGCATACCACGGCGCCCGGCTTCCTCAGCCGCGACGAAATGACCGAACGCTACGCCCGGCGGAGCGGTCGCGACCTAAGCATGGTCGACTACTATCGGGCGTGGGCCAACTGGAAGACCGCCACGGTGGTCGAGCAGATTTACGTGCGCTACGTGCGCGGACAGACCAACGATCCGCGCTTTGCCAACATGGGCGAATGGGCGCCGGTGCTGGCGCGGCAGGCGGCGCGAGTCGTTGCCAAATTCGGCTTTAGGGAGTAAACGGCAGGTTGCAATTGCGCAGGCCGCGCGGCGGGCGTACATCTTGCGGGGGTGTTCTTTTAGCTGGTCTTTGGACTAAGGTAACGGATTGAGCTGCCGCGAAATGCTTCTGAGTTAAATCTCGGGAGTTGAATTGCAGATTGGATTACGAAGTCTAGTGGACGGGTATCGCCCGTCCGGGAGGATAAGCGGACTTGCACGCGATTAACTACGAAGCTCCAACAACGCTGAAGGACGCGGTCGCCTTGCTCGCGCAATATGGCGATAAGGCGCGTCCGCTGTGCGGTGGCACCGACCTACTCATCCAGTTGCGCGCTGGAGTGCGCCGCCCCGACCATGTGGTCGACTTAAAAAAGATTCCTGAGCTCAGCCAGATCAGCTTCGATCTCCAGAAAGGTTTGCGGCTGGGCGCTGCTGTGCCGACAATCCAGATTTACGAAAACGCCGATCTGCGCCGCTATTTCCCCGGGCTTACCGAGGCCGCGCACCTTATCGGATCGAACCAGATCCAAAGCCGCGCTTCTGTGGGCGGCAACCTGTGTAATGGCTCGCCGGCGGCGGACACCACCCCGGCGCTCATCGCACTGGGTGCCAAATGCCGAGTGGTCGGTCCTAAGGGCGAGCGCATCGTGGAAGCGGAGAATTTTTGCACCGCGCCTGGCCGGACCGTGCTGCAGCCGAACGAAATCCTCGTAGAACTCCAAATTCCGGTGCCCGCGCCGCATTCCTCAGATGCTTACCTGCGCTTCATCCCGCGCAACGAGATGGACATTGCGGTGGTCGGGGTCGGCGCTTCGGTGACGTTGGACCTCGAAGAAGACCGCTTCACTGACGCGCGCATCGCGCTGGCCGCGGTCGGACCGACGCCGATATTCGCAAGCAAGGCTTCCGAGGCGCTTGAGGGCAAAAGGATCGACGCCGCAACGATCGACCGCGCGTGCAAGCTCGCAGTCGAGCAGAGCTCGCCGATCGACGACATGCGCGGCACGGCCGAGTTCCGGCGTCACCTAGTTGGCGTGCTTACCCGCAGGACGCTCGCGATCGCGATAGAACGCGCGAGGATGGTATAGCCGCCTCTCCAGTGGGTAATCGAATCGCTCTCAACGGCTCTAACGCAACAACTAGCAACTGATTGAACAAAGATTGAACATGGATAAAAAGACGGTAGTAGAAGCGACGATCAACGGTGAACAGACGGAATTCCTGTGCGAGCCGCGCCAGAGCCTGCTCGAGGTCCTGCGCGACGTGCTGGGGATGACCGGCAGCAAGGAAGGATGCCTGACCGGCGACTGCGGCGCATGCACGGTGCTGATCGACGGTCGTGCCGCCTGCTCGTGCCTGATGCTCGGCGTCGAGGCCGAAGGCCACAAAATCGAAACCGTCGAGGGCCTCGCGCAGGGCTCCAAGCTGCATCCGCTGCAGCAGAAGTTCCTCGAGAACGCGAGCCTCCAGTGCGGCATCTGCACCCCAGGCTTCCTGATGTCTGCCAAGGCGCTGCTCGATCACAACCCACATCCGAGCGAGGCCGATATTCGCTACGCGCTGGCGGGCAATCTTTGCCGATGCACCGGCTATGACAAGATTGTTCACGCGGTGCTCGAAGCCTCCAAGGCAAGCGCATCCAAGGCGGCCTGAGGCCCCGGCGGTGCGATTGCACACGATTTAAGCGGTGCGATTGCACACGATTTAAAAGGACGGCCAGCACTGAAACAGTTTCTGGTAAAGGGAGATAGCTGAACATGGCAGCGACGACAGAAGGACATCAATTCCGCGTAATCGGAACGCGTCCGATCCGTCACGACGGCGTCGAGAAGGTGACCGGAGCGGCCCGCTACGGAGCCGACTACGCGTTTCCGGGAATGCTTTTTGGCAGGGTGCTCCGCAGCCCGCACGCCCACGCGATCGTTAAATCGATCAAGACCGAGAAGGCGCTCAAGCTGCCCGGGGTAAAGGCGATCGTGACCGGGGCCGACCTTCCCGAACTGCCCGACCGAATCGAGCAGGGCGGCGAGCTTCCGATCAACCTGCATCATCTGTCGTGCAACATCCTCGCCCACGGCAAAGTGCTCTACGACGGCCATGCAATCGCCGCCGTCGCCGCGACCAGCCCGCATATCGCCGAGGAGGCGCTGCGCCTCATCGAGGTTGACTACGAGGTGCTGCCGCCGGCGATGACGGTCGAGGACGCGATGGCGCCGGGAGCGCCGATCCTGCTGCCGGCGCTGCGCAACAAGGAGGACGGCCCCGACAAGCAGACCAACGTCGCCGCCCATGTCCAGTTCAAGCGCGGTGACGTCAAAGACGGCTTCAGCAAGGCCGACTACGTGGTCGAACGCAGCTTCAAGACCGCAATGGTGCATCAAGGGTATATCGAGCCGCACAACGCGGTCGGAATCTACAACTCCGACGGCCACGCCACCATCTATTGCTCGACCCAGGGCAGCTTCGTGGTGCGCTCGCTGAGCGCCGCGGTGCTCGGGATTCCCGAGGGCAAAATCCGCGTCGTGCCGGCCGAGATCGGTGGCGGCTTCGGCGGCAAGACCACGATTTACCTCGAGCCGCTGTCGGTGCTGCTCTCGCAGAAGACCGGCCATCCGGTGAAGATGACGATGAACCGCGCCGAGGTGTTGCGCGCGAGCGGCCCGACCTCCGGCGGCACCATCCGCTGCAAGATGGGCGCGACCAAGGACGGCAAGATCGTAGCGGCCGAGATTTGGATGGCGTACGAGGCGGGCGGCTTTCCAGGATCGCCGGTGCCGATGGGCGCGATGTGTATCGTGGCGCCCTACGACATCCCCAACATCGTGATCGACGCTTACGACGTGGTCGTCAACCGGCCCAAGACCGCGGCCTACCGCGCACCGGGCGCGACCAACGCCGCGTTTGCCTCCGAAACGATCATCAATGAGCTCGCCGAGAAGTGCGGCATCGACCAGTGTGACTTCCGCATCAAAAACGGCGCTCACGAAGGCACGCCGCAGACCGCCGGACCCCCGTACAAGCGTATCGGGATGATCGAGACGGTCGAGGCGATCAAGAACAGCCCGCACTACAAGTCCAAGCTCGAGGGCAAAAACCGCGGACGCGGGATGGCCACCGGCTTCTGGTTCAACATCGGCTTCCAGTCCTCGGCGATGGTCAATATCCATAACGACGGCACGGCCAGCGTGGTCACCGGCTCAGTCGATATCGGCGGGTCGCGCGCCTCGATGGCGATTATCACGGCGGAGGTCCTCGGCCTCGAAGTCAACGACGTCCGCCCGCTCGTCGCCGACACCGATTCGATCGGCTACACCGACGTGACCGGCGGCAGCCGCACCACGGTCGCCACCGGGCTCGCGGTTTTCGAAGCGGCGCAGGACGCCGTGCGCCAGCTCAAGGAGCGGGCGGCCAAGTTGTGGGAGAAGAAGCCCGAAGAGGTCGAATTCAACAACGGCCTGCTGAGCGCGAAGGGCAACGGCATCAAGCCGATGTCGATTAAGGACATCGTGCCGCGGCTCGGCCGCACTGGCGGTCCGATCACCGGACGCGCCACGGTCAACGCGCGCGCCGTCGGCCCGGCCTTCGCCTCGACCTGCGTCGACGTCGAAGTCGATCCGGAAACCGGCAAAGTCACGATTCTGCGCGCCACGGTCGCCCAGGATGCCGGCAAGGCGGTCCATCCGAGCTACGTCGAGGGCCAGATGCAGGGCGGCACCGTGCAGGGCATCGGCTGGGCGCTAAACGAGGAGTACTTCTACGACGCCAAAGGCGTGCTGCGTAATTCGGGATTGCTGGATTACCGGATGCCGACGTGTCTCGACCTGCCGATGATCGAAACCTGCATCGTCGAGGTTCCCGCGCCCGGTCATCCGATCGGCTCGCGCGGCGTGGGCGAGGTCTCGATCGTGCCGCCGCCGGCCGCGGTCGCCAACGCGATCGCGAACGCGGTGGGCGTGCGGATGACCGAGCTGCCGATGTCGCCGGGGCGCGTGCTCAAGGCTATCCTGCACAAGGAAGTCTCCGCGCAGTCATCGGCCGCGGCCGACTAAGTCACTGCGAGCAACGGGCCGGGCCCCATCTCGGAGCCCGGCCCTTTCAATTTGTGCCTGCCGCGATTTCATGCCTACCGTGATGTTATTACTGTGAACTTATGCCCACCGTGATCGTACCAGCGCTACTGCGCCAGCTGACCAACGGACAGGAGCGCGTCGCCGTGCGCGGCGCCAACGTGCGCCAGGTGGTCGAAGATCTCGAGCGCCAGTTCCCCGGCATCAAGGCGCATCTGGTCGAGGACGGCGATCTAAAATCGGGCATCAACGTTTCGGTCGATGGCGAGATGGGGATCGGTGGCCTGACCGATCCGGTCAAGGAAACCAGCGAAATCTATTTTCTCCCCGCGATCGGCGGCGGCCTTAAGTAGCCGCGATCCGGAAAACCCCGCGCCGGATATGGATTTGAAAATCGCCGGCGGCCAAATCCCGGGCTTCGCTTAGCTTTCCGCGTCGTAACACCGAGAACCTGCTGCGTACCCGAAATTCCTGCCTTTCGCGTGACCAACGCACGCCCCGCCTGCAAGCTGGTAGAGCACCTGTAAGCGCCTGAGCAAAGTTCTATTCAATTCGGTGTGGCATCTGCCTCTCTGCTGTAGAGACAAGTCCACAACCGCAGCTTCCTCGCACATTCAAGATGAAGCCAATTGACGAGTTCAGTGCGCGCAGCAGAGGGACCGAGAATTGCTGCCCTGTTCTGACAAGGTTCGGCCAGGCCAGCATCGTGGCCGCGCTGCGCCAGGGGAGTTTTAAAATGGCAACGATGAAAGCGGTTCAGATCTCAAAAGCGAACGGAGCGTTCGAACTGGTCGAGCGCGAGCGTCCCGTGCCCGAACCAGGGCAGGTGAGGATCAAGGTTCAGGCCTGCGGCGTTTGCCACAGCGACTCGTGGGCCAAGGAAGGTTCCTTCCCGGGCGTCCACTACCCGCTCGTACCAGGCCATGAGATCGCCGGCATCATCGACGCGGTCGGCCCTGGTGTAAATACGTGGAAGACCGGTCAGCGGGTCGGGGTAGGATGGTATGGCGGGCATTGCGGTGAATGTGAATCCTGCCGGCGCGGGGACTTCATAACCTGCCGGAACCTACGGATCACGGGTATTAACTGCGACGGTGGCTATGCCGAATACACGGTGGCGACCACGCAAGCGCTGGCGCGGATTCCGGACGAGCTCTCGCCCGAGCACGCCGCGCCCATTATGTGTGCCGGCGTGACCACCTATAACGCCTTACGGAACAGCGGGGCGCGAGCCGGGGAACTGGTCGGGATTCTTGGGCTGGGAGGTCTGGGCCATCTTGGCGTGCAGTTCGCGCGCAAGATGGGCTTCCAGACTGTTGCGATCGCGCGCGGGCGTGAAAAAGAAGCGCCTGCGCGTGAGCTTGGCGCACATCACTTTTTTGCCAGCACGAGCGACAATGTCGCGGCCGAGCTCACGCGGTTGGGTGGTGCGCAGGTAATTCTCGCCACCGCAGCCAGCGCCCAGGCGATGAGCGCGGTCATCGATGGTCTAGCCATCAACGGCCGGCTTCTGGTGGAGGGCGCCTCGGCCGATCCGATCGCGGTCTTCCCCCAGCAGCTCATCAGAGAGCGCCGCTCCATCAAGGGGTGGCCCTCCGGCGCCGCAATCGATTCCCAGGATGCGCTCGCCTTCAGCGCGCTCAGCGGCGTGCGGCCAGTGATAGAGACGATGCCACTTCAGCGCGCGGCTGAAGCTTATGAGCGGATGATGAACGGGAAGGCCCGATTTCGAATGGTTCTGACCCCCGGCCATTGAGACCGCTAGCCGGACGGCGATGATGGGCAGGCATTTGCCGGTTAATTGCCGAGCGAACTGTCGCTTCGCGATCGACCAGACGCCGGCCTGGATCGGCAATACATAAGCGGTACCTGGAGGCCTGGACGCGCTGGCCGTACACTGCGCGACTGGGACCGCGTACACAGGTGAGACGCTGGCTGGTCCCATCATCAACTCGAACCAGCTCACACGGATGACCGATCTCATGAAGAGTGCTCAAGCCGAAGGCGCCCGCCAAATCCTAGAGGCAGGTCGGGTCTTATGCGTAGGCGATCGAGGCTTCGCGGCGAAGCCATGTCTCGGCCGTTGGCATATTTCGGCCGAATCACTGGCGAAAAAGCTCTCTACTCGCAGGGATTCGTCTGAATTGCGCGAAAAAGACCGCACATTCTGCGGGATATTTGATGAAAAGGGGCCGTGAGTTCAAATCCCTTCTGCTCCACCATCCAGTCCTTCAGTTTTCGAACATTTCGGAGAGGCGCTGGAAAAGTGCGCAAATGACATCTATCGTATGGGAGGCCCCTTAGTAATCGAATACGAGTATCCGTCTTTGCGTATTACCGGATATCTTGAGGGGTTCATCATGTCTCCATTAGCTGTTACTATACGTACAGCCATGAGATCGGTGGCAGTATCTTCAGGTCTTATATTTGGTGGAGCATTTCCGGACCCGCCTGCTACTTCTATATAGGTTTGCTGCGTGTCCGGATATTTGACTAGTTCGTGTTTCAAGTCTGACAGGATTCGGTTCCCCTCTGCGGGTGTGTAAGATCCGCGAACTGTCACCATCACTGCGACCGGCGCGCGTTGCTGCACGCTTTTCGGTTGTCCATAGTCCGGGTTGTTTACGAAGGCTTGCACAGAATTCACCGGAATTTGATCCACATTGCGCCAGTGCGTCAGGATAGCCTCGACTGCTTGGTTGTTTACGATGGCTCCGACCTTAACCAGCTGTGCCTTCTGCTGAGCTGTGAGTGGCGCTGGCTGAGTCTGCGCACCGACAGGCGTGCAACATAGAGTCAATGCGAACAGAAGGTTGGCCGTTCGTGACATCTGCAGCCTCCTGTGGACCGATATTGCTGCCTCTCCCTACGCTTTGTCGCCCATGACTGTCAACAAGCCGATTTACCGCAGAAAGCATGCCTTGATTCCAAGTGGCTCGCTCGTGGTTCATTTTAGTTCGCGACTCTTGACAGCGCCGACGAGTCGCCGAACACAGTGGGAACAGCTATCGAATTGATACGCTGAGATGAGTCGGAGTGCACTCTGAAGGCAGGCGGCGATCGCCCACGGAAGCGCGACTCCCAGCGTCTGTTGGCCGTTGCTGACCATGATTTGCCGCGTCCCGCTTCGGTCAGTACCCAAGGGAGCAAAGACCACGGCACACGGTGCATACGAAGCCCATGAATTCGAAAAAGGCCGAGCTTCCCCTTTTCATAGTCGAAGAAGAGACAATTAGCACGTACCGGCCGACTGTTGCGTTTTGTTTTTGTCCGGGAAACTGTCGTTTTCCGGACATGGCCTTTCAGACGGATTGGATCCGGCTTTCATTTCTCCAAGTGGTCCGGCAATTTGATAAAATGCGCGCGGGAAGCTGTGATAGATGCGGATTTGGGCGCGGTTGGGGCGGACCGGAGGAGGAGCATAAACTGCCAAGCAACGGGTTATTTTCTCGAGTGGCGTGTTTCGAGTTCGTCAGATGAAAGCGCCCAAAAGGCGTGCTTTTGGTCGATCATGATTCGGGACGCCACAATCGAAGACCTGCCCAACATCGTCGACATCTATAACGCAGCCATTCCTGGCCGAATGGCGACCGCCGACGTTGAACCGGTCGCCATCGATTCACGCCGCGCCTGGTTTGCCGAGCATTCCCCCGCGATGCGGCCGCTTTGGATCCTGGTGGACGGTGGTGAAATTCACGCCTGGCTCAGCTTTCAATCCTTTTACGGACGGCCGGCATATCACGCCACCGCAGAAATCAGCGTCTATGTAGCAGCGAGCTCGCAGAGACGCGGTTGCGGCCGGCAACTTCTCGCCCAAGCGATCGATCGGGCCCCCTCTATGGGCCTGAGGACGCTCCTGGGGTTCATTTTCGGACACAACGAACCAAGTCTGGCGCTTTTCCGTAGTTTCGGCTTCGAAACCTGGGCTCGATTGCCCAAGGTAGCGGAACTCGATGGTATCGAGCGGGACCTTCTGATCGTCGGACGGAGAATTGCCTGAGGAGACGAGCAGCAGATGCAGCGAATGAATTTCAGCAGATGGTCTCACGGTTTTTAAGGTCTCGGGGTCTATGGATGCTTCGCGCCGGGAGCATTTCTACCGAGGCGCGCGATGGCAGAAACGCGGATTCCGATTCACTCGCGCGGAGAGAGAAACTCACGAAACAGCCGCTGGATGACCGCGATTCGAGGAGCCGCTGAGCCAGCGCTGTAAACAGCAGAGGTAAATACGCGAGATCGACTACAGGAGACAGAGTCGTAGCCTCGGCGATCTGGCCCGAGCGGTTAAACTTCGTCTGACGCCACAATCGTGGCGGTCCACAAGGCTAGTGTTTCCACCCACGTCTTCGTGGACGTTCGCAACGATATGAAGATTGCTCAGAATGAGATCTTCAGTCCGGTCGCCCCGATCATCAAGCTCAAGGGGGAGTCTGAGGCGTTACGCGTCGCCAACGAAACCTAGTACGGACTCTCAAGCGCCGTATTCAGTCGCGACGAGGGGCGCGGTTTGCGTTTCGCGCTGGCGTTGCAGGCGGGGATGACTCACATAAATGACGCCAGCCTGGACGATTCGCCGAACAATCCGTTCGGCGGCGAAAAGAACAGCGGCATTGGACGGTTTGGCACCGATTGGGTGATCAACGAGTTTCACACTGATCACTGGGTGACCGCGCGGCACGTGCCACGTCAATATCCATTCTGAGAGAAATCGGTTCGCGGTGATTCTTCGGAGTTCCTGCAATTGGGTGTGGCCTCCACGGCGTCATCTGTAGTTGTCATGGCGGTCGGCGGCCTGCTCGACCCGGTCAAAGAAACCAGCTAACCCTACTTCCTGCCCCGCGATCGGCGGCGGCCTTTAAGGCCCTGCGATTCGGAAAGCCCTCGCGCCGGATACAGATTTGAAAATTAGCCGGCGGCCGAATCCCGGGCTTCGCATAGTCAATAGCTTGTCCGCGTCGTAATACGGAGAACCCACTGGCATGCCCGAAATTCCTGCCTTTCGCGTGACGCCGGTGGGCGCGGCGGAATCGCCGCCGGCGATCCCGACCAGCGCCGTGATCGCGACGGTGCTGGGAAACGGGCTCGAGTTTTACGACTTCACCACCTATGCCTTCTTCGCGGTGATGATCGGGCGCGCGTTTTTTCCGTCGCACGATCCGTTCATCAGCCTCCTGCTCTCGGTTGCCGCGTTCGGCGTCGGCTTCATCTCCCGCCCGCTCGGAGGGATCGTGATCGGCGCGTACGCGGACCGCGCCGGGCGCAAGCCGGCGATGATGCTGAGTATCGGACTGATGGCGGTGGGCATGGTGCTGCTCGCCGCGACGCCGTCGTACGCGGCTATCGGGCTCGCGGCGCCGATCCTGGTGGTCGTGGCGCGCCTGATCCAGGGCTTCGCGCTGGGCGGCGAGGTCGGACCTTCCACTTCCTATCTGCTGGAGGCGGCGCCCGCGGGAAAGCGCGGGCAATACGGAGTGTGGCAAATCGCCAGCCAGGGAGCGGCCTCGGCGCTCGCGGGAGTGATTGGAGTGGTGCTGTCCTTTTTGCTCGACGCCGACGCGATGCAGTCCTGGGGCTGGCGCATCCCGTTCATCATCGGGATCGCCATCGTGCCCGTGGGGCTGATCATGCGCAGCCGCTTGCAAGAGACCGTGGATCTCGCGGCACGGACAATCCATCCGAGCGCGGGCCACGTGCTTTCCGCCCTGCTCAAGGATCACCTCCGTCCGCTGGTACTGGCCCTGATGCTGATAACGAGCGGAACGATCGCAACCTATGTCGGCCTCTACATGACGACTTACGCGCTCAGCACGCTGCACATGGCGACCGGCGCGTCGATGGGCGCGACGGCCGTGACGGGCTCGTGCCTGCTGGTGTTCAGTGTGATCGGCGGATGGCTCTCCGACCGCGTGGGGCGCAAGCCGGTCTATCTGCTCTCGAAACTGGCGCTGACCGCGGTGGCCTACCCGGCCTTTTTGGCGATTAACCGGCATCACACGCTCGCCGCACTTCTGCTGATGGCGGGGCTGATGGCCGCGCTGAATGCGCTCGGCGGCGTCGCGCTGGTGGTGATCACGGAGTGCTTCCCGAAATCGGTGCGCAGCGCGGGCCTCTCGACGGTCTATGCGCTCGCGGTCACTGTGTTCGGCGGCACCACGCAGTTCGTCGTGACCTGGCTGATTCATGCGACGGGCGATCCGCTCGCGCCGGCCTGGTATCTGATCGCGTCCAGCGCGATCGGTATCGTGGCGATCCTGATGATGGCGGAAACGAAGGACCTGGCGCTGGCGGACTGAGCATTCGCCGCTTGGCTCATTGGCCGATGCGCGGACGCTCTGCTACGCTCCGCCACACAATTTTTGCGAGGGAGGGCCGGGTTCCATGCAGCAGATGCAGATGATGAATAACGCCGCCTTCAGGGCCTACGCGATCGCCTGCTCGATCCTGGTCTTCAAAATGTTCGCCGCCGCGATCCTCACCGCGTCCACGCGTACCCGGGTGAAGCAATTTCTCAATCCGGAAGATGCCCGAGTATTAGGCGGCGCCGGCGTCAAGGAAGAGCATCCCGACGTGCTCCGGATGCTTCGGCTGCATCGCAACGACCTCGAGAACATCCTGCCCTTTTTCACGGTCGGGCTGATCTTCGTGCTGATGGGAGTGTCGGCTTTCGCCGCGCAGATGTATTTCTACACCTTCACCGGTGCGCGGATCGTCCATACGATCACTTACGTTGCGAAGCTGCAGCCGTGGAGGACGGTCGCTTTCGCGCTCGGCGCGCTCTGCATGGTTGGGATGCTGGTGCAAATTCTGATGGCCGCACTCTGAATTCTTACCTTCTCCCCAAATTGTCTTTTGTGGGAGGACGGAGGTGCGCCGCGCGGGTCGCCGCAAGATAGCGCGGTTCTCACAGACATTCAGAACCGCTTCTGGACCCCCACCCTAACCCTCCCCCAAAATTGGTGGAGGGAAGTGGAGACTGAGCCGCCGCCGTGGGCTACTTTGAATTCTTACCTCCTCCTCCACTTGTCTTGGGGGAGGACGGAGGTGGGGGTCGAGCGAGGAAACGCCGGATTTCTTTCCTTTGCGGCGTTTCCTCGTCCCGATTTTTTTCGCGCCGCGCGGGTCGCCGCAAGACAGCGCGGTTCTCACAGACATTCAGAACCGCTTCTGGACCCCCACCCTAACCCTCCCCCAAAATTGGTGGAGGGAACTGGAGACTGAGCCGCTGCCGTGGGCTACTTCGAATTCTTACCTCCTCCCCCACTTGTCTTGGGGGAGGACGGAGGTGGGGGTCGAGCGAGAAAACGCCGGATTTCTTTCCTTTGCGGCGTTTCCTCGTCCCGATTTTTTTCGCGCCGCCGAGTTGCTGCAAGATAGCGCGGTTCTCACAGACATTCAGAACCGCTTCTGGACCCCCACCCTAACCCTCCCCCAAAATTGGTGGAGGGAACTGGAGACTGAGCCGCTGCCGTGGGCTACTTTGAATTCTTACCTCCTCCCCCACTTGTCTTGGGGGAGGACGGAGGTGGGGGTCGAGCGAGGAAACGCCGGATTTCTTTCCTTTGCGGCGTTTCCTCGTCCCGATTTTTTTCGCGAAGCGCGAGTCGCTGCAGGATAGCGCGGTTCTCACGGACATTCAGAGCAGCTTCTGGAGACCCTAACCCTCCCCAAAAATTGGAAGGGAATTGGGGAGGCCTGCCATCTCGCGCGCCCGCGCTGCTCGTGACGAGGCGCGGCCAGTCGTGATAACCTTGACCAACACGAGGTTGATCATGGCGGATTCCCTCAACGGCTCTTCGCAAAAGAACTTCCGGGTCATCGGCACCCGCCCCATCCGGCACGACGGAATCGAAAAGGTCACCGGCCGCGCCAAGTACGGCGCCGATTACTCATTCCCGGGGATGCTCTACGGCAAGGTGCTGCGGAGCCCCCATGCCCACGCCCGGCTAATTGCGATTCGCACCGAAAAGGCCGCGGCGCTCCCTGGAGTGAAAGCAATAATCACCGGCGCCGACCTTCCCGACATCCCCGGCACCACCGCGATGATGGGTGAACTCGTCGTCAACACGCATTACCTGTCGCTCAACGTGATGGCGCGCGGCAAGGTGCTGTACGACGGCCACGCGGTTGCCGCGGTCGCCGCGACCAGCCCGCATATCGCCGAGGAGGCGCTGCGCCTGATCGAGGTCGACTACGAACCGCTGCCTCCGGTGATGACCGCCGATGCGGCGATGAAACCGGATGCGCCGATCCTGCTGCCTGAGATTCGCCAGAAATTCATCGCCGGGCGCACCGATCCAGGATCGCCCGAAGGCCCCGACCGGCCGACCAACGTCGCCGCGCATATCCAGTTCCAGCGCGGCGATCTCGAAGCCGGCTTCGCCGCAGCTGACTACGTCGTCGAGCGTTACTTCCGCACCGCCACCGTCCATCAGGGCTATATCGAGCCGCACAACGCCGTCGCTCTCTACAGCTCCGACGGCCACGCGACCATCTACTGCTCGACCCAGGGCACCTTCAACGTGCGCACGCTCACCGCCACCGTGCTCAAGATGAACGAGGGCGACATCAAGGTGGTGCCGGCGGAAATCGGCGGCGGCTTCGGCGGCAAGACCACCATCTATCTCGAACCGCTGGCCCTGCTGCTCGCGAAAAAGAGCGGGCGGCCGGTCAAGATGACGATGAGCCGCGCCGAGGTGCTGCGCGCGAGCGGCCCGACGTCGGGCACCTGGATCAAGGGCAAGATGGGCGCGACGCGTGACGGCAAAATCACCGCCGCGCAGTTCTGGATGGCCTACGAGGCGGGCGCTTTTCCGGGCTCGCCGTTCGCGCCGGGCGCGATGTGCTGCACCGGCCCCTACGACGTTCCCAACCTGCTGATCGATTCCTACGACGTGGTGGTCAATCGTCCCAAGGTCGCCGCGTATCGCGCGCCGGGATCGCCAAGCTCGGCGTTTGCCTGCGAATCGCTGATCGACGAACTGGCGCTGCGCTGCGGAATCGATCCGCTGGATATGCGCATCCTCAACGGCGCCCACGAAGGCACTCCGCAACCCGCCGGCCCGCCGTATAAACGCATCGGCTTCATCGAAACCTGCGAGGCGCTGAAGAACAGCGAGTACTACCGCTCGCGCCTGGAGGGTCCCAACCGCGGGCGCGGCGTCGCGGCCGGCTTCTGGTTCAATGGCGGCCTGCAATCCGCAGCAGCCGTCAACCTGCACAACGACGGCACGCTGAGCGTCGTCACCGGCTCGGTCGATATCGGCGGCTCGCGCGCAGCGATGGCGATGGTCGCGGCCGAGGTGCTCGGCGTCGAGGCCGAAGACGTGCGCCCGATCGTCGCCGATACCGACTCGATTGGCCATACCGACGTGACCGGCGGCAGCCGTATCACGCTCGCCACCGGGATGGCGGTCTACGAGGCGGCCGAGGACGTAGTGCGCCAGCTCAAGGAGCGCGCCGCCAAATTGTGGGAGAAGAAGCCCGAAGAAGTCGAGTTTAACAACGGGCGCCTGAGCGCGATCGGCAACGGCGTCAAGCCGATGACGATCAAGGAAATCGTTCCGCGGCTCGGCCGCACCGGTGGCCCGATCACCGGCCGCGCGACGCTCAATGCCGGGGCGGTCGGCGCGGTCGGCAACGCGTTCGCGCTCACCTGCGTCGACGTCGAAGTCGATCCCGATACCGGCAAAGTGAAAATTCTGCGCTGCGCCGTAGCCCAGGACGTCGGCCGCGCGATCCATCCGTCCTACGTCGAGGGGCAACTGCAGGGCGCCACGGCCCAGGGGATCGGATGGGCGCTCAACGAGGAATACGTATACGACGAACGCGGCATCATGCGTAACACGGGGCTGTTGGACTATCGGATGCCGACCTGCCTGGACTTGCCGATGATCGAGACGATTATTGTCGAAGTCCCCAACCCCAGCCATCCGCTGGGCGTGCGCGGGGTGGGCGAAGTCTCGATCGTGTCGCCGATGGCGGCGGTCGCAAACGCAATCTACCGCGCCGTCGGGGTGCGGATGACCGAGTTGCCGATGTCGCCGCCGAAACTGCTCAAGGCGATGCTGCAGCATCGGCGGACCAGCGACGAGTTGCATACGGCGGCCGCCGACTGATACGAATCGAGCGGCTGAATTTCGCTCCTGAGAGGCGCTGCCTGCCACGATGGCTGGCGTCACCTGTACTAGTGCGCTGAGACTGCCAAAAGCGAGGCTAGTCAGTTAAGGATAGACTTGCGGCAATAAGGCGTAATTTGAAGTTTTTGCGCTTCGTTTCATCATAGAACCTATTGCAACTGATTATAACTGGCGTACAATGAAGTCGCTGGCCGGGGTTTGCCCCCCCTTTTCCCGGTTGGCGGGGGCCGGACGGCGCAAGCCGTTCGGCCTCGATCAAACCCGCTTGCCTGCCGTACTTGCGGTGCGTCGGCGATCATCGGATGCGGGATGCGCTGGCGTGCGCCGGCACTGCGCGAGACAATTCGCAATTTCAAAATTCTGACTATCGCAAGATTCGCGCACAGGATTCGCGCGAACGAATGCGCGAGTGCAATTGACCGTGGAGCAATCGACTGCGGGCCATCGACTGGGCGAGATTGACCAGGTGCAATTGACTACGCTCTCGATGACCGCAATGCTCAGAATCTCAATAGATCGGTAATGATGTCTCGCGAGCTAGATGAACGTCACGCCCGAATTCATTAGCGACGGTCTGCGGCGCGCGCGCTATATCACCAACCAGCGTGTCGAGACCGCGGTCTTTCTCGCGCTCGCGCTCGACAAGCCGCTGCTCATCGAAGGGCCTGCCGGCTCGGGCAAGACCGAAGTGGCGAAGGTGCTGGCCGAGATGCTCGGCGCCGAACTTATCCGTCTGCAATGCTACGAGGGACTCGACGAGGCGCGCGCGCTCTACGAGTGGAACTATCAGAAGCAGCTCCTACGTCTCCAGGCCGATGAGCATCAAGGACTGCGCTGGGAAGACGTCTCCGAGCATCTGTTCTCGCGCGAGTACCTGCTCGAGCGTCCGCTCCTGCGCGCGATATCTTCGCCGCGCAAGGTGGTCCTGCTGATCGACGAGGTCGACAAGGCCGACGAAGAGTTCGAGGCGTTCCTGCTCGAGCTGCTCTCCGACTTCCAGGTCACGGTTCCCGAACTCGGCACGCTTCGCGCCCGCGAGCATCCGGTGGTCGTGCTGACTTCCAACCGCGCACGCGAGCTGTCGGAGGCGCTGCGCCGGCGCTGCCTGCATCTGTTCATCGATTTCCCCGGCCTCGAACAGGAACGGCGCATCATCGAGCTCAAGCTTCCGGAGCTCGACGCGCAACTCGCCGTCGACGCGGCGCGCTTCGTAAATGCGCTGCGCAAGCTCGCGCTCAAGAAGCCGCCCTCGATCGCCGAGACGCTCGACTGGGCGCGCGCGCTGCTGCGCCTGGGCGTGACGCAACTCGACGCGTCCGCGATCCGCTCCGCGCTCGGCGTGTTGCTCAAACACGAGGACGACCGCGCCAAGGTCGAAGCCAAAGCGGGCGCGCTCGCCGCGCGCCCGCGATGAGCACGCTCAGCGCCGAGTTGCTGCGTTTCGTCGGCGAATTGCGCCTGGCCGAAGTGCCGGTGTCAGTCGCGGAAACGCTCGACGCGATGCGCGCGGTGGCGGCGGCCGGCCTCGCCGACCGCGCGCGCGTTCGCGAGGCGCTGGCGGCGGCGCTGGTCAAGGACGAAGCCGACCGCGCGTCATTCGACGAAGTGTTTGCGCGCTTCTTCGGCGCGGGCGCCGGGGCGGCCCGCGAAGCGGGCCGCCCCGGCGCCCATCGCCGCATCGCCGCAGCCGGCACCGGCCGCGGCGAACAGGGAGCGTCGGCCCAGGCGCGCGCCGAGCGCGCGCGGGCCGACGCTCCGCCCCACGGCGGCGCGCCGCCCCGCGCGACGCCGCCGCAGGAGAAGCCCGAGCCGGAGGCGGCGGGCGCGACCGCGCCCGCCGCCTCCGGCGATGCCGCGCCGCGCCTCAGCGCGGCGGAGTCCGCTGCCGCGGAGGGCGGCGTCCTTCAGGACGCCGCCCTCCGCGGCAGCGCGCCCGGGGCCAACGCTGGCGTCGAGGCCGACGAGCCCGGACTCGACGCGCGCCGCCAGGCTACGCTTCGCAGCGCACGGCTCGCGCCGTTCGCGGCATATACTGGCCTAGAGTACGAAGCCGCGCGCGAAGCTCTGGCGCCGCTCGCGCGCCGCTTCCGCCTGCGCCTGGGCCGCAGGCTTCACGCCGCGCCACGCGGCCGGGTCGATTTCCGCCGCACCATCCGCGCCTCCTTGCAGCACGGTGGCGCACTGGCCGAGTTGCGCTTTCGCGCGCGGCGCCCGCGCCACGTCGACCTACTCATCCTGGCTGACGTTTCGGGTTCCGTGCGCTACTGCTCTGCGTTGATGCTAGAGCTGGTAGCAGGCGTCTACGGACACTTCCGGCGCGTGCGCACCTTCGTCTTCATCGATCGTCTCGCCGAGGCCGAATTCGCCGGAGGCCATGTCGCCACCGAGCCAGCGCTGGATCTCTACGCGCGTTCAGATTTCGGACGGGTGCTCGGCGAACTATGGGAACGGCGTTCGGAACTGCTCTCACGGGCGACGCTGATGGTGATATTGGGGGACGGGCGCAACAATCGGCGGCCGGCGCGGGCCGACCTGCTGCGCGACTTGCGACGCCTGTGCCGCGCCGTTGTATGGCTGATTCCGGAGCCGGATGAGCGATGGGGCACCGGCGACAGCGCCATTCATCAGTACGCGCGCGAGGTTGACGCACTGCATCGATGTGCCAACATGAGCGAGCTTGAGCGTTCGCTCGAGCGTTCGATTAGAGCCATTTTCTGAGGGCCGATGTCTAGAAATGTGTCATTTAATCATTTAGTGTTTGACACATGGGTTACAAGGACGGTAAAGATGCGCGATGAGAATGGCCATTGCTTCTCAAAGATGTCGTTTACATGAATAAGAGCACAATCTTACGCTTCGTTGTAGTGTTTGTAGTCACATTTACGCTACTCATTGCAAATCGTGCGATGGCCCAGGCAACGCCCGCCGGCTCGGTGACCTCGCTCACCGGCGACGTGCATATCGAGCGCGGCGGAACTACTGTACCGGCCACCCAGGGAATGGCGGTCGATGTAGGAGACCGGATCGTCACCGCCGCCAACAGCCGCGTCACCATCATGCTGCACGACAACAGCAAGTTGGAGCTGGACGAATCGACCTCCCTGGTTATCGACAATCAGGCGGTCACGGCCAGCTCACGTAACACTAAGCTGAGCTTGTTCTCGGGCCTGGTGCGTTCGTTCGTGTCGTACACGTCGTCGCCGACGCCGAACTTCGAAGTGCATACGCCCAACGCGGTCGCCTCGGCACGTGGCACTCAATACGACACCTCCACCGAGACCCAACCGCCCGGCACGATGAGCGAAGAGGACCGCAAGAAGTACAAGGATTGCCGCCGGTTCACCCAGGTATCGGTCTATGAGGGCACGGTCGAGGTACTCAATACGACCAACCCGGGCGGCGGATCGGTTCAGGTGCCCGCGGGTCACCAGACTTGGGTGGTATGCGGCTTTGCGCCGTTTCCGCCGAGCGAGATAGCCGCAGCCGTTACGGCCGCAGGAGCAGGAGCTGCCGCGACTGGCGGCAGTATCACCGGTCTGTTGGTCGGCGGCGCTATCGTGGCCGGCGGCACGGCCGGCGGATTGGCCGCAGGCGGGGTATTCGGTGGCGGCAACGGTCAGGGGCATACCACTAAGCAGACCAAGAGCCCGAACGAATAGCTGATCGTCGTCGCCTCCATATCGCGAGTCGCACCGGGCGCGCATCGATCGCCCAGGCGCACGACTTTACCCACGCACAACTGCCACACGCAAAACTGAGCGCTCACAGAGACCCACCACAGGTGCTTTCGCCCGCTCACGCGACGACCGGACAGCGATGGTCGCGAGCAGCGCAACGCGCTAAGCTCTGAGCCGTTCGCCCGCGATGGCCAAGACGACCAGTGTCAGAACGCGCCGCCACCGGCACGCATGGCGCCCGCTGCTCATCGGGATCGCCACCCTGATCGCGCTTTTCATCTTCAACGATCTCCATCCGGCCGTGTTCGATCTAGCCGATCTGAAGGCTTCCGATCTCAGGATGTACATGACGCGGCGGCCGCCGCTGACCGGCGCGGTCGCGATCGCCGCGATCGACGAGAAAAGCATCGCGGAGCTGGGCCATTGGCCCTGGCCGCGCAGTGTCGAGGCGCGGCTCAACGACGCGCTGCGCGACTACAAGGCCGCGGTGGTCGGATACGACGTATTGTTCAGCGAGCGTGACGAGGACGATGTCCAGGCCGAGCGGATCGCCGAGCGCCTAAAGCGGCTCGGAATTGCCAACGCCGCGGTCGAGCAGACGCTGGAGACCGGCAACGATCTTGCTTTTGCCGATGCGGTGAAGCAGCAAGGCTCGACTTTCCTTGCTTACGCCTTTGAAAAGCATTTCGATCTCAATAGCGCCCCGCAGATCCTCTCCGCCCCGGTTCCGACCGGCTACAAGACTGAACCGATCGCGCCGCCGCCGCTCGCCTACAACCTGGTGCGCGAGTTGCCGGACGCGGCGCCAAAGTTGTTGATCGCGGCGCGGGCCTACCTGCCGCCGATCGCGGTGCTCAACAGCGCGGCGCGCGGAACCGCGTACGTCGATTACGATGCCGATTCGGACGGCGTCCTGCGCTCGGAGATCGCGGTGATTCGTTTCGGCAAGCGCTACTGCGTGCCGCTATACCTGGCGCTGACCGCGGCTTACCTCAAGAACGCGCCGCTGCGCCTGGTGATCGGCGACGACGGCGCGCGCCAGGTAACGCTGGGCGACGAAGAAATCCCGGTGGACGAGATCGGGCGGATGCTAATCGATTTCCGCGGGCCGCCCGGCACGTTTCCCGCCTATTCGATCGCCGATCTCATCGCCCATCGCGTGCCGCCGGCCGCCCTAGCCGGCAAAATTGTTCTGGTCGGCCTGACCGCGCATGCCCTCGGCGACCGCAAGGTCACACCGACCGCGGGCGATTTTCCGGGCGTCGAGATCCACGCCAACGCGATCGACAACGTACTCCGCGGCGACTTCGTCAGGCGCTCGCGCGTGGAGGGCACCGCCGAAGAGGACGCGGTGGCGCTGATGCTGGTGCTCGCGATCAGCGTGGCCGCGGCCTATCTCTCGCCGCTATGGTCGGCGGCGAGCGCGCTGTGGGTCATCGTCGGTTTTGCGGCTTACGCGCAGTACCGCCTGGTCTACGAGGGCGTGCTGATCGACATGGTTCTCCCGCTGGCCTCTGCACTTCTCACTTACATGTTGCTGGCCACCTACCGTTACGTGACCGAGGACCGCGCGAAGCGCTTCCTGCGTTCGGCCCTTGAACACTATCTCAACCCGGAGGTGGTTGAGTCAGTGGTCGACGATCCCGGAGGTTTGAGGCTCAGCGGCGAGCGCCGCCATCTCGCGATCCTGTTCTCCGATATAGTCAACTTCACCTCGCGCGCCGAGCGTTTCGATGCTGAGCGGCTCGTGTCCTTGCTCAACGCCTACATGAACGAAATGTGCAGGATTATACTCGATTCAAAAGGCACGCTGGACAAGCTGATGGGTGACGGAATCATGGCGTTCTGGGGCGCGCCGAATGAGATCGAAAATCCCGCGGGAGCGGCGATCGACTGCGCGCTCAAGATGCTTGAAGGGCTCGAGCGGCTGCGCCAGGACGACGAACGTTTCGCCGACGTCGATATCGGCATCGGGATTGCCACCGGCGACGCGATCGTAGGCAACCTCGGCAGCGAGCATCGCTTCGACTACTCGGCCGTCGGCGACACGGTCAACCTGGCCTCGCGCCTGGAGGGGCTGACGCGCCATTTCCACGTTCACCTGCTGGTCAACCGGCAGACCCTGATCGAAGCCGCCGGCAACTATTGCGCGCGCGAGGTCGGACTGGTCAAGGTCAAGGGCAAGGAACAACTGGTGCCGATCGTCGACGTCGCCGGGCGGGCCGGCAATGGAATCGATCCCACCTTCTATGAACGCTTCAACCGCGCGCTCGAGCACATCCGCAACGGCGAGGCGACCGCCGCGAACACGATGCTGCAAGCGCTCGGCCGCGAGGCGCCCAAGGACGCGCTGGTTAACCTTTATCTCGAAAAGATCGTCGAGGCGACCGACGGTCAGCCGACCGAGATGGTCTTCGAGTTCGAAACCAAGTAACCGCGCGCGGCCGCGGCAAACTCAGAGCACGGCGAAATCCCGCGTGATGATGAACGGGACCGGATGCGTGGTGTCGATGAAGTTGGGCTCGTCGGCGCGCACCGCGCGGTATTCGGGCGTCGTCGCCGATTCGCGCATGGCGGCGGTCGAATCGAACCAGACCTCGGCCACGCCGTCGTAGGGCGGCTGGCGGCCGTCGCGATACGCGGCCGGCCGCACGTGACACTGCACGTAGCGCCGGACCATCGGGATCTTCGCACCCAGCGGACCGTGCACGCCGCTCCAGTGGCGCTGGAACGCCTCGACCGACATCCCGGGCTTACGCGTGACGAACTCTACCAGATGCACCATCGACGGATCGGCCGGCGCGTCCTTCTGCACCCGCTCCTCGGTGATGACGAAATCGATCTTCGTGAGGTCGATGAAATTCGGCTCGTCGGCGCGCACCGCGCGGTACTCCGCGGTCTGCGCGCCTTCGCGCATCGCGCCGGTCGAGTCGAACCACACCTCCGCCACGCCGTCGTAGGCGGGCTCGCCGTTACGATATCCCGACGGGATCGTGTGGCACTGCACGTAGCGGCGGAGCCCCGGCAGCCTGGTCACGATCGCGGCGTGTTGCTTGCGCCAGTATTGTCCGAAGTCGTCAACGCTCATCCCGGGCTTGCGCTTGATAAAGGTAATCGTTTTGACCATGGTCGATGCCTCCGTGGGGAACGCCGGCGCGCCGCGCTTAAGTGCCGGCTTGAGAGCCTCGCCTAGATATCGAATATCTGGCGCATTTTCGCCAGCAGCCGGCTCGAGCGGCCGCGCACGCCGCCGTCGGTCTGATGACCGGCGTCGAGCAGCTCGCGGCGCTGGGTCATGCGGGCGGCGATGATCTCGCTCATCTGCGCGGCGGCGTCGGGATGGCTCTTGAACAGCTCGGTGAAGCCGTTGCGGCTCATTTCGAGGACCTCGGCGTCGGTGCGCGCCCGGATGGTGGCGTTGCGCGACTCGCCGGTCATCAAGGCCATCTCGCCGAAGAACGCCGGGCGGGTCAATTCAGCGATATGAACCTGCTTGCCATCGGCGCCGCTGGTAGTCACATCGACCATGCCGCGGCGGATGATGTAGAAGGTATCGCCAGTGTCGCCCTCGCGCATCAGCGCCTCGCCGGCGCCGAACTGGCGGACGCGGACCGCGCCGGCCAGGATTCGCAGTTCCTCGTCGCTGAGCTCGCGCAGAAAATCGACGCCGCGCAGTTCGGCGGCGATCTCATGCAACGCCTCGGACTCCTCGACCCGGCTCTCCTGCCTGAGCACCAGGGTGCGCATAGGAAAGGGAATTTCAATCCCATGGCGGCGCATCGCGTACCACAGTCCCGACACGACGCGGGCGTGGACCTGTTCGCTGCGCTCATAGTCCGCGAGCCAATACTTGACGCGGTAGCGAATCGCGTAGTCGCCGAATTCCCACGGTAGAATTTCGGGCTCCGGATGGCGCAGCACGTCGGGCACGTCGCGCAGCACGTCGTGGATGACCTCGCGCACCCGGTTGGGCGGCTCGCCGTAGCCGAGTCCGATCGAAACCTCTTCGGCCACCGCATGCTTGCCGTAGTTGAACAGCAGGTCCTTGGCCAACTGGGCGTTGGGAATGTCGAGCCATTCGTTGTTCCGCGTCACGATCGTCGTCGCACGCCATCCCACCCCATGCACGGTTCCGACCTTGTCGGCCACACGCACCCAGTCGCCCGATTCGAAGGGCTGCGAGATTTGCAGCGTCAGCCCGCTGAAGATGTTGCCCAGCGTCTCCTGCAACGCGAAGCCGATGACCACGGTGAGGACGGCCGGAACCGCAAGCAGCGCGGTGACGTCGATCTTGAAAAAAGCGCGCAGCACGACCATCACCACCAGCGACCACAAAGTCAGGGTGAGCAGATCCCTGAAGATGGTCGAGAAGTGCTCGCGTCCGCGATGGGTCGCGGCGTCGGCCAGTTCCAGCCCGATCCGGATTACGCCCCACAGGAACAGGATTACCGCGGCGGTGTCGACCAGGTAGGCAAATCGGGCATGGCCGAACAACGGAGTCGCGACGTCGACCACCAGCCCCACCCCAGCCATCGCGACCGGCCAGGCCTGCAGATTGCCCCGGCGATGGCGCAGCGCCAGCGCGTAGAGCAGCGCGGCGATCGCCACCGTCGACTCGAGAAGCGTGCGCGTATCGACGGAAAGACCGTTGAGCCCAAGCAGGGTCTGGAGTTGGGTTGCGCCAGGCATCGGCTAGAGTCCGATTATCTCCGCCATCTCGCCGAGCAGGCGTTGCGCGTCGAAGTATTCGCACGCGATCTCGCGCGCCGCTCGCGCATGGCGCGAATAGTCGGCGCTGACCGCGCGCAACGCCTCGATCGCCGCGGCGTCGTCGGCGAAACCAACCAGCCCGGCGCCGGCCGGAATGAACTTTTCAAACCCGGTGAACTGGGTCACCGCCGGCCGCCCGGCGGCGAGGTAGCAGGCCGTGCGGTCGCTGAACCATCCCGAACGTGTGCTGACGTAGAGATCCTTGGCGACCGTGAACTCGCCGCGCGAAGCGCTGATATAATTGCGATAGGTATCGATATCGAGCGACATCGGAACCACCGGCCGGAAGCTGAAGCCGCCCGCCAGCGCCCGCTCGTAATCGGGGCCCGAGGTCAGGTCGGTTGCAAGCTCGACGGCCTGTCCGGCGCGCCGCGGAACGTCCAGCATTTTGACAAAGTTGACGTGCTTGGACCAGTGGTAGGTTCGCCCGCCAAGCTCGACGTCGTTGCCCTTGTTGCGCCAGGTGCCGACGGTCGTGAACGCCGCCGGCATCGGCGTGGCGCTCTGCTCGGGCCACTCGTCGAGCAGCACCGGCGGGCGCGTCGGATACCATCGCAGGCCCGCCGTCGGCAGCATGCAGTCTGGCTGGCCGACATTGGTGGCGTAGGTGAAATGCACGCGATGCGCGTCGAGCATCCGCCTCGCACTGTCGTCCCCTTGCGCATAACGTACCTGGTACACACCAGGATCGGTTTCGAGATAGACCAGGCATCGCGCGCGCCGATGCTCTTCGCGCGGATGGGTCGCACCGCACAGATTGATCACTGCGTCGGCCTCCGCCAGCAGCCGCAGGCTCCGCTCGCGTCCCATCCCCACGTACTCGCCGCTGGTGACGTCGAGGAACGACCAGCGATCGCGAAAACCGAAGCGCTCCATCACTTGTGCGAGCAGTTTGAGATTGCGGCTGGCGTCGGGCGACACGGCGTCCGCGATCGGATCGTAAACCCACGCGCCGTGGTCTTCGAGGTAGTAGACCTCGAGCCCCAGTTCCCGCAATCCAACCAGGTGATGGATGAGCTGCCACATCACGCCCGCGAATGGGTAGCGCGCGGCCAGATGCAGCAGGACGACTTTGCCCTTGTGCTTTTTTCTCATCAGGCGGGAGCGGAGATGCGCACCCCGGAACTCACAGCCTGCGCACGGCGCGGTGTCGATGCAAGCGGGGGCGCCATCTCAGCGCGAACCCGCGATCCGGATAAGATCGCCGCGCAAGCCCTCGAGCGCGGTCCGGCGCTGGCTGAGGCGCGCCGCGTCCTCGTCGGAAAGCTCGCCCAGGTAGCATCCGCGATCCGGCAAGAAGAGCACCGCGCGATACGGAAACCCTTCCCGCATCCGCGGCCACACGCGATCGGCGATAACGCCCTCCAGCGCGGCCTCGCTCACGCGCTCGTGGATGCGCCCGTGCTCGTGATAAACGAGCGCAATGGCAGCGCGCAGGCGCGCGCCGCGGCGCGCCGCCTCCACCCCGGCCATCCGGCGAATCACTTCCTCGGCGAGCGCGCGGTCGAGGTCTCCATGCGCGGCGACGCCCGCGAGCCATCGATGAGACCGTACGCCGGGCTCGCCGCCGAGCGCGTCGACCATCAGCCCCCCGTCGTCAGCGAGAGTCGGCAGATTGGCGCGCGCGAAATAAAAGCGCGCCTTGAGCAGCGCGTTCTCGGTAAACGTGGCGCCGGTCTCTTCCGGCGCATGATCGTCGACGCCGGCCTCGCGCAGCGACACCGGCGCGAGATCGTAGTCGCGCAGCAACAGCCGATACTCGTCGAGCTTGGCGGGATTGGTGGTGGCAACCAGCAGTGGTTTCATCGCGCCGCTGACTATTCTTTGACCTCGTAGGTTATCTTGAGCGCGGCGCGCTCGCGATTCTCCTCGAGCGCGAGTTCGATCAAACGATCGATGAGCCGCCCAAGCGGCAGACCCGAGGCCTCCCACAGTTTGGGGTACATGCTGATCGCGGTAAACCCGGGAATCGTGTTGACCTCGTTGAGGTAGATTTCGCTGAGCGCCGGGCGGGCCAGGAAATCGACCCGCGCCATCCCGCGCAGCCCCAGCGCACGGAAAGCGGCGCACGCAAGCTCGCGCAAGTGCTCGCTCTGCGACGCGGTCAGCGCGGCGGGAATCTTGACCTCGGCGCCGTCGGGGTCGACGTACTTTGATTCGTAGCTGTAAAACTCGTGGCGTCCCTTGATGATGATCTCACCGGGGATCGACGATTCGGGCCGTTCATTGCCGAGCACCGCGCATTCCAGCTCGCGCCCAACGCAGGCGGCCTCGATCAGCACCTTGCGGTCGTAGGCGAAGGCGTCCTCGAGCGCCGCGCCAAGCGCGTTCTCGCTCTTGACCTTGCTAATCCCGACCGATGAGCCGAGCGCATTGGGCTTGATGAACACCGGGTATTCGAGCGAGCGCGCAAGGTCGGCCACCCGCCCCGGCTGCTCGCGCCACTGCCAGCGCTCGATCGCCGCGTAGCGCACGACCGGCAATCCGGCCTCGCGCAGCAGCCGCTTCTGGATATCCTTGTCCATCCCGACCGCCGAGCCGAGCACGCCCGCGCCGACGTACGGGATTCCCGCCAGCTCCAGCAGTCCCTGCACGGTGCCGTCCTCGCCATAGCTGCCGTGCAGGACGGGAAAGACCACGTCGAGCGGGCCGGGCAATCCTTTGCCCACGCCTCGCCGCGCGCCGCGCGCCGCGCCCGTTGCAATCGGTTGCCCGTTGCCCGGCGCCTCGACCAACGAGTTGCCGGCGGGATGCGGCAGCAGGCTGACCTCGACGCCGCCGCTGGCCAGCGCCTCCAGGCGCGGCGCCGCCTCGGTCAGCATCCGGATTGCGTCGGCGCGCAAATACCAGCGGCCGTCGCGTCCGATCCCGATCGGCACCACTTCGTAGCGCGCCGGATCCATCGCCGACATCACGGTCAGCGCAGAACGCAGCGAAATTTCGTGCTCGCTCGACCGTCCGCCGAACAGCACGCCGACCCGGATTTTCTTCAGCTCAGCCATCTGATGAACCGCCCCGCCTCCGCGCGCCTTGACCGCGCGCGCACTCCGGCCCCACGTCGGCCGTCAGATTTTCGATTGTGCGCGAGCCTACGGACGATAGTTGGGCGCTTCCTTGGTCACGAAGACGTCGTGCACGTGGCTCTCGCGCTGGCCCGCGTCGGTGACCCGGATGAAGCGCGCGCGCCGGCGCAGTTCGGCGAGATTGGCCGAGCCGATATAGCCCATCCCGGACTGCAGGCCGCCAACGAGCTGCTCGATATTGGATGCGAGCGGTCCGCGATGGGGCACGCGGCCCTCGATTCCCTCGGGCACCAGCTTGCTCTCCTCGATGTCGCTCTGGCCGTAGCGATCGCGCACCCGTTCGCTCATCGCGCCCAGCGATCCCATCCCGCGATAGAGCTTGTAGGTTCGTCCCTGGTAAAGAATCGTTTCGCCGGGGCTCTCCTCGCTGCCCGCGAACAGCGAGCCGATCATCACGGTCGCGGCGCCGGCTGCGAGCGCCTTCACGATATCGCCCGAGAAGCGGATTCCGCCGTCGGCCACCAGCGGGATGCCGCGCGGCTCGGCGACCGAGACGCAATCCATGATCGCGGTTATCTGCGGCACGCCGACGCCCGAGATCACGCGCGTGGTGCAAATCGATCCGGGCCCCATGCCGACCCGCAGCGCGTCGGCGCCCGCGTCGATCAGGGCCTTGGCGCCCTCGGCGGTTGCGACGTTGCCGGCCACCACGTCGACCTCGGGATGGGCGAGCTTGGTCGCGTGGAGCGCGTCGATCACGTTGCGCGAATGGCCGTGCGCGGTGTCGATGCACAGCACGTCGGCGCCGGCGCGCACCAGGGCGGCCGCACGCTCCTCGCGCTCGGGCCCTACGCCAATCGCGGCGCCGACTCGCAACCGGCCCATCTTGTCCTTGCTGGAGTGCGGATGGCGGGTCGCCTTGTCCATGTCCTTGACGGTGATGAGGCCGCACAAGCGCTGGCGTTCGTCGACCAGCGGCAGCTTTTCGATGCGATGGGCCTGGAGGATTTCCTTGGCCTGCTCGAGGCTGATGCCGGGATGGGCAGTGATGACCTTCGTAGTCATCACTTCGCGCACCAGCTTTTCCAGGCGCTTCTCGAAGCGCAAGTCGCGGTTGGTCAGGATGCCGACCAGGCGGCCGTCGGCGACCACCGGCAGGCCCGAGATGCCGCGGCGCTCCATCGTCGCGAGCGCGTCGGCGATTTTCTGTTCCGGATGCACCGTGACCGGATCGGCGATCATGCCGCTTTCGTATTTCTTTACCGCGGCGACTTCGGCGGCCTGGCGTTCGATGGAGAGGTTGCGATGGATGAAGCCGAGACCGCCCATCTGCGCGATCGCAATCGCGCTGCGCGACTCGGTCACCGTGTCCATCGGGCTCGAGACCAGCGGGATACGCAGACGGATGTTGGGCGTCAGCATCGTCGAGACGTCACAGCTCGAGGGCAGCAGGTCGGAAGCCTGCGGCAGCAGTAGCACGTCGTCGAAAGTGAGTCCCTCGCGAAGCTCCGAATGGGGCATTGGGAGTCTCCTTATGCAAAAAAGCCCGCGGGTATCCGCGGGCCTTCAACCATGTTTTTGGATGCTGCTATTTGGTGCAGCGCCATAACGTAATCTAACAAAACGGAACCGCCCGATCAATTCGACCGATCCGTCGACCAGTTCATCAACCAATTCGCATGCGGCGGCCCGAATTCGCGCGAGGCGCAGGTTGTCGCGCGCGCGGGCGTATGTTAGCCAAGCTCGATTCGCTTGCGCGCCTGCATAAGCGTTAGATGTCTTTGCAGTTCATTGCCTATCTCCTGGCCGTCATCGGGGCCGAGCTTATCGGCGGGCTCTCGCCGCTTGTCCGCGACTGGTCGTACCGCGGCCTGATCCTGCCGGTCAGCTTCTCCGGCGGCGTGCTGCTCGGCGCCGCTTTCTTCGAGATGATTCCCGACAGCGCGCCGGCGCTCGGCCCGCATCTGGGAGTGCCCTTGGTCGCGGGCTTTCTCATGATCTTCGTGCTCGAGCATTTCGTGCTCGTCCATCCGCATCCCGAGGACGCGGCCGAGCACGGCCAGGCGCATCATATCCATTTCGGCCTGACCGCCTACGTCGGCATCTCGTTTCACAACCTGCTCGACGGGCTCGCGATCAGCGCGACCTATCGGAGCCCGGCGCTGGGCAGCGCGGTGCTGATGGCGATCGTGTTTCACAAGGTCCCGACCGCGTTCGCGTTGACCAGCCTGCTGATGCTCGACCGCTGGAAACGCGCGTCGATCGTGTTCTGGATGAGCCTGTTCGCGCTGGCGACGCCGCTCGGCGCGATCGTGACCTGGCTGTTCCTGCGCGACGCGGGCAGCGTGATGCTGGCGGGCGCGGTGGCGCTGTCGGCGGGATCGTTCCTCGCGATTGCGACCTCGGACATCCTGCCGCAGATAAGCCGTTCCGATCACCATCGCGCGGCCACGCTCACGGCGCTGTTCGCGGGACTCGCCTTGAGCTGGCTCAGCCGGCTGCTGGCCGGCGGCTGATCGCGCGGCGAGCCCGCGCCGCTCACTGCTCGTCGTTCGGTTCCTTCCACTCTTCGGGATAGAGCAGCAGCAGATCGCCGCCGAGGTTGCGCACCAGGAAGCGCTGGACCTCCGCCACCGCGCGCTCCAGCGCGCGGCCGCCGACGAGCCAATGGCCGCGCCCGCGCACCACGCGAATTGCCGCGCCGACGCGCGCGGCGAACTCGCTCATCTGATCAAGCGGCGCAAACGGATCGGAATCGCCCGCCACGATCAGCCGCGGCACAGCGCGCGCGTCGCTGGCGAGCTTGATCCCGTCGAACTTGATCCTGCCGCGCACGACTTCGAGCGCCGCGCGCGCGTCGTCGGCCACCAGAGCCCGCATCAGCGCCTCGCGCTGGAACGGCTCGGCGTCGGCCAGCAGATGGAAAAGCACGGCACCGCGCGGCGGCTTGAGGGCGCGGCCCAACCATCGCGCTGGCCAGTTTGCCGCACCCGTCACCAACGGCGATCGAAACCCGGGAAGCATCGGCGCCAGCGCCACCGCCGCCCTCACTCGCGGCTGCTCAACCGCGCCGAGCGCGAGCAATCCGCCCAACCCATGACCGATGACGATTGCGTCGCGCCCGAGCGCCGCCAAAGCCTCGGCCAGTAGCGCGGCGAACCCGTTGAAGCCGCCCGCGTTCGAGCGATCGCTCGAGCCGCCGCTCAAGCCCCCACTCAAGTCTGACGCGCGCGTGTCGGTGCGCGACGCCTTCGCCGCCGCGCGGAGATCTGGCGCATAGACTTCCCATCCGAGGCTCGCGAAATATCCGCGCGCGACCGCGAGATGGCGCGCCGTGGTGAAAAGCTCCGGCAGCAGCACCAGCGGCCAGGCGAACTTCAGCGGTTCGGGCCGCTCACATTCGGCCGGGATTCGGCCAAGCCGCGTCTCCATCGCAACTAACGTTGCGCCACGCGCATCACGCGCCGCAAGCGCGCTCGCGGCTTCGCGTGAGCAGCACACGACGCAGAAAAAAGAGGGCCCCCTTTCAGGGGCCCTCTCGCGGTACGGGGTTAATTCACCCCGGCTTATCGCAGCAGCATGCCCGGCATCTTGGCCAGCCTCCGGTTTCCCGGAGGAAAACTTATGCCGTTACTTCTTCTTTTTCTTGCCGGCTTTCTTCTTCATATTCGTCTTCAGCTTCGATTTGGATTTTGTAGCAGAACTTCTTTTCTTCTTCACTGGCATAGACACCTCCTCTAACTTTGCTGCTGCCGGACAAGCTCCGAAACCCCCTCAACCCTCTGGCTGGACCGTCATGGTCTTGCCGTCAGGCTGGATTATAGAAACCTGTTATTGAGAAATCAAGCAGAACGGGGATCGTTTATAAAGAAATTTTAAAATTGTAAGAAGCCTTGCGCTGCCTCGCCTTTGCCGGATTAGAATGGCGTTCAGTCATAAGCCCGCTTGAAGTTCGAGGTAAGCCTTTTTACCATGTTGCTTGTGAACCGGTTAAGTCTGTACTTGCGCCGCGAGTGGCTGACCCTGGTCCTGGCCGCCGCCTGCAGCCTGCTGGCGGTGGACTTCGTCACCGGGCCGCTGGGAGTGCGGGACCTGATGGTGTTGCGCGAGCGGCGCGCACAGCTCGAAGGAGTGCACCGGGAATTGCGCAAGTCCAACGCGGCGTTGAAGCTCAAGCTCGGCCGGCTGGGCAACGACGATCGCTATCTCGAACGCCGCATCCGCGAGGAACTCGGCTACGTGCGCCCCGACGAATTGGTCTACCGCTTCGCCACCGAAGGTTCGTCCGAGGATCGTCAAGCCGATCACTAGGCCGCAACGATCATCGATACAAATTCCGGCGGCCGCGATTTCTTAAAGAACGATCGCCGCGCGCATCGCGCGACGCAACGAGATTAAATGAAGCAAGCGCGGCGAGCGGCGCTTGCTTGACTGCGACGCCGTCATGCGATTTCCTTCATCGCGCGCGCCCCAAAACAGATCCCAATGCCAACTTCGCAACCATCCAATCCGGCGGCGTCCGCCGCGGCGCCCGGCGGCGCGTCGCGCCTGATCCTGTTCGCGACCGTCTTCTTCGACTTGCTCGGCTTCGGCATCGTGATTCCGTTTCTGCCGATGTACGCCGCGCGCCTGGGTGTCGGCGCCGGCGCGATTGGACTTTTGCTCTCCGCCTACTCGATGATGCAGTTCATCTTCGCGCCGCTGCTCGGGCGGCTTTCCGATCGAATCGGCCGGCGCCCGATCATCATGCTGGGGCTGTTGGGCTCGTCGCTGAGCTATCTGATCTATGGATTCACGGATTCGTTTGCGGGGCTGCTGATCTCGCGCGCGGTGCACGGAGCATGTGCGGCGACGATCTCGACTGCACAAGCCTACGTCGCCGACACCACCGAAGAATCGAAGCGCGCGCAGGCGATGGGAATGATCGGCGCGGCATTCGGCCTGGGCTTCGTGCTGGGCCCGGCGGTCGGCGGCCTGCTCGGCGCGGTCAGCCTGCGCACGCCGGTGCTGTTCGCGGCGGCATTGACCTTCGCCAATCTCGTCTTCGCGGCCATCTGGCTACCCGAATCGCGCGCCCCGCACGACGCCGCGCCCGGCGCCAGCGCCAGGCCGAGCGCGCGCGAAGGGTCACGATCCTCGTTCGATCTGCCGCGCCAGCTCCGGCGTCATCGCGCGATCGCGTCCCTGTTCCTGGTGGCCTTCCTGATCACCTTCGCGATCGCGGGGCTGGAGGCGACCTTCGCACTGACCGTGCCTGCGGTCTATGGCTACGGGGCGGCCGGCGTCGGCGGATTACTGGCCTTCGCTGGATTGGTGCAGGCGATCGCGCAGGGCTACCTGGTCGGCAAACTGGTGCCGCGCACGGGCGAGGCCGCGCTGATGGTGGCCGGCGCGGCGGCGCTCGCGGCCGGTCTCGCGCCGTTGGGAAGCTGGCCTTCGCACGCCGCGCTTTACGGGATGCTGATTCTGATCGCGTCGGGATACGGACTCGGCACGACGGCGGTCACCACGCTTATATCGCGGCGCACGGGGCGCGAGTTACAGGGCGAGGCGCTGGGACTCAACCAATCGGTGCTATCGCTGGCGCGCGTGATCGGCCCGATCGCGGGCGGGATGGTTTACCAGGCGATGGGGCCGGCGGCGCCATATCTCGGCGGCGCTGCGGTGGCGATGATCGCGATGGTACTGGCGGCGCGGATAAGCCATATTCGAGCGGCCTGAGGAAGGAGCGGCGCGATGGTCAATTGGGCGGGCCTCATCAGTTGGGGAATCGTTTTTCATCTGTTCGGAGTGATTGTCTGGATCGGCAACCTGCTGGTGATCGCGTCGATGCTCTCGCTGGCCACCGAAGAGGTGGGCGCGGCGCGCGAGCGGCTGATCGTGGTTTCGCGCCGCCTGTTCCAGGTCGGATGCAATCTCGGGGCGCTGGCCACGGTCTTCTTCGGCATCATCCTGATCCTGCTCGACCCCGCCGTTCTGATGGCCGGCTGGCTGCATACGAAACTGGTGCTAGTGCTCGTGCTGCTCTACTTCCACTATCGCCTCTATCGCCGGATCCTGAATCTCGAGAACGACCCGTCGGGCGCCTCGGCCCGCGAGTTCAAGATGATTCACGGATTCGTCAGCGCGCTGCTGCTCGCGATCCTCGTGCTCGCCGTGCTGAAACCGTTCTAGTGTGCGGCGATGCGGATTTACGCGCCGGAACTTGCGACCAGCGCGAGAAAATCCGCGAGATGGATGACGCGGATGCGTGAGCCGCGCCGGCGTAGCTCGGCCGCGATCTGGAATTCGCAGCCGGGATTCCCCAACACGACGTAGCCGGCGCCGGTCGCCTCGATATGGTCGGCCTTGCGCCGCGCCAGTTGATGCGCCATCGCGGGTTCGAGCAGATTGTAGCTCCCGGCTGAGCCGCAGCACAGGTCGGACTCCGCCATCTCGACCAGCCGCACGCCCGCGATCGAACCGAGCAGTTTGCGCGGCCCCTCGCGCACGCCCATCCCGTGCACGAGATGACACGAGTCGTGGTACGTGACAGCGCATTCGAGCCGTCCCGCCAGTTTGCCGCGCGCGAGCAGCAGCGCGCTCAGGTCAGTTGCCCGCGCAGAGACCTCGCGCGCGTCTTTGGCCAGCTCCGGATCATCCTTGAGTAACTCGCCATACGACGCGATCGCCGCGGCGCATCCCGACGCCGCCGAAACGATCGCCTCGGCGCCCGATCGTTTGAGCGCCCGCACGTTGCGGCGCGCGAAGTCGAGGCCGCGCGGCAGGTTGCCGTCGTGGAGATCGAGCGCGCCGCAGCAGACCGTGGGCGCGAGTTGCACGACACGATAGCCGGCCGCCTCAAGCGCGCGCTCCGTGTTGCGATTCTCCGAGGGCGTCAGCACCTGCGCGACGCATCCGTGATGCACCACCGCGACCGGGCCGGCGGAGTTCGGCCGCGTTGCCTCGGGATAAACCGGCGAGAGCTGGTTCTCCTCCGGTACCAGGTCGATCCACTCGCGCAACGCGCGCGGCATCAGGCGGCGAACCGCGCCGCGCATTTTGAGCTGCCCGGCGACGCGCAGCGGCCAGAGCATCGCGCGCAGCCGCTGTGGATACGGAAAGATGAAGCGGACCGCCGCGTGGCGAAACGCGTCGATCAATCCGCGCCGATGGTTGCGATCGATGAAGTCGCGCGCCCGCTCCAGGAGCCGTCCATAGTGAATGCCCGAGGGGCAAGCGGTCTCGCAGCCGCGACAACCGAGGCACGAATCGATATGGCGCACGACGTCCTCGTCGAGCGTCATCCGCCCCTCCGCGAGCGATTTCATCAGGTAGATCCGCCCGCGCGGCGAATCCATCTCGGCCCGCGTCAGCAGATAGGTCGGACACGACTCGAGACACAGCCCGCAGTGCACGCAGTCGAAGAGCAGGTCGTATTCGACCACGTCACGCACCAGCCCCGGAAACGCCGGCGCGGCGTTCTTTCGTGTCTCCGCGTTCGCCATCAAAGTCCCCCGACGAAGCATCCGGGGTTGAAGACTCCGGTTGGGTCGAACGCGGCCTTGAGCCGGCGCATCAGCTTGAGCGCGCCGGCCGGGGGTGCGTCGAAAAAATCCAGGTCCGATCTGAGCGCCGGCGCGGCCGCGAGCACCCTTAGATGGCCATGCGCCGCGTGCGCGGCGGAGCGCCATCGAGCGAGCGTCTCGCGCGCCTTTATCGGTTCAAGCTCGCCACCGACAAAGACCTGCGCAACGCCGCATGCGGCGTGTGCGCGAAACTCCGCGCCCAGGCCTTCGACGCATCGGGCAAGCTCGGCCGGCGCCGTCGCGAGTTGAGCGGCGACCGCGGCGGGCGCAAATTCGAGATCGCGCAGTCGCTCGTAGGTCTCGATAGCGCGCGCGCCGTCGCTGAAGACGGCGCCGTCAAGGCCGCCGAAATGGCCGCGCTGATACTCCAACTCGGAGGCGCTGCCGGCGACGGCGGCCATCAGCAGAAAAGCGCCGGAATAGCCGAAGCGCGCGGCGAGTGAGGGACTCAGTACCTCGACATGCACCAGCGGCAGCACGTCGTGAAGCTTAAGCGCCGCGCCGAAAGCGTCGGCCGCGCGCGCAAACGGCGCGATACTCATCGTGTAGCCCTCGGGAATCGGCAGCAGCTTGAACGCCGCCTCCGTGATTATTCCGAGCGTCCCGAACGATCCGGTCATCACCTTCATCAAATCATAGCCGGCGACGTTTTTGACTACCCGGCCGCCGCCGTGCACCTCACGTCCTTCATGGCCGACGAAACGCACGCCGATCAGCAGGTCGCGCGGCGTGCCCTCGGAAAGCCTGAGCGGGCCGGCGTGCGACGCGCCAATCAGCGCGCCGAGCGTGGTCGCGCCGGGATCGCACGGGTCGAGCGGGAGGCGCTGTCCGTGCTCTGCCAGGCGCTGGTTGAGCGCGCCGAGCGTCATCCCGGCCTCGGCGATCACCGTCATGTCTTCGGGCTCGTAGGCGACGATACGGTCCATACGCGCGAGCGACACGCCGAGCATCGCGGGCGCGCGGCGGATTTCGCTGAGCGTGCGCGCAGCGCCGAGCGGCGCGAGCGTGATGCGGCCGGCTTCGCATTGGCGGACGAGCGCGGCGACTTCGTCGCTGTCGCGAGGTTCGGCGATTATCCGCGCGGCCAGGGTTTCGCGCCCGCGCGGCTCGCGCACGTGCTCTGCGCCCAGCAGCCCGCGGATCGCGTTCTCAATTTTGTCGGCCTGAACGTCGCTCACCGGCTACAGCGGGGCTTGGCGGCGCGGCGCGGCAACTTCGACACAGCCGCCGGGTTGCGGAATGATCTTGCCGGGGTTGGCGTGTCCGTTAGGATCGAACACGCGGCGCAGTTCGCTCATCACGATGAGGTCCTCGGGCGCGAACAACAGCGGCATCTCATGCTGTTTCTCGACCCCGATGCCATGCTCGCCGGTCAGGCTGCCGCCCATCTCGACGCAGGCCTTCAGAATTTCGCGGCCGACCTCGATCGCGCGCCTCACCTGGTCGGGATCGCGCTCGTCATAGAGCACGATCGGATGGATGTTGCCGTCGCCGGCATGGAAGACGTTGCCGATCGCGAGCTTGTAGTGGCGGCTGAGCATCGAGATCACGCGCAGGATGTCGGGCAGCCGCGTGCGCGGCACCACGCCGTCCTGGGTGGCGTAGTTGGGCGCGAGCCGGCCGACCGCGCCGAAAGCGCGCTTGCGTGCCTTCCACAACAGCGCGCGCTCGGCCTCGTCGCGCGCGAGTTTCACCTCGACCGCGCCGGCCTCGGTGGCGATACGCGCGATGCGCTCGGCGCGCTCGCTCAGCCCGACCTCGAGCCCGTCGATCTCGACGATCAGCACGGCGCCGGCGTCGGCGGGAAACCCGACTTTGAACGCCGCCTCCACCGCGCGGATGATGAGCGCGTCCATCATTTCGATCGCGCCGGGGATGATCCCGGCGGCGATAATCGCGGTGACCGCCGCGGTCGCACGCTCGACGTCGGCGAAGATCCCAAGCATCGTGCGATGCGCCTGGGGTTCGCGGAGCAGCCGCAGCGTCGCGCGCGTCACGATTCCGGCGGTGCCCTCGGCGCCGACCACCGCGCCGAGCAGGTCGTAGCCCAGGCGCTCGTCGGCGGGACCGCCCAATTCGACGACCTCGCCGCCCGCCAGCACCAGCTCGACTCCCAGCACGTGGTTGGTGGTGACGCCGTACTTCAACGTATGCGGGCCGCCGGAGTTCTCGGCGATGTTGCCGCCAATGGTGCAGGCGACCTGCGAAGAAGGATCGGGCGCGTAAAAATAGCCGGCGGCCTTGACCGCGTTGGTCACGTTGAGGTTGACCACGCCGCTTTCAACCTCGATACGCCGGTTGGCGAGATCGCAGGCGACGATGTGGTTCATGCGCGACGTGCATACCATCACCGGCGCGTTGAGCGGCAGGCATCCGCCGGAGAGCCCCGTGCCCGCGCCGCGCGGCACGAAAGCCACCCCGCGTCGCTCCAGTGCGGCCAGCACGCCGCTTACGTGCGCGGTGGTTCGCGGCAGCACCAGCAGGTCGGGCGCGCTCTTGGCGATCGTCCATCCGTCGCACTCGTAGACGGCGAGCTCGCTAGGACGCGCGACGACGCCGTCGGCGCCGACGATTTCAGCCAGTTCCGCGGCGAGGGCGGGCAGGTCCGCGGCGAATTGCAGGGCGGCGGCGAGGCTTTCCACGGCCAGCTACTCTATCATGATCGCGTCGAATCGGATCCGATACGCGTTTCCCGTTTGCCGGTCGGCGCACCGCGTCTTTGCCGATGCGTGCGCCGCGCGTTCGCCGATGCGCTCGGCGCGCTTTTGCCATGCGCGCCCGTCCGGTCAATAATGAACACAGCGCAAAATCGCCGCCGGCGAAAGGCCGCGCTCTCAAGCGCCGCCCAAACTAACCGGCGCTGAAAAGGGAGACCGCCTTTGGCCAGTTCCTCGTTTCCGGAGTTGCAACCGTCCGCCCGTGTGCTGCTCGGACCGGGCCCCTCGAACATCCATCCGCGAGTGATGAAGGCGATGCTATCGCCGATGGTTGGGCATCTCGATCCCGACTTCGTCAAGGTGATGGACGACATCAAGAAGATGCTGCGGATCGTTTTTCGCACCGCCAACGAGATCACTTTCCCGGTCTCCGGCACGGGCTCGGCCGGGATGCAAACCGTGATGGCGAATTTGATCGAGGCGGGTGACGAGGTGGTGATCGGCACGGCCGGCGTGTTCGGCGCGCGGATGGTCGAAGTCGCAACGCGGCTCGGCGCGCGGATCCATCGGGTCGACGCCGAGTGGGGCAGAATCGTCGAGCCCGAACGGATCGAGCAGGCGCTCAAGGCGGCCAAAGCGCCCAAGTTGGTCGCGATCGTGCACGCCGAAACCTCGACCGGAATCGATCAGCCGATCGAGGAGATTTCGAAAATGGCGCACGCTCACGGCGCGCTAATAGCGGCCGACGGAGTGACGTCGCTCGGATGCATGCCGCTGGAGATCGACGCCTGGCAAATCGACGCCTGCTACAGTTGCACGCAAAAGGGTATCGGCGCGCCGCCGGGGCTGTCACCGGTGACCTTCAGCGCGCGCGCGATGGAAGTCGTGCGCAAACGCAAGACGCCGTGCACCTCGTGGTACTTCGACCTCTCGCTGATCGAGAAGTACTGGGGACCCGACCGCGTCTATCATCACACCGCGCCGATCACCATGAACTACGCCTTGTACGAGGCGCTCCGGATCGTGGTCGAAGAGGGACTCGAGGCGCGCTTTAAGCGCCATCGCGGCAACGCTGCCGCGCTGCAGGCGGGGATCGAAGGGATGGGACTGGGGCTCGCGGCGCAGGCGGGCTTCCGGCTGCCGCAACTCACCACGGTCGCGGTGCCGTCCGGAATCGACGAGGCCAAAGTGCGCGCGCAACTGCTGGAGAAGTTCAACGTCGAGATCGGCGCCGGGCTGGGGTCGCTCAAGGGCAAGGTCTGGCGCATCGGCCTGATGGGCGAGTCGTGCAAGCGCGAGAACGTGATGCTGATTCTGAGCGCGTTGGAGACGATCCTGGAATCGATGGGCTTCGAGATCGCGCGCGGCAAGTCGCTCGCCGCCGCCGACCGCGCGTATAACGGCTCGGCCTCCTAACGCCTAGGCCGTGCTGAAGCTTAGGCCGCGGCAGACGCGGGCTTATCGGGCCGCTCGCTGAGCGTGGTCTCGCGAATGACGCGCAAGAGCGTGCTGCGCTTGAGCGGCTTGCCCAGATGCGAATCGCATCCGGCCTCGAGCGCTTTGCGTACGGTTTCATCGAAAGTGGACGCGGTCAGCGCGATGATCGGCGTATGGCGCAAGCTGTTCTCGCGCTCCCATTGGCGAACTCGCCGCACTGCGGTAAACCCATCCATCACCGGCATCTGGATGTCCATCAGGACGAGGTCGTAGCGGCCGCTTAGGAGTTTGTCGACCGCGGCCTGGCCGTTCTCCGCCTCGTCGAGCCCGTAACCAGTCTTGCCGAGATAGGCGCGAATCAAGAGACGGTTGTCGATAGAGTCATCCGCCAGCAGGATTCGGCACGGTGCTGACGCAGCCTCTTCTCCGGCGAGCATCAGAACCGGTTGCACCGGAGCGGCCGCGGCCCGGTCGGCCGACAACGCCGTCGAGTCAACAATCGCGGCGGCAGGCGCGATTGCAGCCGACGCGGCCGCGGATTCGACTTTAACCGGCGTCCGTCTGGCGAAGTCCGCCGCCGCAGCCAGCAGGTCTGCCCGCTTTAGCGGCTTGACCACATAATGTTCGAGGCCGGCTTCGCGCAGTCCGACAAAGGCTTTAGAGAGATCGTACGAGCTGACGGTCGCCACCGTGAGTCCGGCCGCGCCGGCCTTGGCGCCGATCTGTCGCGCGAGTTCGAAACCGCCGGCGTCGGCGCGCGAGCAGTCGGCGAAGACGAGGTCGAACGGCTCGGCGGCGCGGTTGGCCTGCGCGACCGCCTCCGCAGCCTCATTCGCCGAGGCGGCTTCGATCACGGTGGCGCCATGGGTTTCGAAAATCTCGCGCGCGGTGGTGCGACACGTGGCGTTGCGGTCCATGATCAGGACCCGCACTCCGCCAAGGTCGATCCGCGCCGTCGCGTCGGCTGCGCCGGGCGCCGCGCCGAAGCGTGCCGTGAAGTGGAAAGTGCTGCCCTTGCCGACTTCACTCTCAACCCATACCTGGCCGCCCATCAAGTGCACCAGGCGCTCGACGATCGCGAGCCCGAGACCGCTGCCGCCGTACTTGCGCGTGGTCGAGGAGTCGGCCTGGGCGAAGGGCGAAAAGATCGAGGTCAGCTTTTCGGGGGCGATGCCGACGCCGGTGTCGCTTACCGAAAAGCGCAGCGCGCCGGGGTCGCGGCTTTGTGTGTCGCGCTCGATCGCGACGACGACTTCGCCGTGCTCGGTGAATTTGATCGCGTTGCCGACGAGGTTGGTCAGCACCTGGTTCAGCCGCAGAGGATCGCCGAGCAGAGTGACCGGCAAGTCGGGTGCGAAGCGGACCACGAGTTCAACCTGGGTCTCGCGCGTGCGGATGGCGAGCGTGTCGGCGACGCGCTCGGTCAGCTCGGCGACGTTGAAGGGCGCCTGCTCGAGGCTGAGCTGTCCGCTTTCGACCCGGGTGAGGTCGAGGATGCTGTTGAGCAGCTCCAGCAGGTTGGAGCCGTTATTGATCACACGGTCTACGTAATGACGCTGCTCGGGGCCGAGTTGGGTGTCGGTCAGCAGATCGGCCGAGCCGAGGATGACGTTGAGCGGAGTGCGGATCTCGTGCGACATGCAGGAGAGAAATTGCGACTTGGCCTCCGAGGCCGCCAGCGCAACTTCGCGCGCCGCGATCAGCGCCTCGTGGGCCTTGCGCAGTTCGGTTACGTCGCGCACGGCGCTGATCACGCACTCCTGGCCGTTGATCATCGCTCTCACCGAGGAGATCAACGCCGTGACCCGCTCTCCGCTGCGCATCTGGAAATGGCCCTCGACGTTGCGCGCGAAGCCCGTGGCCTTGATCTCGTGGGACAGCAGCTTGGCCTGCTCGCGGTCGTCCCACAGGTCAAGCTCCGAGGGCCGGCGGCCGATCACTTCCTCGCGGCCGTAGCCGGTGCGGTCGGCGAACTCACGGTTGACGTCGATGATGTGGCCGTCGATGGTCCGGGTGATGACGATCGCGTCGGAACTGGTCTCGAACACGCGGCGGAATTTTTCTTCGCTCTCGCCGAGCTGCAGATCGCGTTCGCGCAGCGCCTTGTACTGTTGCGTGCGTTCGCGGAAGCGCACGCCGAAGCTGGTCGCGCACTGCGAGAGGCACGCGGCGGTGATCACCCCCAGCCAGTGATACATGAGGTTGGGATCGACCTGATGCGCCAGCATCGTGTTCGCAAGCAATGCCGTGACGCTGAGCGTGCCCAGCCCCAACTGCCATCGCGACTCCCACGGCACCAGCATCGCCGAGCCCAGCACGATTTGTTGCAGCGAAAGGAACAACGCCTCGTGACGGCCGCCCGCCGCGATGCTCATGACCGTGGAGCTGACGATGAGCATCGAGCACAGCGAGAAAGCCGCCTCGCGCCAGTGCTCGCGGAAACCGCGCGTCCAGCTTATGCTGAGCCCGCTCAGCGCGGCGGCAAAATTGAAGAGATGAAACCCGATCAGCAGCCAGCGATCCACTTCTCGCGCACCGCCGAGCCTGAGTTCGGAAATTATGAACAGGGGTTGTGTGACGAGGATGATAGCGATGCCGACGCGCGTGAGCATCACCGCCCAGGCGTCGTCAGGCAGAGTCGGCTTCAGGTCAAAGCTGAAGCTCTCCGCATTCAGGTCTTCAGAGCTTGCCGTGATAAATGGGCGCATTGTGGGTTCCCAGACCCTCAAAGGTGGCCTAAGCGCAAGTAGTATGCCCAAGGAAAAACCGAGCTAATTTGCGATAAATTAGTTTTCTAGGCAACTAAAAGCAGGCAGTTATGCATCAAGCTCTTTGCAAACGTGCAACATTAGGCTAAAAGATAGGTCACAAAGATAGCGATATCGGTCGCAGGGTGAATTCTCGGGTGACGTATTGCAATTGCGGATCCTAACGACGCAAGCCGAACGGCGTGAATTTGCCGATCGGATGGTGCGTGCTAGAGCCGGCAAGGGACTCGGCTTCAGCGAGTCCCCGAGATCCGTCCTCGGCGAGATCCACCTCAACTACGGAGAAGTATGCGGTCTCTACAATGAAGACGGACCAGAGCCCGAGGAGATGCTCGCCGGGTTTGTTATCCACAACCTGGCGATGTTTCCGCAGAGCTACCCGCGGCCCGACCTGACTCATCTATCCCCCGAGCATGTCTATGAATGCGGAGAGCTGTGGGCGCTCGCACCGGGAGCCGCGCGGCTCGCAAGGCATGCGGGCTATATTCTGGCGGGCCTGCGCAAAGCCAAGGCGATACTGGTTTACGTGGCGCTGAAGCCGCGCGACACCACGTCCCTGTATAAAACTTTCGCGCGCGCCGGCGAGCCGATCCCGTGGCACTACATAACATCGCTCGATGGCACCCCACACTGGGCACAGCCGATGGTGCTGGAAGGGCTGGCGCTCGAGATGACGGTCAACGTCGCGACCGCGGTCAGTTTCGAATCTTTCGACGACCAGACGCTGCAATTTCGCAATCCGTTTCCGATCGTGCCAAAGATCAATCGAAGAATTCCGCTACGTCTTCCCAGCGTGCAGGAAGTTCGCGGCAGCCGCGTCGTGCAGTTCCGCCGCTAGCAGGATCCGCAGCTAGCCGCGCTTGCGCCGCTACAATTCTGTCATCACTGATGAGGAAAAAAGCGTGAACGGCGAGCGCGTGGGAAAGCGATCGCGGGCGAGCCTTACGAAGGATCGGGATCGATAATCTGGCCGGGCTGCGGTCCGGGAATCATATCGGCGAGGTCGGCATCCTTGTCCTTGGCCACTCCGGGCGGAGTCTGCCGTTCGGCGACGCGTTTGACGCGGCGCTGTTCCTTGTCCTGTTGCTTCTGCCGACGAAGCTGTTCTCTGCGACGTTTTTCCAACTGGTCGCCCCTGACACAACCGATGCGATCGGTCGCAGTAGCGGCCAACGCGATCGGGCTCAATGATTTGCCTGCGCTAAAAACAACGGGGGCGGGGCTCGACCCGCCCCCATTTCGATCGACTGTTACCAGCGATCGCGGCCGCGATTTCCACCGCCGCCACCGCCCCGGTTGCCACCGCCGCCACCGCCGAAGCTGGACTCACGAGGCTTGGCCTCGTTGACCTTGATGTTGCGGCCCTTCAGCTCAGTCTCGTTGAACTGCTGAATTGCCTTGGCCGCATCTTCCGCATTAGCCATCTCGACAAAACCGAAACCCTTTGACTGGCCTGAAAACTTGTCGGTGATGATCGCGACGCTCTGCACCTGTCCCACTTGGGAAAACAGTTGTTGCAGGTCATCATTTGACACTGCGTAGGCCAGATTGCCTACGTACAATTTGCTGGGCATCATTGCCCTCCGTTGGTATTTGTCGGGAAGCTCTCGAACAGAGAACCCGGGCTCATTCCCGGGCAGTTGATAGGGAACACTCCGACCGTTACATGCGTGAGCTTACGCGTTTCCGGCGAACAATGGAAGGGGGTCCCGACGACGCCCGGAATGGCCCATTATGGGTCGCGCGTGACCACGATTCCGCTGCCCCGCAGCATCGGCGAGCCGTCGATCGCGCATACCGCCGCCGCATCGGGCACTTGCCGGCGCTCGGCGCGACCGGTCACCTGGAACACCGCCTCGGCGATATGCCCCATCCCGTGCAGCCTGCCCTCGCTCAGGCTGCCGCCAAAGGTGTTCACCGGCATTTCGCCCTCCAGCGCGATACGGCCGTCCTGGATGAACTCGTAGGCCTCGCCCCGCTTACAGAATCCGGCCGCCTCCAGCCAGTAGAGCGCCGACGGAGCGAAGCCATCGTACAACTGCGCAGCGTCCATGTCGGCCGGGCCGAGTCCTGCCGACGACCACAACTTGCCCGCGAGCGACTGTCCGCAGGCGACGTAGTCGTCGAGCGTGTAGAAGAGCAGCGTCGGGCGCCTCACGGTATTCAGGCCGTGGCCTGCGAGGTAGGCCGGCGGATGGCGCAAATCGCGCGCGCGTTCGGCGCTGGTCATCACCAGCGCGACGCAACCCTCGACCGGCACGTCGCAATCGAACAGGCAAAACGGCTCGGCGATTGGCCGCGCGGCGAAGTAGTCCTCGCGGCTCATCGGCTTGGCGTAAAAGAAGGCGCGCGGATTGAGGTTGGCATTGCGCCGCGAGTTGACCGCGAGCGTGCTCAGATGCTCGCGTGTCGCGCCGTACTGATGCATGTAGCGCCGCCACGCGAGCGCGTGCGATTGGATCACGCTGATGCATCCCCAGGGCGCGAGGAACTGCGCGTCGCCCGCCGCGCGCGCGCTGCTAAACGCTCCGTAGCTGCGCGGCTGATGCATCGCGCGCCAGATCAGCACGTAGTCGCACGCGCCGGCCATCAACGCGTGCGCGCCCTCGATTACCGGGGCCGCGATCATCCCCGTCTCGATCTGCGCGTACCATCGCACCTCAGGCGCGAGCGGCAGATGGTTGATGATCCAGGAGACGCTCACAATATCGACGCCGTCGCGGTTGCCGGCGCCGAGAAACGGCGCCTCGGGATAAGTCGCGAGCCCGTCGATCTGTTGCGGATTCAGCCCCGCATCCGCGATCGCTTCGTGGCAGGCATCGAGCGCGAGCAATCCCAGCGGCCGCCTGGACTGGCGCACCAATTCCGAAAACCCGATCCCGACGATCGCGGTCTTGCCTTTGCCCTGCCACATCGCGACGCTATCCTCCGCTCAGACCGGCCTAAGCTGGCCTGAACTGCGCGAGCATCAGTTCGGGGCCGCGCTCCTCGAACCAGACTTCGGCGCGGCCGCCGATTCGGATTTTGCCAAGCTCCGCGTGCGGCAGATTGGAAACCATGAACAGCATCGGCTGCTCCTCGAGTTCGACCACGATATTGACGTACGGGACTTCGCCCTCGAAGCCGGCGACGCTCGGCTGGTGCATCACGGTGAAGGTGTAGATCGTGCCGCGGCCGGAGACCGGCGCGAACTCCAGGCGCTGCGAGGAACAGCGCTCGCAGGTGGGGCGCGGCGGATGGTTGTAGTATCCGCACTCGGCGCATCGCTGCACCACGAGCCGATGCTCCTTCGCCGCGTCCCAGAACGGCTGCGAGAGTTCGTCGGCAACGGGAACCGGTTTTTCGCTGCGGGCCGCCACGCATCCGTGTATAGCAGTTTGAAGGCGCGAGTGTCAGCGCCGGGCGGCGCCGACCGTGTCGCAACATTCGACTGCGGTGACGGTCGCGCTGGACGCGGGAAAATAACTGCGCCGCGCCCATAGCGCCACGTCGACCAGGCCGATCATCACCGGCACTTCGACGAGCGGCCCGATTACCGCCGCGAAGGCGGCGCCGCTGTCGATACCGAAGGTGGCGACTGCGACCGCGATCGCCAGCTCGAAGTTGTTCGACGCCGCAGTGAACGAGAGCGTGGCGGTTTGCGGATAGGTGGCGCCGGCCTTGTAGCTCAGGATGAACGAAAGCCCGAACATGATCGCGAAATAGAGCAACAGGGGCATCGCGATGCGTACCACGTCCAGCGGCAGCCGCACGATCGCCTCGCCCTTGATCGAAAACATCACCACGATCGTGAACAGCAGGAAAATCAGAGTGAGCGGGCTGATTTTCGGCACGAAATGTTCCCGATACCAGGCCTTGCCCTTGAGCCCGACGAGAATTTTCCAGGTCGCGAACCCCGCGACGAACGGCACGCCGAGATAAATCCCGACGCTCTCGGCGATATCGCCGATCGTCACGTGCACCACCGCTCCGCCAAGCCCGAGCCATCTCGGAAGCACCGTCACGAAGACGAAGGCGTAGATCGAAAAGAACAGCACCTGGAAGATCGAGTTGAACGCCACCAGGCCCGCGCAGTAATCGTTGTCGCCGTCGGCGAGGTCGTTCCACACGACCACCATCGCAATACATCGCGCAAGGCCGATCATAATGAGTCCCGCCATGTACTCGGGCCGGTCGCGCAGAAAGATAAGCGCAAGCACGAACATCAGGATCGGCCCGATGATCCAGTTCTGCACCAGCGAGAGGCCGAGGATTTTCCAGTTGCGGAAGACGTCGCCCAGTTCGTCGTAATTCACCTTCGCCAGCGGCGGGTACATCATCAGGATGAGCCCGGCCGCGATCGGGAGCGAAGTGGTGCCGATGCTGAGGCGGTCGAAGGCCGCCTTGACGCCGGGCCACGCATAGCCCAACGCCACGCCGACCGCCATCGCGAGAAAAATCCACAGCGTGAGGAAGCGATCGAGAAACGACATCCGTTGCAGCACGGAAGCAGTCGGCCGGGCGATGTCGGAGGGCTCCTTGAACGCTATCGCATCTGTCATCGAGCTATCGCAGTCGAGCGTTAATCTCTAAGGCTGGCGCATCATTGCGGGGCGAGCTCGATCATTTTGAGCTGTTTCTCCTCGGCGGCGATAACTGAACCGGGGAGCGGCGAGTACGACAACGGAATCGTGAAGTTTTGACCGTCGTGGAGCATCCATTCGATGAACGCGACAAGCGCCTTGCCTTTCGCGCCGTCCTTCTGCTGTTCATATATCAACAGATAAGTGAACGACGAGATAGGGTAGGAATCTGCGCCGGGCGCGTCCGTGATCGAGACTCGAAAATCCGACGGCATGCTCGCAGCTGCGCTCGCCGCGGCACTAGTCACCGTCTTGGTGTTGGCCTCGACCCAGTTCCCGTCATGATTCTTGAGGCGGCTGGCCGGCAAGTGATTTTCAACAGCGTATGCGAGTTCGACGTAACCGATCGCTCCACTTGTCTGCTTGACCAGCTCAGTCACGCCCTGATTGCCGTTTCCGCCAAATCCGACAGGCCACGAGACCGAAGCTCCCTTTCCTACCTTGCTCGCCCATTCGGGACTGACCTTGGACAGGTAGTCGGCAAAAACGAAGGTCGTGCCGCTGCCGTCGGAGCGATGGCAGACGACGATCGGAATGTCGGGCAGCTTTGCGTTCGGGTTGAGTTCCGCGATGGCCTGATCGTTCCACTTGGTGATCTTCCCCAGAAAAATGTCCGCCACCGCAGGGCCGGTGAATCGAAGCGGCTCAGTCAACGGAGGCAAATTGTAAGTAATCACGTCGGCGCCGAGCACCGTGGGAAAATGCAGAATCTTGCCGGGGGCTTCTGCCAGCTGTTTGTCGTTCATCGGAGCGTCGCTGGCGCCAAAGTCGACCTGGCGGCTGATGATCTGCGCAATGCCAGCCCCTGACCCGACCGACTGATAGTTGAACCTGACGCTCGGGTCGATCCTCGCATAGGTATTGAACCATCGTGTGTACAACGGAGTCGGAAAGGTCGCTCCTGCTCCATTGACGAGGAATTGAGCTCCCGCCGAACGGCTGCTGACGACCGCAGCGCACAGAAGAACCATCGTGATGATCTGTCTGGTCGAGCGCATGTTCACTCTCCCCTTCATTTTCCATGTGATCGAAGCCAGTGCCTGACGAACCGAGATCAACTCGAGCGATCCATCAAGAGAACACCGCGTTGAAGATGCGCGGATTCATGATTCGACCGCCTCGAGCTTCACTGTCAGTGGAATCGGACGCACGCGCGGGAGCTTGAACGACAACAGCGCCGCCGCAAGCACCAGCGCACTGGACGCGAGCAGACAGGCGCTGAATCCGTAGAATTCGAAAATCACTCCCGACAACAGCGTGCCCAGCAGTCTGCCGCCGGCATTGGCCATGTAGTAAAACCCGACGTTGGTGGCCACCTCGTCGTCTTCCGAGTAGGCGAGAATCAGGTACGAATGCACGGCGGAATTGATCGCAAACACGACCATGAAGATGGCAAGTCCAACCATCAGGGCCGCGGTCGGATTCGCGTTAACCTGAAGTGCGGCCGCCAGACCAAGCGGGATCGAGACGAGCACGAAAGCCCAAAGGCGAGCCGTATCTCCAGAAACCCCTTCTCGCGCACCTAGCTGACGAAGAACCTCCGGCACGATTGCCTGCACGATGCCGTAACCGACGAACCACGAAGCGCAGAACGCGCCCACCTGCCAGAACGACCAGTGCAGAGTCGAAGCCAGGAAGACCGGCAACCCGACCACGAACCAGACGTCGCGCGCGGAGAAGAGAAACAGGCGTGCCGCCGAAAGCCAGTTCACCGCGGAGCTCTTGGAAAATAGCGTGGTGAATTTGACTTTCGATTTGGCCTTTCCCAGACCGCTTGGGAGCGCCACGACAGTTCCAATCAAGACGACGAAGAGCCCGGCCGCCATCACGGTCAGCGAACCGACGAAACCCAACGCGCCCAGCAGCGACCCGCCCATGAAAAAGCCGAGTCCCTTGAGCGTATTCTTCGATCCGGTCAAACGCGCAACCCATCGGAAAAGGGCGCCGTCCTCTCCTTCCGGGACTACCACCTTGATCGCGCTCTTGGCGCTCATCTTGGTCAGATCCTTCGCGATTCCCGAGAGCGCCTGCGCCGCCATCACGTACGCGACCGATGTGGCGCGAGCCCACGCCGGCTGCAGAAAGGCCAGCATTATCAGCGCGCCGATCTGAAGCAGCAGGCCGCCATAGAGAGTGACCTTCAATCCCGAGCGCGCCGCGATCCATCCGCCAAGCAGATTGGTGACGATTCCGAAGAACTCGTAGAACAGAAACAGAAAAGCGATCGCGACCGCGCTGTAGCCGAGCCGATCAAAATGCAACAGCACCAACATCCGCAGCGCGCCATCGGTGAGCGTGAAGCCCCAGTAGGCTCCGGTCACCAGCGCGTAGTTGCGGACCGCGGTTTTCATCGCCGAGTCATCCCGCCACCGTCGCCCCGTTCGACGTCCGGCAAAGTGGCCGCTATTTTCGCGGCTAGTTCCACCAGCCGGTTCGCATAGCCCCATTCATTGTCGTACCAGGCAAGGATTTTGACCTGGGTGACGATCGACGACCATGGTCGAGGGACCGTCGATGATCGAGGATCGAGGGTCATTCACAAAATCGACCGAGACCAGCGGCCGCTCCTCGAACCCCAGGATCTCCTTGAGCGGACCGGCAGCGGCTTCTCTCAGGAATCCGTTCACTTCTTCGACCGTGGTCGAGCGTGCGACTTCAAATACGCAGTCCGTCAGCGAGGCGTTGAGCAGCGGCACCCGTACCGCCATGCCGTTCAGCTTGCCCTGCAGTTCCGGATAGATGAGCCCGATCGCGGTGGCCGAGCCCGTCGTCGTCGGGACCAGCGACAACAGCGCCGAGCGCGCGCGGCGGAGATCCTGATGCGGCAGGTCGACCAGGGTTTGGGTGTTGGTGACGTCATGCAGAGTGGTGATCACGCCGTGGCGGATGCCGAGGTTTTCATGCACCACTTTCACCACGGGCGCCAGACAATTCGTGGTGCAGGAGGCCGCGGTGACGATGTCGTGGATTCCGGGGTCGTACAGATGATCGTTGATGCCGACCACGATGTTCAGGGCATCTTTCTTAATCGGCGCCGCCACTATCACTTTGCGCACACCGCGCTCGAAATACGGCCGCAATGATTCGCGGTACGAAACTTTCCCGAGCACTCCAAAACCAAATCGACGCCCGAGTTGTCCCATCGCACCGCTCCCGGCGCCCCCCGGTCGCTAAACGCGATGCGCCGTCCATTGACGGTGAACGTCTCATCCTCCGCGCTCATCGGCACGTGCCAGCGGCCGTGAACGCTGTCGAACTCGAGCAGATGGGCGGCGGTCCCGGCGCCGCCGTTGATTTCGTTTACGTGGACAATCGGAAGCGCTGCAAATTCCGGACGATAGAAGGCGGCACGCAATGCGAGACGGCCGACGCGTCCGAAGCCATTGATTCCGACCCGTACGGACATATTCACGCCTTCGCTTGCTTCACACCGCTGCGGCGTTTCGCCGCCGGAGAGCAGGCTCCCGGCTTGACCGCATCCGTTCCGCAGGCGGCTACTCCGAAACCCGCCGGCGCGCAGATTTCCGGCTGTCCGCCTCAGCAGTTTTCGGTAAGGTAGGCGAGCAGGCCGGTCATCGCTTTAAAATTCGCGCTGTAAATAATCGAGCGGCTGGCCCGCCGGGACGTCACTAACCCGGCAAAGCGAAGCTGGTTCAGATGAAACGAGAGCGTGGGCGACGGCAGCCCGAGGCGATCCGCGATCTCGCCCGCCGCGAGCCCGTCCGGTCCTTTCTGGACCAGCAGGCGGAAGACCTCGAGGCGGGTCTCCTGGGCCAGCGCGCCGAGCGCCGCGACCGCGGTTGACTTCTTCATAGTTTCAGATATATGGAATTATTATTGGATGGTCAACTAGCGGACGCGCGCGAGCGCGAACCGACGGACGCGCGGCGAACGCGAAACATCCGCCCCTGCGGCGGTAGCGGAGCAAAACGACATGAGCAAATCCTCAAGCGAAGCGGCGACCGCCGCGGTCGGCAGTGCGATAAAGGAACAGGTCCGGGAAAATTACGCGCGCGCCGCGCGGCGCGTCACCAGTCAGGAGAGCGGCGGTTGCTGCGGCACGGCCGCCCCTGCGGCAACCGATCACCTCGAACCTCTATGCCGACAGCGAAACCGGGGCGCTTCCGACCGAGGCGGTCGCCGCTTCGCTCGGGTGCGGCATCCAACCGCGCTCGCCGACTCGCAGCGGGCGAGACGGTGCTCGACCTCGGCTCCGGCGGCGGGATCGACGTGTTGCTCCGCGCGCCGCGTCGGCCCTAGCGGCAAAGCCTACGGCCTCGACATGACCGACGAGATGCTCGCGCTCGGCGGAGAACAGCGAAGGCGGAGGAGAACTAGAAGGGCGAGATCGAGAACATCCCGCTGCCCGACAACTCGGTCGACGTGATCATCTCGAACTGCGTGATCAACCTTTCAGGCGACAAGGATCGTGTGCTGGCCGAGGCGTTTCGCGTGCTGCGGCCCGGCGGGCGCTTCGCGGTCTCGGACGTGGTAGTGCGCGGCGAGGTCCCGGCCGCCATCCGCCGCAGCGTGGAGCTGTGGATCGGATGCGTCGCGGGAGCGCTGGAGGAATCCGAATACCGGGCGAAATTGAGCGGCGCCGGATTCGAGCAGGTCGAGGTCGAGCCGACCCGCATCTACCGCGCGGAGGACGCGAAGGAGTTCTGCGCCAACGCCAATCTCGACATCGAAAAAATCGCGCCTGTTGTCGACGGCAAATTCATGAGCGCGTTCGTCCGCGCCCGCAAGCCGCGCTAGCGCCTTACGCCAGGTAGCCGGCGTGCTGCAGATACTCGGCGAGTAGCACCGCGCCTCGTCCCGCGCCCATCGCCGCGTTGTGCGTGACTAGCACGTACTTAACTCCGTTGGACAGGACTTCATCGGCGCGGATACGTCCGACCGAAGTGGTCATCCCGCGCTCGGCGTCGCGGTCCAGCCGCGGCTGCGGACGCATCGGGTCGCGATGCACGGTTATCATGTGCCGGGGCGAATTGGGCAGCGCGAGCGCGGTGAACTCGCGCCCGAAACTCGCGAACGCCTCGCTTACCGCGTCGATCCCGGCCGCCTTCTTGAGTGACACCGCAACCGCCTCGGTATGCCCGTTGAGCACCGCGGCGCGCGTGCAGGTCGCACTCACGCGCAGCGGCAACTCCGCGATTCCGCCTTCGGCCAGGCGGCCAAGGATTTTGCGCGTCTCGAGCATCACCCGCTCCTCTTCGCGCGGAATGTACGGGATGACGTTCTCGACGATGTCGAGCGCGGACAGGTCGCGCCCCGCGCCCGAGATACCCTGCATCGTGGTCACCATCGTGGCCTCGACCCCGAAGCGCGCATCGAGCGCCTTCAGCGTGATTGCAAGGCCGGTCGCGGTACAGTTGGGCAGCGTCGCGATATAGCCCTTCCATCCGCGCCGGCGGCGCTGCTCGTTCACCAGCGCGAGATGGTCGAGGTTGACGCCCGGAATCAGAAGCGGCACGTCGGGCTCCATCCGATGCGGCCGGGCGGTGCTGATGGTTGGAACCAGGGCTGCGTAAATCGGCTCGAGCTCGCGCGCGGCCTCGGATTCGACCGCGGCAAACACCACGCCGATCCCGCCAAGCGCGAGCGACTTCGCGTCCTGAACTTCGAGGCTGAGCGCCTGGGCCGGCGGCTCGCAACCGCCGACGTACCATCGCCGCACCCCGCTTTGCGGGTCGGTTATCGCATCGGCAAAGCTCTTTCCGGCTGAGCGCTCGGAGGCGGCCAGCGCGGCGATTTCGAAATACGGATGGCCATCGAGGGCGGCCAGCACCTGCTGGCCGGCAATTCCGGTGGCGCCCACGATTGCGGCTTTGATCTTCATCTAAAGGGTCGGGTGGCTGAAAGTTTGGAGCTTAACAGATTATAGATGCCGCCCGCCGCGATCCATACGGCACGCGCGGCCGGCGCGGATACGCCGCGGCCAGCTCTGCCAGATCGGTCAGACCCGTTCGACCAGCCAGTCGCGCACCGTTTCGAGCAGTTCGTCAGCCGCCTCGGCAAAACGATGGCCGACGCCAGGAAAAAGCTTGAGCGTCCGGGGCTCCTGCGCGCGCTCGTAGAGCCGCTCGGAACATTCGTGCGGCAAAATCGCGTCTGCGGTGCCATGCAGCAAGAGCAGCGGGCGCGGCGCAAGTTCGGCTACCACATGCGCGCCGAATAGCTGACTCGAAACCGCGATCACCGTCGTCACCATCGGCGCGAGCGTGCCCGCGTTGATCGCGACCGCGCCGCCGAAGGAATGGCCGATGAGCGCGGCGCGTTCGTACTGCATCGCCTTGAGAAACGTCAGCCCGGCCATCGTGTCGAGCACGCATTCGCCGAACTCATTGGGCATCCGATAGTTAAGCCGCGCGACCGTGATTCCGAGCGGCGGCAGCTCCAGCCCCAGCAGCACGTAGAGCTTTGCGGGACCGTCGAAACCGCCGATCGCGCCGCTGATGCACAGCACGGCGCGGCCGGGAGTTTCAGCTGCATGTACAATGATCGGGATCTCGCCGCGCGTGGTGCGCAACTTGAGCTGGCGCACGCCGGCGACCTCGTCGCCGGGCTCAACCCCGATGATCCGCAGGCTGAGTTCGTCGTCGCTCATCGCTCCTCGGCGCGGCCCACTTCAAAATCGCAGATAACAAAGTTCACACATACAATGTGGCGAGGCGGCGCAGCTCCGCCTGGTAATTTTCCGGCCGCAGCCCCGCCTCCAGCATCATGATCACAAAGCGATGCGCCCCGGCCGCAGCGTACTGCTCCAGCCCGGCCTGCACGTCGGCGCGCTCGCCGCGCATCTCGCGCCGCATGATCGTGATGTCCATCCGAGCGAAGTCGCTATTGGCCGCGGCGCACTCCGCACGCAGTTTGCCGAGCTCATCCTTGAGCTGCGCAGGCGTCAGAAAAATCGGACACCATCCGTCGGCCCATCGCGCGACCCATCGCAGCGCGTTTTTGTCCTTGCTGCCGATAATGACCGGCGGGCCGCCCTTGCGCACGGGCTTGGGATAGCATCGCACCGGCGGAAACTTGATGTAGCGGCCGTCGAACGAGGCCTCGTCTTTGGTCCACAACTCGCGCATCGCGGCAACGTACTCGCGCGTCTGGGTCCATCGATGGGCAAAATCGACGCCCAGGATTTCCGACTCCTCGCGCAGCCATCCCGCGCCGATGCCGAGGATCACGCGCCCGCCCGAGAAGCGGTCGAGCGTCGCCAGTTCATTTGCGGTCAGCAGCGGATTGCGCTCGGGCACCAGCAACACGCCGGTCGCGACCATCAGGCGCGTGGTGGCGGCCGCCGCCATCGCCATCGCCACGAACGGATCGCAGATGTGGTAGTAGATTTCCGGGATGCCACCCTCGCCTGGACGCGTCTCGGGTAGCGGCGTCGCGGTGTGCACGGGCATCACCGAGTGATCCGGTATCCACAGCGACTCGAAGCCGAGCGCCTCGGCGGCGCGTGCGAGTTCGGCCGGATTGGCGCTGCGCTCATTGGGCGCGACCAGCAGTCCTATTTTCATCGGAATCCTCAGGTCTTCATCGGAATCCTCGAGCGAACGGGGCGGCTACTTCTTCGGCGCGGTCACCTCGGTAAAGGCGCGGATCGCTTCGACAGCGCTCGGCACGCCGCTGTACTGCGAGAGATGGAAGATCATCTCCTTGAGCTCGGTGTGCGTGATGCCCAGGTTGAGCGCGCCGCGCATGTGCACCCGGAGTTCCGCCCCGCGCCCGAGCGCAAGCAGCGCCGCCATCGTGATCATCGAACGCGTCTTGATCGGCAGTCCGGGACGGGCCCAGATGCCGCCGAAGAGCTCGTCGTTCAAGAACTTGCCGAAGTCGGGGTCGAAGCCGCTTAGGAATTCGTTGCCCGCCTTGGCGCCCTTCTCGCCCCACAACTGTGTGCGTATCGCCATCCCTTTTTCATGCTTATCGTCGGCCATTTCCATTTTCTCCTTTGAATAGTAACTGCGAACAGTAACTAGTGCGAAATACTAGTTGGTGCTAACTGTATAATGCGCGTGCTTTTATGACGAGCTGCGAACTTTTACTCCGGCGCGTTCCTCCTGGATCATGAACGACGCAGACGAATCCTTCTCACCCCAGCCCTTGTTCAGCGCCTCCAAAAAGTCCTGCTCGGTATGCGCCGCGATCGGCATCGGCACGTTTAACTCGCGCGCGAGCTCGGTGGCGAGGCCCAAGTCCTTGCGCGCCAGCTTGAGCGCGAAGGTCGCGCGGTCAAAGGTGCCGCGGAAAACCATCTTGGGCAGCGCCGCATTGAGCACCATCCCCTGCCCGTACGCTCCGCCCTGCACCGCGCGCAGCAGCGCCTCGGGTGAGACGCCCGCCTTGACGCCCATCGTGAAGGCCTCGGCGAGCAACTGGGTCGAGCAGATCGCGATCATGTTGTGGACCAGCTTGGCGACCGAGCCGGCGCCGATGTCGCCGATGTAGGTCACCTTGTCGCCGAGCGCGTCGAGCACCGGCTTGACTTCGTTGTAGTCGGCCTCGCTCCCGCCGACCATCACGGCCAGCGTCGCCTTGCGCGCGCCGACCACGCCGCCGCTGACAGGAGCGTCGAGCATCCGGATGCCCCGGGCTTTAAGGCGCGCGTGGACCTGGCGCACAACCGTGGGCGAGTTGGTCGAAAGGTCGATGTAGAGGCTCCCGGGCGCCATCGCGCCGATAAGCCCGCCCTCCCCGAGCACCACCGCCTCGACCTCGCGGGGGCCTGGCAGCGAGGTGAAGACGACCTCCGCGTCCTTGGCGGCGGCGGCCGAGTTTTCGGCCCACTTGGCGCCGCCGGCCAGATGCGGCTCGGCGACCTGGCGGCGGACGTCGTTGACCGTGACCTGGTGGCCCGCCTTCATCAGGTTGAGCGCCATCGAACCGCCCATGTTGCCGAGCCCGATAAATCCGATTCGCATAAATACCTCCAGTGCCGGAAAAAATACGGCGATGCGAGCCGCAGAAAAGCTCCGGTGGCAAGCCCCCTTAAAGCATCGCTGGGCAAATCCCGCAAGGAAAATCCCTGCGTGGACGACTGACCGACAGGTCCGGCGATTGACTTTGCGCGAACGCTTGGGTAACCGTAATGAGCCTGATGGCCTTATCCAGAGCGGCGGAGGGACTGGCCCGATGATGCCGCAGCAACCGGCCCACCAAGGGGGTGCTGGTGCTAACTCCAACGGAGCCCGAATGAGGCTTCGGTAGATAAGGCGAGAGTCCCTGCACCCTCGTCCTTATCCGGGAGGAGGGTTTTTTCTTTTTAGTTCCCCTCGCAGCGCCGCCGGAATCTGAAGGCCCGGGCGTGAGAACGAGTTGGGAAAACAGGCACACGCAATTCTAATAGTCGGGATGGGAGGGCTCGGTGTGCCGGCCGCCTGCGCGCTCGCGCGCGGCGGAGCGCAGCGGATCGGCCTGGTCGATCCCGACCCGGTCGAACTTTCCAACCTCGCGCGCCAGGTAATCTATGGCACGGCGAGTCTGGGACGGCTCAAGGTCGACGCGGCGGCCGCGCGGCTTCACGAAGACTATCCGGCGCTCAGCATCGACACCTACCCGGTTGCGCTCGACGCCTCCAACGCCGCCGAGTTGATCGCGCGCCACGATTTCGTGATCGACGCGACCGACGATCCCGCGGCCAAGTTTCTGATCAACGACAACTGCCTCTCGCTTGAGCGGCCGTTCGTTTACGCCGGCGTGCTGGGGATGAGCGGCCAGGCGATGACGGTGTTGCCGGGGCGCACGGCGTGTCTGCGATGCCTGTTCGAGCAGCCGCCCGATCCGGGCGAGATCGCGAGTTGCCGCGAGGCCGGAATAATCGGCCCGGTCGCGGCGGTGATCGGCGTGATCGAGGCGGCCGAGGCATTGCGATGGCTTGGGGGCGGCGTGCCGGAGCTGTCAGGAAAAATCCTGACCTATGACGCGGCCGCGAGCGGCCGAATGCGTGCGCTCGAAGTAAGCGCGCGCGCCGGATGCGCCTGCGGCGCGGCCCGGCGTGCAGAGAACGCGGCGGCGTTGGCCCCAGGGCACAACCAGTCGGGCAACTAGTCGAGTTAGTGAGGATCCATCCGATGAGCTACGTCACCAACCTCAAATGCCGCGAGTGCGGCCAGGAATATCCGATCAAGCCCCTGCACGTGTGCGAGGATTGCTTCGGTCCGCTCGAAGTCACCTACGACTACGCGAAGATTCGCGCGGCGGTCACGCGCGCGACGATTGCGGCGCGCCCGCACAACCTGTGGCGCTATCGCGAACTGCTGCCGGTCGACGGCGAGCCCGAGGCGGGGCCGTTTTCAGGCTTCACGCCGCTCTTGCACGCGCGGCGCCTCGGCACGGAGCTGGGGCTCAAGAAGCTCTACATCAAGGACGACACGGTCAACCATCCCACGCTCTCATACAAGGATCGCGTGGTGTCGGTGGCGATCACCAAGGCGCGGGACTTCGGCTTCAGTACCGTCTCGTGCGCCTCGACCGGCAACCTGGCGACCGCGGTCGCGGCGCACGCCGCGCGCGCGGGGCTTAAGTCGGTCATCTTCATGCCCGAGGGCGTCGAGTCGGGCAAAATCGTCGGCTCGTCGATTTACGGCGCGCGAGTGATCACGATTCGCGGCAATTACGACGACGTCAATCGGCTGTGCAGCGAGATCGCCGACAAGTACGGATGGGCTTTCGTCAATATCAACCTGCGCCCGTATTACACCGAAGGCGCCAAGACCTTCGGCTTCGAGGTGGCGGAGCAACTCGGCTGGAAGCTGCCCAACCATATCGTGCTGCCGACCGCGGGCGGCACGATTTTGCCCAAGGTCGCCAAGGCCTTCAAGGAACTCAAGGAGGTCGGGCTGATCCACGGGGGCGAGTTCAAAATTCATTGCGCGCAGGCGGCCGGCGCCGCCCCGGTCATCCATGCGCTGCACAAGAACAGCGACCTGATCACGCCGGTCAAGCCCGACACGATCGCCAAATCGATCGCGATCGGCAACCCGGCCGACGGCTTCTACGTGCTGCGCGCCGTGCGCGAGTCGGGCGGATGGGGCGAGATGGCGAGCGACCCCGAGATCATCGACGCGATCAAGCTGCTCGCGCGCACCGAGGGCATCTTTGCCGAGCCGGCCGGCGGCACCACGCTGGCCGTCGCGCTGAAACTAATCGCCGCCGAGCGTATCAAGCCCGACGAGAGCGTGGTGGTCTCGATCACCGGCAACGGTTACAAGACGCTGGAGGCGGTCGCGCAGAGTATCGAGCAGCCACTCGTGATCGAAGCGCGCCTGAAAGACTTCGACGCGATCTATGACAGTCTCGGCGACGGCAAACGCTCGCTCAAGGGAGCGGCCTGAGCGCGCGGGCAACGCGCTGCTAAAGGCACGTGGCGAAGCATATTCGTCAATCGCTAATCTATGCGCTATTCTCTGCGCCAGTCTCTGCGCTAGTCTGGAGGTAGGAGTTTCGATCATGCCAGTCAGGGTACGAGTACCGACCCCGTTACGCAGGTTCACCGGGGGCACCGACGAGGTTGCGGCCGCGGGCGAATCGGTCCGCGCGGTTATCGAGGACCTCGAAAAACGTCATCCGGGGATGCGCGAGCGGCTGCTCGACGACAAGGGCGAACTGCGCCGCTTCGTCAATATCTATCTCAATGGCGACGACATCCGTTTCCTCAACCAGCTAAACTCACAGGTCAAGGATGGCGACGATATTTCAATCGTCCCAGCGATCGCCGGCGGCGACTAGCGAAGAATACGTGCCGGCGGCGCGGGCGAACAGCGTGCTCGAGCTGATCGGCAACACGCCGCTGCTCGAAATCACGCGCGTGACCGAGGGGCTGATGCGCCCCAGCGTGCGGATTTTCGCCAAGCTCGAGGGCTTCAACCCCGGCGGCTCGGTCAAGGACCGCGCCGCGCGCCACATGATCGAATTCGGGCTCAAGCGCGGCGACCTGCGTCCGGGCAAGGTGATAATCGATTCGACCTCGGGCAACACCGGAATTGCGCTCGCGATGGTCGGCGCGGCGCTCGGCTACCCGGTCGAAATCGTGATGGCCTCCAACGTCAGCCGCGAGCGCAAGAAGATAATCGAGGCCTTCGGCGCCAAGCCGATTTACTCTGACCCGCTGGAGGGATCCGACGGCGCGATGATGATGGCGCGCAAGATCATCGCCGCCGACCCCGAGCACTACTTCAAACCCGACCAGTACAACAACGAGGCCAACGCGCTCGCCCATTTCGATACCACCGGGCCCGAAATCTGGCATCAGACCCGCGGCCGCATCACTCACTTCGTGGCCGGCGTCGGCACCGGCGGCACCGTGATGGGCACCGGGCGCTACCTTAAATTGCAAAATCCGGCGGTCAAGGTGATCGGGGTCGAGCCGGACGACGCGATGCACGGGCTGGAGGGGCTCAAGCACATGGCCTCGTCGATCGTGCCGGGCATCTTTCACGCCGAAGAGCTCGACGATCGTCTCGCAGTCAGCACCGAGGACGCCTACGAGATGGTCTACGCGCTGGGGCAGATCGAGGGCGTGCTGGTGGGCCAGTCGTGCGGGGCGGCGCTGGTGGCGGCGTTGCGGCTCGCGCGCGGGCTGCGCGAAGGATGCGTGGTGACCGTGTTTCCGGATTTCGGTGACAAGTACCTGTCCACCAATCTGTGGATCGGATGGGAACAGTGGCGCAAGGAGCGCCTGCAAAAGCTCGTCAGCAAATGGAACGCCTCCGCGAGCGCTATTACCTGACCTACCCCAAGTCGCTCATCCGCGAGCCGTTGCTCTACCATCTGGTCAAGAAGTTCGACCTGGTGTTCAACATCCGCGGCGCAAGCGTCTCGGAAGAGATGGGGCTGGTCGCGGTCGAGTTCGAGGGATCTAGCGAGCAGATCGAGCGCGCGCTCGCGTGGCTGCGCCAAAGCGGCGTCACGGTCGAGCCGATCGAAAAGAACGTGATCGAGTAGGCGCGCTCGAGGGAGGCCGGCGGCCGTTTTATTTCGCATGCCACCCAGCGAGCGCCCGCGGCGCATGCTCGCCAACTATGGTACTTACCGACACTCAGATCGAACGCTACAGCCGGCAGATAATCGTTCCCGGCGTCGGCGGGCGCGCGCAGGAACGGCTGCTGGCGTCGCGCGTCGCGATCGTGGCCGCACCCGCGGACGCGGCCGGCGCGCTCGCCTACCTGTCCGGCGCGGGCGTCGGCCGAATCGTCGTGCATCCGGTTGGTGACCGCGCATGGTATGACACCCTGGTCGAGCGGATCGGCGATCTCAATCCCGACGTAAGTGTCGTGGTGGCGACGGACGATTCATCTGGGGTATCCAACCTGATGCTAACGCTGATCGGCGACGCGCCGGCCGCCGAGGCGGCGGCCCGCCTCGCACGCGAACATCGATGCGGCGCCGCAATCATCGCGCGGCTCGATACGCCGGGGCGAATCGCGCTCCTGCCGGCACCGCCGCCCTGCCCGCTGTGCGCCGACGCGGATTTGCTGAATGCGCGGGGCGAACGTGCCGCTAACGCGGGCGTGATCGCGATGGTCGCGGTGGCCGAGGCCTTCAAGCTGCTGGCCGGCTTCGCCGGCCAGCAGCTTGAAGCCGCGCTGATTGAGTTCGACGGCTATGCCAGCCGCTCGCGCGCGCTTCAGTGCCGCCGCTTACGCGGCGGCACTGAAGCGCGCTGCGCCTGCGAGGCTCCGTCATGAGCGGCGCATCGCGGCGCGACTCCGCTAAAGCCGCCGCCGCGACGCGCCGCGGCGGCACGTCGCGGCGATGCGTCGTCGCGGGCCATGCGCTCTGGATGTTCGACTTCGACAACACGCTCGCGCCGCTCGAGCCGGCCGTCGATTGGGCCGGGAGCCGGCGCGAGTTGCAGGCGTGGCTCGCCGCACAGGGCGTCGCCGAAGCGCTGTTCGAGGAGTTCCCGCGCGGCAACCTGGTGCTGTACGAGGCGCTGCGCGCGCGACTTTGCGCGGGCGGCGACGCCGCCCGCGCAGTGCGGGCTGGCGGAGCGTCCGCCGCCTCCGGCGGCGGACGCTCCGCCAACCCCGATAGCGCGCTCCTCGACGGCGCCTCGGCTATCATCGAGCGCCACGAACTCGCCGGCGTGGGCGCGGTCGCGCCCGCGCCCGGCGCGATCGAGCTGCTCCGCGCGCTCCGCACCGCAGGCGCGACGATCGCGATCGTCACGTCGAATTCGTCGCGCACGGTCGAGGCGTGGATGCGCGCCCGCGACGCGTATCATCTGGCCGACCTGATAGTCGGCCGCGATGGCGGCCTTGCGCTGAAGCCGTCGCCCGCGACACTCGAGCGCGCGCTGGCAGCGTGCGCGGTTGCGTCCGCCGACGCCGCCTTTGTCGGCGACAGCGAAGCGGACCTCAACGCCGCCAAGGCCGCCGCGGTACGCTTTTACGGCGTCAACGCCAAGCCCGAGGGTCGCGACCGGCTGACCGCGCTTGGTGCGTCGCCGGTCTTCTCTTCGCCGTCCGCGATGGCGATTTATCTGGATCTGCCACTCGAAGAGCGAGCGCACATCGCCTGACAGGAGCTGCATGTTGCGCCTGCGGATGAACTTACATAACTTAAGGGGCTTGATTAGTAACTTATCTTCAAGGAGTGGCATTCCGGCACGATGAGTGAGGGCTTTACGTTGTGGTTCACCGGCTTGTCCGGGGCGGGCAAGTCAACGCTGGCGGGATTGGCCGCCGAGGAATTGCGCCGGCGCGGATACCGGGTCGAGGTCCTCGACGGCGACGAGGTGCGCACCAACCTGTCCAAGGGGCTGGGGTTCTCCAAGGAGGACCGCGACACTAACATCCGGCGCATCGGGTACGTCTGCAAACTGCTCGCGCGCAATGGAGTGATCGCGATCGCGGCGGCGATCTCGCCCTACCGCGAGGTGCGCGACGAGGTGCGCAGCCTGCACGAGCGCTTCTTCGAGGCCTACGTCGAATGTCCGCTCGATACGCTGGTCCAGCGCGACGTCAAGGGCCTGTACAAGAAGGCGCTGGCCGGCGAACTCAAGGGTTTCACCGGCGTATCCGATCCCTACGAGCCTCCGCTGAACCATGAGCTGACGATCACCACGAGCCGTGAAACACCGCAGGACAGCCTCGCCCGGCTCCTCGGCGACCTCGAGGCGCGCGGTTATATCAGCCGCGATGGAGCGAAACGATGAGCATCGAGGCAGGCGATCCGATAACTGCGCACGGCGGCGGTGCGCTGGTCGATCTCAACGGTCCCGCGGAGGAGCGCTCCGCGATTGCACGCCATGCCGGAGGGCTCAAGACGGTCAAGCTGAGCGCGCGCGACCTCGCCGATCTGGAGATGCTGGCCTCGGGTGCTTTCTCGCCGCTTGAGGGCTTCATGGGCGAGGCGGATTACGTTCGCTCGCGCGACGCGATGCGTCTGGCTTCCGGCGTGCCGTGGTCGATTCCGATCACGCTCGGCGTGGCAGAGGACGAGGCGCGCGCGCTCAAGCCGGGCGAGGAGGTCGCGCTTACCGACAGCGACGGTGGCCGGCTCGCGATTCTGAAACTCGCTGAAGTTTACAAAGTCGATCGCGCGCGCGAGGCCGAGGCGGTCTTTGGCACTGCCGACCCCGCCCATCCGGGCGCGGCCAACGTGCTCGCGACGCCGCCGTGGTGCCTGGGCGGGAGCGTGATGCTGTTCAGCGAAATTCCCGGCCGAACCTTTCTGGAATACCGGCTCGGGCCGCGCCAGACGCGCACCGCGTTCGCCGAGCGCGGATGGCGCAAGATCGTCGCCTTTCAGACTCGCAACCCGACCCATCGCGCGCACGAATACATCCAGAAGGCGGCGCTAGAAATTTGCGATGGCCTGCTGCTCCATCCGCTAGTCGGCGAGACCAAGGGCGACGACGTCCCGGCAGCGGTGCGGATGGAGACCTACAAGGTGCTGCTGGAGCTGTACTATCCGCGCGACCGCGCGATGCTGTCGGTGATGCCGGCGCATATGCGCTACGGCGGGCCGCGGGAAGCGATCCTGCACGCCATCATCCGGCGCAATTACGGCTGCACTCATTTCATCGTCGGCCGCGACCACGCTGGCGTGGGCACCTACTATGGCACGTATGACGCGCAGAAGATTTTCGAGCGCTTCAGCGCGGCCGAAATCGGCATCACGCCGCTGACTTTCGAGAACACTTTTTACTGCAAGCGATGCGGCGGGATGGCGTCGTACAAAACCTGTCCACATGAGGACGCCGACCGTCTTCTGCTATCGGGGACCAAGGTGCGCGAGATGCTTCGCCGCGGCGAGGCGCCGCCGCCCGAGTACACCCGTCCCGAGATCGCGGCCATCCTGGCGCGCGCGATGCGCGAGGGCGCCTGAGTTAAGGGCGTTCGCTGGCGCGCCCTAGTTGTCGTCGCCGGAGGACGGCGCGGCGGGTGCTGCGTCCTGGTCCCCACTATCACCGGACTGTTGTTGAGTGGACGTATCGTCGCCACTGTCGTCGGCGGGCGTCTGCTGCATGTTAGCCGGCGGCTGCTGCGCCGCATCGGGGTCGTCCCCCGTCTGACCGTTATTCTGCGCCTGTCCGCTTTGATCGTCGCTGTCGTCATCGGCGCTGGGCGCCGCCGGCGCATCCGCCGATCCGGGAACCGCGACGGCGCCGTCATCCTGCGCAAGCATCGTGGGTTGCGGCGCCGCGCCACGCCGCGGGAAGCTGCTCAGGCCGGGCGTCAGGCAGATCGCGACGAGCGCACTAATCACCCAGCTCATTGGTACCGGCTTCATCTGGTTCCTCTTCTGATTTCCTCTGGGGACGCCCGGGCGTCCGTCTCGTTAGCGGCGGCAATTACGATCCTCCGCGTACAAAAATCCTATTGCAACGGCGGTTCCTCGCTGTCCGGCGGCTCCATCACGGGCGATCCGTGATGCGACACGATCCACCATCGCCCGTGGGCGCGTTCGTAGACGTTGGTCGCCAGAACCCGCGTACGCGTCGTGCCGTCGTAGCCGCGCTGGACGAGATTTTCCTCGACCACCACCACCGCGAGGTCGCCGCTGGCCATCACCTGCAGATCGCCGAGCTCGAACTTCATCTCGAACACGTTGTCGAAAATCCGCTCCCAGCTGTTCATGATCGGGCCCCATCCGATAAGCCGGCTCCATCCGGGATGGATGCAGACGATACGCCGGTCGCGCAGCCACATCTCGCCCATCCGGTCCGCATCGAGACTTTCGAAGGCCCGGTAGAAGGCGCGATTTGCTTCGAGGATCGATTCCCGATCGGACATAAACCGCCCTTGTCGACGGCCGCGGGGCTCTTCGAGTCTAGTGAGTTGGCCGCGGATGCGCCAGACAGTTGTGCCTCGCGGGACTGGCCGGCGCGGTACCCGGCGCCGGAGCGCCGCGCGCCTCCCGACAAGGCTTCAATATCCGTCGGAGGGCGGAGCGGACGCGAGGCGGCGAAGATATGGGTTCTGGAACGACATCCAGGCCTGCAGATGAAGCTTATCGCGCTGCGTTAGTGCCGTATAGGAGGGATCGGAACTGAGATTGTTGTGCTCGTACGGGTCGGCCGCCAGGTTATAAAGTTCCGCGCGGTCCAGATTGAAGTCGTAGATGTATTTCATGTTCCCGTCGATCAGTCCCAATACGTAATTCCCGTTGCCCGAGAACATGTAGACCCGCCTGTGGCGCGGCCGCTGGAACAGGCTCATTCCCTGCCATTTCATGGGCTCAGGGATGCCCAAAAGGCTCAGCAGGGTGGGCGCGATATCAATCTGACGGCCTGGCCCGTTCATCAGCAGCCGATGCTGGAACAGGCGCGGATTGATGATGAGCAGCGGTACCTGCAGCTCTTCATTGTACACGGTGAAACCGTGCACGGTCTGACTGTGTTCGCCGAACGCCTCGCCATGATCGCCGGTAATCACCAACAGGGTATTGTCGGCGAGCCCCATTTTTTGAAGCTGGTCAGCGAGTTGTCCGATCAGGGCGTCCATCGACTGCACCCCGTTCAGGTATCGGCCGAGCGCGGGATTGCGCACGCCGAAGTCCCGGTCGCCGGCAGCGATGTACGGATGATGCGTATCCATGGTCCAGAGCGTAAGAAAGAACGGCTTCGACTTGTGCGCACCGATCCAGCTGACGGCCGCCGGCAGTAACGGTCCATCCTGCGGCAGCCGGGGATCGCGATGCTCCGCGGCAACGGTTGCGAAGCCGTGACTGAGTAGGAACTCGGCACGGCGGTCTTCTCCGATCGATCCCGAATCGAGAAATCCCGTGGCGTAGCCGTGTTGCGCCAGGAGCGCCGGCAGCCCTGCCGCCGCCAGCTCCGGTCTCCAGCGCGGGACGGGAAACCATGCCAGCCGCGGATACAACGAACAGAAAAGCGCCGTCATTGCCGCGGAGGTATTGCCCTGCGCCGCATAGACATGGCCGAAGAATGCGCTGTTAGCCGCGAGCCGCTGGAGCTGCGGAGTGTCCGTGTAGGGCGCGCCGTACAGGCCAAGGTCGCGCGTCCCGACGGACTCCATCACGATCATCACCACGCTGAGCGGGCGCGCCTTGGGTAGCGGGCGAGCTTCGCGCAGCAGCACCGCCATCGCCGAGGGAGCCGCGCGCCGCTCTCCCGCGGGCAGAAAGTCGTCCAGGTACGTAGGCGGAATCGATACCGTGACTTTTGGCGGGTGTTGAAACAGCGGCGACATGAACGCCCATTCCGCATTGAGCGCCGCCGGCGGATAAGAAAGGTAGCGCTCCGCCCATGCGTGTGCGCCTACCACGTAGGCGACGATCAGTGCGAGCGCCAGGGGCGAATAAAACCTCATCCGCAGCCGGCGCAGGAAATCGGGCGCGAAACGCGAGAGGCTCTCGGCGACCAGCACAATCGTCAAAATGCTAATCACCACCCACAGGTATGGTCCACCGCCTCCCAGCGCGTCGGGGATCGACTTTTCGACCATGCGGAAATTGTCGGAAAGAACGAACAGTTTGTAGGTCGCATCGGTATGAATGTAGGAGAAGACCACCGTGTCGATAGAAGTATAAAGTGCAAGCAACAGCAAAAAATACCAGCCGGCGCGCGTGATTCCTCCGCGGACGCGTGGATTGCGAGCCAGTGTGAACAGGCCGTAGGAAACCCACGCTATAACCGTGAGCGCGATAACATCCTGGTAAGCGAGTAGTGGCAGATAAAGCCACAGGTCGGAACGCCAGACGCAGTAGACCATCTCGATCCGCTGCCGCAGCATAACGGCAGCCAAGCCCAGCAGCGCAGCAAACAGGAATTCGGCGTCGGTCACGCGGCGGGGCGTGAACCGGAATTGTTCTGCAAAAACTGAGGCGGTGGTGGTGCCAACGGATATATGAGGGAAAGAACCCATCTTGAAGAGCAGCGTACCGTTCCATTTGGTGTTTTACAATTCAATTTTAGATATAGAATAGTGAATGCTTAATTATACTAATCAATGCCTAAATAGAGGCAACATTGCCGAAAGATGCCTCGCGCTGCTACATCTCGACGACCGCGTCGACGTCGCGGCTTTCTCGCGGCCCCTTTGTATATCACGGGGTCACTCAACGCCTCCATACGCTACCCTTCAAGGCTGCATAAAACTCGTGCCCCTTAGCGGCGGCGGGGAATCACCGGCAGGCTCAGATAAGACGCGAAGCTCCGCTCGTGCATCACGCTCTGCAACGCGGGACGCATCTCGGCGTCGGTGAATAGCTCGTGCCCGGTGTTGGGATTGCGATCGAAGCGCGGAAAATTCGACGAACTGATCTCGAGCCGCACGCGATGGCCCGCCTTGAACACGTTGGCGGTCGCCCACAGATCGATCTTGAATTCGTAGACCTTGCCCGCGACCATCAGCTTGGGCTCGCTTCGCGACTCGCGCACGCGCGCGCGAATAATCCCGTCCGTGAGATTGCGCGCGAAGCCGCACGGCCCAGCGTCGACCAGCTTGGCGGTGAAATCGGTGTCGGGGGCCGACGATGACGCATACAGCGTCACCGTCACCGGCCCGATCACTTCGAGGTCCTCGCTAAGCGGCTCGCTCGAATACACCAGCACATCGGCGCGATGCTCGACCATGCTCTGGTCGAGCGCGCCGCCCATCTGCGCGTTGGCGTAGCAGCACAACCCGCCGCCCGCGGTCGGCACCGGGTTGAGCGGATTGTAGAGGAACGAATCCGGCGGCTCGTCGCCCGGCGCTTCGGTTGCGAGCGCGCCGTCGCCATAGGCGCTGTTGGCCTTGCCGCGGCTGTGCAGATAGTAGCGGCGCATCTGGGCGCCTGGGGGAGGCCATTCCTGCTCCTCGCGCCACTCGTTGACGCCCATCACGAACAGCCTGACCGGCGCGTCTTTCTCGACGCCATTGTCGGCGCCCTTGAGCCAACGGTCGAACCATCGCAGTTGCGTGCCGTCGTAATCGATCGCCACCGGGCCGGAGCGGAAGCCGTAATCGACTTGGCCTACCAGGCTCGAGAACGGCACCGCGTGATGCCACGGGCCGACGAGCAGGCGCTGCCCCGCGCGAGCGGCCGCCGACGCGCCGCGCGCGCGCATCCCGAGATAGTTGCGTAGCGTTCCGCCCATGAAGATGTCATGCCATCCGCCGACGTTGAGCGCCGGCACGTCTATCTTGTCGTGCTGCTCCTCGATACAGATCGCGCGCCAGTAGTCGTCATAGTAGGGATGCGCGAGCCAGTCGAAGAAGTACGGCGCGCCGGTGCGAAAGAGCGGAAACTCAGCGAGCGGCGCGAACACCATCCGCTCGCGCATCACGTCGATACTGCCCATCAGCGCGCTCAACTCCTCGGCGGCTTTGGGATTGCTCGTGCGCTCGCGCATCAAACGGCTGAGCCCCAGCGTGATCATCAGCCAGCTCACGCTGAAGAACAGCTCGAACGCGCCGCCCTGGTAAACCCATCCGTCGTGATAGTCGCTCGCCGTGATCGACGGCACCATCGCTTTCAGGCTCGTCGGACGCTGCGTCGCGGCGAGCCATTGCGTCGCGCCCATGTACGACGCGCCGAAGGTGCCGACCTTGCCATCGGACCACGGCTGGCGCGCGATGAACTCGATCGTGTCGTAGCCATCGCGCGCCTCGTCGACGAAACATTGAAAGGTCCCCTGCGAGGCGAACAGCCCGCGGCAATCCTGGACCACGACGTTATAGCCGGCGCGCGCCGCGCGGATAACGTCGAGCGTGTTGAGCGTGATCGGCGGAAACGACTTGTCGTACGGCGTGCGATTGAGAAGCACTGGAAGTTTCTCGGGTCCGTCGGGCCGATAAAGGTCGGCCTTCAGCACGCATCCGTCACGCATCGGGATGTCGATATCTTTCTCGATGATGATCCTGGGCATCAGATGAGGCTCCTTGCGCCGATGCGGCGCTCGTGTCGGCCGTTTGCGCTCGCGCGCGGCGCCGTTTAAAGTCGCTTGTAGTCCGACGATCTCGGGTCTTCAAGCAGAATCGCTCGGGTTTTCATGCCCGACAACGCGGGCCAAGAGGTGGCGATGGCGACGGAACGACAGCGCGAAATCAAGCGGCGGCGCAAGCGGCGCGAGAAGCGGCTCAAGGCACGGACTCGCGAGGCCCGCAAGCGCAAGAAAAAGCGCTAGCCATGGCCGGTCGATGGCCCTCCGCTTGCCGTTTCGAATCGTTGAGCTTAAAATAAAACACTTAAAGAGCTTGCTTTGTCTCAAATTGGTCTAGCGCAGGAAGTTATCGAGAGTTCTGTAGTAGATGACTCAATTATACGACAGCGCTATGCTTGGCCCGCTCAGTTCGCCGGCCTTCCTTTGACTGGAGCGGCCCGCACGACGCGCATTGAAAATTCGCAAACGAGGTAGCGGCTATGGCTTTACATCTAGGTAGCGTGGTTCCCGATTTCACCCAGGAATCGACCGAGGGACCGATTCATTTCCACGAATGGATCGGCAATCACTGGGCGGTGCTGTTCTCGCATCCCAAAGACTTCACCCCGGTCTGCACGACCGAACTCGGGATGGTCGCCAAGCTCAAGGGCGAGTTCGACAAGCGCAACACCAAGGTGATCGCGCTCAGCGTTGACGACGTCAAGTCGCACAAGGGCTGGATCGGCGATATCGAGGAGACCCAGCACACCAAGATGAACTTCCCCATCCTGGGCGACGCCGATCGCAAGGTCTCCAAGCTCTACGACATGATCCATCCCGAGGCCAACGACACGCTGACGGTGCGCTCGGTCTTCATCATCGATCCGAACAAGAAGCTGCGGCTCTCGATCACCTATCCAGCCAGTACCGGGCGCAACTTCCAGGAGATCCTGCGTGTGATCGACTCGCTCCAGCTGACCGACCATCACTCTGTGGCGACACCAGTCGACTGGAAACAGGGCGAGGACTGCGTGATCTTGCCCTCGCTCACCGATCCCAAGGTGCTCAAAGAAAAATTTCCCAAGGGCTACCGCGAGCTGAAGCCGTATCTGCGGATGACCTCGCAGCCACCGCACAAATAAGCTTCCAGGCGCAGGCATAGGTTTCGAGACGCGTCCGATGCAGCCTCATAAGACCGCGCCGGGCGCGTCATCATTTCGCAACGCCGCGTTTTGTTCTCCTCGCAACACCACGCTTGCCCTATCGGTGAGCGCGGCGTTACATTTAAACAGCGACCGATCGCCCGTCGATTCTCACTGCACTTAATCGCGCTCGACCCGTCTCGAACGCGCAGCGCGGTCCGATGGAGTACAAGGGCATAGAAGGTTCATCCCAGCCGCCTGTGATCGCCGCTGGCGGACCGCATCCGCTGGGCTCGGGCCGCCTGATCGTGATGTCCAATCGCGCGCCGATACGGGTGGTGCACGAGGCCGGCAAGCAGCGAATCGAGCCCACCGTAGGCGGCGTCGGCAGCACCTTTCTCCGCCTGCTCGAGCATCAGGGCGGCCTGTGGATCGCCTGGTCGGGCACGCAAACGAAAGACCCCGGGCGGCTGATGATGCCGCCCGGGAGTGACCCGTCGCGCTTCCAGATCGTGTTCTGCCCGCTGAGCGAGCGCGACGTCTCGCACTACTACTATGGGATGTGCAACCGGGGCCTGTGGCCGTTGATGCATTTCATGACGGCGAGCTGTCACTTCAACACGCTCCACTGGCGCTACTACGAAGCGGTCAACCGCAATTTCGCCGCGCTCGCCGCCGCCGAGGCCGGCGACGACGACGTGGTCTGGGTGCAGGACTTTCATCTCGCGCTGGTCCCGCGCCTGTTGCGCGAGCAGCGCACGCGCCTCCCAATCGGCCTTTTCTGGCACGTCCCGTTTCCGCCCGAGCAGATTTTCCGGGTCTTTCCGTGGCGCACGGAACTGCTCGAGGGGATGCTCGGCGCGGACCTGGTCGGCTTCCATACGCGCTCCTACGTGATTCAGTTCCTCAACTGCTGCGAGCGTATCCTGGGCCTGCGCGTCGACCGCACGCGCGACGAGGTCGCGACCCATCGCGGCCCGGTGCGCGTCGGCGTCTTCCCGCTCGGCATTCCGGCCGACTACTTCGCCGCACTGGCCGAGAGCCCGCGCGTACAGGAGCGCACCCAGCGCATCCGCCGCGCGCTCCGCACGCCGCACGTGGTGCTGGGCGTCGATCGGCTCGACTACACCAAGGGCCTCCTCGAACGCCTGCTCGGCTTCGAGCGCTTCCTCGAAGCCAACCCGGCCTATCATCGGCGCGTCACGCTGGTGTTGATCGCGGTACCGTCGCGCACCAAGGTGGCCGACTACGCGGCGCTCAAGCGCGAGCTTGACGAACTGGTCGGCCGCATCATCGGCCATTTCTCATCCGAGGGCTGGGTCCCGATTCGCTATCTCTATACGCAATTCGGCGCCGAGGACCTGGTCGCGTACTACCAGGCCGCCGACGTTGCGCTGCTGACTCCCCTGCGCGACGGGATGAACCTGGTCGCCAAGGAATATATCGCCGCACATCTGGCCGACGACGGCGCGCTCATCCTCAGCGAATTTGCCGGCGCCGCCGAAGAGCTCACGCAGGCGCTGCTGGTCAATCCGTACGATACGGACGCAATCGCCGCGCGGATCAAGCAGGCGCTCGAGATGAGCCCGGCCGAGCGCGCGTCCCGGATGCGCGCAATGCGCACGCAGATCCATCGTAACAACCTCGAGCACTGGTCGGAGCTCTTCCTGAGCGCGCTGCTGCCGGAGCGTCACTTTGCCGCAGAGGCCTCCGCCGGCTTCTGAGGCGCCACCGCTCCTGCCGGCTGCGATGATCGAAGAACTCGCTGCCCGCAGCCCGATTCTGCTCTGTCTCGATTACGACGGCACGATCTCCGAACTCGTCAGCCAGCCCGTGATGGCACGTCCGGCTGAGGGCGTGGTGACCGCGCTGAGAGCGCTCGCGCCGCGCCGCGAGCGTATCGCTGTCGCTATCGTCAGCGGCCGGCCGGTGGCGCAATTGCGCCGGATGACCGGCCTTGGCCGTCAAGTGATGTACGCCGGCGTGCATGGAGCCGAAATCGCCGGGCGCTCGCGCGAGGCGGGCGGCGACGATGTTCACGATGATGTCCGCGTGGCCGAGAGCGTGGCTCTATGCGCCCCCGAGTTGGAACGCGTGCGCGCGTGGCTCGCCCACAATGTCCCGGATAGCGCCGGCTTCGAGGTCGAAGACAAGCGTCTCGCGCTTGCCCTTCACTATCGCAACGCCGAATCCGCCGCGGCCGCCGCACTGAGGGCTCGCTTCGAGGAGTTCGTGCGCACCGGCGCGCCGCATCTGCGGGTCGCGCACAACAAGATGGTGGTCGAGGCGCTGCCCGCCGGGGCCTCCAAGGGCGCGGCGCTGCGCGCGCTCGGCCGCGAGGCCGGCCCCACATTTGTGCCCGTTTACTTTGGCGACGACCGCACCGACGAGGACGCGTTCGCCGAACTGCTCACGCGCGGGGTCGGTGTCCTGGTGGGCGAGGCGCGTCCGACGCTCGCGCGCTGGCGGGTCGAGAGTCCCGCCGCCGTCGCGCGCATCTTGACCGCGCTGGCAGCGACGCTCGCGTGAATTTTTCAGTACGATTCCCATCCGCAATCGCCCGCGGCGGCGCTTGCCTCTATCCGGCAGCGCTGCAAGAGTACCGGATCACACTTATGAGGATCATTTAGCCGATGCCCAAGACGAAACTGTTTCCGGTAACCGTGGTCGGTTCATGGACGCGCCAACCGTGGCTGGTGGCGGCGCTGCGTCAGCGCCAGGCCGGCGAAATCACCGGTCCCGAATTCGACGCGGTCGCCGACGACGCCGTGCTCGCCGCGATCAAATACCAGGAGGACGCCGGGGTCGATATCGTTGCCGACGGCGAGATGCGCCGCGACAACTTCTATTCCTTCGTGGTCGACAAGCTGAACGGGATGCGCCTGATGAAGCTCTCGCAGCTGCTGGACTACGTAAAGGACCGCGCCGGCTTCGAAGAAATCCTGCGCGCGCTCGACGTCCCCGCGTTTGCGATCAAAAGCCCGATCGCGGTCGAGAAAATCAGCGAGCGCGAAGGGCTCTGCGTCGACGAAGCCAAATTCCTCAAAGAACATACCAAGCGCGCGACCAAAATTCCGATCCCCGGCCCCTACCTGCTCACCCGCTCGAGCTGGTTCGAGGGGCTCTCCGACAAGGCCTACCCGACGCGCGAGGATCTGGCGCGCGACGTGGTGAAAATTCTGCGCCGCGAGATCGTGCGGCTGAAGGAGTTGGGCATCGACTTCATCCAGCTCGACGAGCCCTCGCTCTCACAGGTGGTCTACGGCGACGAAGCCGAGCAGACCTTCATGTGCGCGGCGCTTGGCTCGCGCACCGATCCGACCCACGAGCTGGAATTCGCGGTGCGCCTGATGAACGAGACCGTCGACGGAATCGAGGGCGTCCACTTCGGCGTACACGTCTGCCGTGGCAACTGGAGCCGCAAGGAGAACGTGCTGCTTGCGGGCAACTATGGGCCGCTACTGCCGTGGCTAATGCGCATGAACGTGCATCAGCTGGTGCTCGAGATGGCCACGCCGCGGGCCGGCGAGATCGAAGTCTTCAAGGAATATCGCAACGAGAAGGAGCTGGGCCTGGGCGTCAGCAATCCGCGCACCGACGAGATCGAATCGCCCGAAGAAATCGTGAAAAGGGTCAAGGAAGTGCTGCGCTACTTCGACCCCGACAAAATCTATCTCAACCCCGACTGTGGCTTCGGCACCTTTGCCGAGCGCTGCGTCAACACTTCGCCGGTCGCCTTCCACAAGCTGCAGGCGATCGCGGAAGCGGCGGAGATGCTGCGCAAGGAGTGCGGCTGAGACTGCGCTAAGAAGCGGCGGCCTGAAACCCGGCCGCGAACCCACAAAGAGAATTACTTGCAGGAGCTATAAACATGGCCGACGAAAAGATGCTCAATGGCCTGCGCCCCGACAAGATCAAGGCGATCACCGATTCCATGCGTGACGACCCCGAGGTGCTCAAGGGAGTCAGCGGGCCGTGGAAGTCGCGCGTCGTATGGCAGGGCGGCTTCCGCGCCAAGGCGTACATGCGCAAGCACGTGATCGAAATGGACGAGCCCGAGGGTCTCGACGCCACCGATGCGGCCGCCAGCGCGCACGAGCAGTTGCTCTCCGCGATGGGCAGCTGTCTCACGGTCGGCTTCGTGCTCAACGCAACCAAGCGCGGCGTGCGGATTCACGACCTCGAAGTGGCGCTGGAGGGTAACTTCGAAAATATCCTGAAGTGGGCCGGCCACAGTCCTAATGGCAATCCCGGCTACTCGGCGGTCAAGGCCAAGCTGTTCGTGCGCGCCGACGCCGACGAAAAAACGCTCAAGGAGTTGTGGCGGCTTGCGGTCGAGGGCTCGCCCGTCACCCAGACCATCGCGCGCCCGACCGAAATCGTCACCGAATTCGAGAAGGTCTGATCCGGCGATGATCTGGCCCAAGATGCCCCTGATGACAAATCGATGATACGGCTAGCGGGCGCGCAATCGGTGACCGAGCGGATCGGGAAATCCGATTTCGTGATCGTCGATCCGCGCCGCCCGATGAAGTATCTCTCGGGGCATCTGAGCGGCGCGGTCAACCTGCCGGTCTATCGCGCCTTCGGTGACAACGGCAGCCTGCTAGAGGCGGCGGCGCTCGCCGAGTGGCTCGGCACCGGCGGTGTTGGCGAGGGCGTCACGCCGGTACTCTACGATTCGCCGCAGGGACAGAATGCCGCGATGTTGGCCTGGATCATGGAGTACCTGGGCGCGCCGGAAATTTTCCTGCTCGACATTTTCTTCGAGCGCTGGAAGAGCGAGGGGCGCGAGGTCGCGTATCGCCCGGTCGAGGCGGCGAAGCGGCGTTTTGTTCCGCGGCTCAACCAGCGGCTGCGCGCGACGCTCGACGAAGTGCGCGCGAACACCACCGACCGCCTGGTCGACTTCCGCTCGCGCGAGGAGTTCACCGGCGAGCGCGACCTCGACGGCCATCCCGGCCATATCCCGCACGCAGTCAATCTCGTATGGCGCGATCTGAACGGGGCTGAGGAACAGTTGCTCGCTCCGCGCGAGCAACTCGAGCGCCAGATCGCCGCGGCCGGCATCGGACACGGCCAGAAAGTCGTGGCCTATTGCCGCAGCGGGCCGCGCGCTGCGCTCGGCTACTTGGCGTTAACGCAGGCGGGCTACAACGCGCGCCTGTTCGACGGCTCGTTCGCCGAATGGGCCCGCGCCGGGATGCCGGTCGAGAAGTAGTTGCGCCAGAAGGGCTAGAGAAGGCGAACTAGCCAAATCCCCGCCAGCAGCGAGACGAGTCCGATCAGGCTGTTGCGAACCAGCCGTCCAAATCTCTCCTGTTCTTCTTCAGTCTTGGAGACTCTGTAGCTGCAGCGGGAGCAATGATCGCGTTCGATCCGTCCTATTTTACATCTTGGGCAAAGAATATTCATGGGCTGCCTCCGACGAAAATCCTGTCGAAGCCTGGAGCTCGGCTACCCCGCCGGGCTGAAAATCCTACTTTTTGTTTCTCTGGTCCACCGTCGCACAGTCTAAGAGTCGGAGCGATCAGACAGACCAAACGTACAACAAGGCAACGCTTACGGGAATGAAATTGTAAATTCGCCCATTCATGCTCGCATCAACAGAGACGAAACGCTGCAAACCATGGCGTGCTTACGCGGAATACCAACTGCCTTCGGATCGTAACGCGTACAGAATTAATCATGTGTGCGCTGTCTAGTGCTTTACGATGAACTAACTGGAGCGTTGACAAAGCGGCCGTTCCACCGGAAGATCATCGTGATGGCTAGAATTACCGTCGAAGATTGTCTGGAAAAGATTCCCAACCGTTTCGAACTCGTGCTGGGAGCCGCTAAGCGCGCCAAGCAACTGCTCAAGGGCGCGCGCCCGCTGGTGGAGACCGACAACAAGGAAGTCGTCACTGCGCTCCGTGAGATTGCCGCGGGCAAGGTTTCGATCGAGCGGCCCGAGGAGTCCTGAGACGGAAGCGTGACAGACGCCCCGACCGCCCGTCGATTCCCTGATCGGCCGGACATCGTCAGGCAGCAAGGATACACCCGCTTCGGCACCCTGGCGGTACCACGCGCGCGGAAATCCAGACCACCCCGCGGAGTATCAGGTGGCGCGCAAATCAGGCCCCCGCAAACCCAAGACCGATCCCAAGACCGATCCCAAGATCGATTCGATCAAGACCGATCCGATCAAGGTCGATCCGATCCGGATCGCCGCCCGCCCCACGCGCCGGCGCCGCACCGCCGAGAAGCACCCGTCCCCCGTGGTCGAGGCCGAAATCGTCGATCCCGAGATCGTTGACCCCCAGATCGTCGAGCCTAAAATCATCGATGACGACAGCGCGAGCGCGGCGCCGCTAGCGGCGGACCTCGCCGAGATAGGCGAACTGCCCGAAGGATTCGCCCGCGCCCCCGCCGTCGAAGCGGCGGGCGAAGGCGGTGTTGAATCCCTTTCCGAAGCGGCGGAGGACGCCGCCGAGGAAAGCGGCGGCCGCGACGGCGGCGCGCTGGTGCAGTTCGATCCACTGGGCCGCTACCTCACCGAAATTCGGCGCTTTCCACTGCTCAGCCGCGAGGAAGAAATCGAGATCGCCAAGCGTTACGCCAAGGATCATGACCCCGCCGAGGCCTACCGGCTGGTCACCGCCAACCTGCGCCTGGTGGTCAAAATCGCCAGCGAGTTCGCCCACGCCTCGCGCAACCTGCTCGACCTTATCCAGGAGGGCAACGTCGGCCTGATGGAGGCCGTGCGCAACTTCGATCCCTACCGCGGTATCCGCTTCCCCTCGTACGCAGTATGGTGGGTGCGCGCCTACATCTACCGCTTCCTGATCAACAACTGGCGGCTGGTCAAAATCGGCACTACCCAGGCGCAGCGCAAGCTCTTCTTCAATCTGCGCAAGGAGACCGAACGGTTGGAGGCCAAAGGCTTCACCGCGCAACCGCTGCTGCTCGCCCAGCGCATGGGGGTCAAGGAGAGCGAGGTGCGCGAGATGCAGGAGCGGATGGCGCATAGCGAGGTCTCGCTCAACCAACCGGTGCGCGAGGACGAGGCCGTCGAGTTGCTCGACGTGATACCCGACACCAGCGAGACTCCCGAGGAAGCCGCCGCGCACGACGAATGGCGCACCTTCGCGCGCGAGAAGATCGATCTGTTCGCAAGCACGCTCAAGGACAAGGAACTCGAAATCTTCCAGAGCCGGCTGCTCTCCGAGGATCCGCCGACCCTGCAAGAGGTCGGTGCCAGGTTCGGCATCAGCCGCGAGCGCGTGCGCCAGATCGAAGCGCGCCTGAAAAAGCGGCTCAAGCTGTTCCTCAAGTCACAGGCTTCCGATATCGAGCAGGCGGGGCCGTAATCGGGCCGTAAGCGAGCGCGCCTCACCGGCACACCCCCCCGTTGCCCCGCCGCAATCGGGACGCGATAATGGCGATGGGGAAGGGGGTGCGGGCGGCACCGGTGACCAGGCCTTATGCGAGAACGAACGTGCGCCCTGGTGGTGGTGGGCAATGAAGTCCTGTCGGGCAAGACGCAGGACTCCAATGCGTATTTTGCCGCCCGCCAGTTGCGCACAATCGGCGTCGCTCTGCAGCGCATCACGGTCATCCCCGACGAGATTGCGCTCATCGCCGAAGAAGTCAGCTATTGCGCGCGCCGGTTCGACGTCGTGCTGACCTCTGGCGGCGTCGGTCCGACTCACGACGACGTCACGATGGACGGCGTCGCCGCGGCCTTTGGCCGCAAGCTCGCGATGCATCCGGAACTCGAGCGGCTCATCCGCACGCACTTCGCCGATCGCCTCACCGCCGCTGCGCTCAAGATGGCGGCGGTGCCCGAGGGCGCCGTGCTGAATTCGGCGGGCGACCTGCGCTTTCCGACTATCCAGCTCGAGAACGTCTACATCCTGCCCGGCATCCCGCAAATCTTCGAGGCCAAGCTGAGCGCGCTACTGGGCCGCTTCGCGACCGATCCCTATTACATGCGCGCGATTTATACTTCAGCCGGCGAAGGCGCGATCGCCGAGCATCTCAACCTGTGTCTTGCGCGCTACCCCGATCTTCTGCTGGGCTCATATCCACGGGTCGGGGATCCGGATTACCGGGTGAAGCTGACGCTGGAATCCAAGGACCGCGATTATCTGGAGCGGGCCTTTGCGCATCTGATTAGTCTTTTGCCCGGTGAGGTGGTGGTGAGAACCGAATAGATTTTTTAATTCAGTCTATGGGGGGAGGAGGAGGAAAGGTGATGAAGAAAGTTTCGTGTTTGTTGGCGATGGTGGCGGCGGCGGCGATCGCGCTGCCGGCGATGGCGCAAAGCCCCAATACGGCTCAAAGCGCCAATGCTCCAAGCTCCAATAACGTGGTGGGAGGATCGACCGGCCAGGCCCAGATCCCGCAGCCGCCTGACGGCAACGTGAACTGGAAGGGCGTCGGAATCGGCGCTGGCACCGTGGCCGGCAACGTCCTGTACGTGCCCGCCAAGGTGGTCTACGGAATTCTCGGCGGAATCACCGGCGGAGCAAGCTACCTGCTGACCGGCGGCAATACGCAAACCGCCAATACCATTTGGCGCAGCTCGCTCGGCGGTGACTACGTGCTCACGCCCGACATGGTAGCGGGACAGAAGCCGATCCATTTCAGCGGGCCGACCATGACGACGCCCGAGCCCGCGCCGGCAACGTCGATGGCGCCTCCGGCGGGAAGCTCGTCGATGAACTCGGCACCGATGCAGTCCGCGCCGCCAGCTCGGACGGCGTCAGCCGATGTCGGCGGTTCAGTCAGCAGCGCGCCTGTCCCGGGTGATTCGACAACGACCGGCTCCGCGATTCCTCAGCCGGCGGATCACGGCACAGGGCCGGTTAGCCCTGCTAGTTCGACCTCGAGCGGCTCGGTCGGCAGAGGTACGAATAGCGGCGCTGCTGTATCGCCGCTGCCGAGCACCATCGAGTAGCGCCGCAGACTCGGGCGGAAGCGGGTCGGGGGCGAACTCAGACGGATTCCGGCGCTCTCGCAACGCGGGGAAAGACGTTGGGGTTCGCGAAGTCGCGACCGACTTGAATCAATTTAGGCCAATAAGAGCAGAAAAAGCTAAGATGAAGCAGGCGCGCTTTATCTGGAAATCGACCTGAACCACCTGCCGCAACGCAAGAGGTTTCTTGCGCGACGAACTGCAGGTGGAACTCGACGAGCGCGACTACGCCAAAGCGCCGCTTGGCGCCGCGGAGCTCAAGATTCTGTTCGCCGGGCGCGATCCAAGAGACTTCCTTAATCCGAAGAGCCCGGCCTTCAAGGCGATGGGGCTCAAGGGCAGGAAATTGACCGCGGCCGAGGCGCTGGCGCTGATGGCGAAAGAGCCGAATCTGATCAAACGCCCGCTGGTCGTCACGGGCGGTGAAATCGTCGCCGGCTTCGACCGCGAGCGCCTGCGCGCGCTGCTATCGTAGGATTTTTTCGCTGGCGAGATTTCTTTCGCGGGAATTTCTTCGACGGATTCCTGTCGATGGACTTCCGATGCAGCGGCGCTACGCGCGCTCAGCCCGCTCGGCTTTCTCGGCACGCTCGGGCTTTTCGGCCCGATCCGATTTCTCGGCTCTATCGGACTTGTCGGCGCGCTCGGCGCGAGCCTCGCTGCGGGCGCTATTGCCGTCGCCCTTTTCGGCGCGCGTTCCGGGCGAGTGAATCTTCGCCGTGGTAAGAACCTCGACGAATTTCCGCACCGCCGGCGAAAGCTCCCGCCCGCGTTTGTAGATGATCGCGAGCGGCCGCGTGAAGGTGCCCTCGGCAAACTCGAGCATCTTGAGCGAGCCCCTGGTGGTCTCATGCTCGACCGTCGAGAGCGGCACGATCGCCACTCCCTGTCCGATTTCGACCGCCCGCTTGATGGTCTCGATGTTGTCGAACTCCATCGTGTACTGGGGCTTTACGCCATACTCGCGCAAAATGCGGTCTGATGCTTTACGCGTCGCGATGTCGCGCTCGTAGCCGACGAACTTCTGCCCCACCAGGGCGCTCACGCTCACCTTGTTATGCTTGGCCAGCGGGTCGTCGGGCGGGACTACCAGCACCAGTTCATCGTGCCGAAAAGCGATCGTGACGATCTGGCTCCGCTTGGCCGGGTAAGCGACCACGCCGAGATCGATTTTGCCCTCGACCAGGTCCTCGTAAATCTTGTTGGAGCGCAGGTACTCGAGATGCACGTTTACCTGTGGATAAGTGCGCAGGAACTCGGTCAGATACGGAGGCAACTCGTGCAACCCAACGCTGTAGACCGTGCCGACCCGGATCGATCCAGCGACTACCGAGCCGATCTCGCGCAGACGGTTTTCCAATTCCATGAATCGGCGCACGATCTCCTTGCTCGAGTTGTAGAGAATCTGCCCGGCCGGAGTTGGTTTGACACCCGCGCGCGCCCGTTCTAACAATCGACACTCGTACTTCTCCTCCAGACTGCGGACCTGCTGGCTGACCGCCGACTGGGTGACGAAGTTCTGCGAGGCGGCATAAGAAACGCTGCCGCTCTCTATAATGTCGCAGAAGACCTTCAGTGTCTCGATATGCATAAGATTAGGTTCTTGTATAAGGCTAATTGATACCTAGGGCGGAGGCAATATGCGCGGCGGCCGGCCGCAATTGCGCTTAGGGCTCTGCGCCCGCATCTCCCAAGGAGTCGCAAGATGGCGGATTCATTAAAGGATTTGGATTTTTTCGACCTTGACGAGATGCTCGGCCATGAGGAGCGGATGGTCCGCGATACGGTCCGCCAGTTCGTCCAACGCGAGGTTCTCCCGACCATCGAGCGCAACTTCGCCACCGAGACTTTCCCCAAGGAACTGGTGCCGCAGATGGCCGAACTTGGCTTCTTCGGCGCTAACCTCAAGGGTTACGGATGCGCCGGGATGAATAACATCGCTTACGGCCTCATCATGCAGGAACTCGAGGCCGGCGACTCGGGCCTGCGCTCGTTCGCTTCGGTGCAGAGCGCGCTCTCGATGTATTCGATCTACGCCTGGGGTTCGGAAGCGCAGAAGCGCCGCTACCTGCCCGAGATGGCCAAGGGCAAGCTAATCGGATGCTTCGGACTGACCGAGCCCGACCATGGTTCCGACCCGGGCGGGATGGAGACGCGGGCTCGGCGCGACGGCGACGGCTGGGTGCTCAACGGGACCAAGCGCTGGATCACCAACGGCTCGATCGCCGACGTCGCGGTGGTTTACGCCAAGGTTCCCGAGGGCATCACCGGCTTCCTAGTCGAACGCGGTAAGCCCGGCTTCACCACCGCCGACATCCACGGCAAGTTCTCGATGCGCGCGTCGATAACCTCGGAACTGATTTTTGAAGACGTCCGGCTCGACGATAACGCGCGGCTGCCCGAAGCGCGAGGCCTGCGCGCGCCGCTCTCGTGCCTGACGCAGGCGCGTTACGGAATTTCATGGGGCGCGATCGGCGCCGCGCGCAGCTGCTACCATTGCGCGCTGGACTACACCAAGTCACGCAAGCAGTTCGCGCGCCCGCTCGCCGGCTATCAACTGGTGCAGAACAAGCTGGTGACGATGCTCACCGAGATCACCAAGGCGCAATTGATATGCCTGCGCCTGGGACAGCTCAAGGACGCGGACAAGATGCGCCCCGAGCAGGTCTCGTTCGCCAAGCGCAACAACGTCGGGATGGCGTTGGACGTCGCGCGGATGGCGCGCGACATGCTGGGGGCCAATGGGATCGTCAATGAGTACCCGGTCATCCGCCACATGCTGAACCTCGAGACGGTCAACACGTACGAGGGCGCCTTCGACGTGCAGACGCTGGTTCTGGGCCGCGACATCACCGGGCTTAGCGCCTTCGACTAAGGAGTGCGCGGGTGGAAGCTAAGCTTGGCTGCGGCGCAGACGCTCTTTGCTCTCGGCGGACCAGACTTCTTCGATCTTGTACATCGACTCGAACGCGGGAACGCCGCGCGGAAGTTCGAGCCAGGGCAGTTTGCTCCGGGTGTAGACGTGAACGTCGGGCGTTACCGCCTCCGGCTTGTCCAGCGTTCCGGCGCGAACGAACAGGGCGTCGCCGGGCGCGCGATGATAGCGGCTCCACACGTAAGCGCCGCACTTGCGGCAAAAAAACACTTCGTGATTTCTCCCGCCGCCCCCTTCGAGCAGAAACGATTTCGGAATCGCGCCACTTGTCTGCACGAACTCCTTCTCGATCCAGATGTTGATCACAAACGCGCTCCCACTGATGCGCTGGCAATCCCGGCAGTGACAGGCATGTACAATTAGCGGACTGGCGGTCAACTTGTACCGCACAGCCTTGCACGAACATCCGCCTTCAAGACGCATAAGGCCTCCATGCTCCATTCGGCACAATGGCTCCAGAATTTGATCGATCCCGGTTTGAGATCTGCCATTTTTCTGGACACCTGCGACACCTGAATTCTTTAAGAAATTGAACCCTCCTGTCGAGTCTTGCGTTCCCGCTGACCCCGGCTGATAGTTACCCGTAGGAGGTGACGGTATGCCTTCGTTCGTTCCAATCAACGGACTGCATCACTTCGCCTATCGATGCCGCGACGCGGAGGAGACCCGGCACTTTTACGAGGACATCCTGGGCCTGCCGCTGGTCCACGTCATCCGCCAGGACCGGGTGCCGAGCACCCAGGAATTTTGTCCGCACGCGCACATCTTCTTTCGCATGACCGACGGCTCGTGCGTCGCTTTTTTCGATCTCGGCGACAACCAGATTGCCGCACCCTCGCCCAACACGCCCGAATGGGTGAACCATCTTGCGCTGCGCGTGGGCTCGCTCGCCGAGCTGGAAGCCGCGCGCACGCGGCTGATGGCTGCGGGTATCGACGTGCTCGGCCCGACCGACCATCACTTCATCAAGTCGATCTATTTCTTCGACCCCAACGGGATTCGGCTGGAGCTGACCACGCCGTCCATCCCGGCTACTGACCCGACGCTTCAGAAATACGAGCGCAACGCCCACGACGAACTCGCAGCGTGGGAACGCGAAAAGAGTCAGCGCGAGGCCGCCGAGACCCGATAGCCACGCCGCTCTCCGAGACAGAGGCGGTTTTCATAGGAATTCAGCACCGCGGTTGATCCCGCCCCCGCCCTCGCGCAAAAACGCGTGGGCGTTTGCCCCGGCGCATGTCCGGCGTGCTAAATAGCGGACGGAGGGCAGGCGCGATGGAACTCAAGGGCAAAAACGCGATCGTCACTGGAGCGGCGCGCGGGATCGGACGCGGGATAGCACTCAAGCTCGCCGAGGCCGGCGCCAACGTGGCGATGGTCGATCTCGGCAGTCCCAAGGACCCGGCGCTGACCTATAATCTTGCCGCGCATGGCGAACTCGCGAGCGCGGTCGACCAGGTGAAGTCGCACGGCGTCAAGGCCGCGGCAATCCTGGCTGACGTGACGCGCGCGGCGGACTGCGAGCGGATGGCCGTCGAGACCGTGAAGGCTCTGGGCTCGCTCGACATCCTGGTCAACAACGCCGGCATCATTGCGGCTGGTCCGGTGGCTGAGTTTTCCGAGGAGGCGTGGGACCGCGTGATGGCGGTCAACGCCAAGGGGCCGTTTTTGTGCTCGAAGGCCGCGATCCCTCATCTTTTGCGCAACAAGGAAGGCGCGATCGTCAATATCGCGTCGATCGCCGGCAAGACTTCGCGCGGCGGGCTTTCGGCATACTGCGCGAGCAAGTTCGCGGTGATGGCGCTCACGCAGGCTCTGGCCGAAGAACTCGGCCCGGCCAATATCAGGGTCAACGCCGTATGCCCGGGGCTGCTGCGCACCGCGATGTGGACCGACGTGCTCAACCAGTACCTGAGCAAAGCGTGGGGCGGCGGCAACCCGGAGTCGCTGTTCGACAACACCGTCGGCAGCATGTGCTATCTGCGCCGTGAGCAGACGCCCGCCGATATCGGCGAGGCGGTGGTCTACCTGGCGCGCGCCGATAACGTCACCGGCACTTCGCTGGTAGTGGCGGGCGGCGCGGAAATTCACTAGAAGTGGGGAACTGCGTATCGCAAGCGGCGCCATGCGACGGTTCGCCCGCAAATCCCTGCGCCGCCCAGGAGGTTCAGATGGTTAAGCCGGTTGACTTGTCCCATTCCGCGTTTCGGATCACCGACGTCGACAAGAGCCGCGCATTCTACGAGAAGGTGCTCGGCCTGAAACCGATCCCCCGACCCGATTTCAGTTTCAAGGGGATGTGGTATGGCATCGGCAGCGGACAGATTCACCTGATCGTGAGCCAGAAGCACGACGGCCCCGATCCGACCGGTCCGCATATCGCGATCGAGGTCGAGGACCTTGATGCGACCAAGGCCTCGCTAAAGCAAATGGGCGTGCCGTTCCTTGACGGTGACGCGATGCGCGCGCAGCTCAAGGAAGAGGACCGCCGCCGCCTCGGCCGTCAGATCTGGGTGCTCGATCCTGACGGCAACACCGTCGAGTTGCGCAAAAGCGACGCGTAGGCCGATTTTTTCTCCGGCAAGTCTTCTTGCTGCGATGTAAGCCGCCGTCGCGACATCCGTCGAACAACCGCAACCAAAACCTTGGCTGTCTAGGGGCATTTGCGGGACATCACACTGGAGGGAGGAGAGCGCATGGCCGTTCAGATGCCGAACCGGGAGCAACTGCGCGCGGTGGCGCGACAGTGCGGGCTGTCGCTCGATGACGCCAGCCTGGATTCGTTTCGCGCGCTGTTTGCTACTTACGTGGACGCCTACAACACCGTCGCGGCGATGCCCGATGAAGTGCCGCGGGTGAAGTATCCTCGCACGCCGGGTTATCGGCCGGGCCCCGAGGAGAACACATACAACGCGTGGTACTACAAGTCGTCGGTCAAGGGCGCGAGCGAGGGCAAGCTGAAGGGCAAGACGGTAGCGCTCAAAGACAACATCATGCTCGCGGGCGTGCCGATGATGAACGGCGCGTCGACGCTGGAGGGCTACATGCCCGACTTCGATGCCACGATCGTCACGCGCATTCTGGACGCAGGCGGAGAGATCGTCGGCAAGGCGCATTGCGAGTGTTTCTGTCTCTCCGGCGGAAGCCATACCAACGCCACCGGCGCGGTGCACAATCCGCGCAAGATGGGTTACTCGGCTGGCGGGTCTTCCTCGGGCAGCGCCGCACTGGTGGCGGCGGGCGAGGTTGACATGGCGATCGGCGGCGACCAGGGCGGCTCGATTCGGATGCCCTCGTCGTACTGCGGTGTGTACGGGATGAAGCCGACGTGGGGACTCGTCCCCTACACCGGGATCATGCCGATTGAGATCTTCGTCGACCACACCGGCCCGATGACCGCCAGCGTCGCCGACAATGCGTTGCTGCTGGAGGTAATCGCGGGCGACGACGGCTACGATCCGCGAATCAAGGCGCCGCAGGTGCATCCCTACTCGCAGGCGCTGGGGCGCGGCGCGAAAGACCTCAAGATCGCAATCGTCAAAGAAGGCTTCGGCCATCCCACTTCCGAGCGCGCCGTCGACGAGAAAGTGCGCGCCGGCGCAAAGCGCCTGGCCTCGCTCGGCGCCCGTGTCGAGGAAGTTTCGATCCCGATGCATCTGACGGGCGCCGCAATCTGGACGCCGATCGGAATCGAAGGCCTGACGCAAACCATGATGTACGGCGACGGCTTCGGAGTGAGCCGCGACGATCTTTATGCGACTGGGCTGATGGATTTTCATCGCGGATGGCGCCAGCGGGCCAATGAGCTTTCGGAAACGACCAAGCTGTTCCTGATGTGGGGCACCTACGTGCGCGAGAACTACGGCTCGCGCTACTACGGCAAAGCGATCAATATCGTGCGCCGGCTCCGCGCGGTCTACGACGAGGTCCTGAAGAAGTACGACCTGCTGCTGATGCCGACCACTCCAATGAAAGCGACGCCGCTGCCCAAACCTGACGCGAGCCGGGAGGTATACGTCGAACGGGCGCTGGAGATGATCATCAATACCGCGCCGTTCGACCTCACCCATCATCCGTCGATGTCGATTCCCTGCGGCATGATCGATGGGCTCCCGGCCGGGCTGATGCTGACGGGAAGGCACTTCGACGAGCCGACCATCTATCGCGCCGCCGAGGCTTTCGAACAATCGGGCGACTGGAAAAAAATGTAATACGGTGATGCTCAGCGGCGGACGGGCCGGCCACCAACCAAACGCCGGCCCGCCCGCCGCTATCGGAGCGGCGCCGCCTCACTCCTGGAACATATTGATCTCCAGCGCCGCGTACGCCTCGTCACGCAGCGGCAGCACCTTGCGATAGTCCGGATCGTTGTACCAGCCGTCGGCCGCGGCCTTGTCCGCGAACCGCAGCACGATCCCGATCTGGTAAGTGCCTGAGCCATGAAGGCTCCCAAGGCCACTGCCCCGCGCGACCACTTCGCCGCCATGTTTGGCGATCACGGCGCGGGCCGCCTGCTGATACTGCGCCAGCGCGTCCTTGCGATCGGGACGCGGAGTGCCCTGAACCAAAACGATTACGCTCATCGATTTTCTCCTTGAATTTCCGCCAGAGGCTACTTCATCGGCACGAGATTTGCCGATACGACGTAACGCTGCAGACAAAATTGCATGTTGAGGCGTTCTATCCGGACGGGTGAGCTCTTAGAGGTCCGCCAGATCGACGTAGCCCTCTTTTTTCCCGCGCTCGATCGCGTCGTCGATGATTTTCCAGAAGCGCTTGTTCTGCGACAGCGCCAGAGCTTCGAGGTCGGTGTCCTCGGTGACCGGCACCAACGCCGCACAGGGCCGACCGTTCTTGGTGATCAGGACCGAACCGGTTTTTGGCAGGTCCTTGACGTAGCGGCTGAACCGCGTCTTGATCTCGCGAATGTTTTCGATCTTCATAGAGTCACCCTCCGGCCGCCGAGAAAAAGCTGGTTGCCGCGCTTACGACCGATGGCATCCACGAGTACCTCGTCATCTTCGACGCGATAGAAGACGCGTAAATTTCCGTCTCGAAACTCGAACTCGAACTGCCCGGAAGGCCGGCGCAAACGGAAGCGGTTTTTGTTCGCGACAGTAGCATCATCTTCCCCCAGCGCGGTTTGCATTGCCTCTATGAGCCGCGAACGCTCGCCGACGCTAAGCGCCTTCAGGTGACGAACCGCATCGGGGCCCAGTCTGACGGCCCGCTTGGGCATCAAGAAAGCAGTGTAGTTCAGATTGAGACTACAAACAATACCTAGCAAAGGAGATTAAATTATGATCAAGCGCACGAATGTCGTTCCCAAAGAGATGGAAGCGATCAAAAATCGATTCCATTACAATCCCGGCGTCAAGGTCGGCAACCTGCTCTTCATCGCCGGACAGGTGGGGCGCAACGCGAACCTCAACGTGGTCGAGGGCAAGGAGGCGCAATTCGTCCAGGCCTTCGAAAATCTGAAGAAGGTGCTGAGCGCCGCCGGCGCCACGTTTGACGACGTGGTCGAGATGGTCACCTACCATACCGACATGCGGGACCTTCAGCTTTTTATTACGGTCAAGGATCGCTACTACACCGGCGAGTATCCGGCGTGGACCGGCGTCGGTGTCACCGCGCTGGCGATGCCGGGTCTGATGGTCGAGATCAAGTGCATCGCGATGCTCAAGGATTAGAGCGCGGCGGCCGCGCACGAAACCGCGAAACGCGGAATCCTTAGAGCGTTTTCAGGAACGCCACCAGATCTTCTTTCTCTTCCGTCGTGAGCCCGACCTGAAAGCGATCGTTGTAGAAGTTCACGACGTCCATCAGCGTGGCGGATTGCCCGTCATGAAAGTACGGCGGACGCGAGGCGAGCCCGCGCAGGCTCGAGGTCTTGAACCGTCCGATGTCGGTGCACTTGCCGGTAACCATCGCCTGACCCGGATCCATCGTCTGAAAGGTTTGACCCTTGAGCGTGCCCGCGTCGCATCGCAGCGTGAACAGCGGCATGTCGGACGTGCGGCGCGTGACGTCGGCCGTCCCGAGGTTCATCAGGATGTTGATCGACCGGTTGCCGACGTTCGGCGTGTCGTGGCAGGTGGTGCAGAAGCCCTCGTGCGTCGGATGGTCCTCGGCGTCGTCGAGGCCCGGGACTCCTCCGATAATCATCGGTGTCGCGTTGAAGATTGCCTGACCGCGCGCGATCCGCGCCCGCTCGGGATTGGAATCGCCCCGCCACAGGTCGTAGAGGTTGAACACGTGCAGCGAGGTCTGCGCGCCGATGGGATTGTTGCCAAAGGGATCGTTGATCCCGATAAAGAACGGCTCGCGCGAGAGCGCTACCGGCCCGCCGCCCACGCCGCCGTCCTGCAGCGAGCCCGCCTTGGGCACCCAGGTCTGTGCATCGTACGTGCCGGTCTCGAATTCGATCAGCCGCGCAAGCTGGTCCGGCATCGGCCCGTCGATCGCCTGCTCGTGCCCGCGCACGGCGTCGTTGGCCTGATGCTCGAGGTCGCCCATCCGCCCGTCCCACATGAGCGAGTCCTCGAAACGCAGATTGGTCGCCTGTAGCGGACGGCGGTAGACCGAGAGCACTCCGCTCTTCGGACTGCTGAGCTTGGTGCAGTGGTACGGGTCGTCAACCTTGACCACTGAGAACTCGGCATTCGAAGGTATCCGGATACCGATTCGGATAAGCCCCTTGTTGAGCAGCAGACTGTACGCCTTCTTCATCGCCGCGGGCGTCGACACGTCGGCATCGGGACAGGTGGCGCCGTCGACCCGCCGAAAGAGCGGATCGGTGCCGTGGCTCGCCTCGAACCGCGCGCGGATATGCACCGGCGTAATCGTCCATCCGGCGCTCGGATCGTGGCAGGTGACACACGAGCGGCCGTTGGTGCCCATCGGCTTGAAGAAGGGATTGTCGGCGGTAAAAGGCCCCTCGGGCTGGTAGGTCGCCGACTTGCCATCCGAGTTTTCCCAGGTCGAATAGCGCTCGAGGCCGTCGAAACTGGCGGTCGCGTAGTCGTGGCTCGCGCCCTCGACATAGGCCGCGCTCTTGCCCGCGGCCGAGGCGTGAACCTCGCCTTTGGTGTGCGCGTCGTCGCCTCTCGCGCTGGTCGTGGCCCATCCCGCGAACAGGCAGAGTGCCGCGATCGCTACGGACATCGCCACATATTTCATGGCGACATATTTCATGGCCGCATCTTTCACGGCGCCAGGCGAGTTTGTTGACCCTAAATGCAAAGTCTCTGGCCGCTCCACGGCGCGGCGCGTCGTCTCCTTTATCGTGTTTCCGCCATCATTTCCAAGACTTCCATCAGACTTCCGTCATCTTCTCGCCATCCTGGTCGCCCGAGGCGAACTACCATTGTGCCGGGCTTTGATTCCGTCCGAAAGCGGCTACAAGATAGGTTCGAATGCTGTCAAGCGACCGAATGCGCGATTGCAGAATCTGGATCTTGAGGGAGAGCGGCGATGAATGAGCCCAAAGCAACGGCAAAGCGGCTGATCGAAAATCGACGCGTGATCGTGACGCGATGGACCTTCGCGCCGGGCGAGGCGACGGGGCCTCATGTTCACGCGCACGATTACGTGGTGGTGCCGCTGACCACGGGGAAGCTGCGGATTGTCACCTCTGACGGCGCGGCGAGCGACGCCGAACTGGTCACCGGCGTTCCCTACGCCCGCGACGCCGGCGTCGCTCACGACGTGATAAATCAGAACGCTTTCGAATTCAGCTTCGTCGAGATCGAGGTGAAATAGTGAAATAGCAGCGCCTGCTTTCGGATTGGCCTTTAGCCGCTCCCACCCCTATGCTGCGGCAATATATCGAGCATGAAGGAGTGACACCTCGATGCATGATCTGCTGCCGATAGCCGCCAAGCTCGGCGCCCTGCTCACGGACCGCCACGAAACGATCGCGATCGCCGAATCGTCCACCGGCGGCCTTATCTCGGCCGCGCTGCTCGCGGTGCCGGGCGCGTCCGCCTATTTCCTCGGCGGCGCGATCGTCTACACCCGCGAGTCGCGCCGCACGCTGCTCGACATCCCGGACTCCGCCTTCGCGGGCATCCGTGGAGTCACCGAACCCCTGGCCAAGGTCCTGGCGCGCGGGACGCGCAAGCGCTTTGCGACCACCTGGAGCGTGGCTGAGGTCGGCGCCGCCGGTCCCACCGGCAATCGCTACGGCGATCCGGCGGGCCACAGTTGTATCGCAATTGCCGGCCTGGTCGAGCGCGCGATCACGGTCGAGACCGGCAGCGCCGACCGCGTCGCCAACATGCGCGCGTTCGCCGCCGCCGCGCTGGAGCTGCTCTCGCAGTGCCTCGCCGCGGCGCCCGCGGCGCACTCCTGAGCGCGCCTCCATCCGCTGGTTTTACGCGAGCTTCGGGAGAACCTGATCGGTGAACGACAGAAACGTCTGATGGCTGAGCGGTGCGCCGATCAGGTACTCCAGATGAATTTCTTCGCGCAGGCGCATTAGCTCGCCGGCCACGCGCTCGGCGGTGCCATGAACGATCGCCGAGTCTACGTAACGCTGGACGGGATCGCCGGCCACGCCGAACCTCGCTGGATCGATGTAAGTTTTGAACAGCCATTTCGCCCCTTCGCGAGCGACCTCGGCCGCCTCTGCATCGGTCGGGGCGATGGCCAGGAAGCGAGTGATCGGAATTTCGCGGCCTTTGGCGGAGTGCCCGTGCTTGTGAAGCTGCTGGAGATAGAATTCCCGCTGCTGGCCGGTCTCCACATGCGTCGTGTGAGGGCCGATAAGGATCGAGTATCCCACCGAAGCCGCCCACGCAGCGGCGTCTAATGATCCGGCAGCCATCCATGCCGGCGGATGCGGCCGCTGGAGCGGCTTGGGCAGCACTTCGATATCGTCGAACGAGAAAAACCGGCCGCGATAGGTCAAGCGCTCCTCGGTCCAGGCCCGTATCACGATATCGACCGCCTCGCGAAAGCGCGCCTGGCTCTCCTCGACCGGTACGCCGAAGGTGCGGAACTCACGCGGATCGAAACCGCGCCCGGCGCCCCAGTTGACGCGTCCGCCCGAGAGAATGTCGAGCAGCGCGATTTCCTCGGCCAGGCGGAGCGGATGATAAAACGCAGCCAGCGTGACGCCCGCGCCAATACGCAGCTTGCGCGTGCGCGCGGCCGCATAGGCGCCCATCACCGGAATCGACGGACATACGCTGTAGTCGTTGAAGTGATGCTCGGTGAGCCAGACGGCGTCGTAACCGGCGCGGTCCATGATCTCGATGCGCTCGAGCGCGCGCTCGTAAACCGTTGGCAGCGCGAGCCGGCGCTCGGGCCAGCTGAAGAACTGAAGAATCCCGAACTTCACGGCGCCGCCGTGCGAATCACGCGCGCGCGCGGATCCGGTAGCGAATCGGCATGTGCTTGATCCCGCCGACGAAACTCGAACGCATCCGCTGCGTGGGCCCGGCCAGCTCCACGAATTCCATCCGCTCCGCGAGTTGGCGGAACATCACCTGCAACTCCAGCCGCGCGAGATTTGCCCCGAGGCAGAAATGCTCGCCGATGCCGAACGAGATGTGCGGATTGGGATAGCGCCCGATGTCGAACGCGGAGGGTCGTTCGAAGACATCCTCGTCGCGTGCGGCCGATGGATAGAAGAGCGCGAGAACGTCGCCCTGGCGGAGCTGTTGGCCACCAAGCACGGTGTCCGCGGTGGCGATACGCGTGAACTGGATCACCGGCGAGGTCCATCGGACGATTTCCTCGGCCGCTTTGGGAGCCAGCGACGTATCGCTCCTCAGGCGCTCCCATTGATCTGGATGACTGATGAGCGCATGCAGGCCGCCGGTGGTGGCGTTGCGCGTGGTTTCGTTGCCGGCGATGATGAGCAGGGCGAAATAGGACAATAGCTCGAACGGCGGAAGGGGCTCACCAAACGCCTTGCCATTGGCGAGCGCACTCGCGAGGTCGTCGCGCGGGTTCTTACGCCGGTCTTCGCAGAGCTGATTGAAATACTGGAAGAATTCCATTCGCGCGCGTTCGAGATTCTCGATGATCGTTTCGCTGCCGCCGTATTCCGGGTCCGCCGGACCGATCATCGCGTTACTCAGCCGAAACATCATCGCCCAGTCGGCGCGCGGAATACCGAACATCTCGGCGATCACCGCCAGCGGAAGCTTGGCCGAGACCTCGGTCACGAAGTCGCATTCCTCGCGTCCCACCAGCTCGTCGAGCACCTCGGTCGTAATCCGCTCGATCTGCTCCTTCAGCTGCTGCACGGAGCGCGGCGTGAAGCGCTGATTGACCACCCGGCGGAATTCGCCGTGCTCGGGCGGGTTCATGTTGAGCAGCTGGCGCAGGACCGCTTCGTCGGGAAGGGGCGAGCCCGGTTCGTCCAGGGTCACGAAGAGCAACTGACTGCTCTTGAACAGGTCGGGCTGGCGCGAGACGTTCACGACGTCGGCATGCTTGGTGATGGCCCAGAACGGCTCGACATTCGGACGCTGATAGCGAAAGACCGGCGCTTCCTTTCTGAGCAGCGCCCATTCCTCATGCGGATAGCCGCGCTGGACGTAAAGATCGGGATTGACGATGTCGAGTGTTTCGAGTGTGAGAGCTGCCATGGCCCTGGTTAATCCTCAATCAGGCGGATGGCCTGGCGCGGGCAGAGGGTGACCGCAAGTTGGATCTTGGCACGCAGATCCTGCGGTGGACTCTGCATCAGTACGTAGCTGCGGTCGTCGTCGCGAAGCTCAAACATCTGAGGCGCGACTTCCGCACAGCGGCCGTTACCTTCGCAAAGATTGTGATCCACGACGACTCTCATCGGATCGCTCCTGCATCTTCCCCGTGCATTTCTAGCCGTGCATTTCTATAGGGACTTGGAAGTGGATTGAAGGTTCAGGTTTCCTTGCAGTCAAACGATAGACATACGCGTCACCGTGCTGCAACGTGCCGGTTTTGACCAGCGGTCCTTGAATTTTTGACTAGCGCCCCGTAAAGCGCGGCTTGCGCTTTTCGATGAACGACCGCCCGCCCTCCTTCGCGTCGTCGGAGAGCGCCACACGCAGCAGATGGCGGCGGGCGATGGCCGACATCTCCGATGGGCCACGCGGCAGGAGCATGTCGCGCGTGAACGTTTCGAGCAGTCCCAGCACCAGCGGCGCGCTTTCGGCCAGTTTGCGGGCGTACTCGTGGGCGGCCTCCATCCGCTGCTTCAGCGGGACGACCGCGTTGACCATCCCGACCTCGTAAGCGCGCGGGGCCTTCATGTGCGCGCCGGTCAGCATCAGCTCCATCGCGACCTTGTACGGGATTCGCACCGCGAGGCCGGCGATGAGGCCGCCGCAGAATCCCAGTTGCGCCTCGGGATAGGAGAAATCCGCGTTGTCGGCGGCCACCGCCAGCGTGCAGAACTCGACCAGACAGCAACCGCCGCCGACACAGTGTCCCGCCACCGCCGCGATGGTCGGTTTGGTGAGCGGCACTCCGACTCCCGGCATGCATTCCCACAGTTCCGGGCTGCGCGGCGGATCGCGCAGGTCGGCGCCGGCGGTGAACGCGCGCTCGCCCGCACCGGTCAGGACCGCGACGCGATCCTCGCCCGCCTCAAAATGGATAAGGGCGTCGCGCAACTCGGCGACCATCGCGTTGGACAGCGCGTTGAGCTTGTCCGGACGATTGAGCGTGATCGTCGCGACGTTGTCCCTGGAATCGTACAGCACGATATCAGTGCTCATCAGTTTCCCCACACCGTGCCGCCGTCGATATTGATCGCCTGGCCGGTTATCCACTTGCCGCGATCGGTGATCAGGAAGAGGACCAGCTCGGCGCATTCGGTGCCGTCACCGGGGTAGCCCAGCGGAATAAAACTCTTGACGAACTTCTCCCAGCTTTCGCCGCGGCCGAGGTCGTCGAGGCGGAACGTGTCGATGATGCCGGGGCAGATCGCGTTGACGCGGATTCCGTGCGGCGCGAGGTCGAGCGCCATCGAGCGGCTGAGCGCGTTGACCGCAGCCTTGGAGGCGGAGTAGGCCGCCGCCTTGGCCTGGGCGATTTTGCTAGCGATCGACGAGATGTTGACGATGCTGCCGCCCTGGCCCTGCGTGATCATTTTGCGGGCGGCCGCGCATGACAACAGAAACGTCCCATCGACGTTGGTCACCATCACCTTCTTCCAAATTTCGTATGCAAGTTCGACGGCCTCTACGCGGTCCGGGCCGCGCGCGGCGCTGGCGTTGTTGATGAGGACGTCGATACGGCCGAACTCGGCGAGGGTGCGATCGACCAGCGCTTCAACGGCGCGCGGATCGGCAACGTCGGAGACCAGGGCTAGACAGCGGCCGCCAGCCTGCCGGATCTCGTCCGCGACGCTATCGATATCGCGCCATCCGGCCGCCTTCTCGTCATCGGGATAACGCTCGGGCGGACGCCCGGTGCCGGTGATTACAATCGCCGCGCCCGCCTGCGCGAGTCGTTTGGCGATCGGGCGGCCGATGCTGCGCATCCGCCCGGCGCCGGTGATGATCACTACCTTGCCTGCCAATTCCTGTTCCATCGCGATGAACCCTCAAGCCGGATGATCTATTTTCGGGCTCTGACACTAGCCAACCGCTAAGCGATCGGACAAGCGCCCCAGCGTGCGGCGGTCACGCGCGGCGCCGGCGCTGTGCTACAGTCGGCGCGTAACGATCCGAGCGAATGGCGCATAGCAAGGGCGCATCAATGGACTTCAAATTCAGCGAAGAGGACGAGGCGTTCCGGCGCGACTTCAGAAACTGGCTGGAGAAAAACCTGCCGCGCGACTGGCACGACGAAGGCGAACTGCACGATCCCGACACCAAGGAAGAGTTCGAGCGCCGCCGCGGATGGCATCGCAAGCTCTACGACGGCGGCTGGATGTGTATCCACTGGCCGAAGGAATACGGCGGGCGCGGCGCGAGCCTGTTGCAACAGATCATCTATTCGCAGGAACTCGACCGCGCCAAAGCGCCGCCCACCATCAACTTCCAGGGGATCGCGCGCGTCGGCCCGACCTTGATGCAGTGGGGCACGCTGGAACAGAAACAACGCTACATCCCCAGGATTCCCTCCGCCGAGGAGATCTGGTGCCAGGGATTGTCGGAGCCCAATCACGGCTCCGATCTCGCCGCGGTCGAGACGCGCGCGATCGACGAAGGCGATCACTTCATCGTCAATGGCTCCAAGGTCTGGACCTCCAACGCCCATCACGCCGACTTCACCACCCTGCTGTGCCGCACCGACCCTACGCTGCCCAAACACAAGGGCCTCAGCTACCTGCTGGTCGACATGAAAAGCCCGGGCGTGACGGTGCGCCCGCTGGTGCAGATGACCGGCGAGAGCGGTTTCAACCAGGTCTTTTTCGAAGACGTCGTAGTGCCGAAGGCGAACCTGGTGGGCCACAAGAATCAGGGCTGGATGGTCGCGATGACCAACATGATGTTCGAGCGGACGATCCACGGCGGCCGCACCGACATGATGGTCGAAGTGCGACAGCTCGGCGAGCTGGCCAAGAAGGTCCAGCGGGGCGGCCATCCCGCCTGGGACGACAACTACGTGCGGCAGCGAATCGCGCGCTTCGCGTGCGAGGCGGAGGCGCTCAAGTACACCAGCTATCGCCAGCTCACCCGCCAGCTCAAGGGATTGCCGCCCGGCCCCGAAGGCTCGATCATGAAACTGGGTACCACGGACCTGAACCTGCGCATCCAGACGTTCGCGATGGAATTGCTCGGCGTCTACAGCCAGTTCGAGTACCAGGCCGCCGGGGCAATCGACCACGGCAAATGGTCGCATCGGATGCTCGCGGCGCGGCGCGGCACTATCGCGGCCGGCACTAACGAGATTCAGCACAACATCATCGGCGAGCGCGTGCTCGGCCTGCCCAAGGGCTGAGCGTAAGCGCGACGCGCTCCGCCCGCCTCACGGCAGGCGATCATCGCAACGAGACCGCCTCGGGACACAGAACATCGATATTTTCGTCGCACCGGCGCGCGTCCGCTGAACAGGATCCGCCCCAATCCTCAGAGCAAGGTCCAAAACGTGTCCTGAGGGAGCAAATCGTTCCCTTCGCTCGGGAGTTCACCGTCAAGCGTTTGCGCTAACTCCTTGTCAACTCTCGCGGGCTGCGCGGCTGCTGGGAGACTTCAGTGCAACCAGCGAAGCGCAGTCCGTTCCACAGAGGGCCGATCCATTACCTTTGGCTACGACTTGCTTCTTATGGCTACACTTCTATTCTAGCGGATAATCTCTCTTTTTCTGTTCAAACACTACTATTTGTCGTCCGGCATGCCTTGTGCTCTCTCCTGCGTTTGGAATTTGAGCTATGGCAACCTTGGACATCTTTTACTTAGTGAGGTCCGCAACCGAATACATGCTTCTTTTACGGAGGATACATATGTCGAGAAGTTATAGAGCAATCGCTGCTTTCTACCTACATCAATCGCGAAAATGGCGGCGCATTCTAAGGCCAGCCAAACTTCACCTGACCGGCGCGTACCGGGGCCAGTCTTTCGTCGAAATGATTTTCACCGTGCTGGGTGTCTCGGTGGTCATAATCACAGCGATCGAAGGCTCGATCGTGCTCAACCGCGGGATGGCGGTAAAGCAACTGGCATACGAGGGAGCGCGCTACGCGGCGGCGAATCCGGGATTCAACAGCTCGACCATTCTCGCCTTTGTGTCACAGTCCGAGCCGTCGATTCTTTCGCAAGGCAATATTCAAGTCTCGATGTCCCCGAATACGACTCCGCGGACGACTGGCACCGCGGTGTCTGTATCGGTTACTTTCACCGGCCCTACCATGGCCGTTCCGTCTGTAGTCACATTCCCTGCAACTATCAGCGCGACAAACATCGCAATGAGTCAGTAGCAATGCGCGGCAAGCGTGAGGAGGACTTTCACTATGAACTGGATAGCGCATCTCGACACGATGGCAACGATTCTGGTCTCGGCTGACGTCGCCTCTTTTTGCGTCAGCGCGTTGTTTTTCTCTGAACGGCTCCGCCGATGGACCTATCGCAAGCGATGGGGATCGCTCCCGTCCGCTATTTCGCACATCGACTCGATTGCGATGGCCGGTATGGACGACCTGTCCGGCGGATCGATGCGGCCTCAGCCAGTTGCCATTCTGCGCAATCCCTTCGAAGCCAGGACCCGAGAAGCACTGGCCGGCGGCACGGCTCCGCTGGCGTATCGAGACGAGTCCCGGCGCCCGACTTTCAGGCGAAGCACCATCCTGCAGCAGCGAATAGCAGCGTACGAAAGAGCTCTGGCGGGCCTTGCTATGGCAGCACCCGAACGGCACAACGAAACGCGGATCGCTATCCTACCAATCGAAGATGAAGCGCTGAATCGATGCTTCGAGCGTTTTACTATCGACCACCTTCAGGAAGCGCAACCCGTTTAACTCTTCGAGGTATAGTCAATGAAATCACTACGCAAGCGCGACGGTTCAAAGGGCCAGGCGATGTTTATCGTGATCATTGCGCTGCCCGTAATAGTCGGCGTACTGACCCTGGTCATGGACGTCGGCAATCTCTACTACAACCAGGTAAGCATGCAGGTCGCGGTTGATAGTGGCGTTCTATCGGGAGCGCTGTATCTGCCGTCGTATCCGACTCAGGCGGTGTCGGTCGCTGAAAACTACGCGGAGCTCAATGGAATTAAGGCGAGCGAGATTGTTTCGTGCACCGTGAGCCCGGACGAGAAGACCGTTCTCATGACTACCAGCCGAGATATTCCATGCTTCTTTTGTGCGGTCCTCGGTGAAGGGACGGCACATGCCCAGACTGCACCGGGGCCGGAGACCAATTCGGGCACCGGCGTGCAGGCGAGTGCGAGCGCGCTGATCGTCCCAATAAGAGCGGCGACCGGGGTGGTGCCGCTCGGGTTGGACTATAGAACCAACCTGAACTTCGGAAACGTCGTACAACTGAAGCAGGGACAGGTTGGAGCGGGCAATTGGGATCCTCTAGCCCTGGGTGGAAACGGTGCGAGCAACTATAAAACCAATATCGAGAATGGCTATTCTGGCAAGGTCACTGTGGGTGATATGATCGACACCGAGCCTGGCAACGTGGTCGGTCCCACCAACTCGGCTTTTCAATACCGCATCAGCATGGGCCAGAACCAGTTCTCGAGCGGCACTTTCCAGAATCACGACCTGAACGACCCGCGCGTGATGCTGATACCGGTTGTGGACTTCAGCAACATCAACGGCAAGTCACAGGTACCGATGATGGGATTTGCGATGATGTGGATAGTCTCCGTCGATGGTCAGGGCACGATTACCTGCTACTTCATCCAACAATCGGTCCCTAATGCGCAGCCCGACCCGACTGGCTCGGCCACCACTGGCGCGACAACACCGATACTCAAATGAAATCGCGCAACCAGGTGGCGGAGATCAGGCGCATGCAAGTCCCGACTACAGGCCGAGAGACCATGCCCATTACGCTGCGCAAACAGATCGAGGCACGTGGAAACGAGACGAGAGCTCTGAGAGAACAAACTCCCGGATCGGTCAACTCAGGGAGTGCAAACGATGGACTGTGTGGAAACGTAGCTGCCACGCCTGGCGCGCCGGCCCCGGTTCAGAAGACCGTACTTGGCCAGCCTGGCATAGAGCTTCTTGCGAGATATCTGCAGCAGTTCGGCGGCATAGGTTTTGTTTTGGCCGGCGGCCTGCAAAGCCCGCTCGATGAGCTCGCGTTCGGTCTCGTCGAAGGTTCCGGGCGAAGAGCCGATGAGCTGACGGACAGGCGTGACTTGGATCTCGGCATCGGCCGTACCGCTGACCGCCAGCGGGGCGGCCTCCGGCTCGTTCCGGCGGACGTTTTGCGGCAGGTCCTTCAAACGAATCCGGGCGCTGTGGCCGAAGGTGATCGCGCTTTCGATCGCATTGGAAAGTTCGCGCACATTGCCTGGCCACGGATACTTGAGCAGCGCGGCCATGGCGTCTTGTGCGATACCGATCACCGGGACAACAGGCGCCGCCTCGGCGTTAAAAATCTTAATGAAGTGGCTCGTGAGCAGCGGGATGTCTTCGGTGCGCTCGCGCAGTGGAGGAATCTCGATGACGTTTGCCTGCAGCCGGTAATACAGATCCTCACGCAGCAGGCCCATTTTGACGGCCTGCTCGGCCCGGCGATTGGTCGAAGCGATCACCCGTACATTAACCGAAACCTCGCCAGTCGAGCCAACCGGCCGCACCGTGCGCTCCTGGAGAGCCCGCAGCAACTTGCTCTGCGTTTCGAGATTCATCTCCGTGACTTCGTCCAGGAGCAGCGTGCCGCTCTCGGCCGCGCGGAACAGGCCGAGGTAATCGACGTTCGCGCCGCTGAAGGAGCCGCGTTTGTGGCCGAAGAGCTCGCTCTCGATCAGATCGCGCGGTATCGCCGGACAATTCACCGCCACGAACGGTGCGTCGGGATTCGCCCCGGCCTTGTGAATGGCGCGCGCCACCAGTTCCTTGCCCGTGCCGCTCTCGCCGATGATGAGCACCGTGCCCCGAGCCCTGCCGACGGCTTCGACACGGTCGTAAATCCGTTGCATCGCGGAGCTCGCGCCAAGCAGGCCGTGAAAATCTCTCCGCTCGGCGGTCTCGAGCCGACCGGCGTCGTCCTGGAGGACTTCGACCCGGACGAGTGAACTTGCTCGCTCTGTCTGGATATAGCCTTCAGCTACGAGAGTCGCATGAAAATGACAAAGTCGAGCGAACGAAGACTCCATGGGAGAGGAAATTTCTTCAGCATGGGCAGCCTCTATGCTCTCCTGGCAAAGATGTAGCGAAAGGATGACTTCGATAAACGGAACGGCCCGTTTTGCCAGCCGCTCGCCAAGTCCCCTGGCGAGCGTTCCAAACTCTTCGAAATCGCCATCGAGCAAGGCTTTCACACTGTTGCGAATAAGCGGCAACATGATGCTGGAGAATTCTTCCTCCGGGAGTGTTCGATTTTTACCACACCGGTTGGCGTAGAGTTGATGCCAACGTTCGACTACCCGCTCGGATTCGTCAGCGAGGCTTTTCAGCAGCGGATGTAGCGCTTGCAGTTTGTAATCGCGAAGATGTCGATGCGGCATATTGGTCCACCGGTCCCCGATACGAGGGTTGTGACCTGGCCCTCGCTGCGCCGGGGCTGGGATAGGGAAGGAGCGCCGTTGAGGCCGACACATTGCCCGACTTCAAAAGGCCGGGCTTGTTCTACCGTAGTTGTGAAACGCATAACTCATGCCGGAATAAATATTCATGTGATTGACGCTCATTGGATAACATCGATGAATGTAAGCTATATAAGCGAAAAATAGGTGGAGTCAGAAGCGAATGGCGTAGCGATTTCGCAACGCCAATCTGTAGCACAATTTCCACTTTAAAGACGCGAATTTATGCTCGAATCTCCCTATAGGTGCGTTTTCTGCCTTTGACCTCTGTAGCAGGGCGCTTTGCCAGCCCCATTTATTTCCTTATAAAGTCTGGCAGCGCAAGAACCTGTACCGAAGGACCGCTGTGGCTCCTGGAGTACGACGACTGGCGTTCGGCGTTAGAGCCGTTGCGACAGACATACAAAGGATATTTTCAGCAGCTAATGGAACAGACGAATAGTCATAAGGTCGGCCGCGAGCCGTATGCGATCCGTCCGTCGCTCTTACTGTTGACGCCGCTGCTCTTCGCGCTGTGCGGCGGCACGGTGTCAAACGCCGCGCTGGCGGCTGACGCTTCTCCTACGCCGGCCGCCGCTTCATCCACGCCTGCCGGGCAGCCGTCCCCGACTCTTGCTCCGCAAGCGCTGGGCGAACTGGGCAACCTCATCGCCGCGGGAAAGCTGCCCGGCCTGCGCTGGCCGACCTTCACCGACTTCCAGGCCGAGGTTGTCAAATTTTACGGCCTGAGCGCGAACGCGCTGGCCTGGCTTCATGACGGTCAGCCGACCGCGCAGGCGCAAGCCATGATCCGGCTGTTCAAACAGGCTTCGCTAAAGGGTCTCAACCCGGACGACTACGATGCCTCGCGATGGGACGACCGCCTGGCCAAGCTGGCCCCATCAAACCCGCATCCGGCTGATACTGACCTGGCGCACTTTGACCTGGCGCTCACGGTTTGCGCGGAGCGTTACCTCTCCGCCCTGCGTGTCGGCCGAGTCGACCCGCAGCATTTCAAGTTCGGGCTCGACGTCGGACCCAGGCGATATGGCCTGTCCGAGTTCCTGCACTATCAGGTGATTGAGGCCCCGGACGTTGATGCAGAGGTCGCGAGCCTCGAACCGCACTACGAAGGTTATGGGCGGGCGGAGACCGCACTTGCCACGTACGTGAAACTTGCCGCCCAGGGCGACGGCGCGCCGCTATCGTTGCCAGGCAAATCCGTGCATCCAGGCGATACCTATACAGGAGTCGCGCCGCTGATCTCGCATTTGCGCCAGCTTGGCGACCTTGGGCCTGACGCCGCTGCGCCCGCCGACACCACCGTCTACCAGGGCGCCGCGGTCGACGGGGTCAAGCACTTTCAGAAGCGTAACGGCCTTCAGCCGGACGGTGTGCTCGGCAAGGAGACGGTCGGCGAGCTCAATGTGCCGCTTAGCCAGCGGGTCAAACAACTTCAGTTAGCGCTCGAACGCTATCGATGGATCCCGCCCAATTTTCCCCAGCCGCCGATCATCGTCAACCTTCCCCAGTTCAAGCTGCGTACGATGCGCCGGCAGCCCGCGCCGTTCCTGACGATGCGGGTGATCGTCGGCAAGGCCTATGGACACCAGACGCCCATTTTCGCGGATTACATGCGCTACCTCATCTTCCGCCCGTATTGGGAAGTCCCGATGTCGATCCAGTTCGCCGAACTGATTCCAAAAATTCGGCGCGATCCCAATTATCTCGCGGATCACGGATTTGAAGTAACGACCAGCAGCGGCACGGTGGTGACGGATGGCGTTGTAAGCGACGATATACTCAGTAAGCTTCGCTCCGGCTCACTGAGTATCCGTCAGAAACCCGGACCCAAGAATGCGCTAGGGCTGGTCAAGTTCATCTTCCCTAATCACTACAACGTATACCTGCACAGCACACCGGAGCCCGAGCTGTTCCTGAAGTCGCGGCGCGACTTCAGTCACGGATGCATCCGGGTGCAGAATCCCGAGGGGCTGGCGGCGTGGGTTCTGCGCGACAAGCCGGAATGGACCGCGGAAAAGATTCACGCCGCCATGAACGGCGACCAGACGATCCAAGTAAATCTCGACAAGCCCATCCCGGTACTCATCCTTTATACTACGGCCGTGGTCGAGCCGGATGGCGCGGTGCGGTTCTTCAGGGATATCTACAAGCAGGATTCCGAGCTGGATAAAGCACTGGCCAGCGGCTACCCATACCCGAGCTAGCCATCGCAGGTCAGTTGGCGCGCGGGTCATCCACTTTTTTTGGAATTGCGATATGTCGTGCGCAAGTTCTCTCGCCGATCGTGCGATGGCGATACGCTTTCGACTCGGCCGCTCGATAGCGATCGCCGCCGTGGTTGTTTTGTCCATGATGCCGGGTATCGGCCGCGCGGCTTGCGCCCCGCGGCCAGGTTCCACCGACGGATGGAAAGTTCAGTCGCACGCTGGCGTATCGTGGCTGGTGACCCCTTGCGGCGAGCGCTTTTTTTCCATCGGCGTCAACAGCCTCACCGACACAACGTCTCCGCCGCTGACCTGGAGTCGTGAGAAAAACGCATGGATTCTGCCATACCAGGCCCCGGATGCGTGGGCACGCCGCGCGGCCGGGCAGGTTCGCGCCTGGGGCTTCAATACAGCCAGTTCTTTCAGCTCTCCGAATCTGCCGCTTCCCAGCATTCCCGATCTCGACCTCGGCTGGAGAGCGCGATTTCTTTGGGCCGATCCTTTTGATCCATCAGTCGAAGAACGCATGATGACCCAGACCAAAGAGGCGGTCGCTCCTTACAAGGCGAATGCTTACCGAATAGGATATTTCTCCGACAACGAGGTCGGATGGTGGAACGGTGCGCTGTTCAGTTACTATCTCAAGCGGAGTGCAACAAATCGCACGAAGCAGGTACTCGTCGATCTCATCCGCCGTCATTACGGCGGCGATTGGCATCGATTCACCGATGACTTCGCCGTGTCAGCCGGGATTTTCTCTTTCCAGCAGTTACTCCAAAGCGCAGACGGATATGCACATCTGCGTCCAGGAGGAAACGGAATCAGAGTGATTCGTGAGTGGACCGCGACTATAACGCGCCGCTACTACGAACTCGTTCATCGCGCACTCCGCGAGGCGGACCCGACTGCGCTCATTTTCGCCGACCGCCTTCCCAGCTATTACGATCCGGACGCGGTGCGAGCGATGGTCCCCTTCGTCGACGCTGTCGCCACGAACTACGACGTGGACAGTCCTGACGGATGGATTGCGCATTACTACTTCGATGGCCTGCGCCGGTTGACCGGGAACAAACCGGTACTGATCTCCGAGTGGTATTTCGCCGCCCAGGAGAACCGCTCAGGAAACCAGAACAATGGCTACCTGATGACCGTGCAAACCCAGGCCGAGCGCGCCCGGGGTGCGGCGAGTGCGGCGCGGCACTTCGCGCTTGAACCCGGGATCGTCGGACTTCACTGGTTTCAGTACTACGACGAGCCCAGGGGCGGCCGCGCAGGGGACCACGAGAATTACGACTTCGGCCTGCTCGACATCAAAGGGCGGCCCTACGAAGAACTCGTTACCGCGCTGACTACGGCGAACCGCAGTCTCGCCGGACTCCATCAAAGCGCATCGCCGCGAACGCCACTGAAGGAAGCCACCCGGATTCAGATCCCCGAGGCTACCATCGATGCCGCCTCGATCTCGTTTGCGCAGTGGCCGAAGGACCAGGCCCTGGTGAAGGGTCTGTCGGCGCCTTCGCCGGAAGTCCCCTTCGGGGACCTGCTCCTCGCGTGGAGCTCGCAGGGGCTTCACGTGGCGACCATCAGCATGGATCACTACGATGCGCATCTGCTCGAGTACGACGGCGAATTCCCGCGCAGCGACGCGTTTCGGATCGACTTCGGCGTGGACGCGGGAGCGGGCGCGCGCCGCTTTGCTTTTTTTGTCATCCCGCCGAAAGTGCTTCGACAAAAGAGCGGCATGGCGATGCATGTCGAGGTCTGCCGCCTGGATCATCAGACTTGCGGCGCCGTCCCCTCCGCGATCGCTGTGTACCAAGTCAGCGATCGGCCCCGAGTCACCGCACAGATCACTCTTCCGTGGGCCGCTCTCGGCCTATCCGGGCCACCAGCCGACAAGCATCTGCGAGTGCAACTGGCGGCTACCGCATTTTATCGTTCGCGCTGGATGTCGCTCGGCGGCGCTCCGCCTGCAAAGGCGATGGAAGACCTGGCGACCTGGAGACCCGCGGTGCTTACCAGTCGTCCCGGTGCTTCATCCACAAATTGAGCCCCGCCGCGAGCGCGCAGGCCGCGCCACCTTATTCGCGGCGCAGCGCCGCCTCGCAAGACAGGCCGATCGCGATCAGCCGGCGGTCACCGAGATGCTCACCCATCAGGCTCAATCCCACAGGCGCCTCGCCGGGCTGATGACACGGCAGGGTGAGCGCGCAGCGGTCGAGGAAGTTGACCACCGAGGGATTGCGCACGATCGCCAGGTTGGTCCGCACATATTCATCGTTGGCCGCGAGCGCTGAGATCGCCGGCGCGGTCAGCGCCAGCGTCGGCATCACGAGCGCGTCGAAGGGCGCGGTCGACTCGGCGGCGCGCGCAATCAAAGAGGCGCGAGCGGCGACCAGGTCGACGTAGTCGGCGCCGCTTATCTCGGCCCCGCGCACGATCCGCGCAAGCACACGCGGATCGATTTTTTCGCTCTGGGTCGCGATGAAATGGCGAAGCTTGGCGTAGGACTCGGCCGCCGAAAAGCCGCCCTTCGCGTTGATCGAGGGCAATTGCTTAAGCTCCGCGAACGGGAGATCGACGATATGCGCGCCGGCATCGGAGAGTCGCCGTAACGCGGACTCAAAACCTCGCGCGACCGCCGGCTCCAGATCGTCGACGAGGTAGTGCGTCGGCAACGCGAAGCGCAGCCCGCGCAGCGGAATCGGCGCCGGCACCGACGGCTCTTCACCGGCGATCACGGCATCAACGATCGCGCAACAGGCGAGCGAATTGGCGAGCGGCCCGATCGAGTCGAGAGTGGTCGAGAGCGGAAACGCGCCGTCGAGCGGCACGCGCCGCTGGGTCGGCTTGAAACCCGTCACGCCGTTGAACGCCGCCGGAATTCTCACCGAGCCGCCGGTATCGGTTCCAATCGCCGCGACCGCCATCGCGTCCGTGATCGAAATCGCCGCGCCCGACGACGAGCCGCCGGGAATCCTGCCGCTTGCGCGATCCCAGCAGTTGCGCGGCGTTCCGTAGTGCGGGTTGATTCCGACCCCGGAATAGGCGAACTCGGACATATTGGTTTTTCCGACGATCACCGCGCCCGCCGCGCGCAGCCGGCGCACGATCGCGGCGTCGCGCGTGGCCGGCGCGCGTCCCTTGAGCACCATCGAGCCGGCCGTGGTGGTTTCGCCAGCGACGTCGAACAAGTCCTTGATCGAGATTGGTATGCCGTGGAGCGGCGAGGCCACGATTCCGACGCCGCGCAGATGGTCGCTCGCCGCGGCCTGGACGCGCGCCGATTCGCGGTAGACCCGGGTGAAGACGCGCGCGCCCTCGCCTGCCGGATCGTCAGCCCGCTCGAGCGCCTCATCAACCAGCCGTGCGCTGGTGATCGTCCCTTGCGCGAGCGCCTGTGCCGTTTCGATTATGCGCCTGGCCGCCATCGCGGGGTGTCCGCTATGCGGCTTAGCAAACCAGCGTAGCTATTGCGACCGAAAGAGCGCCGGGCCCGGCGTCAGGCGGATTCGGCAGTCGGGCTGGCTTGCGTACCGTCCTGCGTACTCTCTTGCGTATTTTCCTGGCGTATGTGCCGGACATCGGTTGCGAGGCCGATTTTCTCCAGCAGGCAAATCGCCAGGTAGCCGACGTCGGGTTGCTGCCAGCTCCATCCCAGCCGCGCGATACCCGGGCGCGCATGATGGTTGCGATGCCAGTTCTCCCCCTGGCAAAACTGCATCACGCCGAGCCATGTCACGTTGCGGCTGGAATCGTCGCCGGGGGAAACTCCAGGCTCCGTGTGGCAGACGCTGTTGACGAAGCATTGCGCGTGGAGCGCGAAAACCAGCCGAATCGCTCCCATCCAGAAAAAAGCGGCGGCGCCGAAATACAGGCCGCCGAAGAATGACGCCGCCAGGATCGGTCCCTGCACGTACCACCAGAACCGGTACAGCGGGCGGTCGAGCTCGGGGCAGAAACGCTCGACCGACGGCTCGCCCGACTGCCAGAGCCATCGCAGATGCGCCCACCAGAAGCCGTTTACCGGGCTCGAGATATCGTTCTCGGTGTCGGCGAATGCGTGATGGCGCCGATGACCGGCGGCCCAGCTCAAGGGCGTTCCGGAGCCGTTAAATACCGCGAAGAAGATCAGTATCGAGCTCAGCCATGGGTTGAGCCGTAGCGCTCGATGCGCGAGCGCGCGATGATAGCAGACGGTCGTGGCCATCCCGCCCAGCCATACCAGGCAGAACGAACCCAGGAGCACGCGCCAGCCGGGCAGCGGAAACAGGATCAGGCCGGCCAGCGCGGTAACGTGGATCAGGATGAACCATGGCAGCACCAGCGAGTCTTCGCTACGCGCGCGCCACCATGGCCACTCCCAGGGCGGGTCCATAGGGCCCTTAAGGGCTCGTCCGCTATTCAACTAATTGGCCCGGCAGGTGCGGCGGAAATCGCCGTGGCGAACAATCGTGTAGCGGGCGATTGGGTGGACGATTTAACGGACATGCCGCTGCTCTCCCTTGGGCAGTTGGCCGGAGAGCGCGCGAACAAGAAACCAAGAAGGGCGAAAGAAGGTTAACTGAAAGGCGTTCTGACCGGTGTCACGGAGGTTACACGACTCACGAGGCCAAGTCCATGGCCCTCCCGCGCCAGCACGTGTCCTATTGGGGCACTGCCTCGCTTCTCGCCCCCGATCCGCGCTAGAAGTCGCCGCTTTTTATTTTCGCCATGAAATCCTTGCCGCCGGAATCGAGGTAGACGATCTCCATTATCGAACCGATCGCAGCCTCGGTATCGAAATAAGTGTAGCGCGTGGTGCCGAACCGCCCGCTCATTAGGGGCGAATAGCCGCCGGCGCCGAGCGAATCCAGGGCGCGCTGGTACTCCTGGGGATCGTAAAGAAAAAAGCCGAGATGGTGGAGGCCTTCGCCCCTGCGTTCCAGGTGCTCCTTGTAGCAGGTGTCGCCGGAGAGGTGTTGGATGAGCTCGATTTGCGTGTCGCCGGAATAGGCGAGCGCGAGCTTGAAATTTTGCTCCGCCGGGCGGCCGCGAAAGGTCTTGTCGCGAGCCTTAAGCCCGAAGTCCTCGATCACGTAGAAACGCGGAACCCCCATCGTGCGACCGAAAAACTCCATCCCCGCCGTCAGGTCTTTGACCACGAATGCGACCTGCTGAAGGCTGCCGCCGAGATATTGAAGGGGTGAGTGCGCATCCATTGGGCTTTCCTCCCGCGGGAGCAGGCTACCACATCAAACGATGAATCTGCTCTCGGACGTTTCCTGGTTCGCCGCTCGCTTCGCGTGCTGGATCGCGCGAGGATTCGATGATTTAACCGAGAGACACGCGCAAGAGGAGTCGCATCAGCTTTCATGCTTCCCCGCAGTCTTCTGGTCGCCAACCGAGGCGAGATCGCCATTCGCGTCATGCGCGCCGCCGCCGAGCTTGGTATCCACACGGTGGCCGTCTTTTCCGAGGACGACGCCCGCTCACTCCATACCCGCAACGCCGACGAGGCCCGCGCGCTCAGCGGCACCGGCGCCGCCGCCTATCTCGACATCGAACAGATCGTGGCGATCGCGAAAGCGGCCGGATGCGACGCTATCCATCCCGGCTACGGCTTCCTCAGCGAGAACGCCAGGTTCGCCCGCCGCGCGGCCGAAGAAAGGATCAAGTTCGTCGGCCCGCGGGCGGAAATCCTCGAGTTGTTCGGCGACAAGGTGCGCGCGAGAGCGTTGGCAGAGCGCGTCGGGGTGCCATTGCTGCCCGGCACTGCGGGTGCGACCAGTCTTAGCGAGGCCAGGGAATTTCTCGCGTCGCTGGGCGACGGCGGCGCCAAGGCCGAGGTTGCGATGATGATCAAGGCGGTCGCCGGCGGTGGCGGCCGCGGGATGCGCGCGGTGTGCCATCCCGACGAACTGAACGAGGCGTACCGGCGATGCCAGTCCGAAGCGCGGACCGCCTTTGGCAACCCCGACGTTTACGTGGAGCGGCTGATGCCGCGTGCGCGCCACCTCGAGGTCCAGATAGCCGGCGACGGCTCCGGCAGCGTCAGCCATCTGTGGGAGCGCGAATGCACCATCCAGCGGCGCAATCAGAAGCTGGTCGAAGTCGCGCCCAGCCCCGGCCTGCCTGAGCGTATGCGCGCCCGGCTCACCGCCGCGGCCGTCCAGATGGCCGAAGCGGTCCGGTACGACAGCCTCGGCACGTTCGAGTTCCTGCTCGACGCCGATGCGCGGGACGACGACGCCGAGTTCGCCTTCATCGAGGCCAACCCGCGCCTCCAGGTCGAGCATACGGTGACCGAGGAAGTGACCGGCATCGACCTGGTCAAACTCCAGTTGCAGTTGGCGGGCGGTAGCATGCTCAGCGAGCTTGGCGTGCGCCAGTCCGACATTCCGAAGCCGCGCGGCTTCGCGATTCAGATGCGGATCAACATGGAGTCGATGGGCGCCGACGGCGTCGCCAAACCCTCGGGCGGGACGCTGACCGCGTTCGAGGCACCGTCGGGGCCCGGCGTGCGAGTGGATTCGTTCGCCTATGCCGGTTACACGACCAACCCGAATTTCGATTCGCTGCTGGCCAAGCTCATCGCGCACTCGCCGGCGCCGGATTTCGCCGCGGCCGTGACGCGAGCCTATCGCGCGCTCAGCGAGTTCCGGATCGAGGGCGTCGCGACCAATATCGGATTTCTGCAGAACCTGCTCCGGCATCCCGATTTCGCCGCGAACCGGCTCTACACTCGTTTCGTCGAGGAGCATATCGCCGAGCTTGTCGCCGCCGCGAATTCCACTCATCGCCAGCTCTTTTTCGCCGAGGCAGCCGGCGCTGCCAAGCCGTCGCGCCGCGCCGAGCAAAAGCGCTCGCCGGGCGTGAGGCAGTTGGCCGGGGCGAAAATCGACTCGATCGATCCGCTGGCGGTGCTAAGCCACGGCAAGAGCGTGCTCAATTCAACGCCGGCGGCGACCGTCGCGACGGCGGAGCCCGACGCCGCGGCGCATCACGAAATCACCGGCCCGGAAAACACCATCACGGTCGCGGCGCCGATGCAAGGAACGATCGTCTCGATCGACGTGCGCGAGGGCGAACTGGTGCGCAAGGGCCAGCAGCTCTTCGTGATGGAAGCGATGAAGATGGAGCACGTCATCCGCGCGCATACCAGCGGGATGGTGCGGCAGATCGCGGTCGCCGAGCGCGACGCGATCTTCGAGGGCCATCCGCTCGCCTTCATCGAGGAGGCCGAGGTCGAAACGGTCGAGGCCGCCGAAGCCGAAAAGGTCGACCTCGACCGCATCCGCCCCGATCTCGCGGAGGTTTACGAGCGCCACACGAGCGGACTCGACGCCGCGCGGCCCGAGGCCGTCGCGCGCCGGCGCAAAACCCATCAGCGCACCGCGCGCGAGAACGTCGAGGACCTTTGCGACCCGGGAACCTTCGTCGAGTACGGCGCGCTGGTGCTTGCGGCGCAGCGCCGGCGCCGCGCGCTCGACGATCTGATGAAAAACACGCCGGCCGACGGACTGGTCGCCGGAATCGGCCGCGTCAACGGCGATCTCTTCGACGACTCGCGCGCCCAGTGCATCGCGATGTCCTACGACTACACCGTGCTCGCCGGCACCCAGGGCCAGCAGAATCATCGCAAGAAGGACCGCATGTTCGAGATCGCCGCCAAGCTGCGCCTGCCCGTGGTGTTCTTCACCGAGGGCGGCGGCGGGCGCCCCGGCGACACCGACGGACTGTGGCTCTCCGGCCTCGACGTTCCGGCGTTCCATTACTGGGGCAAGCTGAGCGGCCTGGTGCCGATGGTCGGAATCAACTCGGGCCGATGCTTCGCGGGCAACGCGGCGCTGCTCGGATGCTGCGATGTGGTCATCGCGACCGCCAACTCGAACATCGGGATGGGCGGCCCGGCGATGGTGGAAGGCGGTGGCCTCGGCATCTTCCGCCCCGAGGACATCGGGCCGATGAGCGTGCAGGTGCGCAACGGCGTGGTGGACCTTCCGGTCGCCGACGAGGCCGAGGCGGTGCGCGTCGCGAAAAAATATCTCTCGTACTTCCAGGGCCCGGTCAGCCGATGGGAATGTGCCGACCAGCGCCTGTTGCGCGGAATCATCCCGGAGAATCGCCTGCGCATCTACGACGTCCGGGCAGTTATCGAGACGCTCGCAGACACCGGCTCGGTGCTCGAATTGCGCCGCCACTTCGGCCTGGGGATGGTGACCGCGCTGGTCAGGATCGAGGGACGCCCGCTCGGGGTGATCGCCAACAACCCTACGCATCTGGCCGGCGCGATCGACAGCGACGGCGCCGACAAGGCCGCGCGCTTCATGCAACTGTGCGACGCGTTCGACCTGCCGCTGCTCTTCCTGTGCGACACCCCCGGCATCATGGTGGGACCGGAGATCGAAAAGACCGCGCTGGTGCGCCACGCCGCGCGGATGTTCATCGTGGGCGCCAACATAGCCGTGCCGTTCTTCACTATCGTGCTACGCAAGGGCTACGGTCTCGGCGCGCAGGCGATGGCCGGGGGCAGCTTCAAGACCCCGATGTTCACGGTCTCGTGGCCGACCGGCGAGTTCGGCGGGATGGGACTGGAGGGCGCGGCCAAGCTTGGCTATCGCAAGGAATTGGAGGCGGTCAACGAACCGGGCGCGCGCAAGAAGCTGTTCGAAGAGATGGTGGCGCGGATGTACCAGCAGGGCAAGGCGCTCAACAGCGCCTCGCATTTCGAACTCGACGACGTGATCGACCCGGTCGAATCGCGCCGCTGGATTCTCACGGGGCTGCGCTCGGCGCCCCCACCCGCGCCACGCACCGGCAAAAAGCGCCCGCACGTCGATTCCTGGTGAGTGCCCCGCCGCGCAGCGGTGGCGTCTGGGCCGGCCATGGATCTGGCGGATAGTGAATGCTTGCCGCCCCTGCTTGTTCGAGGGTAGGCGAACCCATATAGGCAACGGACAAGTTCAGGGCAGGAAAATATTCATGGTTGAAACGCACAAAATGCCTACTTACGACAAGATGTTGTGGCCTACGCTTCAAGCACTCAAAAATACGGACGGGTCTGCTTCCAACCAAGAACTACTCCCTAAGGTAATTCAAATCATGGACATACCCGAGGAAGTCCAGAACGTGCCGCATGGTGCTGGGCCGAGAACTGAAGTGGAATACCGCCTGTTTTGGGCCCGTTACTATCTGCGCAGGGTCGGCGCGATCGAAAGCAGCGAACGTGGCGTATGGAGCATCACCCCGAGCGGACGTGCATTAACAGAACCCGACTGCAAAAAAATCCCGGCACAAGTACGGGAAATGTTTCGTAAAAATCGATCGAAGTCGGATCAAGATTCGGAGGTACCAGAAGCCGAAAACGCCGATGAATCTTGGCGCGATCAACTGATATCGATCCTCCAAACTATGGCGCCGGATGCTTTTGAGCGATTAGCGCAGAGAATTCTACGAGAATCTGGATTCGTAAAGGTCGAAGTGAAAGGTAAGTCAGGAGACGGCGGAATTGACGGAATCGGGGTGCTTCGCGTTAACCTTCTGTCGTTTCAAGTTTTCTTTCAATGCAAGCGGTATAAGGACAGCGTAAGCGCGGGGGCCATACGGGACTTTCGGGGCGCGATGGTGGGTCGAACGGACAAGGGACTTTTAATAACTACGGGCCGCTTCACGCCAGACGCCAAGAAAGAAGCCACCCGAGACGGAACGCCGCCAATTGACCTCATCGACGGTGAGCAGCTCTGCGAGATTCTGAAAACGCTCAGACTCGGCGTGAAATCTGAGATGGTCGAGCGGATTATCGTTGACCCGGACGCTTTCAAGGGTATTTGAAGACCGCCCACCACCCAGTTCGCGCATTTCGATTGCTGCCGTCGGGCCGCTCGGGTTAAGGTAGCGCCCTAACAACGGTGGAGGTTACCCCCTATGCACTGGCAAATTGGCGACGTCAAAGTCACGCTGCTTCGCGAACAGGAGCCGCACTGGCCCGGCACGATGATTACGGCCAATGCCACGGTCGACGCGCTCAAGCGAGAGAGCGAATGGCTTAGCCCGTTCGTCGACGACAAAGGAAAAATTTTGCTCAGCATTCATGCCCTGCTCGTGGAGTCCGAGGGCCGCCGCATCCTGGTCGACACTTGCGTCGGCAACGACAAGCCGCGTCCGGGCTTTGCGGACTTCAACAACCTCCACACGCCATTCCTGGCCGACATAGAGAAGGCGGGCGTTTCGCGCGAATCGGTAGACACCGTCGTCTGCACGCATCTCCATCTCGATCACGTCGGATGGAACACGATGTTGGTCAACGGGCGCTGGGTGCCGACCTTCCCCAAGGCGAAGTACATGATGTGCTCGCGCGAATGGGACCACTGGTCGAAATACGACGGCAGCCCCGACTTCCAGAAGCCGATCGAGGACTCGGTGCGTCCCGTGATCGAGGCGGGACTGGCGGAACTGGTCGAGCCGGCGCGCAAGCTGACCGGCGAAGTCTGGCTCGAGCCCACCCCGGGCCATACTCCCGGCCATACCAGCGTGCGGATTTCCTCGCGCGGCGAGAACGCGGTGATCACCGGCGACATGATCCATCACCCGATTCAGGTCGCCCATCCGGAATGGGTCTGCGAGTTCGACACCGACCCAGTGATGGCGTCCGACACGCGCAAGAAATTCGTCGAGCGCTACTGCGATCAGCCGGTGCACGTCATCGGCACGCATTTCGCCGGCCCGACCTCGGGCCACATCGTGCGCCGCGGCGGAGGGTTTCGCTTCGAGGCGTAGCCGCCACAGCATCGAAACGTGACGGGGGGAGTGGGCGGCGGGATGTTACGGCCCGCCGCTTTGAGATTAAACCGGCCCGGACCAAAGTGGACTACGATGAATGATTCCTCCGCGCTGAACTCTGCCTACGACGGATTGAAATGCGAATATTCGTGGAACTCGTAGCGCAGCGGGAATCCGTGCGGATTGTCGACCATCTCGTCGAGTTCGAAGTCGACTATTCTCGCCGCGCCGGCTAGCGTCGACGCGCGCGCGGAGTCCCAATCGATCGCCGCGCGTCCGGTGAGCTGGAGCGTTCGTCCGCTCTCGAAGCCGATGAAAAGTAATCCAACGCGCGGGTTGGCGACGATGTTCCCCAGCGTGTTGAACATGTTGTTGCCCGAATAATCAGGAATCGCGAGGCGGCGGCTGTCGACGATCCGCACGAAACCGGGATTGCCGCCGCGATGCGAGATGTCGGCACCGGACTCGGGATGGTCGGTCGCGATGAAAAATGTGTCGGCCCGCGCGATTAGCCGTTGATGCTGCGATGAAAGCTCCGCCGTTCGCACGGCGTTCGGGCCGCCGCTGGCTCGCCAATCGTGCTCGCCGATCGGCGCGCGGGCCTGGATGTAATGCGAGCAGTTGCCGTAGACCTGCTCCGCATGAATTTCGATTACGCCGTCCCCGATTTGACCGCGCCCGTTCAGCCGGAGCCTGCGGCGCGCGGCGAGATCGGGAATGATCAACGCGGCGTGCGCCGGTTGCGCCAGATTTTCAAGCAAGGGATCGCCGGCGGCGGGAACGGCCGCGATCCGTATCGTCTGCTCGTCGAGCGCCTGCAGGAATCCCGCTTGGCCCGTGACGACCGAGGCCCATACGCGGCCGCGCCGATCCACCGTCCCCAGCACGGCAATGCGCTGAGCGGCAACGAACTCGCGCCGCTCAGGCGCGATCGAGCCGCGGATTCCCGCGGCCAGCTTGTCGGCCTGCGGGCGCACCCCGGCCCTTGCCTGCACCGCGATTTCTCCGTCGTGATATTTCATCGCGGTGTCGCGAACTGGTTTGCCCGCTTCATCCATGCTTCGGCTTTTTCATGATCACATTCACGTCCGTTGGATTGATCAGGTCCGGCACTTTCCATCCGTCCAGATCGTACTCGGCCATGCATTGATCCACGAACCTGGTCAGCTCTTCCGCGCGGCCGGTCGCGAGCGCCATCGGCAGGTTCTCGAGCCTGATATTCTCGTAGTTGCCCGCGTAGTTGCGCTCGTAAAGCTCGTGGCGTCCGCCGAACTCAGTCCCGATCGCATCCCACAGGACCTTGAGCAGCTTGACCCGCTCGAGCGCGTCGTAACCGTTCGAGCCGCGCAAATATTTGTCGAGGTACGGACGCAACTCCGGATTCTTGAAATCGGCGGCGTGAGAATTGAGGTAGATGAGGCCGCTCGAGATCGTCTGCTCGGCGATTTCCTTGATCCGCGGATAGGCCGTGGTGGCAAGGAAGCGATACGCCATCCCGTACTCGGCCTTAGGGAGAACCGTGCCGTTCATCCATGGGTCGGGCGTCCTGGCCATCGCGTCGGTCAGCCCCCAGAACACGTTGCGCCACGCCAGCACCTCGCCTGCCTGCACTTGAGCTGAACGCAACTCCTTTGAGCCGATCGCATCGATCGCTTTCAGAATCAGACCGGCCAGAAAATCGAGCTTCACCGCGAACCGCGTGCATCCGTGCAGCGTAAAGCGGGGGATGAAGCCCGAGCGCGGAAAAAAGGTGTTGGCTTTTTCGACGTCGCGGTAGACGAACAGGTTCTCCCACGGCACCAGCACCTTGTCGAGGATGAGGACGGCGTCGTTCTCGTCCAGCCGCGAGGAGAGCGGATAGTCGAACGGACTGCCCATCGTCGCCGCCATCAATTCGTACGACGGGCGGCAGATGAGCTTCACGCCGCGCGTGTCCATCGGGATCATCGCGAAGATCGCGAACTCGGGCTTGCCGAGCGGAGTCGGGCCGTAGAAGCCGATGAAATTGTAATGGGTCAGCGCCGAGCCGGTCGCCACGACCTTGGCACCGCTGACGATCACGCCGGCGTCGCTTTCTTTCTCGACGTGCGCGAAGACGTCGGTCACTTCGTCGGGCGATTTGCTGCGGTCAGTGGGCGGATTGACTAGCGCGTGATTGAGGAACAGGCATTTTTCCTGCGCCTCGCGATACCATCGGAGCGCGTTTTCCTGGTAGGGCGCGTAGAACTCCGCGTTAGCGCCCAGCGTGCCGGTGAGGCTCGCCTTGTAGTCGGGCGATCGTCCGAGCCAGCCGTATGAGACTCTCGCCCATTCGGCGATGGCGTCACGCGCGCCCACCAGGTCCTCCGCGGTGCGCGGGACCTTGTAGAACTTGTGCGTGAAACCGCCGTTGCCGGTATCGGTAGGCGCGATGAGAACCGGGCTCTTCTGCGGATCGTGCAGCGCGTCATACATCCGCGCCAGCATCCGCGCCGAGTTGCGAAACGCCGGATGCGTGGTCACGTCCTTGACCCGCTCGCCATAAATCCAGACCTCGCGCGAATCGCGGATGCTTTCCAGGAATTGCTTGCCGGTGAACGGCCGGGCGGATCGGCGCTCACTTCCCGTGTCGGTTGCCTCGCGTTTCATCCGGAACCTCCGTTGCACGCTGGAGTTGTGATGCGGCCCGTTAGCGGACGCGCCAGCGCCATGACGCCAGATAGCGCAAATTTCGAGGCGCGAGAAGCGTCTGCGGGCGAGCGAGCGAAACGCTTGTTGACTCCGCCGCCGCCTGCGATCTTATTGGCGGGCGTGATCCCACCCAAGCGAGGTGTTCCGTTATGCCGCCGTCATCGAAGTCCCCAAACCCGGTCGTATTCCTACTCGACGTCGACAACACGCTGCTCGACAACGACCGCGTCGCCGATGACCTAAGGCGCCATCTCACGCGCGAGGTCGGCGCCGATCCGCAGGAACGCTACTGGGCCATCTTCGAGGAGCTGCGCAAGGAACTCGGTTACGCCGACTACCTGGGCGCCCTGCAGCGCTACCGCGTCGAGCATCCCCACGACACCCATTTGTACGAGGTCTCCTCGTACCTGGTCGACTATCCGTTCGCCAACCGGCTCTACCCCGGCTCGCTCGACGCGATCGAACATCTCGCCTCCTTCGGACCGACCGTTATCCTGTCCGACGGCGACGTGGTGTTCCAGCCGCGCAAAGTCAGGCGCTCGGGGCTGTACGAGGCGGTCGAGGGGCGCGTGCTGATTTACATCCACAAGGAGCAGGAACTCGAGGAAGTCGAGCGCCGCTACCCGGCGACTCATTACGTGCTGGTCGACGACAAGGTGCGAATCCTGGCGGCGGTGAAGAAGGTCTGGGGCGAGCGCGTGACCACGGTCTTTCCGCGCCAGGGACACTATGCACACGCCGCCGACGTAGTGAGCTATGCGCCGCCCGACATCACCGTCGAGCGCATCGGTGACCTGGTCGGCTACGATCTGCCGGCGCTGTTACGAACTCGATAAGCGATGTCGCGCGCGGCGCTCTGATAAGAGATGTCGCGCGCGGCGCTCTAGCGACCAGCTGCCGCCTTGGGCTCCGCGCTGCGCACGCCGATCGCGCCGCTTGAGCGCAACTGCTCCAGCTCGGAGGCGTTGAAACCCCACGCTCGCAGCCCTTCTTCGGTATGCTCGCCCGGGCGCGCCGGCGGGCGCTGGATTTTGCTCGGCGTGCGGCTGAAACGCGGCGCCGGCGCCGGCTGCACCACGCCGTCGACCTCGACGAAGGTCCCGCGATGGCGGTTGTGCGGATGCTGCGGCGCCTCAATCATATTCAGTACTGGCGCGAAGCAGACCTCGCTGCCTTCCATGATCGCGCACCATTGATCGCGTGTCTTGGTCTTGAACACCGCCTGGAGCCGCTCCTGGAACGCGGGCCATTGCGTGCGATCGTTCTGGCGCGGAAGTTTCTCGCTCTCCAACCCGGTGAGCCGCAACAGTTCGGCGTAGAACTTGCCCTCGATCGAACCGATCGATACGTACTTGCCGTCGCTGGTCTCGTAGACGTTGTAATAGTGCGCGCCGGTATCGAGGATGTTTTCGCCGCGGTTGTCGTTCCACACGCCCGCGCCGCGCAAGCCGTAGATCGCGGCCATCAGCGACGACGCGCCGTCGATCATCGCGACGTCGATCACCTGGCCCTTGCCCGACTTCTGCGCTTCGAGCAATCCCGCGACCACTCCGAGGGCGAGGTACACGCCGCCCCCCCCGAAATCGCCGACCAGGTTGAGCGGCGGGACCGGCGCCTCGCCGCGCCGTCCGATCGAATGAAGCGCGCCGGTGAGCGCGATGTAGTTGATATCGTGGCCGGCCGCGAGCGCGAGCGGCCCGTCCTGGCCCCAGCCGGTCATCCGACCGTAGACCAGTTTCGGATTGCGCGCCTGGCAAACGTCTGGGCCAAGCCCTAGACGTTCCATCACGCCGGGCCGGAATCCCTCGATCAGCGCGTCGGCCCGTTCGATCAGCTTGAGCGCGAGTTCGGTGCCCTCGCGGCGCTTGAGGTCGATCGCGACCGAGCGGCGTCCGCGGCCGAGCAGGTTGTATTTTGACTCGGTACTGATTCCGAGGTTCGCATCCTCGGCGCGGTCCAGGCGCAGGACCTCGGCGCCCATGTCCGAGAGCAGCATCGCACACATTGGCGCGGGGCCGATACCCGCGAATTCAACGATTTTGTAGCCGGACAAAACTCCCATGGCGGACGCCTCCTGCCTGTTAACTGCTACTCAAACTCTTCAGCTCTGGAACAGCGGGACCTTGGTCTTGGCGTAAGTCAGCTTCTGCACCAGCTTGTCGCCCTTGAAGTGCAGCAGGTCGAGGCCGCGCCACGAGGTCGGTTCGCCCTTTACGCTCAGCGTGCAGCGCCAACTCGCCATCACCTTGCCCGCCTCGGCGTCGGCGAACGTATCCTCGTCGAGGAATTTCATCTCGCCGTATGCGCCGGTGAACTGCGGCTCGAAGGCCGCGCGGACCGCCGCCTTGCCCGCGTTGCGCCGGCCGTTGAACTCGTCGTACACGCCGTCGTCGGCGAAGCACGCCATCACGGCGTCCAGATCGTTGCGATTGAACGCATCGATGAAGCGATGAGTGAGGTCCAGCAGATGTGCGCGATCCATGACGACTCTCCCGTTTAAAATCCATCGCCGCCCCGCCGCGGCCGTTGATGGTCGGCGCCGGCCGCGAACCGCGCTGGCCCGGCACCGCAGCAATTGCGACTCTACGGCAGGCTGCGAGCCTTCTTAAACGCCTCGCGACCCAGACATTTCCCGAGCCACGCTTGCGCCACCGGCACCGCCGTCATATCCAGCTTCGCAAACATCGCGAAACTCATGATTGACGACAGGTTGAGGTCGGCGATCGTGAAGTCCTTGCCAAGCAGATGGTCGCGACCTTTGAGCGCGTCGTCCAGGACCTTCAGCGGCCCTTGCATCGCCGCGACCGCGGCCACCGCCGCCTGCTCATTGCGCTGCTCGGGCGGCAGCAGCATCCGGTTGCGCAGGATCGCAATCAGATGCGGCTCGGCCTCGGTCATCCCCCAGAAACTCCACTGGACCGCATGGCCCCGGTCCCCGTGCGACTCCGGCCAAAACGGCGCCTTGCCATATTTGGCCGCGAGGTACAGGTTGATCGCCATCGACTCCCAGAAGATTTTCCCGTCGTCTTCGAGCACCGGGATGTGTCCGTTGGGGTTCAGCTTCAGGTGCTCGGGCGACTTGGCCTTGGCCACTTCGACCGGGACGTGCTCGTACTTGAGCCCTAACTCCTCGAGCGCCCACAAAGAGCGCGCCGAACGCGACTTGGATGTGCCGTAAAGCTTGAGCATCTGTTTCCTCCGCCACGATAGCAGCAGTTCGATCCGTTTGATCTTATGTAGCGCGCCGGCTTCCTCGCTTACAAACCCTCGGCAGCGGCATCCGGAGGGCAATCGGGCCGCGTTCGGCGCTCCGTTTGGAACACCGGCGCGTCCGTGTAAGGATTTGCCTCGAGGCTGAATCCTATATGCGACGCGACATTTTCACCGAGGAGCACGAAATGTTCCGGGCGCAGGTGCGCCGCTTCGTCGAGACCGAAATTGTGCCGAAAATCGACGGATGGAACCGCGCCGGGATGAGCGACCGCGAGAGCTGGCGCAAGCTCGGCGCCGCCGGATTTCTCGCGCCCAACGCGCCCGCAGAGTACGGCGGCGGAGGCGTCGACTTTATCTACGACGCGATCGTGATCGAGGAGATGGCGCGCGTGCGCGCGCACGGCCTGATGATGGGGCTGCACTCCGACATCTGCCTGCCCTACCTGGTGAGCTTCGGCAGCGAGGAGCAGAAGCGGCGTTGGGCGCCGGGCGCGATCAGCGGCGACGTAATCCTGGGGATCGCGATGACCGAGCCGGGCACCGGCTCCGACCTCGCCGCCGTCCAGACCAGCGCGCGGCGCGACGGCGACAGCTACGTCATCAACGGCTCCAAAATTTTCATTTCCAACGGCCAGATCGCCGACCTCTTCATCGTGGTGGTCAAGACCGACCCCAAGGCCGACCCGCCCCATCGCGGCGTCAGCCTCATCCTGGTCGAGGCCGACGCGCCGGGCTTCGTGCGCGGCCGCAAGCTCGACAAGCTCGGCTTTCGCGGGCAGGACACCAGCGAGCTGTTCTTCGAGGATTGCCGCGTGCCGGTGAGTAACCTGCTCGGCCGCGAGGGCACGGGCTTCAAGATGCTGATGGACAAGCTGCAGCAGGAGCGGCTGGTCACCGCGGTCGGCGCGATCACCAGCACGCGGCGATGCCTCGAGGACACCATCGAGTACACGCGCAATCGCAAGGCCTTCGGCCAACCCATCGCCTCGTTCCAGAACACGCAGTTCAAGCTCGCCGAGATGATGACCGAGGTCGAGGTCGGCCAGGCCTTCGTCGACCGCCTGCTCGCAGCGCACGTGCGCGGCGACGAACTCGTGACCGAGGTCAGCATGGCGAAATGGTGGATAACCGAACTGCTCAAGCGCGTGTCGAGCCAGTGCCTGCAACTGCACGGCGGCTATGGCTTCATGATGGAGTTTCCGGTGGCAACCGACTACGCCGACGCGGCGGTGCAATCGATCTACGCGGGCACCAACGAGATCATGAAGGTGATCATCGCGCGGCGGATGGGCCTCGACGCGCGCGAGTGACCAAACAAGCGATGTTCATGGCGAAAAGGAAATAGCGATGGCCGAGCAGAAGAATCCCGATCGCGTGATCAGCATCTTTCGTTTTCGGATGAAACACTTGAGCGCGGCCGAGCGCGATGAATACAACACCACCGCCGCGCGGATGCTGAAGATCGTAAACGCGATGCCCGGGTTCATTTCGTTTCGCGAGTACAAAAATCATGACGGCGAGTTGCTCGGCATCACCGAATGGGCGTCGGCCGAGGCGCTTGCCGAATGGCGGGAAAATCCTGAGCATCGCAAAGCCCGGGAGCGCGGCCGGCAGGCCTTCTACGCCGAGTACGAAATCTCCGTCTGCACGCCGCTGCACGAGTACAGCTTCAAGCAAAAGGCGTGAGCCGCGATGGCAGACGCATCGCGCCTCGCGCCATCGGACGAGCACAACGCGCGGCTTCTCGCCAACGTCCATCCCTCGGGCTGGATCAACCCCGAACCGGCGGGGCGCTACAACCTGGTGGTGATCGGCGCGGGCACGGCCGGGCTCGTTGCCGCGGCGGGCGCGGCGGGACTGGGTGCGCGGGTCGCACTGGTCGAGCGCCGCTTGATGGGCGGCGATTGTCTGAACTTCGGATGCGTCCCGTCGAAAGCGCTGATTCGCGCCGCGCGCGTCTGCGGCGCGATCGACCGCGCAACCGGCTATGGGATCGCGCCGACGGCTCCGGCGCATGCAGAATTCGGCGCAGTGATGGAACGGATGCGCCGGCTGCGCGCGGAATTGAGCGCCAACGATTCGGCCGCGCGCTTCAAGGGCCTCGGCGTCGACGTTTTTCTCGGCGAAGCGCGATTCGTCGGACGCGACGCAGCCGAAGTTGATGGCAAGCGGCTAAACTTCAGCCGCGCGCTGGTCGCAACCGGCGCGCGTCCGGCCGCGCCGCCGATTCCAGGCCTCGCCGAAGCCGGGTTTCTCACCAACGAAACGGTTTTCTCGTTGACCGAGTTGCCGCGGCGACTCGCGGTGATCGGTGCGGGGCCGATCGGATGCGAACTGGCGCAGGCGTTCCGGCGCTTCGGCTCGGAAGTATGGTTGCTGGAGGCGCTCGAACAGATCCTGCCGCGCGAGGATCGCAACGCGGCGGCGATCGTCGAGCGCGCCATCACTGGCGACGGCGTCGAGTTGCTCACCGGATGCAAGATCGCAAGCGTCGAGCGGGGAGCGGCGGGCCGTGTCGTGCGACTGGAGCATCGCGGCGCGAATCGCGAGATCGAAGTCGACGAAATCCTGGTGACCGCCGGGCGCGCGCCCAACGTCGAAGAAATCGGCCTCGAGGCCGCGGGCGTGGAGTACGACCGCAAAAGCGGCGTGCGGGTCGACGATTATCTGCAAACCAGCAACCCGCACATCTTCGCCGCCGGCGACGTATGCTCGGCGCTTCAGTTCACGCATCTGAGCGACGCGCACGCCCGTATCGTGATCCGCAATGCGCTGTTCTTCGGACGCGACCGCGCAAGCCGCCTCACGATTCCCTGGTGCATCTACACCGACCCGGAAATCGCCCATGTCGGGCTCGGCGAAGCCGAGGCCGCCGCGCGCGGCGTCGCGATACGGACATTCGCGCAGGAGATGAGCGCGGTGGATCGCGCGGTGCTCGACGGCGAGACCGCGGGAATCGCCAAAATCCATTTGCGCGAGAGCACCGACCAAATCGTGGGCGCAACGATCGTCGCAGCCCACGCCGGCGAGATCATCTCGGAGTTGACGCTCGCGATCGCCGCGGGAATCGGACTGGGGCGAATCGCCGGCGTGATCCACCCCTACCCTACGCAGGCCGAGGCGATCAAAAAGATCGCCGACGCCTACAACCGCACGCGCCTGACCCCGTCGCGCAAGCGCCTGCTTACGCGCCTGCTCGCCTGGCGGCGCTAGCGACGCGGCCGCGGCAATCGCGACGCCTTCGCTTGGGCGGCGCGCGCGAGTTGCGCTATTCTCACGTTCGCGCTAGTTCCCAAGCGCGCAAAACTTTACATCAAGGAGCTGGTCTTATGCAGCTGCATCCCCAAATGAAGGCGATTCTGGACCAGGCGGCCGCCGCCGGCGGCAAGCCGTTTCATGCGATGACGCCAGTGGAAGCGCGTCAGGGAATCACGGCACTGCTGGAGCCCTTCAACGCCGCGCCCGAGAAAGTGGCCAAGTCCGAGAAGCGGACCATCCCCGGGCCGGGCGGCCAAATCCCGGTGCAGATTTATACGCCCGAGGGCAGCGCGCCGTTTCCGGTGTTGGTCTACTTTCACGGCGGCGGATGGACGGTTGGCACGATTGAGTCGTGGGATTCGTTCTGTCGCTCGCTCTGCAATGCCTCGGGATGCGTGACCGTGTCGGTCGATTACCGGCTCGCGCCGGAGCACAAATTTCCCGCCGGTCCGGAAGACTGCTACGCCGCGACCAAATGGGTCGCGGAGAACGCCGCGTCGATCGGCGGCGACCCCTCCCGCGTGGCGGTCGGCGGCGACAGCGCGGGCGGAAATCTCGCCGCGGTGGTCGCGCTGATGGCGCGCGATCGCGGCGGCCCGAAAATCGCCTTCCAGCTCCTGATTTACCCCGCGACCGACGCGGGCCTCGACACGCCCTCGCAAGAGCAGTTCCAGGATGACGGCTACATCCTCTCCAAGAAGGACATGGTGTGGTTCTGGGGCCACTACCTCAACGGCGACAAGGATAAGACCAACCCGTACGCGTGCCCAGCCGAGGCCAACAGCCTGCGCGGATTGCCGCCCGCGCTGGTGGTGACGGCGGGCTTCGATCCGCTGCGCGACGAGGGCGAGACTTACGCGGCGCAATTGCAGGACGCGGGCGTCAAGACCGAGTGCATCCGCTACGAAGGCGTCACGCACGGCTTCGTACTGATGGCGGCGGTGCTGGACGAGGCGCGCAAGGCGATCGGGGACATGGGCGGGGCGCTCAAGGCCGCGCTCAAGAAGTAACGTCGCGCAACCGCGGCAGCAGTGGCAGAAGTGGGGCGGGCGGCGGCCCCACAGCTTTCGCGCCGCGTGCAGCGAAGACGTCCGCATCGAGGAGGAACTCGCGCATGCCACTGGACCCGCAGATGAAGGCGATACTCGACAAGGCCGCTGCCTTGGGCGGCCCCGCGTTTCACACGCTGGGCGTCGAGAAAGTGCGCGAGGCGATCCGCAGCGGCTCGGCCGCCGGCGCGCGAGAGCCCGTCGCACACGTCGAGGACAGGCGCATCCCCGGTCCCGCCGGCGAGATTCCTGTTCGCATCTATCGTCCGTCGGCGCGCCCGTCTGCCGACGCGCCGCTCCCCGCGGTGGTTTTCTTCCATGGCGGCGGATGGGTGGCCGGCGATCTCAACACGCACGACGTGATCTGCCGGATACTGACCAATGCCGCGCGCTGCATAGTGGTCTCGGTCGATTACCGGCTCGCGCCGGAGCATCGATTTCCAGCGAGCCCCGATGATTGCTACGCGGCGACCGCCTGGACCGCGAACAACGCGGCGGCGATCGGAGCGGACCCCGCACGGCTGGCGGTCGCCGGCACCAGCGCCGGCGGCACGCTGGCGGCCGTGGTCGCGATGATGGCGCGCGATCGGCGCGGCCCGCGTATTGCCTGCCAGGTGCTATGGTATCCGGCGACCGACGCAGCGATGGATACGCCGTCGCATCGTGATTACTCCACCGGCACTTACTATCTCCTCTCGCGTGCCGACATGGAATGGTTCTGGAACTGCTATCTGTCCTCCGAGCGCGATCGCGCGAATCCCTACTGCTGCCCCGGCGTGGCCAAAGACTTACGCGGCCTGCCGCCGGCGCTGATCGTCACCGCCGAGTACGATCCGCTGCGCGACGAAGCTGAGGAATATGCCGCGCGTCTCAAACGTGCGGGCGTCGCGGTTAAATGCACGCGCTACGAGGGCGTGACGCACGCGTTCACCGGAATGGCGTCGGTTCTGGACAAGGGCCGCCAGTCGATCATCGAGGCGGCCGCCGCACTGCACGAGGCGTTCGGCAGCGCTTGATCGGGCCAAACTGGACTGCATGGAATGCCGTATTTACTGCGCAGTGGCGAAGTGCTCGATGACGCCTAACTCCTCTCGGCCTTCCGAGGACAATCGACACGGCTCTGTTCCGTCTCGCCCTAAGGGGTGAAACTCCCTTGACAAAAGTGCTATCCTCTGGTGAAGGATATTACTTGTCAATGAGTGAAAGCGGACAGAGGAGCTTAAGTCTATACGGCGGGTGCGATCCTAGGGAGCTTCCCGCTTATACTCTCGACCTCGCTGCCCGGTTTCTCCTACTCCCCAAGTCCACTCTTAAAGCTTGGGTCTTCGGCGCGACGTGGAAAGAGCAGGGCGAACGTCTGCGCACTTTCGAGCCACTAATTGATCCTCCAAACCGCGAAGAACACGTGCTTTCGTTCGTGAATCTAGTGGAAGCGCATGTTCTGAAGGCGGTACGACGTCGTCATCTTGTTCACATGATCAAGGTTAGGTCCGCGATCGAGAACCTCAAACAAAGATACGGGACGCCACACCCTCTCGCCGATATCGATCTGCTCGCAGGCGGCAGAGATCTCTTTTTGGAAGAGCATGGGACCCTTCTCAATCTGTCGTTAGGTGAGCAAGTATCGATGGATTTTCTGGCAGCATATTTGAGCCGAATTGAACGCGACTTCGGACGCCCTAATACTCCATTCTTAGCACCAGCTATCAAGCTTTTTCCGTTCGTTGTTAAGCCCATCAAAATTGGAACCAAGATTATCGAACAGGACAGCAAAATTGTTGCCATTGATCCATATGTGTCCTTCGGACGCCCGATCATCGACGGCACCGGCATTCCAACAGAAGAAATTGCTGAACGGTTCTGGGCAGGAGACTCTATATCCGATCTCATTGAGGATTTTGGTCGGACGCAAGAACAAATTGAATATGCACTTAGATACGAAACGGAACAGCTGAAACAGGCAGCGTAGATCGACGACTATAGTTCAATCACCTTCTTCACCGATCAAGCGCTCTCAGGAACGAGCATAGCTGATGCGCTTGGCGAGGCTAGCGGCTACCCGGTCAGAGTTCATAAAGACTATTTTCCAATCACTGCCCGAGACATTGATTGGCTACCATGGGTTGGGCAATGGAATTGGATCGTGGTGACCAAAGACCAACGAATCCAACAACGTCCGACTGAAATGGAAGCCCTAGTTAACGCCGGTGTCCGCGCATTTATATTTTTAGAAGGGAGTCTGTCTCGCAAGGCAATGGTCGAGACCATTAGACTGGTAATGCCCAAGATGCTAGCGACCATTCGCCGCGTTCGAGCGCCATTCGTATTTGGTATACAGGCTGGTGCTACCCTAGTCCAACTTTATCCATCGTTGGAAGAAAGGAAATAATCCGGCCAGGCGCTATTTAACGCTGCCTCGCTGCTGGCGGTCGCGGAGTGCGTATGAACTAAGATTGGGATTTTCTTCCTGGATTTCGCCGCCGAGGGCGGACTCGCCGGTAAACTCGGAGACCGGGCGATACTCGGTGCTCGGCGCGAGCGGAGGATTGCGCGACGGATCGAGCGGCGGGAGACGTCCGTCGCGTTTCGCGGCGGCCTCGACCAGCGCGGTGTCGGGCCGCCACGCTTCGGTGTCGCTGTTGCGCACGGCGGTGCCGCGGAAGTCGTAGCGCATCCAGTAAACCGCGCGCATCGCAGCGCCCGCCGGGTCGCGGTGCAGATGCCTATAGATCCATTTCTCGTTGAAGCGCACGCCGTCCTCTTCGCGCTCGCGCGGATCGTCGAGGCTGCCCTCGGTGCGGTCGGGCGTGCCGAGAATCGCGACGATCGCGTTGCGGACTGGCCGGTGATCGTTCATACCTCGAAGCTCTCCGGGAAGGGGCATCGATGCTCCGCGATGTGGGCCTCGAAGTCGGCGCGGAACTGTTTGAGGAACGCGCGCGCGGCCCACGACGCGCCGTCGGCGAGCGCGCAGATGCATTTGCCGTCCATGAAATCGAAAGTGTCGGCCAGGGTCTGGAGATCCTGCGGCTCGCCCTCGCCACTTTCGATCCGGCGCAGCGTCTTGTAGGTCCATCCGGTGCCCTCGCGGCACTGGGTGCACTGGCCGCACGACTCGTGCTCGAAGAAACGCGCCACCACCAGCGCCGTGCGCACCATGCAGGTGCGATCGTCCATCACGATCACGCCGCCAGTGCCGATCAGCGTGCCGGCCGCGCGCAGCGATTCGTGATCCATCGCGACGTCGATCTGATCGCCGCGCAACACCGGCATCGAGACGCCGCCCGGGATCACCGCCTTGATCGCCCGGCCGCCGATAACGCCGCCCGCGTGCTGATAGATAAGGTCGCGCAGCTTCACGCCGAGCTTGAGCTCGAAAATCCCGGGATTGTTGACGTGGCCGCTCACGCCGAACAGGGTGTGGCCGGAGGCATTCTTGACCCCTTCGTCGAGGAACCATTGCGCGCCGCGCATCACGATCGCCGGCACGTGCGAGAGCGTCTCGATGTTGTCGACCGTGGTCGGCTGGCCCCACAATCCCACCTGGGCGGGAAACGGCGGGCGCTTGCGCGGCTGTCCCTTGCGCCCTTCCATCGATTCCAGCATCCCGCTCTCCTCGCCGCAGATATACGCGCCGGCGCCCTGCTGGATGGTGATGTCGAAGCGGCGGTTGAAGCCGAGCGCGGCGTCGCCGAGAATTTTAGCTTCGTAAAGGCGCTGAATCGCCGCGCTCATCGCCGCGAATTCCTCGACGTATTCGCCGCGGATGTAGATGAAGGCCGCGGTGGACTCCATCGCCATCGCGGCGATCATGATTCCTTCCAGCGGCAGGAACGGATTGCGCGACATGATCTGGCGATCCTTGAAAGTGCCGGGCTCGCTCTCGTCGGCGTTTACCGCGAGGTAGCGCGGGCGCGCGTCACGCGGCGGCATGAACGTCCACTTAAGCCCGGTGACGAAACCGGCGCCGCCGCGGCCGCGCAGGTTGGAGTCCTTCACCAGCGCCGCAAGGTCCTTGGGCGCAATCGCGCCCGCCTTGCGCACCGCCTCGAATCCGCCGTGTCCGCGATACTCCTCGAGCGTCAGCCATTTCTCCTCGCCGCGCGGCAGCAAGTAACCCTCGACGCCCTCGGGAACGTGTGAGATGACCGGCGCAGCGCGAGACGCCGCGCGCGCCGCGTCGGGCGACTCAAGCAGGCTCGTGGCGAACTCCGGGGTTACATTTTCCAGGTATGGATTGCGGTTTACCTGCAAGACCGGCGCGGTCGCACATGCGCCGAGACATTCGACTTCCGCGATCGCGAAGCGGCCGTCGGGCGTCGCGGTGCCCGACTTGATACCGAGCCGGCCCTCGAGCTCGCGCACCACGCCGCGCGCGCCGCGCAGGCAGCACGGCAGGTTGGTGCAGACCTGGATGACCGCCTGCGCGCGGGGCAGGTTGAAGAGCGAGTAGAACGACGCGACCTCGGCGACTTCGTTGGGGCGCATCCCGAACAGCGGCGCCAACTCGGCGAAGGCCTCGGGGCCGAGCGCGCCCAGGTCGTCGCGGGCCAGATAGATCGCCGCGAGCAGCGCGCCGCGCGGGTTGGGGAAGCGCCCCTGCTCGGCGCGGATCTTTTCCTGCGTTTCAGCCGACAAGCCCATCGTGTTTCATACTCAAACTTTTTTTGGCCCTTCCGTCATCCTGAGCGGAGGCTGCCGGAGTCGAAGGACCTCGCGCGGTCCTCCGCGCGCCTGCTCCGGCCTATCATCCCGAGCGAGTCTGCGAGTCGAGGGACCCCGGATCGTTGTGCTCCGAGACTCTCGCGATGCTCGCCCGAAAAGATCGGGGTCCTTCGACTCGCGCAGCGCTCGCTCAGGATGACAGAAGAAGTCAGAACCGCTCGCAGACTCGCTTCGCTCAGGATGACCCCAAGAGAGAGCCTCGGCTCACTTTCCAGCGCTTTCCGGATAAATTCACAAACTCTCACGATGACAAACCCAGGCTGATGCTGCTGAACGTCCATAGACTGACTTACAAATCGCAACACTAGCGGTCGCACTCGCCGCCGATCATGTTGATCAAGTCGAAGGTCGGCACCACGTCGGCCAGCATCCCGCCGGTGATCATCTTCTCCAGCGCCGACATGTTGGAGAAACTCGGCGCGCGGCATCGGCACTTGTACGGTTTGCCGGTGCCGTCGCTCACGATATAGAAACCGAGTTCGCCGTTGGCGCCCTCGACCGCGTGGTAGACCTCGCCCGGCGGGACGAGACCGCCCTCGGTGACCAGCTTGAACTGGTCGATCAATTCTTCCATCCGGCCGAAGACCTTGCCCTTGCGCGGCCAGCGCACGCGGGGATCGTCGGAGTTCACGGGTCCGGCGGGAATTTTCTCGAAGCACTGCGCGATCATGCGGCGGCTCTGGCGCACTTCCTCCAGGCGCACGAGGTAGCGATCAAAGTTGTCGCTGTGCTCGCCGACCGGGACGTCGAAATCCAACTCTCCGTAAACGAGATACGGATGCACCCGGCGCACGTCGTAGGCCACGCCGCCGGCGCGCAGGAGCGGACCGGTCACGCCGTGCCCGATCAGCATCTCGGGCGCCAGATGACCGGTGCCCTCGACGCGCTCGCGAAAAACCGGATTCTCCGTGAGCAGCTTGTCGGCGTCGCCGAGCAGGACGAGCGAACGATCCAGGCGCTCGCCGGCGAAGCGATCGAAGCTTTCGGGCAGGTCGGCCGAGACGCCGCCGATACGGATGTAGTTGGTGGTGACGCGCGCGCCGCAGAGCGCGTCGAGCAAGTCGCACATCAGCTCGCGGGCCTCGAGCAGGTAGAGAAACGGGGTCATCGCCGCCAGCTCAAGCGCCATCGCACCCAGGCACAGGTAGTGATCGCTCATGCGCGAGATTTCGCCCGCGATCACCCGGATGAAATCGCAGCGCGGCGGCGTGCGCAGATCCATCAGCTTCTCGACCGCGAGGCAGTAGCCGACGTTGTTGAGCATCGGCGAGCTGTAGTTCAGCCGGTCGGTGTACGGGATGTTCTGGTAGTAGTAGCCGGTCTCGCACTCCTTCTCGAAGCCGCGATGGAGATAGCCGACCTGGACGTCGGCCTTGACCACGCGCTCGCCGTCGAGGTCGAGCACCATCTTGACCGTGCCGTGGGTCGCCGGATGCGACGGGCCCATCTGCATCCGCATCAGCGGCGTCAGCAGATCGCGCGACGGATCGGCGGGCGGCAGGTCAGTGGGGACGGCGCGGTTCGTTGGCTCCCGGTCCGGCATAAGGTTGAATCGGTTGTTCGTCGTGTTTGGCGTAGTCCTTGCGCAGCGGGTGGCCCACGAATTCGTCGTAGAGATAGATGCGGCGAAGGTCCGGATGGCCGTCGAAGCGGATGCCGTAGAGGTCGAAGGTTTCGCGCTCGAGCCAGTTGGCGCCGGGCCATAGCGCGCTCAGGCTCGCGATCACCGGATTGTCCTCAGGCACCCGGCACTTCACGCGCAGGCGATGGAGCAGGCGGGTGGAGACCAGATGATAGACCACGGCGAAACGCGGAGCGTCGCCGCGCGCGGGGAGATTGACGCGATGGCGCCACTCGGCGCGCTTGCGCACCAGGTTGTGATTACGATCCCAGGTCTCGGGCGCGTTCTGAAAGCCGTCGGGCTGGCCGAAATAATCGACGCAGGTGACGTCGAGCAGCAGGTCGAAGCCAAGCTCGGATGAGTCGCGGAGCGTGCGCGCCGCTTCGAGAATATTTTCGCGCGCGACATGGATGCAGTCGTCGCCGCGAAAGCTCTGATGCTCGGCGACCAGCGGACCGATCTGCGCCATCACCTTCTGCAGTAGCGCGGAAAGCTCGGGTGGGGCGGGCGTTTTTGGTTCTTCGGCGGCGCTCATCGGTTCCTATTCGTAGTGGCCGCGCAGAAAATCGGTTCGCGTCTTGAGGCGATCCTGCGGCACCAGCAGATCGGCCTTGTGCCAGAGCGAGCCGCGGCGCGAGTAGCTCGCGATCTCGACCTCGCGGCTCATCACGATCGCCTCTTCGGGGCAGGCTTCCTCGCACAGCCCGCAGAACATGCAGCGCGACATGTCGATGTCGAAAATCTCGGGATAGCGCTCGACCTCGTCGGCGGTCTCGGCGGGAAAGATCGTGATGCAGGTGGTGGGGCAGGCCCATTCGCAGAGCCCGCACGCGACGCATCGCTCCTTGCCGTTCTCCATCTGCACCAGCACCGGCATCCCGCGCATCGCTGGCGGCTGCACCAAGCGCTGCTCGGGAAAATAGACGGTGAAGTCCTGGCGCCCGCGAATGAAGCCGACCAGGTTGCGCAGCAGATGGGCCATGGCGACCCACAGCCCCACCAGCACCGCGCGCAACGAATACGGCCCGACCAGGCTGGGCGCCGGCCGCGCGACCTTTACTACTCGAACCGCCATCAGGCTCGCTTCATCTGTCCGCAGGACAGTCCTTACCCGTTTTCCAGCATCAGCTTTGCAGGATCAGATTGCAGATTCAGGGTCGCAGTATCAATCTCGCGCTATCAGTTTAGGCCGGCGACGGCCGCGCCGTGGGCGCCGCGTGCTCGCCCGCAGCCCTGACCGGCCTTGGCCGGCACCCATCCGCCGCGTACCGCGAGCATCGCGGGAATAAGCGTCGCCATCCCCGCCACGGCGACCCACATCCATGCGGCCCATCCGTAGTGGCTCGAAACGTAAGCGACCAGCGGGCCCGAGATAGCTATCCAGCCGCGATAAATCAACTGGAAGAACGACCATCCGCTGGCCTGCAGCGCTGGCGAGATGTCCTCGAGCAGTTCCGAATATTGCGCGCACCACGGGATGAAAGCGAAGGCGACCAGGCCGCCGAGCAGGAACATCACTGCGCCGAGTTGGAACGGCGGCAACGGATTGGCGAACGTTCCGATCCACCAGATCAGGACCGCAAGCGCGGCGACGGTGCCGATCAGCACCAGGGGCTTGCGCACCCGCAGCTTGTCCGAGAGCAATCCGGCCGGCACCAACATGAACAGGTTGAGCAGCCAGAAATACGACGCCATCTTGGCCGCCTCGGCCGGAGTGTAATGGAACGCCCGGTTGAACATCACCGGAAAAAACGTCTGGCTGGTGATCGGCAGAGTCAGGAAGGCCACGCACCCGACCACCAGGACCCAGACCTCCCAGCGGCTCAGCAACTCCCTGAAGGCCGCGCCGCCGCTGGCCGGAACTTCCATCGGCACTTCACGCATGTGCTCCGCGGTAGAGGCGGCAACCGTCGTTTCGCTTTCGACGATGGTCAGCCGCAGGTTCGGATGAAGATCCTTAAGCCACAGCAGGACGGGGATGTACATCAGGATCGACAGCAGTCCCATTATCCAAATCTGCGATTGCCAGGTGCCGAAGATAGGCAGCGTCTCGCCGCTGATGAAGTTCCACAGGAAGATGCAGCCGACCGCGCCGACCGTGAGTAAGCCGAAAGCCGCGCCGCGGCTCACGCGCGGCGACATATCGCGGGTAAGACCGCCGAGCGCGCCCCACATCAGCCCCGCCGTCAGATTCATAGCGCCGCGGACAATCACGAACGACCAGAATCCGGTCATCAGCAGATTGGCAAAGGTCAACACGATGATGACCGCGAGACATGCGTCGATGACGATAATGCGGCCGTGGCGATCGGCGAGCGGGCCGCCGATCATCGCCGAACCGCCGGAGAGCAGAACCGCGAACAACAGAAACACGGTGAAGTTTTCCAGGCTGAAGTGCAGCGTCGGAATCCACAGCGGCAACAGCGGCGCGAACTGGAATTCGTAGAAGGACACGATCGTGGCGAGCACCGTGAGCATCAGCATCGCCCAGCGATGCGCGCCGACCGGGTAGGTTTCGAGCGTGCGATGGGTCGCGAGGTAGCCCTTGAGGCCACCCGATTCAGAAACCGCTGCGGTCGCCATAATATTTTGTCTCCCTGCGGCTGTTCGCCGGCGGACAAGGCCGGTTCGCAAGCACAGAGTGCGTCAATTGATCGCCCGACGGCAAGGGATTCAGCGGTCGCCTGGGCGATGCTCGCCCCCGCCGTCCAGCATCGTGCCGCTGGCTCCCAGGGTTTCCAGCGAAATCCCGGCGAAGCGCGGATGCGCGCGCCCTATCGGCTCCCACATCGCCTCGGGGTCGAAACGGCGCTCACCGCCGTCGATCGCGTTGAGCAAGCGCGTGAAAACCTCGCCGTCGCTGAACCATCCCGGCGCCGTCTCGATCGCCTTGTAGATGCGCTGCACGCGTCCGGCGTGATTCACGAACGAGCCGTCCTTCTCGGCGAAGGTCGTCGTGGGAAACACCACGGTCGCGGCGCCAAGGCGCGGGTCGAGCCTCAGCGTCTGCACGATCAGCAGTTCGAGCCGCCCCAGGATGGCCGCGAGACGTCCGGGCGCGAGCGCGTCGAGCAGGTCGAGCAGATCCATCGGGTCTGTCGAATCACCGCCGCAAAGGTAGAGCCCCTTGAGCTCGCCCGTTTCCAGGGCACGCATCAGCTCGCCAAGCCCATCGTCGTCGCCGCTCACCAGTCCCAGCTCGCGCACGCCGCGCGCGTTTGGCGCCTTCTCGGGCTTGATCAGGAAATCATCGGCGGGACCGCGCCGCACCGCCATAGCGAGCTTGCCCGCACCGGCCGCGTGCATCAGCTCGCCGAAGCAGAAATTCTCCTCGATGGTGAGATGGGGCGAGACGAGCGCGCCCATCGCGCCGTCGCCGTGCCGCGCCTTGAGCGCCGTGATCGCCGCGGCCGCGCGCGCGAGCGCTTTCTGCCACGGTACCTGGACGAGCGCGCCATTCTCCGCGAGCATCGGCGCGCGCAGGCGCTCGGGCGCGTCGACGAATTTATAGTCCAGCCGCCCCTGGTCGCACATCCAAGTGTCGTTGACCGCGTCGTTGCGGCGCGGAATCAGCCGCCAGATGCGATTGCGATACTCCGAGATCATGATGTTGCAGCCGTTGGAGCATCCGGGGCACACGCTCGCGGTCTCCTGGAGAAACCACACGCGGATCCGATGATGGAAGTCCTTGCTTTCGAGCGCGCCGACCGGACAGATGTCGGCGGTGCAGATGGAGTAGTTGTTGTCGAGGCGGCGGTCGTAGATGTCGAGCACCGAATGGTCGCCCAGGTTGAAAACCGCGAGCTCGCCGGTCTTGCTGATTTCGCGGCAAAAGCGCACGCAGCGCCGGCATAGGATGCATCGTTCCTGGTCGAGCAGCATGCGCTCGCCGATGTCGACGCGCTTCTGATGCTTGCGGCGCGGCTCGAGCGTGCGGGCATAGCGGCTGCCAAAGCGCATCGCGTAGTTCTGCAGCCAGCACTCGCCGGCCTTGTCGCAGATCGGGCAGTCCAGCGGATGGTTGATCAGCAGCAGCTCGAGCACGCCGCGGCGCGCCAGCGCCACCTCGGGGTCCGCCGTATGCACGATCATCCCATCGCGCACCTGCGTGTTGCATGAAATCTGCAGCTTCGGCATCCCCTCGATCTTCACCTGGCAGAGGCGGCAACTGCCGTCGATGCTGAGCTTGGGATGGTAGCAGTAGTGCGGGACGTCGAGCCCCGCGTCGAGCATCACCTGCAATAGCGGAGTGCCCTCCGGCGCTTCGAGCGCGCGGCCGTCGACCGTGACTTTCACGGTCTTGGGTGCGTGCGGAACGTTGGCCTTCGCCGCGCTAGTCGAGCTTGCGTCCGCTGCCATGGAGCCTGGACCACAGTTGTGGCTGACGTTCGTTCTGGACGCGGTACTGCAGCTTGATCAGCCCGTCGAGCACGGCCTCGGGACGCGGCGGGCATCCGGGAATGTAGATGTCGACCGGGATGATGCGGTCGATGCCCTGGAGCACGGCGTAGTTGTCGTAGGGACCGCCCGAGCTGGTGCAGGCGCCGAACGACATCACCCACTTCGGGTCGCCCATCTGCTCCCATACGCGGCGCAGGATGGGCGCCTGGCGCTGGGTGATGGTGCCGACCACCCACAGCAGGTCGGCCTGGCGCGGAGTGAAGCGCGGCAGCGCGGCGCCGAAGCGGTCGAGGTCGTAGCGCGGGCCGGAGACCGAGAAATATTCCATCCCGCAGCAGGCGGTGACGAATGGATAGGCAAAAAAGGAGTACTTGCGCGCCCACTGCACGGCGTCATTCAGTCGCGTGAGCGCGAAGCTTTCGGGGAAAGCCCCGCTCTCGTCGTTGAGCGAGTGCCGCGCCAGTGCGCCGCGCACCATGAAGGCCGAAAATCTGCGTTGCCGCTGAGCCATGTCGTAATGTCCCTTGCTTTCCGACTCATCTTTCGCGAAATGGCCTTCGAGGGCAAGACCAATCGATTTGCAATCGCGGCGTTATCGGTGGTTAGAAAAGTCAGACACTCTCGAGCGGGGGCGGAATCCGGAAGGAGGGGGCAACTACGATGGCGAAAATTATCGATTCGGACGCGCACGTCGTCGAGCCGCGCGCGCTGTGGGAGGAGTACGTCGAGCCCGCTTTCCGCGATCGCATCCCGAAGGTGGTCAAGGATGCGGACGGGATCGATCGCTTCGCGGTGGGACGGGCGGCGCGCGCCGGCATCTATGCTCCCGCCGCGATGTGCATCCCGGGCGGGCTCTCCCGTCCCGAACTGGCGCGCAAACTTTCGTGGGATGATCTAAGGCCCGGCAGCTACGATCCGCACGCGCGCATCAAGGACATGGACTCGGAGGGAATCGACGTGTCCTTTCTTTTTCCCTCGCTCGCGCTTGCCTACGTCGCAATCCGCGAGGCCGACCTGGCAGCCGCCGCCTGCCGCGCCTACAACAACTGGATGGCGGACTTCTGCGGCGCTGATCCCGCGCGCCTGTACAGTATCGCGCCCGTCCCGCTGTTCGAGATCGACGCCGCCATCGCCGAGATGCGCCGGGTGGTCATGGAGCAAGGCGTGCGCGCGGTGCTGGTGCGGCCCAATCCGTACGGCGATCGCTTGCTGAGCGATCCCGCTTACGACCCGTTCTGGCGCGAAGCGCAGGAACTCGACTGCACGATCGCGATGCACGGCGCGGTCGGCGGCGACATGCCAACGGCGGGGTTCGATCGTTACCGCGACTTTTTCCAGCGCATGATCATTTCGCATCCGCTGGAGCAGCAGATGGCCTGCATGGACCTGATCTGCGGCGGCGTGCTGGAGAAATATCCCCGCCTGCGTATCGCATTCCTGGAAGCGGGCGCGCTCTGGGTTCCTTACTGGCTGGCGCGGCTGGACGAGTTCTACGGCAAGATCGGCCACATGGTGCCAAAGGTCAGGATGAAGCCGAGCGAGTATTTTCGCCGCCAGTGCTTCTGCTCATGCGAGCCGGACGACGTGGCGCTCAAGACGGCGGCCGTATTGGGCGCCGGCGATCTGCTGATGTGGGCGTCCGACTATCCGCACTACGACTGCGAGTTTCCGGGCGCAGTGCGGGAGTTGCGCGAGCATTGCGCCGCTCTGGAGCCCGCGACGCAAAGAAAAATCATGGGAGAGAACGCGGCGCGGTGCTACGGACTTTCCTGAGGCCGGATTGCCGTCGCCACGGAGGGCCGCGGCACCTTATGTCTTAGTGTCCGCGGCTGCGCCGTTCGCGTTCGGCCAACTCGAGGTCGGCCTCGACCATCATCTCGACCAGCTGCTCGAAATTGACCCGCGGCTGCCATCCCAGGAGCCGCCGCGCCTTGGAAGCGTCGCCCTGCAGCAGGTCGACCTCGGCCGGTCGCAGGTAACGGGGGTCGGACTGAATGTACTTGTGCCAGTCGAGCTTGAGGAGTTCGAACACGCGCTCGAGGAAATCCTGCACGGAATGAGTTTCGCCGGTGGCGACGACGTAGTCGTCCGGCTTCTCCTGCTGCAGCATCATCCACATCGCTTCGACGTAGTCGCCGGCAAAGCCCCAATCGCGGCGCGCGTCGAGGTTGCCCAGCGCGAGCTTGTCCTGCATGCCGAGCTTGATGCGGGTGGCGCTGCGGGTGATCTTGCGAGTGACGAAGTTCTCACCGCGCCGCGGCGATTCGTGGTTGAACAGGATGCCGTTGGTGGCGAACAGTCCATAGGCCTCGCGATAATTGATCGTCTGCCAGTGGGCGTAAACCTTGGCGCAGGCGTAGGGGCTGCGCGGATGGAACGGTGTGGTCTCGCGCTGCGGCACTTCGGCGACTCGTCCGAACATCTCGGACGAACCCGCCTGGTAGTAGCGCGCCACTCGGCCGTGGCGCTTGTTGTGATCGCGCAGCGCCTCCAGCAGACGAAGCGCCCCCAGGCCGACCACGTCGGCGGTGTATTCAGGCTGATCGAAGGAGATGCGCACGTGCGACTGCGCGGCGAGGTTGTAGACCTCGTCAGGACGCACCTGCTCGATGATCGCGCGCATCCCGGTGCCGTCGCCCAGGTCGCCATAGTGCAACTGCAGCGGCGAAGGACCGGGGCCGAAGCCCTTGCGCATATGGTCGATGCGCCCGGTGGCGAAGCTCGAGGTGCGGCGCACCACGCCGTGCACTTCGTAGCCCTGCTTGATGAGAAATTCCGCCAGGTACGAGCCGTCCTGCCCGGTAACCCCGGTAATCAACGCAACCTTGGCCATCAATTATTCCGTGTCGCGTCCGCGCCGCTCAGTCGCCCGGGACGAGACGATGCGAGTCGCTGTCGAAGTGCTGGGTGGAGAACTCGTACAACTCGGCGTCCTCCAGCGCTTCCATCTGGTGCACCAGCCCCTGCGGAACGTCCATGCACTCGCCTGCGGCGAGTTCGAACTCCTCGATAACCTCGGAGTCGGGTGATTCCTTGACGCGGATTTTGAGCCGGCCCGCGCGCAGGTAGAACGATTCGGTTTTGAGCTTGTGAAAATGCAGCGAGCAGCGCTTGCCCTTGCGAATCTCGAGGATCTTGCCGCAGTAGAGATCGCCGTTGACGATCCATACCTCGCGCCCCCACCCCTTGGGCACAATCCTGACTGGCTTGCGTGCGCGGTTCATTACTGTTGCAGCCCCTCTTCAGACGCTCGTCTTGACGCCCCGCCCGACGCCTAGACGCCATGCCCGGCAGCCCCGCTCCACCTACAATGCCAGAAGACGGCAAGGCACACTAGCGCCTCCCCGGAAAAATGCCCTCCGTGGCCTGCCGGGGCGCGAATCGCGCTTTGAGGCTCCTCAAGCGATCGAGGGCCGTACGACAGCCGGCGGCGGCGCTTGCGTGGCCGCAGTCTCGCTATCGCTTCTGCTATCGCCCTTGCCGCCGCCGTTGGCGTTGCCATTGGCGATGGCGGGCACGAATTCGTTGACTTCGATCGAGAAGCGCTGGAGCGGCAGATGATGGGCGTCGGCGAAAGCCTTGACCATCGCGAGGCGGTCTCCGCTGATATCATCGGCGGCGATAAGGATCCGGTGAAAGCCGGTGGCAGCGTAAATCCGCGGCAGGTCGTCGAGTGGGCCGAGCACCTGATGGCCGTGGACCAGCTTGCCCTCCTTGAACGCGTCGTCGTCGGCGAAGCCGACCAGCCGTACCCGCCGGTCGCTGCCCGAGAAGATGTAGCGTACGGCCGCCTCGCCCATCCGCCCCGCTCCGACGACCAGCACGCGCTCGGTCGGGAGCGTGAACAGCGCGAGCGCGCGCCGCTGGATCTGAAACGACATCCGCGTGAACACCAGCAGGTTGAACAGCAGCACCACGTACAAGACGGCGACCGAACCCGAAACCTCAAGCCGGATGAACATCGAGGCGATCGCGACCAGGACGCCGGCCAACAGCGAGCCGTTGGCGAAGCGGATGATGTCTGCCATACCGGCGTAGCGCCAGATGCCGCGGTAGACGCCGGTCAGCGCGAAGGCGGCGTAGGTGGCGGCGAAAAATACCGGCGTGGTCCCCATCATCGATAGGATCAACGGGTCACTGAGTTTGAAATCGCGGCGCAAAAGGCACGCGCCAAAGTAGGCCGCGGGGATCAGCGCGAAATCGAGCACCGCCTCCGCCAGGCGCCGCTTGTAACCGAGGCTCAGGATGTAACGCGCGAGGCCTTGCAAATAACCGTAGGCCACGCCCGGCGCGCCGCCCTCGAAAGTCAGATCGACCATGAACAGCCCGATCACGCCGATTCCCGCGACCACGAACGGCAGGGCGCTGATCACATAGACATGCGACAGCAGGCTTTCACCCGCCGCCAGCAGCGCGCCCGTAGCCGCCAGGGTCCAGCTCACGGCCACTGCGCGCGGAACGGTCAGCCCGAGCATCAGCAGGCGATGATGCGAATGGTCCAGGCCGCGGCGCGAAATCGGATTTCCCGTGGCGAGCCGCGACACCGTCACGATGGCGGTGTCGAGCAGCGGCACCAGCATCACCAGCACCGGAAAGACCGCGATCGAAAGATGCGAATTCTTTTGCAGCGCGGCCCCCCCAAGCGCCAACGCTCCGAGCAGGAAGCCCATCGGCAGCGCGCCGCTGTCGCCCATGAAAATCGAGGCCGGATAAAAGTTAAATAGCAGGAAACCCCCCAACGCCGCCGCGGCCGCCAACGCCGCGCACCCCAGCGCCGCATCGCGCGACCACCAGGCGACGACGCCGACCGCGCCCATCGCGGCGATTCCAACCCCGGGCGCCAGGCCGTCGAGCCCGTCAACCAGGTTGAAGGCGTTGATCACGGCGACCATAAAGAAGCCCGCCAGCCCCAGGTTGACCAGCGGCCACCGCGTGACCTCGGGCGCAGCCGGCACAGCCCACAGGAAAAACGCGACCACCGCGATTTGCGCGAGCAGCTTGCGCGACGGCGTCATCGCCACCGCGTCGTCGAGGGCACCGACCACCAGCAACGCCAGCATCCCGACGAGCGTCCACAGTTGCAGCTCGCCCACCAGGCCGAGCGCCGCGATTACGGCAATCACAATCGCAACGCCGCCGAGTACCGGCGTCTGCCCTGGATGGCCCGACTCCTCGCAGGGCGAGGCGACGATGTTGAAGCGCACGGCGAGCGCCCGGGCCGCAGGCGTCAATGCGACAGCCAAGCCGAAGGCAGTCGCGGCGCAAATGGTAAGTCTCTCGGCGATAGCGGTCATCAAGCTACTTCAACCACACATAGTGCCGAGCCAGGCGAAAAAAGAGTAGCTCTGCGGGACGGGCAGTTTTTCTCAGAGCATTTATATTCCGCACAAATGCGCGTTGTGTGGCAAGAACCCCGCAAATGTATCAAGTGCACGAATGCACGCTTTAGACATTCAAAAGCAGTCTGAGTGTAGCTCTTGCTATTATATGATGCAATTCAGGAATAGCCGAAATTGCGCCATTCCGCGTGAAACGGCCCGCTCTAGCGAGCCTGGCTGCTCGATCGCCCGCTGGCGCGAGGAAAAAACGTTGGCGCTCCGGAAAAAGAACCCTAATCAGGGCGCAAATCGTCGGCGAGCGCCGCTGCGAGCGGCCCTTCAATCGGTGTGCGCAGCGACAGATGCGGATGGTCGACTTCGACCGCTACCTTGCCCGCGGCCGCCAGTTCGGCAAAACGGCCGGCATCCACGCCGAGCGGAAAAGCGATAAACTGGACCGCGCTTATCTGATCGGGCGACATCTGTCGCTCGTCGAAGCGCACGCCCCTGCGGCTTCCGTCGAGGACCATCCACAGATGGCGCTCCAAGCCGACGAGGCGAGCAAGCTCGGCGTCGCGCTCGGCCGGCTCCGCATACTCGATTAGCAGGGTGGCGAAGAGTTCGCCCGGACGCGGGATGAGTTCGTTGTAGGTCTCGACCTCGGCGTTGATCGCGGCCTCCTCGAAGATGCGCTCGGTGCGCAGGATTTCCTGGATTTGATACCAGACCGTCTGGCGGTTCTCGAACATCAGGGTGAGATGCGGGCCGACGGCGAGGCGGCGGCGCGCCTTTTCGGCGATGCACAGCGGGCGCAGCACCGGCCGCACGCGATCGTAAGTCGTCACCGGCAGCACTTCGAGCGGAGTTATGGGTTTCACGGCTTTGACTCCTCGGCGGCCGGTGGTTCCGGCGGCGGCACTGGCTCGGCGAAGCCGTCGGCCTCGTAGGCGCGCGCCAGTATTTCGACCGGGTTGAGCGGGCGCATGCCGATGGCCTGCTCGATCTGGATCGCGGCCAGCGGACAGTCCGTGGCCAACACCTGCGCCTCGGCGTCTTTCATTCCGGCGAACGCCTTTGCGCCCCACTTCATCGAGAGCTCGAAGAACTCCTTCTTCATCGCCCAGGTGCCGTCGTGCGCCGTGCAGGCGTCCACCGTCACGACCTCCGCGCCCGGGATCGAGCGGATGAGATCGCGCGAGCGCAGCCCGACATTTTGGGCCTTGAGATGGCACGGCACGTGATAAGCGACCTTGCCCGGAGTGGTGCGAAACTCGCGGTCGAATTTGTTCTCGCGCCTGAACGCGTAGAGCAGTTCGTGCGGGTCGGCGACGGCGGCCGCCAGCTCACGGGCCTCGGCGGTGTCAAGCAGGTCGGGGTATTCCTTGCGCATCATCAGCGAACAGGTCGGATTGATCGCGGCGACCCGGTAGCCCTGGCGCACCAGCGGAAGCATCGAGGCGACGTTGGAACGCGCGAGCTTTTGCGCAAACGCGACGTCGCCGCCGTCAAGCGCCGGCATCCCGCAGCAGTTCTGCGCGGGTGAGGCGATCGCGCATCGATTGCGCGCGAGCACCGCGACCAGCGCGCGCCCCGGCGCCGGGTTGTAGTAGTTGACGAAACAGGTATGAAAGATCGCGACCTTGGCCATGGGCTCGGCCGGCGCGGTCGGAATACCCGTGCGTTCGAGCCACGCCTCGAAGGTTTCGCCGGCGAACTCGGGCAGTTGCTTGGCGCGCGAGATGCCGAGCATCTTCTCCATCATCGCGCGCTGAAAGGGACTCCGGCAGGCCCAGTTGGCGAGCTTCGGAACGAGGCTGCCGAGCTTACCCAGCCGGTCCGGATTGCCGAGCATCTTTTCGCGCATGCCCAGCCCATGCTCGCGGCCTTCGACCGCGCGCGCCCGCAGCATCAGGCGCGGGAAGTCGAGCTGGAACTCGTGGCCGTCATGCGGCGTGTAGGGGCATCGCACCTCGCATAGCTTGCAGCCGTAACACAGATCGATCACGCGCTGGTTCTGCGCCGCGCTCAGGCTGCGCACGTCGCCGTCGCCGCTATCGAGCGCGCCGAACAGTTCCGGGAACGACGGGCACAGGTTGAAGCACAGCCGGCAGCCCGCGCAGATGTCGAAGACGCGCTCGATTTCCTTGTCGAGCGCCGCGCGTTCCCAGTACTTGGGCTCGTTGGGATTGTAGGTAAGAGCGTCGGTCGGTCGCGACTGGATACGGTTCATTGAAACGGCTCTCGGGTGGCAATCGAAGTTGTATCAGGAAGCGGCGGTTATGCGAGCACAAGCCCGGCCCGCCAGGCGCCCCATGGCGTCCGGCGGGCCGGAATCCTGCGCGACGGAATATCGACGCGAAGACGCCGGCGAGCTCGCTCCCGCGCGGCGCCCATCAAGCAGCGCCCTCTTACAGCGTCGTGCTGGCTTTCTGGAAGCGCCCAGCGTGCGACTTCTCAGCCTTGGCCAGGGTCTCGAACCAGTCGGCGATCTCGGTGAAGCCCTCTTCACGGGCGGTCTTCGCCATCCCCGGGTACATGTTGGTGTACTCGTAGGTCTCGCCGTGGACGGCCGACTTCAGATTGAGCATGGTGTCGCCGATCGGCTGGTCAGTGGCAGGGTCGCCAACCTGCTTGAGGTAGTCGAGATGGCCGTGGGCGTGTCCGGTCTCGCCCTCGGCGGTGTCGCGAAACAACCCTGCAATTTCGGGCTGACCCTCAACGTCGGCGACCTTGGCGAAGTACAGGTAGCGCCGGTTGGCCTGGCTCTCGCCGGCAAAAGCATCCTTGAGATTGGCGTGCGTCTTGGTTCCCTTCAGACTCTTCATCGTTACTATCTCTCCTGAGCGTGTGTGGTTAATGGCAGACGGCGCAACTCGTGCGGCCGAACCTGCGCGGCGGGTCGCCGCCAGGTCACGGAGCGGCTCAATCGCCCGGCCCTGGACCTTCCGGCCTATTAACGGTCGTCAGCGCGACGATTTCGCTCCGCCTACCAGATGATAATTATTATCATCCGGCTCACGCGACCGTCAAGCCGCGACTCGGGAGGGAGCTACATCCTGCTCCACATTCCGGCCGCCGCCTGGGTGGAATAATTCGAGGCCCTCGACCGAGAGCGAGACCAATGCGTCATAGGGCTTGGTTTAAGTCAGCAATGCGTGTAACGTAGGTTACATATCGAAGCAAAACTCGTGCGGTGACCACGCGGCTCACGTCGCCGGTCCACTCTTCCTGCCATTGATCATTGCACGCGAGCGATGCGGCGGTGGTCGACAACAACACAAAAGAACCCAGCAGTGCGCGCGACGACTATGCCCTTCAGCAATCCGTCATAGCCTCGCTCAGCCAGCACGCGCTGCTCGGCGGCAGTCTGCAGCAACTGTTCGACGAAGCCACCCACCTGGTGCGCGAAACGCTGCAAGTTTCGTATGCCACCCTGATGGAGCTGCGACCGGACCGCGAGATGCTGGTCGGCAGGGCCGGAGCCGGATGGAAAGACGGCGTGATGCGGAACCTCGTCGCGGAGACCGGCGCTCGTTCTCATGCCGGCTATGCGCTCCTGACCAATACTCCGGTTGTGGTGACCGACTTCGCCGCCGAGCTCCGCTTCAGCACTTCGATCGCCGAACGCCTGGCGGTGCGCAGCGGCGCGAACACGCTGGTGCGCGGCCGCGAACACCCCTTTGGCGTGCTCGCCATCCACGACATTCAGCCGCGCCAGTTCAGCCATGACGAGGTGAATTTCCTCCAATCGGTCGCCAACATCCTGGGCCTCGCGATCGGGCAGCACCAGACCGAGCAGGAGGTGCGCGCCAGCGAGCGCTACTTCCGCTCGCTCATCGAGGACACCAACGATCTCATCGCAGTCATCGACCTGGAGCACAGGTACCAGTTCGTCAGCGCTTCGGTGGAAAGGATTCTCGGCTACAGGGTCGAAGAGTTGGTCGGCAGGAGCGCTCTCGATTTGTGCCATCCTGACGAGCGCGCAGCGGTCGCCAAGGACCTGCGGCGCATCACCGAACAGGGCGCGGAGGAACGGGTGCTGCGCGCCCGACTCCGTCACAAGGACGGGTCGTGGCGGGTGCTGGAGTGGAACGGCCGCTCCGCGCTCGACATCAAGGGCGCGTCCTGCCTGGTAGCCAATGGGCGCGACGTTACCGCGCGCGAGCGGATGCTGAATGAGCTGCGCGACAGCGAGCGGCGTTTTCACGGCATCTTCGACAGCAGTCACGACGCGATCGTGATCGCGACCCCCGACGACGGCCGAATCGTCGACGTCAACAGCGCCTTTAGCCGCATCTATGGCCACAGCCACGAGAAAGCGCTGGGCAAGGACCCGCCGGGGCTCGCGCTGTTCGCGAATCCGGAGGACTATTGCCGCTTCGCGCGCGAGGTCCTCGAGCGCGGGGCGCTAGGCAACTTCGAGACCGACCTGCGCACTGCCGACGGCAAAACCGTGCCCACGCTGCTCTCCGCAGTGATGGTCGATCTGGGTGTCGGCGTGCGCGTGGTATCGATTCTACGCGACATCAGCGAGCGCCGTGCGGCCGATCTTGAGTTGGCCCGGGCGCGCGACGCCGCACTCGAGTCGACGCGGCTTAAATCCGCTTTCCTCGCCAACACCAGCCACGAGATTCGCACCCCGCTCAACGTCATCCTGGGATACACCGATCTCGTCGGCGAGCATCTTTCCGATATCGGCGACCATACCCAGGACGCCTACCTCGAAGCGCTCGGGCGCGCCGGGCGCCGCCTGCTGAAGACCATCCAGCAGATTCTCGACTACTCGCGCATGGAAGCCAGGGCGCTGACGTTCAACCCCTCGGCGATCGCGCTGGCCGCGTTCATTGAGGACCAGGCCCACGACTTTAACGTGCTAGCGGCCGAGAAGGGGCTCAAGCTGCGGCTCGAAATCGCGGAGTCGGACGCCACCGTGCGCTTCGACGAATACTGCCTGCAAAGCGCGCTGAGCAACCTGCTTCAGAACGCGATCAAATTCACCGACCGCGGCGAGATCGTCCTGGGCCTCGATCGCGACAGCACCGGCACGCTGAAACTCGAAGTCCGCGACACCGGCATCGGCATCGACAACGACTACCTGCCGCGGCTGTTCGAGCCCTTCTCGCAGGAGCAGACCGGCCATCACCGGCGCTTCGAAGGCGCGGGACTGGGTCTGGCCTTCGCGCGCAAGTGCGTCGAACTCGGCGGCGCGCGGATTTCCGCCGTCAGCCGCAAGGGCGAGGGCTCGACCTTCACGATCGCGTTCCCGCGCGCGTGCGAAATCCGCCGCCGCCGCGCCTAGCGCTCGCGCGCCGCATCTCCAGGCGATCTTGGGGTAAGAACTAGCGCGACGCCAGTGCGAGCGGCGAGTCGGCCGGCACGGGGCTCAACTCGCGCTCCAGCGCCTCGATATCGGCGGCCGAGAGGCTGAAGTAACGCGCCTCCGGGTGATGGAAAACCATCGCGCTCACCGCGCTCTCGGGATCCATCATGAAGCCCTCGGTCAGCTTCAGGCCGATCGAATGCTTCTCGACTTCGAGCAGGCGAAAAAGCTTTTCCTGGTCCTCCAGCCTCGGACAGGCCGGATATCCGAACGAGAACCGCTTGCCGTGATAGTGCGCCTGATGCAGCTCCTTCATCGTGATCTCCGGCGGATCGCCGAAGCCCCACATCTGGCGGATCTTCTGATGCAACAGCTCGGCGAAGGCCTCGGCTCCCTCCAGCGCGAGGATTTGCAGGATGTGCGAGCGCAGGTACTCGCCGCGGTCCTTCCATTCGTCGGCGAGCGCGCGCACGCCCGCGCCGATCGTGGTCACGAACATGCACAGGTAGTCGGTTCTGCCCGATGAACGCGGGGCAACGTAATCGGCAAGGCAGAGGCCGGGCTCGTCGCTCTGGCGCCCGAAGATAAGACTCTCGAGCACCGTCTTGCCGTCGGAGGAGTAGATCATCACGGTGCGGTCGCCGTCGGAACGCGCGGGAAAGAAGCGATAGACCGCGTTGGCCGCGATATCGGCGCGCCCGAGCATCACCTCTTCGACCGCCGCAACCGCCGCGCTCAATTCCTTCGCGCGCGGGTCGCCGCCGGCGAGCGCCGTCTCGTAGTTGCGCAGCCCCAGGTGTCGCGTATAGAGCATCACCGGGTTGATGTAGCGGAAGACCTCGGCAAGGTCGTAGCCGCGCACGACGTGCGGCTTCAAATCCGGCGGCAGCGGGATCTCGACGTCCTGGCGCACGCTGGACGCGCGCCGGCCCGCGAGTGGCGCGGGCGCCGCCGGCTTGGCCGCGTTCGCGAGCAGCTTGCGTGTCTCGGCCTCCAGCGTTTTGCGCAGCGCGGCGCGCCGTTCCTCGTCCATCAACTGGTTGGCGAGGTCCAGGCCTTCCATCGCGTCGTTGGCGTAGGCGACCAGTCCGCCATACTCGGGCGCGATCTTCATCCGGGTAAAGCGCGCCGAGAGCGCCGCGCCGCCGACCAGGATCGGGCATCCGATACCCGCGCTCTTCAAGTCCTGCGCCGTCGCCACCATCATCTGCGCGGATTTCACCAGCAGCCCGGAGAGCCCGATCGCGTCGGGGCGATGCTCGTTGTAGGCCTTGATCAATTCCTCGGGCGGCACCTTGATGCCCAGGTTGACGACCCGGTAGCCGTTGTTACTCAGGATGATGTCGACCAGGTTCTTGCCGATGTCGTGGACGTCGCCCTTCACGGTCGCGAGCACGATCGTGCCGCGGCTTGCGCTGTCGGCCTTCTCCATGTGCGGTTCGAGATGGGCGACCGCGGCCTTCATCGCCTCGGCCGATTGCAGCACTTCGGCCACGATCATCTGGTTGGAATTGAACAGCCGCCCGACTTCGTCCATCCCCTTCATCAACGGGCCGTTGATGATTTCCAACGCCGAGCGCGCGCCGAGCGCCTCGTCGAGGTCCTCGACGAGCCCTTCCTTGGAGCCTTCCAGGATGTAAAGTCCGAGCCGCTCGTCCAGCGGCAACGAGCGCCGCTGCTCGACGTTGGGCTTGGCTTTGCGCGAGCGGAAGTAGCCGGCGAAGGCCGCGATCGGATCGTCGCCGCGCCACCAGATCAGGTCCTCGGCCAGGCGGCGCTCCTCCTCGGGCACCGAGTGGTAGCGCTCGAGCTTCTCGGAGTTGACGATCGCGAGGTCCAGCCCGGCCTGCACGCAGTGATAGAGCATCACCGAATTCAGCACTTCGCGCCCCGCCTCGGGCAGGCCGAAGGAGACGTTGGAGATGCCGAGCACGGTCTTGCAGCGCGGCAGCGCGGCTTTGATGAGCGCGATGCCTTCGATGGTCTCGACCGCGGAGCCGATATAGTTGCGGTCGCCGGTGCCGACCGGGAAGACCAGCGGATCGAAGATGATGTCCTCGGGCTCGACGCCGTAGCGTTCGGTCAGAATTTTGAACGAGCGCTCGGCAATCGCGAGCTTGCGCGCGCGCGTGATCGCCTGCGCCTGCTGCTTGTCCTCGTCGATACAGCCGACCACCAGCGCCGCGCCGTAACGGCGCGCGAGCGGGACCACGCGCTGGAAGCGTTCTTCGCCGTCCTCGAGGTTGATCGAGTTGATGATCGACTTTCCCGGCGCGCGCTTGAGCGCCTCTTCGAGCGCGACCGCGTCGGTCGAATCGATCATCAGCGGAACTTTGACTTTCTTGACCTCGATTTCGAGAAAGCCGGTGAGGTCGGCGATCTCGTTGCGATCGGGGTCCTGCAAACAGACGTCGAGCACGTGCGCGCCGCGGCGCACCTGCCGGCGGCCAATCTCGGCCGCCTCCTCCAGCTTGCCCTCGGCGACCAGCCGCTTGAACTTGCGGCTCCCCAGCACGTTGGTGCGCTCGCCGACGATCACCGGACGGGTGTTCTCGTCGATCACCAGCGCCTCGATTCCCGACACCACCGAACGCCGCAGGCTCGAGGGTTTGCGCGGCCGCTTGCCCTCGGCCATCCGCGCGAGCATCCGGATGTGCTCCGGCGTGGTCCCGCAGCACCCGCCGATCAGATTGACCCATCCCGCGTCGACGAAGCGCTCGAGCTTGCGCGCCAGCGATTCGGCTGACTCGTTGTAGTGGCCCTCCTCGTCGGGCAAGCCCGCGTTGGGCACGCAGGCGACGTCGAAGCGGCAGATCTCCGAGAGCGTGCGCAGATGGTCGGTCATGAAGTCGGGGCCGGTCGCGCAGTTCAGTCCCATCCAGATGAGCCCGCGATTGGCGAGCGAGGTGTAAAAGGCCTCGATATCCTGCCCCGCCAGCAGCGTGCCCATCGTCTCGATCGTGCCCGAGACCGCGAGCGCGACCTCGATACCGGTTTTCGCGATCGCGCGCTCGATACCGACCAGGCCCGCTTTGCAGTTGAGCGTATCCTGCACGGTCTCCAGCAGCAGCAGGTCGACGCCACCCTCGATGAGGCCCGCGGCCTGCTCCTGATAAGCGTCCGCGAGCTGGTCGAAGGTGATGCCGCCGGTGACCGAGATGGCCTTGGTCGTCGGCCCCATCGAGCCTGCTACGAAGCGCGGCCACTTGGAGGTGCTAGCGGCGTCGGCGGCCGCGCGCGCGATCGTGCCGGCGAGGCGATTGATTTCGCGCGCGTGCTCGGCCAACCCATACTCGGCCAGCACGACCGAGGCCGCGCCGAAGGTGTTGGTCTCGATAATATCGGCGCCGGCGTCGAGAAAACTGTCGTGCAGCTCGCGGATCTTGTCAGGGCGCGTGCGGACCAGGTTCTCGTTGCATCCCTCGAGCTGCGGGCCGCCAAAGTCGGCCGCGGTGAGATGCATGTTCTGGATGGACGTACCCGCCGCGCCGTCGATAATGACGATCCGGGAGCCCAGTCGGTCGCGCAAAAGCCCGATTCGGTCCAAAGTGCTTCTCATGCTCTAGCGAAGAGGCCCGGCGGCCTCAGCTTCCAGCCTATCCGAGCGCGGCGTGACGGGCAATTTCGCGCGACGCGATGCGCGAACGTTTTGTATTTACCCCGCAAGTGCTGTAACGGATCGCTGAGTTGCCGCAGTTCGTCGCATGGGTGTCAAACGCAGGCCGCGGCGCCGCGGGAACTTTGGCGCGCCGGGCCGGTTCGCTAATCAGGTTCACTAATGCTGGACACGACGCGCGTCGCCGCGTGCCGCCCAGTCAAGGAGAAACGACGATGATCCCGGCCTGGCTTTCGATCCTGGACGCAATACTCGCGGCGGTGCTGCTGGGGGTCGGCCTCCTGGGAGCCCATCTCGGCTTCGTACTGCCGATGTCCGGCTTCTCGATGTTCCTGCTGAGTTTCGCAATGGCGATCCTGGCGCTGTTGTTCGGACTGATCGGCCTGGCGCGCACGTCGGCCCCTGAGCGCCGGCCCGGGCGGCCCAAGGCCGTCGCCGGTATCGTGCTGAGCCTGCTGATCGCCATCCCGGTCGGCTTCACGATGTGGCGCTGGATGTCGATGCCGTATCCCGAGATCAACGACATCACAACCGACTACGCGAACCCGCCGGCATTCGTTCAACCGCCGGGCTTGGCGGCCGACTCGATGAAGTATGACCGCACCAAGTTCGAGCCGGTCCAAAGTAAGGAATATCCCAAGCTCGATCCGCTGCGGCTCGATGGAAAACCCGCCGACGTCTTCGCCAAGGTGAAGGCCGCGGCGAGCACGGCCCCGGGATGGGTTATCGTCTACGACGATCCGGCGACGCACACGATCGAGGGAGTGCAGTTCTCCAATCTGTTCCGCTTCTGCGACGATTTTGTGATCCAGGTGCGTCCGGGACCCGACGCAAACAGCAGCCTGGTCGAGATGCGGTCGCGCTCGCGCGACGGCACCGGCGACTTTGGCGTGAACTATAATCGCATCCGGGGGTTCTTCGCGATGCTGAAGCCGGGCGGCGGCGACGCCGGCGCGGCGTCGCCGTCGTAGCGCGATGTCGGAGTGGCCGCCGCAGCTTCGCTGCGGCGGCCCACTCCGACAACGCCACGGCACTACTGCGGAGCGACGCGCGCGCTCCGCACGCGCTGCGCTGCGTGGGCTGATGCGGGCGCTGCGCCCCTATGGGCGCAGCGCCCGCATCAGCCGGCGAACCGCGGCCTCGCGCGGTTCGTTGACCGGATTCACGAACACGATCGCCGTGCCGATCCCGGGCGCGCAGAGCTCGGCCAGCCGCTCGCGCACCCGCTCCTCGGACCCGACCAGCAACGTCGCGTCGATCATCGCGTCGCTTACCGCGGCGAGCGCCAGCGCGGCGTCGCCGCGCGCCGCGCGAATCGCCGCGATCTCGCGCTCGAATCCCGCCTTGGCCATCATGTTGCCGTAAAAACGCAGCGCCCCATAGCGCGAGAGCAGCGTGCGCGCCGGACGGCGCGCCGCCTCCAGATCGTTCGCGATGAACGCTGTCGCGAACAGCGCCGCCTCTACCTCGGCCGGGTCGCGCCCGGCCGAGCGCGCGCCTTCGGCGATCTCGCCCAGCGCTTCGCGCACGCGCGCGGGCGGAAAGAAATTGAAAATCACTCCGTCGGCGATCTCGCCCGCCATCCGCACCATCGGGCGCGACACGCCCGCCAGGTAGAGCGGCAGTTTGCCACTGATTTTGGGCCCAGTGCCGCCGCCGCCGAGCATCTTGCGCAGCGTCGCGACCGTCTCGCGCATCTTCACCATCGGCTGCCCCATCTCGATCCCCAGGCGCGAATTGCCCTCGCCATGCCCCGTGCCGAGGCCGAGGACGAAGCGTCCGCCGGTGAACTGATGCACCGTCGCGGCCTCATTGGCCAGCAGCGCCGGATGGCGCAGGTAGATGTTGGTGATCGCGGTGCCCAAACCGATACGCCGCGTCTGCATCCCGAGCGCCAGCGAGCAGGCGAGCGAATCGTTGTTGGCTTCGGTCATGAAGGCCGCGGCATAGCCCATCTCTTCCGCGTCGCGCGTCCACTCAACGATCTTTTCGATTGGGCTGTCGGGCATTACCGAGAATGCAAGCGCCGTTCTCGCCATCTCACTCGTCCTTTCAGGTTTTCGAGCGCCGCACGGCGCTTCGCATGAATCGTTAACCCGAACCTTCTCCACTACGCAACCGGCTTGATCTCTCCTTCCAGTGGGAGCGATAAGAGAGCGGACGACTAGAGAGCGAAATGGACGGTTACGATTTCATAGTCGTGGGCGGCGGTATCGCGGGCGCCTCCGCCGGATATGAACTGGCGGCGCATGGCCGGGTGCTGGTGCTCGAACGCGAAAGCCAGCCCGGCTACCATACGACCGGCCGCTCCGCGGCGCTCTTCGTCCAGACCCACGGGCCCTCGGTGATCCGCGCTCTCAGCCGGGGCGCCAAAAACTTCTTCCTCGACCCGCCGGCGGGATTCGCCGAGCATCCGTTGCTGACGGAGCGCGGGATGCTTCTCATCGGGCGCGCCGACCAATCCGCGTTGCTCGATCAAAACTTCGCGCAATCGTCGCGTCACATCGCAGACGTCCGCCGCCTCGACCCGAAAGATGCGTGCAGGCTCGTGCCGCTGCTCAGGGAGGACTACCTCGCCGGGGCGGTGCTCGATCCCGAGGCGATGGACATGGACGTGCACGCGATTCACTGGGGGTTCATCCGCGGGATGCGCGCGCGCGGCGGCAAGCTCGTAACTGACGCCGAACTCCTGAGTCTCGAGCGCAACGGCGGTGGCAGTGGCAACGTTGGCAACGTTGGATGGATCGCGCGGACCGCGGCGGGCGACGCCGCCGCGCCGGTCGTGGTCAACGCGGCGGGCGCCTGGTGCGACGTGGTAGGCGCGATGGCCGGTGCGGCCCCGATCGGTCTGGTGCCGAAGCGGCGCACCGCGTTCATCTTCGATCCGCCGCCCAGCGCCGATATTGCGAAATGGCCGTCGGTGATCGACGTCGGCGAGGAATTCTACTTCAAACCCGACGCCGGCAAGTTCCTCGGCTCGCCCGCCGACCAGACGCCGATGGAGCCGTGCGACGCGCAGCCCGACGACTTCGACGTCGCGCTCGCGGTCGACCGGATTCAGCGCGCCGCGCGAATTCCAGTCACGCATATCAACCGCAAATGGGCGGGCCTGCGTTCGTTCGTCGCCGACGGATGCCCGGTCGTCGGCTACGACCCGCGCGTGGAGGGATTCTTCTGGTTGGCCGGTCAGGGCGGCTATGGAATCGAGACTTCGCCCTCGATGGGGCGGCTCACCGCGAGCCTTGCGCTGCGCCGAGGCGTTCCCTCCGACCTCGCCGAGCAGGGCGTGACCGAATCGGCGCTTTCACCGGCACGCTTTGCACGCGGGTAACTTTTGACGCGTAACTTTTGATATGACCGACAATCGCTGGGACATCGTCATTCGCGGCGCGCACATCTTCGACGGCACCGGCGCGGCGCCTTTCCTTGGCAGTCTCGCGGTGCGCGGCGATCGGATCGTGGCGCTCGGCGCAGTCGAGGGCGACGCGAAGCTCGAGATCGACGCGCGCGGCCTCGCGCTCGCGCCCGGCTTCATCGACGTCCATAGCCACGACGACTTCGCGGTGCTGACCACGCCCGCGATGGATTTCAAGCTGATGCAGGGTGTCACCACGGAAGTAATTGGCAACTGCGGGATGGGTGCGGCGCCCTACGAGGCGCTGCGCGACCACTTCGGCACTTTCTTCGGTGACGCAGCGACGACCGGATGGGATGGCTATCGCGGCTACCTCGAAATGGTCGAGCGCGCTCCGCCGAGCCTCAACGTCGCGATGCTGGTCGGGCACAATACCATCCGCGCCGCCGTGATGGGGATGGCGCGCCGCGCGCCCACGCAGGACGAGCAGCGCGCGATGCGTGACCTGGTGCGCGAAGGACTCGACGCCGGTGCGGTCGGCCTCTCCACCGGGCTCATTTATGAACCGGGGCGCCATTGCGCGACCGAAGAGGTAATCGAACTGGCCCGCGACGTGGCTGCGGCCGGCGGAGTCTACGCAACCCACATGCGCAACGAAGCCTCCGGTCTGCTCGACGCCGTGCGCGAGGCGATCCGTATCGGCCGCGAGTCCGGCGTACGCGTCCAGATCTCGCATCATAAGGCCGCGGGAAAAAGAAACTGGGGCCGCGTGCGGGAATCGATCAAACTAATCGAAGAGGCGCGCGCCGAGGGCCTCGACGTGACCGCGGATCAGTATCCCTACACCTCGGGCAGCACGATGCTGGCCGCGGTGCTGCACAACAACGCCTTTAACCCGCAGGGCGACCGTGGCGGAATCGCGCGGGTCGAGCCCGAGCGCGTGCTGATTGCTTCCGCGCCGTTTCATCCGGAGTACGAGGGCAAGACGATCGCGGAACTCGCCGCGCAACTCGATCTTTCACCCGAAGACGCGGCGCGCAAGGTGGACTCCGACGAGCAGCATCGCGCGATCGCCATCCTCGACCTGATGGACGAGGGCGACGTGCAAACCGTGATGCGTCATCCCACGACCATGATCGGGTCGGACGGAATTCCGCTGGGCGGCAAGCCTCATCCGCGGCTGTACGGGACCTTTGCGAGAGTACTCGGCCATTACGCGCGCGAACTCGGACTGCTCACGATGGAAGACGCGGTGTATCGGATGACCGGGATGCCGGCGGAAAAGTTCGGCCTCGCGGACCGTGGCGTGCTGCGCGCCGGAGCTTACGCCGACCTGGTGATCTTCGATCCGGCAACCGTAATCGACACCGGGACTTTCAGCGAGCCCAAGCGCTACCCGGTTGGTATCCCGCACGTCTTCGTCAACGGCGTCGCCGTGGTCGCAAACGGCCAGCATACGAACGCCCGTCCCGGCCGCGCGCTCCGCCGGAAATAACCGTAGCCCAGAGAGCGCATCGCGATGGCTTTGGAAGCCTCCAGAATACAATGGGTAGCCAATGAATAGCCGATGAATCGGCCGGAAGGCGGTGTCGCGCGCGCGGGGCGCTCAGGCTAAGATGCTTACCCGGGTTGCGCAGCTCCCGGTTAGTGCAAGATCCCAAGGTCCATCCCAAGATCCATCCAATGATCGCAATAGTCGATTACAAGGCAGGAAATCTCACCAGCGTCGCCCGGGCGCTCGAGCATCTCGGCCATCCGTGCGAGATTACCGATCGTCCCGAGCGCGTGCGCGCCGCCGACCTCGCCATCCTGCCTGGCGTCGGCGCCGCGGGCGCCACGATGACTCACCTGCGCGCGCTGGAACTCGATGAGGTCCTGCGCAACGACGTCGCCCGCGCTGGCAAGCCGTTCCTCGGCATCTGCATCGGAATCCAGGTGCTGCTCGATCGAAGCGAGGAGGACGACGCCCGCTGTCTCGGAATCATCGCGGGCCGCGTGACGCGCTTTCCGGCGGCGGTCGACGGCCGTCCGCTCAAGGTCCCGCAGATCGGATGGAACCGCGTGCGCCAGACGCGGCCCCATCCGGTGTTTCGCGGCGTCCCCGACAATACTCACTTCTATTTCGTCAACTCCTACTACCCGATCCCCGACGATCCGGCGCTGGTGATCGCGACCAGCGACCACGGCGTGCCGTTTTGCGCCGCGATCGCGCGCGACAACGTCGTCGCCACCCAGTTCCATCTCGAAAAGAGCGGCGCCGCGGGACTCCGCCTGCTGGACAACTTCTGCCGCGTGAAGCTCTGACGCCGTGATCGCCAAACGCATCATCCCCTGCCTCGACGTGCGGGCGGGCAAGGTCACCAAGGGCGTCCAGTTCCTGGACAACGCCGACGTCGGCGATCCGGTCGCGATGGCGCGTTACTACTACGAGCAGGGCGCCGACGAGCTGGTGTTCTACGACATCACGGCCTCCAACGAGCGGCGCGGGATCATGATCGAAGTGGTGCGCGCGGTGGCGCGCGAAATTTTCATCCCGTTCAGCGTCGGCGGCGGCTTGCGCACGCTCGAGGACATGCGCGCGGTGCTGCTGGCCGGCGCGGAGAAGGTCTCGATCGATTCGGGCGCGGTGCGCGATCCGAGCCTGATCGCCGCCGGCGCGCGCGCCTTTGGCAGCCAGTGCGTAGTGCTCTCGATGCAGGTCAAGCGCACGGGACGCGCAGGTCTGCCCTCGGGCCACGAAGTCATAATCGACGGCGGACGCACGCCCACCGGACTCGACGCGCTGGCGTGGTCGCGCGAGGGCGAGCGTCTGGGCGCCGGCGAACTGTGCATCAACTCGATCGACGCCGACGGCACCAAGGCCGGCTACGATCTCGAAATAACCCGGATGATCGCGGACGGGGTGGGAATCCCGGTGATCGCTTCGGGCGGCGCCGGCGAGCCGCGCCATCTGCTCGACGCGTTTACCGCGGGCGGCGCCGACGCCGCGATCGTTGCCTCGATCGTCCACTACGGCGAATGTACGATTCCCGATCTCAAGCGCTACTTGCGCGCGGGCGGAGTCGAGATTCGCGAGGCAATCCACCTGGAAGAGAGGAGCGGCACGTGAAAATCGCGATGGTAGTGTCGGAGTTCAACTTTGACGTGACCTCCGCGATGGAGGAGCGGGCGCGGCGCCACGCCGCCTTCCTCGGGGTCGAGGTGAGCCACGTGGTCCACGTCCCGGGCGTGTTCGACATGGGCCCGGCGATCAAGAAGCTGTTGCGCCGCAAGGACGTCGACGCGGTGGTGATGATCGGCACCGTGATCAAAGGTGACACCGGGCATGACGAGATCGTCGCCCACGCCGCCGCGCGCGCCGCCGCCGACCTCGCGCTGCAATTCGACAAGCCGGTCGCACTCGGGATGACCGGGCCGGGGATGACTCGCGAACAGGCGTTCGACCGTATCGACAACGCGCGCAATGCGGTCGAGGCGGCGGTCCGGATGGTGCGCACGCTCAAGGAAATCGGGGAATAGCGGCGGATCGGAGCCAGGCGGCGCGCGAATGTCGGCCGCCTTGGCCAGCTCGCAGATTCTGCTGACAGCCTCTCAACAGGGTGCTGTTAAAAGATCGCCGTGGACGGCGTTGAGCCGCCACGGACTAGTTTTTATACTCGGCCCGTGGTGGGGACGTTGGACGATGCGGCAGTGAGGCGCGCGCATACTTTTTCGACGCGCGCGGCGGCGCGCATTCTCGCAATCTCGCCCGATCGGATTCGCTACTGGGTCAAACGCTCGCTGGTGCGGCCGCTGACGCGCGGCCGCCAGATGCGTTTCGGTTTCGACGATCTGCTGGTGATGCGCCTGGCCAAGGAACTGCTGCCCACGCGCCATCATCTGGACCCGGTGCGCCGATGCCTGGAGCGAGTGCGCGGGATGTTCGGGCCGGCGCGGCCGGTGACCTCGCTCAGGCTCGCCAACTACGAGGGCCAGATTGTGGTGCGCGACGGCAACGTGATAGTCGAGGCGATGAGCGGCCAGATCCTGCTCAACTTCGAGGCGCCGCCAGCGCCTGGCAAGGTCGAGGAGCGTTTTGGCCCGGCCCGCGTGCGCGAACGCTTCGAGGAGGCGCGCCGGCTGGCCGAGAGCGATCCGCTGCGCGCGCTCACGCTATATAGCGAACTGCTGGGACGTGAGCCGGGCAATTTCGAGGCCCATATCGATCTCGCCGGCCTGCTGGAACGCGAGGGCGACCTCGCCGGCTCGCTGCGCGCGTTGCTCGGCGCCGCAGCGATCGTTCCCACCAACGCCGACGTCTACATCCGCCTGGGCCTGCTCTATCGCCGCCGCGACGATCTGCAAAACGCGCTCGGGAGCTTCGTGCGCGCGGTCGAATGCGATCCGCTCTCGCTCGCGGCGCATCGCAATCTCGCCGAGTTGTACGAATCGATGGGCCGCAAGCGCGAGGCGCTGCGCCATCTCGGCATGGTCCATCGCTTGACCCGGAGTTAGCTCTGACCTCCTCCCCCGTGTTTTGGGGAGGATGGAGGTGGGGGTCGAGCGAGGAAGCGTCGGATGCTCTTTTTGTGGCGCTTCCTCGTCCTGTTTTTTCGCGTCTGAATTCAAGAAAAATCACTACGACCCGTTGGTCTCCCTAAACTCCGCGTTTGAACTGACCCGCGCGGCGGCGATAAGCTTCTGAGTGATGCCCGACAAGACTTTGAAGCAAATCGACGTGCTGCGCCACGAACTCAAGGCGCTGCGCTATATCCTAGACAACTTCCACGCCGGCAAACTTCCGCCCGCGGCGCTGCCGCCGCACGAGGACTTTCTCTCCGCGCAGGCGCGCGAGATTTACGAGACTATCCTGAAAGCCCCGAGCCGCGACGCGGCCGAGGCACGAATCGGAGAGATGCGTCTCGACGACGTCGACGTCGCATCGTTCCTGCGGCTAAGCGGCGATCACTACTACACCTACCCCGCGCTGGTGCACGAGCGCGCCGAGGCGCTGCGCGCGGGCCGGCTCAGAATCGAGGCGGCTTGAGCGCGCTCGCCGCAAAGGAACTGCATCTTCTGCTCGACTCCTCGGGCGCACTGATCGTCTACCAGGAAGAGGGCACGCATTGGGCCGGCGTGCTGGGGTTCTCGAGCGAAGAGCGCGCGGGCGAGTTCGTCGCTGCGAGCCATCTCGACGCCGCCGAGACCGCCGCGATCGATCCTGCCGACCCGGCCCAGGTCGCCTCGCTGGTAAACGCGGTCAAGCAGCGCGCCGTCCGCTACCTGCTGCTCGATCTCGATTGGCGAAGCGGCGAATGCGTCCAGGTCGAGTTCGAGGGCAATTCCTTCGGCCCCTCCCGCGAGCGCCGCTTCACGCCCCATCAGCATCAGCACTGAGCCACGCGCCGGCGATGCGGATTCGAAGAAAGTGAGCGCGACGATCTCCGAAAGCGTCACAATCAAAGACCTCGAGCTTGCGCGCGAGCGGCTGGCGGGAATCGTCAAGCCGACTCCGCTCATCCATTGCGCGACCCTTTCACAGATGCTCGCCGCGGAGGTCTACCTCAAGCCGGAGAACCTGCAGAAGACCGGCTCGTTCAAAATTCGCGGGGCGTACAACCGGGTCGCAGCGCTTTCGCCCGCCGAGGCCGCGGACGGCGTGGTCGCCGCGTCGGCCGGCAATCATGGCCAGGCGCTGGCGTGGGCCGCTTCGCGCGCGGGCGTGCGCGCGACGATCGTGATGCCGACGACGGCCGCGATCGCCAAGATCGACGCGACGCGCAGCTACGGCCAGACGGTCGAGCTTGCAGGTATCGACTACCTCGAAGCCCATCGCGCGGCCGAGGAAATCTGCGCGCGCACCGGCGCGCTGTTCGTCGACGCTTACGACGATCCGTTCGTGATCGCCGGGCAGGGCACGGTCGGCCTGGAGATCGCCGCCGAACTCACGCCCGACTTCGTGCTGGTGCCGGTTGGCGGCGGCGGCCTGATCGCCGGGATCGCGCTCGCGCTTGCCGCGCGCGCTCCGCGCGCGAAAGTGATCGGAGTCGAGGCGGCGGGATCGGCGCAACTGAGCCTCAGCCTCAGCCAGGGCGTGCCCTCCACCGTGCCGACCGCGGTCGACACAATCGCCGACGGCCTGGCCACCGGACGCGTCGGGCGCCTGCCGTTCGAGATCGTGCGCAACCGCCTCGACCGCGTGGTGACCGTCGACGACTTCGAGATCGGCGAGGCGGTACTGCTGATGCTCGAGCGGATGAAGCTGTTGGCCGAGGGCGCGGGCGCGGCGGCGCTCGCGGGCGCGCTGAAGCTCGGCGCCGCGATCGCCGGGCGGCGCGTGGTGATCGTGGTGAGCGGCGGCAATATCGACGTCAACCTGCTCGACCGGATCATCGCGCACGGACTCGTCAAGGCGGGGCGGCTGATGCGGCTGGTGGTCGAGATGCGGGATCGGCCGGGAGAATTGGGACGGCTGCTCGCGGTGATCGCGGAGCAGGGCGCCAACGTGCATGCGATCCAGCACGACCGCACGCGGCGCGACGTTCGAATCGGCGGCGCGCGCGTGACGCTGGAGCTCGAAACGCGCGGCCACGACCATATCGAACGCATCCGCGAGGCGCTCGCTGCCAACGGCCGCAAGGTGTTGGTCGAAAATTGATCGAGTGCTCGTCGAAGAATGATATGGACACGATTCTCGACGCGCACTGTCACCTGGCCGACCCGCGGCTGTATCCCGATCTCGCCGGCGCGCTTGCGCGCGCATCCGATGCCGCAGTGGGAACGATCGTCGCGGTCGGAGCGATCGATACGATCGAGACCGACCGCCTGACGGTCGAAATAGCGGAGCGCCATCCGCAGGTCTTTGCCACCGTCGGAGTCCATCCGCATAACGCCGCCGATTGCGACGACGCTCGGATTGCGGCGCTCAGCGCGCTCGCGCGCTCGCCGAAGGTGGTCGCGATCGGTGAGACCGGGCTCGACTTTCACTACATGCACTCGCCGGCCGAGGCGCAGGAGCGCGCGTTTAGAAGGCATCTGGATCTCGCCCGCGCGCTCGATCGCCCGGTGATGATTCATTGCCGCGACGCCGAGCGGCGGCTTTGCGAGATCGTCCGCGAAACGGGCCTTCCGCCGGCCGGCGGGATGATCCATTGCTTCACCGGCGACGCCGACGCGGCGCGTGAATTGGTCGAGCTGGGCTTCTACGTGTCGTTCTCGGGAATTCTCACGTTCAGAAAGGCTGACGCGCTGCGGGCGGCCGCGATAGTCGTGCCGGAGGATCGCCTGCTGATCGAAACCGACGCGCCCTATCTCGCGCCCGAGCCCTATCGCGGGAGATCCAACGAGCCCGCTTACGTCCGCCGCACCTTCGAGGCGATGGTCGCGCTGCGCGGTGCCGACGCGTCGGCGCTCGCCGCACGGATTTGCGATAACGCCGCCCGCCTGTTCAGACTGCCCGCGCGCTAATCGTCGCGTCTTCCGTTGACGCGTCCTTAACCCAGCGGATGGCCGCCGAAGGCCCATGGATGAATCGCGACCAGCACGACCGTCAGCACCGTGCCGATCACGATCGCGAGGAGGGGCAAGTCCGCGGCCGGATCGCATCGCTGGCGCCCGCTCAGCAGCGCCGCGCCGGGCATGAACGAGGTCTGTTCGACGAAACGGCGGTAGCGCTCGCGCATCGAGCGCAGCTTGCGATGGTCCTGATGCAGGCCGCCGAAGATGCCCAGCGCCGGAAACGTGCCGAAGAACACCACGTCGCCGGCCCATCCGTTCATCAGCATGTGCGCGAAGCCGAAGAGCGCGAACGCGACGAAGCCCGGATGGCGCGTCAGCTTCAGGATGCCGCGCGGCGTGAGATTGTCCGGCGCGCCGAGCGCTCCCGGATTGGGAGTTATCAGCGACGCGACGAACATGATCAGCGCCACTAGCATCATCAGCCACACCAGCCATCGTACCGGCGCGACCCCGCGCAGGTACCACAGCAGCGGGCCCGAATGCTTGTGATGACCGAACACGATTATCAACGGGATGAAGGTTCCCAGCGCGACCAGCGAGTAGATGCCGCGAAAAGGCTGCTCGCCAACGGCCCCGGCGATTGCTCCGCGCACCGCGTCCGAGGACAGGATGAAATGGCCGGCCAGGAATAGTGCGGCCCATAGCGCAATCAGCCCGACGGCTCCCATAATTTTCTCCCGTAGAGTGGCGGCGGCGTGAATCAACAGCGACCGCCGTCAACTCTAATCGCGTGGATACCGGCAGGGTAGAGGATGCCGCACTTGCAGTGCCGGGCGTGCTGTGACGGCCGATTCACGCCAGGCCCCAAGCGGGGTTATAACCTACGCCATGGAAGCCACGGCACAAAAACTCACGTTGCCGCCGCCGTTCGAGGAAGCGCTCAGCCGCCACGAGCGCGAGATCATGCGTTTTCTGCTGCGCATGACCCGCGATCAGAACGACGCGCTCGATCTCTTTCAAGAGACTTGGCTACGCGCCTACCGCGCCTATCCGCAACTCGACTCCGCGCAGGGTCTGCGGCCGTGGCTGTACCGAATCGCGACCAATCTCTGCCGCAACCGCGCGCGCGACAATATGCGGCGCGCGCGCGTGATAAGCAACGGCGACGCCCCCGCCGACGGCGATCATAACCCTATGTCCGCGTCCGCCGACCGCGGCGGACACGAGGGCGTGCTCCATCTCCGGCGCGCGATCGCGGGACTGCCCCACAAGCAGGGCCAGGCGCTGGTGATGCGCAAGTTTGCGGGACTCGAATACGAGGAAATCGGCGCGGCGCTGGAGTGCTCGGCGGACAGCGCGCGAGCCAGCGTCTATCAGGCGTTGAAGAAGCTCAAGGCGATCCGGTAGCGGGCAAGGCGATAACATCCAGAACGGTGAAGATCATGAATGAGACGCTCAAGGACGAGATACTGATGCGCGAGATGCTCGGCGATGACGGGCCGCTCGGGATGGACAGCGCGCCCGATGACGCCGCGGTCGATGCTGCTCTGCGCGCGGTGCGTTCAAAGCTCGCTCGGACGCTCGGCCGTGCGCGGAGACCGTTGGCACGCGTCGGTTTAATCGACTCGCCCATCGGCCGCCTGCTGGTGGCCGAAAGCGCGCGCGGCCTGCTCGCAGTGCAGTTCCTCGACGTGCCCGACGCACCCGACGCGCTGGCGGCGTTGAGGGAGAGCTTCGACCTGATCGAAGACGCGGGTGTCGCCGCGCGTATCGGGCGCGAGATCGAGCGCTACCTAAACGGCGATATGCATGCGCTCGACCGCCCGGTTGACCTCAGCCTGGTGCGGACCGATTTTCAGCGGCGCGCGTTGATGCGCCTGCGCCGTGCGGTACCGCCCGGCTCGGTCATCACCTACCAGGCGCTGGCAGCGGCGGTTGGCGCGCCGTCGGGCCAGCGTGCGATCGGCAACACGATGGCCACCAATCCGGTGCCGCTTTACGTCCCGTGCCATCGCGTGATCCGCTCCGACGGCACGATCGGCAACTACGGCGGCGGCGTCGCGCGCAAGATCAAGTTACTGCGCGCCGAAGGTTTCAGCGTGGCTCGCGATCATCGATTGCCCGCCGGCAGCGTGATGGGGCATCTGGTGACGCACATTTTCTGCCGTCCGCAATGTCATGCCGCGATGCGTGCCGACCGCGCAAAATCGGTTATCTTTGCCAATTCAGGCCGCGCGCGCAGCGCGGGGCTGCGCGCTTGCAAGCTCTGCCATCCGGCCTAGCACGACACGTCGAGCGAACCAAAACGCACGCGGCGCGGAGCCCATTTCGGGCGCCGCGCCGCGTATCGTTCATTGCTCTCGCGTTAGCTCGCTACTCAGTCTGCTGTTGCTGCTGAAGCTGCTGGATCTGGAGGCGCTGACTCTCGAGCTGTTGCTGCTGGCTCTGAATCTGCCCTTGCTGCTGCTGAGTTGCGGTTTGCTGGTTCTGCATAGAATTGCCCACGACGTAGCCGGTGCCCGCGCCGAGCGCACCGCCGATAGCCGCGCCTGCGAGCGGATGCCCCACTGCCGCGCCGACCAACGCGCCGGCGCCGCCGCCCAGCACGCCGCCGCCCAGCGTCCCTTCCGTGGTCGTGGACATTCCCTGCGGGCCGCATCCGGCCAGCGCCACCGCCACGACCAGCGAGAGCGCCGCCATCGCAATCATCGCTCCGCGAAAATTCGTCTTACCTGATTTGCTCATATAAGTGCCCTGCCTCATCCCCCGCGGGCCGCCTTTGCCGGTCAACGCACATTTCGGTTTGGCTCATTCGGTTTGCTGCTGTTGCTTGAGCTGCTCGATCTGCTGACGCTGCTGCTCGAGTTCCTGCTGCTGCTGCTGCATCTGGCCCTGAGTCTGCGCCTGCGCGTCCTGGCTGTTTTGCATCGAGTTACCCACGACGTAGCCGGTGCCCAAGCCAAGCGCGCCACCGATCGCCGCGCCGGCAGCCGGATGGCCAACCGCGGCACCGATTATTGCTCCGGTGCCGGCGCCTAGCACGCCACCGCCGATCGTTCCTTCCTCGCGGGTCGATAGCGGCTGCCCGCTACACCCGGCTAGGGCAAAGGCTGCCACCAAGACGAACGCCACTGTCGCCAACATGCCTTTGTTTGAACTTCTGCAATGCTTCATCGATTTCCCCTCATCTTACCATTACGGTCTCTTGCGATTACTCAGTCTCTTGCTGTTGCTTGAGTTGCTGGATCTGTTGACGCTGCTGCTCGAGCTGTTGCTGCTGCTGCTGGATCTGACCTTGGGTCTGCGCCTGCGCGTTTTCGTTGTTCTGCATCGAGTTGCCTACCGCAAAGCCACCTATGCCGCCAATCGCACCGCCGATAGCCGCGCCCGCGCCGGGCGCACCCACCGCAGCGCCGATAATCGCGCCGGTCGCCGCGCCCAATCCGCCACCGATAAGCGTGCCCTTTTCACGAGTCGACAACGGATCCCCAGAGCAGCCCGCCACCAACAGAGCCGCGGCAATCGCCACTATGATTGTCGAGACTACGCCTTTGCGCATCGCTTGCCCCCTCCTGTCTACGTAAAGTAACCTTCTTGGTTTCGACCTTGTTCCGTTCGCCGATACCGCCTCATTAGCTTATCGGTCGCCACCGACTTCTGCCCGGGTCAAAGAAAGCAGGTTTCATGCCGATAGCCAACGTTTTGGCATTTTACCCTTTTCTCGAATCTTTTGCTTCCGAGTGCAAGCCTCAGTCGTGGCAATGCAACCGCTTTAGGTGCACCCTTGGTTACACTTCGCGGTCGTCATGCCTCGCAGCGCCCGTGTGGCGCATCGAATAGCGGCGGGTCCGTCCTGGTCTTTGATTGGCGGGATTCCGCGAGTGAATTCCTACGGGAGCACCGCGAAAATGCGTGCCGGCGCCCCCGTTCCTTTGTCGATCTTCATCGGAATGCAAAAGATCGTCGCACCGCTGAACGGGAGTTTATCCGCATTGGCAAGGTTTTCAAATCCCACGCGGTTGGCACCGAGCCACATCCGATGCACCGGAAAATCCCTGGAGTTTCCGGGATCGAGACTGGCGGTATCAATTACCAGCGCCATTACGTTCCGATCGGTCAGTAAAAATTTCACAGCTTCGGGCGAAAACCCGGGAAAATGCAGATCTGCAACGTCGCCTGGTTTGTCGCTCCCGAGATAGTGCTTCTTGTCGGGCCAGAACCGGCCCCATCCCGAGCGCCCGATCACGATCGCGCCCGAGGGAATCTCGCCATGGGTTCTTTCGTACGCGTGGATGTCCTCCACGACTAGCGTGGCGTCGGGGTAATTGAGCGAGCGAGCAGAAAAGTCGATTACCACCGCCGGTCCCACGAAGTAGCTCATCGGCACCTGGTCGACTGACATCCCGTCGCGGTTGAAATGCAACGGCGCGTCCATGTGCGTGCCGCCGTTCTCGGCCGCGGCGAACCTAGCCGAGGAATAGAAGTAGCCGCCGGGCTGCATCCCGAACTTCTCGAACTTGTGCTCGAACCCGCCCTCAGTGGGCCAGTAAATGGTCGAGGCGTCGAAGCTGTAGGTCAGATCGACGATTTTGGCCGGGTCGCTGGTGGCTGCGCCGGCGATTCGCGCCGGATTGAACAACTCGCCCTGCGCCCGGGCGCTCCCGGCGGCGACCGCCAAGAGCATACCCATACCCATCGCCATCGCGGCGGCCGCCGCCGCACCGCCAATGCTCATCGCACGCGTTCTCATCGCCGCGTCCTCATTACACGCGTCCTCCGTGTCACTCTGCCACTATTCGTTTACCAGCCGATCGCCTGCGCCGGCATCAGCGCCGCAATCTGTCCGCGCGGATCGGCGCCGGCCGCGAGTTGCCCGCGCGCGCCGTCGAGCGCCACTGCGAGCACATTGCCGTCGCACCAGGGCGGGCGCGTCTCGACCTTATGGCCGCGCGCGGCCAATTCCTCCCGCACGCGCTCGTCGACACGGCTCTCCACGCGCACCAGCCCCGGCGAGGCGTCGTGTGGATAGAACGACGACGGCGCATGCAGGCACGAGTAGCGCGGGGCCTCGATCGCCTGCTGCAGGTTCATCCCGAAGTCGGCCACGTTGAGGAAAAATTGCAGCGTCCACTGATCCTGCTGGTCGCCACCCTGGGTCCCAAACGCGATCCATCGGCCGTCGCGCGTCGTCGCGATCGACGGTGTCAGCGTGGTGCGCGGGCGCTTGCGCGGCGCGAGCGCATTGGGATGGCGCTCGTCGAGGTAAAAGGTCTGCAATCGCGTGCCGAGCGGAAAGCCCAGCGCGTCGGCGACGGGCGAGCTGCGCAGCCACGCGCCGCTCGGCGTAATCGCGATCAGGTTGCCCCGGCGATCGGCCGCGTCAACGTGCGTGGTGCCGGCGCCCCACGAGCGCGCCTTGGCCGACGCGCCCAGCTCGGCACGCATCGCGCGCGGATCGCCGGGCCGCAAATCCGTCGAAGCGCGCTCCGGATCGACCAGCGCCCGGCGCAATGCCGCGTAGCGCTCCGAAAACAACTGGTTCAGCGGGACATCGACGAACTCGGGATCGGCGTAGTAGGTCTCGCGGTCGGCGAACGCGAGCTTGGCCGACTCGATCAGCGTGTGCAGATAGGCGGCCGAGTTATGGCCCATCGCGCCGAGATCGAAGCCCTCCAGCAGCGCGAGCTGTTGCAGAAAGACCGGGCCCTGCGACCATGGCCCGCACTTGAAGACGGTTGCGCCGCGGTAGGTGCGGCTGACCGGCTCTTCGATCCGGGTCGTGAACGCGGCGAGATCCTCGAGCGCCAACAACCCGCCGTGAGCGTCGGAATGCGCGACGATCTCGCGCGCGATGTCGCCGCGGTAAAAGCGCTCGACCGCCGCATGCAATCCGGCCTCGCGCCCGCCCTTGCGCGCGCCGGATTCGGCCTCGAGCAGGCGGCGGAAAAGATTCGCTAGCGCGGGATTCCTGATGAGGTCGCCCGAGCGCGGAAGTTCACCGCCGGGCATGTAGACGCGCGCGGTCGACGGCCATCGCGTGCGATATAACTCGGCGTTGGCGCGGATCGAGCCCAGGCCGAGGCCGGGAACGTCGATCGAATCGTCATCGCCGCAGAGCCCCGGATGCATCGGGAAGCCCTCTTCGCACAGCGCGAGCGCGGGGCCAGCGACCTCGGCGAGCGATTTGGTGCCGAAGTTTTCCAGCGCGCAGGCAAACGCGCCGAAGGCCGCAGGCACTCCCGCGGCGAGCAATCCTTCACCCGGCACGAGATCCAGTCCCAGTGCCCGGTAATGAGCGATCGTCGCGCGCGCGGGCGCCATCGTATTGCCGTTGATCGAAACCACCCGCTGGCTTGGCCCCAGCCGGATGAGCATCGGCGCCTCGCCGCCGATCGTGTGCATGTGAGGGTTAACGACACCCTCGACCAGGGCGGCGGCGAGGGCGGCGTCGATCGCGTTGCCGCCACGGTCGAAAATGCGGGCGCCGGCGGCGGCCGAGAGGTAATGTTCTGTGGAAATCATCGCCTCGCGGCCCATAATCAAGGGATATAGCGTTGACATGGCATCTATAACGAGTATCCTGAAGTTTGGGCGTCTGTTAGCGATAAACGCTGCTAGTAGTGACTAGGTGATGCTGCGGTGCGGAAATTCTCCTCCTCAACCGGTCCATCCCAAATCAGTTCAACTTGTACCTGCCTGTACCTGACGCGATTCGAGCCGCAAATCAAGAGCGCGTAACCCGCACCGCCAAACGTTGCAAATAACCAGGGGTTGGGGATTTTCGTGAACCGTCCCGAGTTGTTTAGCATTTTTAATAAGGTGTGGACGAGAATCAAAGTGGGCGGAAAAGCGTCTAATCATTAGGCGCGATCATTGCTAGTGTACCGTAGCGAGGCATGAACCAGTACGCGGGCGGGGAGTTTGGCGGGTGGAAGGAACAGAGATGAACATGGAAAGTACAAATTTCGAGGCGGTGGTTGGGCGGCGTTGTCGGTTGCTCAAGCCTGTACGAGACCATGAAGGGCTGAGCAGATATAGCGAAAAACCTCGCATTTTGCGCTCGGTGGACAACCTCGGGCGTCGAATGCTGCTGGTGCAATTCGAAGACGGCGCAACCACCTTCTTGTTTCCGGACGAAGTGACCGTCGAATAGGCGGCTGCCTGATTCGCAGGCGACCGCGTAATTCGCGGTCACCGCGTAGATCTTGGATTTGTAACTTGGAGGCGTGGGGTCAAGTGCCCTGAGGACCTCCTGAGTTCGCGCGATCTCCGCTCAATCAGGCTTCTCTCTTCACGGTCCGGCTGGATTTCGTTCAGCCGATGGTGCCAGGCGCGCGCTTGAGGCGCGTAAGCGCGCTCAGCTGCCGTTTTTACTTTGCTTCCGCCAAAAAGTCACGCGCGCGCAGCAGGGCCACGATCGACTTCGCATCGACCATCTCACCTCGCACGATCATCGCCAGCACTTCATCCAGGGCAACCGGCCTCGCACTGATCACCTCGTCATGGTCAAGCTCGCCCGGCGCGGCATCCAGCTCACGCGCCAGGTAAAGTTCGATACGCTCGTCGCAGAAGCTCGGGATCGTGACGATCCCCCCGAGATGGTCCCAGCGGCGCGCCCCCAGTCCGGCCTCCTCGCTCAGCTCGCGCTCGGCGCACGCTCGAGCGCTTTCGCCCGCCCGGCGGCATCCGGCCGGAATCTCCCACATCCAGCCACCCATCGCATGACGCCACTGGCGAAGCAGCGTCACGCGGCGACGCTCATCGAGCGCCACGATCGCGCTGGCCCCCGGATGGCGAATGACCGCCAGGTCAACCGTGACGCCGTTGGGCAGTTCCGCTTTCTCGACGCCGAGGTCGACCACGCCGAGCTTCAGCACTTCGCGCCTTTCTATCGCCATGCTCCAGCATTGCGGTCACGACCGGCGCGAGGCAAGCGGCGCCGCGCGGGGAATTGCTCGCGCGTGTGCAAGGGGCCAATATTTGAATCGAGAAACGATGCCCAAGAAGCTATGCCAAAGACCGTCATCCCGATTTATTTCGATTACGCCTCCACGCTCTGTTACGTCGCGTGGCGCATCGTCGGCGAGCTCGAACGCGAGCTCGGCTTCACGGCGTTATGGAAGGGCGTGCCAATCGCGCTCCGCAACTACCGCACCCGCCCCGGACTGCCGCTCGGCCCGCTCGAACTGGACAGAATCCGCAACGTCGCAGCTGAAACCGGCATCGCGGTCGAGCCGCCGGCGCGATGGCTCGATTCGGATAAGGCGCTCCAGGGCTCGGAACTCGCGCGCGAGACCGGCGCGTTCGCGGCGTACCATGACGCGGTCTTTCGCGCCGCCTTCGAGCAGCGCGCCGACATCGGCGACCTCGACGTGCTGAGCGCGATTGCCGCGCGCGCCGGGATGGAACCCGCGCACTTTCGTGACGAAGTCGAGCGGGGCCGGATGGCCGCGCGGATCGCCGCGAACAAAATCGAGGCGGACCGCTTTTCCGCACTCGGCTATCCGAGTTTCATCCTGGGCGATTTTCCGCTCACCGGGATTCAGCCGATCGAATCGATGAGGATGCTGCTCGCACGCTTCATCGAGCGCCGTGCCGCGGAGCCGCAGGCGTGAGCGCCGCACCAGGCGCTACGATGACGCGGAGGCGATCACCCGCCGCGCCGCAAACCCGCGCCTTGCTCGCTGATGACGGCGCGAGTCCGCGGCCGCCGCTCAAATGGGCGGGCGGCAAGCGATGGCTGGTTCCGCATGTCGCTCCGCTGTGGCAGCGGTTTCGCGGCCGAAGATTGGTCGAGCCGTTTTGCGGCGGGATGGCGGTCGCGCTGGGCCTGATGCCGGCGCGGGCGGCGCTCAGCGACATCAATCCGCATGTGGTTAATTTTTATCGATGGCTCAAGCGCGGGCTGAGGGCCGAAATTGCGATGCGCAACGATGAGGCGCTTTTCTACTGCCATCGCGAACGCTTCAATCGCCTGGTCGTGGCCGGCGACAGCGACAGCGCGGAGGCCGCCGCGCTCTTCTACTATCTCAATCGCACCGGGTATAACGGGCTCTGCCGCTTCAACCGCAAGGGCAAGTTCAACGTGCCCTTCGGCCGCTACCGCCAGATCAATTACGCGATCGATTTCTCCGCCTATCGGGCAGCGTTCAAGGGATGGGACTTCTCGGCCGGCGATTTCGAGGCGCTGGAGCTCGAACCGCGCGATTTCATCTACGCCGATCCGCCCTACGACGTCGAGTTCACGCAGTATTCGAAGGAGAAGTTCGGCTGGGACGAGCAGGTGCGACTGGCGGAGTTTCTCGCGCGCCATCGCGGCCCCGTGGTGCTGTCGAACCAGGCGACGGCGCGGATCGTGCGGCTGTATCGCAAGCTCGGCTTCTCGATACAGTGCCTGCGCGCTCCGCGGATGATCAGTTGCACGGGCAATCGCACGCCCGCAACGGAGGTTCTGGCGACGCGCGGAGTTTGACTCCGCGCGTCGCCAGCAGATTGATTCGCCGCGAGCGGCGGCGCGGCGCGAGCGACGGCGCCGCATAACCGCAGCCGTTATTGATTCGGCACCAGTTCGACCCGGCGGTTCTGGGCCCGTCCTTCGGCCGTCCTGTTGGTGGCGACGAAGTTCGTCTTCCCATAGCCGTGCGGGCTCATGCGGCCTTCCGCCACGCCGTGGTCCGCCAGATACCTCACGACCGCGTTGGCCCGGCGCTCGGAGAGCCGCAGGTTGTACCTGACGGTGCCGATCGCGTCGCAGTAGCCATTGACGTTGACCGACACGTTCGGATGTGACTTGAGGGTTTCCGCGGCCTCGTCGAGCACGGCGGCATCCTGCGGACGGATGTTTGCCTTGTCAAAGTCAAAGTGGACGCCGCGCAGGATGATCTTCTCCGGTGGCGGCGGCGGTGGCGGAGGAGGCGGCGGCGGTGGCGGTGGTGGAGGCGGTGGTGGCGGTGGCGGCTGTTCCTTCGCAAACGAGCATCCTACGAGCGCGCCCGCAATCGCACCGCCGAAAGCGGCAAGCGGGATCCCCAGCTGATAAGAGCCCGAATGCGCATGCCCCCCTGCGAGTGCTCCCGTCATGGCGCCGGCGGTCACGAGAGCGCCTACGCCGGCTCCAATTAAACAGTCTCGCTCGCGCTCAGGCGACATCGACGAGCATGCCGCGGCGGAACCGGCGAGCGTCACGCAGAGCAGATAGATTCCAAGTCTTTTTAGCATTTCCACACCTCCCCTTCCTTGCCGATCATGACAACGGCAAGCCTATATGCGGATCCCCCAGCGCCCAGGTTAGCGACGAGCGCAGCTAAAACAGTTTTTGAAGGTATGCCAGCAAAGTAAACCCTGTCAACTGGGAACGTTCGCCAGAAAGAGCGCTGTTGGTGGTCTAGCGCGAGAAGAATACCCGGCAGGGCGCGTTGCGCAGCAGGGTGCTCCTAATGACTCCCTCGAGAGCTGTCGGCGATCTCGTCACAACCGAAGCACTGACGGCGCGCGGAGTTTGACTCCGCGCGCCGTCAGCAAATTGATTCGCCGCGAGCGGCGGCGCGGCGCGAGCGACGGCGCCGCATAACCGCAGCCGTTATTGATTCGGCACCAGTTCGACGCGGCGGTTCTGGGCCCGTCCTTCGGCGGTCTTGTTGGTGGCGACGAAGTTCGTCTTCCCATAGCCGTGCGGGCTCATGCGGCCTTCCGCCACGCCGTGGTCCGCCAGATACCTCACGACCGCGTTGGCCCGGCGCTCGGAGAGCCGCAGGTTGTACCTGACCGAGCCGATCGCGTCGCAGTAGCCATTGACGTTCACCGACACGTTCGGATGCGACTTCAGAGTTTCCGCGGCCTCGTCGAGAACGGCCGCGTCCTGCGGACGGATATTTGACTTGTCAAAGTCAAAGTGGACGCCGCGCAGGATGATCTTCTCCGGTGGCGGAGGAGGGGGCGGCGGCGGAGGCGGCGGTGGCGGTGGAGGAGGCGGTGGAGGCGGCGGCGCTTCCTTGTACGCCAAACATCCTATAACCCCGCCGACGATCGCACCGGCAGCAGCGCCGGCCGGAACGCCGATCTCCCAGGATCTCGAATGGCCATGGCCGTCGGCGATGGCGGCTGCGGCAATGCCGCCTCCCGCAAGAGCGCCAAGCCCCGCGCCAACCAAGCAGTACTGGGTACGGCTAGCGGTCGATGAACAACCCGCGGCACCGCCGGCGACCGCCACGCAGAGCAGGTAGGTTACAAGTTTTCTCAGCACGTTCCGCGTCTCCCCTATCCTTGCCGGTCGTGACCACAGCAAGCCTTGATGCGGATTCTCAACGCTCAGAAAAGAACGCCGAGCGCACCAGCCTATCGCGCATCCAGTTAAAACAGTTTTTGACGTTATGTCGCGAGAGAAACGCTGTCAACCAGAGAACAATTGCCCAGAAGCCGATCTTGCGGTCTAGCGCGACAAAAATACCGGGCAGGGAGCATTGCGCAGCACGTACTCCGTCGTCGAGCCGAGGACCATCTCGATTATCCGGCTGTGGCCATATGCGCCGATGAACAGCAGGTCGGTCTCGCTCTCGCCGAGAAAGCGCACGATCTCCTCGTGCGCGTGGCCGCTCAGCAGCTTGAACGAAGCGTCGACGCGATAGGGTTCAAGGTAATGGCGCGCCTCGCCCATCACCCGCTCGCCCATCTTTGCGTCGCGTGCAACCGTTATCACCGTGAGCGGCGCACCGAGTTCGGTGGCGAATTCCGCCGCCGCGTGCATCGCCTTGGACGCCCGCTCGCTGCCGTCGTAGGCGAGCGTGAGGCGCTTGATCTCGCGCAAGCGCTTGGGCGAGACAAACAGCGGCCGCGGACTCTTGCGCGCCACGCTCTCGGCGGTCGAGCCCAACAGTCCCGTCGAGAAGCGCTCGTGGATGCCGCGATGGCCGATCATCACCAGGTCGGCGGCCTTGGCCCGCTCGCAAATCTGGTTGGCCACCACGCCCATGTCGATCAGCGGCTGAGCCGCGACCTTCTCACGCTCCGCCGCCGCGCAGAACTCGTCCACCACCGCCCGGCCGCGCGCGGTCAGCACCTCGCGCATTCGGGAAGAAAAGTCGAGGTAGGGTTCTAGTCCGAGCGAGCCTGAGATATCATGGAAGAACGAGCCCTCGATCAAAACGATGTCGACGACGTGCAATCCGATGAGGGTGGCGCCCAGGCGGCGCGCCAGCGCGAAAGCGTAGGCCTGGGCCACGCGGGAATGCTCGGAGGTATCGATGCCGACCACAATGCGCTTGATCATCGGACCCGGCCTTCAAAGTACAGTCCCGCGATATCACGCGCATTCGGCTGTCACAAGGGGTTTTTTGAGATGGGCGAGTTAAGAGGCAGCGCGCGAATCGCGTCCCTGGTCGAAGAGCTGGCGCAGGCGGCCGAGCGCGTCGGATTGCAGGTCAGGCGCGAACGGCTGCTGCGCGAGGTCGGCTATCGCGCGCGCGGCGGGGCCTGCCGGCTGCGCGAAAAAGATCTCGTCATCATCGATTCCGCTCAGCCACCGGCCGAGCAACTCGAGGTGTTGCTTGAGGCGCTGCGCACGCGCGACCTCGAAACCCTTTATCTCTCGCCCGCCGCGCGGCGCCTGCTGGAGAACCAGACCGAACAATCCGACGGGGGCGGCCAATCCGACCTGGCCGGCCGGACCGGGCAGGCCGGGCACGGCTGAGTCCCATCGCTTTGCCCATGCCACGCCGGCAGGAAGGCATCGCCCGCACGGCCGCAGGCAATCCGATGCCCGGCGAGACCGAGGAGCGGATGGCGGAGTTCCATTCGCGCCTCAAGGAACGCGGGCTCAAGTCGACCGGCCAGCGCGACGACATCGCGCGCGTCTTCTTCGCACTCGGCCGCCATATCAGCGCCGAAGAGCTCTACGCCGAAGTCAAGAAGATCAATCTGCACGTCGGCTACGCCACTATCTACCGAACACTTCGCCTGCTCAAGGAATGCGATTTGCTTTACGAGCGCCACTTCGACGAGGGCCAGGCGCGCTATGAAGTCGTCGGCGAGCATCATCACGACCACTTCATCTGCGAGCGCTGCGGGCGCATCATCGAATTCGAGAACGAGGCTATCGAGCAACTCCAGCAGACGGTCGCGCACGAACTCGGCGTCACGCTGAGCCATCACAAGATGGAACTCTACGGGCTCTGCCCCGACTGCCGCGCGCGCGCCGGCCGCTAACCAGACCGCGCCGGATGCCAATCAGAAGAGGACTGACATGACACAGCAGCAGCCGCAGATGCTCGAGGGCTTCCACGTGCTCGACTTCACCCACTACGTGGCGGGCCCGACCTGCACGCGCATCCTGGGCGAACTCGGCGCCGACGTGATCAAGGTCGAGCGCTCGCTCGAGGGCGACCACGTGCGCCAGCTCGGGATCGTCAAGGACGGCATGAGCAGCTACTACTTCCAGCACAACCACTGCAAACGCAGCTTGGCGGTAGATCTGCGCAAGCCGCGCGGCAAGGAGCTGCTGCTCGCGATGGTCCCGAAGATCGACGTGATGGTGGAGAATTTCGCGCCAGGCGTAATCGCCGACATGGGCTTCGGCTACGAAGCGCTCGCGAAAATCAATCCGCGCCTGGTGATGTGCTCGATCTCGGCCGCCGGACAGAGCGGGCCGCTCAGCCGGCGTCCCGGCTACGACTATATCGGCTCGGCCCTGGCCGGGGTCACCGACCAGCTCGGCGAGCCTGACCGCGCGCCGATCGTGCCGGCGATGGCGATCGGCGACATCTCGACCGGCGTGGCGGCCGCGATGGCGGTCGGCTTCGCGCTGCTCTCGCGCGAGCGCACCGGCAAGGGCCAGTATCTCGACGCCTCGCTGATGGACACTTACTTCCACATGCATGAGCTGTTCGTCCCGGTGCTCTCGCTGCGTCCCGGCCGCTACCATCCCAAGCGCACCGGCTCGATGCATCCGGCGGGCAGTCCGTGCGGCGTGTACAAGGCCAACGGCGGCCATATCATGCTGATCGCCCAGCAGCACGAGATGCCGCGCTTGCTGCGCGCGATGGGCAAGCCGGACCTGCTGCAGGACGAACGCTTCTCGACCAACGGGCGCAGGGTCAAGAACAATGCGGCGCTGCGCGAGCTTATCGAAGGATGGCTCGCGACCTTTCCCGACCGCGACTCTGCCATCGCCGTGCTCGACCGCGAGCGCGTGCCCTGCGCCCCGGTGCTGAAGCTCGAGGAGGCGATGGAGCATCCGCATCTGCGCGGCCGCAAGACCGTCCGGCGCGTGCATGACGTGGCGCTCGGCGAATTCGACGTGCCGGGGATGCCGGTCAAGTTCTCCGATTGGCCCGACCGCACCGACGTGAAAGCCTCGCGCGTTGGCGAGAACAATGACGCGGTGTTGCGCGAGATGCTCTCGCTCCCCGACCACGAACTCGCCGCGCTCTACGCCGAGGGCGTGCTGCTACGGGGCGAAGCGGCCGACGAAGCCAAGGTGGCCGCCGGCAACATGGTGATCGAGCCGCACCAGAGTTGACACTGGCGCGCCATGCTATCGGCGCGGGTAAAAAAATCGATGAAACACGCCGGGCCGCAAGCGCTAGAAGCGCTGGAACCGCTGCTCGAAGAGGTGCGGACGATCGCGGGCCTGGTCGAGCGCAAGCGGGGCATCTTCTATCGCGGCGCGACCGCCTTTTTGCATTTCCATGAGGACCCGGCCGGGATGTTCGCGGATCTAAGGAGCGGCGACGACTTCGAGCGCTACGCCGTGAACACCAAGGCCGAAATTGCGCGCCTGCTCGGCGCCGCCAAGGCGCAGGCATCCACGCCGGGCGGCGCGCCGCGGCGCAGCCCCCGTTCGTAGCATTTCGACCGTACCTCCCGCATCGGTCGGTTGCAGTCCTAGCCACCCCTATAAAGGGCCGTTATAAAGACCGTTTTGGCCGTCGCACGCCGGCCTGCTCCGGCGTATTTGATGGGAACCTTTTTCCATGGTCGGGAGTTAACAGGACGAGGTAGCCTACGACGGCGCTGCCATGAACACTCCAGGCAAATATTGCATCTTCTGGTTTGCTTTAATCGCGCCGAAGGACTAGACCGATTTAGTCGCCTAATTCAAGACGTTGTCTGCCTTTGTCGATGGAGGTCGCGGTGACTCCGAGCAAGGCTGGTCAGGCGTTCGTAGCGAGGAGCGTGAGTGCTCTAGGGCAGTGCCCAAGGGCGCTCGCACTTCTGGCGGTAGCGGTCGCGCTCCTCGCGGCGACCGTGTCCATACGCCGGATCAAGATCAACACGTCGTTCCGTTTTCCCTCCCCGCTAGCCATCACCGACCCTTCTACCGACCCCTCGATGACCGTGATCAGCAGCATGGTCGAGCGCGGCGATCTATGGGGAGCCACCGCGCGGGTTGGAAGCTCTTATCGTTTCGACAAGCCGGCGGGCCTGGTGGCATTGCGCTCGTTTTCGGTGCTCGTGCTGCGCCGCGGACTTCAGGAGTACGACCCGTACGAGCGCTGCTACGCCACGAGCGCTTTGGCCGCAGCCGGTGACCGGGAAGAGATCGCGCAACTGGTGAAAATCTTCCAGAGCACCAGGAAGCCCGGCCTGCAGATGGCCGTCGCGGATGGGCTGGGAGACGTTGGCGACGCCGACGCGGTGGAGGCGCTGGGTCGGCTCTATAGCTGGACCGAGCCTTCATACCGGCGAATCGTGGTCAATGGAGCGGCGGAGGCCCACGATCCCGGCGCAATCGAATTGCTGAGCCGCGCGCTGACCGTATCCGACCAGGCGACGCGCCTGACCGCGGCAAAGGGACTCGGCCAGGTCGGGAACCACGGCGCGATCGCCGTCCTGAGGCGGTTCCTGGCTACCGAGCAGGACCCCTTCGAGGAGGCCACAGCCGCTTACTCGCTACTGCGCCTGGGTGATCGCTCCGCGGCGGAAATCGCCGAGTCTATTTTGCGTGGCCATGTCGATGACAATGCCCGGGCGATGGCGGCGGTGGCGCTGGGTCGTGCGAGCGACCCGCGCGTGGCCGGCCTGCTGAGGGAGGCGATAAGAGATCGCAATATCGACGTGCGGATCGGCGCGGCAGTGGCGCTTACGCATTATGGCGATCCGGTCGGCGCCGAGTATCTCAAGGCGGCCATGCAGGACGAGGACTCAATGACGCGGCTGCATGTCGGTCAACTCCTGGACGAGGTGGAGTTTCAGAACGCGCGCGAAGTTCTGATGGCGGCGGTCGCTTCGCCCGACCCCGAACTGTCGATGCTGGGGATTCGGGCGATCGGCTTGTCAGGGTGCGCCGACGAAGTCGGCTTTCTCGTCAGGTTGGCGGACCAGGCCGCGGATCCAATCGCGCGCGCCGAGGTGGCGTGGGCATTGGGCAGGATCGGCAGTCGTGGCTCGCTCGCGCCGCTCATCGCGATGGTGTCGGAGCTAGACCATACCGTGCGTTACACCGCCGCCGACGCGCTCGACCGCACGGCGATACGGCTTTTGCAGGGCGAATCGGCCGGCGGTGCGTGAACTAAGGAAAGAAGTAGGAGGACATCCGTTGCAGAGTTGAGAAATTTCGAAACGAGCACGAGGGAGGACAGCGAAAAGGTTATGTCGATCAAACCGAGGATGACTGGGGCGGCGGGGCGCAAGTATATGACGCTGGCAGGGCTGTTGGTCATTGCCGGTGCCTTGCTTTGCGTGCGTCCCGCTATGGCGCAGGACGTGAAGAGTTATACCAGGGCCACCTTTGACCAGTGGTTGGCCAAGTACAAGGATGCCAAGCCCGACTTCAAAGTGGGCGACGTATTGACCGCGAAGGATTTGGAGCGCATGCGGCCCTTTATCTTTCCCGGCTACCTCGAACAGCTAAACTTTCCTGAGTTCAAGGCGCCGATCGCAGCGCCCGTGGACCATACTCCACGCCAGGACTACATGGCTTGCACGGAGAAATACCAGTCGCAAGTCAAACTGCTCCCCGACCACACGGTGGGCAACTACGTCTGTGGACAGCCCTTCCCTAACTCCTCGCTCAAAGAGGGCGACCCGGACTCCGGTTGGAAGACGGTGTGGAATTACGAATATAGATGGCAGAGCTTTGGCTTCTCGTGCTATGCCCCGGCCACCTGGGACCGTTTTGGCGGCACGCACGACACTCCTCAATGGGAGCTGCCCCCGACCGACTGGCAGAACAGCGCAGGTTGGACTGAATCGGGCGTGCATCCGACGCTGCCGAACGCAGACGAGTTAAAGATGATTTATGGCGGCGGCGGAAACTTCCAGCGCACGTTGGACGCGTTCTACCGGAAGGTTTTTTACACCCACCTCGCGATGCTCGAAAACCATACGCTGCCGGTGCCCGGCGCGGCGAACTTCGAGTTCAAGGAGTTCACTGGCTTTTACTCGCCCTTTGACATCCGCGGCACCGCGTTCATCATCTACCGCTACGCCGACCCGCATCGCGAAGACGACGGCTGGGCCTACATCCCCAACCTGCGTCGCGTGCGCCGTATTTCGGCCGAGGTCAAGTCGGACTCGCTGCTAGGCACCGACCATACGCTGGAGGATTTTTACAGCTTCTCCGGCCGTGAGCTCGAGTGGCACTGGCGCTTCCTCGGATGGAAGGACCAGCTTGCGGTCGTCGATTCCGTGCACACGTACAGCTATCTATACGGGCCCAACGGAATCATCCCGAACGATACGTGGACGATGCGCCGCTTCGCGGTCATGGAGCGCACGCCGCTCAGCGAGCGTCATCCGTACAAGAGCGTCGTGGAAGACTGGGATTCGCAGAACTACGACGCGTGGCTGATGGAGTCCTTCGACCACAAGGACAAGCTCTGGAAGGTCTGGGAATTCCAGAAGAAGTGGAGCGAGAGCTTCCAGCCGGGCCAGTGGATGTACCCCATGAATAAGGGCGCCTTCTCGACCGAATTCCAGTCGGTGCAGGTGCTTGACGTCCAGAACGATCGCGGAACCATCTGGCTCGTTCCCGGTGGATTCCCGAACCTGAAGGGACCCGAGGCGGAAAAGCTGTACGACATCAACAAGCTCGAAGAGATCCACCGCTAGTTCATGAAGCAGACCCTGCCGGGCGGTATGATACGGCCCGGCAGGGTCTTTGACTTGGGGCCTGCTCGCGTGTGCCGGTCGGAGTCTACTCGCCCTTATTCGACGGCAGGGAAAAATCCTGGAAGAACTGCCACATCTGATCGTTGGCGTTGATGACGTTTGTGCCGCGCCCGAGCCAAAACACGCTGCGCGTCGCGCCCGGCCATACGTGACCCGACCCGGTTAGCTTCCACAACACGATTTTGCTGCCGCCGGCGCATGGGGCCCATTCGTACCGGGTCGCGGAATTGTCCGCGTCCGCCGCGCCGGGACCGCCCTTCAGCGTCGGCCCGTCCTGCGCCTTAACCGGGCAGTCGTCAAATTTGCGCCATCGCGCGATCTCCTCGTCGACAGGCGGATACGGCGTTACGTGAGCGATACGCCCGAGCCGTCCGAAACGACCCCCATAAGGGACGTAACGATCATCGACGCTGTTGAAGAGCATCAGCGGCATCGGACGCGCAGGGCCTGAGGTCTCGATCATCAGCGCGCCCTCCACCGGCGCGATCGCAGCGATGCGATCCGAGGCCTCGACGCCGAGCCGAAAAGCCATCATGCCGCCATTCGAGATGCCGGTCGCGTAAACTCGCGTTCGATCGATGTGAACGCGCGTCGCAAGGTCGTCGAGCAACGCCCGGGTGAAGCCGACATCGTCGACCTTGTTGCGCTCGGCATAGGCGCAGCATCCGCCGGCGTTCCAGGTTAGCGCCCGCGTTCCACGCCCCGTTCCGTTGGGATAGACGGCGACGAAGCCGTCGCGGTCGGCCGTCGCGTCCATCCCGGAGTAGCGCTGCTGTTGCTCGGCGTTACTGCCGGCGCCGTGAAAGTTCAGGATCACGGGCAGGGAGTTTGCGCTGGAGGCCTGTGGTGGCACGTAAACGATATAACTTCGGCCAAGCCCGCCGTGCTCGAGATCAACGCGATGGCTGCCCGGCCCGAGCAAATGACTTCCCGGTTCGAGTCCTTCCGCGCCCGTGCCGGCGCGCACAACCGCGAGCACGGCGAACGCAATCAGCGAGAAAATTTTGCGCACGCGCGGCACGCCATCGCGCAGGGCGGCAAGGCTCAGAGCAAGCCTTCTTTCAGCGCGTCTTCGAGGGCGCCGATATTGACGTAATGGCCCTTGGCCATCACCGAGAGGAACGCGCGCAGCCCGGGATCCGCGATGGTGGCGAGGTTCTCCTCGATCTTGCGGATCACCCATCGCTGGCCGCGGTTGAGCAGCTCGAGCTTCTCGCGCAACCCGTCCACCGCGCGCACCTTCTCGACGAAGTCGCCGGTCTTGTTGGAGGCGACACCGCCGAGGCGGCGTACGTGGGCGGAAAGTTCGCCGGCGTAGTAGCCCTCGTCGTGGCCGGCCTTCTTGAGCAGTTCGCGAAGTTCGAGCGAGCGGGCCTCGGCGGTCAGTTCGTGCAAGACGCGGCCGCCGGCGCGCTCGGCGTCGCCCAACGTGTTGAGAAATCCTTCAAGCTGCGCATCCATAGCGGTTTCTCCAGATGCGTGAATCTTCGCTGCACACGCTCGGCTCGTGAGTCAAAGGCGCACGCGCCTGAGTCGAAACAATTATATTGCGCCACCGCACACAAAATGGAACCGCTGCGGCGAGTCCTCCGCAACGGCGCGTCAGGGCGTATCAGATCACGGGCGTCACCGGACACAGCACCGCTCTCAGCCATCCGCCGCGCGCGCCGGCGGCCGCGTCGAACATCCAGAGCAGCGCGCGCAGTTGCGCCGAAACGCCGACTCCGAACGCGCCGTCGGCGCCCATCTTGCCCTTCATCAGGCTCGTCAGCAGGCCCGGCGGCGCGGGCAATTCGAGCAGCCCGAGCTTCGTATCCTCCGGCACCTTGGCCAGTTCCCTGGCGGCCTTGATCGCCTCGTCGAGCCCGCCGATCCCGTCGACCAGCTTGAGTTTGACCGCCTCGGCGCCGGTCCATACGCGGCCCTGGGCAATCTGGTCGACGCGCGCGGGAGTCAGCCCACGCCGATGCGCCACCAGGTTCACGAAATGCTGGTAGGTCTCGCCCAGGATCTGATCGCGGAACTGCTGCTGCTGGGCGGGCGTGAAATCGCCGAACGCGTCGAACATCGTAGCGTTGGCGCCATGCGAGATGGCGGCGCTGTTGACCCCGATCGAGGCCATCATCGGCGCTATATTGAATTTGCCGCCTAGCACGCCGATCGATCCCGTGATGGTCGCAGGCTCGGCAAAAATTTTCGCCCCCGGCATCGCGATCCAGTAGCCGCCCGAGGCCGCATAGCCTGACATGCTGACCACCAGCGGCTTGTCCTTGGCCAGCAGTTCGGCCGCGCGCCGGATAAGTTCCGACGCGATCACCGAGCCGCCGGGCGAATTGATACGCAGGACCACGGCGCGTACCGAATCGTCATCGCGCGCCTGCTTCAGCGCCTCGACCATGTCGTCCGAGCCCACGCCGTTGCCGCTGGGCGAGAGCAGCGGATCGAATCCGCCCTGCCCCTGCTGAATCGCGCCGTCGGCGTAAATCACTGCGAGACGGTCGCGATGGCCCAGGTGCGGTAGCAGCGAGACGTGTTGGTAGTCGGCGTACTTGATGACCTTATGGTCGTGACCGCCGTAGGCCTTGACGCGGTCGGTGAACTCATCGCCGTACTCGATCCGATCTATCAGATGGGCCTTGAGCCCCGCCTCGGCGCTGAGCGGCGCCTGGTCGATGAGCGCGCGGACTTGCGCAGCTTCGAGATGGCGCTCGCTCGCGGCGGTGCTGACCAGCTGGTTGAACAGGCCGCCCGCCAGCGCTTCGTCCTCCTCGCGTTGGGAGGGCGTGAAATCCTTCTCGGTGAAGATGTTGGCGGCGCTCTTGTACTTGCCGATCGCGGCGAAGTTGGGCCTAATCCCGATCTTATCGAGCAGTCCGCGCGCGAACAGCTCCTGCAGCCGCACGCCCATCAGGTTGATCTCGCCCTCAGGCATCATCGAGACTTCGCCGGCCGCGCCCGCGACCAGGTAGGGCAGGTTGCCCGAACCGAAGTCACCTGCGCTTTCGAGATACGCGGTGGTCCACTTGTGATGGGCCGCGAAGTCGTGGATGAGGGCGCTCAGTTCCTGCGCCTGCGCAAATTCCATCTCCGGGTCGGTGATGCGGATCGCCAGTCCCACAATCCGCGGGTCGTCGGCCGCCTGGCGCAGCGCGCGGCGCGCCACATTGAGCGGGGTCTGGTTGTCGTCGACCAATCCGCGCAAGCCGTTGCTGCCGCGTTCGATTACCGGGCCCTTCAGCGCAAGCTCGATCACCGAGCCGGGCGCGACGCGATGCGACCACCAATTGACAATGTGGCTGATGACGGCAATCACAATCACGATCGCGATCGTCCGCAACAGCCATCGCAGCGTCCGCTTGATCATAGCGTTCCTCCTTATCTTGCGGCGCGGCGTGCGCCCGGGTCCGGCGCGGTCTCTTGAAAACCGGCGAGCCAAACCCCGATGATAGCCAACCACAACGTGGCTACCGGGACCAGTAGCAGCGGGACCAGTAGCCGCGGAACCAATAGCAGGCTGACAGCGATGCAAGAGCCTAGCGAATGCGCAAGCGCGGCGCGCGGCACGGAGTGCGGCGTGGCGCGTGGGGAACCGCGATGAGCGGAACCGGCCCCGACACTCGCTCCGCCACGGCCGCACGCCCGGCGCTGCTGCTGAGCGAGCAGCCGATGGGCTGGCCGCACTACCGGATCGTCGCGTTGTGCTTCCTCGCCTGGATTTTCGACTTCTACGACCTCATCCTTTACTCGTTCCTGATGGTCCCGATGGCGCACGACCTGCACTTGGGCAGACTGGAGGCGTCCTTTGCGCTGGGCCTGTCGCTCCTGATGACGGCGCTGGGCGGACTTCTATTCGGTTTCATTGGCGATCGCTTCGGGCGTCGTCCGACGATCATCGCGACCGTCCTCATCTATGGCTTCGGGACGCTGCTCTGCGCGGCCAGCCTCAACCTGACGCATCTGCTGATCTTTCGCTCGCTCACCGGAATCGGAATCGGCGGCGAGTGGGCCGCAGGCCAAAGCCTGGTGGCCGAGACTGTGCCGCCTGACCGCCGCGCGCGCTATGCCGCCTACGTGCAGGTGGGAGCGCCGCTCGGCGTGTTCATCGCCGCGTTTCTGGCGGGCTACGTCACCCCGGCGATCGGATGGCGTGCAACGTTCGCGCTCTCGTCACTGCCGGCACTGATGGTGGCGATTGCGGTCTGGCGATGGCTTCCGGAGAGCGATGTCTGGCGGCGCCGGATGGGCGGCGGCGGCGAGTGGCTGACGCGCGAAGAATTCCGCGCGCTCAGGCCTTACGCCGGCATCATGATGCTGTTGTTCCTGGTCATCTGGGTGAACTCGGAGGCCTACTGGTTCACCTACAGTTGGATGCCCGGTTATCTGAAGCTGACGCGCAACCTGAGCGACCGCGCGGCGAGCCATCTCATGATGGGCATGCAAGCCGGCGCGGTCGCCGGCTACGCGAGCTTCGGCCTGCTCGCCGACCGCTTCGGGCGGCGCCCGGTGTACTCGGCCTTCGCCGCGATGATGGCGATCGGGCTGCTGCCTCCGACTATCCTGTGGCCCTGGGCGGCCGGCGTGCCGGGGCTGATCGCGGGTGCGATGGTATTGGCGGGCTTCGGCACCGGCATCTGGTCGGGCACCGGGCCGATCGTCTCGGAACTGCTGCCGACCAAGGTGCGCAACACGGCGCTCGGCCTGCTGCTCAACGTCACGCGCGGCTTGCAGTTCTTCACCCCGATGGTGATCGCGGTGCTGAGCCGCTCGATCGGTTTCGGCGCGGCGCTGTCGATCGGCGCGGCGTTCTCGGCGGTTGGCTCGATGCTGATTTGGCTGATTCCCGAAACCCGCGGGCGCGTGCTCACCAGGCTCGACGACGATTTGGTCGCGCAAGCCGCCGAGCCGGCGCGCCTCACTTCGATTTCGTAGCCGGCGTCTGTTTGTACTCGACGCCGTCGAGATACGACCATCGTCGCGGCCCGACGCTCAACACCGAGAAATCCAGGATGGTTGTCGCGTCGGTCGTGGACAGCTTGCGGCTGACGGTGAGCCGGGATTCACTCGTCGTAACTTTCACATTTGTCGTGGCTTTAAGTTGATGGCCGGCGAGCGCCTCGTCGAGCGGACGGCCGGCGGAGTTCGCTTCGTCTCCGAACGGCAGATCCATCACTCGCGCGATCGTCGCTCGCAGGTCGAGATTGCCGCTCGGATACTGGTCGACGAGGTGGCGGCGGAAATCCGGACCGGCCGCCGCGCAGAAGTTGTGCAACTCGCGCGCGCCCGCCGCCGCATGCATCCCAAGGCCGGTGGCAAATCCGCCCCATCCGCCCGTGTCGGCGTACATCAGGCCCTTGACCGGCGCGACCAGTGGGTCTGAATGATTACCTGCGCCGACATTGCGCTCGCCATGATCGTCGTAAACGTAGGCCGGGCCGGCCGGACCGGTAAGCCCGCGATTATCCGCGTCGGGCAATTCGCGGAACGAAACCACCAGGTCGGGCGCGTCGAAATAATTGTTGCGGCCAATCATCCCGAGGCTGTCGAGACTGAAGGTTCCCGCGATCCAGCCCAGGCTCTGGCCGCCCGGCGCTTCGGCGCTCGCGCCGGACTCCGCCGGCCCGTGATCGAGCGCCCGTTCCTCGCTCATGCTGCGAGTGAAGAGTGGCCCCGACCACGGCTGCGACTCGACGAAGTCAGTTATTTTCTGCAGGATCGCGCGCTGTGCCTCGATCGTGGGAAATGCCGCGCGCGAGAGATGGATCAGGTCGATGCCGCCGTTGGCCAGCACCATCACGTCGTCGCTGGTCGCCGATTTCTTAATCCCCTTCGCAACCAGCAATTGCGCAAGCGGAACCAGCGCGCGAATCGTTGCGAAGCCATGGTCGGAAACCACCATCAGGTCGGTGCGGTCGGCGATCCCAAGCTTTGTGATCGCATTGCGGATGCTCGCGAGGTTCGCGTCGCTGACCTTCAGAGCGTCGAGGTTGCCCTGCGTGCCGAGACCGCGATGATGCTGCGTCACGTCGGGATTGTGCTGCCAGAAAACGACCAGCGCGGGATGGCCGCCGAGCGCCGCAGCCTTGGCCTCCGGCAGCGCGCGCTCGGTCACGATTTGCGCGAAGTAAGTGTCGCGCGCCCCATAGATGGCGCTCTCGCTCGGCGGCCTGGGCGGCGCCGGCGCGAGTTCACTCTTGAGCGCGGGCGGCGCGACGAGATCGTCGCTGACGAAGATGAAATTGCCCGCGGCGATCGGCGTGCCCATCGCCGGATCGCCGGTCACGCTGTCGTCGAAAGTGAAGGCCGGCCCCTTCTTGCCGATGATCGCGAGATAACCGCCCGCGCGCCGGACTTGCTGCCCAATCGATTCGGAGCCGAGCAGCGCGCCGTTGAAGAACTTCGGCCCGTTGAGCGTTGCGAGCGTGACCGAGTTCTCGAGGTTGACCGGTTGATTCGCCCACGAATCGTTTGGCGCAACCGTGACTTTATGCGCGCTCAGCCGCGACGTCAGAGACACCTCGTCGCCGAGGATCGTCGTGCTGCCGGGAGACGCGCCTGTCGCGAGGCTCGCCGCGTTGACCATCGTGATCGTTGGAAAGACCGAATGATGCCGCGCGAACCGCACGCCCTCGTTCTCCATCGCGAATAAACTCGGCGTCCGCTCGGCGGTCACGAAATCGGGGCGCAGCCCGTCCCACACCATCAGGACGAAAATCCGCGCGGGACGGCGCGGCGCGTCCGCGCTCGCCAGACGTGCCGGCGCAACGAGCCCAGGCGACAGGGCGAGCATGCATCCGAGCAAAAGGAGCGTCGCGAACGGCGCGGGACGGCGGCCGCCCGCGAACAAGGTGGACTTCATCGCAGCGCCCACTAAACTGGCCGCAGCCGCCGCTGTCAATCCAGCTCGGGGAGATGCTCGGCGCGGCTTCGATCGCGAAAGGGGGAACAACCGCGATGGCATCGGCGCTCGACCAGATCGAGCACATCTTCATCCTGATGATGGAGAACCGCTCGTTCGACCACATGCTCGGCTATCTCGACGCGGCCAATCCAAAAATCGTGGGGATCGCGCACGCCGCGGCGGCGGGTTACGCGAACCTGCTCAACGCGACGCCTTACGCGCCGGCCCCGCGCACCGACCCTGCCGTGCCGGTCGATCCGCTGCACGAGCGCGAAGACATCCGCAGCCAGATGCGATTCAACCCGGGCGACAAGATGATGACCGGCTTCGTCGCCGACTACGCCACGGTCAGCCCCGCCGACCCTTATCCGGTCGGCCAGTACTACGCGGCCACGCAGTTGCCGATGACGGATTTCCTCGCGCGCCAGTTCTGCGTCTGCGATCACTGGTTCGCCTGCCTGCCGGCCAGCACGCAGCCCAACCGCCTGATGGCGGCGAGCGGCTACACGCTTCGCGATCACACGACCAGCCAACTATTCGACGACCAGGACGTGGTGTATGACTGGCTCGACGCGCACGGCGTGAGCTGGCGGGTCTATTCGGAGGGCTTCCCGTTCTTCGCGCTGATGCCGAAGATTCAACGGCGGATCGCCGCCGACGCATGGGACAATCTTTTCCGCGGCCTGGTGGCGCTCGACACCGACTGCCAGTCCCCCGACACGCTGCCCAAGGTGATTTTCATCGAGCCGCAGTTCACCGACGGCGCCGAGCCCGACAAGGCCGACGACGATCATCCGACGACCCCGATAACCCGCGGCCAAGACCTGATGCGCCGCGTATATGCCGCCGTCACCGGCAATCCGCAGCTCTGGAGCAAGTCGGTCCTGATAGTCGCTTACGACGAGCACGGCGGCTTCTTCGATCACGTCGAGCCGCTGCCGCTCGTGACTCCGCAGAACCACGGCGAGAGCTATACGCCGTTCTCCACGACCGGCGTGCGCGTGCCGGCGATTATCGTTTCGCCTTTCGTAGACGCCGGCTCATGTTTCAGCCAGCCGCTCGACCATACTTCGATTCTGCGGATGCTCGCCGACAAGTACACGCCCGGGACGGCATACTCCGCCGACGTTGCGGCGCGCACGCCGCTTCACAGCGCGGCGGAGGCGTTGACGCTCGCCGCGCCACGGCAGGGCGCGGCTCCCGCGCCGCCACCGCCGCCGCCTCCGGTGTTCGCCGCGACCGCGCCGGTCGCGCCGCGCCGGATACCGTCCGCCAATGCGATCGCGTTCCTGAATGCGATCGAGTCGATGCGCCAGCTCGACCCGCAGGCGATGGCGCACAAGTACCCGGCGTGGAAGGACTACTTCCTCAAGGGCCGCTGAGCCGCGTTCTTCTCTTCGGTCATCCTGAGCGAAGCGAGTCTGCGAGCGGAGTCGAAGGACCTCGCGCGGTCCTCCGCGCGAGATCCTTCACTTCGTTCAGGATGACGGAGCATGGCCGGGTCAGTGAGAGGACGTCCTAAGTGGTGTGAGGAGCACATCTTTCAGGGGCACGTAACCACTGAAAAAGGTCTGCCGCCAGTCCTGATAGTTCGGGGCCTGTACCGAAACTTCGCAGCCGGGATCGCCCAAGGCGACAACTAACTTCCACTCTTTGTGCGCGGGAAGATTGAAGCGTCCGTCCGGCCCCGTAGCACCTTGAGCCGTAAAGTAGCCGCTCAATTCCACCCGAGGGTCCGAAATCGGCACGCCAGTGCTTCTATCCAACACTCGACCGCTCAGGTGTGGCGAGGATTCGCGATGCGGGAATGGCATGCAAGCAGAAAAAACCAGCGACGCAACTGCGAACGCGATAGTGTGGCGATGTTTCATCGCGGCGGTTATGCGATGAAGCCGCTCTCAGAGAGCGCGTCCGCGGCGGTCAGCTTGCCTTGCGGTTGCGCGTGCGGCGCATCCGGAGCTTGCGTCTGCGCACCTGAATCGGATCCGTGCGGCGCTTGCGCGCGAGTTTACGATTGCGCCGGTTGCGCTGGCGAGAGGCTGGATTCATCGATTCACCTTACGGGTGTCGCAGTCTGATTTGTCGGTGCCGCGACGGCACTCATCGGTGGTGTTACTGCCGCATTTATCGGTGCCGCGACCACAGGCACCGGCGCCGCGTCCTGACTTGTGGGCGACGCGACACGGATCGTCGCGCCCCGCTGGTTCGTAACCTCGGCAACCGGCGCGCTCGACGCGTCAACTACCGCCGGCTGCTGGCCAACCGGGAACTGCTGCTGGCCAACCGGCAGCGGGCATACCGCGTCGAACGTGGCCACGACCTCGCTGCGATCGCGCACGATTACCTGTCCCACGGTCTGATCCGATGCCAGCGGCCCGTAGAGCGAGGTCGGCACGGCCAAGTCCATCTTGAGCTCGCCCGCGTCCTTCTTCGGCACGATCACCGCGACGGTGCTGCCCGCCACCGGCTGCATCACTTCATTCGCGCCGACCCGCACTTGCATCGGCAGGAGTTGGCCCTGCTTGACCACCTCCACCCTCTCGAAATTGTCGAAGCCCCAATCGAGTATCTTGGCGGCCTGCACGAAGCGTTGCCCGTTCGATGGCGCACCCAGGACTACCGCGATCAGGCGCATGTTGCCGCGCCGCGCCGTGGCGGTCAGGTTGAAGCCGGCCTTCAGCGTGAAGCCGGTTTTGATCCCGTCGGCACCCTCGAAATGGCCGATCAGATGGTTGGTGTTGTGCAGCATCGTGACGCCGTAATCAAACGGCGCCATCTCCATCGAAGACCATTGCAGGAGGTCGGTATGATGGATGAGCGCGCGGCCGAGCGTCGCCAGATCGTAGGCGGTTGTGACATCGGCGTCGTGCAGCGGCGTGGGCGGCAAGCCCTCGACCGTGCCATAGACCGTGTGCGTCATCCCGAGGCTCTGCGCGCGCGCGTTCATCATCTCGACGCAGCGTTCGGTCGAGCCGCAGACCTCCTCGGCCACGGCGACCGCGGCGTCGTTGGCCGAACGGATAAGCGCGGCCTTCATCAATTCGCCGAGCGGGATCACGTCGCCGGCGTGCAATCCAAGGCGCGAGCCGCCGGTGTAAGCGGCCTTGGCGCTGATCCTCGCCGCGGAGTTCAGATTAAAGCGGCCGGCCTTGATCTGGTCCTCGGCCACCATCAGCAGCATCATCTTGGCCATCGAGGCTGGCGGCCATTCGATACCGCCGTTGTAGTCGTAGATGATCCTGCCGGTGTCGGCGTCTTCGAGCAGCAGGGCGTGATACGCCACCGTGCCGGTGCGTACCTCGCGATGGCGGCGCGCAGCCGCGTGCCTGTGATGGGGCTTATAGCTCGCCCGCGCCGGCGCGGCGGCGATCAGTGCGGCAGCCGACAACAGAACCGCCGCCACAGAGATCGATTGTATCCGCCGAAGCTGCTTTGCCACTACGATTCCCCCCATCATCATCCCTGCCTTGCCCATCCCGGCCGTTGTGTCGATCTCGTGCCCGTATACAACCCGCGCCGGCCTCAGCGCCCGTGCGCGACGTCAGCCACGCCGCTCTTTGCGCCGGCGCGTTGCACACGTTCGAGTATCGTCAGGTTCTCGCGGGCCGGCGTATAGGCGGGGTCCGCGCTCAGCAGGTCCGACCACTCCTCGCGCGCGAGCGTGTACCGGCCTTCCTCCGCATAGATGAGGCCCAGGGTGTTGCGCGCGTCGGCCTCCTCGGGGTTGAGCCTGAGCGAGAACAGCATCTCCTGCTCCGCGTCGCTGAGCATCCCGCGCCGTTCGTAGGTCAGTCCCAGGTTGAAGTGAGTTTCGGACTGATAGGGCCCGAGCAAAGTTGCCAGCCGCAGTACTTCCGTCGCGCCCTGGAGTTGGCCGTCCTCGAGATAGACCAGCCCAAGGTTGAGAAACACCTGCCAATCGTCCAGTCCGAGGTCGACCGCCCGGCGGTATTCCTGCAGTTCGTTGCGATGCTGCCCGGTGAGGCCGTAGGCGAAGCCGAGATGATAGTGGGCAAGAGCGTTATCGGGATGTTCCCGGATGACGACGAGGTGGCGGCGGATCGCCGCAGGATAGTCTTCCATCCCGAGGTAGTAATCGCCCAGGGGATCGCAAACCTGTGGGTCCGCAGCGATGTTGTCCGAGGCCCTCGCGATAATCGGCCTCAGTGTTGCCGAGCAAATCAGCAACACGAAAAAAAGCCGAAACACGCGGTAGCTACCCAACATCATAAGCCCGACAGCTCGAGGCCATACAAACCTTCAAAACCTTAGCAGGAAAGTGAAATCAATAAAAAGCGCGCGAACGCCATTTGGCGTCGCGCGCTTGAAGAAAATGCCGTTTTGGGGCGCCACGGCCTCTCGCGGCCATGGCCAACCCGCTCAAAACGGCATCGCGGGTCCTGGAACGGACGGCTGTTAGTTGCTGCCGCCAGACGGGGGAGCAGCAGGAGCACCCGGGGCGCCAGTCGCACCCGTCGCGCCCGTGGCGCCTGTCGCACCAGTCTCACCGGTGGCGCCCGTCGCGCCTGAAGCACCGGTTTCACCCGACGTGGACTTCTTCTTGTGGTGATGCCACTTGTGATGCTTCTTCGCCATAGGCGTCGCTTCAGCCGCCGGAGCTTCAGCCGCCGGAGCCTCAGCCGCCGGAGCCCCAGCCGCCGGTGCGCCAGCAGCCGGAGGCTCTTGCGCCTGCACCGCCGGAACCATCAGGGCGCCGGCGAAGAGCGCCGCACTCAAGATCGTCAGAGTCCGCTTCATACCAATTTCTCCTTTATCCTTTGGCGGCTCTGCTTTACAGGCCGCATGTCCAAGACCATTGCCATTGCCGTGCCATCTAAAAACCCAAGCCAAACCGCCTAGTCGAAACGCTTTCAGCAGTTTTACCTGACGCAGTTCGTCTAGCGGTCATACGTTTTGCGGTGCTGTTTGTCGCGCGTACATCTGAGACGCGCGTCGCTCGACTAGCGCTCCACGCGCGTCGTCTCGCGACGCGCCCGGCGCAAGCGTCCGTAGAGCAGGCACAGCTCCCGAAACGCGCGCGCGATCACCTTGAAGCTGGCTCCCGATTGCTCGCCGGCCAGGCGCGGCAGGTGACGAACCTCGACTTGGCAAATTTTCGCTCCCCGCCCCGCCAGTTGCGCCATCAGCTCGGCCGAGATCATCGCGCCCTTGGCCTGCAGATCGATCCCGTCGAGCAAATCGCGCCGAAACAATTTGAACCCACAATCGATATCGCTTATGCGGATTCCCAGCAACAGCCGCATCAACACCGTCCATGCCTTCCCGTTGACCCGCCGCATCAGAGGGTCGGCGCGATGCGCCCGATGCCCGACCACAACATCGTACTCCGGCACCTTGGCCACCAGGCGAGCGATGTCGGCGGCCGCGAACTGGCCGTCGCCGTCGCACAGCACGACCCACGGCTGAGTGCAGGCTCGGATGCCTGAGATTACCGCCGCGCCATAGCCGCGATTGACCGGATGATGTACCACTTTGAGGTGCGGATTGGCAGTGGCCAGGCGATCGGCGATTTCGCCGGTGCGGTCGCGGCTGCCATCGTCAACTACGACGATTTCGTAGCGCTCGGCGAGCCGGGGAAGTTCCGTCTCGAGCCCCGCGGCCACCCGTTCGATGTTGCCTTCCTCGTTATGACAGGGCAGGAAGACGCTGACACCGTACAGGAGGGCCGGCTCAATCACCGAGCGCGCGGTAGCCGCCACGGAAAAAGAGCAGGGGTTTGCGGTCGACGGTCGCCGCCTCCTGGATTTCGCCGATATAGATGGTGTGGTCGCCGCCGGGATAGGCCGAGGCAAGCTTGCACTCGATATATCCCAGCGTGCCCTCAAGAATCGCGGCCCCGTTGGCGCCGGGCCGGTAGGCCACGCCCTCGAATTTCGGGCCGCCGCTGACCGCGAAGCGGCGCGACAGCGCTTCCTGGTCGTCGGCCAGGATGTTCACCGTGAAGACCTTGCTCTCCTCGAAGTAGGAATAGCTCTCAGCCTTCTTGTCGACGGAGATGAGCAATAGCGGCGGCTCCAGCGAGACCGAGGTGAAAGCGTTGGCCGTCAGCCCATAGTGCTTGCCGTCGCTGGAGACGGTGGTGATCACGGTTACGCCGGTGGCAAAATGCCCCATCACTCGGCGCAGTTCATTCTTATCGATAGGCATTGGGGGTGCTCCGCGTTGGCGGATGCTAGCAGAGCGGTTTGGCGACGGTCAATTTAAAACTCGGCCGGCAAAAGCCGAATGGCAACCCGGCGCGAGGGCAGGCCCCCGCCGCCTATCCGGCCGGCTATCTGACCACCCTAATCTGCCCCCCTAACTCGCCGCCGCCGGCTACCATCCGGAGCGGTCGCGCGGCAGAACCTCGCGTCCGCCGAGATACACGTAGTCGAGATCGAGCGAAGTCAGCGGGCGCTCGTTGCTGCGCACGCGTACGCCGACCGGCTGGGCCACGAAGATCGTATGGTCGCCGGCGACGAAGCTGTCGTTCACTCGCGCCTCGATCGAGACCATCGCCTGCTTCAGCCACGGCACGCCGAGGGCAGGCGACAGTTCATACTCGATGTCGGTGAGGTTGTCGGGACGGCGCGCCCGCGACGAGTAGAAATAATCCTCCAACGCTTTGCCGCGCGCACCCACCACGTTGAAACCAAGCACGCCGGTGCGGGCCAAAGCGGCGCGCGAGAAGTGGTTGTTATCGACCGCCGCCGTGAACAGCGGCGGCTCGCCGGAGACCTGGGTCACCCACGACGAGGACATCCCATGATGATGGCCGCCGTCGACCACGGTCAGGACGTAGATGCCGGTGGTGAGCGAGGCAAAGGCGCGTGCGAGATCGTTATCCATCGAAGCACCAGTTATTATCGCGAGTGTTATCTCGCATGTTTGTCGCAAGCATTGTCGCAGTATTATCGCAAATTTTGTCGCCAATATTGAAAGATCGGCCGTATCGCATGCCATCCAGAATTGACCCGGCGGCCAAGCTCTTCCACAATAATTGTGTGGTGGTGGGAAAGATGCGGGCAAAGATTCGATGAAGCATGAGTTACGGCTGGCTCTCGGGGCAGCAATCTTCGCAGGAACGAGCGCGATGCTATGCGCCGCAAACGCGTCGGCGCTCGATGGTCCGGTGAGCGTGACCCCGACGGCATCGACCTCCGCATCCGCCACACCCACTCCAGCCGCAGCCGCCACGCCCGCGCCAGCAGCAGACGTTACGCCCGCGCCAGCAGCAGACGTTGCGCCCGCGCCAGCAGCAGACGTTGCGCCCGCGCCAGCAGCAGACGTTGCGACGGCAGCGGTCGCCGCCGTCGCAACGCCTGCGGCGGCAGTGGCCGCGACACCGGCAGCGACTCCCGCGGCGATAACGGCTCCCGCAGCGCCGACGGCAGCGGTGGCCGCCGCTGGCGCGGCGGCCACCGCTGCGAGTCCCGCGGCGCCAGCGATATCGGCCAGTGGCGCGGCGATAAGCGCGGCCGCACCGCCTGCGCAGCCGACGGCTGCGCCGACGCCGAGCCTGGCGGCGCTCACGCCGCCGGGCGGCGGCGCGCCCCCGATGGCGCCGACGTGGTTATCCACGCCGACTGCCGCCGCAACTCCGTCGGCATCGTCTTCAGTCCAGGGTGCCACCAGCGCCGGCGCGGCGGTGAGCGAACAGCCGACCGCGGGCTTGATCGCGCTCCGCAACACCTACGACCCCGCAATCGTGCGCAATCCGTATAGCTGGTCGGTGATGGTGTACAAGTCGCAGCACCGGCTCCTCGTCTATTACCGCGGACATCTCTACAAAGAGTATCACGCCGTATTCGGGCGCAACCTCGACCCGGGAACCAAGCTGTGGTCGGGCGATCGGCGCACGCCTGAGGGCGCCTACACCATCATCGCCAAGCGGCTCAATTCGCGCTGGCGCTACTTCCTGAAGCTCGATTACCCCAACAGTGTCGATCGCGCGCGCTACGAACAGCTCGTCTCGCAGGGCGAAGTGCCGCGCTTCCGTGGCCACGCGATTTCCGCGGGCGACGGGATCGGAATCCATGGCACCGACGAGCCGATCCTCAACACCGGCAACGTCAACTGGACCACCGGATGCATCTCGGTCGACAACGGCGCGATCGACGAGCTCGAAACCCTTCTGCCGGTCGGCACGCTCGTGGTAATCAAGCACTGAGACCGCCGCGCGCCGCGCCGCGGAATGCGCCGCGGCGCCATACATAATCTCGGAATCGTGCGAGGAGTGATGCGATGGATCCGAAAATCCCCCCGACTATCTCAATGACGGGTGAGTTCAACTTTACGCGCCTGGAAAAAGTGGCCTTCGGTCCGGGCAAAGCCGCGAGCCTGGGACACGAGCTCGAGCGCCGGAAGCTCAACCGCGCGCTGATCGTGACCGGCAAAACCCTGGGGCGTTCCAAGCTCCTCGACAAGGTGACCGCGGCGGCCGGCTCGCGCCTCGCGGGAGTGTTCAAAGGCGCGAGCCAGCACGTGCCCTCGCATACGGTTGCCGCGCTGGTCGAGGAGTACCAGCGCACGGGCGCGGATTGCATGGTGAGCTTCGGCGGCGGAAGCCCGATCGATACGGTGAAGGTCGCCGCCAAGCGCATCCTGGAGGGCTCGCGCCCCGGCGGAGCGGCCCCGCATACCATCGACTTCGAGGCGGCCGACGTGGTTGGCGGACCCGACCTGATCCACATCGCGATGCCGACGACGCTCTCGGCCGGCGAGTTCACACCGATCGGCGGCGTCACCGACGAGTCGAGCCACGTCAAGGGCGGCGTGGTCGATCCGCGCCTTGCGCCGCGCACGATCATTCTCGACCCAGAGCTGACGGTCGAGACGCCGGCGTGGCTCTGGACGGCGACCGGGATGCGCGCGATGGATCACGCGGTCGAGGTCATCTACTCGTCGCGCCATCAGTTGATCGCCGACACGCTCGGGGCGCGCGCGATTTCGCTACTGCTCAATCATCTGCCGGCCTCGCTCAAGACCACCGGCGCCGAATCGGTGGCGCATCGCGGACAATGCCAGCTCGCGGCGTGGTTCTCGATCTTCGGCATCATGAGCACGCGGGTCGGCATTTCGCACGCACTGGGCCATCAGATTGGCCCGATGTGGGACGTGCCGCACGGGGTGACCTCGTGCATCACGCTGCCGCACGTGATGCGGTTCATGGCAGACGCCGCGCCCGAGCGCTTTGGGCCGATCGCTGAGGGCCTGGGGGTGCGTTTCGATGAGCGCAACGCGCGGGTGAGCGCGATGGAATGCGCGGAGCGGATGGCGAAGTTCATCGCACAGTTCGAGGTTCCGCACCGACTGCGCGACGCCGGCGTGCCGCGCGAAGAGATCGGCACGATTGCGGGCACGGTGCTCGAAGAGGTCGAGCGCGCCGGCACGGTCGGGCGCCCAGTGACGCGCGAGAACTTGGTCCAGCTGCTGGAGGCGGCGTACTAGAGACCGCGGCCGCGGCCACGAAGAGGGCGCTCGCGAGCGGCCCCTACGCCGGAACGATCTCTCTCTTGGACAAGGAAAAGTTTCAAAAGGAGTCTGCCTCTTTCTAGTTCCCGCCAGCGGCAGCGCGGGCGGACTCCGCGCCGCGGAGCGCGCGGCGATGCAAGTACACGTAGACCGGCACGCCGCTTGCCACGATCAGCAACCCGCCCCAGGTGTAGCGCGGCTTGACCACCAGCAGATCGGCCATCAGCGCGACCGCGGCCACGATGTAGCCCGCGGGAAGCCATGGATAGCCCCACGCGTGGTAGGGGCGCGGCGCGTCGGGACGCCGCACGCGCATCACGAACACCGCGCCGACCGTGATCACATAGAAAATGAGCTGGGCGAAAATCACGTAGTCGAGCAGCTCCGAGTAAGTGCCCGAGAGCGTCAGCACCGCGGCCCATACCGATTGCATCACCAGCGCCGCCGCCGGGACGCGGGCACGGTTGAGGCGGCCCGCGGCGGCGAAGAAAACGCCGTCGTGCGCCATCGCGTACAGCACGCGCGCGCCGGTCAGGATCAGTCCGTTGGCGCATCCGAAGGCCGAGAGCATCACCAGCACGGCGGTGATGGCGCCGCCCGCGCCGCCCCACACGATCTGCATCGCCGCGGCCGCGACGCGGTCGTGCGGCGCGCCCGCGATACCTAGCGCAAAGACCTGCCGCCTGAGCGCATCGGCGCCAGGACCGGGCATTGCCCCGGGAATTGCGACGACGGGGAGCTGGCATAGGTACGCGACGTTGGTCAGGACATAGAGCAGAATCACCACGCCGGTGCCGAGCGCTAGCGCGCGCGGCAAATCGCGCTTGGGGTTGCGAATCTCGGCCGCGGTAAAGGTGACGGTCGCCCAGGCGTCGGCGGCGAACAGCGATCCGACCATCGCGGCGCCGAAGGCCGCAAGAAAGCCCATCGACCATTGCCCGGCGCCGAAAAACCCGTTGACGAAATTGATCTCGACCGCGTTATGGTTGGGCGCAACGATACATCCGAGCAGGATTATCAACCCCAGCGAGAGCACCTTGGCGCTGGTGAAAAAATTCTGCACCGCGCGGCCCATGTCGAGCCCGCGCAGGTTGACGAAAGTCAGCAGCGCGATCACCGCGATCGCGCCCGCGCGCTCGGCGTCGAGTCCCACGCCCTGCCATCCGAACCACATCGGGCCGCCCAGCGCCGGCCACAGCACTGCGCCGAAACGCGCGAAGGCGACCGCGACCGCCGCGATCGTGCCGGTCTGGATCACCAGCAGCAGGGTCCAGCCGAACAGAAACGCCGGCAGCCCGCCGTAGGCCTCGCGCAGGTAGACGTACTGGCCGCCCGCGTGCGGCATCATCGCCGCCAGCTCGCCGTAAGCCAGCGCCCCGGCGATTGTCATCAGGCCGGCGGCGATCCAGACCGCGAGCAGCGCGGCCGGCGAGCCCACGTGGCGCGCGATATCGGCCGAAACGATGAAGATGGCCGAGCCGATCATCGAGCCGGCGACGATCGTCATTGAGTCGAACAGCGAGAGATCCGCCTTCAGTCCGATGGATCCCGCCGCATCCGCCGCCGCCTCGGCCATAGCCTTACCTCCCGCTGGGCGATGGGCGCGATGGGGGCGTCCGGGGCTCGCGCCTCTCGTGATCGCAATTGTTGATTTAGTCCCCTCGTTGATTTAATCCGAAAATCGGACTTAGCTCACCATCAGAGGGTGCTGGAAAATCCCACAACGGGGGGAGAGTCACACGATGGCGGCGAAGAAGCGAATATCGCATGCGCGCAAAGGGACCACGTCCAGACCAGCCAATTCCGGCAAATCGCGCAAACCGGCCAAGGCGGCTTCACCGGGCCGGATAGCCCAGCTCGAGGCGATAGTGGGTAAGTTGCGCGCCAGTCTGGTGGCCGAGGCGAAGCGGCGCAAGCTCGACCAGCGGGTCCTGGCCGAGGCCAAGCGGGCACGCGACGCCGTGGCCAAGCAGATGTCGGCGTTGCGCGAGCAGGGGTCAAAGCTCGCGGCGCAGATCAAGCGCGCGGCGCACGAAAACCGCACGCTGGAGCAGGCGCGCCGGACGGCGCTGAGCAAGGTCGAAGAGTTGCGCGCCGAACTGCACGAGAAGAGCGAAGAAGTTCGCCGCACCTCGGCCGAGTTGGCGAAGCTCGCCCGCGAGTCGGCCTCGCGCGCGCGGGAGATCGTGCACGGCCGAGGCCTCGGCGTGGAGCCGCATCACGACCCCGACGTGGAAAGCGTGCACGACGATGATCCGTTCGCGGACGATCCGTTCTCCGGCGAAAAACCGCCGATCTAGCCGGTCGGCCGATCCAGCCGGTCGAAGTGATCGGCGGCGAATCGGCCCGCAGGCCTGAGCGCGTCTAGCGCCGACCGACGCGACTATACGTCGCACCGATTTTGGAAGCGAGCATTTGCTCGTCCGCTGCGCGCCAGCCCGAGAGGCCGGCGCGCAGCGGTGGCAGAAAACGAGAAATAGAAAACTGTCGTTGGAGAGCCTTACTGAGCCGCGGAGGGTGCCGCCGCGGGGCTCGCTTCCATCGCGCCGCCGGGCGCCGCAGGACTGGCCTCAGCGGACGCAGCAGGAGCCGAACTTTCGGGTGCGGGCTCTTCGCTCTTCTGACACGCCATCGCGGCAAAGAACATAGGGATCAACGCTAGTACCAGATATTTGCGCATCGCTGCCTCCTTGATTTCAGGGACCCCAAAACCAAGTTACTTCGGCAACCCCGCATAGTTCAAGCTCGAAAGTGGTCACGGCAAGTCCTTTGTGGACGAAATCACGCGCAAATTTTGCGTGCCGCTACAACAGTATGTATTATTGCGACCGAAGTAGCATAGGAGGACGGGGTTGTGGCAGAGCGTCGTCGTTTTAGCATCTCGGCGGGTATGCTCGAATCAGCGGGGGCGGAGCAGGTGGTCGAACACGACATGGATATGAACCGCGCGGGACCGCAAGAATCCGTGGTAACCTCGCGCTTCTTCGGTCTGATGCGCTGGCTGGTGCCCAACGGGCGTCCGACCGGCTCACCGATGCGCTCGGTGGCGCGCGAGATCGAAGAATTGTGGCCGTCGCGCGATCGCTAGACCGCGACCGCGCAGCTTTGCCCGCGTAAATGATTCCTGCAAGCGAGCGCTCGCGGCAGCGCGGCGCTCCGATGATTTCGCGAGACACTTCGCGGAATACTTCGGAGACCGCTTCGGAGGACCATCTCGATGGACGAAATCGTCCGCATCTCCAGCAGTGCGCCTTGGGAACCAATCTTCGGCTACTCGCGCGCCGTGCGGGCGGGCGACTGGGTGGCGGTGTCGGGCAGCACCGGTCTCGACGAGAACGGGCAGCTGGTCGGCCGTGGACAAATCTACGTGCAGGCGCGCCAGGCAATCAGCAATATCGCCTCGGCGCTGCGGCGCCTGGGCCTCGGGCTGGAGCGCGTGGTGCGAACGCGGGTTTACGTGACCGAACTCGACCGCTTCGGCGATGTCGCGCGGGCGCATCAGGAGATGTTCGGCGCGGCGCCCCCGGCCTCGACCGTGGTCCAGGTAACCCGGCTAGTGCATCCCGACATGCTGATAGAAATCGAAGCCGACGCGTACGTGGGTCCCGCGGCAACCACCGCGGCCCGGCCAACGGCGGCGGTCCGCGCAGTACCCGCATCGAAGGGCCGTTCGCCGCGCAAGGGCGCGAGCGCGCCTGCGGCACGTCCGCGGCGAAAGTCGGCGCGCCGGCGCTAGCGCGCGGCTCTCGCGCTCGCATGGATGCCGCGACGCGCCGCGTTCAAGCGGCGCAGCCGCAGCCAATCAAGCGTTAGCGGCTCAATACGATGTGACGATGCGGCACGTTGCCAAGCGCCGAGGCGAAAGCGCCGGCGGCGCTCGTGATGTAAGGCTGCGGGAATAAGCCAATCGCGACCGTGCCAGCCGCCGCGATCACCAGCGCCGCGACGAGCGCCGGCCGCGTGCGCAGCGCCACCGGTTCCACCCCGCCCTCGCGCGCATAGATCGCGATCAGCACCGACAGATAGTAATAGGCCGAGGCAACGCTGTTGATGACGGCGATGATCGTCAACCAGATCAGATGAGCGTCGAGCGCGGCGGAGAAGATGTAGAACTTGCCGAAAAAGCCGGCCAGCGGCGGCACTCCGGTCAGCGACAGCATGAACAGCGCCATCGCGGCGGCGAGCCACGGATGGCGCGTCGCGAGGCCGCGGTAGTCGGCGATATCGTCGTGGGCCGCGCCGCGGCGCTCGAGCGCTACCACCACAGCGAAAGCGCCCAGGTTGGTGAAGGCGTAGCCCAGCAGGTAGTAGAGGATCGCGCCGCCGGCGCGCGGCGAGGCGACCGCGGTCATCCCGACCAGGATGTAGCCGGCGTGCGCGATCGCCGAGTAGGCAAGCATCCGCTTGATATTGGTCTGCACCAGCGCGGCCAGGTTGCCCGTCGTCATCGTCAGCACGGCCATCACCCACAGCACCATCGTCCATTGCGAGCCGAGCGGCCCCAGGTGGACCATGAAGATCCGCATGAAGCCGGCGAACGCCGCGGCCTTGACGCCCACCGCCATGAAAGCCGTCACCGGCGTCGGTGCGCCCTCGTAGGCGTCGGGCGTCCACATATGGAAGGGCACGGCGGCGACCTTGAAGCCGAAGCCGATCAGCAGCAGACCGACGCCGGCCAGCAGCAGCGCGTTGTCGGTCGCCGGACGCGAGAGTGCGGCTTCGATCGGCTCGAGCTTGATCGAGCCGGTGGCGCCGTAAATGAGCGCGATACCGTAGAGCAGAAAGCCGGTGGAGAACGCGCCGAGCAGGAAGTACTTGAGCGCCGCCTCATTGGAGCGCGGGTCGCGGCGCAGGAAGCCGGCCAGCGCATAGACCGAGATCGACATCGTCTCGAGGCCTAAAAAGATCACGATCAGGTCGTCGCCCGCCGCCATCAGCATCATGCCGAGCGCGGCAAACATTATCAGCGCGTAATACTCGGCGCCGGCCAGTCCCTGGTCGGCGGCGTACTCTACCGACATCAAAGCGGTCATCGCGGCGGTGAACAGGACCAGCAATTCGAAATAGGCGGTGTAGCCGCTCACCGAGAGCGCGCCCGAGAAAGCCAGCGAGGGACGTCCACCGAAAAGCAACAGCGTCAGGATCGCCGCGAAGACGAACAGCGCGATCGACAGGATGCCCAGTCCGCCGCTATCCTCGTCGTCGATCTGCACGCCGGCCAGCAGCACGCCCATCGCGCCCGCCGCCACCACGATGAGCGGCAGGATCGGCACCCACGCGAAATTGATAACGCTCCAGTTGAACTGCGTCATTTGGCGGCCACGGATTTGGGGTCGAGCAGCGCGGCGAGTGCGCGCGCGTCATGCTGGCGGCGGTCGATACGCGCCTGGGCGGCGTGCACGCGGCCGAGCAGCGCGCCCACCGTCGGCTCCATCCGGCTCAGCAGCAGCCGCGGATAGAGCCCCATGAAAAGCATCAGCACCATCAGCGGCGCCATCACCGCAATTTCGCGCGCGCTCAAGTCAGCGATCGTTTCGTTGACGGCCTTGGTGATCGGACCGAACCACACGCGCTCATACGCATAGAGCATGTAGAGCGCACCGAGGATGAGGCCCACGACCGCGATTTCAGCGGCCAGTGATTTGCTTAGATAGGTGCCGACCAGGATCAGGAACTCGCCGACGAAGCCGTTGAGCCCGGGCAATCCGATCGACGAGAGCATCACTACCATGAAGACGGCGGCGAAGATCGGAACGCTCTTCCAGAGGCCGCCAAACTCGGCGATTTCGCGCGTGTGACGGCGCAGATAGATCATCCCGATCAACAAAAACAGCCCGCCGGTTGAAATTCCGTGGTTCAGCATCTGGTAAATCGCGCCCTCCATCCCTTGCGGGTTGAGCGCGAAGATGCCGAGCATCACGAAACCCAGATGGCTGACCGAGGAGTAGGCAACGAGACGCTTTATGTCCGGCTGCACCATCGCGACCAGCGCGCCATAGATGATTCCGACCACCGCTAGCGCCAGGAACAGCGGCGCCGCCTCGATCGCGATCTCCGGAAAGAGCGGGATCGCGAAACGCAGGAAGCCATAGGTCCCCATCTTAAGCATCACGCCAGCCAGGATGACCGAGCCCGCAGTGGGCGCTTCGGTATGCGCGTCGGGCAACCAGGTATGCAGCGGCCACATCGGAACCTTGATCGCAAAGGCGAGCGCGAACGCGGCGAATAGCCAGGTGGCCTCGCGATGGCTCAACGGCACGCTGTAGAGAGCCGGCAGATCGTAAGTCAGATGGCCGAGATGAGCGCGCGCGGCGCTCACCAGGTAAAGAATCGCGACCAGCATCAGGATCGAGCCGAGCATCGTGTACAGGATGAACTTGAAAGCGGCGTAGTATTTGCGCCCGTGCCCCCAAATTCCGATCAGGAAGTACATCGGGATCAGCATCAGTTCCCAGAACACGTAAAACAGAAACAGATCGACCGCGAGCAGCGTCCCCAGCAGCCCCATCTCCAACACCAGCATGAAGAAGCAGAACTCGCGCGGCCGCGTCTCGATATCGCCGCCACCCGAATAGAGCATCGAGAGCGAGAACAGCACCGTCGTCAGCAGCACCAGAAAGAGGCTGATTCCGTCGATCCCGAGGTGATACGAGATCCCGAACTGCGGAATCCAGGAGTATTGCTCGACGAATTGATAGTTGGCCTGCGCCGGGTCGAACGCTGCGAAGATATAGATCGAGATGGCGAGCGGGATGAGCGAGAAGATGAAGCCCGCGCGCCAGGTCGCGCGCTCCTCGGGCTGCGCCAGCACGAATAGCGCGCCCAACAGCGGCGTGAACACAACGGCTGTCAGCCAGGAGCCGCCCATCAGCGCACCATCACCAGGTAAACGTAGTAGGCGACGATCCCCACCGCGCCCAGCAGGTACACAAACGCGTAAACCTGGACGTTGCCGGTTTCCGAGCGCCGCGTGACCTCGCCCGCCTCCTCGACCCCGAGTCCGGTGCCGTTGACGATTCCGTCGATCAGGCCGTTGTCGACGCCGCGGCTCAGTACGTTTTCCGAACTCCAGAACAGAAAGCGCCCGAACACCAGGTTGTAAAGTTCGTCGACGTAGTACTTGCGCACCAGCAACTGGTAGAGCGCGCTCGCGCCCGCCGCGATCCGTCCGGGCAACTCGGGTTGCCGAATGTAAAAGATGTGGGCCAACAGGAAGCCGATGAGCGTGGCTATCAGCGCGACCATCCCAACCGCGCTGGTGGCAACGCCATGCGCGGCTTGCGTACGAAACGGACCGAACACGGGCTCAAGGAAGCGCGTGAACGCGCCGCCCCAGAGCCATCCGTCTGGCAGCTCGACCCATCCTCCAACCACCGAGAGCACACCCAGCACGACGAGCGGCACGGTCATCACCGGCGGCGACTCATGCACGTGCTTGTCGGGCGCGACCCGCGAGCTTCCGTGGAAGGTCAGGAACAGCAGGCGGAACATGTAGAACGCGGTGAGCCCGGCGGTGACGATGCCGACGAACCACAGCCCGCCGAAGCCGGCGGCAAGCGTGCGCTCCAGGATGAGATCCTTGGAGAAGTAGCCCGAGAAGCCGGGCACGGCGCTTATCGCGAGCGTCGCCGTGAGCATCGTGGCGTAGGTTATCGGCATCCGCCGCCAGAGCGCGCCCATCCGCGTCATGTCCTGCTCGCCGTCGAGCGCATGGATGATCGATCCGGCGCACAAGAACAGCAGGCCCTTGAAGAACGCGTGCGTCATCACGTGAAAGATTCCGGCCGCGAACGCGCCGGCGCCCACGCCCATGAACATGTAGCCGAGCTGGCTGATAGTCGAGTAGGCGAGCACACGCTTGATGTCGGTCTGGACCACCGCGACGCTGGCGGCGAAGAACGCGGTCACGGTGCCGATGACCGCGACCACGTACATCGCGTCGGGCGTGAGCGTATAGAGGAAATTGCAGCCGCGCGATCATGTAAACGCCCGCGGTCACCATCGTCGCGGCATGGATAAGGGCGCTCACCGGAGTCGGACCGACCATCGCGTCAGGCAGCCACACGTAGAGCGGAATCTGCGCCGACTTGCCGGTCGCGCCGAGCAGCAGCAACAGCCCGGCCATCGTCGCCACCGGCGCAAGCATCGCGCGATGGGCCTGCAACTCGGCGAAATTGAGCGTCCACACCCCATGCGCGGCGAGCGCTGAGAGGATCGTCAGGATGCCCAGGATGAAGCCGGCGTCGCCGACGCGGTTGACAACGAAAGCCTTGCGCCCGTTGTAGGCGAACTGCGCGTTGTCGTACCAGAACGCGATCAGAAGGTAGGAGCAAAGGCCCACGCCCTCCCATCCGACGAACATCAGCAGCAGGTTGTCGGCCAGCACCAATATCAGCATCGAGAGCGCGAACAGGTTCATGTAGGCGAAGTAGCGCGCGTAGTCCTCGTCATGGGCCATGTAGCCGACGGAGTAGAGATGGATTACCGCGCCGACGCCGCTGACGATCAGCGTCATCACGGCGGAGAGCGCGTCGAAGCGCAGCGCGATCGCGGTATGGAACTGGCCCGCGATGATCCATGGCCACAGCGTCACCTCGAGCGCCGCGCCCGCCGGCATCGCCAGCAGCCGCGCAAAACCCCATAGCGCGATCGCAAACGCGAGGAACATCACTCCCGGGCCGACGAGGTTGACCGCGTCGCGCCCGGCGCGATTGCCATAAAAGACGTTGAACACGAAGCCCAGCGCCGGGAACAACAGGATCAGCGCGAGCGCGGGAAATTGAGCCGTCATGATATCGCCGTCAGGTTTGAGCCGTCAGATAAGGGCCGTTATCCGGTTCGCCGCCGCGCTGTTCACTGTTCACCAGCGCATCAGGTTGATTTCGTCCGCGTTGACGGTTTCGCGGTTGCGGAAGACCGAGATGATGATCGCAAGGCCGACCGCGGCCTCGGCCGCCGCCACCGTCATCACGAAAAACACGATCACCTGCCCGTCCATCGAGCCCAGCCGCCGCCCCAGCGCGACGAACGCCAGGTTGACCGCGTTCAGCATGATCTCGATCGACATGAAAATCACGATAACGTTGCGGCGCAGCAGCACGCCAGCCACGCCGATCGTGAACAGCACGGCGCTCAGCCCCACCAGGTAGCTCATCGGAACCATCGTCAGGCGACCTCCGAGTGGGCCGGCGCGCCGGCGCCCGCCGCGGCAGCTTGCGCTCCAACGGCTTGCGCTCCGGCGGCTGGCACTCCGGCGGCTTGCGCCGACGGTGCGCGGCGGCCGAGCGCTATTGCGCCGACGATCGCGGCCAACAGCAGGACCGAGGTTATCTCGAAAGAGATCAGATAGTCGGAAAAGAGCGTGGTGGCGAGGGTTTCGATCGACCCATAGCCGGCCCCCGCGAGCGCCTGGGCGCCGGCCGCGCTGGGCGCGTGCCACAGGAGCACGAACAGCTCGGCCACCAGCGCCGCGAACAGCAGACCCGAGATCGCCTTGAGCGCGAGATATCCGGGCGCGCTGCGCACCTCGGCTTGCAGGTTGAGCAGCCAGATCACGAACAGGAACAGCACCATGATCGCGCCGGCGTAGACGATCATTTGCAAAAAGCCGACCGCCACCGCGTCGAGCCCGATGAAGAGAACGGCGATCGTCACCAGCGTCACCACCAGCGCCAGCAGGCAGTGCACCGGGTTGCGCTGCGCCACGGTGCCGATCGCCGATATCACCGACAGCGCGGCGAGAAAGATGAACACTCCAAGCGTCATCTCAGCGCGCTCCCGAGGCCAGCACCACGACGATTGCGGTTACGACGACATTCGCAAGCCCGAGCGGCACCAGTCCCTTCCATCCCAACCGCATCAACTGGTCGTAGCGAAAGCGCGGGAGCGTCCAACGGATCAGGATCTGCAGCCAGCAGAACACGATAGTCTTGATCATGAAGGACACCAGGCCGAGGATCGCGACCAGCAGTTGCGGCAGCCAGAGATGGGCGCCGCCGGGAAAGTGGAAGCCGTCGCGATAGAGCCACGGCACCTGCCATCCGCCGAAAAAGAACACCGTGATCAGCACCGCGACCAGCACAATTTCGGCGAAGTCGGTCATCATGAAGACCGCCTGCTTACCGCCCGAGTACTCGGTGAAGTAACCGGCCACCAGCTCGGACTCGCCCTCGGGCAAATCGAATGGCACGCGCTTGGACTCCGCCATCCCGGCTGTGAGCAACATCAGGAACGCCACCGGCTGCAGGCAAATTCCCCAGCGCGGCAAAAATCCGAACCACACCCCGCCCTGCGCATGGCACATCGCCTGCAAATCGAGCGTCCCGTAGGTCATCACCACCGAGATGATCGCGAGGCCCAGGCCAATCTCGTAGGAGATCATCTGCGCGGACGCGCGGATACCGCCGAGCAGCGCCCAGCGGTTATTGGAGGCCCATCCGCCCAGCGCGATGCCGTAAACGCCGATCCCGATCGTCGCCAGGATGTAGAGCGCGGCAGCGTTGATATTGGCCGCCTGCAGCGTGATCGTGCGCGAGCCGATTTGCACCACATCGCCAAACGGCACGACCGCGAAGGTGATTATCACCGGAAACAGGGCGAGGAACGGCGCGAGGGCGTGAAGGAACTTGTCCGCGCCCTCGGGCACGAAGTCTTCCTTGGTGAAAAGCTTTAGCGGATCGGCGAGCAGCGTGTTGACCAGGCCCAGGTTGGGCAGGCCCATCCGCTTGCCGAGCCCGGTTATCGAGGCGCGATTGGCGCCGATACGGTCCTGGATAAGTGCGCTGCCCTTGCGCTCGACCCACAGCAGGACGCCCGCCAGGTTGAGGACCATCACCACGACGATGATCGCCTTGATCGCTTCGATTAGGAGGTCAATCAGCACAGGGGGCTAGCTCGTCGACAAGTTCGTCGATAGGTCGGGCGGTGGAGGCCGGGCAGCGCTCGGTATTCGTCGAGCGCGGCGGGAGCAGAGCGCACTTCAGAGCTGGTCGCGGCCGGCTGCACTATAACCTGACCTTCAAACGGAGAATTTTCCGTGTTCAGAGAGCTAATGGTCAAACGAGAAATCTTAAAATAGGTAACTCAAATCGCCCGCCCGCGCCAGAGCGCCGGGGCGGCGCGACGCAGCGTGCGCAAACTTGCGGCAATCGGGAGACTGGGCTATGGTCCGCCCGTCGGCCCGGGGACGCCGAAATTTAATTGTTGCGACACCTATCCGTCATACGAATCGCGCGAATCGCGGCTGCGCGCGCCCGAGCGGGCTCCGGCGGCGGCGACGGAGCGTGCGCGCGATGAGAGTTATCGCGGGCGAAGCTCATGGACGGCGGCTCCGCGCGCCGCGCGGATTGGTGACGCGGCCGGCCACCGCGCGCGTGCGGGCCTCGATTTTCTCGCGACTGGCCGCGCGCACGGACCTTAACGGGGCGCGCGTGCTCGATCTCTTCGCGGGCAGCGGCTCGCTGGGGCTGGAGGCACTCTCGCGCGGCGCGTCGAGGGCGGTCTTCGTCGATTCGTCGCGCGCGGCGGCGACCGCGATTCGCGACAACCTGCGCGTGCTCGGCCTGGAAGAGCGCGCGGAGGTGATAGTCGCCGGCGTGGAGCGCGCGATCTCGGCTCTGGGTGCGCGTGGTGAGTGCTTCGACCTGGTGTTCGTCGACGCTCCGTATCGCGACGATACGAGCGCCGCGGTGCTCCGGGCGCTTACGGACGGGGGATTGCTTGGCGTGGACGCCTACGTGGTCGTGCGGCAGGCCGGCCGCGCGCCGGAGATTTCGCCGGCGGGACTCGAGGCGATCAATTGTGCAACCCTGGGCGATCATCGGATCGCCCTTTACCGCGCGCCGGCGGCGCGCTAGCTCAAGTAGCGGCGTGGTATGGTGAACAAAGGCAAGGATTCGGTACCCAGGTGCGCGATCTACCCGGGGACGTTTGACCCGATTCATAACGGGCACATCGACGTCATCCGCCGCAGCGTCGCGATCTTCGACGAAGTGATCGTCGCGGTGGCCTACAACCCGCACAAAGACCCCGCGCTGTTCTCGCCCGACGAGCGGGTCGACATGATCCGCGAGACCATCCGCGACCTCGAGCCGCGGGCCCGGGTCGACAAGTTCAGCGGGCTCTCGGTCGACTACGCCCAGCGCATCGGCGCGCATATCATCATCCGCAGCCTGCGCGCGGTGACCGACTTTGACTACGAGCTGCAGATGGCGCACATGAACAACCAGATGTGGGCGCAGGTCGAGACCGTGTTCCTGTTCGCCAATCCCAAGCTGTTCTTCTCGGCCTCGCGGCTGATCAAGGAAGTCGCGAGCTACGGCAAGCGTCTTCCGGAGCTGGTGCCCGAGCTGGTGATGAACCGGCTGCGCGCCAAGCTCAAAATCGACTGAGCCCGCCGCGTCTGCTAGGCTTGGCTGTCTCGCGCGCCGCTTAAACGGCGCGCCAGTTTTGCCATCAGGAACAGGAGATGTTGAAGCTCAACCGCAGAGTAGCCGCGATCAAGTCGTCGGCCACGTTGGCGGCCGACGCGCGCGCGACCGAATTGAGGGCCGCCGGTGTCGACGTCATCCCGCTAGCCGCCGGCGAGCCTGACTTCGACACCCCCGAGCGCATCAAGGAAGCCGCGCGCCGCGCGCTCAGCAAAGGCCTGACCAAGTACACGCCGGTGGCCGGGACGCGCGAGCTTAAGGACGCGATCCGTCTAAAGCTCAAGCGCGACAACCACCTCGACTACGAGCCGGCCGAGATAATGGCTTCGGCCGGGAGCAAGCCGGCCGAGTGCAACATCATCGCGAGCCTCTTCGACGAGGGCGACGAAGTGATCGTGCCGACGCCAGCGTGGGTCAGCTTCGTCGCGATGATCCAGCTAAGCGGCGCCGAGCCGAAACTGGTCGCTTGCCCGGAGAGCAATGGCTTTCTGCTCGACCCGGAGCGGCTGCGCAAGGCGATCGGCCCGCGCACACGCGGCATCATGCTGAATTCGCCCTCCAATCCGACCGGCGCGGTTTTCAGCGCGGAGCAGCTCGGCGCGATCGCGCGCGTGCTGGTGGAGTTCCCCGAAGTATGGGTGATGTCGGATGACGCCTACGAGCATATAGGCTACGTTGGGCGCATCCCGCACATCTTCGAGATCGAGCCGCGCCTCAGGCAGCACGGGATCGTGTTCAACACGCTGTCGAAGGCCTACGCGATGACCGGATGGCGTATAGGGTTCGCGGCCGGACCGCGCGAGGCGATCGGCGCGGCGACGCGCCTGCAAAGCCAGAACAGCGGCAATCCCAATTCGATCGCGCAGGCCGCCGCGGTCGAGGCGCTGACCGGGCCGCAGGACGAAATCGCCACGATGGCGGCCGAGTTCCGCGCGCGCCGCGACCTGGTGGTCGAGCGGGTGCGCCGGATTCCCGGCTTCAGCCTGCCCAACGTTCCCGGAGGCGCGTTCTACGCGTTTCCCAACGTGTCGGCGATGCTTAAGCGCGAGTACAAGGGAGCCCCGATCGGCGACGGCGACCGGCTGGCCTCGATCATCCTCGACGACGCGCAGGTCGCGATCGTCGGCGGCAACGACTTCGACGCGCCGAACCACGTGCGGCTCTCGTATGCCACATCGCGCGAGAAGCTCATCCTGGCCTTCGATCGAATCGAGCGCCTGGCGCGCGAGCTCATGCGCTAGAAAGAGGAATGGCGGTTCGCTAGCGTCGCCAGGGCGCGGGCAACTCGCCGGTGCGGATGAAACGCAGGTAGTCGGCGAGAATCTCGGCGTGGTCGAACGCGAGCGGCGCGGGCGGCGCGTCGGGGGCGAACAATCCGATCCCCTTGGCGTCGTCGGCGGCACGCGGCTCGCCATGCGCGCGTCCGACGTACACCACCGTGACGGTATGGCCGCGCGGATCGCGGTCGGGGCGCGAGTAAACGCCGAGCAGCGCGCGCAACTCGACTTCGAGCGTGGTCTCCTCGCGCAGTTCGCGAACGGCGGCGTCCTCAACCTTCTCGCCGATGTCGACGAAGCCGCCGGGAATCGCCCAGCCGAAGGGAAAGTTGCGCCGCTCGATCAGCACGATTTTGGTGCCGATTTCGGCGATCACGTCGGCCGCGATTGGCGGGCATACTGGCTTCGGCATGCTTGAAGGTTAACACTCCGCGCCGCGCGGCGCATCGATCGCTGCACGCGAACATCGCTAGCCCTTGGCTGGGATGGAGAACCCGCAGTGCCTGCACTGGCGATAGAGGAAGAAAAATGGCGGGGTGAGATACCATCTGTTCCGATAGCGGTAAAACCGGTTGTCACATTGCGGACAGCGAGCTGTCACCACGCCCCACGTCGCCACCGCCGCGGCGACGAACCAGATGGCGAGGCACAGTACGCCCAGCGACTGCGGCAAGCCGACGAAGAACGCCAGGGCGACTACCAGAAATCCGAACGGCAGGTAGCTGAGCCAGCAAAACCAGAACCAGCGATGGCGTCGGCGGAAGGTCTCGATGGCTTCGGTAGTCAGCAAGAGAATTACTCCGTTCGGAGGTTACGCTCTCAAACTCGCAAGCACTATCCGATTACCGATGAGGGCGGCGTTTGACAATGGATCGCGCGGACCACAAAGTTCTGGACTGACATGCAAGTCGCACGGCTCTACGATTTTGGCGATATCCGCGTCGAGCAGGACCCGCGCCCGGCGCCCGGCCCCGACGAAATCCTGGTCCGCGCCCGCGCCTGCGGCATCTGCTCGGGCGACATCATGCCCTGGTACATCCGGCGCAAGGCGCCGCTGGTGCTGGGCCACGAGCCGGTCGGCGTGGTCGAGGAGGTCGGCGCGGCGGTGTGCGAGTTTCGCCGCGGCGAGCGCGTCTTCGTCCACCATCACGCGCCGTGCTTTGAGTGCGCGTCGTGCCGGCGCGGCGAGTACGTGCAGTGCGCGACCTGGCGCGCGACCAAAATCGTGCCGGGCGGGATGGCCGAGTACTTCGTGGTGGGCGCGCACAACCAGCGCGACACGCTGCACCTGCCCGACGCGCTCTCCGACGCCGACGGCGTACTGATCGAGCCGGCGGCGTGCGTGGTCAAGTCGTTGCGCCGCTCGGGCCTCAAGCGCGACGAGAGCATACTGGTCATCGGGCTCGGGATCATGGGCATGATGCACGTCGTGCTCGCGCGCCATCTCGGGGCTGCACGCATAATCGGCGCCGACCTGTTCGAGACGCGCGCGCAGCGCGCCGTCGCGCTGGGCGCAAACGCGGGCCTGGTCGTCTCGGGCGACAACCTGGTCGAGCAGGTGCGCGAGGCGACCGGCGGCGCGATGGCCGACGTGGTGATCGTCGGCCCCGGGAGCGGCAAAGCGATCGCGCAGGGCATCGCGGCGGCCGGCAAGGGCGCCACCGTGGTGCAGTTCACCGCGACGCCGCCCGAGGACGAGATCACGCTTAAGCCGCACGATCTCTACTTCAATGAGACCCGGCTGGTGCCAAGCTACTCCTGCGGACCCGACGACACGCGCGAGGCGATGGCGCTGGTGGAGCGCTCAGTATTGCGCGCCGCCGATCTGGTGACCCATCGCTTCCCGCTCGAGCGCGTGACTGAGGCGTACGCGATGGCGCAGAAGCCCGAATCACTCAAGGTGATCGTCACGTTCCAGGACTAGTCAAGCCAACACTGGTCGAGTAGTCGAAACGGAGTAGCCGCCAAAGAGTAATCGCGCGGACGGCTACGTACGGCGAACGCCCGCGATCGAACGAACGCACTAACAGGTGCTCGACTGGCTACCGGGCTGCGGCCCGCGGCGCGGCGAGACACCCACACACCGAGACACCCACACACAAGGAAAAGGGCGGTCGTAAAGCCGCCCTCTTCCTGTGCAGGGTTGAAAAACTACGGAGTCGACGGCGCTGGCGCCGCAGGTGCCGGCGCGGGAGCAGCCCCGGCGTCCGCCGGAGCAGGCGCTGCTGCCGGAGCTGCGGTGGTGTGCATCACATGGTGATGAACATGGTGCATGACGTGGTGATGCATCATGTGATGGCCACCGCCTTCGGTCTTCATGGCGATCGCCTCAGCGCGATCCGCAGCGGCCTTCGCATCAGCCGCGGCCTGCTCGGTGCGCGTGGCGGCAGCCTGCGCGGCGGCGGCGGACTGCTGCGCGGAATTGGCGGCAGCCTCAGCGCTCGACGCCGAGGAAGCGGCCTGCGTGGCCGCCGCCTGAGCCTTTTGCGCGGCATCCTGCCCAGCGCATCCAGCAAATAGCGCGAGAGCCAATGCAGCCCCGGCAAATGCGATCATTTTCGAAGTTTTTAACCCTTCCATCCTAATTCCCTTCCCTCCTTCAAGTCGGCGACGAAGCGCAACGTGGATCGTCTCAACAGTTAGTCACATCCCCAACCGAACTGCCATGCCGGGTTGGTTACGAGAATAACAAATTTTACACAAGTTGGAAGCGGTCACAGTCAGCATCTCTTATATCTCGACCTGCCCCAACTCAAGCACAGCTTGCACCGGTCCTTGTACCGGTCGATGGCGGAATTCGGACCGCGCAAGTGCACGAATTAAAAGTCTTCTTCGCCGGTATATTCGCTGCCCATGCCACCCATACCGCCCATTCCCCCCATGCCGCCCATACCACCCATTCCCGGCATTCCTCCCATTCCACCCATTCCGGGCATCCCACCCATGCCGCCGCCCGCGGGCATCGCGGGCGCGGGCACAGCCTTGCGCGGCGCCTCTGCGATAGCCGCTTCAGTGGTGAGCATCATCGCGGCCGCGCTGACCGCGTTCTCCAGCGCCGAGCGCACGACCTTGGCCGGATCGATCACGCCGGCTTTGACGAGGTCTTCGAATTGTCCGGTGGCGGCGTTGAAACCGAAGTCACCCTTGCCCTCGATCACCCGGTTGAAAACCACCGCGGACTCTTCGCCCGCATTGCGCGCGATCTGGCGCAGCGGTTCGCCCATCGCACGCGCGACGATATCGGCTCCGGCCTTGCGCTCAGGCGGCAGCTTCAGCGCTTCGACTTCTTTGACCGCACGCGCCAGCGCCACACCGCCGCCGGGGACCACTCCTTCTTCCATCGCGGCGCGCAGCGCGTGGACCGCGTCCTCGACGCGCGCCTTACGTTCCTTGAGTTCGACCTCGGTCGCCGCGCCGACCTTGATAACACCAACGCCGCCCACCAGCTTTGCCAGGCGCTCCTCCAACTTCTCGCGATCGTAGTCGGAAGTGGTCTGCGCAATCTGAGTGCGGATCTGGCTCAGGCGGGCCTGGATTTCGGCCTTCTTGCCGCCGCCGCCGACCAGCGTGGTATTGTCCTTGTCGATGATCGCGCGGCGGCACTTGCCGAGCGCGCTCAGCTGGATGGTTTCGAGCTTCAGTCCCATCTCTTCCGCGATCACCTGGCCGCCGGTCAGGATCGCCATGTCGGTCATCATCTCCTTGCGCCGATCGCCGAAGCCCGGCGCCTTGACCGCCGCTACGCGCAGCGTACCGCGCAGCTTGTTGACGACCAGCGTGGCGAGCGCCTCGGACTCGACATCCTCGGCAATGATCAGCAGCGGGCGGCCCGATTGCACCACGCGCTCGAGCAGCGGCAACAGCTCGCGCATGTTGGCAATCTTCTTTTCGTGGAACAGGATCAGCGGCTCGTCGAGCTCGACCGTCATGCGCTCGGGGTTGGTGACGAAGTAGGGCGAGAGATAGCCACGGTCAAAACGCATACCCTCGACCAGGTCGAGCGTGGTCTCCAGGCCGCTCGCCTCCTCGACCGTGATCACGCCTTCCATCCCGACCTTGTCCATCGCGTCGGCGATGATCTTGCCGATCGCCTTGTCGCCATTGGCCGCCACGGTCGCGACCTGCACCATCCGCTCGTGCTCTTTGACCGGCCGGGCCATCGCCTTGATGACCTCGGCGGCCTTGACGACCGCGGCTTCCATGCCGCGCTTGAGATCCATCGGCGCCATCCCGGCGGCGAGCAGCAGCATGCCCTCGCGCAGCACGGCGCGGGCGAGCACGGTGGCAGTGGTGGTGCCATCGCCGGCGACGTCGGAGGTTTTCTGGGCGACCTCGCGGATCAGCTTGGCGCCCATGTTCTCGAACTTGTCCTCGAGATCGATCTCCTTGACCACGGTGACGCCGTCCTTGGTGACGATCGGCGCGCCGAAGCTTTTCTGGATCATGACGTTGCGGCCCTTGGGGCCGAGCGTGACGCGCGCGGCTTCGGCGACCAGCGAAGCGCCCTTGATGATCCCGGCGCGGGATTTCTCATGCAGACGGATGGTTTTGGCTGACATCGAAAAAATCTCCGTAAAAGAAGCTTGGGACTATGCGCGCACCGATACGCCGAAGCCGAATCGGCACGGCCGGCTCAAACATAAGCATGCTGGCGCGCATTACCAGTAGTATCACGCTTTGTGCCCGATCACCGAGCGTGCAAGGATAGGTTCCGTGACGACAACTCCATCAAACCAGGCGCCGGCGGCCTCGAACAAAGCGCCGGCTTCATCGAATCGAACAGTACGCCGCGCCACCCCGGTGCTTGCGATGCTCCTTGGCGTGGCGGCATTCGCTCCGTCAATTCCGCGGATCGCGTCCGCAGCCTCGGCGACCCCGCCTCGCGCGACAATTTCGCCTCGCGCCCACGGGTCCCACGAATTTGCGGCCCTGCTACGACTCGTCGGGCTCGCCCAAGTGCTCGCCCAGCAAATGGTCGCCCAAGATGATGACGACGATACCGGCGATAGCACTGCCGACAAGGGCGCATCACCCGACGAGATTCAAAAATACGTCGCGGTCTACCGCGCGATGCAGCGCAATCACAGCATGACCATCGAACAAGCCGCCACTTCGCAGGGACTGACCGTGGGAGCTTTCCGCGACCTCGAGCGCCGCATCGAAAGCGACGACCTCGCGCGCGACGACGCCCGCCGCGCACTCGCCGCGCCCTCCGACAGCGCCACGCCAGCAGCAACGCCAAAGGCGCGGCGCTGAGCCGCCGCACCCGCCAGCCGCCAGCTGATATTCAAAGGCGGCGGAAGAGGAGCGGGATCCTCTTCCGCCAGGCACTGATCGTTACTTAGTAACGGAAGACGCGAATTCGGCTTCGAGGCGGGCCACGGCGTCGTTGGCGCGCTTGACCGAGTCCTCCGAGCTAGCGGCCGCTTCCTGAGCGGTCTTCGCCGACTGGGCGGCCTGGTTGGCCGAGTTCTGCGCGTTGGTCGCCGCAGTGGAAGCCTGCTGCGCACTGCTCTCAGCCTGCGAAGTCGCCTGGTCGATCTGAGTCTGGTAACTGCATCCGGCGGCGAACACGCCACCGAGCGCTAAGATTCCGAGCACGCTCACCAACTTCTTCATCCGAACCCACCTCCTGGCTAAACCGGCAAAATCGGTTCCAATATGTGAAAGCAATCTAACAGCATCGCGCATCGGCGCGAAGCATTTGCGGCCGCGAAATTGTGCTCATCGTTACAAATCGATCTGTTCAAGGCAAGCAAGCGGACGCGCGCCGCCCGTGCAAAGCTCGCGCAGGGACCCGGTTGACATCCAAAACTGGCGACGGGTATCGTCAATTCGAATTCCTCGCAACCACTTAATCGCGGCTCCGCCCACGCTCGTGTCGACAGATAGCATCAGCGAACAACAAAGCCAAGCTGAGACGGCAAAAGCGGCAACCGACGCCAAGGCCTCCGTCACCCCGGCGCCCGGAGCCGGCGCGAGCCCGGCCGCGCCGCCGCCTTCTGCCGCCGGCGCCGCTCCCGATCGCGGTCCAGCCATTCCCGAGCGAGGCCCCCTAATGATGACCGCGATTCCGGGCGGCGGCGGGAGCGCCTTACCCGGGCCGCTGGAGGAGAAGCGCTTCGCTGGCGAAACGGAGGGCGACTTCGAGAGCGCGCTCAGGATGGTCGAGCCGGGCGGTCCCCCGGGCCGGCGGCGCAGCCATCGCAGCATCTGGGGATCGCTCGTCAGGCTGGTGCGGCTCGACCGGCTGCGCGGTCCCGCGACCCGCACCGACAGGCATGTCGCCTTCGATGGCTTCAGCAATCCGATGCACGACGAAAAGATCGAACGCGACCGCCGTTACGGCACAGTCTACACGGTCGTCGAGCACGCCAACGCCTATCTGGTGGGCATCGAGATGCCGCGGCGAATCCCGAACTCCTCGCTCAAGGAACTGTGGAAGCTGCCCGACGAGATGCCCGATTACGACTACACCGTCACGCTGCACGAGCGTGTGCTCGCCGTGCGGGCGGGCGTACGCGGCGACGCGATGCGGCGGCTGTCGTACATCTCCGCGTCGTTTCCTTCTGACTTCCTCACCCGCGTCGAATTCGACCAACCGGTCACGTCCTTCAAGCATCGCCTGCGCAACAAGGTGCTCGAGATAGTGGTCTTCAAGGCCGCCGGCTCCGAGAGCGTCAACCGGGTCGCCTAGGACAAGCGAGCTTTGGCGGGATGCCATGCGAGCCGACGCGCTGGAGAGGCGGCCGATGACGACGAGCGTGCGAGAGGCTACCGCCCGCGATCTGCCACGCATCCTGGAAATCGAACGGCTGGCATTTCCGCAGCCGTGGAGCATCGATTCGTTCAAGCGCGAACTGATGCTGCCGTTCTCCCGCATCGTAGTGGCAGCCGAGGCAGATACGGTTCAGACTTTGCCGGCCAGTACCCGCGGCCGACCTGCTGGCTTTCTGTGCCGATGGCTGGTCGCCGACGAATGCCACATACTCAACGTGGCCGTGCATCCCGAGCTACGGCGCGGCGGTATCGCGATGGCGCTGATGGCGGAGGCCATAAGCGAAGCAAAGACGAAAAATATCCGCCTCGTGACGCTCGAGGTGCGCCGCTCGAATGTCGCCGCCAGGAGCCTGTACCGCAAGCTGAATTTCGAAGAACGACGTTTGAGGACGAACTACTATGGCCCGGGCGAAGACGCGATCGTAATGGAACTCCATCTGGACAGCACCCGACGCACCCATTAACAGTCCGCAATAGTCCGCCCGGACTGCGGGATTTAGCCGCCAGTTAACCAATGAATCCGGCAGCGTTACAAAACCCTACTGTTTGTGTCATAATGTGGGCGTTGAGCCAGCGCTGATCGGCCTGTAGTGAACCGTCGTCACTAACTGGACCGAAATCCATAACGCCTAGCGGCTCGTGAAAGAAGCTACATGATGAATCTGCCGTTCAAAAAGGGCGAGAAGGTGGTCTACCCGGCCCACGGGGTCGCGGTCATCGAAGACATCCAGAGCCGTGTCATTTCCGGGACTGAGCGCCGGTTTTACATGCTCAAGATCCTGGGCACCGAGAAGATGACCATCATGATTCCGACCGAGAACGTAACCCAGGTAGGGCTGCGGCGAGTGATCGGCAAGGACGTGGTCGACAAAATTTATCGCATTCTGCGCACGCGCAAGGTCGATGCTGATACGCAGACCTGGAATCGGCGCTATCGCGAGTACACCGAGAAGATCAAGACCGGCTCGCCGCTCGAGATCGCCAAGGTCCTGCGCGACCTGTTGGTGCTCAAAGGCGACAAGGAACTGTCGTTCGGTGAGCGCAAGATGCTCGACACGGCGCGCAGCTTGCTGGTCAAGGAACTCTCCATCGCCAAGGCTCATCCGGAAGAGAAGATCATGGAAGAGCTGAAGGTCATGTTCGCCAATTAGGTCATGTCCGCTGATTAGGTGATGTCCGCCAAATAGATCGCGAACGCGTCAACGCAAACGAAACCGTTCAAGGGGATCGGAAGCAATTCCGGTCCCCTCTTTGCTCGCTTCTTTGTTTCCTCGCCCTGTGCATTTGGCTCCTGTTACATCCTGACCGCGCGCTTTGCTCTCTCGCGCGCCACTCGATACGCTCGATAGCGCCGCGGCGACGGACATTCGCTCGGCCGCCACCGTATCGAACGCGATGCGATCCTCCGTCATAATCGTCGCCGCCGGAAGCGGTATACGGCTTAAGATGGACACGCCGAAGGCGTTCGTGCCGATCGGCGGACAGCCGCTGCTTCATTACTCGCTGCGCGCGATCGCCGCGCTCGAGGGGATCGGCGAAGCTGTAGTGACGGTGCCAGCCGGGATGGAGCGTAGGGCGCGCGCCGAAGTCGAGCACGCAGGGCTCGAAATTGCGGTCAAGCTGATCGCGGGCGGCGCGGAGCGCCAGGATTCGGTGAGGATCGCACTTCAGATAACCAGCGCAGAGAGCGAAGTCGTCGTCGTGCACGACGCGGCGCGCCCGTTCGCGACGCCCGCGCTGTTCGCCGCCTGCATCGACGCCACGCGGCGGGCCGACGGAGCGATTGCCGCGATCGCGGTCGCCGACACGCTCAAGCGCGTCGAGGGCCGCACGATTACGGCGACGGTCGCGCGCGAGGGTCTGTGGCAAGCGCAAACGCCGCAGGCGTTCAAACGCGAGCGGCTGGTCCAGGCGCACGGTCGCGCGATGCGCGAGCGATGGACCGCGACCGACGACGCCGAATTGATCGAGCGATGCGGCGGGCGGGTCGAGGTGGTCGAAAGCTCGGCCACCAATCTCAAGATCACCACCCCGGCGGACCTCGAAATCGCCGAGGCGCTCGCCGCGCGAATCTTTGCTGGCTAGAAAAAATCCTGGTGCGCTAGAAAAAATCGGCAGTGGCGCTGTTGAGAGAGCGCGCCCCTCTTTATGCTGCGTAGGCGCCGTTCGCAAACGGCCCTCTTTCTCAGCGCGCGCCGGGAGAATCGGCGGAATCGGCCGGAGCCGCCGCCGCCACGCCCTCGTTGAGCGAGCCCGAGCGGAAGCCCTTCAGATCGACGGTCACGAAGCGAAAGCCGAGCTTGCGCAGCTCGCGATCGACGCGCTCGCGCGTTGCCGGTTCGAGCAGCCGCGCGATCTCCGCCTGCTCGACCTCCAGCCGCGCCACCACGCCATGATGGCGCACGCGCGCGACCCGAAAGCCCATCGCGTGCAGCAGCTGCTCGCCGCGCTCGACCTGTTCGAGCCCCTCAAGCGTGATTCGCGTCCCGTAGGGAAAGCGCGACGAGAGGCAGGGCGAGGCCGGCCGATCCCACGTCGGCAGCCCCAGCGCCTGCGACAGTTCGCGAATTTCGGCCTTGGTCAATTCGGCCTCGACCAGCGGATGGCGGACGCGCTTTTCGCCGGCGGCTTTGATACCGGGGCGATAGTCATGCAGGTCGTCCAGGTTGAGCCCGTCGACGATCTCTTCAATTCCGAGTTCCGCTGCCTTGGCCTCGCAGACCGTGAACAGGTTGTGCTTGCACAGGTAGCATCGGTTGAGCGGGTTCTCGGCGTAGCCCGGGACCTCGAGCTCGTTGGAGTCGACGACCAGGTGGCGCGCACCGATCATCCGCGCCATCTCCATCGCCGAGCGCCGGTCATCGTCGGGCATCGTGGGCGAGGTGGTGGTGAGCGCGAGCACGCGCTCGCCGAGAGTGTCATGGGCGACGCGCAGGACGAAAGTCGAATCTACTCCGCCCGAGAACGCCACCATCACCGAGCGCATCGGCGCGAAAATCCCGCGCAGGCGCTCGAGCTTGAGCGAAAGCTCCGCGCTCATCGCGCTCATATACCCTCAGCCTGGAAAAGATCGGTCGTCAGATAGCGCTCGCCGGTGTCGCAGAAGACCGTCGCGACGACCTTGCCGCGGCCCAGGCGCTTTGCGACTTGCAGCGACGCACAGCAGGCCGCGCCCGAGGAAATTCCGACCAGCAGCCCCTCTTCGCGGGCGAGCCGGCGCGAATGAAGCGTCGCCTCCTCGTCGCTCACCGCGATAATTTCATCATACACCGTGGTGTCGAGATTTTCCGGCACGAAGCCGGCGCCGATTCCCTGGATTTTGTGGAAGCCGGCCTCGCCACCTGAGAGCACCGGAGAATTTTTCGGTTCGACCGCCACGATCAGCGGGCGGCCGCCGAAGTGCTTGCGCAAATAGCGTCCGACGCCCGTGATCGTGCCGCCGGTGCCGACGCCGGCCACGAATGCGTCGATACGCTCGAGCTGGCCGGCCAATTCTGGCCCTGTGGTCGCGTAATGGATGTCGGGATTGGCGTGGTTCCTGAACTGCTGCGGCATGAAGAAGCCCGGGTTGTCGCGCACCAGTTCCAGCGCCTTGGCGATCGCGCCATGCATTCCGCGCGTGTCCGGTGTGAGCACCAGGCGCGCGCCGTACGCCGCCAGCAGCGAGCGCCGCTCCTCGCTCATCGTGTCGGGCATCGTCAGGATCAGCTGATAACCCTTGACGGCGGCCACCAGCGCGAGCCCGATTCCGGTGTTGCCCGAAGTCGGCTCGACGATAGTTTCGCCGGGCTTGAGCCGTCCCTCGCGCTCCGCCGCCTCGACCATCGCGACGCAGATCCGGTCCTTGACGCTGCCGCCCGGGTTGAAGCTCTCGAGCTTGGCCCATATTTCGGCGTCGTCCTTGCCCGGCAGGCGATTGAGCCGCACCACGGGAGTGTGACCGATAAGTTCAAGCGGCGAGCGCGCGACGCTGTTCGGCATGAGGCGATTTTAGCCGTATTCGCTCCTGTTTTGCGACTACTTAAGTGATGCACCCGGGTGCCGGCGAGGAGATGGTGGTAAATTCACCGTCGATGGTATCGCCGACGTCGAAGCAAGTCGCGCAAGCGGAACGCGTGCTAGTGATCTTTCCCGGCGCGCTCGGTGACCTTATATGTCTGGGGCCGGCGCTCCGCGTGCTCGCGCGGCGCCATCGTGACCAGGCGCCTGGCGCGGCGCTCGAACTGATGGCGCGCGCGGAACTGGCGCGCTTCGCTGTCGATCGAATTGGAATCGCGCGCGGCCACTCAATTGACCGCCGCGAGGTCGCCGCGCTCTTCGCCGAAAATCCCGACCTCATCGCGGCCGCCGGGTTTTTTCGTCTCTTCACGCGCATCTATTCGTTCTTCGCCTCCGACGACGCGCGCTTCCGCCGCGCGCTCGAGGCGGCCGCCGCGCCCGGTGCGGTCAGCTTCCACGCCTTTCGTCCCGCGAGGACGGGCCACGTCGCCGCTGGCTACCTCGACGAGATCGGCGAGCGCACCGCGCCGCCAGCCAGCCATCCAGATCGACATCTCGACGCTCATATCGAGGTGCTGCCGGGCGATATGGCGGAAGCCACGCAGGCGCTCGTGCGGCTCGGCCTTGGCGATACGCGCGTCGTGCTGCTCTTTCCCGGCAGCGGGAGCCGGCACAAGAACTGGCCGGCGGAGAATTTCGCTGCGCTGACGCACGCGCTCCCGCCGTCGCTCCGAGCGCTTGTCGTGCTCGGCCCGGCGGAGAGCACGCTCGAGCCACCGTTCAACGCGCGCGGGATTGCACGGCTTCGCGATCAGCCGCTCAGCACGATAGCAGGGTTGGCGCGTCTCGCGGCCGGTTTTGTCGGTAACGATTCGGGCGTGTCGCATCTGGCGGCCGCGGCCGGCGCCCCCGGAGTTGCGATCTTCGGGCCGACGGATCCTGATCGATGGCGTCCGCTAGGTTGCATGAAGGTCATCCGAGCGCTGCCGCTTTCCGATCTAACGCCTGATGCCGTAATGGCGGTGCTGCGGGAAATGGTGACAGGAAAAATGCCGGAAGCGTCATAGGTGCAACGGGGAGTGTCGGTGCTTACATTGGGAATGAACGAGGGCGCGTTGACTGTAAAAATTGCGCGGCGTAGCCTCAAGTAAGCGAGCCATTGCGGTCCCCGACGTGCTGAAATACCTTTGATTTTCTGAGTTTTTACCTCACACAAGGAATCTATGCGTAGCGCTATCAAGACCACAATATTGCTCGGCGCCCTGACCGGGCTCCTGATTCTTATCGGAGGCATCTTCGGCGGACGAAGCGGCATGGAGATCGCCTTCGTCGTCGCACTCGTGATGAATTTCTTCAGCTACTGGTTCTCGGACAAGATGGTGCTAAAGGCTTACAACGCGCAGGAGCTCGACGCCGCCGCCGCGCCCGAGCTTTACTCGATCGTCCAGGAACTGGCGCAGGAGGCGCATATCCCCGTGCCGCGGATGTATCTGATCGATACCGACACGCCCAACGCCTTCGCCACCGGGCGCAATCCCCATCACGCCGCCGTCGCCGTGACGCGCGGGATTCTGCGGATTTGCAGCCGCGACGAGCTCAAGGGCGTGCTCGGCCACGAGCTTTCCCACGTGATAAATCGCGACATCCTGACTAGCTCGATCGCGGCCACGCTAGCCGGCGCGATCATGATCCTGGCCTCGATGGCGCGATGGGGTGCGATTTTCGGCGGCTTCGGCGGCGGCGGCGACGACGACCGGCGCGGCGGGATGGTTGAGCTGCTGCTGATGGCGTTTCTGGCGCCGCTCGCGGCGACGATGATCCAGCTCGCGGTGTCGCGCACGCGCGAGTACCAGGCCGACGCCAGCGGCGCCCATCTCACCCATCATCCGCTCTACCTTGCCAGCGCGCTGCGCAAGCTGGAGGCCGCCAACGAGCGCATGCCGATGGACGCCGGGCCGGCGACCGCCCATCTGTTTATCGTCAATCCGTTGACTGCGCAGCAGGGCCTCATGAGCCGACTCTTTTCAACCCATCCACCGCTCGAAGAGCGCATCCGCCGCCTCGAGCACATGGCGAGCACGGAGGTGGTCTAGGCCGATGGCATCCGAGGACGAGAACTCCAAGGGTTTCAAAATTCAGGATCGCAGGCGTTTCTCGGCCGAGGGCGACCTGAAGCCCGAGTTCAGCGGCGCCGAGGAACCGGCCGCCGCGAAGCCCGAGGCGACGCGTCCCGGCGGCCCGCCGCCGAGCGCCGGCGCACACGCGTTCGCGCAACAACAGGCAGCGCCCACCCAGCAACAGGCGGCGGCCTCACAGCCACAGCAGGCGGCCGCGGCGAAGGGCTACGCCGCTGCGCGATCGGCGGCGGCCGGCTCCGAGGCCCATCTGTCAGAAGCGGGCGCGGAGATGGGCGAGATAAGCTTCGGCGCCTTCCTGATGAGCCTCTCGACCGAGGCGCTGGTGCATCTGGGCGAAGTGGCCGATCCGTCCAGCGGCCAGGAGCAACGCGACCTCGCGATGGCGCAGCAGCTTATCGACATCCTGGGGATGCTACGGGAAAAGACGCGGGGCAACCTCGACCACGACGAGCAGGCCCTGCTCGACGCGATTCTCTTTGACCTCAGAATGAAATACGTTGAGATCGCTCGCCGGAACGGCTGATTCGCCTGGGTCCCGGTCAGCGCGCGAATGCCTTCGAAGTTCGGGAACGTCACCATCGTCTGTTTCGCGGCGCTGATGCTGCTGTGGTGCGGCCCGCTGGCGTCGCGCGCCTTAAGCGATCAGTTCTGGCACGAGCTTACGTCATCGCACGCACCCAAGGCCGAGACCCTGCCGGACTTCGTCGCGCTGGCGGATAAACTGGGCCCTAGCGTGGTCAATATCTCGACCGAGCAGGCGGGGCCGGCAGCCTCCGAGGGCGAGGGCGGCGGCGAAGACGGCGGCGGCGAAGGGGGCGGCAGCGAAGGGGGCGGCAACGAGCCGTTCAACGAGTTCGGCGAGCCGTTCGGCGAGCCGCATGGCCGCAGCCTGGGCTCCGGCTTCATCATCAATCCGGCCGGCTACATCCTGACCAACGATCACGTGATCGAAAACGGCCGCGAGATCATCGTCACCACGATGGACGGCAATCAGTACAAGGCCTCGGTGGCCGGACGCGACGCCAAGACCGACATCGCGCTGCTGAAAATCAATGCCAAGCACGACTTCCCGGTGGCGCCGCTGGGCGACTCCGACGAAGTAAAAGTCGGCCAGTGGGTAATGACTATCGGTGACCCGTTCGGCTTCGACCATACCGTCACCGCCGGTATCATCAGCGCCAAGGGCCGCTTCATCCCGGGCAACTACGACGAGTTCATCCAGACCGACGCCGCGATCAATCCGGGCAATTCGGGCGGTCCGCTGATCAACATCCGCGGCGAGGTGGTGGGCGTGAACTCGGCGATTTTCACCCGCACCGGCTCCAACACCGGGATCGGCTTCGCCATCCCGGTCAACCTGGTCAAGGAAGAGCTGCCGCAACTGCGCGAGCATGGCAAGGTGGTGCGCGGATGGCTCGGAATCTATGTGCAGCGGGTGACGCCGGCGATCGCAGACTCGATGGGGCTGGAGGAGCCGCGCGGCGCGCTGGTCGCCGAGGTGCTGAGCGAGGGGCCGGCCAAGAGCGCCGGGGTCAAGCGCGGCGACGTGATCGCGGCCTACAACGGCACACCGATCGAAGACTCGCGCGAGTTGCCCTTGATGGTCGCGCGCACACCGCTCGGCCATAGTGCTACGCTACGCGTCATCCGCAACAAAAAGTACCTCGAGCTGCCGGTTACGATTACCGCCTCGCGCGAGGCCCATCTCGTCCCGGTCTCCAAACAGACGAACAAGGGTACTGCGCCGTTCGGCCTGACCGTCAAGGACCTCGACCCGAGGCTCGCGCACGACATGGGCCTCGGCCAGAGCAGAGGCGTGGTAGTGTATTCAGTGCAGCCCGGCAGCTCAGCCGACGTGGCCGGCGTGCGCTCGCGCGACATCATCGTGGAGGTCAACCGCCAGGGTGTCGGCAGCGTTGACGCCTACCAGCGCGCGCTCAAGTCCGGCGGAGGCAAGGCGGTGCTCCTCCTGATCAAGCGTCACAACAGCACCGTCTTCGTGCCGCTCGAACCGGAGGGCTAGGCAATGCGCGGCCGCGAGCACGCGCCGGGCGCAAACGGGCGAATTGCGGAGCGCTTTTGGCGGCGATGAAGCGCGCGCTCAAAATAGTCCTGTTCAGTGTCGCGGCGATCCTGCTCTTCGCCCTACCACCTTTGATCTACGAGTTCCGTAGCTACTACAACGCGCTGGAAAACGAAGTCGTCACGCGGTTTTCCGGCAAGCGCTGGAATATCCCCTCGCGCATCTACTCGGATTCCTGCTTCGTCTATCCGGGCCAGAGCCTCGACGACCTCGGCTTCTTCCAGCGCCTGGCGCGCCTGAACTACCATCGCGTCGCCCCGGGCCAAATCGCCTCGCGCGGCGAATACTCGCTGGACGAAAAGAAGCATCGGCTGACCGTTTTCCTGCACAGCTTCGCCTATCCCTATTCCGACTTCGCGGGCGAAGCGGTCGAAATGACCCTGGGGCCGCACGACACGGTGCTCGCGATGCGCGACCCGCTCGGCGGCAAGGCGCTCTTCTCGGCCGAGCTCGAGCCGGAGCTGATCAGCGGAATTTTCCAGGGTAGCTGGCAGCAGCGCCGCCTGGTGCCGCTCAAGCAGATTCCGGATGCCCTCATCGACGCGATCCTCGCCGCCGAGGACCATCGGTTCTTCGAGCATCACGGCATCGACATCATACGTATCGTCAAGGCCGCCTGGGTCGACTTCTCCGCCCATCGCGTGCGCCAGGGCGGCTCGACCCTGACCCAGCAGTTGATGAAAAATTTTTTCCTGACCAGCAAGCGCGACTGGCGGCGCAAGGTCAAAGAGGCGCTGATGGCGTACATCGCCGAGCGCCAGTATTCCAAAGAGGTGATTCTGGAGAACTACATCAACGACATCTACCTCGGACAGCGCGGCCAGGAGGGAATCTACGGCGTGTGGGAGGCGGCCGAGTTCTACTTCTCCAAGGAGCCGCGTGATTTGACGATCGGCGAGATGGCGACGATTGCCGGGATGATTAGCTCGCCCAACCGCCTCAACCCGCTGCATCATCCCGAACTCGCCGAGCAGCGGCGCAATGAAGTGCTGGGCTTGATGCTCGCCGACGGCTATATCAGCAAGGCCGCCTACGACAGCGCCGCCACCGAGCCGCTGCATCCGCGCGAGGTCTTCGTCGAGAACAACGACGCGCCCTACTTCGTCGACTACGTCAAGCGCGAACTGGCCGAACGCTATCCGCCCGACGTGCTGACCGGCGAGGGGCTGAGAATTTTCACCTCGCTCGACGTGCACGCGCAGAAGCTCGCCGAAAAGGCGGTGCGCGAAAACCTCGACTACCTCGAGCGGCGCTACCCCTCGCTGCGGCGCAAGGAAAAGAAGGATCAGCTCGAGGAGGCGCTGATCGCGGTCGAGCCGCAAAGCGGCAAGATTCGCGTGATGGTGGGCGGACGCGACTATCGCGAAAGCCAGTTCGACCGTATCACCCAGGCCAAACGCCAGCCGGGCTCAGCCTTCAAGCCGATCACCTACCTGGCCGCGCTGCAGGAAACGCTGGACGGTGGCCCCGAGCATTTTCTACCGACCACCTATATCGACGATACGCCGTTCACCTGGACCTACGGCGACATGAGCTGGAGTCCCAAGAACTACAAGGACCGCTACTTCGGCCGGGTCACGCTGGAGTTCGCGCTCGAAGAGTCGCTCAACTCGGCGACCTCGCGCCTCGCCAACCAGATCGGATTGGACAAGGTGCGCGCGATGGCCGAGAAGATGGGCTTTGGCAACCTGCCCTCGTACCCGTCGATCGTGCTGGGCGGGATCGAGGTCACGCCGATGCAGATCGCGCAAGCCTATTCGATCATGGCCGACTACGGACTCGAAGTGCAGTCCTACGCGGTCACGGCGGTGGTCGATCAGAGCGCCAAAGTAATCGAGGGCCATGAACTGCAGGCGCGCCAGGTGCTCTCGCCGCAACTCGCCTACATGATCGACTTCATGCTCGAACAGGTGATCAATCACGGCACCGGCGAGGGCGCGCGCAAGCGCGGCTTCACCCGTCCCGCAGCGGGCAAAACCGGCACCACCAACGACTCCAAGGATGCCTGGTTCACGGGCTTCACGCCCAACCTGCTCGCCGTCGTGTGGACCGGTTTCGATCAAAGAGAGGAGCTGGGACTGACCGGCGCGGAGGCCTCGCTGCCGGCCTGGACCGATTTTATGAAAGCCGCGACCGCCTCCCGTCCGCCGCTGGACTTCGCCCCGCCGCCCGGTATCGTGGTGGAGAAAGTTGACCCGCTGACCGGCTACCTGGCAGGACCGAACTGTCCGGTGGTATTGGAGGGAGCGTTCCCGGCGGACCTCGCGCCGACGCAAGTCTGCCCGTTCCATGGCCGCGGCGGCGCCACGGCGGCGGCGATCAATACGGCATCGCCTGGCGCACCGGCATCGCCTGGCGCACCGGTAGAGGGCAACTGGGAACGCGTGCCGAGCGACACTAACGACTGATGAGAGTTGAAACAGGTTTAGCCAGGCCGGGCGTATCGAAGCGCGCCGCGCCGATCGCGCTGGTATGCGCTCTGGCGCTGACTGGCTTCGCGTGCCCAGCGGACACGGCCGTGACGGGCGCATCCGCTGGGCATGCGCCCTCCGCGTCCATCGTGGCCGCTGCTGAAGCGGCCGCGACGGATGCGCCGATTGCGCGCGCGCCGCGCGACGGCGCCGGAGCCGGAGCCGGAGGCTCCGCCGCCGCCGTCGCGTTCGAAGAGCAGAGCCTGCCGCCGGAGGATTCGGCATCTCCGGCGGCATCTCCGGCAGCGTTACCCGCGCCGCCCGCAGGCTCGCAGAGCCCGGGCGGCGCGGGTAACGCTGCGCAGAACGCCCCGCAAGCGCCGGCCGCACCTGAGGCGACGCTTGCGCCCGCGGCGCAAACGTCGCCCCAGGGCTCATCCGACGACCAGGGCACCGGCGGCGAGGGCTTAGGATGGACGCGCGTGCCGGCCGAGGCCGGCGGCGCGCCCGCGCACGGCGCGGCTGGCGCGGCCGCCGGGACGGGAGTGCCCGCCGGACCGGCGGGCGCTCCCGTCGCGAGCGAGCCGGCGCCCGAGGCCACACCAACGGAGGCGCCACCGCCCTACGACGTCGGCTCCATCCAGCCGACCGCGCCGGTGAGCGATCAGCCGCTCACCGGGCTCATCGCCAGCACCAAGGATCAGCCGGCGCTCAACGCCTCGTTGCGCTTCGCGGAGCAAGGGCGCAAAGCGCTCGAAACCTCCAAGCTCGACGACGCGATCCGCGACTTTGGCCGCGCAATTTCGATCGATCCGGCCGATCCCTACGCGTACTTCTACCTCGGCCGCGCCTACATGCTGAAAAGGGACTATCCGCAAGCACTCGCGTTCTTCGGCCGCTCCGAGGTCGGACTCCGCGCGGTGCCCGCATGGCTTGGCGAAGTCAAAAGCTTCGAGGGCGTCTGTCTCGAGGAGCAGGGAAAGTTTCCCGAGGCGGCCGCGGCCTACAAGCAGGCGCTCGACGTCGCGCCGGGCAACCTGATGGCGCGCACCGGATACGGCCGGCTGAGCGAGAGCCTCTCCGATGCCAACGCGGGCACCGCGGCGCCGCTGCCGGCGCCCCTCGACGGTGCGGCGCTCCCGGCGCCCGAGGTCAATTTGGCCGCGCCCGCTCCGGCCGAAGCCGCGCCGCCCTCGGCCGATCCCGATCAGTCTGATTCGGGCGCCGATGCAGGTGACGACTCAGGCGCTGATTCGACCGGCGCCGCCGCGGGCCGGAACAACGGCCCGGGCGCGCAAGGCAACCAGTGAAGCAGTGAAGCAATGCTGATTCTGGGAATCGAGTCCTCGTGCGACGACGCGGCCGCGGCGGTTATCGAAACCTCGCGCCCCGGCGACGCTTCGATCCGCTCCAGCATCATCGCCAACCAGGATGAGATCCATCGCCGCTACGGCGGCGTCGTTCCGGAACTGGCCTCACGCAACCACGTCGTCACGATTTTGCCCGTGATCGAGCAGGCGCTGGAGGCCGCGGGATGCGCGCTCGGCGACCTCGGCGGTATCGCGGTGACCCGCGGTCCGGGACTGGTCGGCTCGCTGCTGGTGGGCCTGATGTGCGCCAAGGGGCTCGCGCAGAGCCTCGGCGTCGCGATGGCCGGGGTGAACCATATCGAAGGACATCTGCTCGCGCCGATGCTGGAGCATCGCCTCGCGATGCCCTTCCTCGCTCTGGTCGTATCGGGCGGACATACCGAGTTGTTCGTGGTCGAAGACTTCGGCCGCTATCGCCGATTGGGGCGCACGCGCGACGACGCCGCTGGCGAGGCGTTCGACAAGGTGGCCAAGCTGATGGGCCTCGGCTATCCGGGCGGTCGGATAATCGACGAGCTTGCGCGGCACGGGAACCGCAAGCGAGTGCGCATCCCGCGCGCTCACGTGCGCGGCGCGCCGCTCGATTTCAGTTTCAGCGGAGTGAAGACTGCAATCGCGACGCTGCTCCGCACGGAAGCCGGCGCCGCGCTCTCGCGCGAAGACTTGGCGGCGAGTTTCCAGGAGGCGGTGGTCGATATGCTAGTGGGGCCGGCGATGCACGCGGCGCGCGAGACCGGCATCGATGTGATCGCGCTCACCGGTGGCGTCGCCGCCAACTCGCGCCTGCGCGAGCGCCTCACCGAGGCGGCGGCTGCCGAGGGCCGCAAACTCATCGCGCCGTCGCTCAAGTTCTGCACCGATAATGCGGCGATGATCGCGATGGCCGGAAGCTACCGGCTTTTGCGCGGCGAGCGCGACTCGCTCGGCATCGACGCCGAAGCCGCGCTGACCCTGTAGGCGCGCCAGGCGATGGGAACGCCACGAGTGGCCCGGCACGCCGAGGCCGAACGCGCCGGGACCGAATCCGGACAGACCGCGCGTACGTCGCCGTTCGCGGTCGCCGCCGAGCTCGAAGCGGCCGGCGTGCGGCCGCGTAAATCGCGCGGCCAGAATTTCCTGATCCAACCCGCCATCGCCGATCGGATCGTCGCCGCGGCCGCAATCGCGCCCGGCGATGAGGTGGTCGAGATCGGCCCCGGCCTTGGCATCCTGAGCGACAAGATTCTGCGCGCCGGAGTGCGCCGGCTGTGGCTGGTCGAACTCGACGCGCGGCTTGCGGAGCGGCTTCACAGCGCGTTTGCCGGACATCCCGCCGTGCGCGTGGTATGCCGCGACTTCCTCGAGGTCGAACTTGCGGAACTGGTCGAGCGGCCGCCGGTCAAGGTGATCGGCAATCTGCCGTTCAACGCGGCTGCGGCAATCCTGCGCCGGCTCGACGAGATGCGCGGCGCGATCGGGCGGATGGTTCTGATGTTCCAGCGCGAGGTCGCCGAGCGCATCCGCGCGCGTGCGGGCGAGCGCGCATACTCGGCGCTGAGCGTTTTCACCGCGCTCTATTGGGAGACGCACGAGCATTTCCGCGTCGCTGCCGGCAATTTCCGTCCCGCGCCACGCGTCGACGCCGAAGTTATCGTCTTCACGCCGCACAAGCGCGCGCCATTTGCGCCCGCCGACGAGGCCGCGCTGCTCGGCACAATTCGCGCCGCGTTTTCGGCCCCGCGCAAAACCATCCGCAACGCGCTCGCCGGCGCGCTCGACGCCGCGCCCGAAGCCGTCGCCGGCGCGCTTGTCCGTGCCGCGATCGATCACGCCGCGCGGCCCGCCACGCTCTCGGTCGCTGACTTCGTGCGCCTGGCGGACGCGCTCGAACGCGCGGGCGCGATCGCTCGTGCGCCGACGACGGTGCCCCGCGATGCCTGAGCTGCCCGAGGTCGAGTCGCTCAGGCGAATCCTCGCGCGCTCGGCGGTCGGCCGCACCATCGAGCGCGCGCGCATCGCGGAGCCGCGCCTGCGGCGCAAGGTGGCGCATGATTTTGCGGCCGGCGTCGAGGGCCGGCGTATCGAGCGCCTGGGCCGCCGCGCCAAGTACCTCATCATCGAGCTTAGCGACGGCGCCGCGATGATCGTGCATCTGGGGATGAGCGGCAGCCTGACCCATCGCGGCAAGGACTTCGACGACGCCGAATTCGCCGTGCGCCACGACCACGTCGAGTTCTCACTCGACGACCGCACGCGCCTGGTCTACAACGATCCGCGCCGCTTCGGACTCATCCGGCTGGTTGCGCGCGGGGAACTCGCCGCGGCGCCCGAACTTGCCGGGCTCGGCCCCGAGCCGCTCAGCGCCGCCTTCAATGCGGAGTACCTGGCGCGGATGGCCCGCGGGCGTCGCGCCGCGATCAAGAACCTCATCATGGATCAGCGGGTGGTCGCCGGAATCGGCAACATCTACGCTTCCGAGATCTTGTTCCGGGCGGGCGTACGGCCGACGCGCCGCGCCGCCAAGGTCACGCGCAAGGAGATCGAACGCATCGTCGCAGAGACCGCGCCGATTCTGCGCGCGGCGATCGGCAGGCGCGGCACCACGTTTCGCAGCTATCGCGACTCGGAGGGACAGCCGGGACGATTCGCTGAGCGCCTGATGGTCTATGGGCGCGAGAGCGAGCCGTGCCGCGTGTGCAAGAGCGCGATTCGCAACGTGACGGTCGGCCAGCGCGCGAGCTTTTTCTGTCCGCACTGCCAGCGCTGAGCCGCGAGCGGCTAGCCGGCGTCAGCCTAGAGATGCCACCGCGCGCGGTAGGCCTTGCATATCTGCGTCAGCATCGCCCGGTATTGTCTGTCGACGTCTATCCCGAGCGTGTTCGGGCGTGGAATGAATGGTGGATTGACGTTGTCTATATAGATCGGCACCAGCAGTACGTAGTCGTAGCCTACAATGTGGGTATGGCCGGGCGATCGAACTGCCAGCTTGCGGAACTTCGCGGCTGTACGGGCCGGATCGTCGGGCTTGTTTACACTCACAGCCCATGAGAAGTCGTCCCACAGTTTGGAATCCCCGGACGATAGCCGCGGAAGAACCTCCTTCTCGAACTCGCTCATCCTGTTCCTGAAGAACGGTGTGATCCTGTCAGGAACATTAAGCACGCGCTCGGCAACGCCAATCATCACGGTCGCCACAAGCACCGCCTCGGATTTGGCTCTATGAAGAACTTGCAGGGATTCGTTGAGATCGTCGAACCGCGCGTCCGAGTTGCGATGCGCGGTCACGACGGATTTATTCTCGACGCAGATTCGTAGTTTGTCGAGGTCCGGCTCGCCGCTCGCGCCAGGCTCGCCAACGAGCAAATCAACTTTGCGTCCGCGCGCCCCAGGCGTCCGCCGGTTCAGCCAGAATCGAATGACGCCCGAATCCAGATCGCGGCGCAGCGGAGGACAAAGGCCCCTTAGGTCCTCCAGCATCCCGCGGCCGATGGCATCGGAGTGTTCCTGCTGACGCTGATTGTGAAACCCGCGCTTTCGGATTTGCTCGACAATCACGTCGAACGGCGTGGTCATCGCGCAAACTCGAACGCGTAGCTTCCACGTGCTGTTGCCTTGCGGCGGATTTCGCGATGATTATCGCGGCCGCGATCGCGTTCGTCTTCCGCGCGTGCACGCCCCACGAGTTCCGCAGACAGCGGCAGCCGCTTGAGTACGCGGCTTTGCAACCGCAGAAAGCCATTCGCGGCGCGCTGACAATTCGCGTCAAGCCACTCTCGCACACGGGCGGAATTCAGGTACGAACAGAGTTCTTCGACGGCCTGCGCCCTTTTGGGGATGATGTAGTAAACCGAGTGTCGCGGCACGAGCTTGCCGCTCCGATCGACCCAAAACTGCGGCTTCTGGGTGATGTCCTTGCAAAGAATCTTGGGGCGCAGGATGTCTGGCAGCGGCGGGCTTTCGTGAAACGCGTACCATGGTTTGCGGCGAGCGCACGTTCGCGCGACGAGTTTCGCGCGGATCGTCGGCTGGCGGAGATACTTTGCCAGCGCGCCGAGTTCAACCTCCTCGAGCAGGCGGCCATCCCTGGCATAAGGAATAAGCATCACCTGCCGTGTGCGCAGATCGGGATTTTCCTCACCAAGCTGTCGTCCGGCTATTGTGGGAAACGCAAAGCCGCGAAGCCCGTCTTCGAGCACGCCGGCTTTGTGAACGAAGATCGAGTCAGCTCCGGTGGCGACTCCGCAACTCACTCGCACGCAGATGTCCGCCAGCATCGGAGCGCCAGGGCGCTTTTCTTCCGAACCGTATATGACAGGCAGCCAGGAACTGCCATCGGGCGGCAGCGAGACTCTCAACCGACGGCCGTCGCGAAGAACGATCAGAGTGGATCCATGCCCCTGCGAGTTTGTGACTGTGGTTACGGTGGGATACGTGACCAGGTCCCCAAAAGTCTGTTCGTCGATCAGGCGAATCTCTTGCACATCCTTATGCGCCAGCATCGCCCTGAGCGGAGAGGCGGTTTCGACGTAGAGGAATTTCTCCGGCGTGATCAGCACCAAACGGCCATCCGGCTTGAGAGATCTGAGCGCCTGCTCGAAAAAAAGCAGATAAAGGTCGAAGCGTCCCCGCGACGATTTGAACAGTTTCCGGTAAAGCGCTTTTTCCCGCTCAGACAGTCCGGTGATTGGCACGTAAGGAGGATTGCCGATCACGAAGCGATACTCTTGCAGCGGCGCGGTCAAGAAATCGCCGTCGCGTATCTCGACGCCGGCGTGGCCGCCGTGCGCCGCGCGGGCTTGCGTGGCAAGATCGGGATTTGACTCCACGCCTGTGATTTTAGGCGGGCGAATCCCCCGCGCGCTGCACCAGCGGAGCACCCCGCTTACGAAAGCTCCGGTCCCGCAACCCGGATCCAAAACCCTGTCTTCGGGTCGTGGCGTATTATCCCGGAACAGCGCCGCAACCATAAGGTCAACCGTGCGATGCGGGGTTGCCACAAAGCCTTTCACAACAAATTATCCCTCAATGCACGTGTATCACTGCAGGGATCGCGCGCAAACGGGCCATCAGCGATCTCGGGTAAAACTGTCCACAAATGGCGCGCGAGCTTCTTTTGCCCGCACTGCCAGCGCTGAGCCGCGAGCGGCTAGCCCGCGTCAGCCTGTCCCGAGCGCAGGTAAAACGCGATCGCGTCTTCCAGGCGATCGTTACCCCAGAACAGTTCCTTGCCAACGATCATCGTCGGCGCGCCGAAGATGCCGTGCACCACGGCCCACTGATTCTGCTCGCGCAGGCGCTGCTTGTTCTCCGGCGACTCGGCGCGCTGGAGTACTTCGCGCGGCGGCTGACCGACCGTGGCAAGAATCTCCGCGATGGTTTCGGTGCGCGAGATCTCGCGGTCCTCGCCAAAGTTCGCGCGAAAGACCGCTCGCACGAAGCGCGGACACCATGACTCCTCGGCCGCCATGCAGGCGACGCGCGCCGCCAGCAGGCCGCTTCGCGGGAACTTGCTCGGGCGGCGAAACGGAATTTCGTACTTCTCGCACAGCCGCTCCAGGTCGCGCCACATATAGCGGCCCTTCAGCGGATAGAGATTGAATGGCGAGTCGCCCCATCCCTGCGACGCGAAGATCGGGCCGAGTAGAAACGGACGCCATCGCATCCGCACGCCGGCCTTCGCCGCGACCTCCTCGATCCGCGAAGCGGCCAGGTATGAGTAGGTGCTCGCGAACTCGAACCAGAATTCCAGCGGTTCCTGTTCCATACTCTCCATGCCCACGCAGTTTGGCCGAACCTTAGCGAATCGGCCGAGCGAGGGGAACGCGTGCGGCGCGATGCGGCGGCGGTGGCTGGCGGCGCGCCGTCGCCGGCCGTAGAATATCCTTACGATGATGGATATCCGGGTGCGTACGAGCGAGCGCGTGCAGCTGGTCGATATCACCGGCGACGTCGCGCGTGCGGTTGAACGAAGCGGTGTGCATAGCGGGCTCTGCAACCTCTTCGTTACCCATACCACCGCCGCCGTGATCGTGTCGGAAAACTGGGATCCCGACGTCGCCTCCGACATGTTGCGCCATCTCGAGCGCCTGGTTCCGCTCAAGGGCGACTTCCGCCACGCCGAGGGCAATTCGCAGGCGCACATTCTTTCGGTGATGCTCGGTACGTCGATCAATATTCCCGTGCGCGAGGGCAGACTCGCGCTCGGCCGATGGCAGGGCGTGATGCTGGCCGAGTTCGACGGTCCGCGCGAGCGCACCGTGGTGGCGAGCGTCGCCCGGCTTGACGAATAGCGGCCGCGCGCGCGGGGGAACAAGCAGAGGGGGGCGATGGAGCAGGTTCCTGCGATTTTCGGCGACGTGGCCGCGCTGGCTCTGGGAGCGTGCGTCGGCAGTTTTGCGGTGACGGTCGCTTACCGCTTGCCGCGCGACATCTCGATCGCGACCCCGCGATCGTTCTGCGAAAGCTGCGAGCGGCCGGTCCCGTGGTGGGCCAACATCCCGATCTTCGCTTACCTGGCGTCGCGCGGGCGCTGCCTGATGTGCGGTGCACCGATTAGCGCGCGTCACTTGGGCGGCGAACTCGCGCTCGCGCTGGCCGCGCTCTACCTGTACGCGAATTTTCCGCTGGGCGACGCGATCGCGCGCTTCGTCTTCGTCACCGCGCTGCTCATTTCCTCGCTGGTCGACTACGACTGGCGGCTGATCCCCAACCTGATCACGTTTCCCGGCGTCCCGGTGGGTTTTGTGCTGTGCGCGATGTTCATGCCCGAGGTCGGATGGAAAAGCTCGCTCATCGGAATTGCTGCCGGCGGCGGAGTCCTGTTCGTGACCGGCTTTCTTTACCAGCTGGCGCGCGGAAAGGAGGGCGTCGGCCTGGGCGACGTGTTCCTGCTCGCGATGGTGGGAGCGTTCATCGGATGGCAGGGCGTGCTGTTCACGCTGTTTTTCGGCGCGCTGCTCGGATCGTTCGGCGGGCTCGCAGTCGGACTCTTCGGAACTCCGCGCCAGGCGCCCGAACTACCGGCGAGCGCGCGTGAGGCTTCCCCTGCTCCGGCGCCTGGCACGCCCAGCGTCGCAGGAGCGCAAGCCGGTGCGGCAGCAGCGGTCTCGCAAACCGATGCGGCGGCGACGATTTCAATCGATCCGCAAGCGCCCGACAGCGCGGCGGCGGAAAACGAGGAGCACGCGCTGCTCGCGACCGCAGTTCCGTTCGGACCATTCCTATCGGCGGCGGCCGGCTTCTACACGCTCTTTCAACCGCAGCTCACAAGCTGGTATCTATCCCGCTGATGGCGGCCGGCATCTTCATCACGCTGGAGGGCGTCGAGGGCTCGGGCAAGACCACCCAGGCGGCGATTCTGGCCGATGAGCTGCGCCGGCGCGGGCGGCGCGTGACGCTCACCCACGAGCCCGGCGGCACGCGCGCGGGCGAGGCGATCCGCGCGATCTTTCTCGACCCGGCGGTCTCGCTGGGAGTCGCCTCCGAACTGCTGCTGGTACTGGCCGACCGTGCGCAGCACGTGCGCGAAAAGCTGCGCCCGGCTCTCGAAGCTGGCGAGATCGTTATCTCCGACCGCTACTCCGACTCGACCACCGCTTACCAGGGCCACGGCCGCGGCTTCGACCTCAAGCTGGTCGACCAGCTCAACCGGCTCGCCAGCGACGGCGTCCGGCCCGCACTCACGATCGTGCTCGACTGCCCGGTCGAGATCGGGCTGGTGCGCACGCGCGCCCGAGCGCGCGGCGACGTGCGCGGCTATGACCGTTTCGAAGGCGAGCAGGTGGATTTCCATCGCCGGGTCCGCGAAGGCTTCCTGACTGTCGCGCGCGCGGAGCCCGCCCGCGTTACGGTAATCGACTCGACGCGCGAGCTAGCGACTGTCAGCACCGACATCCTGATCGCGGTCGAACGGCTGGTGGGCCACTGATGCCGCTTGACGGGGTGCGCGGCAACCGCGAGACGATCGAGCGGCTCAACGCGGAACTTCTCTCTCGTCCCTCACACGCCTATTTGCTCGCGGGTCCGCGCGGAGTGGGCAAGGCGCTCGTCGCGCGTGGTTTTGCCCACGCGCTCTTGTGCGAGCGCACGCCGGGGTTCGGCTTCTGCTGCCGGGTAGAGAATTGCCCGGTGCGCGAGGCCGGAAAATCGGCGCGGCGCGGACGCGGCGCCGAACGCGCGGGCGCTGCGGCGGCCGCGCGATGCGAGTGTTGCGCGTCGTGCGTGCAGATCGCCGCGGGCGTGCATCCCGACTTCATCGCCATCGCGCGCGCCGAAGGCCGCAGCGAAGTGCTGATCGAGCAGGTGCGCGAGCTTATTGCGCGGCTGGGCACGCGGCCGAGCCGCGGCGCGCGGCGCGTCGCGATTATCGACGACGCCGAGACGCTCGGCATCCCGGCCCAAAACGCGCTGCTCAAGACGCTCGAGGAACCGCCCGGCCATACGATCATCTTCATGGTCGCGGAAAGCGAGCGCGCGCTGCTCGACACGGTGCGCTCGCGCCTGCGGCTGGTGCGCTTCGCGCCGCTGGAGGTGGGCGATATCGAGGCGATCGTCATCGCGCGCGCCGGGGTCGACGCCGAACGCGCCGCGGCGCTCGCGCGGCTTGCGCGCGGCAGCGCCGGCCGTGCGCTAAAGCTGGCGGGCGGCGCCGAACCGCCGATACGCGACCTTTTGAACGCGCTTGGCGGCGCGCGGCGCCTGGACTTCGCCCAGGCCCAGGCGCTGGCGCAGGAATTCTTCGCCAGCCGCGAGCAGGCGGCCGAGAACTTCGAGTTGATCGCGCGGGTGCTTGAGGAAATACTGTGTCTCAAGCTGATGCGGACGCCGCCGGCGGCGGCCGCGCCCGAAGTCGCCGAGACGATGACGAAGATGGCCGAAAGTTTCGCACTCGACGCGCTGCTTGTGAGCCTCAAGGGCGCGGTTGAGGCGCGCACCGCGATCGACGAGATGGCTAATCCGCGGATGCAGGCCGAGCACTGGTGGATGACGGTGCGTGACGCACTGGGGAGCCAATAGTGCCTGACCAGATCGACCCGTTCGAAGGCGCTCCGGAACTGCCGCGGATTGTCGCGGTCAGCTTTCTTGCGGTCGGCCATCTCTACAACTTCCTCGCCGGCGGACTCGCGCTCAGGCGCGGCGACCGCGTGGTGGTCGAGGGCGAGGCTGGCGTGCGCATCGGAAAAATCGAAGTCGAACCGCACGAGCCGTCGCGCACGCTCGACCTGCGCGCGCTCCGCCCGGTGCTGCGGCTGGCCGAGGCGGGCGACGTCGACAGCGAGAGCGAAAATATCGACCGCGAGGCGGCCGCGCGGCGGCTTTGCCTGCATCGCATCCGCGAGCGCAACCTCACGATGAAACTCATCAACGTCGATTACATGCTCGACGGGCGCAAGGCCGTGTTCTACTTCACCGCCGAGAACCGGATCGATTTTCGCGACCTGGTGCGCGACCTCGCCAACTCGCTGCGCGTGCGGGTCGAGATGAAGCAGATCGGCGCGCGCGACGAGACCAAGGTGACCGGCGCGGTGGGGCCGTGCGGGCGCGAGCTGTGCTGCTCGTCTTGGCTGCGCGACTTCGAGGCGATCACGGTCAAGATGGCGCGCGAGCAGGGCCTGGCGCTCAATCCGTCGCGGCTGGCCGGGATGTGCGGACGGCTGAAGTGCTGCCTGCGCTACGAATATTCGACTTACCTCGAACTGCGGCGCGGCCTGCCCAACGTCGGCAAACGCGTGCAATCGGTCAAGGGTGACGGCAAGGTGCTGCGCCAGAACATCCTCAAGCAGACCGTGCTGATCCAGCGCGACGAGGACGGCGGCGTGGTCGAAGCCGCGCTGCAGGATCTGGTGGACGCGCGCCCGCAGGCTTGAGCCGCCCCGTCCCCGCCAAGTAGCATCGGAAGGCCTTGCTCGCGCGCGTGCAGCATGACGCGCGCGGAGTGGCGCAGGAAAAGTTCGAATCTCCGATGGCCGAGCGCATCCATATCACGACCGCGATTTTCTATTGTAACGGCACGCCGCACGTCGGCAGCGCCTACGAAGCGCTCGCCGCCGACGTCTTTGCGCGCTACCAGCGGCGCAAGCTGGGCCGCGAAAACGTGAGCTTTTTGAGCGGCACCGACGAACACGGCGACAAGATCCGGCGCGCCGCGCTCGCCCAGGGGCTAAAGCCGCAGGCCTACACCGACAAGATGAGCGCGCTGTTCGACGAGGCCTTCCGCGGGCTCGGCGTCAGCTACGACTACTGGGTGCGCACCACCGACGAGGTCCATCAGAAGTGGGTGCAGGAGATGCTGCGGCGCACGCACGCGCGCGGCGATATCTACTTTCGCGATTACGAGGGGCTGTACTGCGTCGATTGCGAGCGCTTCTACACCGAAAAAGAACTGCTGCCCGGCAACGTCTGTCCCACGCACAACCGCCCGGTTGAGCTGATCAGCGAGGGCAACTACTTCCTGCGGATCGAGAAGTACCGCGAGCAGGTGCTCGAACACATCCAGCGCAATCCCGATTTCATCCGGCCCGAGCGCTACCGCAACGAGGCACTCAACATGCTGTCCGAGCCGCTGAGCGATCTTTGCATCTCGCGGCCCAAGGCCCGGCTGGATTGGGGAATCGAACTGCCCTTCGATTCCAACTACGTCACCTACGTCTGGTACGACGCGTTCTGGGCATATGTCAGTCATCCCGCGACCAACGATCCCGGCTTCGTCGAAAAGGTGTGGCCCAACACCGAGCATTTCATCGGCAAGGATATTCTGAAGACCCACGCAGTATATTGGCCGCCGATCCTGCTCGCCGCGGGCCTGCCGCTGTTCAAGCATCTCAACGTTCACGGATGGCTCAATTTCGGCGGCGCGCGGATGTCCAAGAGCTCGGGCAATGTGCGCGACCCGGTCTCTTACGAGCAGGCTTTCGGCGCCGACGTGTTGCGCTACTTCCTGATGCGCGAGGTGGTTTACGGCCTGGACGGCGATTTCTCCGAGGAGCGGCTCATCGAGCGCTACAACGCGGAGCTGGCCAACGATCTCGGCAACCTGAGCAGCCGTGTGCTCGCGATGGCGGCGCGATATTTCCAGGGCGAGATAGCCGCGACGCCGGGCGCGGGCGGCGAGGAAATCGATCGCAAGCTCAGCGAGGCGTTTCGCGCGGCCCCCGCGCGCGCGGGCGCGATGGAGGACGAACTCGCATTCAATCGCGGACTCGACGCGGTATGGCAGGTGCTGGATGCGGCCAACAAGTATATCGTCGCGACCGCGCCGTTCACGCTCGCCAAGGACCCGGACAAGCTGCCGCGCGTCGCACAGATACTCGCCAACCTGCTCGAGGGGCTGCGCGTGATCGCAGCTACGCTGGAGCCTTTCATGCCGCGGCAGGCGGCGAGACTTCTCGACCTGCTCGGCGTCGACGAGGCGGCGGCGTATGCGCCGTTCGGCGCTGGGCTCAAGCTCGGCGATCGCGTCAAGGCGCCGGTCGCGCTCTTCCCGCGAATCGACAAGGCCGACCGCGCGTAGGTTCACGGTCCGCGGTCCCAGAATTCTGGATCGGGATTGAACATCGCGCCGGCGAGGCAGTCCACGCGCGCGATGCGTTACTGAAATCTGTGTCTGAGCTGCTCGATCGGCTCGTCGACCACGATACTAAAGTCGCTTTCGAAGCAGACCTTGGTTTCCGCCCGCTTTGATCCGTCCTGCGCCAGCGACTCAACCCCCTCGAAGTACGCGATACGGTCGCTGTTTATCCAAACTGACTGCCCACCCTTGTTAAGCCTCACAAACGCCATCTGCCGCTCCACCCTTTGTTCCTGAATTAGCCACCTCACGCAGGTGACCCTTCAGCCTTAAAGATTAGCCGTGCACAATCAACACCTGCGACCGCCGTGCACGATACCGCGAGCGATTTGCCACGGCGGAAGGATTTGGGCGATTTTAGAGCTTCGCGGCTGCGTCGATCCACTTGCGAGCCGCTTCCTCGATACCCTTCGCGGCTTCTTCGGGCGTGCGCGGCGCGCGCATCTTGACAATCACGACCTCGTCGACGCCGGCGTCGCGGTAGCGCGCAAGATCGTCGGGCGTGATCGGCTTGGTGTAAGGCGAGACCGCCAGCTCGACCTCGGAGCGCTTGCGGCCGTTGGACTTGAGCAGCGACTCAATATGGCGAATTTTTTCCGCCGCCTCGCCGGGATCGAGATTGAAGCCGCACCATCCATTGCCGTACTCGGCGACGCGGCGCAACGCCGGGCCGCTCTCGCCGCCGAAGAAGACCGGCAGATTGGCCCCGCGCACCGGCTTGGGAAAGCTGCGGACGTTTTCGAAATTCACGAACTCGCCCCTATAGGAGCTTAGCGAGTCGCCCCACAATCGGCGCATCGCTTCGATATACTCGCGGGTGCGATGCGCGCGCCGCTCCCAGGGGATTCCGAGCGCGCGAAACTCCTCCTCCAGCCAGCCCACGCCGACGCCCAGGACGACGCGGCCCTCGCTCAGCGCGTCAAGCGTCGCGACCACCTTGGCCAGCACCAGCGGATTGTGCTCGGGCACCAGGCAGACGCCGGTGGCGAGGCGAATTTTCTGCGTCACCGAGGCCATCGTGCACAAGGTCAGAAACGGATCGGCGATCGGCGCGTCGGTCGGGGCGGGTAAGGTGCCGTCGTCGCGGTAGGGATAGCGCGAGGCGTAGGAATCGAGCAGCACCACGTGCTCAGGCGCCCACAGGGTAGAAAAGCCGACCCGCTCGGCACTCTCGGCGAACGCCTTCATCACCGCCATCCCGCCCACCCGTCCCGACACGACCGCGAAAAGTCCGACTTTCATTGTTCGCTACTCCTTGGGCGCGGCGTTTCGATGCGCGGCGCGGATTGCGACGCGACTTGAGATAGTCCGCCAAGGCTCCGTGTACTACGCCGCCATTGCCGCTGACAAGCGGCGCGGAGAGGGCGTGCGGCTCTCCGAATCTCCATCGAAAATGCGTCGTCGCGAAAATGGCAATTTTTACGGCGACCATGGTACAAGTGGACTGCTAGCTAAGACGGAACTCGCGCGGGAGGTTGAGCTCGTGGCTTTGCTGACAGTGCCGGTTGTCAATATTGCTCCGTTCTTGTCCGGCGACGCCGTCGCCAAGCGCAAAATCGCCGCAGCGGTCAACCAAGCCTGCGAGGATATCGGCTTCTGGGTGATGACCGGGCACGGTGTCGACTCGCGCTTGTGCAACGAGGTCTTCGATATAGGAAGGGCCTTCTTCGACTTGCCGGTGGATGAGAAGCTCAAGCTCCGCAAAAAAGAGGCTTCTTCAAAGGAGGAAACCCCGGTTGCCGCGCGGCGAGGATATATTCCGGTAGCGGCCGAAGCCTTCTCCTACAGCCTGCTCATCCAAACGCCGGGGGATCTCAGGGAATCCTTCAGCATGGGGCCGATCGATATCCGAGACGAAGAATACTACCGCACTGACGCCGCAAAGCATCATTTCTCTGAAAACCTGTGGCCCGAGAACCCGGTCCGCCTGAAGGCGGTATGCGTCGACCACTATCGGAGGATGGAGCGGCTCGCGGCGATAGTGGCACGAATCTTCGCCGCCGCGCTCGACCTTCCGGAAAATTACTTCGACGGCAAAATCGACAAACATACCTCCGCATTACTCATTCATCACTACCCGGATCAGCCCGAGGAACCGCTGCGCGACCAACTACGTACAGGTGCGCACAGCGATCTGGGTATGTTCACCATGCTGCGCACGGAGGATGAGCATCGGCCCGGCGGCCTCGAGGTCCGAAACCGCGCCGGCGTGTGGGTCGAGGTCCCGGCGATACCGGATTCCTTCGTGATGAACATCGGCGACATGATGATGCGATGGACGAATGATCGATGGATCTCGACCATGCATCGCGTGCTCAACCCGCCCCGCAATCGCGCGCTGGGCAGCCGCCGGATGTCAATTCCGTTTTTCTTCTACCCCAACTACGATGCGGTGGTGGAATGTTTGCCCAACTGCAGCAGCGCCGATAATCCTCCCAAGTACTCGCCGGTAACCTGCGGCGAATACAGACGGGAGAGGATTTCGCGGGTGATGAACTTCGCCCGGAAAGTCGAAGCCCGAACCGCAGCGAGCGCCTGACAACCGCTGGCCCGCGGCCCTCACACGTGGTTGCGCAGCATCAGCTCGCGCGGATGCGGTTCGAGATAGGTCTGGCCCTTGAGATAGGCGATATCGAAGCGCCGCACCCAGTGGCGAATCAGCGTCAGCGGCACCACCAGCGGCACGGTTGTCGCGTACCGGCATCCCCGCGCGCCCACAGATGCGCACGCGTTCCATCCCGCAGCTCGGCGAATCCTTCTTCAGCACGTAGCCCGACAGATCGTCGCGCTCCAGTGCCGCCGCGCGGCGCTCGGCATACGCACTCATCGCGTCGGTCACGTCGGCGCCGCTTTTATTGGCGATCATCCGCACCGCGCCGCTGTCATCGCGGACAAGCCTCAGACTCTCGCGCGGGATGCCGAGGCCGATATCGACCTCGGGACAGACCGCGACGAATTCGACAAAATCGCCGAGCGTGCCGGTCAGGAAATCGTTGCGTTTATGGCCGCCGTCGAAGCGCACCTCCTGTCCCAGCAGACACGCGGATACGCCGATCCGGATGGGCCCCGAGCCGCGGACATCCATTGCTCAATGGTAGCGCGAAAGAACACCGCGGATGTTAGGCCAGCGCATGCGGGTAGCGCGGCGTCAGCTGCGGTATCGCGAGCCCCACGTTCCCGAGCCGCCGCTCGAGCATCGAGAGATACAGCTCCGTCAGTTCGCCGTTGTCGCGCGCCTTCAGCCCGAAACGCATGCAATCGTAGCCGAAGCCGCTGCCGGGCGGGCCGAAAAAGTTGGCCGCCGCCGGCAGCCATTGCTTAAGTGCCGCCGCGACCGCCTCAGGGCCGAAACGATCGACCGCGCTTGCGAGTTCGCCCACGGCGAACATCTCGTGCTCGGCCTCGTCGTCGAGGATGCGCTCAGCGGCGCGCGCGTGCGGCGCATAACTGGAATCCTTGTAGTTGACGCCGATCATCAGGAGCCCGGTCATGTCGAGGCTGAGCGAAGCCATCAGCAGGTCCAGCTCGCCGGCCGCGCTTTTGGCAAAGCGCAGCGGCGCCTCGAACGACGGCGCCTTGAGCGCCGGGATCATCGCGCGGTCGGCTTCCTCCTGCGTGACGCCGATCTCGCGCAGCGCGCGATAGACGAGCGTTGCGTGGCGGCGTTCCTCGGCGAGATTTTTTTCGATCGTTGGGCGGAGCGATTCATTGGTCACCGTCCCCAGCGCGCGCTGATAGCCGAGCGCGGTCAGTTTCTCGGCCAGCGCGTGCGCCGCAAGTAGCCGGATGAGGCTCTTGGTGTAGTGCGGATCGACGCGGCGGAGCCTAACGTCTTCGGCCTCGATCGTGCGCGCGGGAAATTGACGCCCGAGCGGCATCGTGGACGTCTCCTCCGCCTTCCTCTCAGCCTGCGCGAGCCATCTTTCGAATCGTGCCTAAGCCTGCGCTCCTTCGCGCGAGGGCAAGATCACGGTGGCGCTGCCGATCGTGGTTTTCTCGCCCTTGGCGTTTTCCAGCCAGATTTCGCAATCGACCAGGTGGTCGGGCCCTTGCGCATACTTCTTCACGACCTTGCCCTTGCATACGACTCTGGAGCCCGGCTGATCCATCCCGCGATACTGCACCGCGAGCTTGCGCAGCCATCCCTCGTGGCCGGCGAAGTCGGTCATCATCTGGCCCAGGAAGCCGTTTTTGAGCGCGCCATGCAGGATCACGCCGGGCAGATTGTTGCCGAGCGCGAAGTCCTTGTCGTAGTGAATCTGGTAGAAGTCGCCCGACGCGCCCGCGTACTTGACAAGTTGCTGGGTGGTGGGATTTTTTTCCAGCGCCGGCACTTCCGATCCAGCTTCGAGATCTTCCCAGTAGGTCTGCTTGGCCATCTTCGATTCCTCCCTCACCAGGGTCCCGCGCGCGGCTCAGTACCGAATCACAGTCGAGCGCTGCAATGCGCAGAGCTGATTGTAGTGGTTGGTATAGCTTGTCTCGACCGTGATGAAGACCATCGCGCCGAGCCGGCCCGCGTTCTCGCGGATGTCCGCGATCTTGGAGACCACGCTGATTCGGTCGCCGGGGCGGATCGGCTCGAAATACTCCCACTCCGAGCCGCCGTCGAGGCCGCGAAATTCGCCCATGCCGATCTTGATTTCCGGAATCGCGGCGCCGAGCGAGCGGCAGAAGGTCGGCGGCGCGATCATTCCGCCAAAGCGGGTTTTGCGCGCGGCGGCCTCGTTGTTGAAGAGCGGATTGGGATCGCCGATCGCCTCGGCGAAGCGGCGGATCGCGCCGCGCTCCACCTCGACCACCCGCGCCTCGCTCTGCATCCCGATCTGCTTGCGCACCTCATCGGTCACGTACTTGTTCGCCATAGCTCGAGTCCTCGGTTACCTTGGTGTCGTGGTACGGCGCCGCGCACTATTCAGTAATCACCCACGATTTTGGAATGATCCCAACTCGCCCAGCGCTCCGGATGAAAACGCATCACGACCCGCTTTTGCACGCGGCGCACCGCCGCCGGATTGTTCGGGTCCGCGCCGGTCAGCCTCAACACCTCGGGCAGAGCTGCCGGGCCCTCGATTAGCTCGACCCGCCCGCGGACCATCACTCCGCTGAGTTCCTTGTAAGTGGCGCCGCTTTCGACCAGCACGGTGGCGCGCGGGTCGCGCCTTAGATTGACGATTTTCTGCGCGCGGGCGTAACTGGTCATCATGATCGCGCCGTCCTTGACGGTATACCACATGGCCACGACGTGCGGATAACCGTCATGGCCGTTGGTCGCAAGCGCGCAGCTATGATGCGCGGTGAGATAGGCGAGCGCCTGCTCGGGTGTCATCTTGATCGAATCGCGCTGGTTCATCGCACCTCCCCGCGGCAGACGAGCGTTTGGCGCGGCCGCGCCCGCTGTTGTCTAATATGGGCACTAATATGAGTCAGGCCGACGCGCAAAGCGAGTAGCCCGCAATATTAGACGCACGGAGGATGCCCCGATGGCCAAGCTTGAGAAGTCCGAAATAGAGCGGCGGCTGAGCGCGCTCCCCGGATGGGAATTCAAAGACAACGCGATCAGCAAGCTCTACCGCTTCAAGACATTCATGGATGGAATCCGGTTCCTCAACCAGGTGGCCGAGATGGCCGAGGCGGCCGACCATCATCCCGACGTGAAGATCAATTACACCCGCATCACATTCTCCTGCTCCACGCACGACCAGGGCGGCGTGACCGAGAAGGACTTCAAGCTGGCGTCTCAGATCGAGGAGGCGTTCAAGGCTTACGAGGGATAATTTGCACACGCGCATAATTGTTCCGTGCGGAACAATTGTTGCGCCCGGCCGCCTAGCCCTTGCGCGGAACGTAGTAGTGCGAGCCGGTGACGGTGCGGTCGATTTCGCGCAGCAGGTCTTCGAGGTCGCCCGGGTCATCGACGAAATCGATCTCGGAGCTATCGACCACCAGCAGCGGCGTCTCGTCGTAGTAGAAAAAGAAGTCGCGGTACGCGGCCGAGACGCGCTCGAGGTACTCCAGGCTGATATGACGCTCGAAGGTGCGGTTGCGCTTGCGCAGCCGCTCGGCCAGGACCTCGACGCGGGCGCGGATGTAAACCACCAGGTCGGGCCGGGCGAGCTGTCCGTCGAGCAGGCGGTAGACGCCCTCGTAGAGCACCAGTTCGTCGGGGTCGAGGTTGAGCCGGGCGAAGATGCGATCCTTGGCGAGCAGGTAGTCGGAGACTGTGGCCTGGGCGAAGAGGTCCTGCTGGGCAAGCTGGCGCTGCTGGTTGTAGCGGGTCAGCAGAAAGTAGAGCTGGACCGGGAAGGCGTACTTTTCCGGGTCCTGGTAGAAGCGCGCGATGAACGGATTGCTGTCGGTATCTTCCAGCACGATGCGCGCGCCGATTCTCAGCCCCAGCGCCTGCGCGAGGCTGGTCTTGCCGACGCCAATCGGCCCTTCAATCGCGATATAGCCCCCGCCCCGCCTCATCCGGCCGCCGTCTCGGCAACCGCGCTAATCGGCCGGCATCGGGAGCGGGAAATGCACTCGCTCTTTGGCCACGCTCAGCAACTCCACCGAGGCTCCGTTGTTCGCAAAGGCGCCGATTATCTGCTCGACCAGCCATTCGGGCGACGACGCGCTGGCCGTGACGCCGAGCGCGCGCACGCCGTCCAGCATGTCGGGGCGCACGTCGGCCAGCGAATCGACCAGGAAAGCGCGCGCGCCGCGCATGCGCGCGACTTCAACCAGGCGGTTGGCGTTGGAGCTCTGCTTGGAGCCGACCACTAAAATCGCATCGCTCTGCCCGACCAGTTCCTTGACCGCGTTCTGGCGGTTCTGGGTCGCGTAGCAGATATCGTCGGTCTTGGGCGCGACCATCGCCGGGAAACGCCGCTTGAGCGTCTCCATGATCTCGCGTGTGTCGTCCACGCTGAGCGTGGTCTGCGTAACGGCCGCCACCCGCTCCGGGTCGGGAACCTCGGCCACCTCGGCCTCCTGCACGCTGCCGACCAGCAGTACGCGGCCGGGCGCGACGCCCAGCGTGCCCTTGACCTCCTCGTGGCCGGCGTGGCCGACCAGGATCACGCTGCGGTCCTCGCGCGCGTAGCGCTCGACCTCGAGATGCACCTTGGTGACTAGCGGGCAGGTGGCGTCGATCACGCGAAGCCCGCGGCCGTGCGCGCGCTCCCATTCGCTGGGCGCGACGCCATGCGCGCTGAAGATCACGCGCTGGCCCTCCGGCACTTCGGCGAGGTCTTCGACGAAAATCGCGCCCTCCTCGACCAGAGCTTCGAGCACGAAGCGGTTGTGCACGATCTGATGGCGCACGTAGAGCGGCCGGCCGTAGGTGCGCAGCGCGCTGCGCACGGCCTCGACCGCACGGTCGACGCCGGCGCAAAAGCCGCGCGGCTCGGCGAGAATTATTTTTTCGACGTGATGTTCACCCAGAGGCATCAGGGCTCCTGATTAACGGATGCTGGCCGATCGGTCAACCTGCCCGTCCGGCGAGCATCGCGCTTGCAAATCAATGTACATCATTTCCGAACTACCTACCGAATTGCCGGCTCGTACTCCCACCATCAATGCGCGTGACCGGAGGCTGGCGGATGCGAGGTCTGGCAGCCGATCCACACTTCGCCGCCCTCGAAATATTCCTTCTTCCAGATCGGCACGACTTCCTTAAGGCGGTCGATCGCGAAGCGGCAGGCCTCGAACGCCTCCGCGCGATGCGCCGCCGAGACCGCGATCGCGACCGAGGTCTCGCCGATATCGACCAGGCCGACGCGATGGCTTATCGCGATACGCACGATTTGCCATCGCTCGCCCGCCTCGCGCGCGAGCCGGCGCATCTCGCTGAGCGCCATCGGCTCGTAAGCCTCGTACTCGAGGCGAATCACCTTGCGGCCGGCGTTGTCGGCGCGCGTGGTCCCCGCAAAGGTGACGATCGCGCCGGCACGCGGGTCGGCGACCGCGCGCTCCAACGCCGCGACGTCGATCGGTGCGCGGCCGATCGCGATCGGGCCCATCCATTTCGGATCGCGCGACGGCCCAACACCGCCGCTCACGGGCGGGATGAACGCGACCTCGTCGCCGGGGCGCGGACGATAGTCGTCGTGCACGTATTCCTGGTTGACGGCGAAACCGACGGAGTCGCGATGGCCCTTGAGTCCGGGGAACTCTTCGGCCAGGCGCTGCCACATCTGCGCGACGGTCGCACCGTCGGGGAATTCGCGGCTTAGCTCGGAGGCGCCGGCGCGCTCACGCAGCGTCGCGAACAGCTTTATCGTGATCCGATTCATTGGCGATTCATCTTGCGATTGGTGAGCATCGTCAGAGTTTCAGCAGGTGCGCCATGTGGCCAAGCTCCGGGATGAGCAGTTTCTCCATCGCGAGCCGGCAGGCGTCGGGCGAACCTGGCAGCGAGACCACGATCTTGCCGGCCGCGATTCCCGCCAGCGCCCGGCTCAAAAAGGCTGCCGATCCGATCTGCTGATAGGAAAGATAGCGGAACAATTCGCCGAAGCCTTCGAGTTCTTTGTCGAGCAGCACGCGGACCGCCTCGATAGTCGAGTCGCGCGCCGCGATTCCGGTGCCGCCATTGACGATGATCGCGTCGAGGTTTTGCAGGTTGTCGAGCAGGGCCTTGCGGATGCGCGCGGGATCGTCGGGCAGGACCTCGGAGTACTCCACGCGATGGCCCGCGGCGGTCAGGAGGTCGCGGATAAGACGGCCGCTCTCGTCGGTTTCCGCGCTGCGCGAATCGCTCGCGGTCAGCACACCCACCTTGAGGCTCTTGTGGCCATGATGATGATGCTCTTTCGCGGACACAGGAGAATTATATCACCACCGCATATCTTCACGAGCCGCTAGCGCAGGCGCAGGTTGAACGCCTGCGGCCCCTTGTCGCCGGGGCGCACGTCGAACTGCACCTGGTCGCCCTCGCGCAGGTCCTCGAAGTAGACCTTGGGCGAAAGCCGCGAGCGATGGAAGAAGACTTCATCGGTGCCGTCGTCGGGGGTGATAAAGCCGAAGCCTTTGTCCTTGATCACTTTTTTGATCGTGCCGAACACAGCGTCCTCCGCGGGGCCACGCGCCCCTTTGGAGTTGAGCTTAGGCGAGCCCCGCCGTATGTAAAGAGGGACTTGGTGGGGGCGGAGGACGCACTTTGCTCAAGGCGATCGGACTGGCGGAAATCGAGCGTATCTTTGCGATTACCGACGCGCTCGGAATCTCGCGCGAGGCGCTGGTCATTCCGCTCCGCGCCGAGCATCCCGGCCGCGTGCGCAAGCTCGGCGCCGGCAAGCTCGAAATCGTGGTCGATCGCGACGCCGGCTTCGATCAATGGCTCAGTCGTCTTGAGGCGGAGATTCGGGCGGTCTGGCCGGTGTCGCCGCCGGCCTGAGTTCGATCAACCGCGCGCCGTGATCGACCATCTGCCCGGCCACGACGCAAATCTTCGCCACGATCGCCGGGCTCTCGGCGTAAAGCGTCGTCTCCATCTTCATCGCTTCGAGCACGATCAGCGGATCGCCGTGCTCGACCGGCTGGCCCTCGGCGACTAGCACCTTGAGCACCTTGCCCGGCATCGGCGCGTCGACTTCCGGTGCGGCGAGTCCGCCCGCGCGACGCGCCGTGCGCCCCTCGACTATGACGAACTCGGCCGCGAGTGGGCCCGCGGCCACCACGATCGAAGATCGCAGCCTAGCGCCTGTTACGCGAACGCGCCGCCCGCCCACCTCCACTATCGCGCTGCCGTCGGACATCGGCGCGACCGCCGCCGCGACCTCACGCCCGTCTATAGTGATGCGAATCCCACGCGGAGCGCCCGCACCCGTATCGTTTTGCGCACTTTGCGCGAGCAGTTCGACCTCGAACTCGCGCGCGTCGCCCTGGCGCTTGAGTTTCATCTCATCGTTCGCCTCGCCCCCACGGCTCGAAGCCCGCGAGTTCCGCCCACGGCGAGCGCCCGCCACGCCCCGCACGCGCGCCGTCGCTGAGCGCGCCGCGCGACCAAGACGAGCCCGACCGAGATGAGCTCAAGGATGACGAGCCCAACGACGCCGACCGCGCCGCGCCGAGCGCCCCTCCCGCAACCATCACGGCCGCGAGCAGCAGGCCCTCAAGCGCCTCGTCCCCCGGACTCCATCGCGGAAAGAACTCCTCCAAAAATCGCGTTGAGAGCCGCGCGTCGCGAAACGCCTCGCTCGCGATGACGTCGCGCAGGAAGGCCGCCGTGTTGGTGACGCCGAGCAGCGAGAATTCGCCCAGGGCGGCCACCATCCGGCCGCGCGCCTGCTCGCGGTCGGCGCCCCAGCAGATCAGTTTTCCCAGCAAGCCGTCATAAAACGCGGTGACCCGAGCGCCGGTCATAAGATGCGTGTCGATACGCACACCAGGTCCCGCAGGCAGATTCAGGTAAAGCGCCTCGCCGATGGCCGGGCGGAAATTATGCTCGGCGTCCTCGGCATAGATGCGGCATTGGATCGCCACGCCGCGCGGCGCGGCCGGCTCGCTCACGCGCTCGCCCATCGCGACCCTAAGCTGCTCGGCGACCAGATCGCATCCAAAGCGCATCTCGGTCACCGGATGCTCGACCTGCAGGCGTGTGTTGGCCTCCAGGAAATAGAACTCACCACCGTCGACCAGGAACTCCATCGTGCCCGCGTTGCGATAGCCGGCCACGCGCGCAACCTTCAGCGCCGCCTCGACCATCCGACCGCGCAGGCCGTCGTCGAGTCCGGGGGCGGGCGACTCTTCGATGATTTTCTGATGGCGCCGCTGAATCGAACAGTCGCGCTCGCCGAGCGCAACGACGCCGCCGTGCTGATCGGCGAGAACCTGCACTTCGATGTGCCGCGGATATGCCAGGTATTTCTCGAGGAACACGCGGCCGTCGCCGAAGGCGGCCTTGGCCTCGCGCGACGCTGCGGCGAGCGCCTCGGCCAGGCCCGCTTGCGCCTCGACCAGGCGCATCCCGCGGCCGCCGCCGCCCGCCGCCGCTTTGACCATCAGTGGAAACCCGACGCGAGCGGCAAACTGCTCGGCCGTGCGATCGTCGACCGTCTCGAGCCCCGGCACCACCGGAACGCCCACGCCTGCGGCCAGGCGCCGCGCCGCGACCTTGTCGCCCAACGCCGCCATCACGTCCGCCGGCGGCCCGACGAAAACCATCCCGGCCTCGCCGACGGCGCGGGCGAATTCGGGGCGCTCGGAGAGAAAGCCGTAGCCGGGATGAATCGCGTCGGCGCCGGTGGCACGCGCGGCCTCGATGATCGCGGAGATGTTGAGATAGCTCTCGCTCGCCTCGGGCGGACCGACGAGACGTGCCTCGTCGGCTGCGGCGACGTGCGCAGCGTCGGCGTCGGCTTCCGAATAGACAGCGACGGTAGCGAGCCCGAGCAGGCGCGCGCTGCGAATTATCCTGAGCGCTATTTCGCCACGATTGGCAACGAGCAGCTTGTTTAGCGGGCGGCGCTTCATTCTGCACGCGAGCGTAGCACATGACGGGCGTGCCGCCGCGCTCGGCGAGGGGCGGACGCGAGGCCAGCGGCCCAGGTCCGGCGCGGCGCGGCAGGGAAAAATTTTCGAAGAAATTTTCATCGCGGGCTGTCAAATAGATTGATCGACATAAAGATTTCACTATCTTGGAAGGTCCGGCGCGCGCGTGCCGTCCGCCTGGCCATCGCGTCGAAGGAGAAAATTCTGAATGAGGGAGCGCTAGTACAGGAAATGGAAGCAACCGATATTCGTACTGTTTACGACTTCCCCGTCGCCGGCCATCTCTGCAGTGATGGAGTGGTGCACTACGTCAAACTGACGCGCCGTTCCGGCAGCCCCAAACCCCAAGGCGTCTGCGCACAATGCCAGACGACCTTTCAGTACGAAAAGCCGCAACGCTCTCGCGTTCGGCACTACGGCAGCGAAGGCGCGAGTCACTTCTAGGCCGCCAGGGTCTTTTCAATTCATTCTCACGACGCTGGCGCGGCCCGTCCGCGCGGCGGCTAGCGAGCTCCCGGAGTTCCGGCCGGAGCGGTATTGCTAATGCTCCGGCGCTGGTGCGGCCGCGCTTAACGGCGGTGCCGCAGCGGCCGCGGATGACGGCGGCGCGGGCGTCGCGGAGTCATGCGGCGCGGTAAACGCCGGCGGCTCGGGCCGTTCGAAGGCCGGCTGCGGTTTGACCGCGGGCCTGATGCTCACCAGCAAAACCTCCGGGCCGCGGTAGTAACGCGACAGCATCCCGCCGACGAAGGCGTAGTCCCGCAGAGGGTCGAACCACATCCGGATAGTCGGAACGAACGGCTTCAGGAGTAGATTAAACCATCCGAACACCGGATGCGCGTCGGCCCTGGCCAATTCGCCGTCGTGCGGACGAAAGCTCCATGGCGCCCGCGCGAGATCGGCGTGCAGGGTCAAGATGCGCGGGCCCAGCGCGCAATCGAAGACATGGATGTCGAGGTCGGTGGCGCCGCGGCGGAACTGGTCCGCTACCGGCACCAACACGTCCGCGCCGGCGTAAGTGTCCGGGGGAAATTGCAGCACCGCGGTCTCGATCGTTCCCCTACCGTTCTCATATTTTGCGCAACTGGTTTTGCCGGTGACGGCGTCGGCGCTGGCAGTTCGCTGCGCAGCGCCGTGCGCATCGAAAAAGTCATGTTCGTAAGTCAGCAACCGGGGGAGTTCGCCCTCGGCGGTCTTGAGCGTTTCGTGCTCGACATCGCGCTGGCCGTCGATAAAATCGTTGCGCCCCTCGATCGTCACCACGCTGTCGTGCTGCGTGACGGTGTAGTGCGCCCGCCCCAAAAGCCTCGTGCCAGTCGGATCGTAGATGTACAGGTCGGAGTTCAGCGCAGACACCCCGGCCGCGGCTGGAGCAGCCGCGGCCGCAGCGCCTGTCCCGATGCGAAGGCTCGATAGGAGCGCGACGGCGACTATTGCCGCCGCTATCATTTTTCTCGTCCTTCTTTCCTTTTGCACTCTCATCCCGCCTTCCGGCGAGCCTCCACGTAGGCTCGCAATACCGCGTTGATCCGCGACTGGTAGCGCCGCCCCTGGGCCTTGAACCATTCCACGACCTCACGGTCTATCCGCAGCGAGATTGGTACCTTGCGCACCGGCATCACGAGCTTGGCCGTTTTGAACCATTGCTTGTCGAGGATTAGCGCCGCGTCCGGCTCGGACTTGACGGCTGCCTCGATCGCCCGATCCTCCATGGACTCGACCAGCGGCCAATTCGTTTTGCCGCGATTACGGGCGCTTGGGATACGTCTCACGATACGCTTTGCGTTCACTGCTATGCGCTCTCCTTACCGAAATGATCCTGCGAACTTCGCCGCGCGCAGTATAGACGACTGCCAATTCGTGCCCTTCAACAGCGCCAAACGCGATTATTCGAATTTCGCCATAGTCGTTGCGGTCACGACCCCTTGCAAAACCGGTCCTTCGAAGATTCGCACGGCGTCCTGAAAATCGATTCCGTGCTCGGCAAGATTGGCCACGTTCTTGGCCGTGTCCCGGTCAAACGGCATCGATGTATATACTTATTGTATTGACACTCAAGCCTGCTGCCAAGCGTCGAGGGGGCGCGCAGGCGCACCAAGGTCGTACTGCGTGCGGTTCGGCGGGGCGAACTATGCGCTCTTGTTGGGCGTGAACAGCTTAGAGAAGGCCTCAATCGAGGCCGGCGGATGCTGCAATGCCTGCAGGATCTCGCTCACATGCTCCTCCGATTTCGTCCCGAGCAGCGCCACGTTGATCCCGGGCGCCGAGCGCACGAATTGCAGCGCCCGCTGCGCGTCGGTGGTCAGACCCTCGAACGCCTGCGCCATGATCGGTGGCAATCCGCGCGTGAGCCGCCCCTGCAGCAGCGAGGCGCTGGCGCATACTGCGATGCCGAAGCCGACCGCGGCGCGGAGCGCCGTGCCGCGCCGGTCAGGAAGCTGCTGATTGGCGACCGTCAGCGCCTCGGGCATCGCCAGGTTGAACGGGAGCTGGATCGCGCGGAAGTGATGGTCGCGGCCTGCGATTTCGAAGGCGATCTTCACCAGCTCTTCCATCTGGAGGTACTGCGGCTCCTCGGGGCCGAGGCGAAAGCCGCTCCAGGTCGCGGTGCCATAGACTCCGATCTTGCCGCCGGCGACCTGCTGCTCCAGGAACTCGAACGCGCGGCGCATCCGCTCGAGAAACTCGGGCCGCCCGATACTGGCCAGCTGGGTCTCGGGGTTGTGAATGTAATAGATGTCGATCGTGTCCAGGCCCAGGTTGGCGCGGCTCATCTCGAGCATCGCGCCGAGATAGCGCGGCGTCATGCAATGCGAGCCCTCGACCAGTTCGCCCGGCCCGACCAGTCCGCTACTGACGAACTTCTCCTCGAACCACGCCCGCGGATTGGGCGGCATCGTGCCGTCGAATGTGACGTAACCGCCCTTGGTCGCTATCACCACCTCTTCGCGGCGCAGTTCGCCAGCGGCCACCAGTTCGCCGAGCACCTTGCCGATCGTGCGTTCGCCGCGCTGGAAGCGGTAGTTCACGGCGGTGTCGATCAGGTTGATTCCGCCCAAGAGCGCGCTCCGGATGGATTGCGCGTAGGCCTGATCGGTCTCCTCGTCGGGCTCGCCCAGGTAAGTGCCGATCCCGACCGAAGAAACACTCAACCCACCAAGCATCGGGCGGAAATTTCCCGGCAAATCTGCATGGCGGCGGGCATAGGCAAGTGTGCCCTCGGCCGTGGCGCGGTTCTTCAGCATGGCGGATCTCCTTGGCGCGCCGCGGGCTCAGGCCTTGGGCGAACTGATTTCGAGAGGGCCGATATTCGGTTCAAACAGCAGCTGGATAACGTTCCCGTCCGGGTCGCGGATATAGAATGACACCGAACCGTCGCGATGGTGGCGTAATGGATGAACTATATCCAACCGCTCGGTCTCGGCCCATCGCCATCCCGCTTCCAGTTCGGCGACGCTCGCGACGATGAAACCGAGATGGTCGAGCGCGCCGGCGCTGGAATCCCCCGGCGCGCCGCGATGGAGCGCGAGATTGTCGCATCCCGAGCTCAGGTAGGCGTTGTCCGGATCGGGTTGCCATACCAGGCGCATCCCGAACACCCGCGCGTAAAACTCGGCCGAGCGAGCGACATCGTTCACCCGCAGCGCGAGATGGCGCATGCCGCGATTTGTAATCACTCCAGTTCCTTGCGGTAGCCGAGTACGGCCCACAGCGGATCGGTCTCACCGGAACTGCGGTCGATCATCTCTATCTTCTCGAAGGACGCGCTGCGGGTAAAGTAGTAGCCCACCAGGTCCACCCGCTGCTGCTCGCTCGCGTTCGCCCAAATCGCCACCGCCTTGGTCGGAAACATCCGGTTGGAAAACGTCACGATGAATGGTGCGCCGGATTTCAGCACGCGCCCGACCTCGGCGAAGACCTCGAACGGATGGATGAGATATTGGACCGAAACGGTCAGCACCGCGCCGTCGAACGACGCGTCGTCAAACGGCAGTTGAGCCGTGCGATTCAGATTGTGCGTCACAATTTCGGTGAGGGCGGGATTATCCTCCATCTCGGGCCGATTCAGTCCGAGCCCGACGACGCGCGCTGGCTTCAACTCGGACGGCAGATGCGATCGCCAGCTGCTCATGAGATCAAGGATCGCGCTGCCGCGCGGAAGACGGCTCAAGTAAATCTCGCCGACGGTCCTGATCGCAGCGTCATCGATATGCACAACGAAGCGCGGCGTGAGATAGAACAACTCGTCGTCGGAGTCGTCGAGACGGCGAAAAAACTCGGGTTGAAAATGGGTCGGCATGGCGGAGTTATCCCGGATTGGCGGAGTATACCACGATGGTACGATTTATCAGCAAAAACAGTGGCTTATAGCGAATTGGAGGCAAAGGCGAATAATCGCGTTGACATAAACGAAGCCTGACGCCTACAGTAAAACGTTTTTCCAAATCGGCTCGATCCGTTGCTCCGTCACGGCGCCGTTCGAGGAGAGTTCGCCATGGTCAGGCGCAACAAAACCAACTACGTCATCCAGTCAGTTGCCCACGCTCTGGACGTGCTCGAACAGTTCTTTGGCGAAGTCGACGAACTCGGCGTCACCGAACTTTCCAAGCGCCTGAAGCTGCACAAGAACAACGTCTTTCGTTTGCTCGCCACCCTGGAAGCGCGCGGCTATATCGAACAGAACCGGGCGACTGAGAACTACCGCCTCGGAATCAAGTGTCTGCACTTGGGACGCCGCTATATTGACCACATGGGACTGGTGCGGCAAGCACGGCCGATCCTCTCCGACGTCGCCCATCGATGCCGCGAGAGCACCTTCGTCGCGATCATGCGGCGCGAGGGAGTGGTGCCGCTGGAATCGGCGGAGCCGGGCGACCGCGTAGTGCGGATCACGCCGCCGCTGGGCCAGCCGCTGCCGCTGCATTGCACGGCGGTCGGCAAAGTCCATCTCGCCTTCGACCTCGAGCAGCAGTTGCGCGCCGACCTGCCCGAGCAACTCCCGCGCTTCACCGACCGCACGATCGTGGACCGCGCGATGCTCTTCGAGCAGCTCGACTCGGTCACGCGCGACGGCTTCGCGATGGAGACGTGCGAGTTTTTCGAGGACGTGTCGTCGGTCGCGGTGCCGATTCGCGACTACACCCGCAGCGTTGTCGGATCGCTCGCCGTTGCCGGACCGGCCTACCGCATCGGGATCGAGCGCATCAACACGGAGATCGCCCCGCTAATCGTGGAGGCCGGCCGTGAACTCTCGCATCGCCTCGGCTACAACGAGTAGCGCTACCTCAACCCTGTTTGACCTGCCCCGTGGGCCATTGTTAGTTTCTTTTGCCGCCCCATAGGGATTCCACCCGGACCTTGGGCGGCACCTGTCAGCCACATCTAGGAATGTTCGGCTGAATACATCCGGAGTAAAACTGCCGTGAAAATCCTGGTTTCCGTAAAACGTGTTCCGGACCCCGCCACGACCATCCGTATCCTCTCCGACGGTTCCGGCATCGCCACCGACAACGTGAAATGGGTGATAAATCCCTTCGACGAAATCGCGATCGAGGAGGCGTTGCGGATCAAAGAGAAACAGGGCGGCGGCGACGTCGCACTGATGTCGATCGGCCAGCAGACCTGGCAGGAACAGTTACGCACGGGGCTCGCGATGGGCGCCGACCGGGCGATCCTGGTGCGCGCCGACCAGCCGCTCGACAGCCTGGCGATCGCGCGCGTGATGGCGAAGATCGTCGCCGACGAAAAACCCGACCTCGTGATCATCGGCAAGCAGGCGATCGACGACGACTCCAACCAGGTCGGCCAGATGCTGGCCGAGATGCTCGGATGGCCGCAGGCGACGTTCGCTTCCAAGATCGACATTGCGGGCACCAAATGCACCGTGGTGCGCGAGGTTGACGGCGGCTTGGAAACCATCGCCTTCGACCTCCCGGCCGTTATCACTACCGATCTCCGCCTCAACGAGCCGCGTTACGCCTCGTTGCCGGGGATCATGAAGGCGCGCAAAAAGGAACTGAAGGAAATCCCGGTCGACAGCCTCGGCGTCGACCTCGCCCCGAAGCTGAAGATAAAGACGCTCGCCGCGCCGCCCAAGCGGCAGGCCGGACGCAAGGTCGGCTCCGTCGAAGAGCTGGTCAGTGTGTTGCACAGCGAGGCCAAGGTGATCTGACGCGCGCGACGCGCGCGGCAGGCTGCATCATATCCGCGTCCGCCGGATCGGCGGGCGCGCCGGAGTGAATTCGAAATGGGTGACGTACTGGTCTTTGCCGAACATCAGGCGGGACACTTTCCGAAGACGACACTGGTTGCGGTCAACGCTGGAATCGAGCTGGCGAAGAAGCGCGGCGGCGGCAAATGCGTCGCCGTGATCGCCGGTGAGAACCTCGACGGCCCGGCCGCCGAGCTGGCCAAGTATGGGATGAGCAAGGTCGTCGCGCTCGACGACCCCAAGCTCGCGCACTACCTGGCCGACCTTTACGCGCAGGCGATGACCGCGCTCGCAAAAAGTCTCGGCGCCGAATACGTGCTCGCAACCGCGACCGCGATGGGCAAGGACCTGATGCCACGAGTGGCGGCGCGCCTTAACGCCCCGATGGCCTCCGAGATCGTCTCGATCGGCGACGACGGCACGCTGGTGCGCCCGATGTATGCCGGCAACGCGCTCGCGACGGTCGAGATGGATAGTCCGATCAAGGTCGTCAGCGTGCGCGCGACCGCGTTCGATTCGGCCAAGCCGGGCGATTCCGCCGCTCCGGTCGAAAAGGCCAAGCCCGAGCTCGATCCGGCCGGGCTCAAGATGCAGTTCGTCAGCTTCAACGAGACCAAGAGCGACCGGCCGCAGCTTACCGAGGCGCGAATCGTGGTCTCGGGCGGGCGTGGCCTCAAATCGGGCGAGAACTTCAAGACCGTGCTCGAGCCGCTGGTCGACGAGATGGGGGCCGCGATGGGCGCGAGTCGCGCCGCGGTCGACGCCGGCTTCGTGCCCAACGATCTGCAGGTCGGACAGACCGGCAAGGTGGTCGCGCCAGAGCTATACGTCGCGGTCGGAATCTCCGGCGCGATCCAGCATCTGGCCGGGATGAAGGACTCAAAGACCATCGTAGCGATCAACAAGGACGAGGAGGCGCCGATCTTCAACGTCGCCGACTACGGCCTGGTCGCCGACCTGTTCAAGGCGGTGCCGGAGATGGTCGAGGCGCTGAAGAAGGTCAAGCATTCGTAGCGCCTGACCGAATTCCTAATTCCTAGCCGCGTCTTGCCCGACGCGGCGCGCGGGCCGCGAGGCGGAGCTGCGCGCCCGCAACCGGAGCCTCACATGAACCAGCAAGTCACCCGCGAAATTCTCTGGAACGTCCCCGTCGCATTCAGAATTTTCCTCTACGCGATGCTCATCCCGCTCACCGCCGCCTTCATCTACGAGGGGATGCGCTGGTACCGGATGGTGAGCCTGGGCCAGCCCATCGACCGGCTCGACCAACCGCAGCGTCGGTTGTGGCTCGTGCTGCGCGACACGGCCGGACAGGGCAACGTGATTCGCGAGACCTGGGGCTGGATCCATTACGCCTGCTACGTCGGCTTCCTGGGACTCTTCATCGGCACGACGATCTTTTTTTCAATGACGAGATCGCCGAGGCGGCCGGATTTTTCGGTTTTCCTTAATTACTTGGTGGGCATGATGGAGGTTCTATGATGACGGCGATTCTCTTCACTCTTTGCATTTTGGCTGCCCTGGGCGTTTTTTTCTACCAGCTCTGGCGCCGCTTTCAGCTATTGCGGAGCGCTGCCGCCGTGTCCCGCTTCGATCGCATTCCCGAACGCGTTCGCGCCGTGCTTGTCTACGCCTTTGGCCAGAGGAAATTCGTGCGCAGGAATCCGGGAGCCGAGCGGTCCGCCGGGTGGATGCACTTTTTCATCTTTTGGGGCTTCATCATCCTCGGGATCCAGATCCTCACGATGTTCGGGCGTGCCTACTCCGACTCTTTCGTCGTTCCCGGCTTTAGCCTGAATCTCCTGGGCGGCCCCTACTTGTTGCTCCGCGACTTCATGGAGGTGGCCGTCCTGTTAGCGGTTGGGGTGGCGTTCGTGCGATGGGGGATCACGCACGCGCCTCGACTTTACGGTTTTCTTCCGCCCGAACGTCGCCTGCGCGATAAATCCCACTGGGAGGCCTATGTGATCCTGCTCTTCATCGCGACGATCATGGTGACAGGCCTCGTGTACGATGGCGGGCGAATCGTTTCTCACCCGAACAACATGCAGATCGTTCGGGAGGCGAGGTGGGAGCCTCTCGCATTCCTGGTGGGTCTCGGCTTGGCGAAATTGCTGGGCACGAGCTTTGCCCTGTACGCGAGCAACGTAGCCTGGTGGGTGCACAACCTCGTCGTTCTCGTCTTTTTGAACTTCCTGCCGCCCTCGAAACACTTCCACATTATCACTGCGATCCCGAATATTTTCTTCTCGAAGCTCGAGCCCAAGGGGCAGCTCTCGAAGCAGGACCTCGAAAATGATTCCCGCTTCGGCACCTCGCACATCGATCATTTCACGTGGAAGCAGGTGCTCGACATGTTCAGTTGCACGGAATGTGGCCGCTGCTCCGCGAATTGTCCGGCCACTGCAACCAAGAAGCCCCTCGCTCCCCGTCAGTTGCTACTCGATCTGCGGGACTACCTCTATGGGCATCAGGACGAGATCATTGAGAAAAGGACCGGCGCAGGCAAAGCGGATGGGACGGAACCCCTGGAGGTCGGAGAAAACATTGTCGGTCCGGTCATCCACGACGACACACTGTGGGCTTGTACCACCTGCCGAGCCTGTGAGGAGGCCTGTCCCCCGATGATCGAGTACGTCGACAAAATCGTCGACATGCGCCGTCATCTGGTGCAGGAGGAGGCCCGTTTTCCCAAGGAGCTTACCCGCACCTTCAAGAACATGGAGACGCAATCCAATCCGTGGGGGCTCGATTCCGCGCTGCGGTTCGAGTGGGCCGAACGGATGAACGTCCCGACCCTCGCTGACAAGCCCGACGCCGAGTTCCTCTACTACGTCGGCTGCGCCGGCTCCTTCGACGATCGCAACAAGAAGACGACGCAGGCCTTCGTCCGCGTTCTGCAGAAAGCAGGCGTAGACTTTGCCTGCCTCGCGCGCGAGGAACTTTGCAACGGCGAAACGGCCCGTCGGCTCGGAAACGAGTACCTCTACCAGACGATGGCCCAAATGCTGATCGAAACCCTCAACAAATACAAAGTTCGTAAGATCATCGTGAACTGTCCCCACTGTTTCAACACGATCAAAAACGAGTTTCCGCAATTCGGTGGTTCGTACGAGGTCATTCATGCCGCCGACCTCGTGCGGCAATTGATCGCTTCGGGGCGTCTCAAGATCTCTGAGGAATTCCCGAAGCGGACCGTATACCACGACTCTTGTTACTACGGCCGTTACAACGACGTATATGACGAGCCACGGATGTTGCTCAGCCGCGCGGGGGCCGAGGTTCACGAGATGCAACGCCACCGTGAATTCGGCATGTGCTGCGGTGCTGGCGGAGGACGGATGTGGATAGAGGAAGAACCGGATAAACGGGTGAATCTGCTTCGCACCGAGCAGGCGCTTCAGACTGACCCTGAGGTCATCGCGGTCTCCTGCCCTTACTGTATGACGATGCTCGGCGACGGCATCAAGGCCAAACAGCTGGAGGAGAAGGTCCAGACCCTCGACGTGATGGAAATCGTCGACAAGGTCACCCGGAGCCGTGATGCAGAGTCCTGAAGATACCTTCTTCGTGCAAGAACCGCACGTTCTGCTGCGGCGCGGGCGGCGGATGCTTCTGGAAGGAGGAGCGCGAGGGCGCGCGCATCAACCACATGCGCTTCGATCAACTGAACGAAGCGAAGCCCGAAACGCTGGCCGTGGGATGCCCGTTCTGCATGACGCAGATGGAAGACGCGATGAAGGCGCGCTCGATGGAAGAAAAAATGCGCGTGCGCGATATTTCAGAGCTGATCGCGGATTCAACCGGCGCGGTGGAAAGCAAGTGAGCGACGCTAGCCGCCCCAGCCGTACCATCGCACCTGCCAAGTGAAGAACGCGACGAAGATGACCGACACCACGATCAGAATTTTCGTTAACTGGTCGAGCTTGCGCGGCGCTCCGAGCGCGATCAGCGTCAGCAGGAAAGGATATATCTCCACGTAAAAGCGCGTGCCGAGTTGCGCGAAGCCGTTGGTGTACCACAGCATGATCGGCCCAGTGCATAGCGCCGCCGCCAGCGCCACCAGTATCGTCGTGGGCCGCAGAAAGCTCGGGCGCAGCGCCAGCACGAACGCCGGACTGGTGAGCATCAGCGCCTGGCCAATGAATTCCGGATGGATGTATGGGAACTTGTCGCTGTAGCCCGGCGCCATGAAGAGCAGCGTGTAGAGATTGAATGGAAAATGGCTCAGCGCCAGCGGGCCGCCGGGACGCGCGAAGCGGTATTTGTCCTGGCTGTACCAGAGCCACATCGCGATATCGTACGGCTCGCCGAAGCGCGCCTCATTGAACGCCACGAACACCGCCGCCACCGCGACCATCGACGGCAGCATCGACAGCAATTCGCGCGTCTTCTCCCGCGCACCCATAGCAGCCCCGCGTAGAAAGGGCCACGCGAAAATCATGTCGTAGCGGGCGAGCGCAGCCAACGCGGCCAGCAGTTCCGACGACCCACGGCCGCGCTTCGCCGAAAACCTCGCCGAGCGCCGCGAGCGTGAAGGGTATCGTGACGAGCAGCGACGAAGTCCCACGAGCTGCCGAGCGTCGCCTCGTACCAGAACGTCGTGCCGATGCCGAAGAAAAGCGTCAGCCATACGCGCGCCGCGACGACGAGGCCGATCCTGCCTAAGAGCCGCCACACCAGGCCGAGCGAGACCGCCCCAACGACGACCGAAATCGCGGTCTGGTTCGTCGCCAGTCCCCAGATAGCCACCGCGGGAAGAGTGATGAGCGCGGCAAGCGGCGGATGCAGCAGGTAGCTCTTGCCGTGCCACACGATGTGCTCCATGTAGGCTGGAGCATCGACCCAGGTGCGCCCGTGCAAGAACGCATACGCCTGTTGGACCGGCTCGGTGTACGGCGTGGGCGGCGAGATGGTCGCGGCGTAAAAAGCGAGGAACAGGACTCCGACGGCGAAGGCGCACCATCCGTCGGAAGCGAGCGCATCTTCGCGCAGGCGCGATCGCGCCGCGGCGACGCGTTGCGTACCAGCCGCGAGGTCTGCGGCTATTCCCGCCAGTGCAAGGACGAGCGCGGCGACAATCAACGCGTTTGGCAGTTCATGCTTGAACCATGGAACAATCAGGATGTCGGCCAGCGCGATCATTGCGGCCGCGATGAAAAACCATCGCGCCGCGTCCTGCGTATCCGCGGCTTCCGCGGCGGCCGTGGCTTGCGATTCTTCAACAGCGCTGAGCGACAGGGCGTCCACGTAATCCACGTCAGCGCGGCTGGTGTGTCAGCCGCTTAAGAGACAGTACTGCACCCGCGCAGCAGCGCGCACCGAAGTTCATTTCCGGAGATCGGCAAGAAACTCGAGCATCGCGCGGTTGACCTCCTCGGGCTTCTCCTGCTGCGTCCAATGGCCCGAGCCCTCGATCAGAACGGTCTTGCGCAGGTTCGGCACCCACGCCTGCATCCCGTTCGCCATCTCTGGGCGCAGCACGATATCCAGTTCCGCCGTGATCATCAGCGCGGGCTGGGTCACCTGCGCGGGCAGGCCGGCGCTCTCTTCCCAATTGCGATCGATGTTGCGATACCAGTTGAGCGGTCCGCGAAAGCCGCTCTTCTCGAAGGCTCGCACGAAAACCTCGAAGTCGTCGTCGCTGAGAAAACTGCCGTGCGGGAGGTCGGGCAGATGGTCGAGAACGCCGCCCCCGGCCGGCCCCAGCACGCCCGAGGGCAGCTTGCGCAGTTCGGCGAAGTCGGCGCCCTTGAGCAGTTCGCCGCCCTGGTAGAACGAGCGCAGGCTGCGGCGCACGTCGCGTTCGAGTTCCTCCTCGGCCACGCCCGGCTCCTGGAAGTAGACGATGTAGTTGAAATTGCCGCCGGCCATCGCGCGGATGAAGTCCATCGGCTTAACCGGTGTGCGCGGAAAGAATGGAGTGTTGAGCGCGATCACGCGCTCGATTCGCGCGGGCGCCATCAGCGCCGCGTTCCACGCCACGAAGCCGCCCCAGTCATGGCCGACGACCACGCATTTTTCGATCCCCATCTCGTCGAGCATCCCGATTAGGTCGGCGACGATCTCGCGCTGGGTATAAGCCTCGATCGGCTCGGGACCGCCGGTGTCGCCGTAGCCGCGCTGGTCGGGCGCGATCGCGCGGAGACCGGCGCTCGCCAGTGCGCGCATCTGATGGCGCCACGAGTACCACAGTTCCGGAAACCCATGGCACATTACGACTGGGTAACCCTCGCCGGCCTCGGCGACGTGCATCCGGATTCCATTGGTGTTGACGAAGCGGTGGTTGAACTCGCTCATCGGCAATAACCTCGAACAAAACCTCGGCGGCTTTCAAGGCTAGCACGCGGACGGCGAACTGGCATCGCCGCCTTTGACTTAACCGCGACGTGTGATGGACGATGGACGAGCCTCGCTCGCTAGCGCGAGGTAATCCAGTACCACCGAGGAAAAGCCGATGGCCTTTACGGTGCAGCCGGACAGCTTCCGCTTCGAAGACGAGTTCCGCGCCGGCGTCGCGGGCAAGCGCGTCCTGATAACCGGCGCGGGCAAGGACGGCGGCCTCGGCCAAGCCTTCGGGCTGGCGGCCGGCCTCAACGGGGCCGCCAGCGTGGGCGTGCATTTCCATAGCAGCTACTCCGACGGCTTCGACCTGGTCAATGCGCTGCGCGGGCTGGACGTAAACGCGTTTCCGGTGCAGGCCGACGTCACCAACATGGGCGACCTGTGGGCGACGCGGAGCTACGTGATCGAGCAGATGGGCGGCAAGCCGCCGAACCTGCTGATTTGCAATTCGGGGCTGACCGAGAAAGGATACGCGTTCGGCCGCGCGCTGAAGGAGATCCCCGACGAGCCGCTCGCGATGCGTCGGGCGCGGGTGCGCCAGCACTTCATCGACAGCCTCCACGAGTCGCGCCTAGTGCTGAATACCAAGATCGACGGCTTTCTCGCGATGACCCATCTTTGGGCGGGCGAGGCGGTCTACCATAAGGAATTTTTGCAGCTCATCTATGTCTCCTCGCGCCAGGCGATCGATCCCGGAGCCACTGTACCAGGCTACGTGATCAGCAACTGGGGCGTGCTTCAACTGCCCAACGTGCTCGCGGTCAACCTCGGCCAGAACGCGAAGTTCGTCGGCTCGGCGTGTATCCTGCTGCCATTCATCCGCACCAGCATGACCGATCAGTACGCGGACAATCCCAAGGTGTTCGGGCGATGGCAGCCGCGGATGCTGGAACCAAACGAGGCGGCCAAGGCGTTCCTGCAGTTGCTGGCGCGCCCGCAGGCCGAGCTTGATAAGGGCCTGTTCGAGTTGATGGTGGATGGCGCGCCGGACATGCTCGACGTGACCTGGAAGCGCGTCGAGCTCGCCGTGCGCGAGGAGCCGATGGAATGGAGCAAAGGCGGCGCGTTGCAATTCCATGGCCAGCGCCAGGCAGCGAAGAAATAGCGCCGGGGCGAACGACGGAGGTAACCACGCGATGAATCGCGAATTCGAATTCAAACAACTCCTGCGCGCCTACCGCGGCGGGATAATCAGCGAGGCGGCATTCGAGCAAGAGATGGCGCGGCTGGAGACCGGCGGCGCGGCGGAAGCCCACAGCGCGAACGGTGCCGACTTTCGCGCCTTTGGCCGCACCTACAAATCCGAGCGCGCGGCCGTCGTCAGCTTTATCGACAAGGTATGCGCGGGCGAAGCCAACGGAGCCGAGGCGTTTCGGCGCTGGGCCGAGGTCTGCAAGACCGAATGTATCCGCAGCGGCCTGCGCATCGTGGCCGAGCGCGAGGCGTATCATGCGCGCGTGTTCGAATGCCGGATGCGCGATATGGGCGCCGAGCTACGCGCGAGCGCGACCGAAGAGGGGCGCAAGTTCACCGCGCTCCTCGCCGATCCCAAGCGCGCGGATGCCGAGAAGCTGATGCAATTCGTGCGCGTCGTCGGCGATCCGGACGCCGCAGTAAAACCGATCCACGATTTCGCCGCGCTGCTCATCGAGGATCTCGAGACCAAAGAGGCGTTGCGGCTCTTCGCCGAGGACGAGTACTCGACGGTGAAGTGGGCGCACGACGCGTGCGCGGCGCTGAACGCCGCCGCGCCCGCCGCCGCGGCGCGCTCGTCCGCGTCGGCCAAGCCGGCGCGTGTGAGCTAGCCGCGGCGCGGCAGAAGCCTAAGCGGCAGGGGCGGGCGGCCATCTGGCCGCCCGCCCCCTGCCGCTTAAGCAGATAGATGCGCGGGAGGCGGCGCTCCGTCGGGGCGTCGCCTCCCGCGCATCGAAAGCGCACGCGGCGGGACGCGCACCCAAAGGTGCGCGTCCCGCCGCGAATCGCACAACCCTCGCGGGCCTACTCGGGCGTTTTCGCGCCCGGCGGCGGCGCGCCAGCGCTCGCCCCCGCTCCGCTAGGCGGCGCGCCCGGGCCGCTCACACTGCGGCGCTCGTAGCCCGCCGGCGCCGCGAACGTGTCGGCAGGCAGATCGCGCGTCGCAATCTTGATCACCACCGTTTTTGTGGTTTGCGGCCCCTGCTTGGCGATCATTTCCTTCAGCCGCGTGGCCTGGTCGGGCGTCAGCCCGGGCATCGTAAACCCGGCGTTGACCGTGCGCGTGGAGTCCATCGTCAGCGGAATCCCGCTGGGCATCTTGCCCGCCATCGCCTTGGCGTTTTTCAGCTTCGCGCCCATCGCCTGGGTGAAGTCGGTGAACTCCGCGGCGCCGGGCGCGCTGGTCGAGAAGCATCCGGAGGTCGAAACCGCGGCCATCGCGGTCTTGCCCGCGCCGCTGTACTCCTCGCAGCCGTAATCCAGCACCTTGGAGGATTTGCCGGTCTTCTGAAAATTGAGGTCGAGCTGCTGGGCGGGATTGTTCGACATCCCATGCGGCGGAAAGGGCATTTCCGCATACGCCTTCTGGTTCGGATCGATCAGCATCATGGTGCCCTTGTCGAGATCGATCACGAACACGTTGCGATCGCTGACCATCTTTTCCTTGTGCCCTTGCACCAATAGTTGACGATTATGGGTCACGGCGGGCGTGCTGCCCTGCATGGTGGTTACCTGCTCGTCGATCACCACTCCGGCGCGCGCGATACCGCTTAAGCCCGCCGCCGTCAGCAGGCAGGCAAACATTGCAAGCGTCTGTTTCATAGCGACTGTTCCCCTGGCGCGCTGCTGATTTCCAAAACCCGGGGCGACCTGCCCGTGTCGCGGTCGGCGCGCTCGACGACCAGCCGATGAAGGGTCAGGCTCGAAAGGCCGAAAAATACCCACACCATCTCTTTGAATCTGCGCAGCAATCCCACCGCGAAGCCGACGTCGGCCGGATAACCCAGCATCGCCATCACCAGCGCTTTGCCGCCTTCCTGGCTGACCAGCTTGGCCGGAATCATGAAGGTGACGCGCTCGATCAACTGGCCGAATACCTCGACCAGCACTGCGATCTGCCAGGTGACGGGCTCATGCAGAAGCAGCAGCAGGATATAGATCTCGAGCGGGCCGAGGCTCCACGCAACCAGGTAGCACAGGCACGAGGCGACGAGGCGCCCGCGATGGCGCGCGTGGAAATCCAGCAGCAGCGCGTCGGCCTCGGCGGCGGCGTCGCGCATCTCGTCGTTGGCGATACGGGAGAGGTCGAGATGCGCCGCCGCGCGCCACAGATGCGAGAACGGCCGCTTGATCTGGACGTAGAAGAAGCCCGCGGCGAGTGCGATCGCAAGCCCGAGTCCGCCCAACGCCGGCCATAGCAAATGATGGAACCGGGCCTCGAAAGGGAGCACCGTCAGCATCCCGCCGGTGATGAATCCGACCTGGCCCAGCATCTCGGCCAGCGCCGCGACCACCACCGTCACCAGCCCGGCCGCCATCGGCAGCTTGTGCCGCACCATCATCGCCATCACGAACTGGCCGCCGAGCTGCGCCGACGGGGTAACGTAGTCGACTGCTTCGCCGGCGATCCGCGCCACGAACAGTTCGCCGAAACCGAGCGCGCGCGGGCAGTTCTCGATCGTCACCCGCCATCCGAGCGTGTTGGCCAGGCGCGCCACCGCCTCCAATGCTACCGTCAGCACCAGGCCCCATCCCGCCACGCGCACGTAATGCAGGACGTCGGCCCATCCGAAGCGATGCAGGAACCAGGCGTAAAAGCCCAGCGCGAGCAGAACGATCAAGGTTTCAATGCGTCGCATCGAATCAATTGGCCGCTGATCAAAGGTGATCGAAAGAGGACTTGCCGCTGACCGTCCCCCGGGCCGCGGCACCGATGCATTCTTTCAACGCCACCCGCCATAGGCAAGGCCGCGCCGCGGACCGCTAAGGCCTTTGTCCTCAGACCTTGAACCTCACGTGGATGATATCGCCGTCGCGAATCACGTATTCCTTGCCCTCGAGCCGGAGCTTGCCCGCCTCGCGCACCTTGGCATCCGAGCGCAGCGCGGCGAAATCCTCGTAGCTCACGATCTCGGCGCGGATAAAGCCGCGCGCGATGTCGCTGTGGATACGGCCGGCAGCCTCGAGCGCGGAGGCGCCGCGCGCCAGCGGCCAGGCATGCGCCTCGGGGTCGCCCGCGGTGTAAAACGTGATCAGGCCGAGCGCGCGGTAGAGCGCGGTTACCAGCCGATCGCGGGCCGGCGCGCTCAGCCCGGCGGCGCTCAGCATTTCGCGCTGGCCCTCGGGGTCGAGCTCCCACAACTCGGCCTCGAACGCCGCGGCGAGCCCGAACAGTTCCATGCCGTGCGCCGCGGCAGCCTCGATGGAGCTTGGCGCGGGCGCGGCGCTGGCGCGATCGGCGTCGAAGTTGACCACTACCAGCGCGGGCTTGCGCGAGAGCAGCCCGAAACTCGCAAACACGGTGAGCTCCTGCGCGGTCATCTCGAGCGAACGCAGCGGCTTGCCTTCCTCCAGCCACTCGACGCAGCGCTTGAGCGTGGCGCGCTCGAACTCGGAAGCCGGGTTGCGCTCCTTGACCAGGCGCTCGAGGCGCCGCTCGCCCTGGTCGAGGTCGGCGAACACCAGCTCGGCCTCGATCGCGGCGAGCGCGGCGGGCAACGCGGCCTGATTGCCGGCAAACTCGGGTATCACGATCAGCAGCGCGTCGAGGTCCCGGACAAGCGGCAGCAGGCTGGGATCGAGCGCGGCGCCCTCCTTCTGCTCCTTGGGGTTGGGCGCGAAATCGAGCACGGTGAGTTCGACCTCGACCCTCTTTTTGGAGCCGTAGGTGCGCTCGAGAAAATCCAGCCGCTCATCGGCGACCTTGATCTGGCCGGGGCGGGCGCGGTTACGCCCCTCGCCCTGCCCGGCCAGCGGAGCAAGCCCGGTGAGTGCGTGGAAGACGGTCGATTTGCCCACGCCGCGGGCGCCGATAATTCCGGTCTTCAAAAATGGGCACTCCTGATCTCCCAAGAGTTACATATACGCTCGCCCGGCGAAAGCGACTTTCGCTACCTACCCATCCGCCCACATTCGCACGCGCGGGATACGCTCGCGGCCGTGCGGATATGCTAATCAGGCAGGAAATCAGCCCAGGAAAAAAAAGGAGGTGGCCCGCGATGCCCACGGCGCCGGCCGACTACCAAACGCGCTACCCAATAGACTTCGGCGAGATCGATCCTACCGTTCGTCAGCGGGTGGTGCAGCTCTATGCGGCCGACGGGGGGAAGGCGCGCGCGATTGTATATCGGCCGCCGCGCGGCAATTCGCGGACGGCAATCCTAATGGCGCATCCGCGCGCCGACTTCGCCCAGCACTACACCATCCCATACTGGGTCGAGGCCGGCTTCGCCGCCTGCGCGCTCAACACGCGCTACCTCAACAACGACATGATGATGCTGCACGAGAACCTGATACTCGACCTCGCGGCCGCGATACGCTTTTTACGCGAGGAGGAGGGCTTCGAGCGGATCGTGATGCTGGGGAACTCGGGCGGCGGCTCGCTCTTCGCCTACTACGACGCGCAGGCGCGCGCGCCCAAGGGCCAGCGCGTCGCCGCGCCGCCGGGCGGCGGACCGCCCGACCTCAACCGCTTCGAGCTACCCGCGGCCGACGGCCTCATTTTGCTCGCGGCACATCCGGGGCAAGGGATGGTCCTGATGGGATCGATCGACGCGGCGGTGGCCGACGAGCACGATCCGTTCGCGAGCGATCCCGAACTCGACATGTACGACGAGCGCAACGGCTATCGGACGCCGCCCGAGCCCAGCCGCTACGCGCCGCAATGGTTCGAGCGCTACCGCGCCGCGCAACGCGCCCGCGTCGCACGCCTCGACGCGATCGCGCGCCGCCATCTGGCCGAGGCGGATCAGGCGCGTGCGGCCTCAAGGATGCCGGATTTCGCGGCGGCGCCCGCGGCAAACCGCTCCTTGATGCGGCGGCGCGCGATGGGTCCGCGGATCATGGTCATCTACCGCACCCAGGCCAACCCCAACTACCTCGACCTCACGTTGGATCCATCGGAACGCGCGGTGGGCTCGATCTTTTCGCCGCGGCCCGACCTATTCAACTACCACGCCTTCGGCCTCGCGCATGTAGCGACGCCGGAGGCCTGGCTGTCAACCTGGTCCGGGCTCTCCTCGCGCGCCAACCTGATCCGCAATCTGCCGGCGGTGACGGTCCCGACGCTGGTGGTGGGCGCGATGGCCGATCAGGACATCTTCGTCGCCGACGCGCACGCCGAGCTCGCAGCCTCAGGCGCCGCCGACAAGCAGTTGGAATTCATCGAGGGCGCCGATCACTTCATGCGCGCAGGCGGCAGCCGGGCGCATCTCGGCGATCCGCGTCCGCGCCTGATGGAGTTGCTGAGCGGATGGGCCCGCGAACGCTTCGCACCGTGAAGGGCGCTCGCGTTCGCACGACATCAGGCGCGACGCGCGGCAGGATTTGACGTGGAGAAGTGCGAGGGGAGGGAGAAGTCTTTAACCAGGGCGAGCGGTAGGTTAATCTCGTAACCGCTTCCCGGCGCGGGGGCCACCCTAGCTCAGTTGGTAGAGCAGCTGATTCGTAATCAGCAGGTCGTCGGTTCGAATCCGACGGGTGGCTCCAAA
>CAWENP010000007.1:0-108042 GCA_963810495.1 uncultured delta proteobacterium
GAGCAGGCCCAGCGCAAGCATTGCTCTTTTGACGGCCCGCAAGAAGCCGAGAGCTTTTGCGCGTTGAGCGCCGCCATCTTCTTCGGACATCGTGTGGCCTCCTGCCCGATGAGTCGCTCGACGCTATCGAAACTAATGTGGAAATGAAAAATAAGACCGTTGGGTCAATCGCTGGTATCGGCCTTTCAACATATACAAAGTTTCTGAACTTTCTATCGGTTCAGGTTGAAGGTCACACGGCCTCGATCAATTCGCGCAGCCGCTGGCTAAAAAAGGGGGGAGGGGGGAAACCTGTTTTCCCGTGGCATGAACCCTCTCAGCAGCGAATGGAGGGTTTAAGTGGCGCGAGGCCGCCCAGGCGGGCAGATTTCGGCGCTGCTCGCAGGCAGGAACGCCGATTCAGCTCTTGCAGAACTTGCCGAAAAGACTGCCACCGTCGAGGCATCCGCTTGGATCGAGGTTGAAGACCTCCTGCTGTCCGTTAACGATGAGCAGCACCTGCTTGCCGTCGATTTTGTAAGTGGCTCGCACCGTCTGCTCCATCATGTAGAGGTTAACCTCGTTGCCCGACAAAAATTCGAGCTTCTGCATAACGAGGCCATTGCCCATCCCGCCGCCCTTCGGGAGATAGGTTCCGCTGAGCCCGTGACTGCAACCGGCCGCCAAAAGGCCGAGCAGCGCGGCAAATATGATCGATTTCATGCTTATCCCCTGATTGCGGCGGCTGATCGGGCCCTATTCAGCATCGCGCACTACAGGAGCGTAGCGTCTGAGTTCCTGTCAAGCGCCGATGCGGTTTGGCGGTCCCACTTCTTGCCTTGGCCGTTCGTCATGCGCTAGTTGTGCGAAGCCAGGGCGCACGGAGAAAACCTCATGATCTATGAGTTACGCGTATATCATTGCGTTCCCGGACGGCTTCCGGCCTTAATCAAGCGCTTCGAAACCGTCACCATGCGGTTGTTCGAGAAGCATGGCTTCCGCCAGACGGGCTTCTGGACGGTCGCGATCGGAGAATCGAACCAGGACCTGATCTATATCCTGCAATGGGAATCGCTGGCGGATCGCGAGAAAAAGTTCGCGTCCTTTCAGGCTGACCCTGAATGGATCGAGGCGCGCCGCAAGAGTGAGGAGGGCGGTCCGCTGGTCGCGTCGATCAGCAACACGATCATGACGCCGACCGCGTTCTCGGCGGCGCGATGAGGACTGCGGGCCTTATCGCCGCGGATGACGGATAGGGTTCGAAAAATCCGGCGAGCCGCCCGCGGCTCTATTCAGGTTAGCGCACCCATGATTGGGGCGGCGGCAGAGAACTTGTGATGCGCAGCGGCACCTGCACGCGGCGTCCGTTGCGCAGAATGTTCAGATAGACGATTTCGCCGGGCTGAACTTCACGCATACGGTCATAAAAATCCAGGAAGTTGGCTACGCGCGCGCCATCGACACCGATTATCAAGTCGTAGGCCTCGCCGAGCGGGATGGACTCAAAGATCGGCACCACCACTACCGCCGGCGGAAATGCCATCGTGGCCAGCATCCCCACACCGTTGAGTATGTCGCGTGTGGGCTGGCGGTAAGGATGCAGTCCCGCGTCGGCTCCCGGACTTCCCGGCGCGATATCGACGACCAGCAGCCCCTGAATTTCCTTTTCTGCCTTGCGCCGCTCGATCCGCAAGTCTATGCCGAAGAGCGAGATCTCCTCGCTCGCATCCATGTATTCCTTCAGCCCCGGCGGCTCCGCTTCGTTTGTATTCTGCTCCACCTGAGAGGGCGCGGGCGCAACCTGGGTGTTAGCTGAAGGCCGGAATGAATTCGGATCCACTTGAGAGGCCGGCGGCGATGAAATTACCGCGGTCTCGGCCGCGCATGAACGTCCAGGATGCGCCGCCCCGATGAGCAGGCTCGCTGCATATAGAAGCAGGGCCATCCGGTTCCATCGTCGCATCTGACTAAAACCCCGCCCCCAAGCCGTTCGCTCAAGCGGCGAGCAAACGGTCGCCTATCAGACCACGTCGGAACACGCGGCGCCATAAGGTCTAAAGCGGCACTACCAGCGGCGGAGCGCGAAGGGCGTAAATCGTAAAATACGCTTCTCGGACGGCGTTGAGGAAAACGGCGTTGCCCGAAGATGGGTTAGGGGGGACAGGGCCGCGCGCTCGCTCTGTCGGCACGTCCACGCCTTTCGGTGCGAAAAAAAATGCGCGGGACCATAGGCCGTGAGTGCCGAATTCTAGGCGCGGCGCTGTCGGTTGAACAAGGGTCGAAATGTTCCCTGCGAGACTAATGATGCGCATCGCGAAGCGGTCAAACCAGCACGCGCTCGCCTTAAGCAGAGATCCCTCCCAACTTTGGCCCTAGGATGGAATTCGCCCTTCAGGCGCTCGTCAAATCGTTGTTGAGGCCACTGCCCAGAACAACAGTGCTTTGCCCGATACTCTCGTAGGCCGCGAAGGCGGCGATGGAGAGCGATGCGAAGATAAGGGCGTATTCGGCCAACGTCTGGCCGCGCGGGCTCTCGCGCATCCGAATGTAGGATTTGAGCAAGAGATCATTCGCACGGCTTGCCGTAATGCCGGTTATCTTGAACATTTACAATTCTAATGATGTCACAGCAATGCCTGTCAAACAAAATTTGCTGAAAGTTTATCTGTGCGAGTGTCAGTGTAGATTAGGCGGGAGGCGCTCAAAGCAGGCAGCCATGACTTCAAAAAAAGCTGGCTGTGCCGAGTTAAAGGCGAGACGGGAAGGAAAAAAAAGCCCCCGGAGGTCAGCTCCGGGGACTTTTGGACCGCTTCGCCGCAGGTCCTCGATCATGAGACGTCTTTACGCGTTGGTCAGAGCGGAATCGACGCCCGTGGCGAGCGAACCGATGTTGTTGCCCAGCGCACGGTAGGTGCCGTAAACCACGACCGCAATGGCCGCCAGGATGAGCGCGTATTCCGTCATCGTCTGGCCACGGGTGTTGCGAACCACGGACTCACGGGCGCGGATGAACATCTTCGTCACTAACTCCATTTTCATATCTCCTTTTTTATCGCCCATTTTGGGCACCGTTGAAGCTATATCTTTCCTCTTGCTTTGTCTAGAGGTGAAAACGAATTAATTTACGTCTCAAAGCCAGCTTTGGCGTCTAGGGATTTAATTGCGCCAATCGTTGTCTCTACGTATCAAAAATAGGCGGATTTATGTCTCAAGATCGTCTGCTTTCGGACACTTGCCGGTCCCTGCAAGCCTTCGCCCTTGCACATCGGAGGACTGAGGGAGTCGCAGCCAACGATAATCGGTCATCAGTTGACGGACCGGCACAACAACTGTTCTCTAATGAAACGCACCTCGATCTGCCCGAACGCCGCGGGCAGCGCCAGTGAAGACATCTCGCGAGGGGAGAATAGATGGCGAGCAGTTTGGGACACCATGCAGTAGTGATCGGCGGCAGCCTGGCGGGTCTGATGAGCGCGGCGGTGCTGGCCGACCACTTCGACCGCGTCACCGTGTTCGAGCGCGATCAAATAGAAGATCGCCCGGTGCTACACCGGTCGATCCCGCAGGGCAATCATGTCCACGCCTTATTGCTCGCCGGGCAGAACGTGATGTCGTCGCTCTATCCCGGCTTCACCGAGGAGCTGAAGAGACTCGGCGCCGTGCGTTTCAGGCCGGGTATCGACATCGCCTTCTTCGGTCCCGGCGGCAAGGGGTACAACGCGACCCGGTCCGTAAAGGAGCCGCGCGATCTCGGGTTCGAGGGCCACATCATGAGTCGCGGGCTGCTCGAATATCTCGTCAGGCGGCGGACGGTTGCGCTCGCAAACGTGAAGCTCGAGACGGATGCGGCGATCGAAGGGCTGGTTCACGACAGCGGGCGAGTTCGCGGCGTGCGCCACAAGCGCGCGGCGGGCGCAGAGCCGGTCAAAGCTGATCTGGTAATCGACGCGGCCGGGCGCAGTTCACGTGCTTCGCGTTGGCTGGTTGAGATGGGCGTTCCGGCTCCCGAGGAAACGACCATCGGCGTCGACTTCGCCTATACCAGCACCAAGTATCGCAAATCCGATCTCGACCACGAAGCGGAGCCGTTGCTGCTCGTCGGCGGGTCGCCGCCCGAACACACAAGGGCGGCAGGACTGTTCGAGATCGAGAATCGCACCTGGCACGTAAGTCTGGCAGGCCGCTTCGGCGATTATCCTCCAACTGACGAAGCCGGGTTTCTTGCCTTCGCGAAGGCGCTCCCTTCTTCGCGGCTTTACGATCTGATCAAGAACGCCGAGCGCGTCGCCGACATCACGCATCATCGATTTCCGACCAGCGTCTGGCGCCACTACGAACGGTTACAGGGTTTTCCGGCGGGGTTTCTGATCCTGGGCGACGCGATCTGCAGTTTCAATCCGGTCTATGGGCAGGGCATGAGCTCCGCCGCGCTGCAGGCGCACGCGCTGCAGAAGATTCTCCGCGAGCGTGCGGCGCAATCTCGCGGACTCGACGGGTTGGCGCCAGCTTTTTTCCCCAAGGCCGCCGAGGCGATAAGTGCGCCATGGACTCTGGCCGCAAATTTCGACTTCGCGTATCCGCAAACCAGGGGCGAACGCCCGCCCGGCCTGGCGGCAGGCGCCGGCTACTTTGCCGCGCTGGACTCGCTGCAGGCCGAGGACATCGAGGTGCAGCGGCTGGTCACCGAGGTATTTCAGCTCACCAAGCCGATTGCGGCGCTGCGCGAAGAGCCTTTGCTGAGCCGGATTCTGGCCCGCCTGCAAGAGCAGCAGCGTCGCGTCTAAGCGGCGAGCGTCGCGAGGCGCTTCTTTTACCGTACTCCGCGCATTGGATCGTCGCGGCCCATCGGAAATCCCAAGGGCGGCCCGGCGTTCGGGCGCGGTGTTATCTTCGCCGGGACCGCCCTTGCTCCACACAAACGCAATTGCGAGGGTAGCGCGCGTGCGAGCTGCGACCCGCGCGGCCGCGCGTGGCGCTACATCGCCTGAGGCTTTCCGCCCTTCTCCGAGCATTCCTTGCTGGTCGAGGTGTGGATGAACCTCTTGCCCTTGCAGGAGTTCTGACCCTTGCAATCGTTCTGCGCGCTCTTGCACGCGCCATGACCCTTGCAGTCGTTCGCTCCGACGCATTTTACCTGCGCGGTCTGCGCGCTTTCATCGCACTCGAGCCGCTCATGGACGAGGTTCCCTGCGCCATCGCAGTGCCAGCGATGAACATCATGGCGGCCGCGGAGGCCAGCAGTGCGCCGTTTCTTGTCGATTTCATTTTCTCCAGACTCCTTTCGTTTTTCTGACCGAAGCTGCATCACGAATCTGTGCGTTCCCTTGGAGGATTCTTCCGGTCTGGTCGAAAGTTACAGGCCGCCGGTGCGTTAACGTTCCGTCCGACGTAACTTATTGCCCTCGCGCGAGAATTTTAAGCTGAGAATACTGGACTCGGATGATTAGTTTTTCGCTCAAGCGGCTTGGCGATCGCGCGCTGGTACTTAGCGATCGAATCGGCAATCGAATCGGTTGGTTGCCGCCGCTACTGATTCGTCTTTTTCGTCGGATATTTTTTCTTCGAAACCGGACGGGCGAAGGCGCACGACCTCGACGGCTTCGCGCAGCGCTTCGCTCAATGGGGGATTCCTCATCCCGCCTTCAACGCGACGCTGAGCGCCTATACGGAGCTGATCGGCGGCGCGCTGACGGTCGTTGGCCTCTGCACGCGAATCGTTTCGATACCGATGATAATCAATATGGCCTTCGCGATACTGGCGGTTAACCTGAGGCACGTCTCGGGTCTCAATGATTTCGTCGAACTGGACGAGCCGCTGTACGCGCTTTGCTATTTCTGGCTGATGATCGACGGTCCCGGCAGAGCAAGCCTCGACTATTTCATCGCGCGCGTTAAGCCGGTTATCGTCCGATCGCCGCGCCGAATCTGTGACGCTCGCACGAGCCGAGGAGCTTTGATTCCCACGGTCAATCAAAGGTTCTCGCAAACTTCTCTGCAATCGTTCTCGCAATCGCCCGCGCATTTGTCTGCCCGGCGCGTACGCGCAGGCATGAATCTGCCGCGCGCCGGCGGCGGAGGTCTTGCGCCGGCGGCATTTGTTGCGGCAAGCGGCGCTCCGTGCTGTCCTTATACGCCCGAATCGTGCGTCGAGCGCCAGTGGGGCGGCCTCGGCGCCAAAACCGATCAGACAAATGGCAGTGCCGCAGGAATGAAAAAGGTCAACGACGCTCAGCGGCTCGAGCGCAGCCGGCTGCGCGCGCGTCTGATGGAGCGCCTGCAGCAGGGTGACGCCGATGCCTGCCGGCTTTTGCTCGACGATGTCGGTCCGGCAGTCACCCGTTTCCTGCGCGCGCGCGTCGCGATGGATGAAGTCGAAGACGTTTACCAGGAAACCTTCATGGCGCTGTTCCAGGCGCGGCATACCTATGAGCCGGGTCGTCCGCTCGAGCCATGGCTATTCGCGATCGCGCGCAACGTTGCGGCCGACCACTCGCGGCGGCGCTGGTCGCGCGCGAGCTGGGAAGAGCTGACGGCCGACCTGCCCGAGCGCGCGGAAGGCGACTCGCCCGCGCCCGCGCCCGATATCGAGGGGCTCCTGACCAGGCTTCCGCCGGCGCAGCGCGAGGCATTCGCGATGCTCAAGCTCGAGGCGATGACGCTGGAGGCCGCGGCCGGCCGCGCCGGCGTCTCGGTCGGCGCGTTGAAGGTCCGGGCGCATCGCGCTTACAAGACGCTGCGAAAGCTGATCGGCGGAGAAGGTGAGTAAAGGTGGCTGAAGCGTCGCAAATGCCTCACGCCGAGCGCCATCGCCTGCTGGTCGAGGCGCTCGCTGCCAGCGTCAAGCCGGTGCGGCCGTTGTGGCCGGTCGGCGTGCGCCTGGGGCTTTGGCTATTGCTGGAGTCGCTCGTGCTGTTGTGGGTCGCGACTCATACCGGCAACGACTTCATGCGCAAGCTCGGGCATCTCGACTACGCGCTCGAGGTGGCGTTCTTCGCCGCCGCCGCGACGCTCGCGGCGATGATGGCGCTTCGCGTGGCTATTCCGGGGCGGAGCGCCAGTCCGCGTGAAGTCGCGCTCGCCGTCGTGCTGGTGCTGATTGGAACCGCGTTGGTGGCGGTTGGCGAACCGGCACGCACGGGCTATCCGCTCGGCGAATTTTTGCATGTGGGCATCGGCTGCGCTCTCCAGACCTGCGTGCTCGCCGCGCTGCCCTGGATGGCGCTCTGGTGGGCGGTCAAGCGGGGCGCTCCGATGCGCGGCGCCGCGGCCGGCGCATTGACTGGTGCGGCCGCGCTGCTCTTCGCCTTTGCACTGATGCGAATCGGATGCCCGATCGACGAGCCGTTGCACCTCGTCACCTGGCATCTGCTGCCCGCGCTCGTGCTGACAGCGTTCTCCGCCCTGGCGGGCGCCGTGTGGCTGCGTTTTCGCCCGCGCGCTCGACCAGGATGACTCTCTGGTGTAACTTTCCCCGCTTTCGGGAGAACGATACTGTGAGGCAAGCGCTCCCCCCGCAGATACGAAAGACACGAAGGACCGGGGCTCGCGCGCAATTGATTATGATGAACCGTCATCGTTTCCGAAATTTCTCCTTGCTTGCGCTTGGGGCGATCGCCGCGCTTGCGGCGCTTGCCGCGGTATCGGCTAAGGCGGCTGAGAACACGTCGCAGAGCGCCGGCACGCGACAGACGGCGGTCTTCGCCGGTGGATGCTTCTGGGGCGTGGACGCCGTCTTCAAGCACGTCAAGGGCGTATCGCGGGTAGTCTCCGGCTATGCGGGAGGAGGAGCGTCAACCGCGGAGTACGAGGTCGTGAGCACCGGGACGACCGGGCACGCGGAATCTGTGGAGGTCACTTACGATCCGTCGCAGGTCTCGTACAACGATCTGCTCAAGGTGTTCTTTTACGCCGCGCACGATCCGACCGAACTCAACCGGCAGGGGCCCGATTCCGGGACGCAATACCGCTCTGCGATTTTTTTTACGAATGCAGAGCAGAAGAAGATCGCCGACGACTACATCGCTCAACTCGATCAGGCCAAAGCGTTCCCCGAGCCAATCGTTACCCAGGTAGTTCCGCTCAAGGGCTTCTATCCAGCCGAGGCGTACCATCAGGACTACCTCGAGCGGCATCCTGACAATCCCTATATCGTGATCAACGATCTGCCCAAGCTCGATCTGCTGCGCGAAAAATTTCCCCAGCTGTATAAGCCCTAAACGATCGCCGGCGATGGGTGCCGAACGCGCCGATCATCAGATGACGATCGGCGCGCGGCGCTTTCCCCGATACGTGTGTCTCTCCGCGCGTGTGACGCTTACGCCGAACGACCGGCTCATGCTACGCTGCGCGGCTTGAGAGGTCACATGAAATCCATGATGAAACGCTTTGCGCCGATGGTTGCAATCCTTCTGGGCGTTGCAGTTTGTGGAGTCACGAGCGCGCGCGCCCAGATGCCCCCGCAGGAACAGGTCACCATCCTCGAGCTGGGGGCGGTCTCGCCGCATTGGATCGCCACAGCCTCGTTCGGCGGTTCGATAATGGTTACGCCGATCACGCTTATCGATGGCGATTCATTAAAGGTGGTGGGCACGATCACCGGCGGGCTAACCGCCATGTTCGCGGCGTCACCCGACCACAAACAATTTTACACTGCGGACACCTTCTACTCGCGCGCGATTCGTGGCGATCGCACCGACACGGTTACGATCTATGACGCGCACAAACTCGCGCCGGCTTCCGAAATCGTGATCCCCAACAAGCGCCAGCTCGCGGTCCAGGACCCGACCGCGATGAACGTCACTCCAGACGGGCGGTTTCTGCTCTACTCGAACCTCACTCCGGCGACCTCGGTCACGGCGGTCGATTTGCAGAGCGGCAAGGTCGCCGGCGAGATCCAGACTCCGGGATGCTCCGAGATTCTGATCCTCGGCGCGCGCGAGTTCGCCTCGGTATGCGCGGACGGCGCGATGCTCACCACGCAATTCGACGACGACGGCAAGACCACCGAGCAAAAACGCACCGCCAAGCCGTTCTTCGACGTCGAAAAGGACCCGGTCTTCGCCTTGCCGGCGATGATCGACAAGCAGGCTTACTTCGTCAGCTACCACGGGACTGCCTATCCGATCGACATTTCCTCGAGTCCATCGAACCCCGGCGGATCGTGGCCGCTGCTGACTGACAAGGATAAAGAGGAGGGGTGGCGGCCGGGCGGATGGCAGCCGGTATCGTACTATGCGCAAGACCATCTGATTTTTGTTTTGATGCATCGCGGCGGCGAGTGGACGCAGAAGAAAGCCGGCACCGAAGTGTGGGAGTTTAATGTGGACCAACACAGCCGCGTCGCGCGGATTCCGCTGCCGGTAGAGGCAAACTCGATTCGGGTGACCCAGGACAGCAAGCCGCTACTGTTCGCGGCCTCCACGCATGAAGGGGTGATACAGGTATTTTCGGGGCTCGACGGCAAATACCAGGGCCAGATCGGAGACATGGGAGAGCCGTTCACGCTGTTCGGGCTGTAGCTCGAGCCGTAGTCTCATAAGAGCAGCTGCGAAGGAGAGATGCGATGGAAATTGGCAAGCTGGGTGCGTTCTGCTTCATGGATGCGATGCCCGCGCCGGAGAGCGCCGCGTTTTGCCGCCGGGTCGAGCGGATGGGCTACAAGGTCATCTGGTCACCCGAGGCATGGGGACGCGAGCCCTTCGCGCACGGCGGTTACGTGCTCGCGAACACCGATAGCCTGATTTACGCGACCGGTATCGCGAACGTCTGGGTGCGCGATCCGATGACGATGGCCGTGGCGGCGAAGACGCTGGCCGAACTCGCGCCCGAGCGCTTCATCCTCGGTATCGGTGTGAGCCATCGCTCTCTGGTCGAGGATCTGCGCGGGCACACGTACGTCAAGCCCTTCAGCTACCTCAGCGAATACATCCCGCGGATGAAATCTGCGCTCTACAAGGCGGTCGCGCCGAAAGTGGAGCCGCCGCTGGTGATCGCGGCGCTGCATCCCAAATCGCTCGGCCTCGCCGCGCGCGAAGCCCAGGGCACGCATACCTACATGTGTCTTCCGCCGCACACGAAACAGGCGCGCGCCATCATGGGACCTGACAAATGGGTGTGCGCGAGCGTGGTCGTCATCCTCGAGCGCGATGCCGCCAAGGCGCGTGCCCGCGCCCGCGAGCATCTGAGCTTTTACGCCAACCAGGATAACTATCGCCGGATTCTGATCGCGCAGGGCTTCACAGCGGCGGATTTTGAAAACGGGTGCAGCGATCGACTGATCGATGCGGTGATCGCGTGGGGCAGCGAAGACAAGATCAGAGAGCGGATCGACGCTCAACTGGCGGCCGGCGCGAATCATGTCTGCGTGATGCCGCTGCGCTGCGACGACGTTCCGCTGCCCGATGAGCGCGCGCTGGAAGCCTTCGCTCCGCGCTGAAGCGCGGGCCTCGACGCTACATCGCTGATCGCGCGTTCATGCGCGTTTCACCGTCCACTCGCTCACTGGAGCGAGAGATCGGCGCGCGTGGTCTTGCCGCTATCCTTGATGCCGTCGGCGTTGAGCTTGGGTGCAACCACCATCATCCGCGCCGGATCGATTTTCCCGCTCAGCGCCTTGCGCACCGCGTTGGCGCGCGCTTCGGCCAGTTGCTTGAGATCGGCGTCTGTGACCTTAGTGTTGGCCATCATCAGTTTTTTCATCTCGTCGGGCGGCAGCGATTTGTCCAGGCCGAGAAGATCGCGCGGCTTGTCGAATTTCGCCGCTTTGTAGGCGCGCTTCAAGTACTTGTTGTACTCGTCCGGCGTGACCTCGACGCTCGCCAGGTCCACGCCGGCGGGGTTTTGGTCGTTGTCCAGCAACTTCTGTTTCGCGACACTCTGTGCGACCAGCGCCGCGGGCAAACCCTCGCGATCGAATTTCGGATCGACGCGTCCGCAGATGTCGAGCTTCAGCGCGGGCCGCGCCTGCAAGGCTTTCGCGACCGTGTCGAGCTTGCTCTTGGCGGTCGGAGTGACGCTCGCCCAACCGGGTGAGAACACCACGTAGTTCAGATCCTCGCCGCTGCCGCTGCTACCGCCGACCGCCGAAGCGATCAGGCTGAAGGGCGAGGTCACCGCCCTCATGATGAGGCCCACGATGGCGTGCAGCACGATTCCGCCGACGCTGAACTGCGGGTCAGACAACGAGCCGGATACCGGAAGATGCAGATCGATCTGGCCCTGGGAGTTCTTGAGCAGCGCGACCGCGAGGCGAATCGGCAGATTGAGCGCGTTGGGGCTTTCCACCTTGTCGCCGAAGGTCAGTTGGTCGATGAAGATGTGGTTCTCGGCGGTGAGCTGTTGCTGGGCGAGAATGTAGTGCACGTCGACTGTCAGCGTGCCTTTGGTTATCGGATAGCCGGTGTACTTGGTCGAGTAGGCCGAGAGGTCGGTCAGCTCCACGTTCTCGGCCTTGGCCTTGATATCGACGGACGCCAGCGGGGTGAGCGGATTTATCGAGCCGCTGATGGTCAGCGGCGCGTTGCCGTTGACCTGTCCGTCGAGTTCGACGTCGGCCGGCGTGGTCGTGCCGGTGCCGAACGTGCCCACCTTCCCATTCATTTGGGTGAGGTCGGCCGAGTAGTTAGGCTTGATGAAGTTGTCGGTGTAGTTGACCTGGCCGCCGTGAAGCGTAATCCGCCCGATCTCGAGGTTGGCTGGAAGCGGAGCCGGGCTCGGCGCTGCGGCCGGACTTGCCGCAGCAGCGCCCGTCTGGCCCGCCGCGGTAGCCGGACTCGGTGTGGGCGTTGGCGACGGCGTTGGTGCCGGTGATGGTATCGGCGCAGGCGTTGGCACTGCCCCGGTAGCGCCCGGGGCTCCATGCGCTCGCGTGAGCGAGGTCCGCGCTTCCTCCGGACTCGCGGTAACGTCACGCAGGTTCAGGCGGCCGTCGGCATTGAGGATGATTCGCGCGTAAAAGTTGCTCAGGTCCAGCGCCGCGACATGGACCTTCGGCGGGCCTGAGCCCAAGCTGAAGTTGATCCCATTCGCGCTGAAGGAGCTCCAGCGCAGAAAACTGTCGTTGGTTACCTTGTCGAGCATCCCCACACTGACGAGCGCAGCGTCGCCCCGGTAGCTCACGCGCATTACCTTGCGCTCGTTGTCCACTCCGAGCGCGCCGTTCATCGTCAACGCCGCTTTAGCGATCTTGGTGTTGAGATGGCTGGTGACGTAGGGATCGAACGGGGCCAGGTCGAGGCGGTGGGTGACGACGCGAAGATTGAGCTTGAGCGGTACGGGCGCGGCCGTTCCCGTCACCTTGAAGCTGCCCTTGCGGTTGAGGATGCCGTCGAGGTCGAGCGCCATCGGCTTGGCGAGATCGTTCGACACGTTCTTCACGTGAAGGTTGAGCGGCGCGACGGTCACTTCGACCTTGCGCGGCATCATGTCGTCCTCGACACGAATCTCAGTCTTTTCGATCGCTATGGAGGCAACCTGGTAGCGCCATTCATTGGACGGGGGTGCCGGAGCAGGCGGCGCAGGAGCGGCGCGCGACGCGGTCCGACTAATCTTGCGCCGCTCGCGCTCCGTTCGTTCGGCGGCACGCCGCTCGCGCGCTGTGGGCGCGGCGCGCCGTTCGCGCTCCGGCGCCGTGGCAACGCGCTCCTCGCGCGTTGCCGGCCTTTTCTCGTGCCGTCTCGCCGCGGCGTGTCCGCGCCGCGGCGAGACGGCGGCCGGCGTCGCCTCGGGCGATGCGGCCCCGCGCATCAGCGCGGCGAGGCTCAACTGGCCGTTGCGCTCGCGCCGGACGAACAGATGGAGCCCGTCGGAGCGCACTTCGGTGACCGTCGCCTGTCGCGTCGCGAGGTCGACCTGCCCGATCGAGGCGCTAAGCTTGTTCCATCCGATCGGATTTACGCTCTCTTGCGGAGCGCGCAACTCGAACTTGTCGAACGAGATGTTCGCAGGCGCCGCATGCACGTTGAACTTGCCGGTGGCGAAGAGGGTCTGGACGTTGGCGTGCGCACTCATTTTGCCCGACGCGACAGTGGCCGCCAGAGCCGACTGCGCGAAGCCCTGCAGCGCCGGGATGTCGATCGCGTCGAGCGTGACGTCCGTTGTCGCCTGCGAATGCGCGAGGTCGAGCGCGCCCTTGACCGCGATCGTACCGCCGCCGCCAAGCGTCGTCCCCAGCTCATACGGCGCCGGCGCCCTCTGGCCGATCGTCCGCAAGTCCTTGAGCCCGACGTGCAGGTTGCGTAGCGCAAGCGTCGCCGGCGGGGCGACGCTGTTGTCGGTTATGTCTACCAGGCCGTTGGTTAGCGCCAATTCTTCAAGCGATACGTCGTTGGGAGTGGGAGACTTGGCTGTGGGCGCCGCCGGTTGCGGCGTGCTCGCCGCGGCGGGCGGAGCGTTCGCGGTAAGCTGCGCGATGTTCGCCGCCGGCGTCGGCGTGACGGCGGGCGTTCCAGCGGCGGCTGCGGCGGCTGCCGTCGGCGCAGCCGCCTGGCTTTGCGCCGCCGGCGGCGGTGCAGCCGCGACGACCGCCGCCGGGGAGGCGGTCGTCGCAGCACGTGGACTTTGCGCGGCGGCCGTCATTGCGGCCGCGGGGCTCGGCGTCCCAGAGATGGTCGTCGCGGCGGTCGGGTTCGGCGCCGCGGATGGCTGTGCGGCTGCGAGACTCGCCGCGCCCGGGCTGGGTGTGGCCTGTGCGGCAGCGGGAGTGGAAGCCGGAGCGGGAGCAGCAGGCGCGGGTTTAGTTCCCGCCAGCGAGGTAAGATTGATCGTGCCGTCGGGCTTCCGCACTACGTGAACCGTCAGGCCATCGAGATATATCTTGCCCAGGTGCGTGACGCTTTCCAGCGGCTTGAGCTCGGTCAGCACTATCGACATATGTTTGAATCCGGCGACAGGCGCATCGGCGGAATCGCGCACGTCGATCTGGTCGATCGCCACCTCTCCGCTCACACGAATTTCCGGGGCGCTCGCCGCGTTGACGAAGTGCACCTGCAACTGTGAAGAAAGCGTCCCCTGCGGGACCTTGAGCGGCAACTTCTCGGGCACATAGCCGATATAGAGGGGGAGACTCAGCCGATGGAGGTTGAGGTCGACCACCGACTCGGGCGGGACGGCGAAAGGCTTGGCCTTGCCGGCGATGCGCAGCGGACTGCCGTCGACCACCATCTGAAGCAGCGGCTGCACGAAGATGTTCACGTCCGCCGGCAGGTTGGCGATGAAGGGGACGTCGAGCTCGAGGTGTTCCACCGTATGCTGCTCGTTTAGAACCTTGTCGTCGAAGTGTACTTCACCCTCGTGAATCTGAATGTTGGATACCGCGAAGCGCTGTGGCTTGGCGGGTGCGGTCGGCGTCGGCGCGGGCCTTGGGCCGGTACTCTCCAGCAAGTCGGAGAAATTGAAACGCTGCTCGGCGGTGCGAACGATATGAAACGCGGGATGATCGACCGCTACTTCACCGACTACCGGAGCCAGCCGGAACAGCGAGCTCCACGAAACCTTGATCAGGACGCGCCTGATGTCGACGAAGGGCTCGGATGCGGCGCGGTCGCCGATATGCAGTTTTTTGATACTGAGCCGTAGCCTGTAAGGGTTGAAGCGGACCTTTGCCATGCTGACGGGGCGATGGAGGCTGGTGGCCAGGCGGCCGGCCACGACGTATTGCGCGATCAGCGGCACGCCGACAAATCCCAACAGGCCGAAGAGCACGACCACGACGATGACGGTGATGCAGGTCCGGCGCATCCAGCGCCGACCGCCGAAACCGCCGCGGCCCAGCGTCTGCGCCCACATGCGTTTCGCGCCAGCCCTGAGTTTGTCGATCACAGATGCGGCACCATGTCGTTAGATCTCTGCGCCTATGCGTCGTGGGAATTCGGCAAGCTTCAATTAGTGGATGCTCCGCTGCGACGCCCTCTTTTCACCGCCTTGTCACAATCGCGCACTATCAAGCCATGGCCGCGCACCATCGGCGTCATAGAAATGCATTTTTATGCGCAAATGGTCAAATTGCGTAGTTGCACCTCAACCGGCTTATCCGCGAGTATGCAAAGCTAGCGTCGGTTAGCGCCCGGCACGCATCGGAGGCATCGCGCGCGGTGAATGCTTCGCACGTCATACTTTCCTTCAACCGCGGGTCGTCCTCGGTCAAGTTCGCGCTCCATTGCCTTTCCGCAGAGGGAGAAAAGCTGCTTGCGGAGGGGGCAGTGGAAGGGATCGGACTCGGCAGCGGGCGGCTCTGGATCCGGGATGGCGACGCGAAGACGCTCAGCGATGCCGAGCGGAGCTTCCCGCACTCGATCGACGCGCTCGGCGCGCTCTTCGACGAGATGGAGCGCCTGCGGCTGCCGCGCCCCGATGCGATCGGCCATCGCGTGGTCCATGGCGGTCCGAATCACTTCGATCCGGAGCGCGTGACGCCAGAGCTCATCGAGGCGTTGCGCAGTTTGATTCCCTTTGCGCCGCTGCATCTTCCGGTTGAGATCGAGGGAATCGAGGCGTTGGCATCGCGATTTTCAGGCGTTGCGCAAGTGGTGTGCTTCGATACCGGCTTCCATCGGCAGATGCCCGAGGTGGCGCGCCGCTTCGCGCTGCCGCGCGCGCTGTGGGACGAGGGACTCTGCCGCTACGGCTTTCATGGGATCTCCTACGAATACATCATGGCGACTCTCGGCCCCGCGGCCCCCGCGCGTATCGTGATCGCGCATCTCGGAAACGGCGCCAGCATGGCGGCTGTGCGCGATGGGCGTTCGGTCGACACCACGATGGGATTCACGCCGACCGGCGGCTTCATGATGGGGACACGGAGCGGAGACCTGGATCCCGGCCTGATGGTTTATCTCATCAATCAGAAGGGCTATGACGGCCGACGCCTGGAGCGGCTCGTCAATCATGAGTCCGGCCTGCTCGGCGTTTCGGCCATCAGTTCCGACGTGAAGACGCTGCTCGAAAAAAGGGCGGCGGAGCCGAATGCCGCGCTTGCGATCGAGATGTTCTGCTACCAGGTGCGCAAGCAAATCGGAGCGTTGGCGGCCGTGCTCGGCGGCCTCGATCTGCTGGTTTTCACCGGCGGTATCGGAGAGCGGGCCGCGCCAGTCAGGTTCGAGATGTGCCGCGGCCTTGAGTATCTCGGGATCAAACTGGATCAGCAGCGCAACGACGCACACGCGGATCCGGTCAGTGCGCCGCAGAGTCTATGCACGGTGCGCGTCATTCCGACCAACGAGGACTTGATGATCGCGCGTCACACGCGGCGAGTGATTTTCGGCGCCGCCTGAAGTTCCGTCGCGGTGCCGCTCCGGCCGGAAACCGCAGCGAGAGGCCTTTTTTTCTGGCGTTCCTTGTACTAGAGGGCCTCGCATAACTCGCCTTGGCAGGACGGGTCTTACGTCGCGCGCCTTAGCGACCGTCCTAACGAACGCAGATAAATGAGCAAGGAGCCGCCGGCGAGCACAACGTTCAACCCGAGTTCGATCCACATTCTCGGCCGAGATGGCGCGCCGACCCCGAAGCAGCCGCAATCAAGCGTGAGGCCTCGAAGCAAGGCGGACAAAAGAACCGCGAAGAACAGCACCGAGAGAAGGACAATCGCAAGCGCTCCTATCCGTCGGGTCCACGGCCAGAGCAACAGAAGGCCGCACGCTATCTCGAAGGGCGGCAGCGCAAGCGCGAACGGATTGATGAACGCTACCGGCAGAATCCCAAAGCCGGCGATGCTGTCGGCGAAGTCCAGCGGGTCGTGTAGCTTCTCGAAACCCGCGTAAATAAAAACTGCGGCCAGTCCCAGACTGACGGCGAGTACGGCGTAATCGCCGGCTGAATTGGAGCGAGCGATCATCTTCCGTTCCCAGTCGAAACCGGGAGCCGTGCCTTTGACCATTCCTCCCATCCGCCAGTGAAAACTCTGACGTTGCTGAAGCCGAGAGACATCAACGCGTTCGCAACCAGGCGGCTGTCATGACAGTCGCCGCCGGCGCAGTACACGATGACCGGTTTGTCAGTGGCAGACTTCAGTACGGGAGCCAGGTGCCGGTAATCGCGGGCGAAGGCGTCTCGCGCGAGATTGAGCGCGCCGGGCACATGTCCTTGTTCAAAGAAGATTGACGGGCGTGCGTCGAGGATGAGCGTGTTTTTCGTATCGACCGCCGAACGGAATTCCGGAAGTCCTACCGTCGCCGCGGGTGCAATTTCGAACGGCGCGGCTGTCACCAAGGTTGTAAGCTCGGCGTCGAACCGCTGCTCGGTCGTTTGATAGACCAAGGGAAGTGGACGATCTGAGAGCCGGTTCATAACAAGGCCGGCCGCCAGGGACGCAATCGCGAGCAGCGCAACGCCGGCGAAATCACGCACAACAGGCCATATCGGATTGCTTCTTTGAGCCGCGCGACCCGGATCAAGCTGGTGTAACGATGGCGCTGAGGTCATGCGACCGAATCGGTGTGATCTAAAGTTGGCGAAGATCCGCACTCAACTTGCCGATCAGAGTCTTGGCGGTGGCTGCTGCTTCAGCATCCCGGGCAGGTTTGGAGGGATCGACTTGCTGCGCGTAGTTTACTATCGGATGACCGTCAGTGCCGACCAGAAAATATCCAGGAACGTGAATGATCTCCCCGTTGCTGTCGCGTAAGCGTTCCAATTGGAACGGTCGCATCAACTCGTCGATCTGCGCCGGTGAACCCGTTAGGAAGTACCAACCTTTCACATTGGCCTTGAACGCTTTCGCATAGTCGAGCAGCCGGCTTGGGCGATCGTGCTCAGGATCGACCGTTACCGAAACCAACGAGACTTTCGAACCCAAGCCCGGGCCTAACTTATCCGCGATCAGCTTCATATGCTGGGTAAGGAGCTGACACTCGCCAGGGCAACTCGTATAGATAAAATCAAACAGCAGCGGCTTACCCTTGAGAGACGCGAGCGGCACACGTTGGCCGTACTGGTCCGTCAGGGTCACATCCGGCAGACTGCTCGTTTGATAAGTAACAGGATATGCGCCGAATTCTTGATGGGTCCGATTGCAGCCAGCCGGTGCTAGAAGTGTCGCAAGGACGATGAGAAAAAACGCAGCGCTCCCTCGCGAGCGGACGGATTTTCTCCAAGCGAGGAATCGGTACGGTTGGAAACGATCCATTTCTTGAGTCTCCAGGATTAACTAAAAATTAGACTGTCGTTTTTGCTGATTTATTCCTCGGCTCTGAAGTCATATCGGCAAATCAGTGCGCTGGGCGGTTGCTGGCTGCGTCGTCTCCATCAAGTAACCGTTGCAAGCGACTCTCGTGAGCATGGTGCCCGACGTGACGGTCGTATCCGTTAGTTAAGGCGCAAGCTGGTGCGTCAACCTTGGGCGGTGGCTTGAACTCTGCGCGAAGCAAACGCTCGCGACTCGCCCACTGATTAAAGTCCCCGGGATCGCTCGCCAGCACGCGAAATCGCATGCAGACGGTCCCACAACCGCAACCGGAGTCGCAATTTCCGTACAGCTCGCCCGCTGACTTGACGACCAGATCAAGCGGGCGCGTCTTGCCGGGAGGAATGTCTACTGATTCTTTCATCCCGGCAATCCAGAAACTGTGGATCACGTCGGCCGAGGCAAGATCCAGCCGAATGTTTGTAGCGGTGGGAAGGTACAAAACATTGCTGGTCTTGATGCCGAGAGCGGGATAGTCGAATTCCCACCACCACTGATGCGCGACCGCCCTGATCGTCAGCGCAGGCTCCGTGACACCGCGAGTGTAAGTTCGAACGAGAAAGATCGCTGCGGCCGAGACACACGTCAGAGCCATCAACGATGCTATGGATGCACGCGATGACTTCATGCGCTCACCTCCTAAAGAGTAACCGCTGAGTTTGCGCCGCCAGCCGTTACCGAATGGCCTGCCGCCGCCCGCTCCACGTCGTTCGCGACTTGCTCCGGTTCTGCTTTTTCGCCCATGTACTGGAGCACCGCGCGACCGTTCGCATCAACCAGGAAAAATTCCAGAACATGATCGACCGAGCCATCGGCTTCGCGCTGGCGAATCAACTTGAATCGTGCCATCACGTCTTCGATTTGCCTGGGCGTCCCCGTCAAAAACAACCAGCCGTTAACATTGGTGCCCTGCGCACTCGCATATGCGAGAAGTTGTTTAGGATGATCATGCTCGGGGTCCACGGTTATCGACACGATGCGAGCTTCCGTTCCGAGTTTCGCCCCGAGGCGATCGGCGATCTGCTTCATCCGCGCCGTGAGCAGAAGACACGGCCCAGGACAGGTAGTGTAGATGAAGTCGAACAGCACCGGTTTCCCCTTCAAAGAGGCCAGGGAAACGTTGCGGCCGTGCTGATCGACCAACGTGATGTCGGGCAAGCAATCGGCGCTATCGCTCATCGCGAATCCACCACGCTCACCAAGGTCCTGAGTTTGTCGGCGGCAACCCATCAGAGTTATCGCGCCCGCGAGGACGATCAGCATCGCTAGCGAGAGGCTGGTGCCGATCGACGCTGCGGTTCGCATAGAGAACATCGACATTTCTCCTCATAAACTTTTCACTGTGGCCGCGTGCTCAGTAAGAATCCCCATAAGTGAGGCGCTATCGTGCTCTTGCTTTGCCTGAAGCGCATATTCGTCGCGTTCGCGCGTGGAAATTTCGGCGTTTTCGCCGTTCGCTTTAGCGCGGCATTCCGAAAGTTCGCGATCGCGCTCGTTCTTTGCCCGCTGCATCAGCAACTCAACGGAGGCGTCGGACGTTGCGGCTATGTTCGCCATTTCATCACGACCGTGTTTCAGCGTGTTGTCGATGCACTGTTGCTCGCGCTCCGCGATTGTCCGTCTTTCTTCTTCCAAGCTCGTGATTTTCGGGTCCGCGCCAGGCGTCTGGGTCTTTGTTGCAGCGCATCCGGCCAGCAGAACGATTGCGACTAGGGCAAGCTTCTTCATTCGATTCTGTCAGCGACTTGTCCCTTAACGCTACACTTTGACCTTGGCGAACAATCCTTATCCGTGCGGTGCGTATTTGTTCGGCAGCAGCGGGAGCACCGCTGCCGACAGACTTTTCTCGGTGACCGCCGTTTGATCGGGGGTCAGCTCGGCGCGAATTATTCCATGGGCGTCGATGACAATTGTCTTTGGCAATGCGCTGGGTGTGCCGAAATCATTGACTTTGGCGTCATCCAGCATCGCTGCCGGGTAACTGAAAGACTGCATAACTTTTTGCACATCGGACCGATCGTGTGGGCGATCAGCGCTGAGACCGATCATCTCAAGCCCCTGGCCATGATAGTGCCGGTAGAGCGCGTCCAAGACTGGCATTTCCTTGCGACACGGCGGACACCAGGTTGCCCAGAAGCTTATCACTACTACTTTGCCGCGTGCCGCGCCCAGATCGAATGTTTGACCATCCAACTCCTGGACAACCAGCGATGGGGCCGGTTGACCGACCTCCATAGCTGCGAACGCGATTAGGCTAGGCACGATCGTCAGGACTGTCCCCAATAGGGCGACGGCTGAAAGGATCAGGCGCATGTCAGGCCACATCCTCAGAAATCGTAACTGAGAATTGTTTTGACCAGATAGGGCGCGACCAACTGGTTACCGTTATTGTACTCGAAAGCCGGAAACTCCACATCGGCATAGAATCTGAGCACCCACAGTCTGATCTCGCCTCCGGGAGCGAGCAGCAGACGCTCGTAACCGCTGTTCGGGGTGTCGGCCTCGATGCCCAGGTCGTGAGTACGCACCGAACCGAGCACCGTAAATATTGGAGCAAGCTCTTTGAGAGGTCCGACCTGGCCGAAATTGTAGTAGATGCCGAGCGCGCCATCGAATTCCTTGCCCGGGGTGTAATTTCCTGTACTCGCAAACGGATATTCATACTGGGCTTGTATAAACCAGTTAAACGGGCGGTCTCGAAAGGTCAGATTCAGCTTCCCGATTCGGCTGGGGATAATCCCCTGCTTATAGGCGCCGAGCAGAAGATCTGTGCTTCCCGTTCCGATCGAGGTGTCGCGATCAAAGTCGTTATAAGTGTGGTCGCCGGTCGCAAGCTTGAACCCGGCCAACAAGCCCAGCGACATGTCTTCCTGTAGTCCCGTGTACATGCCCCAAATGCGCACGTCGCCAAAATTGGCATGGTTGTACTGGTTGATGTCGTCGCCATTGCCCTGCGTCCTGAACGTCCTGATCGTATATGGGACGGTCACCATTAACCCGAAACTCCGATTGAACATGTATTGACCGCCCGCGGTCAGAAAATCTGTCTTGATTTGCTTATCGCTGTTGTTGACGCCCGAGGATGGTCCGGTCGCGTGCCAATTGATGTACTGGTTCATAAAATCGTATTCGAACCACACAGTGCCTCCCCCGCCGTTTGGAAACAGCGATGGAGTGCCGACGTCGAAGATGCCGCATCCGCAGGCGCAGGCCCAAGCGAACCTCGGCGCCAGGCCAACGAGCAAGATGGCCGCGACCAGCAGACGTCCGGCCTTGTGCCAGAAATTGAACACACGCGTATCCGTTAGCGACGAGAGCGCGGTCGCTCGAATCCGTTTCATAAATATCTCCGGCGGTTCATTGACGTGACCGCCTTAAGAGGGCTCCACTCCCGACGCCTGCGGCGTCACAAGTCAAATCAGGAGGACTCTTGCTGTGGAAACGCTAGCTAGACGAGTTGCTTGGGGGGTGGGGTGTCGGGTGTTGTCGTACACTCGACTATTCGAGCGGTTGGCGCTGCCGTGACTGAACCCAGATCGCGGAGAACGGACTCGCGAACGATCGTAGCGGGGCGAGCAACCTGTGTGTTCGATACGCGATCGAACATTTGGATCGGCTGGCAAATGTTGGCGGTGAATTCTGGCTGGCTCGGTGCGAACGCGATGCCGACTCCAGCGGTCAATGGAAGGCTGGCCAACGTGATGAGGACGGCCAAAACCGAACTCAAAGTTCGCCGTTCCGACTTTGAAAGCAACTGTCTCATACCGCCGCGACTATCTCTTTCTAGAACAGCCCTCGCTCACGTTCAAGGTCTGCCGGGTTGATCGTGGCGGTCTTGCCGGTCATCTGGAACGGCAGCTTCAGCGGGACGCACGACGCGAGCCCGGATTCCATCGCTTCCAACTTGTATCGGTTGCCGCAATATCTGCAAACCAAATCTCCGTGGGAATAGAAGTAACCCTTGTCATAGATATAGCAGCGCTCGCAAGCGTCAAAGGCGGCTTTAATCCGTCCGGTGGAGTCAGGGGCCAGAAGGAATCGAATCCGGTCGCCCGCCCGATCCTGGTACGCGAAAAAGCGCACCTCACCGGGTCGCAAGTCGTTGGTTTCAATGCTTATCGTCGGGTTGGCAATGACTGGGGTGAATTGAGGCCCTCTCGTCATTGCAGCGAGCGCAATTGCGGCCGCCGCCAAAACGCCAGCAGAAATCAAAGCGCCCGCCCGCCCTCGAAATTTTAGGATCGGGAAATTCACTCCTCCGTTACGTATGCGAGAGCCGAGTATAAATCAATTAGACCACAGGCAGAGCGCTCACGCCGTCCCAACCACGAGATTCAAGTTCCGCCCGAAAATGAAAGAGGGCCGTTCATGGAACGGCCCCTAGAAATGCCCGGCAGAAAACAAGAAGCGGAACCAGAATCTTCGTTACTCCCCTTCCCCCGTATCGGGAAGGGTTAGGTTCCTGGAGATGCCCGCTACGAGCCGGAAACCTCGGAGCGTTGAGAATTATCGATCAGCCGTTCGACCAGCGCCGTGAGCTGCTTGCGGTAGAACGGCTTGGGGACATAGTCGTCGCATCCGGCCTCGACCGCACGGCGCAAATCATCGCCGGTCGCGCAGGCGGTAAGCGCGACGATCGGGATACCCTTCCATCGGCTTTCGTTGCGCAGATGCTTGGTGAGGGTCACGCCATCTTCGTCGCCCTCGAGCTTGAGGTCCATCAGGACCAAGCTGACGCGCTCGGGATGAGCCTCGAGCTGACGGCGCATCTCTTCGCCCGACGAAGCGGTGATGACTTCATACTTGGGCTCCAGGATGAATCTCAGCAGGGTCTGTGCATCGGGCTCATCCTCGACCACCAGCACTCGCAACCGGGGCTGTTTGGGGCGACATAGCTCGACCACCAACTGATCACGCTCCAGTTCGAGAATTTCCCGTCCGCTGCCACTATTTGAAGATCCGACGCTCATGGGGTCCCCCTGATCCTTTTCGTTACGCACGGAGTTTTACGCCTCGCCGAGCGTCGGAAATCAACGGCCACCGCCCCTCAACCAGCCCCCTCGATTGCCACACTCACCGACGTTCCTCAGCATGCTTAGAGCAAAACGGATGCCACCTATTGGTCAATTTCCAAGTCTTGATTTTCCGACAACATTAGTCGTTCTAGTGAGAACCAGGTGGATACATTTGTGTTTGCCGCCTGCCACGAATCTTGGCACTGCTACTTTTAGCGCAGACTGTACTCCTTCATTTTCTTTTGCAGTGACGCGCGCGAAAGCCCCAAAGCGATAGCCGCGCGCGATACGTTACCCTGATGCGCGTCGAGGACCTTGGCGATGTAATCCGCCTCGAAAGCCGCGCGCGCCCGGCGCAGCGGGCCCTTAGCGTCGTCACTCTTGGCGTCATGGCTTTCGGGCGGCGACGGGGCGGCGGCGGCCACGGCGCGAGGGACGCCGCGAAGCTGCGCATGATTCGCCGGCGCACCGTTGGCGAGTGCGCCCAGCGCGCGCAACGTCGCGGAGAGATGCTCGGGCGCGATGATCGCGCTTGCGCGCGCCAGCGCCACCGCGCGCTCGATCTCGTTGCGAAGTTCACGCACGTTGCCGGGCCATCCGTATTGCGTCAGCAATTCGAGCGCAGCCGGTTCGAGGCCGGCGATCGGTTTGCGCTGCTGATCGGCGGCGATGGCGAGAAAGCGCGTGGCTAAAAGCGGGATATCTTCGCGGCGCTCGCGCAGCGGCGGCAGCGCGATCGGAAAAACCGCGAGGCGGTAATACAAATCCTCGCGGAACCTGCCGGCCGCCACCTCCGCCCTCAGGTCGCGGTTGGTCGCCGACAATACGCGTACGTCGACCTTGCGCGGAAAGCTGTCGCCCACCGGCACGACTTCTTGTTCCTCGAGCACGCGCAGCAGCTTGGCCTGCATCGGCAACGGCATGTCGGCGACTTCGTCGAGAAAAACCACGCCGCCCGCCGCCGCACGGAACAGCCCGGGATTGTCGCGGATGGCGCCGGTAAACGCACCGCGCCGATGGCCGAAGAGTTCGCTCTCGAGCAGCGGCTCGGGCATCGCGGCACAATTGAGCGCGAGAAACGGATGGTCGCTGCGCGCGCTCGCGCGATGCAGTCCGCGCGCGACCAACTCCTTGCCGGTGCCGGTCTCGCCAAGGATGAGCACCGTGATCGACGACGCGGCCGCGGTGTCCATCAGCCGCAGCACCTCCGCCATCCCGGGCCCGGTGCCGACGATCTCCGTGAAGGCGTCGTGGCGCGCGAGGTCGCGGCGCAGCGCGCCGACCTGGGTTTGCAGGCTGGCCTCGGACTCGCGTACCTGCGTATAGAGCCGCGCGTTCTCGATCGCGATCGCGATGCTGCCCGAGATGGCCTCGAGAAATGACAGGTCGTCGTCGGTGAATCCCTCGGCGCCGCGCCCGTTCACCACCTCGACCACGCCGATTGTTCCCTGGCGCGTGGAAAGCGGCGCGGCCAGGACGTTGCGGGTGACCAATCCGGACATTTTGTCGATGCCCTGGTACCATCGAGGATCGTTCTGCGCGTCGTTGACCACCAGCGCTTTGCCACCCTTCAAGGCCGCGGCGGCGATTCCCAGTTCAGCCGAGAAGCGCAGCCGCGCGAGCCGCTGCGCCACCTCCGGGTCCTCCTCGGAGATATAGGGGAAGTGAAGCTCCTTGCGTTCGTCGTCGAGCAGCAAGACCGAAGCACCCTCGGCGTCGAGCGCCTCGCGGCACTTGGTCACCACCAAGGGGATCAGTTGATCGATCTCGATTCGCGCAGCGAATGCGCAACCAAGATCGTAGAGCAGACGGAAGCGTGCCTCCTCGTCCATCGCGCGCGGCCCCCCCGCGGTTAAGTTTGCCCGGTTCCTCCCTACCAGCGCAATTATTTCTGCGCTAAATGCGCCTGCGGGTTAAGATAATTTGAACTTTTTTTCCGCTATAATTTTGCGGACCTCTGAATTGCGCGCAGTGAAAGGCGCCATCGCATGCCGCTACTCTAACGAACCGCTTGCTCGCAAGAAGCGAAGATGCTCACCAAATCCCCAATATGCGCAACGTGCTTTAATTGTGCGCCATGACTCTCATAGCCGTTCATTGCACTCGCTTGTTCGCCTCAATCGCGATAATTTCGTCCCGATCACACCCGCCGACCGCAGAGGTGACGCTACGATGTCGACCGAGCCGCGACGCACACCCCAACGCGAAGCCTTTTACGCAAAGATCGCGACCAGCAGCCTCGCTCCCCTGTGGGAGGTGTTGAAGGGGCTCCAATCCGTCGAGCCGCGTCCGCCCGAGGCGGCGGCGCTGTGGCACTACGACGAAGTCCGCCCGATGCTGATGGAGGCGGGACGTCTGATCTCCGCGGCGGAGGCTGAGCGCCGCGTGCTGATCCTCCAAAACCCGGCGCTGCGTGAGCACTCGCCTCCGCGCATCACGCATTCGCTCTTCGCCGGCTTGCAGCTCATCCTGCCGGGCGAAATCGCCCCCAGCCATCGTCACACCCAGAGCGCGCTGCGCTTCATCATCGAAGGCGAGGGCGCATACACTGCGGTCGACGGCGAGCGGACCACGATGCGCCCGGGCGATTTTGTGATCACGCCCTCGTGGACCTGGCACGACCATGGCAACGAAACCAACCAGCCGATGGTTTGGCTGGACGGACTGGACCTCGCGCTGGTCGATCTGCTCAACGCGGTTTTTTTTGAAGCCTACGGCGAAGACCGGTTCCCGATGGGGCGGCCCGAGGGCGACTCCATCGCCCGTTTCGGAAGCGGGCTCCTGCCGGTGGATTACGAGCGCCGCGGACTGACCAGCCCGATCCTCAATTACACCTACGAGCGCACGCGCGAGGCGCTGGAACGGATGAGCCGCGGCGGCGAACGCGATCGCTGCCACGGATTCAAGATGCGCTACGTCCATCCGGCGACGGGCGACTGGGCGATGCCGACGATGGGCACCGCGATGCAGCTTCTGCCGTGCGGATTCAGCGGCGCGCCGTATCGCTCCAGCGACAGCGCGGTCTTCGTCGTGGTCGAGGGCAGCGGCCGCACGGTGGTCAACGGAGAGACACTCGCGTGGCGCCAGCATGACGTTTTCGTGGTGCCGAGCTGGCGCGAGTACCATCACGAGGCGACGGACGAATCGTTACTCTTCAGCTTCTCGGACCGTCCGGTGCAAGAGAAGCTTGGGCTATGGCGCGAGCGGCGCGCTGGCGGCTGACGCGACGGGCCGAGCGCGAACGCGGGGATTGTTCGAACGTGCCGCGGCCATGGCGGAATGCGATGCCACACAGGGACAGACCGAACTGGCCGAGGCCGACTTCCGCGAGGCTATCGCGCTCGCGCAAAAGATGGACGCGAAAGCGTCGGAGCTGCAAGCAACAATGAGCCTGGCGCGGCTGCTTGATCGCACCGGCAGGCGTGAGGAAGCGCGCGCGATGCTCGCCGAGATCTACGGCTGGTTCACTGAGGGCTTCGATACCGCCGACCTTAAGGACGCAAAAGCACTGCTCGACCAACTAAACGCGTAGCCAGAGCCGGCTGATCGCGTCTGCGTCAGCGCGAAGCGGACGGATTGTCCGAACGCGATGCAGGAGTGGCCGGACGCGATGCCTCAGGAACGGAGCGCGAGGGCGGGGCGGGCGCGGAAAAATCGTCGTGTGCGCGAGTCTTTCCGAATCGTCGAGCCCGTCCGAATCGTCGCCGCACCGCGCCGATGAGATTGCTCACGAGCGCCGCGATCACGATGATCACGACGATTGCGATCACCAGCAACGCGAAGCCGGCATAGAGCTGCATTGCCGAGGCCATTTTTATTCCGTCTGCGTACTCAACGCGAGGTGCGGGTGTCCTTGAGCGGATGTTTGCGTTTCCACTCGTGCGCCACGTCCGCCATCGTGCTGAAGCGCACGCCGGCCCGCTCCTTCATATGCTCAACCAGCCGGTTGAGCATCAGGAGTCGATGGCCGCGGCCGATGACCTGCGGATGCATCGTCAGACAATACACCCCCTCGCCGACGAACTCGCACAGGTAGTCGAAATCACCCGCCCATCGTTCGTAAACCTGCGACGGTGACGAGAGCCCCTGGTTCACGCCGTAGAGCCACTCGAACGCGGGAAAGTCGTCGAGACCCCAGGTCACCGGCAGTTCCACCATCTCGACCTCGCGCCCGAAAATGTAGGGGCCGTCCTTGGCCGGGACGTCACCGATACGGCAGTAGTACGGCGTGTAGTCGTTGCCCATCAGGCTGCTGTCGTAGAGGAAGCCGCGCTCGAGCAGCAGGCTGAGCGAGTGCGGGCTCAAGTCCCAGGCCGGTGAGCGAAAGCCGTCGGGCGCCTTTCCCGTGATGCGCCGGATCGTTTCGGTGCCGCGGTCGAGCACGCGCTTTTCATCGTCGAGCGAGAGCGAGATCGGATTTTCGTGGCAGTAGTTGTGATGGCCGATCTCATGTCCCGCATCCGCCACCCGGCGTACCAGGTCGGGGTAGGTGTCGATGGTATGGCCGGGGATGAACCAGGTCGATTTGATTTCCCATCGCGCCAGCATTTCCAGCAATCGTTCGGTCGCGACGGCGCCGAACTCGCCGCGTGAAATCGCGCTCGGCGAAGTTGCGTTCAGGCTCCCGAGCCATACGCAGATCGCGTCGAAGTCGAACGATAGGCATACCGAGACGTTAGTTGCCATGAATTTTTCCTCCGGGCCTCTGCCGCCGCCTCAGATGCGGTAAAACGCGGCGGCGTTGTCGCACAGGATCTTTTCGACCGAGCGCTCCGGCAGCGTGGCGAGCAGTTCGCGCGTGGTGCGGACCGGATGGACGAAGCCCTCGGCGTGCGGGTAGTCGGAACCGATGAAGAAGCGCTCGTCGCCGGCGAACTGCACCATCAGCGGGAACATCCGCTCCTCGGGATTGGCGCTGACCCAGATGTTTCGCGCGAAATACTCGGCCGCCGAATGTTTCATCCGCGAGGTGTGACCGAGGTACTTATAACGGTAGTCGATTCGCTCGAGCCATTCGCCGACCCATCCGGCCATCGACTCAATCGTGCCGACGCGCAGACGCGGGAAACGCTCGAACACGCCGTCGTACATCATCGAGGTCAGCGCGATACGCGGGTCCTGCACGTTCATCATCGTGATGTACATGAAGCCGGGATTGCCGGTGCGGTACCACTGGCTGCCGGTGTAGTTGGGATGGCCGACGAGATGGATGCCGACGGCGAGGTCGAGTTCTTGCGCCGCGGCCCAGATTGGATCGAAGTCCGGGTTGCCGAAGCTGCGCCCGCCGATCGGCGCGGCACCGACGAAGATGGTGCGGCATCCCAATCGGGCCACGCGCGCCATCTCGCGCGCGGCCAGCTTGGCGTCGCGCATCGAGACATGCGCCGCCGGAAACAATCGATCCTTGTGGCCGGCCACCAGTTCGAAGGCCCAGGTGTTGTACGCGCGGCAGAGCGCGTCGGCCAGTTGCGGGTCGTCGACCGAGCTTTCCCACAAAAGTCCCATCGTGGGATAGAGCACCTGCGCGGCGAAGCCCTCCTCGTCGAGGTAGCCGATACGCAGGTCCATGTCCTGCCACTTCTGGCTCGCGATTCGATAAAGGTCGAAATCGCTGATGCTGCGGCCTTCCTCCTTTTGCCCATACCCGGCGCAGGCGCTCATCAGTTCATCGAGGTCGGCCATCCGCATCGGCCGGTTGTCGACGATGAGGCCGGTGACGCGGCCGCTCGAGTCAACATCGACGCGGACCGTGCGATCGCGGTAGGCCGGATCGATATAGCGCTCGAACAGGTCGAGGGGCTCGATAAAATGGCTGTCTCCGTCGATCACTCGCATATTACGCACGCTCCATGCTCCTTGTCATTCCCATAGCGCGTTTGGAGTCACCGCTAAAGCACGGCTCTCAAAGTCGGCGCGCCAAACTCTCTTCGCATGGACCGGATGCGTCCGCCGAGCGGATATTCTCGGACACTGCGCGGCATCGCGCGCGGCATATTAATATCGTTTTCTTCGAGTATCCGCTGAGCCGCGCGTAAACGTGCAAAACCGTGTGTTGTTTCGTATCAGCGTCCTAAGTAAACTGAGTGGCCATGGCACAGAACAACAAGGTGGGAGCGGACTTTCGCGCGGCCTCGTCGGCCGTCGGCGCCGCTGACACTACCGTCATCATCGGGGCAGGCCCGGGCGGCCTCACCGCGGCGCACGAGCTCTCGGCGGCCGGGCGCCCAGTGGTGGTCGTGGAACAGGACCCGCAACACGTAGGCGGCATCGCCCGCACCGTCAGCTACAAGGGCTTTCGCTTCGACATCGGCGGACACCGATTTTTTTCCAAGAGCGCCGAGATCGAAAAGCTATGGGGCGACATTCTGGGCGACCGGATGCTGGAGCGCGAGCGCCTCTCGCGCATCTACTATCGAGGCCGGTTTTTCAAATATCCGCTGGAGACCTGGGACGCGCTGAGCCAACTCGGCCTGTTCCAGTCAGCCGCCTGCATGCTGAGTTACCTTGCGGCCCGCGTGCGGCCGAACCGCGATATTCGCAGCTTCGAGGACTGGGTGGTCAACGCCTTCGGGCGGCGGCTGTATGAGACCTTTTTCCGCAGCTACACCGAGAAGGTCTGGGGCATCCCATGCAGTGAGATCAGCGCCGACTGGGCGGCCCAGCGGATCAAGGACCTCTCGATGCGCGTACTGATCAAGCGTGCGCTGGGATTGGGTAAGCGCAACGGCCCGGTCATCAAGACCCTGATCGATCGCTTTCGCTATCCGCTGCACGGTCCCGGCGAGATGTGGGAGGAGCTGGCCAAGACCATTCAGAGCCGCGGCGCCGCGCTCAAAATGGGTGAATCGGTGGTCGCGGTTCAACGCCGGCAGGGCGGCGTGAGCTCGATCACCACCGCGGCCGCCGACGGTAGCAAACACACGTATACCGGCAGCCACTTTATCTCGACCATGCCGATACGGGAGCTTATCGGCGCGCTCGATCCCCCGGCGCCGCCCGAGGTCGCCGAGGCGGCCCGGAGTCTCAGGTATCGCGACTTCATAACCGTCGCGCTCATCATCGACGCTCCCGAGCTTTTCCCCGACAACTGGATCTATATCCACGAGCCCGGCGTCAGCGTCGGCCGCATCCAGAACTTCAAGAACTGGAGTCCCGGGATGGTGCCGGACCCGCGTTACACCGTGCTGGGGCTGGAGTACTTCTGCTTCGATTCGGATTCGATGTGGAGTTCGCCCGACGCGGACCTGGTGGCGCTGGGCACGCGCGAGCTGGCGAAGCTGGGACTGTCCAAGCAAGCGCAGGTGGTTGACGGAACGGTGGTCCGCCAGCGCGCCGCGTATCCGGTCTACGACGGTGACTATCGCCGCGCGGTCGACGTGATCCGGGAATTCATCGAGCGCGAGATGCCCAACCTGCAGCTGGTCGGGCGCAACGGCATGCACAAGTACAATAACCAGGACCACGCGATGATGACCGGGCTGATGGCCGCCCGCAACATCATGGGCGCGTCCTACGATCTGTGGCGGGTCAATTCGGATGCGCAGTACCTCGAAGAAGAGAGCGGCGCTGAGCAGGGCTCGCGGATGGTCCCGCGCCGCGTCGAGCCGGAGCCCGAGCAAAACTCGAGCGCGGCGCTGGAAAGCGCCGCACCCAGCCGCTGACCGAGTCCCGATTTCGGGCCGGACGTTTGTGATGATCGCCCGCCTTGCGTTAGCCGGACGGCAACGCTTCTGACAAATTCCGAGCGGCCATATTTCGATCCTGAAAGTTCTTACCAGAACGACGCGAGCCGCCAGCACGTTATGCGCTGGCGGCTCGCCAACTTGCTCAACTTGCAGCGACGGATGAAAAATACCCTCCGCCGCTGAGGACGTCTCAGGCGTTGCCCACCTGGTTAGCGACTCCGCTCACCGAGTTCCCGAGGTTGTTGCCGAGCAGTTGATAGCCGCTAGCCAGCGCAACCGCGATGCAAAGGAAAACGAGGGCATATTCGCTATAGGTCTGGCCGCTGGAAGCCCCGGAGGCCGCTTCGCGGAGCCTAAGGTATAGGCGCGTGATGAATTCCATTGTCAGCCTCCTTTAGTATCCCCAATGTGGCCTGGCACAGCCACGCCGTAAGATTAGCCTATAAGACTTCAAATTTCACTACCCGACGTTTTCGTTATCGGGCTTTAAGCCTCTTCTTCACGCGTCTATAGTGAGAATGGATTGCTCTAAAGCATCCTAAGTGGTGTCCTTGATACAAATTTTGGCAGAAACGCCCAAATTTCATGGGCTTTTTGGCCTATCGTGCGCTATGTATATCGCCTGTGACGCCTGACGCATCCCGGATAGACCCGGCCTTGCGCCGGGCAGCGCGCAGCCACGGGGAGATTGCGATGGAATTCGGAATCGGTATCGACACGCACGTCAGCAAATGGGACCTCGTTCGCTACGCCGAGGAGTTGGGTTACGACCGCGCATGGGTCCCGGACTCACAGATGATCTGGTCGGATTGCTACGCGACGCTTGCGTTGGCGGCGGCCAACACGCGGCGGATCAAGCTTGGGACGGGAGTGGCAATTGCGGGCACGCGCCTTGCCCCGGTCACCGCCCACTCCATCGCGAGCATCAACCAGATCGCGCCGGGCCGTACGTTCCTGGGTATCGGCACTGGCCACACCGCGATGCGTGTGATGGGGCAGAAGCCGATGCCGGTCGCAGAGTTCCGCGAGTACCTAAAAGTGGTGCGCACACTGCTGCATGGCGAGGCGGTCGAGTACACCTTTCGCGGCCGCACGCGCGAGATCAAATTTCTTCATCGCGACCGCCGCTTCATCAATCTCGACGATCCCATTCCGATTTACGTTGCCGCCAACGGGCCCAAGGTATGCGAGGCCGCGGGTGAATTCGGCGACGGCTGGGTGACAGCGGGCGGAATCAATGCGCGGGTCGGCGGCCGGCTCGCGCGAATTCGCGCCGGCGCCGAGCGCGCCGGGCGCCGGCTTGGACCGGATTTCCATACCGCCGCGCTCAGCAGTTCGTGCGTGCTGCGTCCGGGCGAGCGCGTGACCTCGGAGCGCGTGATCAACCAGACCGGCGCGCAGGTCACGAGCGCGCTCCACTTCGCTTACGAGAATTGGAAATCGCGCGGCCAGCCAGACGAGGCGATTCCGCCCTTTTTCCGCAACGTGTGGGATGACTACCTGCGGCGCGTTGGCTCCTACAGCCTGCCCGAGCGCGCGCGCTTCCGGCAGATTCATGAAGGTCACGGCACTTTCATGCAGCCCGAGGAGCGCCCCTTCGTCACGCCCGAGGCGATTCGCGGCACCTGCCTGGTCGGCGAGCCCGACGAGCTGGTCACGCAGATCCGCGCGATGGAAGCGGCCGGTATCAAGGAGACGGTGATCGAGCCGCCGGCGGATTTTCAGCGCGAGGTCTTTCGCGAGTTCGCTGAACTGGTGATGCCGGCGTTTCACTGAGCCGCGCGCGCCGCCCGGCGGCTCAGTTGAATTCGGGCGATGGCAGCGCGCCGCGCGCGCGTTCGTAGGCGTCGGCGACGCGCAGCACCGAGGGCTCATCGAACGGCCGCCCGACGATCTGAATCGCCAGCGGCGCGCGATCCGCGCCAATCCCGGTTGGAATCGCAAGCGCCGGCTGCCCGGTGACATTGAATGGCGCGGTGTGCCGAATCAGTTGAGCCAGGCCGAGCCCGCCTTCGCGCGCCTCCGCGATCTTCAGCGGCGCCGTCATGCAAACCGGCGTGGCGAGCACGTCGCGGCCCTCAAGCGCGCGCATCGCCTCCGCCATCATCTGCGCACGGGCGCGCTGGGAGCGGACGTACGCGGTCGCCGGCAGCGCGATCGCGGCTTCGAGCATCCGGCGCACGCCGCGGCCGTAGTCCTGCGGACGCTCGGTGAACCAGCGCTCGTGATACTCCAGCGCCTCGGCGTACATGATATTCAGCGCGACCGCGGACGCGTCGTCGATCGACGGGATCGAAACCTCGTCGACGACGGCGCCGAGTCCGCCCAGCGTGCGCATCGCGCCGTCGAACGACTGCGCAACCTCGGCGGTGATGTCCCGGCCGAGCTCGCGGATGATTCCAACGCGCACGCCCTTCAGATCGCGGCCCAGCGCGGCCGAGTAGTCGGGCACCGGCTCGCTGCTCGAGGTCGGATCGTTGGGGTCGTGGCCGGCGATAACCTGGAGCATCGCGGCGGCGTCGCGCACGCTGCGGGTGATCGGGCCAACGTGGTCGAGCGAATCGCTAAGCGGCAGGATGCCGTAGCGGCTGACCCGGCTCCAGGTCTGCTTCAGCCCCACGCATCCGCAAAACGCCGCCGGGATACGAATCGAGCCGCCGGTGTCGCTGCCGAGCGTCGCCACCGCGCTGCGCGCGACAATCGCGGCGCCCGAGCCCGAGCTGGAGCCGCCCGGAATGCGCTCGGGATCATACGGATTGAGCGTGGTGCCCCACGCCGTCTTGGCGGTGCCGCCGCAGGCGAACTCGTGCATGTTGAGCTTGCCGAGCAGGATCGCGCCCGCCGCCGCAAGACGGGTCCATACGGTTGCGTCGTAATCGGGAACATGGTCGGCGAGCACCTTGGAGCCGCTGGTGGTCGGAATCCCCTTGGTGCAACAGAGATCCTTGAGCGCGATAGGCACGCCATGAAAGGTGCCGCGCCAGTTGCCGGCCGCGATTTCGCGCTCGGCCGCAAGCGCGGTCGCGCGCGCCAGTTCCGCGGTCACGGTGATATAGGCGCAGAGCCGCTTTTCGGTCGCAGCTATCCGATCCAGGTAGGCGTCGGTGGCCTCCACCGGAGAGAGTTCGCGCGCGCGCAGCTTGGCGGCCAGTCCGACCACGTCGAGATTGAGGATTTCATCCGCTTTAGCCATCGTCATTCTCCGATTCGGCGCCAGTCTCTTCGCTCCGCATAACACAGCTGGGGGCAGCGCCCCAAATCAGACTCTCACGCGATCACACCCTGCTCGCGGAGCGCCGCCAGTTCGCCCGATGCGACGCCCGCTTCGGCGAGCACCTCGTCGGTATGCTCGCCGAGCAGCGGTGCGAAGCGGCTGAGCGCCGCCGGCGTGCGCTCGAAGCGTGCCGCCGGGCGCGGCTGGCGCATCGGGCCCGCGTGCGGATGCTCGGATTCGACGATGATCTGGTTGGCCACGACCTGCGCATTGTGCAGCATCTCTTCGCGGCTGAGCACGGGCGCAGAGGGCACCTGGTTGGCGCGCAAGCGCTCCAGCCATTGTGCGGAGCTTTTCGTCTTCAACACTTCGGCGGTCATCTCGAGGCGCAGGTCGGCGTTGCGGATACGGTCGACGGGCGTTTTGAAGCGCTCGTCGCCGAGCCATTGCGGCCGTTCGAGCGCGCGGCACATTCCTTGCCATTCCGAGTCGGTGTTGGCGGCGGCGGTGATGTAACCGTCGGTGGTCTCGAAAATAAGTTCGCGTGCCTTGGCCGCGCGCATGCTGGCGCGATTGGTTCCCGACAAAAGTATACGCCGCCATCCCCTCCGGCCACAGGAACGCGATCACCGCGTCGAGCATCGCGAGGCGCACGTGCTGCCCTTCGCCGGTCCGCTGGCGCGCGAGCAGCGCCGCCGTCATCGCTTGCGCCGCGGTCAGCGCCGTCACCTTGTCCGGGATGATGAGGCGGATCATGTGCGGGCGACCGGTTTCGACGTCGGCCTGGATCGCGGCGAGCCCCGAGATCGCCTGGATCACCGGATCGTAAACCCGCTGATCGGCGTACGGGCCGCTTTCGCCGAAGCCGCTTATCGAAACATAGACGAGGTCCGGCTTGACCGCGCGCAGCGCCGCCTCGCCGATTCCCATGCGCTCGGCGACGCCGGGGCGATGGTTCTGCACGAACAGATCGGCGCGCGCGACCATCCGCTTGAGCAGTTCCAGGCCGCGCGGATCGCGCAGGTTGAGCGCCACCGAGCGCTTGTTGCGGTTAATCACCGCGAAGGCCGGTGCGACGCCGCGCTTCGTCCCGCCCATCGCGCGCGTGAAGTCGCCGATTCCCGGCGGTTCGATTTTGATCACGTCGGCGCCCTGATCGCCGAGAATCATCGTCGCCATCGGCCCGGAAAGATTCTGCGTTACGTCAACGATGCGAAACCCGCTCAATGGTCCGTTTGCGGTTTTTGATGGAGACGCTGGCATTGGACGGTGCCTCGATACTGCCGGGTGCGCGCTACGCCGGATTAGCGGAACGCCGGCGATTAGCGGAACGCTGGAATTACTTCCTTTGCGATCGTTTCCATGTTGCGTTCGATATCGTCGTGGCGGCAGGCCCAACTGAACATTACGCTGCGCGCACCGGCGTCGATATATTCCCGCAGCCGCTTGCGGCAATCCTCGGGACTGCCATAGAGCACGTAGCGGCCGGCGATCTTGGAGAAGTCCTGCGCATAATTTTTGCCGAGCGAACGCGCGGCGACTTCCTCGGCCTCTTTGCGATCGGGGTAGACCGAAGTGAAGATGAACAGGCCGGGGCGAAACGCGCTCATGTCGCGTCCGGCCTCGCGGCCGAACGCGTCGATTTTCGTCAGGCTCTCGCGCAGCATCTCGGGCGTGTACATGTACGGCAGCCATCCGTCGGCATACTTCGCCGCGCGGCGCATCGCGGGCTCCTTGCGCCCGGCGACCCAGATCGGAGGATGCGGCTTCTGCGTGGGCGCCGGCTCGAGCGTGACGCCGGAAAAGCGCGTGTAGCGGCCCTCGAAGGTGACGTCTTTCTCCGTCCAGAGCTTGCGAACCACTTCGAGCGCCTCGTTGGAACGCGAGCCGCGCTGCTTGACCGGCACGCCGATAGCCTCGAACTCCTTGGGGAACTCGCCGCCGATTCCGACGCCCATGTGGTAGCGCCCGCCGGAGGCGACGTCGAGCACCGCGGTTTGCTTGGCCAGCATCACCGGGTTATACAGCGGCAGCAGCACGATCGAGCTCATCAGCTTGATCTTCTCGGTCGCTCCCGCGGCCACCGACAGCGCGATGAGCGAGTTCGAGACCGGCCCGTGAAACATCACGTGCTCGCCGCAAGTCAGGTAGTCGTAGCCCAGCCGCTCGGCGAACCTTGCGAACTCAACCACTCCCTTGACCGAGGTCAGCGCTACGCCGAATTCGATCGATGCCACCGTTTTTACCTCCCGCTACGGGCGCGGCCGCGCAAGCCGCGCAACTTAGGATTCGGATCTGTGCTGACAGGCCGCGAATTCGGTTCCGCGGTGCACATACCAATGTCTGTGTAGCATACCTCCGCGCGCGATCTCCAAAACAGGGGGGCAGGGCGGCGCGAAGCGCGGGTTCAGTCCGGCCGCACCAGGCCCGAGAGTCCCGCCGCGAGCAGCGGCGTGATTATCCATCCGGCGAGAATATGCACCCATAGGTACCATCGGAGCAGCGTGCCCGAGAGCGCGCGCATCCGACCGCCCATCCCGTGACGCGGATTCGGCCTCCAGTACGTCCCCTGATGCAGGTCGACCACCGGCAGGAAATTCTCCAGCGAGTAGACGACCGCGTTGAACGGCGGATAGTGGCGCGGCGGCTCGCCGTTTTGAACAAAGGCGGCGTAGGCGGCCGGCTCGGTTGGCGTGATCGCGCGCTCGTGGTAGCCCAATCCGAACAGCACCCAGCCGAGCGCGACGAAGAAGAAGATCCACCAGAGCGCGCGCATCGGCCGGTACCCATAACCGATCGTGACGTCGAGCACGCGGCTCCATAGCCGCTCGCCCCATCCCAGCCCGCCCTGGTTGCGGCGCGCGTCCTCCTTGGCCATCATCACGTCGACCGCGCCGACGTCGGCGCCGCGCTCGCGCAGCACTTTCGAGAGTTGGCCGTAGGGTTGCGGCCGATAACCGGACGGCTGGCGCGCAAGCCATCGCAGCCGGCTCGGCGCGTCGTTCGGGCCGCCGCTGATATCGCCGTAAACGAAATCGTCGATGAATAGATTGCCCGCCGCGGGCCAGCTCGAGGCGTCGTCCCACAGCGCCGCGGCCCGCGCACTGGTGAGGTTAAGCTCGGTGCCGGGCGTGCGCGCGATGCTGTCCCAGTAAAACGTTCCGTCGATCGTCGCGCGGTCGGCATTGAGCCCGTTGACGCCGGTGCCGACGAAGTGAGCGTCCTTGAAGCTGAGCCCGCGGCCGATTTGCGCGAGCGTCAGGTCGACCACGCCGTTGGTGGTGAAGCCGCTATTGAACGACGCGTCGCCCTTGATGTTCGCTTCCACGATCGACAGTGGATCGAGGCCGCCTACGAAACGCCCACCGCTGCAATCGAGACTGCCGCCGATCTCGGCGCGAAAAAGACTTACCGGGCCGTAGTCCCCGCCGGTCAACTGGAGGTCGCCCGTAATCGTCAAACGGTCGCCCGAGATGGGGCCGTATCTTCCGGCCGGCAACTGGAGGTCACCCGTAATTGTCGCGCGGTCGCCGGTGATAGGCCCCGTCACATCGTGCGAAAGATCCAGGCTCTGCAGATGCGCGAAGGAGAAGTCGATACCTGCGGGTATTGCCGAGTTGATGATCGTGAGCGGCGCGTTGAGCGTCAGATAGGACAGATCGATCTGCCCGTCGATCGCCGCGCCGCCGATACCGATACCGCTTGGATGGACATAGGGCCGCGCCTGCGGATCGGCGGCGAGCCATCGGATGAGCGCCGCGCGGATCATCCGTCCGGGCGGCCATTGTGAAGCGTTTGACGGATCGTTGGCTGAATTGCTCACGTCATTGTTCGGCCCCACCCACAAAAGCGCGCGCTGCGGCGCCGCATGCACCAGCTTCACTTCCGCGTCGCCCAAGTCGCCAAAGTTGGATCGCGCAAGCTGCTCCAGGGTGGCGCCCGCCTGCTCGGCTTCGCGATCCCCGATGCCGGGTTGCGCGCCCCCGCTCGGCCCGATCTGCACGTCGGCTGGGGATTGAGCCTGAGCGTAGGTGCGTTGAACTCCAATTGCCGCAAGGACAATCGCCGCCAGCATCGCGATCGGGAAGCTGAGCGCGATCCGCCGGCGGATTTGACGGCTATCGAGCGCGGACAGTAGAAGTGGGCTGTTCACGATTGCGCATCATTCGACCAGAGTGCGGAGGGTAAAGGCAATGCGTGGAATTTCACACGTCGCGATCGGGGTCAGCGACATGGAGCGCTCGCTGCGCTTCTACCGGGACCTGCTCGGGCTGACTGTGAGCCTGGACAAGGAAGAGCCGGTGCGCGGCTCGGAGCGGCTGTTCGCCGACCCGGCGCAAAACCGCCGCCGCGCGGTCTATCTCAAGTGGGCCGACGGTCCGGAGGCGGGCTTTGTCGTGCTCTCGCAGAAGCCGGGAGAGCCGTCGGGCCGGCCGATCAAAATCGACCAGCTCGGGATTCATCATTTCGCGTTCTGGGTGAGCGACCTGCGCGAACGCGTCGAGCGGCTGAAGTCGGCGGGAGTGAAAATCCTCGTCGGCCCGTACGAGTCGGACTCGGTCGCCTATGGTGAAGCGCCGGGCAAGAAAGTGCTGACGTGCCTGTTCGAGGATCCCGACGGGATAATCCTGCAATTCGACCAGCGGCTGAGCTAGGGCGGGGCGCAAATTCGCGTCGATGGGGGCGCTTCCCGCGCCGCAGGCGCGGGAAGCGCCCCCATCGACGCGCCGTAGCGCGCGCGGCGGGGACGCGGCACGTATGTGCCGCGGCCTGCCGCGCGTGTGGCGTGCCGAACAACGGCGCCGCGCCGCTACTGCGGCGCGGCGCCGTGCGCCGGGGCAGCGGGAGCGCCCGCTTCGAAGCGGGCGCTCCCGCTGCCCCGGCCGCGCAGCTCGCGCATTTGCCCGCCTCAAGCATCGCGCACAGCCGCTCGCCGATAAGCTCGCCGGCTACGCGATGACCCTCGACGTTCCAGTGGCCGAATCCAATCTTGCTGTTCGCAAAACCGTGCAGGAAGGCGTGACGCGCCTGCGCGTACTGGTACAGCGGCTCGGCGAGCGGCAGCACGTCGAAGCCGTCGCGCTCGCCGAGCGCGGCGACTCGGCGGTCGGGATAGAACAGGTCGCTGACGCCGATGCGCTTCATGAAATTCTCGCGCACCTTCGGGTCGGGCCATACCTGGATGCTGGTGTCGAGCGTCACGGTCAGAAACGCCGCTCCGTGCCGCGCGGCCTCGCGATGCGTTTCTGCCACCAGGTCGTCGGTGACCTGCCAGGCGTCGCGCCACGTCTGCTCAGTGGGCGGCTTGTAGATGTCGTAGTTGATCGCGCGTTCGACAGGCAATTCGGCGGTCGGTTGTTCGTTGCGGGTGCGAAGGATCGTCCAGGCTCCGCCGATCAGCGAGAGCAACCCGGATTTGCGATAGTCGAAGCGCGCCATACACCACAGGCGAAACGAATTCGAGCCTTGAAACGGGCCGGCTGGCGCGAGCTTGCCATCACGCTCGACGTAAAACGGCCGGCACAGATTGCCTTCGAGCGAGACCGAGTTGTTGCGCACGTCGTTGCCGAGAAAAATCGCGAGCACCACGATGTCAGGTTGGTAGGCCCACACTTGCTCGCGCAGCGTCACCAGTTCCTGCGTGGTGCCGTACCCGTCGACGCCGAAGTTGAGCGCTTCGACGCGCCGTCCCTTGAGCAATGGGCATTGCGCGAGCTGGCGCGCCGCGACCGAGGCGAAAGTGTCCTCATACGGCACCTGGATCGCTTCGGTGTAGGAATCGCCGAGCACCGCGATACGGACGGTGCCGGGCGGCTTGGGCTTGGCAAACTCGGGGCCGCGAAAGCCGCCGCTGTTGATCTCGACGTAGGCGGCGCCCTCGCGCCGATAGTAACCGGCGGTGTTCGGCCGCAGCCCCCATCCACGCGCGGCGTCGTAACAATAGAAGTAGGGAAAAAAGCGGTTGGCGATTCGTACGCCGACTTCGGCAACCAGCCCCGCGCAGATCACGCCGAAGATGATCAGCGCCGCTGTGCCCAGCGCCCTACGAATCATGCGATGAGTCCGTGATGAATCCGTGAGCCCCGCGCCGCCGCACAACCGTCCGCGGCCGCCGGGACGGTCTCGTTGACGAAAATCGTCCCATCAACATAACGTAGGCTCGGGGCGGATGGGAGACCGTCGGCGTTCGCCCGTCTTCTGGATTTTCGCGCACGTCCGGCGCCGCATCGATGGCGCCGCGATCGACGGCGACACGGAGGTCGCGATGCATACGGTGCGAAGCCACCAGGAGATTCCCGACGAAAGCTATCGCAAGATGGTGCTGACGCTGATGGATCGCCAGGCGGGGCGCGAAATCGCGACCGCCGAGGTCTTTGGCCAGTGTGTGATCCATGCGCCCAGCGTCGATGACAAGATCCGCATCACCCGCTACCAGAACGAGGAGCTGAAGCATTTCAAGCTCGTCGCCAAACTGATGGCCGAGTTGGGGGTCGATATCGATGCCTACGTGCGCAACCGCCAGAAGGCCGGCGCGCGCTTCACCGGCGACGAGGCCGACATCGGGATCGTGGACTGGATCGACGCCACGCTCTTCAATTTCATGATCGATCGCGCCGCCACCTTCCAGCTCAGCGAATACACCAGGGGCAGCTACCTGCCGCTGGCCCGGGCGAACCAGGCGATCGTCAAGGACGAGGAAGGACACAAGAGCTTCGGCGAGGTCTGCCTGGTGGAGATGTGCAAGGACGCGGCGACGCGCGCCGAGATCCAGCGGCGCTTCAAGAAGTGGTTCGTCGCCGCGATGCGAATTTTCGGCCGGCCCGGCACCGCAGGCAACCGCTATTGCATCGAGGTCGGACTCAAGACGCGCGACAGCGGCGACGTCGCCGCCGCCTACCTCGATTCGATCCGGCCGGTGATGGCCGTGTGCGGCCTGCACTTTCCCGCGCGCGACGAATTGGGCGTGGAACTGGCGCCGCAGGTCGATCTCTTGGCCCCCGTCTCCGGTGCGTCCGCCGCGTCCGTCACCCGGCGCATGCGCTGAGCGGCGCAGGGGAAGCGGCAGCGATGGCACAATGGGTCGGACAGCCGCTTAAGCGCGTCGAAGATCCGCGTCTGTTGACCGGGCGCGGCGTGTTTGTCGCCGACCTGCCGCTCACAGAGCCATACGCTGCAGCGATCCTGCGGAGTCCTCACGCGCACGCGCGTATCCGCTCGATCGACACCTCGGCGGCGATGGACGCGCCGGGAGTGGCCGGCGTAATAACCGGCGCCGACGTGCTCGCGCATACGCAGCCCTTCGCGGTCGGCGTGGAGGCGCCGGTCAAGTATTACTGCCTCGCGACCGACAAGGCGCGCTTCGTCGGCGAGCCGGTGGCGGTGGTGATCGCGCGCGACCGTTACCTGGCCGAGGACGCGCTCGAACTTATCCAGGTCGAGTACGAGCCGCTGCCGGCGGTGGTCGATGCCGAGGACGCGCTCAGGCCCGGCGCGCCGATTCTGCACGAGACCGTGGGCTCCAACGAGGCGTGCCATCGCGAGATCGTCTACGGCGACGTCGAGGGCGCGTTCGCCGGCGCCGACGTTGTCATCCGCGAGCGTTTTCGCTATCCCAAGTATTCCTCGACGCCGATCGAAACCTATGGCGTGATCGCCGCCTACGATCCGAGCACCGGCGTGCTCACGATAACCTCCAACTTCATGGGGCCGTTCATCCTGCACGCGCTGGTCGCGCGCGCGCTAGGCTTGGCGGAGAACCGTCTGCGTTTCGTCGTGCCGCCCGACATCGGGGGCAGCTTCGGCATCAAGACCAGCATCTTTCCTTATCTTGCGCTGATCGGGCTGGCCGCGATGCGCACCGGCGTGACGGTGCGATGGATCGAGGATCGCCGCGAGCATTTGCTGGCCTCCTCCAGCGGCGCGGACCGCGTCGCCTATCGCGAACTAGCCGCGCGCAGCGACGGCACGATCCTCGCGATGCGATCGCGATGGTACGACAATGTTGGCGGTTACATTCGCAGCCCGGAGCCGGGATGCACGTTTCGCCCGATCGGCAACTGGGTGGGGCCGTATCGCTTCGCCAACCTCGCTGCCGACGCGCACGTCGTGATGACCAACAAGAGCCTGACCGGTCCGAATCGCGGCTACGCCTGCGGCCATCTCTATTTCGAAATCGAGCGGATGGTCGATCTCTTGGCCGAGCGCCTGGCGATGGATCCGGCCGAAGTGCGCCGGCGCAATTTTATCCAGGCTGATCAATTTCCGTATCGCACGCCGTCGGGCGGGCTTTACGATTCGGGCGACTACCCGGCCGCGTTCGAGCGGGCGCTTAAGGCCGCCGGCTACGATCAACTGCGCGAGGAGCAGAAGCGTGCGCGCGCCACCGGGCGGCTTTACGGTGTGGGGCTTGCCGTCGCGGTCGATCCGTCGGTCTCGAACATGGGCTACGTGACGATCGCGCTCGACCCCGCGACGCGTGCGCGTCCCGGGTACCTGCAAAAGTCCGGCGCGATCGAGAGCGCCACGGTCAAGATCGATCCGCTCGGCAAAGTGACCGCGATTCTCGGCACCGCGCCGCAGGGCCAGGGCCATCAGACGATCGTCGCGCAGATCGTCGCCGACGAACTCGGCCTCGCGCCCGGCGACATCACGGTGGTCGACGAGATGGATACCTTCACGCGCGTATGGGGAATTTCGTCCGGCACCTATTCGAGCCGCTTCGGCTCGGTCGGCACCAGCGCCGCGGCGCTCGCCACGCGCAAGCTCAAGGGCAAGCTCGTGCGCCTCGCCTCGGCGCTCACCGAGACGCCGGCCGAGAATCTGGTTTTCGCCGACGGGCGCGTGATCGCGCGCGGCGACGGCGGCCGCGGGCTCACGCTGAAGGAACTGGCAGGCCGCGCGCATTGGAACACGCAGGCGCTGCCGCCCGGGATGGAACCCGCTCTGGAGGCGACCGCGGTGTTCGGTTTTCCGCTGGCCGACAGCCCCGACGCGCAGGACCGCGTCAATTCGTCGAACACCTACGGCTTCATCGCGGAAGTGATGGCGGTCGAGGTCGATCCAGAGACCGCGGAGATCAAAATTCTGCGCTACGTCACGGTGCACGACGCCGGCGTGATCATCAATCCGCTGATCGCCGAAGGTCAGATCGTCGGCGGCGCCTTGCACGGATTGGGCGGAGCGCTATGGGAAGAGCTGGCCTACGATTCCGAGGGCCAGTTCCTCGCCGGCACTTTCATGGACTACCTGGTGCCGTCGGCAAGCGAGGCGCCGACAGTCGAGGTCCAGCATCTAGTGAGCCCGTCGCCGTTCACCACGCTCGGCGCGAAGGGATTGGGCGAGGCGAGTTCGATGACCGCGCCGGCGGCGGTCGCCAACGCCGTGAGCGACGCGCTCGCGCCGCTCGGCGTGCGAATAACTGAGTTGCCGATCACGCCGAGCCGGCTATGGCATCTGCTCGAGGCCGCAAAGCGGAAGCAGCGATGAAGCCGCCGCCTTTCGACTACCATGCGCCCAAGAGCGCTGCCGAGGCGATCGATTTGCTCGGCCGTTACGGCGCCGACGCCCGCCTGCTCGCCGGCGGCCAGAGCCTCGTGCCGCTGCTGAACTTTCGCCTGAGCGCGCCCGCCGTGATGGTCGATCTCAATCGCGCGGCGGACCTTGCCTATATCAAGGAGGAAAACGGGCGAGTGCGGATGGGCGCGATGACGCGTCAGCGCGCGATCGAATTCTCGCCGCTGGTGAAAAGCCGCCTGCCGCTGCTCGCGGAGGCGACGCGATGGGTCGGCCATCTGCCGACCCGCACGCGCGGCACGATCGGCGGCAGCCTCGCGCACTGCGACCCGGCCGCCGAATATCCCGCCGTCGCCGCGGCGCTCGACGCTGAGCTTGTGATTCGCGGCTCCGCCGGCGAGCGCGTGGTGCGCGCGGCCGAGTTTTTCGTGGGCTTCATGACCACCGCCGTGCAGCCGGGCGAGATGCTGGTCGAAGTGCGGATGGCGGCGCAGGCGCCCGATTCCGGATCGGCCTTTGAGGAGTTCAGCCGGCGCCACGGCGATTTCGCAATAGTTGGGATTGCAGCGATGGTGGCTGTCGACGGCGATCGATGCCGTTCGGCCCGCTTGGCCGCATGCGGGGCCGGCCCGACAGCGATGCGTCTGCGTGCAGCAGAAGAAATCCTCGAGCAGGGCGGCGTTGGCGAGCGCAATATAGATGATGCGGCGGCACGCGCCGCCGAGCTGGTCGATCCGGGCGCGGACCTGCACGCCTCGGCCGAGTATCGCCGTCATTTGACGCGCGTGCTGACGCGCCGGGCGCTCAAGCGCGCGGTCGAGCGGTCGCGCAAGCGAGAAAATGCCCATGGCTGAGCCGAGAAAAATCCGCATCACCGTAAACGGGCAGGCGCGCGAGGGATGGGCCGAGCCGCGCCGTTTGCTCGTCGACTTTTTGCGCGAAGACCTCGGACTTACCGGCACGCACGTCGGATGCGAGCACGGGATTTGCGGCGCGTGCACGATTATGCTGAACGGCGAGGCGGCGCGCTCGTGCCTGATGCTCGCGGTGCAGGCCGACGGCGCCGAATTGATGACGGTCGAGGGGCTGGCGCGCGACGGCAAGCTGCATCCGCTGCAGGAAGCGTTCTGGGAGCATCACGGACTCCAGTGCGGCTTCTGCACGCCCGGGATGCTGATGGCGGCGTACGATTTTCTGCGCGTCAATCCCGATCCGAGCGAGGATGAGATTCGCGAGGCGCTCTCCGCGGTGCTCTGCCGATGCACCGGGTACCAGGGGATCGTGCGCGCGGTGAAAGCGGCGGCGGAGCGGATGCGCTCGGCAGAATGACGTCAGGATGAGCGGCAACATGGCGCGCGGCTATCTCGAAATTCCCGAGCAGCTCAACCTCGCAAGCTACGTCGTCGATCGCCACGTCGAGGAAGGCCGCGGCGCGCGCGTCGCCGCATGGGCCGAGGGTCGCGCATACACCTTCGCCGACCTTCGCGCGCTCACCAACCGCTTCGCCAACGCGTTGTGCGCGCTCGGCGTCGGCCATGGCGATCACGTGATGCTGCGGCTCGGCACGAGCCTCGACACACTGATCGCGATCCTGGGCACGATTAAGGCCGGCGCGATCGTGCTGCCGACCAGCTTCCTCTTTCGCGATCACGAGGTCGAGAAGATTCTGCTTAACAGCGAGGCGCTCCTTGCCGTCTCGACGCCCGAACTGATCGGCCCGATCGACTCGGTGAGCGCGCGCACGCCGATGCTCCGCCACATCATCCTGGCCGGCGCGGATGCCGCCGCTGTTGACGGCCGACGCACGCTTGCATGGGAGCGCGTGATGGCCGATGCGTCTGAAGACTTCGCTGCCGCGCGGACCCATCGCGACCAGCCGGCATTTGTGATCTACACCTCCGGCACTACCGGCGATCCCAAGGGCGTTCAGCAGGCCCATCGATGGCTAATCGGGACGGGTGATCCGTACAACCGCGAGATGGTGCGAATGAGCGCGGATGACGTGTGTTACCAGCCGCAGGATTGGTCGTTCATTTATCCGCTCGGCTCCGGATGCCTGTATCCGCTGATGGAAGGCGCGGCGATCGTGGTGCCGCACGGCCGCTTCACGCCCGAGGCCGCGTTCGAGACCATCGAGCGCCATCGCGTGACCATCCTCGCCGCGGTACCGACGATTTATCGGATGATGCTCGCGCTGCCCGACGCGGAGCCGCGCTACCGGCTCGACTCGTTGCGCGCCTGCGTCAGCGCGGGCGAGGCGTTGCCCGCGGACACGTTCACCGAATTCCGCCGGCGCTTCGGCGTGACGATCTACGACGGCATCGGCCAGACCGAGACGCACATTTTCATCGGCAACCGGATCGGGATGGAAGTAAGGCCGGGGTCGATGGGCAAGCCGCTTCGAGGATACGAAGCCGCGATCCTCGACGACGCGGGCCGCGAGCAAAAGCGCGGCGAGCCGGGTAGCCTGGTGCTCCGCAATGGCCATCCCGGCCTCACGCTGGGCTATCGCAAGGCGGCGGCGCGATGGGCCGCCGTCAATCGCGAGGGATGGTACTACACGCAGGACATCGCGTACGTCGATGCCGACGGTTACTTCTGGTACGTCTCGCGCTCCGACGATTTGATTAAAAGCCGCGCGTATTTGATCTCGCCCAAGGAGGTCGAGTCGGCGCTGTTGGAGCATCCTGCGGTGCTCGAAGCGGCGGTGGTGGGGGTTCCCGATCGGCAGATCGGCGCGCGCGTCAAAGGTTTCGTCGCGCTGCGTGCGGGGCACGCGGCGTCCGACGCGCTGGCCGAGGAAATTCGCAACCACGTGCGCGGCGTGATCGCGCCCTACAAGGTGCCGCATCAGATCGAATTCATGGCGGAGCTGCCCAAGACTCCCAACGGCAAGATTCTACGCCGCGTGCTGCGCGACCGCGGCTGAACGCGGCGGGTGCACGGGCCGCTTGGAAGCCCGCGCGGCGCGTCAACTGATGCGGATCGGCAGCGCGATGTAGACGGAGTGCGATGGCAACCGGCGGCGGCAAATTGGTGGGCACGCGTGTGCGGCGGGTCGAGGACCGCCGCTTTCTGACCGGGCGCGGCGCCTACGTCGCGGATTATCTGCCGTCGCGGACGTTGCATGCCGCCTTTTTGCGCTCGGAGCATGCGCACGCAAGAATCCTCACGATCGACACGGCGGCGGCGCGCGCGAGCGCGGGCGTAGTCGCGGTCGTGACCGGCGCCGAGATGGCGACGCTCGCGCGTCCGATGGTCGCGGCGTCGACGATGCCCGGCTACAAGGTGACGCCGATCCCGGCGCTCGCGGGCCCGGTCGTGCGCTACGTGGGCGAGGCGGTGGCTGCCGTGGTTGCAGAGAGCCGCTACCTTGCCGAAGACGCCCTGGAGCGGATCGGCGTGGAATACGAACCGCTCGAAGTCGTGGCCGACGCCGAGGCCGCGCTCGCCGCGGATGCGCCGCTGGTCCATGACGAGGCCGGCACCAATCTGCTGGTTACGCGCGAGTTCGCGCGCGGCAGTTTTGACCCGCCGCCGCCCGCCGATCTCGTCATCAAGGAACGCTTCAGGTTTCACCGCCACGCCACCGTGGCGATCGAGCCGCGCGGATGCCTGGCCGAGTACAATCCCGGCTCCGGCGAGCTGACGCTTCACTCGGCGACGCAGTGCCCGGGCCTGGTGCGCAGCGCGCTGGCGCTCCATCTTGACCTGCCCGAGCACCTCGTGCGTGTGGTCGCGGGCGATGTCGGCGGTGGCTTCGGCGCGAAGTCGTCGGTCTATCCCGAGGAGATCGCGGTTGCGGCGCTGGCGCGGATGCTTGAACGGCCGGTTCGATGGATCAGCGACCGGCGCGAAGACCTGCTCGCAACTTCCCAGGGATGGGACGAGATAATCGACGTCGAGCTGCGCGTCAACAACGACGGCACGATCGTCGCGCTCAGCGCCGACGTAATCGGCGACGTTGGCGCGTACTCGATCTACCCGTGGACCGCGGTGATCGAGCCAATCCAGGTCGTGAGCTTCATGCCCGGCCCGTATCGCGTGCCGAGCTACCGGGCGCGGGCGCGCGCGGTGGCGACCAATAAGGCGCCGCTCGGTCCCAACCGCGGCGTGGGCCGGCCGCCGGCGGCCTTTGCGATGGAAGGGCTCATCGACCGCGCCGCGCGCCGGCTGGGAATCGATCCGGTCGAACTGCGGATGCGCAACTTCGTGCGCGACGAGGAATTCCCCTACAAGACCGCGACCGGAATCGTATGGGACCGCGCAGGCTTCATCGAATGCATGAAGAAAGCGTGCGAGGTGCTGGACTATGCGGCGGCGCGCGCGGAGCAGGAGCGGATGCGCACGGCCGGACGGCTGGTCGGCGTCGGCTTCGGCTCGTACGCGGAACTCACCGGCATCGGATCGGCGACGCCGGCGGCGCCCGGGATGCCGATGCCCGCGGGGACCGAGGCGGCGACGATTCGCGTCGATCCGTCGGGCACCGTGACCGCGATCTTCGGCGTCGCCTCGCACGGCCAGGGGCTGGAGACGGCGCTTGCGCAGGTGGTCGCGGATGAACTTGAAGTACCGCTTGAAGATGTCCGGGTGCGCTTCGGCGACACCGCGTTTACGCCGTATGGTACTGGCAGCTACGCCAGCCGCGGCGCGGTACTGGGCGGCGGCGCCGCGATTCTCACCGCGCGCGCGATCCGCGACAAGGCGCGGCGAATAGCTGCCCATCTCCTGGAGACCGACCCCGCGGCGCTCGACGCGGGCGGGGGCGAGCCATGGGCGCGCGGCCGCGCCGGGGGGCCGCGGATAACGTTGCGCGACATCGCGCAGGCCGCCTACGCCGGGGCCAAGCGGCTGCCGCGCGGGATGGAACCCGGACTCGAAGCGACGCTCTTTTACGATCCGTACTACGGCACCGCGACTCCGGCGACGCATGCAGTGATGCTGGAGGTCGACCGCGAGACCTGCGCGGTAAGGATCCTGCGCTACGTCGTGGCCGACGATTGCGGCCGCGTGATCAATCCGCTGATCGTCGATGGGCAGATCGAGGGCGGCGTCGCACAGGGGGTAGGCGGCGCGCTGCTGGAGGAGATCGTCTACAACGATGCCGGCCAGCTACTGACCGGCACGCTGATGGACTACCTGGTGCCGTCGGCCCCGGAGCTGCCCAACGTCGAGACGCATCATCTGAAAACCGAGTCGCAGGTGACGCTCGGCGGCTTTCGCGGTGTCGGCGAGTCGGGGACGATCGGCGCGCCGGCGGCGATCGCCAATGCGATCGCGGATGCGCTGGCGCCGCTGGGCATCGAGCCCGCCGAACTGCCGCTCACGCCGGAGCGGATTTTCCAGTTATTCTCGCGCGCCAGTGCGAATTCATGACGGAGCTGCCCACGACTCCCAGCGGCAAGATTTTGCGCCGCACCGCGGCTGATGCGAGCCGCCCTCACGGACATCAAGGCCTGGGAATTTCGAGATCAAGACAGATTTTTCGCGCTAGGAAGTCGTTGATCTCTCTGTGACGCGGCACCGTCGAGGCTTTTCCGGTCGACCGATTGATGTAAACGGAATGATTGGCGCCTTCACGTAGGAGCACGCAGCCATGACGCTCGAGATGGCGCAGCAGATCCCGTCGCTTCATCGATCGGGCAGAATAAGCGGCTCCCTGATGACTCTCTCGCCTTTGAGTGATTCTTCGGCCAGTGCCCGGTTGGCCTCTATCACGAGCGCGACCGCCTCCTTGAGATTGCTCCGCGCTTTCGCGAGCGTCGGCGCCTGCGTGTTGGCGCCCGGTAACTCCTCGACGAAGCCAATATAGCCTTGGGCGACTTTGCGGAAAACGGCGGTCAGTTGCATAGGCGGATCTCGCGCTTAGTTTAGACTTGCCTCGCTCGCCGCGCCACCGCGGCTAGCTCAGGATCACGTACTCGAAATCCGGCGGCTGGCCGTTGATGCCCTTGGCCGGCGGCGCGATCCATCCCGCGATCTTGCCCGGCTCGTACACCGGCTGCATCAGCTCGGCATTGCGCGCGCGATCTTCCTCGGTCGGCAGCCATTCGCCGCGGCGCGAAGCGAACTCCTCGGCCGCGAGCACCTCTCCCCGCGGATCGCAGCATTGCCCCGCATACGCGCCCACCTTGCGATTGAAGCCGGCGTGCGGCAGCGCGAGGCGCTGCTCGAGGCCGCGCGCGGCGAGCTCGCGATTCCATCGCGCGAGCCCGCGCTCGCAATCCTGCACGAACGCGTCGCGCAGGACCGCATTCATCGCGCGGCGCAATGGAATCCGCTCGACCGCGCCGCCGGGCAGGCGCAGCTCGTACTCGCCCTCCAGCGCGCGATGCTCGCGGTAGACGTTGGCGGTATGCTCGCGGTAGCGCCCCTTGATGCCTGTCGCGAAATAAGTTGCCGCGTTGCTCGAATCCTCGGCACCGAACAGGTCGAGGCTCTCCGAGTACCACAGGTTGATGTACTTCTGGATCACGGCGAGCTCGATGCCGCCGAGCGCGTGGATGTCGGCGCGGCCCGATTGCTTCATGAGATCGGCGGTGCGCTGCACGACGCGCTGCACTCCAGTCTCGCCGACGAACATGTGATGCGCCTCCTCGGTGAGCATGAAGCGCGTGGTGCGCGAGAGCGGGTCGAAGCCGCTCTCGGAGAGCGACTCGAGCTGGTACTTGCCGTCGCGATCGGTGAACATCGCGAAGCAGAAGAAATCCAGCCAGTCGCGGATCGGCGCGTTGAAAGCGGTCAGGATGCGCGGATGGTCGCGATGGCCGCTGCGCCGCGTGAGCAACTCCTCGGCCTCTTCGCGGCCGTCGCGTCCGAAGAAGCGATGCAGCAGGTAGACCATCGCCCACAGATGGCGCGCCTCCTCGACGTTGACCTGGAAGAGATTGCGCAGGTCGTACAGCGACGGCGCGGTCTTGCCCAGAAGGCGCTGCTGCTCGACCGAGGCCGGTTCGGTGTCACCCTGGGTCACGATGATGCGGCGCAATTCCTTTCGGAACTCGCCCGGCACCTGCAGCCACGGGTCGGCGTCCGGATTGTCGCCGAAACCGACCTTGCGGTTCTCCGGCGGCGCCAGGAAGATGCCCCATCGGTATTCCGGCATTTTCACGTACGCGTAGTTGGCCCAACCGTCGGCCGAGGAGCTTACCGCCGTGCGCAGATAGACGGTGGAAGCGTCGAAACCCTCTGGCCCGACCTCGTTCCACCATTGAAGGAAGCGCGGATGCCACGTCGCGAGCGCGCGGCGCAGTTGCTGGTCGTGATCGAGATCAACGTTGTTGGGAATTTCGCCGATCATGGCTGGTAAAACTCCGACGCGCCGAGCGCGGCGCGAATTGATTCAGGTGCGTTTGTAATCGAATTGCGGGCTTTGCGGCTGGCCGTAGAGCTTGAGCGCGCCGTGCTCGCCGATTGCGTTGGGGCGCTGGAAGATCCAGTTCTGCCACGCCGACAGCCGTCCGAAAATCCGCGTCTCCATCGTCTCCGGCCCGGCAAACCGGATGCTCGCTTCCATCCCGGTGAGCGCGTCGGGCGAGAGCGAGAGCCGCTCGCTGATTGCGAGACGCAGCTCTTCTTCCCAGTCGAGTTCGTCCGGCGCGGCCGTTACCAGCCCCGCCTCCAGCGCCGCTTCCGCGTCGAACGTGCCGCCGGCCGCGAGCGACGCGGCGCCCTCCGGGTCGGCGATGAAACGCGTGCCGAGACGGCTTAGCCCGTTGCTCATCGGGAGCGCTCCGGCATTGAGCACTCCGGTTCCGATCCGCGCGTCGGCGCCCGACTTCATATAGATGCGGTCGGCGGCGAGCGCGAGCTCGAACATCGAGCCCGCGAAGCACGAACCCGGCTCGATGACCGCAAAGAAACTTTTGGCGGTGAGATCGAGGCGTTTGAGCACGCGCTTCATGAGCAGGAGCGTTTCGTTGATGAACCAGTCGCTCCGCCGCTCCCACATCGCGCGGTCCAGTTCGGCCACGCGGTCGAGGTCGCCCGCGGATTTGATCAGCACCAGTCCGATCTCCGGATAGTTAAAGCGCAGGCGCAGCAGCGCGTCGTCGATTTCGCGAAAAAGCCGCAGCGGATAGAAGTCCGCGCCGAGCGCCGCCGCCTCGGCCGGAATTGCCGCGACGCTTTTGGGTCCCTCGATGATCAACTCGGCCAGGCGCTGGAAGCGATCGAGGCGCAGCGTGAGATGCCGGTAGCGGATTTCAGTGTCAGTCTCGGCTGGCTTGAGCGCGTCGAGCGCGATACCGGCGCGTCCGGCCCGCTTCGCGTCGACCAGCGAGGCGACGCGCTCGGCCACCGCCTCGTTGAAACGCGAGCGTGGCGCAATCGCGTCGACCAGGCCCCATTTGACCGCGCGTTCGCCGCGCACGCCCTCGGCCAGCGTGGCAAAGACGTCGGCGAGGTCGCGGCGCATCTTGCGCTTGTCGACCAGGCGAGTGAGGCCGCCGGTGCCGGGCAGCACGCCGAGAAACGCGATCTCGGGCAGGCTCACGGCCGAGCGGCGGTCGTCGACCAGGACTATCTCCTCGCAGGCGAGCGCCAGTTCGTAGCCGCCGCCGCTGCACGTGCCGTTGAGCGCGGCGACGTAACGCTGGCCGCTGTTGGCGGTCGCGTCCTCGATCGCAAGGCGGGTCTCGTTGGTGAACTTGCAGAAGTTGACCTTGAAGCCATGGTCGGCGTGCGCGAGCATGAAGATGTTGGCGCCCGCGCAGAACATCCCGTCGAGCGCGCTGTCGATCGTGACCACGCTGACGCCCGGATGCTCGAAGCGCAATCGCGTCACGGCGTCGGCAAGCTCGATATCCACCGCGAGATCGTACGAGTTGAGCTTGAGCGCGTAGCCGGGGATAAGCCCGCCGGCTTCATCGACTTTCATCGTGAGCCGCGCGCGGTCGCGCGAGGTTTCCAATTTCCAGTGCCGATAGCGGCTCGGGTCGGTCTCGAATTTTATCGACATTATTTTGATCTTAGTCTTCGCCGCTCCGTTGTCACGGCTCGCGAATTCGCAGGCCGAGAATGCATCGGCTTGACCTCCGCTATTTTACAACGTTTCCGGCGCCGCGCCGACACCGATCGAAGCGGCGCTCAGATGTGGTAGAAGTTGCGCGCGTTGGTCTCGAGAATCTTGTCGACCGAGGCCGTGGGCAGCGACGCCAGTTGCTTGCGCACCTTCTCCACCGGGCGCACGAAACCCTCGGCGTGCGGGTAATCCGAGCCGATGAAGAAGCGATCGTCGCCGGCGAACTGCACGATGTAGGGGAACATCCGCTCTTCAGGGTCGGCGCTGATCCAGATGTTGCGATGGAAGTATTCCTCGGCCGAGCGTTTCATCTGAGACGTGTGGCCCATGTACGAGTAGCGATAGTCCAGGCGCTCGATCCATTCGCCCACCCATCCGACCATCGCCTCGACCGTCGCGACGCGCAGCGTGGGGAAGCGCTCAAATACGCCGTCGACCACCATCGTGGTCAGCGCCATTCGCGGGTCCTGGATGATGCTCATGGTGAAGTACATCAGGCCTGGCTTGGGATCCTTGTACCAGGCGCTGCCGGTGTAGTTGCGATGCGAAACCAGGTGGATGCCGACCGCGAGATCGAGCGATTCGGCCGCCGCCCATATCGGGTCGAATTCCGGATGGCCGAAGCTGTGGCCGCGCACGGGCGCGGAGGAGACGAAGATGGTGTGTGCGCCGAGCTTAGCGACGCGTTCCATCTCGCGCACCGCGAGCGCGGGATCGCGGATCGAGATATGCGCGGCGGGAAACAGGCGATCCTTGTGCGAGGCGACCAGCTCGAAGGCCCAGGTGTTGTAGGCGCGGCAGAGCGCGTCGGCGAGCGCGGGGTCGTCGACCTCGCCCTCCCACACGATGCCGAGGCTGGGGTAGAGCACCTGTTTGTCGAAGCCCTCCTCGTCGAGGAAGCGCACGCGTGCGTCCATGTCCTGCCATTGCTGACTGTAGCCGAGATAGCGGTCGAAGTTACCGATGTTGAGTCCCTGCTCCTTCTCTCCATAGCCCACCAGGATGCCCATCACCTGGTCGACGTCGCGCAGCTTAAGCGGCTTGCCGTCGGCGAGCATCGTCGCCTTGCCACTTTCAGGGTCGCGGACCATCTTTACCGTGCGCTCGCGAAAGGCCGGATCGATATAGCGCTCGAACAGATCCATCGGTTCCATGAAATGACTGTCACCATCGATCGCCTTCATCGCCTGGCCTCCGCGCCGGTTCGGGCGCGCCGGCATCGGCCGGCGCGTCTCAACCTTTCTCCTAGCAGAGTTTGGCTTCGCACGCACAGGGAGCGGTAGCGAGCGATGGACAACGAGGAGTTTACGCCTAAAGGGTTGGTTAGTCGGACGCTCGGATTGTTGCTAGGGTAGGCGATGTTTAAATGTCGTCATGCAATCGCGCTCGCGGCCGTGGGCTGGTATCTACTAAGCCCGGTATCTCCCCCTGGAAACTTCGGCTTTCTGGGTAAGCTTCAAGATCAATTTTTCGGACCGGCTTCGCCCGCCCAATTTCGCAATGGACACAATTGAGCGCCTTCGACACGGCGGCGAAATGTGCGGCCGCGAAACTTCAAGCCGAGAGAGGCGCTGAAGCCCTGTGTATTGCAACCGACGATCCGCGCCTCAACAACTGGGTAAAAATCAGACCGACAGATTCTGGTCGCATTGTCTTTTGATCGCTGCGGCGGACGCTCGCCGCAAGTGAATAGTCTCGTACCGGCTTCCCAAAATCGGCTATCACATCGGCGGCTTTCTCATTGCGGGCGTGACGGGATTATAATCGCGCGGCGCGCGGCTCGCGCCGCGTTTTGCCCAAGGAGGGAACATCAGATGCGCGGACTAAGCGGAAAGGTCGCATTCGTCACCGGCGCGGGACGCGGAATCGGCAGAGGCATCTCTGAGCGCCTGCGCGAAGAAGGATGCAAGGTCGCGCTCGCCGACCTTGACCAGGCGGGCGCCGAAGCCGCAGCAAAAGAGATCGGTGGCGGCGCGATCGGCCTTGCGATCGACGTAGCCCTGCTCGGCAGCGCGCGCACAGCGGTTGCGGAGGCCGAACGGCGGCTGGGGCCAGTGGAGATCCTGGTCAACAACGCGGGATGGGATCGGGCGGAGCCGTTTCTGCAGAACAGCGAAGAGACCTGGGACAAGGTGCTGGCGATCGATCTGCGCGGGCCGATCAACTGCTGCCGCGCGGTGCTCGATTCGATGATCGCGCGCGGAGGCGGGCGAATCGTGTCGATAAGCTCGGACGCGGGCCGCGTCGGCTCGAGCGGCGAGGCGGTTTACTCGGGCGCCAAGGGCGGCGTGATCGCGTTCAGCAAGACGCTGGCGCGCGAGATGGCGCGCCACGGTATTACCGTCAACTGCGTGTGCCCGGGGCCGACCAACACGCCGATGCTCCAGGAGCTGGCGACGCACAATCCCAAGCTGCACGAGGCGCTCAGGCGCGCGGTGCCGATGCGCCGGCTGGGCGAGCCGGGGGATATCGCGGCGGCGGTGGCGTTTCTGGCTTCCGATGACGCCTCATACATCACCGGGCAGGCGCTTTCGGTGAGCGGTGGGTTGACGATGGTCTAAACGGAGCGCCGTTGCCGCTGTCGCAGCGCAATCGAACTTCAAGCGGAATCGAAACAGGAGGAATGATGTATCAGACCTTGCAATACGAATGTGCGGACGGGATCGCGACCGTGCGCTTCAACCGGCCGGGCAAGCTCAATGCGATCAACCCCGAGATGATCGACGACCTGCGCAAGCTCGCGGCCGATATCCGCGCCGACCCGAGCGCGCGCGTGGTGATCCTTACCGGCAATGGGCGCGCGTTCTGCGCCGGCGCCGACATCGCGGCGCTGACCAAGGTCGGCGGCCCGCCAGACTTCATGAACTTTATCGAGAACGTGCAGACGGCTTTCAACGGGATCGACGATCTCGACCGCCCGACGATCGCCGCGATCAATGGAATCGCGTACGGCGGCGGATGCGAGATTTCGCTGTGCTGCGATTTCCGGATCATCGCCGAGGACACGAGTATCGGCGTGCCCGAGATAAAGATCGGATTGCTGCCGGGCGCGGGCGGGACGCAGCGGCTTCCGCGGATGTTGCCGGCGGCGATCGCCAAGCAGATGGTCTACACCGGCGAGCCGCTCAGCGCTCAGCAGGCGTTCCATCACGGGCTCGTCAACGAAATTGCGCCGGCGGGCCAGGCGCTCGAGGTGGCGAGACAGTGGGCGCGCAAGCTGCTCAAGCTGCCGCCGGTGGGACTCCGATGCGCGAAGCTGCTGGTCGATATTGCGCAGAACGGTGGTCTCAAGACCGGTATCGAGGCCGAGCGCCAGGCGATGGCGTTCCTGTACGCGACCGAGGACCGTAAGGAAGGGCTGGCCGCGTTCCTCGAGCGCCGCGAGGCGAAGTTCAGCGGGCGTTAGCATGCTCGGTGTCCAGGTTGCCTTGACGTTTGAGAGGGGCGGGCGGCCCGAGATTTTCGCGGGGCTTGACACAATTATGGTTTTGGTCGTATAGATAGCAAACAAGCGTTTGCTTTAGCGAACGGGATGCTCCAGCGACCCGTATCCAAAGGGAGTTTCCAACATGGCTCAGATGACAACCGAGACGTGGCACGCGATCCCCAGTTCCATCGAGACCATCTACCAGCGCGACTACGAGGTCTACGCGCCCGACATGCGGCGGCTGTACGAGAACGCCAAGCGCGACCAGTGGAACGTCTCGCGTGACATCGACTGGAGCGCGCCGGTCGATCCGGATCGCGGCGTATTCCACGACGGCCTGATCGACGCCTACGGCAGCCCCTACTGGGAAAAACTCGATCTGAAGCGGCGGCGTGAACTCAATATCGAGTTCTCGGCCTGGCGACTGTCGCAGCTTCTGCACGGCGAGTCGGGCGCGATGATCGCGTGCAGTCAGCTGGTCCAGATGGTGCCGACCACCGACTCGAAATTCTTCATGACCACGCAGGTGGTCGACGAGGCGCGCCACGCCGAAGTGCTCGCGCGCTACCTCAAGGAGAAGCTGGGCAACAAGGTCTACCCGATGACCACCAATCTCAAGTCGCTGTTCGATCAACTGATCGGAAGCGGCAAGTGGTACATCAAGACTATCGGCCTGCAGCTCGTTGCCGAGACGCTCGCGGTGTCGCTGTTCCGGATGCTCGCCGAGAGCGCGCAGGATCCGCTGCTCAGCGTCATCTGCCGCAAAATTCTGAGCGATGAGTCGCGCCACATGGGCTTCTCCGTAATCAGCCTGCCCGAGCAGATCGAGCGGCTCAGCGAGACCGAGCGCCACGAGGTCGAAGACTTCACCAAGGAAGCGCTGCGGTTGGTGATGAGCGGTCAGTTTCCGCGCGCCGCCTACGAAGCGGTGGGTTTCAACAAGGCCGAGATCGACGGGATTCAGCGCTACCGGCTCGAGGCCGCCAAAGGCACCGAGCAGGCGATGTTCCGCCAGCTCTTCCGCCGCGACATGCATCAGCAGGTCGTCGCCAACATGGGCAAGGTGGGTTTGCTCAACGATCGGATCAAGTCGCACCTAAGCGATCTCGGGTTCGACCCCAACGCCGACGGCCGGAGCTACAATCAGAGCGCGGCGGCAGCCGGCTGAGTCGGGTGACAGGCACGGCCACTGAGTCGCCAAAAGACCGGGAGCGGTTGCCGGGAAGCATCCGAACTCGGCGATACCGGCGACACAGATGAGCGCTTCGACTTCGATCAATCCCGCGAGCCGCGCTCCTCGACAGGACAACCGCCGCCAGCAACTGCTCGACGTCGCCGCGCGGCTGTTCCGCGAGCGCGGCTACCATGTCACCTCGATGCGCGACATCGCGCGCGAGGTCGGGATGCTCTCGGGCTCCATCTACTATCACTTCCCCTCCAAGGAGGAGATGCTGCTGGCCGTCTATGAGGAGGGTCTGCGCCATATCGCGGAGCGCGTCGACGCGGCGGTGGCCGCGCGCGACACTCCGTGGGAGCGGCTGGAGGCCGGATGCACCGCGCATCTCGAGGCGCTGCTCGAGTTGAGCGACTACACGCAGGTGATGATTCGGGTGCTGCCGCCCGAGGGCGGCAAGGTTGCCGAGCGGCTGCTAGAGCTACGCGATCAGTACGAGGCCCGCTTTCGCGAGCTGATAGACGCGCTCGCGCTGCCCGAACCCGCCGATCGCCGCTACCTGCGGCTGCTGCTGATGGGCGGCCTCAACTGGTCGCACGTCTGGTATCATCCGGGCGGCGACACGCCGGCGGTCATCGCGCATCGCATGATCGATCTTCTCCGCCAGCGCCTCGACCGCACTCCTGGCTAGTCAATCCGGAGCACGGATCACTGTCCGTTGATTCCGGTCAACTTGCTCTGCTTATTAGCTGCGCGGGCTACGAACAGCGCTACCACTCCGACCACAGCCAGAACCACCGCCTCGAAGATTAACCAATTCGTTGGACTTGCCATTGAGGCCTCTTACTTTATCGCCTGAGGATTTATCGGCGATCCGACCGCACCGGTTATCGGGAGCGGCGGAGCGACGAACATGAATTCATAAACCTTATCGGCGGCGCAATCGTCGGCGATCTTTTCGAGATCGAAAATTTCTCCGACCAACAGACCGATATTGGGGATCATCACCTGATGCAGCGGTTGAAAAGCGTCGGGCAGTTCGTTGGGCCGCACTTCCAGCCCCCAAGTATCGCTCGCGATGCCTGCGATCTCGGTGCGGTAGAGCCAATCCGCGGTGCTGAAGGAAAGTCCCAGGGCTGGACGTCGTCCGATGCGAGAGTTATTCCGGCTTCTTTTCGGGCATTGGCTCGACCGCGCCGCCGCTCTCCTTCCAGGCGCGAAATCCGCCGCGGATATGACACACCGGCTCGAGTCCCATTTGCTGCACCGCCTGCGTCGCCAGCGCCGAGCGCAGTCCGCCCGCACAGAAGAACACGTAGCGCTTGCCCGAGCCGAAGACGTCCTTGTAGTAGGGGCTCTCCGGATCGATCCAGAATTCCAGCATCCCGCGCGGCGCATGGAGCGCGCCGGGCACGCGGCCGTCGCGCTGGAGTTCGCGGATGTCGCGGATGTCGACCAGCAGGACGCCGGGATCGTCCTTGAGTTTGATCGCCTCCTGAGGGGTTATGGTCTGGATTTCTTTTTCAGCCTCGGCGCACAGTTGCTTGACGGTTTTTTTCAGCTTGAGTGCCATCGCGAATCCTCCGCGTTCTTTTTACTAGCACTTGCGATGAGAACAAGGCGAGGCGTCTGCGTCCTGCTCTTGAGTCCTCGCCGAGGGCTCCGCATTTCAGCATAATCGATGGTCCGATGAGATCGCGCCGGAATTGGTTGAGGTCGCGGGTAATCTTTTCGCTCGCCGCGACCGCTTTTGCGGCAGCGCTCGCGCTGGCCGCCACGGCCTGCAAAAAGGCCGCACCCGTGACGGCGCCACCGACGCCGGAGGTCGTGGTCACCGAAGTCATCCAGCGCGACGTGCAGCTTTACTCGGAATGGGTCGGCACGACCGAAGGTTTTGTGAACGCCGAGATTTATCCGAAGATCTCCGGCTATCTCGTCAAGCAGAATTACAAAGACGGCGATGCAGTGCAGGTCGGCCAACTGCTGTTTCAAATCGATCCGCGCCAATATCAGGCCGCGTTCGATCAGGCGCTCGGAAATCTTGCCCAGGCGCAAGCGCAGCTGAAGCAGAACCAGCTGAATCTCGCTCGCTATACGGTGCTTTACAAGCAGGCGGTGATTTCGCGGCAAGATTTCGATAACCAAACGCAAACCACACGTGCGACCGCGGCGCAGGTGCAAGCCGATCAGGCCGCGGTCGAGACCGCCAGGCTCAACCTGGAATGGACACAGGTGCACTCGCTGATTAACGGCATCGCCGGTATCGCAAAGACGCAGGTCGGTGATCTCGTTTCACCCACTTCGCTGCTAACGACCGTTTCGCAACTCGATCCGATCAAGGTTGAATTCCCCATAAGCGAGCGCGAGTACCTCCATTTCGCCGAGCAAATCAAGCAGCACCAGGAGGAAGGACGGGCGAAGGACGAGCCTGATCTCCAGATGATCCTTGCGGACGGCAGCACCTACAAGTATCGGGGACATTTCTATGTAGCCAATCGCCAGGTTAATGTGCAGACCGGCACGATTCTTATCCAGGGCCTCTTTCCGAATCCCGGTAACATTCTGCGCCCCGGTCTCTATGCGAAGATCCGTTCGGCCACCGATGTCCAGCGAGGCGCGCTACTGGTTCCCCAAGCCGCGGTGCTGGAGACCCAGGGTCAATATCAGGTCGCGGTCGTGGATGCCGAGAACCACGTCAGCCTGCGCACGGTCAAGACCGGCAAGCAAACCGGCAATCTCAGAATCATCGAAGACGGGCTGAAGCCCGGCGAACGGGTGATCACCCAGGGTCTGCAAAGGGTCTCCGACGGGATGGAAGTGCAGCCGCGGTTGGCGCCCGCCGAGCCAGACAACGCGGCCGCTCCGGCACCGGCGCAATCGTCCGTGCCTAGCGCACCTGCCGCAGCCTCCGCGAGCCCGGCGCGCCCGGGTCAGTAGCGATGTCGAAGTTCTTCATCAACCGGCCAATCGTGGCGATGGTCATGGCCATTTTTTTTGTGATTGCCGGCGCCGTGATGGTCTTCCGGCTGCCGGTCGCGCAGTTTCCCGAGATTGTGCCGCCCGAGATCCAGACCACGGCGACCTACACCGGCGCGGACGCGCTCACCGTTGAACAGTCGGTCGCCACTCCGATCGAGGAGCAGGTCAACGGCGCGAAGAACATGATCTACATGCAGTCGATCAATGGCGACGACGGCACGATGACATTGCAGGTCAACTTCGAGGTCGGCACCGACGTCGACCTCGACCAGGTGCAGGTTCAGAACCGGCTGGCGCAGGCGCTCTCCAGCCTGCCGGCCGCCGTGAGCAACTACGGCCTCACGACCCAGCAGACGGTCGGACTTCCGCTGCTGGTCTTCGCGATTACGTCGCCGCATCGCACCTGGGATCAGACCTTCCTCGCCAACTACACCGCGATCAATATCGAGGATGAGCTCGCGCGCATCCCCGGCATCGGCCAGGTCAAGGTTTTCGGGGCCGCGAACTACGCGATGCGGGTTTGGGTGGCGCCCGACACGCTCGCCAAGCTCCAGCTCACCGTGAACGATATCGTGAACGCTATCTCTGTGCAGAACGTTGTGAACCCCGCCGGCACGATCGGAGGTGAGCCGGCGCCGCCGGGTCAGCAGCTCACCTTCACGGTGCGCGCGAAGGGGCGGCTGTTGAGCGCAGAGGAATTCGGCAACATCATCCTGCGCGCCAACCCGGACGGTTCGCTGGTCCGGCTCAAGGACGTCGCGCGCATCCAGCTCGGCGCCGAGAGCTACAACCAGCAGGCGTATATGAATGGCGCGCCGAGCTCGCTGCTCATTCTCTACCAGAACCCCGGCTCCAACGCGCTCGAGGCCGCGAACCGGGCCAAGGCGAGGATGACCGAACTCGCCCGGCGGTTTCCCCAGGACATGCGGGTCACGTTGACGCTCGATACCACCGTCCCGGTGACCGAGGGCGCGTGGGAGATCGTGAAAACGCTGCTCGAGGCGATCGGCCTGGTGGTGCTGGTGGTCTTCATCTTCTTGCAGAGCTGGCGGGCGACGCTGATCCCGATCCTCACCATCCCGGTATCGCTGGTCGGCGCTTTCATGTTTTTTCCGGCAGTTGGATTCTCGGTCAACACGCTCTCGCTCCTGGGCCTGGTGCTGGCGGTCGGCCTGGTGGTCGACGACGCGATCGTGGTGGTCGAGGCGATCACGGCGAAAATCGAGCAGGGGCAAACGCCGCGCGACGCGGCGCTCGAAGCGATGGACGAGGTCGGTGGGGCGCTGGTCGGAATTGCGCTGGTCCTTTCCGCCGTCTTCATCCCGACCGCATTCATGGCGGGCATCACGGGTTCGCTCTACCGCCAGTTCGCGCTGACGATCGCGTTCTCGGTCATCATCTCGGCCTTCAACGCGCTCACGCTGAGCCCGGCCTTGGGCGCGTTGTTGCTGCGTCCGAAGAGCGGCGCCACGCCGAGCGGGCCGCTCGCGAGGGTCTTTGCGCTGTTCAACCGCGGTTTCGCGTGGACGACCACGCGCTACGTCAGTATCTCCGGCCTGTTGATCCGGAAGTTTGTGCTGGCGCTCGCGCTACTGGTCGGCTTCGCAATATTGGCGGGAGGGATTGGCAGGATCCTGCCGCAATCGTTCCTGCCCGACGAGGACCAGGGCTACTTCATAATCAACCTCGAGTTGCCGGAAGCCGCGTCACTGCAACAGACCGTCGCGGTGATGCGGAAGATCGACGAGATCCTGAAACATGAGCCGGGAGTTCTCTACAGCAACGGCATCGGCGGCTTCAGCATCCTCTCGCAGACGACCAGCCCGCGAAATGGAGTCTATTTTTGCCTGCTGACGCCCTATCCGGAGCGCAGGACCCTTGCGCTGCAGTCCGGGTCGATCGTCGCTTCGGTGAACCGCAAGCTCGCCGGGCTGCTGGACGCGCAGGTCTTCGCGTTCCTGCCGCCCGCGATTCCCGGAATCGGCCAGGCCAGCGGCATCGACTTCTTCATCCAGGACCGGGGCGGTCACGACGTGGATTACCTGTGGCAGAATACCCAAAAGTTTCTCGCCGCCGCCGGCAAACGGCCCGAACTGGCGGGCATGCGCTTCACGTTCAGTCCTTCGGTGCCGCAGCTCTTCGCAGCGGTGGACAAGGACAAGGTGTTCAAGCTCGGGATTTCGATCGACCAGGTTTATCTCGCGCTGCAGACTCTGCTGGGCGGCAACTACGTGAACCAGTTCAACCGCTTCGGGCGGGTCTGGAAGGTCTTCGTGGAGGCGGAGCCGCAGTATCGGACCACGGCTACGCAAGTTGGACAGTTCTACGTTCGCAACAGCGCGGGCAAGATGGTCCCGCTATCGACGCTGATCAATATGCGGCGTGCGTTCGGCCCGGAATTTACCACGCGCTTCAACGAGTACCGCAGCATCGAGATTTTCGGCGTCCCGGGACCCGGCCACAGTACGGGCGATGCGATGAGCGCGGTCGCCGCGGTCGCCGATCAAGTCCTGCCGCGCGACATGGGCTATGCGTGGAACGGGATCTCGTACCAGCAATCGGTGGCGGGCGGAGGCGCGGGAGTATTCGCGCTCTCGCTAATCCTGGTGTTTCTGATTCTCGCGGCGCTTTACGAAAGCTGGTCGCTGCCGTTCAGCGTGCTGCTCAGCGTGCCGGTGGCCGTTTGCGGCGCGTTCTTCGGACTGTGGTCGCGCCGCTTTGACAACGACATCTACGCGCAGATCGGCCTCATCATGTTGATCGGGCTCTCGGCGAAGAATGCGATCCTGATCGTGGAGTTCGCTAAAGCCGAGCTCGAGCAGGGCGAGCCGCTCGTCACGGCGGCGCTAAACGGCGCGCGCCAGCGCCTCAGGCCGATTCTGATGACCTCGTTCGCGTTCATCTTCGGTTTGATGCCGCTGTGGTTCGCGCTGGGAGCGGGTGCGGTTGCTCGCCAGCTGATCGGCACGGTCACGATCGTCGGGATGGCGTTCTCCAGCGGCTTCGCGATTTTCCTCGTGCCCGTCCTCTTCGTCGTCGTCGAGCGGCTTTCCCATCGATTGTCGGGCAAGGAACCACAGCCGGCATCGCCACCGGCGGCAAGCGAGTCCGTATCCGAAGGCGAGCGCGCAGCCGGCGGCGGTTGACGCGGTTCAGGACGCACTTTCGGAAACCGTTTGCGCTCGGTCGCGCCGCGCCAAGTCACGGATTCTAAAGCTGCCGGCCGAAACAACCGCAATCAGCTCAGCACTTGATTCGACCAGCGCGCGAAACCAACTGGACTTTTCAATTCGATCAGAAGGCGTGGATTTAAGATCTTCCTTGAAGCGACGAGCTTTCGCATTAAGATAATTACGTTTCATTAGCGGTCCTTTTGCCGGCGGCCGCTCCTTCGAAATCGCGACTGTTATTCATGTAAGCGGCGATTGACTTCGGCAGGGAACGGGTGTCGATCGGTTTGGTCAAGTAGCCGTTGCACCCGGCGGCGATCGCTTTCTCCTCGTCTCCCTTCATTGCATACGCGGTAAGAGCGACAATCGATATGTGGCGGCGCGCCGGGTCCTGTTTGAGCAATCGGGTAAATTCCAGGCCATCCATTCCCGGCAGCTGCAGATCCATCAGGATCAACTGTGGCTCGAAGGTTTCGAGCACCAGCATGGCTTCCTTCGCCTCCAGCGCGGTCTTTACCACGTAACCTTCGGTTTCGAGCAGCGCCTCCATCAGCCTCAGATTGGACTCGTTATCGTCTACGACCAAGATCGAACGGCTGTTCATTGATTAGGCCTCCATTAGGTTTCGCCGCGTTCGAAGGCACCGAGAACACGTTTGGACCTGGGCGACTGAAAGTGCGTGAGGATAAGGCGGTTTTGACCTCGGCCAGGAGCGCCTGGACGGAGCCCGAGCCCTTATGCACAACCATTCGAGCCGTCGCGGTTAACTCCTCAAGCTCCTTACGCGATATATCTTTCGCTGTCAGCACGATCACCGGAACGGTCCCGGCGCCATCGATTTCGCGGAAACGGCGCATGAACTCGAAGCCGTCGATCTCGGGCATTATGAGGTCAAGCACGAGGACATCCGGCAGCTTTTTAGACGCCGCGCGCAAGGCTTCGCTGGCGCTCGAATGTGCGCTGGTAGTGAAGCCACATTCCCGGAGCGCTGTTTCGTACAACTTCAGATCTGCATTATCGTCATCAACCAGAAGCACGGCCGGCTTCCCGGTTGGCACAACTCCGGCGCGCTTTAGAGTATTGAGCAGCACTTCGTGTTCGATAGGCTTTTCAACAAAGCCATTGATCGAAAAGCCAATCCCGACACCTTCGTTCGCGAGCAGCGTAACTATCACCACCGGTATGTCGCGGGTCACGCTGTTCTCACGAATTTGACGAAGGACATCCCATCCGCTCATATCGGGCAGCAACAGGTCGAGGGTGATCGCGTCAAACCGGCGGCTCTTTAGTAATCGGATCGCGGCGTCGCCGGTCGGAGCCGAGTCGACTATGTAACCGGCCTGCCCGAGGATAGTGACTATCCAGCTCCGGTCGTCGGCGTCATCTTCGATTACCAGGACTGAATGGCGACTGGGATCGAATTCCTGCTGAGTCTGCCGTACGGAGTTGTGGCTAGAGGAGGTTCTCCCCTCTTGTACCCTTGGCAGGCGCGCGAAGAATGTGCTGCCCTCGCCGAGGATGCTCCTCAACCCCACCGCGCCGCCCTGCGCCTCGACGATACGCTTGGTCAGCGCGAGTCCGAGACCGGTACCCTCGTATTTTTTTGAGATCCCGCCGTCGAGTTGCTGAAACTCCTCGAACAGACGCGTAGTATCCTCGGGCTTGATGCCGATACCCGTGTCGCTGACTTCCAGAACGAAGAAATCGGAACCGTCGGGCCGCATCGCGACGGTCACATAGCCGTCCTCCTTGGTGTACTTGATAGCGTTGGATAGGTAATTGAATAGGACCTGTTTGAGCTTGCTCGGGTCCACGACAATTTCAACCAACGATGGATCCACCGCGATCTCAAGGTGCAGCCGCTTGCGAGCGGCCAGGGTACGCAGAATCTCGCGAACTTCGTGCGCCAGTTTTTTCGGATCGATAGGTTTGGGGAAGAATTCCATCTTGCCCGATTCAACTTTGGACAAGTCGAGCACATCGTTAATGAGCTGGAGCAGGTGGTGGGCGCTGCTAAGAACGTTGCCGATGTAATCTTTTTGCCTAGGATTGATCTCACCGACTTTGCCGTCATGCAGCATCTCGGAAAATCCAAGAATAGAGTTAAGCGGAGTACGCAGTTCATGAGACATATTCGCGAGGAACTCGCTTTTCAGCCGATTAGCCTGTTGCACCCGCTGGTTCTGTTCCTCGAGCTCGACGTTTTTACGCCGCAACTGCTCCTGGGTCCGTTTGCGGTCGCTAATGTCGCGAATCGCGCTGGACACCAGCATTCCGGTTTCGGTATCAATAGGACTCAAGCTGATCTCGATGGGGAACTCCGCGCCGTCTTTGCGCAATCCGTAGAGCTCGAGCCCCGAATCCATCTCGCGCACTTTGGGATTGGCGAAGTAATGAGTTCGTTGCTGCGGATGCAGAGCGCGGAAACGCTGGGGCACCAGCATCTCTACCGTGTTGCCGAGCAACTCCGCGCGCGCATAGCCGAAGAGCTTTTCCGTTTGGGCATTGACCAGCACGATGCGCCCCTCGGGACCCACGATCACCATCGCATCCGGCGCCGCCTCGAGCACTGCTCGGAAACGGTCCTCTGCCTGTTTACGTTCGCTGATGTCGCGAATCGCGCTAGAGACCAGCATTCCGGTTTCGGTCTCAATCGGACTCAGGCTGATCTCGATGGGGAACTCGGTGCCGTCTTTGCGTAGACCGTAGAGCTCGAGCCCGGAACCCATTCCCCGCACCTTGGGATCGGCGAAATAACGCGTGCGATGCTGCGGATGCTGAGCGCGAAAACGTTGCGGCACCAGCATCTCGACGGTATTGCCGAGCAACTCTGCGCGCCTATAGCCAAAAAGCTTTTCCGTTTGGGCGTTGACCAGTACGATGCGCCCGTCGGGGCCCACGATCACCATTGCATCCGGCGCCGCCTCGAGCAGTGCGTGGAAGCGATCCTCGGCCCGTTTACGGTCGGTAATGTCCCTGGATATGAGGACATAGCCGACGGGCGTATTTTCCGCGTTCCTCAGCATCAGTGAAACCGAGGCGGTAAAGCGCGTGCGATCTTTGCGCACCCGCTCGAAGATCCCTTCGGCCTTTCCGGTCCGCAAGGCGATACCGAAGAACGCCGCCACCTTGCCTGATTTGATGTCTTGCGCCGTGTGCAAAAGGCTGGAACTAGCTTTGCCGACCATCTCTTCCGCAAGATAGCCGTAATTGCCGCGCGCACCTTCGTTCCAGGCCAGAATTCTACCCTCGAGGTCCATTACAATGATCGAATATTCGGTCGGGCTTTCGAGTATGGCGTCGAGCAACACGACCGGATCAATGAGGGTGTCGCGGCGATGCTCGTGCGGCGATGGTACGGCTCCGGACATCTCTAACCTCGGCCATGATCGATCACGGCAGTTTCGGGTCGATGTGTCATGGGGAGTCTTTGACCCTGGACGTATCTCACCGCCCGATTTTTAGCGATTCTCGACCTAAGCGGATTCTCAACGGACGACTATCCACTAATCGTGCCAATAACTGTTGCTATTCCACGGAATCGAATACATTTACGTTTATGAGATGCTCAGGAGTATCTGATGTGGCGAATGATACTCTGTGACTCTAAATCGGGATTGGATTGTCAGCGAAAGTAATTATTTGAGACACCATTCACCAGTTTCATGATAATGCTAATGCTGGCGCAGGGCTCAAACGATCGTCCTCAACTCGCGAGCGTTGGGATTTAGCCCAGTGCCACTTTCTTGCCGCACGCGTAGAAGTGACCTTGCGCCACCGGTTCGCGGCAGCACTCTGGTCGCGTGCGTAGTGAGCGAGCCGGAAACGGACGCCGCCCGGCCCGTATTGCTTAGTACCGGAAAATTGTCAGTTGACTATCGTTTGGCGGCATTGCATCGGAACTACTTGCCCTTGTAGTTCGGCTTGCGCTTTTCGACGAAGGCGCGCGGGCCTTCACGCGCGTCCTCGGTCTTGCGGATGAAGCGCTGGGCCTCGTTCTCGATCTTGAACGCGGCCTCGAACGGCAGTCCCGAGCACTTCTCCACCGTCTCTTTGATCGCGCGCACGGCCAGCGGGCCGTTTTCCGCGATCGCGCGCGCCAGTTCTTCCGCTTTCGCGATCACCTCAGGCAGTGGCACCACGTAGTTGATGAGGCCCAGCCGCCACGCCTCGGCGGCCGCGATGCGATTGCCGGTCAGCAGAATCTCCATCGCCTTGCAGTACGGCATCTGGCGCACCAGCCGCACCAGCGAGCCGCCGGCCGGGATGATCGCCCACTTGACCTCCTGCAAAGCGAAGCTCGCCGATTCGGCCGCTACGCGCAGGTCGGTCGCCTGCATCAGCTCGAGCCCGCCCGCGATGCAGAATCCGTTGATCGCGGCGATCACCGGTTTGTACAGGCTCCATCCGCGCAGCAGCGCCATCGCACCGAGCTTGGGGTTCTCCTTGATCTTGTGGTCCCACTCATCCTCGGGCTGGCGCGCCCCGGTCATCAGCGGAATCATCCGCGCGAGGTCGGCGCCGGCCGAGAAAGCTTTGTTGCCCGCGCCGGTTATGATCGCGGCGCGCACGTCGTCGTCGTCGGCCACGCGCTGCCATGCTTCGGCCAGGCGCACGACGACCTCCGGGTTCATCGCGTTGTGGACCTCGGGGCGATTGATGGTCAGGTAGGCGATGTGGTCGCGGATTTCGAACAATAGCGCTGGCATTGCTTGCTCCGTTTGGCGTACGAATTTAATCATCGTATCTATCGGCATTGGCGGTGCGGTGACAAGCGAGACCGCGCCGTGCGGCGATGGCGGACGCGCGCGAGTAGCGAGGGCCGCGCCCTGGCGCTAACGCCATCCGCGAACAACACTATTGAAGCAATTGAAAGGACGAAGAGAGCTCCGATGAACAGCCGGCACATGCTCCAGCTCTTCGATCGCGTGCGCTCCCTGGCGCTGGCTTTGATGCTGATTGCGACGTTCGCTTTGACAGGTTGCTCGCACGAGCGGGCGGACGCGGACCGTCTCGCCGCGATGCTCCAGATAAAGCCCGGGATGGTGGTGGCGGATGTGGGCGCGGGCTCGGGCTGGATGACGGTTATAATGGGCGGGCTCGTAGGATCCAAGGGGCACGTTTTCGCGACCGAGATCGATCCGCGGGAGTTGGGCAGAATCCGGAGTGCGGTCGCGGCGGCGCATCTGGACAATGTCACGGTGATACAGGCCACCGCGAGCGATACCGGATTGCCCGCCAATTGCTGCGACGCGATCATTCTGCGCCGCGTCTATCATCACCTGACCGACCCCGCCGACACCGATCGCAGTCTCCATCAGGCCTTGCGTCAGGGCGGTCAGCTGGCGGTGCTGGATTTCCGCCCCAGCATCCTGACAGGGCTGTGGACGCCCAAGGGTCTGCCGCCGGACCGTGAAGGCCACGGAATCGGCCCGATGACCGTGACGAACGAGCTCGAGCGCGCGGGCTTCGCGTACGTGAGCATGGACGATCCGTGGCCCGGGAGTACGTTCCTCTCCAACTATTGCCTGGTGTTTACCAAAGCTCCCCCGCCGCCGGGTGGCGGCAAGCCGCACGCATCAACCCCCGACGACACCATCCATGGGGCGCCGGTGGACTCGCCCTGACAGTTGGCCATTTCTCCGCGAATTGCGCTATGGAGCAGTTGGCTCGATCAGCATCGTTGAGAAGGCTGAACCTTTGAAACGATGGATCCGGGAGAGGAATAAATTGGTTGCCGCAGCGCTGGATGACCTCAAGGTCGTCGAATACGCCACGATGGTATCGGGGCCGATGTGCGGCAAACTGTTCGCCGACATGGGCGCCGAGGTCGTCAAGATCGAACCGCCCGGCGTGGGCGACGAGGCGCGCAGCCATCCGCCGTTCCCCGCCGATATCCCGCATCCGGAGAAGAGCGGGCTCTTTCTCTACCTCAACACCAGCAAGAAAAGCGTGACGCTCGACCCGGCGACGGCAAGCGGCGCGGAAATCTTCAAACGCCTGGTGCGCGACGCCGACATCCTGATCGAAAATCGTCCGCCCGGCCACATGGCAAGTCTCGGATTCGGCTACGAAGTCCTCCACGCGCTCAATCCGCGATTGATCGTCACCTCGGTGACGCCGTTCGGGCAAAGCGGCCCGTATGCCGGATGGAAAGGTTCGGACCTTATCGAATGGGCGATGAGCCTGACCGGCTACAACACGCCGACGCTGATCAACGATTCGGCGACCGAGAATCCGCTGCGCGCGCCGGGCCGCCAGGCCGACATGATGGGTGCGACGACGGCGGCGGCGGCGACCATGATGGCGCTGATGCATCGCGAGGCCACCGGCGCCGGCCAATGGGTCGACATCGCATGCTGGCAGGCGGTGGTCAACACCGCGAAGGTCGAAATGATTGTCTACAGTTACGCCGGGATGCCATACAGCCGGCTGCGCGCCAACGCCAAGGCCGGGCTGGAGCCGTCGCGATGCCGTGACGGATACGTCTACGTGCTGTGGGTGGTGGACTCGCACTTCGAGGCGCTCAAGGAACTGCTCGGGCATCCAGAGGCGCTGGAAGCCGACCTGTTCAAGGACACTGCAGGACGTGCCGAATACGACGACGTCGTGCGGCCGCTGATCCAGCAGGAGCTTCTCAAGCATGACATGGATTGGCTGGTGCGCGAGGGGCAGAAAATCGGCCTGCCAATAGGCCCGGTGTTGACCGTCGCGCAGGCCGCCGAGCATCCGCATCTGCGCGCGCGCAAAGCCTTCGTCGAGATCGACCATCCGGTCGCCGGCCGTTTCCGCTATCCGGGACCGCTGGTGCGGCTGACCGCGACGCCACCCGTCGCGCGCCGTGCGCCGCTGCTCGGCGAGCATAACGAAGAGATCCTGTGCGGGCGGCTTGGATACTCGCGCGAGGAACTCGCGGGACTTCGCGCCGCCGGCGTGATTTGACTCGGGGAGGGAGAACGATGGGGCGTCTGCCGCTTGAAGGAATCCGGGTCACCGATTTCAGCTGGATCATCAACGGGCCGCAAACCGGCTTGTGGCTCGCCGCGATGGGCGCCGAGGTCATCAAGATCGAATCGCTGGTATATCTGGATTTCATGCGGCTCAATCCCGCCTTCATAGCCGCGGGCCTCTCCGGCGTGAACAACAACGGCGGCTACCACACGCTCAACTACGGCAAGAAATCGATCAACCTCAACATCAAGACGCCGCGCGGCAGGGAACTCGCCTACGAACTCGTCAAGCGGAGCGACTTCGTGCTGGAGTGTTACCCGGCGCCGCTCTCGCGCCGGCTCGGGCTCAGCTACGAGGAGCTGCGCGCGGTCAAACGCGACATCATCCTGATCTCGGTCTCGCTACTGGGCAAAACCGGAACCGAGCCGGCCGATTGGGTGGGATGGGGTCCGATGGCCTGCTCGTTCATCGGCACCTTCGACGCGCAGGGCTATCCGGGCGGAGCGCCGCGGCATACCGGCGGCACCTGGCCCGACTATGCGATCGGCACTGCGGTGGTATTTCATCTGCTCGCCGCGCTGCGCCATCGCGATCGCACCGGTGAGGGGCAATGGCTCGACGCCAGCATGGGCGAGACCGTAATCGGCGAAACGCCTGAATGGTACATGGACTACTTCATGAACGGACGCGATCGCCGGCAATGGGCCAACCGCGACGATGTGATGGCGCCGCATAATACCTATCCGTGTGCGGGCGACGATAAGTGGATAGCCGTTGCAGTAGGCAATGACGCCGAATGGCGCTCGCTGTGCGAGGTTATGGGTAATCCCGCGTGGGTGCGCGAGGCGAGATTCGCCGACCAGTTCGCGCGCTGGCAGAATAGCGACGCGCTCGACGCCCATTTGTCCGAATGGACGCGGGGCCATCAGCATATCGAGCTGGCCGAACGCCTTCAGCGCGCCGGCGTGCCGGCCGGGCCGGTGCTCGACAGCGTCGAGATTCACCAGGACCGCCATCTGTGGGAATGGGGCTACTGGTGGGAACTTGACCATCACACGGCCGGCAAACGCGTGATGCCGGGAATTCCGGCGAAGCTCGGCAACGTGCCGCGGTTCAACTACAACCCGCCGCCGGACCTGGGACAACACAACTTCGAGGTTTTCAACGGTATCCTGGGCCTCTCGAAGGAAGAGATCGCCGCGCTGATGGAATCGAAGGTGATCTACTGAACGGAATAGCTATTCGAGAAGCGGAGCCGCGCCGCGAGTGTTGGTGAAAAAATGGAGTCACTGAAGGACAAGGCGTGCATCGCCGGCGTGGGTGAGAGCGCATTCACGCGCGGCTCGGGCAAGACCGAACTGCAACTGATGCTCGAGGCTTCGGCCAGAGCGCTCGAGGATGCCGGGCTCAAGCCCCACGACATCGACGGCATCGTCGGGCCGCCGCTCGGCGCCTCGGCAGAACATTTCGCGGCCAACCTGGGAATCGAGGATCTGCGCTACTCCGCATACGTGCAGATGGGCGGCGCGAGTCCTGTGGTCGCTCTGCAAAGCGCCGCGATGGCGGTCGCGTTCGGCGTCGCCGATTGCGTACTCGTGCCGTGCGGATGGAACGGTTATTCGGTGATGCGCGTGAGCACGGGCGGGCAGGGCGGTAGCGGTTCGGCGCCGCCGGGGCCGCTCGCCGGAACCATCGGCGCATACTATTTACCCTACGGCGCGGTGGCGCCCGTGCAATGGTACGCGTGGCTTGCGACTCGCCACATGAAACTCTACGGCACGCCGTTCGAAACGATGGGCACGATCGCGGTCACTTCGCGCAAGCACGCCCAGCTCAATCCGCAGGCTTACATGCGCGGCCGTCCGCTCACGATGGACGATTATCTCAAGTCGCGATGGGTCTCGTATCCGTTTCGGCTCTACGACTGCTGCCTGGAGACCGACGCCGCCGGCGCCGTGATCGTCACCTCGCCCGAGCGCGCACGCGACCTGCGCCGCCCGCCGGTCTATATCTCCGGCGTCGCCGAGGGCCATCCGTATCCCGCCGACGATATTCCGGCGCGTCCCGACCCGTTCGTGATCGGGCTGACTTTCGCTGCGCCCAAGGCGTTCCGGATGGCGGGAGTCACCCCCAAGGATCTCGACTTCGCCGAAATCTACGACTGCTTCACTTACGTCGTGATGCTCCAGATCGAGGCGCTGGGCCTGTGCAAACGCGGTGAGGTCAAGGACTTCGTCACGCCCGAGCGGATCGGGCTGGGCGGCGAGTTGCCGATCAACACGCACGGCGGGCTCCATTCCGAGGCCCACGTCTGGGGCATCAATCATATCGTCGAGGCCACGCGCCAATTGCGTCGCGAATGCGGCGAGCGCCAGGTTAAGGACGCCGAGGTCGGGCTGGTGACAGGATGGGGCGACTTCGGCGACGGCGGATTGGCGATCCTGAGGAGGTAGCGATGGCGGCCGGGACGCAAAGCGAATACAAGCTGCCGCTGCCGAAGATGCGCGGGTCGGCGGCCGAGTTCTACAAGTTCTGCAACGCGCACGAGTTGCGCTTTCAGCGATGCACTGATTGCGCGGCTTGGCGGCATATCCCGCGCGACATGTGCGCGAAATGCGGATCGTTCAATTTCGAGTGGGCGCGGTCCTCGGGCCGGGGTACGGTGTTTTCGTGGACCGTGGCCGCGCAGCCCTTTGTGCCGCAGTTCGCGCCGCTGGTGCCCTATGCGCCGGCGGTGATCGAACTGGAGGAGGGCGTGCGGATGGTCTCGTGGGTGACCGACGTAAAGCCCGACGAGCTGGCGCTCGGGCTACCAGTCGAAGTGGCGTTCGACGACGTGACGCCCGAGGTGACGCTGCCTAAATTCCGGCGCAGGCGCTAGCGGAGTTGCGCCCTCGCCGCGGACCGCGCGGCCGGAATCGACTACAATCGAATCGGCTTCAAGATGAGGGCGCGTGGGAGTAGACTCGCCGCTGCCCGCGTTCGCCGGAGTTGAAACTCCCGGCGGGTGGCGGCAAAACCGATCGGAGGGCGCCTGGCATGGCTCGCAAAGGATCGATCGTCTGTGGCTTTATCGCACCGCATCCCCCGCACCTGGTTTACGGCGAAAATCCGCCGCAGAACATCCCGCGCTCGAGCGGCGGATGGGAGGTCCTGCGCTGGGCCTACGACAACTGCCGCGAGAAGATCAAACAGCTCAAGCCCGACGTGATTATCGTCCATACGCCGCACTGGATGACGCTCGTCGGCCATCACGTCACCCGCGTGCCGCGCCTTAAGGGCCTCTCGGTCGATCCCATCTTTCCGCACCTCTTTCGCTACAACTTCGACACCGCGATCGACGTCGAGCTGGCCGACGCGGTCTACGAGGAGGCGCGCGCCGAGGGCCTCATCGCGCGCAAGATGACCAATCCGAACTTCCGCCTCGACTACGGCACAATAGTAACTTCCCATATGCTCAATCCCGGATGGGATATACCGATTCTGAGCCTTTCGGCGAACAATTCGCCCTACTACTTCTCGCTCGGCGTCGGGATAGAGGAGATGTACAAACTGGGACGGGCAACGCGCCGCGCGATCGAGAAAACTGGCCGGCGCGCCGTGTTGGCCGCGAGCAATACGCTCTCGCATTTTCATTTCGATCGCGAGCCCGATCCCAATCTGCCCGAGGATATGAGCAAGGAGCACGTCTTCAGCCACGCCAACTACCTGTGGGACATGCGGGTGCTGCGCCTGATGCGCGAGGGCAGGATGGATGAGTTGCTGAGCGTGCTGCCCGAGTTCATCGAGAAGACCGGCGCCGAGGTCAAGTCGGGCGGGCTCTTCTGGATGCTGGCTGCGATGGGCTTTCCGAAGATCCCGGCGCGCGTGCACGGCTACTGGAGCGTAATTGCGACCGGCAACGCGGTGGTCGAATGGGACCTTTCAGCGCAGCTCAACGGCGGCGGAGCAGAAGCCCATGCCTGAGGGCCAAATCGTCAAGGGCTACATAATGCCGGGCATGCCACACGTGATGCTGCCGACGGAGTCGGCGAGCCGCAGCGAACTACGCAATGCCTGTCGCGTGGCTGGCGCCAACGCGCAGGAGGCGCGGCCCGACGTGCTGGTCATCTTCAGCACGCAGTGGGTTTCCGTGCTCGGCCATCTGGTGCAGGCGCGGGCGAATCCGACGGGGCTGCACGTCGACGAGAACTGGTACGATCTGGGCAATTTGCCGTACGACTTTCGCACCGATCTCGAACTCGCGCGCAGGACGATCGATCTCGGCACGGCCGCCGGACTCCAGGTGCGTCCGGTGGACTACGAGGGCTTTCCGGTCGACACCGGGACGCTGGTGGCGCTCAACTTTCTCAACCCGAAGAATGAAATTCCCGTCGTCTGCATTTCGTGCAACATCTATTCGGGGCGCGACGAGGAATTGAAGCTCGGCCAGGCCGCGGCCGACGCGGTGCGCGCGCTCGGCCGGCGCGCCGTGGTGGTCGCCTCGACGGGGCTTTCGGGCCATTACTTCACCCGCGAGATTACCGACGACGAAGACCGGATCGTCAACGAGCAGGACGACGCCGAGAACCGAAAGCTGCTCGGCCTGATGGCCGCCGGGAAATGCATGGACGCGATGGACCTGGTGCCCGAGTATGCGGCGAAGACCGGCGCCGACATGCAATTCAAGAGTTACTACTGGCTGATGGGCGCGATCGGCTCCGGTCGCGCAAAGGGCAAAGTATTAGGCTACGGTTCGATTTGGGGCAGCGGCGCGGCGGTGGTCGAGTTCACGGCGTGAGCCCGTCACGATTCCATGCCAGCGATTCCATGCCCGGATCGCGCCGCGCTGGCGCTTAAGTGTTGGGAGAAAATTCGATGGCCGCTGACTATTCGATCTGGGTCCTTGGCTACGCGCGAACCAAGGTATCGGGCGATTTCATGGGCGGTTCGCCGATCGCGAGCAACACCGGGACGTTCGAAATTCCGATGCTCTACACCCTGGTGGTTTCGGCGCCCGGCACCAGGGAGCGGCGCGTGATCGCGATCGACACCGGATTCGGCGAGAGCGGCTTCGCCTCGGCCGAAGACAAGCTTTCGGGGATGTTCACGGACATCGAATGGCCCACCGTCGTGCTCGGCAAGATCGGGTTTCGTCCCGAGGACGTCGACACGGTCATCCTGACCCACATGCATGCCGACCATGCGGGCAACGTGGTCGCGTTTCCCAAGGCCAAGGTCTACGTCCAGCGCGAGGAGTACGAGGGCTGGACGCGGCTTCGGCGCGGCGAGCTAATCAAGACGGCGGGCGCCGGCTCGTGGGCGCTGTCGTCGATCAACTGGGAGAACTTCGACCGCTTCGACGAGACGATCGCCGCAGGCCGCGTCACATTGCTCGACGGCGACCGCGAAGTCGCCCCCGGCGTCACCTGCCGCCTGGCCTCGCAATCGCACACCTTCGGTTCGCAGTGGGTGGAGATCGAAACCTCGTCGGGTCCGCATATCGCGGCGGGCGATTGCGTGTACTGGTACGCGAATCTCGAGAAGATGTGGCCGCCGGGCTATATCCAGGGCAATCCGTGGAACGTGATGCAGGTGTTCGAGAAGATGAGCGGGATTATCGGTGACAAGCTGCCGCGCGTGGTTCCCGGCCACGACATGGAAGTCTTCAAGCGCAACGTCAACTGGACGGTGGGACTGAATCCGGTCGCCGAGCTTCATCTGGCGGCGGGCGAAAAATCGCGCCGCCCGAAGTAGATTGGCACGCTACCCGGCCAATTCGTCGCGCAGCGCGCTGACGGTGAAAAGGGCCGGGCGTCCTCAGCCGACGTACACTAATCGCGGCGCTTGCGCCGGGGAAAGGCCAACGCGGCAGATCCCCATTTTTATAGTCGCAGTTGCCTCCCCATTTGCAGTGAGGCACGCCCGGCCCGTTAATCCATCCGACTTCGATAACACCGCGGCGAGCTTTCAAGTTCCTTGCAAGTTCCTCGCAAGTTCCTTGGCGCCGGTTCCTTGCGCGCGGGTTGCGTCGCGCCGCGGCAAATCGTCATCCATAAATACGCGGGCCGCGGACGATTGGATTTGAGCGCACCTCCGCTCAGGTGCGAGCGGGCAGTCAGGTGCGGGCGGGAGGCCGCGGCGGACGCGACTGTTTGAACTCCTCCGCCACGTCGCGCATCGTCTTGAACGTGACTCCGTCGCTGCTGCGAATATGCTCCATCAGCCGCTCGAGCATCAGCAGGCGATGGCCGCGGCCGATGCACTGCGGATGCAGCGTCAGGATATAGGTGCCCGCGCCAAGCCGGTCGTAGAGATAGTCGAAGTCGCCTGCCCAGACCTCGTAGATCCGCGACGGCGAGGCGTTTCCGGGATTGATGCCGTTGCGGGTCCAGACGTGCTCGAAGGCGATGAAGTCGTCGAGTCCCCAGGTGAACGGCAATTCCACGACCTCGGTCGGGCGGCCGAAGATGAAGGCGCTGTCCTTCGGGGCCTGGTCGCCAACCCTGCAATAGTAGGGCGTGAAGTCGTCGCCCATCATGCTGCTGTCGTAAAGCATCCCGTGGCTAACGAGCAATTCGAGCGTGCGCGGCGTGAGCCCGGCGGCCGGCGAGCGGTAGCCGACCGGGGTCTGGCCCGTGACCCGTTTCAGCGAAGCTATCGCGAGGTCGAAGTCGCGTATCTCCTCTTCAGGTGAGCCCAGGCGCTCGTGGCGATAGCCGTGATGGCCAATCTCGTGGCCAGCGGCTGCGATTTGCGCGACCGCCTCGGGATAAGTGTCGGCGGTATGGCCGGGGACGAACCAGGTCGAGGGGACTTTCCATTCGCGCAGCATGTCGAGCAGCCGGCGGGTGCCCACCACGCCAAATTCGCCACGCGAGATCGCGCTCGGCGAGGTGGCGTGGAAATTGCCGATCCAGACCGAGATCGCATCGAAGTCGAAGGTCAAACAAACATTGACTTTTTTTGCGTTCACATTTTTTGCCATCGGCAGCTCCTTGAGATTCTTGCAGATTCTGGCCAGCTGAGACTTTCAGGCGCGCGGCCTCGCAGCATGGAGGTCTTTTTCGCGACGCTCCATTCGCGACGTTCCAAGGCCATCTCTACTGCGGCAGTATCGGGAGTGTCCAGCGAACCAGCGAACCACATCGATGCAATCTCAGTACGGCACCCTCGATACGCGGATACCCCGAGGCGGGCGGAGCTTGCGCGGCTTGCCAAGCGTCCGAGCCTTTATGTACGCTCAGCGAGCGCTTCGGCGCCTTGGTGGCATGCGCGGGCCGGCCGTTGAGAGCATTCCAGGCCACGTCCATACAACGTTCGCACGCCCGACGGCGCGGCCACTATTTTCGAGGAGGGCAGTCCGGCGATGAGCCGAATAGTTGGTTGGGTACTGGCTGTCGCGCTGACGATAGCGCCGCTTGCAGGCTGCAAGACGGTCAATATCGGATCGGGAACCAATTATTTTCCGTTGACGCCAAATTCGACCTGGACCTACCAGATCGTCGCCAAGAGTCAGGGCACGCAGTACCAGATCACCGACCGGGTGATCGGCGTGAAATACGTCCCCGCCTTGAAGATCACCGGCTCGGTGGTTGACGAGTCCTACAGCCTCGCGCGCGGCGGCACTCGCCCGCTGGTCTACTACGCCAAGAACGGCTACATCGCGCGGCTCTCAGCGCTCGACTACGACCAGAAAACCATCCTCGCGCCGTCGTGGGGACGTTCGGAAGAGGCGCAGTTTCTGCCGCTGCAGCTTGGGCCAAATCTGACCTGGACCAACGTCATCTTTCCCTACGGACATCTCTCCGGGTCCTTCAACATCAACCAAAGCCACCGCACCTTTTTCGAGACCAAGCAGATCGAAACGCCGGCTGGCCGCTTCAACAATTGCATCCGGATCGAGACGCAGGCCAAGTATGAGGGCGGGATGTACGCCCGCAAGAAACCACAGCTCCAGCTCACCTATCTCGATTGGTACGCGCCCAACGTCGGCCTGATAAGGACGGTGACGCTGGAAGGCGGTCCCACCGGCCCTGAGATGGATCGGGTCGAGCTGCTCAGATTCAACGTCACGTCGTCGCACTAAAAACGGCGCGCGGGCAGGCCGCTCGTGCGCGCTACGGTTTGGACGGCTGGCCCGTCGCGGCGGTATTGGCGCCGGATGCGTAATCGATCGCGAGAGCGTCGACGTAGTAGCCGGTATGCCCTTCCTCTCCTAACTTCGGCTTGTACTGCATCTTGTCGATGTATTCTCCGGCCTGGTTCGAAGTACGGTTTTCCGAGGTGACCTGGGTTTCGCTCTCGTTGGGGGTGACGCCGTAAAGCAGCGACTTCACATCCTGCTTCTTGCCGCTGACGATCAATAGCGCTTCGGCGCCGGTAGCGCACGCCTCACGCTTGAGTTCAGGCAGCACCTTGGCCGGGTCCTCGTTGACGTCGGCCCAGGCCTCGACGATAGCGATCTGCTGGTAGCCTGCCATCGGCTCCGCAGTGAGCACTGGCATATCGCAGTCAGGAGGTTTGGCGGGATGGATAGCGGGCGCTACCTGCGTCACCAGCACTTGAGTCGGGCGCTTGTCGAAGCATCCGGCCGCCGCGCCGGCGCAGGCCGCGAGCATCAAGGCGTTTGCCATCGCCGTCCACCTCTGCGAACGCGTCAAATGCTGAACCGGGTCCATCGCTTGACTCTCCCTGCGGCGTCGAGGCTAGCACGGTGCGCGGCAGCCATCCAAGTTCGAGCAAGTCGGCGCGCCGCCGGGGCGGATTTGCGCCTGTTTGCGAAATTGTGGCGCGGGAATATGATTGATCGCATGACCCGGATCGCGCGAAACGCCGCTATGATGTTGTGTAGCCTCGGCGCGATGGCGATGTCGGCGTGCATCACGGTGCCGTCGTCGAGCAGTTCTTCGACCAGCGGATTTTCGTTCGGCGCGGGAATGCCGCCGACGAGCTTTTCTTCCACCAGCGGCTATTCCTCCAACGGGTCCTCGGTGAGCGGTTATAGCTCCGCCAGCGCCGCCGCCGCGGCCGCGCCCAGTGGCACCGGCGCTAGTGACCCCGCCGACGGCGGTTCGGTTCCGCCGGGCTACACCAACGACAGCGCGCGCAGCGGTACGCTCACCAGCTATCTGCAGAGCCATCGTCTCCCGCTCGTCGGCGCTCAAGTGCTGACCGATGGCAGCGGCAATCAGCAGGTCGTCCTTTATGGCTTCGTGGCGAGCGATTTCGGCAGGCAGGACGCGGCCGACAAGGCGCGCCGATATTTGCATAACCCCAATGCTCCCGTGATCAACCGGATCGCGGTGCGGCCCGAGTTGGCCTCCGGCGCGAACGGCTCGGCGCCGGCGCCGGTTGCATCGCCGAACGGCACGTCGGGCGCCTATGGTTCGGCCGGGGCTGCCGGATCTTCCGGCAACGAGCTCGGCAGCGTCCAGAGCTACCAGGATCAGGCGCAACAGGCGCAACAGCAGCAGCAGTACATGCAGAGTAGTCAGCCGAGCGCCAGCGGGCTGACCGCGATCGTGCCGCTTATCGGCATGATGGGCATGCTGGGCATGGGCAGCGGCAGCAGCTTTGGGATGGGCGGCGGCGGCTATCCGCCGACCTACGGCTCGCCATACGGCGGCGGCTCGCCCTTCGGATCGCCCTTCAGTCCCTATGGTTCCGCGCCTTACGGCGCCGCGCCGTACGGTTCGTACGGAGCCGCGCCTTACAGTCCTTACGGGGCGGCGCCTTATGCGCCATCGTACGGCTACCCACGAACCTTTCCCTGATCGTACACGCTCAGGATCGTCTCAGCTCAGCTCGCGGAAGAATGCGCGGATGTCGTCGGCGAGCAGCGCCGGCTCTTCCATCGCGGCGAAATGGCCGCCCGACGGCATCTCCGTCCAGCGCACGACATTGTAGGCGCGCTCGGCCCAGCTGCGCGGCGGCCGCATCAGTTCGGCAGGAAAATTCGCGACCGCCGTCGGCGTCTCGATTCGCGTCTCGGGCTTGAGGCGCCACGGATGATGGCGCGCCTCGTAGTACAGCCGCGTCGATGAATTTATCGTACCCGTCACCCAGTAGATCATCACGTTGGTCAGCAACTGGTCCTTGCTGAAGCGGCGCTCGACGTCGCCGTGGCAATCGCTCCAGGTGCGGAACTTCTCGACGATCCATGCGGCCAGCCCCGCCGGCGAGTCGTTGAGCGCGTAGGCCAGCGTCTGTGGCTTGGTGCCCTGGATCCATTGATAGCCGGTCTCGTCGCGGCGAAAGCGCTCGAGGTCGCCGAGAAAAACCTTCTCCGCGTCGTTCAGCTCGGCCGGTCGGCGCCCCTCGGCCGCGCCCACCGCGATCATGTTGATATGAATGCCGTAGAGATGCTGGCGATAGACTTCGCCCAGGCGCGAGGTTATCGCCGCGCCCCAGTCACCGCCCTGCGCGCCGAAGCGATCGTAGCCGAGCACCCCGTTCATCAGCTTGAACATGATGTCGGCCATGGCCTGGATGTTCATCGCGCGGGTGCGCGGATGGGCGGAAAAGCCGTAGCCCGGCAGCGACGGGGCGACCACCGTGAACGAGTCGCGCGCGTCGCCGCCATGCGCCGCCGGATCGGTCAGCCGCGGAATCAGCTCCATGAACTCGTACACCGACCCCGGCCATCCGTGCAGCAGCAGCAGCGGCTTGGGATTGGGACCGCGTCCGCGCTCGTGGATGAAGTGAAGGTCCTCGCCGCCGGCCTCGGCGCGAAAATGCGCGAAGCGGTTGAGCGCGCGCTCGTGCGTGCGCCAGTCGTAGCGCGTGCGCCAGTATTCGATAAGCTCGCGCAGGTAGGCGAGGTTGCTGCCATAGTCCCACGCCGAGCCCGGCACTTCGTCGGGCAGCCGTGTGCGCTCCAGGCGCGCGCGTAGGTCGGCCAGCACCTCGTCGGAGACCTCGATCTTAAACGGTTCGATTTTGCCCTGCGCCATGTCCCGCGCGTTCCTCCTCAAAATGGCTATTGACCGGACAGCTGTTCACTTGGGCGCGAGCGCTTCCTTCACCAGCTGGCTCGCCACCCGTCCGTCGAGCTGCGCGCCGAAGCGGTCCTTGAGCGCCTTCATCAACGGACCCATCTGCTTCACCCCGGCCGCGACCTGTTCTGCGATCGCCGCGCGCAGTTCGTTCTCGTCAAGCGCCGCCGGCAGGTAGGAGTCGAGCACCCGCGCCTCCTCCTCGTTTTGCGCGACCAGGTCGGCGCGTCCGCCCTGGCGCGCGAAGCCCAGCGTCTCGTCGCGCCGCGCCCGCTCGCGCTTGATGATCTGGACGATCTCGGTCTCGTTGGCCTCGCGCCGGACATCCTTTTCGACCCGCGTGATCTCGGCCAGCACGCCGCGCAGCGTCATGGTGCGCAACTTATCGCCGCTCTTCATCGACGCCTTGAGGTCTTCCTGCAGCTTCTGCTTCACCTGGGTCTCTCCACTCGGCCTTGCATATAAGCTCCGTCACCCCGCCATCGCTGACAAGGCCGCGTGCGGGTTCTCCGTGAGCTTTATATATGTTGATTCGCGTCCGGCCGCATCACCACTCTATAATCGCCGTGACGAGGCGGAAAGCCGCGCGAAACTTCGCGCGAAACTACGCGCGAAACTACGATGGAGGCGCTCTCCGATGGCCGACACGCTCAATCGCATCGCGGACTACGGCAAGCAGATCGATTTCGGCAAAACCGCGGACGACTACGGCCGCTACCGCGCCGGCTTTCCCGACCAACTCTACCGGCGGCTCGAAAAGCTTGGCGTTGGAATCGAGCGCCAGCGCGTGCTCGACCTCGGGACCGGCACTGGATATCTCGGCCGCGGTTTCGCGCGCCAGAGATGCCGCGTCACGGGGTTGGATATCTCGCCCGCGCTGATGCAGGAGGCGCGCCGTCTCGACGCCGCGGAGGGTCTCGCGATGCGTTACGTGCGCGCGCGTGCCGAAGCGTTCCCGTTCAAGGACCAGAGCTTTGACGTAGTGGGCGCGGGCCAGTGCTGGCACTGGTTCGATCGCCGGCGCGCCGCGCTGGAGGCGCGCCGGGTACTGACGCCCGGCGGCAGGCTCGTGATCGCGAGCTTCGACTGGATCGCGCTTGAGGGCAACGTGGTCGAGGCGACCGAGCAACTGATCCTCAAGCACAATCCGAAGTGGACGCTGGCCGGCGGGATGGGAATCCATCCGGCGTTCGCGCGCGACGCCGCGATCGCCGGCTTCGACGATATCGAATGTTTCAGCTTCGACGTTCTTCAGCCGTACAGCCACGAGGCGTGGCGCGGGCGGATTCGCGCCAGCGCCGGGATCGCCGCGAGCCTCGGCCCGCAGGAGGTCGCGCGCTTCGATGACGAATTGCGCGAGACACTGGCGCGGCGCTTTCCCGAGCGTGCGCTGCCCGAACCTCCGATGCGCGTGCATCATCGCGCGTTCGCGATGGTCTGCCGCGTTCCGCTGGACGCGCGGCGCGATACGGATTAAAGGGATTGGATTGTTCTTGATCCGTTTGCTTCCAAGGAGAATGGCTACGTGACGAGAGAATTGTGGATGAGAGGTATCGGCTCGCGCCCGGGATTTGCGCGAGCGGTGATGAATTTTTGCGCAGCCGCGCGCGCGGCGGCGATCGCGTTCACCGTCGTGGCCTGTTGCGCTGCGACGGCCGCCGCGCAGGCCGCCCCGGCGACCCGGCAAACCGTGCAGCAGTGGCTGACTCAGAACGCGAGCGCCAAGCCCGACTTCAAGCCCGGCGACGTCCTGACCGCCAAGGACCTGGAGCGGATACGTCCGTTCGTGCCACCCGTCTACGTCGACCAGCTCAACTTTCCCCAGCTCAAGATGGAGATCGTGGCGGCGCGCAGCCACATGCCGCGCAAGGATTACGCCGACTGCACCGAGAAGTACCAGGGGCAGGTAAAGCTCAAGAGCGACGGCACGATCGACAACTACATCTGCGGCCAGCCCTTCTCGGACGCTTCGCTCGACCCCGCCGATCCGCAATCAGGGCAAAAGGCGGTTTGGAATTTCGAGTACCGCTGGCAGAATTACGGGCCGTTCGATCTGAATTTCATGTTCATCTTTGACCGCTTCGGCGGCAACCACGACGGCTCCGCGCCCAACGTGATCGAATCGCCGCCGGTTACCTGGACCGGCGGGCAGCATTTCAAGAGCACGTTGCCGACCGATGCGGCCAAGTACTTCGGCGGCGGCGGCAGCTTCGTCAAGACCCTGAGCAGCTTCTACCAGCGCACCTACTATAGCCACCTGGCGCAGCGCGCTGCCGAGGGCGGCGTTTTGCCGGTGCCCGGCGCCAAGGAATTTTTCTGGAAGGAATTCGAGGGCTTCTTCGAGCCCTACGACGTGCGCGGCCAGGTGTTCATCACCTATCGCTACAACGATCCGTACCGCAGCGATGACGCGTGGGCCTACGATCCGCAATTGCGGCGCGTGCGCCGCGTCTCGGTCGAGGTCAAATCGGATTCGCTAGTCGGAACCGAGCAGACCGAGGAGGACTTCAACACCTTTTCCGCCCGCCCCGTGCGCTGGAACTTCAAGTTCCTCGGCTGGCGCAACCTGCTGTGCGTGATGGATTCCAAGTACGACTATCCGCGTTACTACGGTCCCAACGGCATCGCGCCCGACGACGTATGGTCGATGCGCCGCTTCGCGGTGGTCGAACGCACGCCCAAGGAACCGCACCATCCCTACAGCAGCGTGATCATGTTCTGGGACGCCGAGGACTATCATCCGTGGATGGCGCTGATGTTCGACCGCCAGCAGAACCTGTTCAAGTCACTCACCTACACGTTCCGCTGGAGCGAGGACTACGAGCAATTTGCCGAGCTCAACCACGGCGTGCAGGCGACCGGGCTCCAGGGGCTGGTCGCGATTGACTACGGCAACAAGCGCGCCACGATCTTTCCCGCGTTCGGCGCCGGCTTCCCCGACGTCGACGTCAACCACGTCGACAAGCTATTCGACATCAGCAAGCTGGAGGAATTCCATCGCTGAGCGCGAGTTGGGAGTGCCGATTCAAACGGCCGGAGCCGGCCTGATGTTCTGGTTCAGCCGGAACAGGTTGGTTGGATCGTATTTGTTTTTCAGCGCCGCCAGCCGTTGGTACTTCTCGGGGCCATAGGCGGCCTTGATCCGCTCGGCGCCTTCGTCGGCCTCCTGGCCGAGATAGTTAACGTACACACTGCCGGTCGAGTACGGTTGCATCGCTGACCAGAACTCGCGCACCCATCGCACGCAACTCGGGACCTCGGCCGCAGTGGCGCATACGCCAATACTCATAAAGCTGTATTGCACATCCCGATGATTGAACGCGGTTGCCTCGCGGCCCACGCGGCTCACCGCGCCGCCCAGTTGATGTTCGATAAGGCCATGGCACGTCGGCGAGGGCCGCTCGGCGCAGTGCGCCACCATCGTGTCTATAGCCTCGTCGCTGACTTTCTTCAGGAAGTTCGACTTCCAGTAATTCTGGAGTCCCGGAGGATAAAAGCCGTCGATCAGCTTCTGCGCCGATGTGTAAGGCATCGAGTTGACCTGATCCATTAGCGGCGAACCGATTGTTCTCAGTGGTTTCAGGACACGCTCCCCTTTCTCACTCGGCCCGTTGTAGCAGACGACCATCGCCACCACCGGAGTTCCGTCCGGAAACGTGACCATAATGATCCCGGACGCCAGTTCATCGGGCGCCGCACTGGTGACTTCGCTGAAGCATCTTAGGACCTCGGTTGCCTTGGCGATGGGGTAAGCCACGATTCCCGCCAGCACAGGGCCGACCGGATGGAGTTGATACTCAAATGAGGTGGCGACGCCAAAATTCCCACCGCCACCCCGCACGCCCCAAAAGAGGTCCGCATGCTCTGCGGCGCTGGCGGTGAGGAATTCGCCGTCGGCCGTGACGAGATCGACTGAGAGAAGGTTGTCGGAGGCCAGGCCGTGCTGGCGCGCCAGGTAGCCCCATCCGCCGCCCAGCGTAAGGCCGGCGATACCGGTCGTGGAGATCTGTCCCCCGGTGACGGCCAGGCCGAAGGCTTGGGTCTCGTGGTCGAGCTCTCCCCAGGTAAGGCCGGTCTGGGCTGAAGCCGTGCGGGGCGCAGGATCGACGCGCACGCCTTTCATCAGGGACAGATCGATCATCAGGCCGCCGTCGCATACCGCATTGCCGGCCAGGTTGTGGCCTCCGCCTCGCACCGCCAACAGCAGATCGTGCGTGCGAGCGAAGCGGACGGAGCTGATGACATCGGCAACGCCACGGCAGCGCGCAATCAGTGCGGGCCGTTTGTCGATCATCCCGTTCCAGATCTTGCGCGCGTCGTCATAGCCCGCCTCTGCGGGGCGGAGCAGCGCGCCGCTGAGGCTGGCCTTGAAGTCCTGGATCGTGGATTCCTTGAGGACGGCGGTCGTGAGGCTGGCGCTCCGAGTTGTGGTCACCTGCTGGTCTGCCATGATGCGCCTCCTTTTTGTTCGGAAACGATCCGCCCCTAACCGGTAGAGCCAAGCGCGACTCTGCCCGCATTCCTCCTGAGAGTAAAGAGCAGATGGTACAACGCAAGCGGCATTGTATCAGAGGATGCAGGTCAGGACCGCGAAGCTATTCGCGGCTTTCTGGTCCTCAATTCCTAGCCTTCAGGCCTAGGTGCGTGTGCTCGACCTCGGCCATGCTGCTGTGAGTATTTCGATGGTCGAACTTGATCGCGCCGGTGCCTTTCAGCACCATCGTCTGCGCGACTTCCATCTCCAGGTATTCGCGGCCTTCAGGCAGACGGACGGTGACGCGATTTTCCTGCTGCGTGTTGGGCAGGATCAGCGGGCCCGAGATGGTTTCGAGCGCGCCCGGAATCACGACCCGGGCCCTGCGCTTTTTCTTGTCGAATTCGAACTCGATCGGCACGAACTGCGGATCGTATGCAGTGCCGACAGTGGAAGCGATGAATTCAAACCAGGCATTGCCCGCCTGTCCGCTGAGAATCGTGAGCAGGCCGGTGCGCTGCTCGGCGCTCGCGCGCTCGACCAGCGGATCGGCATGGCGATGCATGGGGCGCCATCCGGCCGGCTCGCGGCGAAACAGTTGCGTGACGCGCAGCGATTCGGCGAAGACCGAGCCGTCCTTCAGATGGAACGCATTGCGCAAAAGTTAAACTGTTTCACTCTAACCTGATCGAATCCAGAAGAATCGCTGTAGGAGAAAAGCGCGGAATACTGAGACGACCGGCTGGACGAAATTTGCCTGTATCCGGATCGTAAAGCTCGGCGCTGTCAGATGCGCCCGCTATTGTCTGTCCTCCTGCTATCAGTACCTCTCCATTCGCGAGTAGGGTTGCGGTGTGCCTATAGCGACCGGCGGTCATATCCCCAGTTGCTCTAAACGTGCCAAACTGAAAGTCGTAAATCTCTGCGGTAGCTAATAAAATTGTTTCGACGATTCCACCATGTGGTGCTCTGACCCACTTGTGGCCACCTGCAATCAACACTGTTCCGTTCTGTAGTAAGGTAGCTGTGTGGAATACGCGCATAGTTGTCATATTGCCGCTGATGATAAAGCTTAAGGATCATAAATCTCCGCAGATATAACCTCTTCCGTTCTTCCGGCGAGAGTTTGTCCTCCCGCTATTAGAATCTTATTGTTATTCATCAAAGTGGCCGTGTACTGGGTGCGTACTTCTATCGTTTCACCTGCGGTACGAAATAAACCTATAGCGGGGTCAAATATCTCGATGCTTGGGCTGATCGAACCCGCGACTAACACTCTGCCATCCGGAAGCAGAATCGCCGTCCCGTCCTGATGGGGGCCGATCATAATACCAGTTGGTACAAAGACACCGGTGGTCGGCTTATAAATTTCGGCGGTTTTCGTATCGACAGCGCCATCGTACCCGCCAGCGACCAGCACATCTCCGCTTGGAAGTCGGGCCACTCTGGGTAATTGCCGAGGTGAATTCATTTCCGCAGTGGGTGAGAACGCCGCTGTATGTGGATCGTATATTTCCGCGGTTTTCAGGAAGCCTTCCGCATAAAAAGTTGTATTGCCCCCAAGTATTAACACCCGACCGTCCTGAAGCTTAATTGCAGCATGGTACACGCGAGGAACGAGCATGCCTCCGGTGGATGAAAGCATTCCATACAATGAATCATATAGCTCTGCGGACTGCTCGATCCCGTGAATACTGGTGCCGCCGACGATTAGCACTCTTCCAGCATTTTCACCGCGCAAGATGGGAGATGAATCGGGTGCGTAATCGCCACCCCGCCGTTCTTCTGAGTTCCGCTGGCCTGCTACGAAAGTCGCGCTTCGAAACACCGGGCGCCCTCCCGGCCCTTTCTGTGAAAAGAACTTCTTGACTACGGCCTCCAACTCGACACCGTTAGCGATAGTGTTTACCAGGAGCTCGCCGGTAACAGGACCATGGAGACTCCCCTGCTCCTGTGCCATCAGAAAACAGCGAGAAAACGTAACACGATTCGCTGATCATGCCTCGGGAGTGCGGATGCCGAGAGGCCCTCGCGTTGATCTCAGCGAGGCGTCTACGGATAGTTGTAGCGTCCTTCACATTTCGGACAATGCGCTCCAATGACGCGCTGTCGTTTCTTGTTATAGTCACTGGTATCCCGGTAACCGTTATAAGGGTTCGTTTTTGTGAGCGAAGAATTTTCTCCGATACGAAAAACGGGGAAATGGGAATTTTTAAAGGCGAGTGCTTTAGTGATTCGTAATTGGAGATCATGAAAACTTGCGGCGCTTGGTCCTTGGCCAAGACGCCGACAGTAAAGGTGTGAAAGGGCGAGTAACCCCACGGCAAACGCAAATGAGCAACCGCCAGCGTTGCCTCTCTGCGTATCGTCTCCACTACGTCAAGCACTGAACGCTGACCAGAAGGATGAGTCAGTTGGCGACCCAGCCAATCGGCAGTCGAACCGCCACCCAATTTGGCGAGGCCTATGTACGTAATTACAGCCTGCCAGTCGAAATACTGAAGAACGACGACCTTAGGGGATGGCGCAACGATTTGGCGCGCGGTCAACCCGGATGGGCCTTGCGAAAATTCAGTCAGCTGAAGATCTGAACATTGAAAGATCCCGAAGTCCGTCGCGACGCATATGTTTAAACTCATTGGCCGAATGCGAGTCTAATATGAACCGCCCGTCGCCACCACCAGCGGCCATCCGCACAGAGAGGGAGAACAATTGGCCCCGTCTAACCCCCTAACCCTTCGAGCGTTTGACATACGGATGGTTTGGCGCTAGAAGTCAGCTTCAGAAACTGAATGGAGATTCATCGACCAGCATGAGCGTCCGCGAGCGCAAGGAGCGCGAGCGCCTCGCCCGGCGCGAAACCATCCTCGCCGCCGCCGCCCAGGTCTTCGCGGAGCGCGGCGTCGACGGCGCCACGGTCGAGATGGTCGCGCGCCAGGCCGAAGTCGCCGTCGGCACCATCTATCTCTACTTCTCCTCGCGCGACGATCTCTTCGTCAGCCTGATGGCCGAGCGGATTGGCGGACTGCGCGCGCGTTACCTGGAAATCCACGCGCGCGGCCTCAAACCGCTCGACGAGCTGCGCGCGATCGGCCACGCCTACTTCGACTATCTGCGCGAGTCGCGCGGATTGTTCCTCGCCCAGCTCTCGGTCACTTTCAGTAAACTGTCGCTGCGCCTCTCGCGCGACGTGGAGCTGGAGCATTTCGAGCAGGTAAGGCGGCTCGGCCGCGAGTGCTTCAATCTTTATCGCGATTCGGTCAAGCGCTGGTTGAGCGCCACCGGCGCGCGCACCTCCAGCGCCGATGCCACGCGCGCGGCGACCGTGATCTGGGCCGCGCTCAACGGCGCGTTCCTGCTGATGGACGACGTGAAAATTTTCCGCGACATAACCGGGCTCGAAGCGTCGCGGCTGCTGGAGGAGACCTTCGAGTTCCAGCTAGCCGCGGCCGAGGCCGCCGCCGCCACGCGGCCGCGCCGCTCAAACGCTGGCGCAAGCAAGTTGTTAGTGCCGCCCGTGCGCGACCGGCGCAGCGTCAAGAGCCCGCGCGGCGGAGCTTTCGCGGATCAGCACAACGGAGCGGCGGAGCGCACGATGCAGGCGCATCGGAGCGCCTCGCAATCGGATGATTAGTGAGTGATTAGACGAGAAATCGGTTTGCCAAAGGAGATTGGCTAATGAAATTTACGTGGTTTCACCTGATGCCCTACCGTTTCCTGCCCGACGACTTCAAGAAGAAGTACCATAGCGTGTGGGTCGACATTCCGCGCGACCTCTACGACCCCAAGGTCGGCCATCGGCTGTACAACGACTACCTCGATCAGCTCGAGTTCGCCGACCACATGGGCTTCGACGGCCTGGGCGTCAACGAGCATCATCAGAACGCCTACGGCCTGATGCCGTCGCCGAACATCATGGCGGCGGCGCTGACCCGGCGCACGCACAACGCCAACCTGGTCGTGCTCGGCAACTCAATCGCGCTGTACAATCCGCCGGTGCGGGTGGCCGAGGAGTTCGCGATGCTCGACGTGCTGAGCGGCGGGCGCCTGGTCGCCGGATTCCCGGTCGGCACCTCGATGGACACCAACTTCTGCTACGGCGAGATCCCGGCCACGCTGCGCGAGAAGTACTTCGAGGCCCACGACCTGATCATTCGCGCGTGGAAGGAAAACGATCAGTTCTCCTTCAACGGCAAATTCACCAAGCTGCGCTACGTCAATCTGTGGCCCAAGCCGCTCCAGCAGCCCCATCCGCCGGTCTGGATTCCCGGCGGCGGCTCGGTCGAGACCTGGGACTTCGTCGCCGATCACGACTACCAGTACTCGTTCCTGTCGTTCTTCGGCTACAAGGCCGGCAAGAAGGTTGCCGACGGTTACTGGAACGTGATGGCGAAGAAGGGCAAGGAGCTCAATCCCTTCAGCCTCGGCTTCGCCCAGGTGGTTGCGGTCTCCGAGACCGATGAGCAGGCCGAGCGCGACTACGCTCCGCACATGGACTACTTCTACAACCGCTGCCTGCACGTTTATCCCGGCTTCGCCGACGCGCCGGGCTATCGCACGCCCAGCACGATCAAGGCGGGGCTGACCGGCCAGATCAGCAAGAACGCCTCGATCACGCGCGAGGGCCTCAAATGGAAGGACTTCATCGACGACGGCTACGTGATCGCCGGCTCGCCGGCGACCGTGCGCGATCGTCTGCGCGAGGCGCTCAAGTCGCTCAATTGCGGCCACCTGATGATCCTGCAGCAGATCGGCTCGATGCCGCCCGAACTGGTGCGCAAGAGCACTGATCTTTTCGCGCGCGAAGTGATGCCGCATCTGCGCGATCTGTGGACCGGCTTCGAAGACAAGTGGTCGCCCAAGCGGCTGCCGGCCAATGAGATGGCGGTGCCGGCGCCGATTTGGTCCGACGCGCCCAAGACCAACGGCAAGACGCAGAGGCCGGGCGCATCCGAAATCAGGAGTTCGGTGAAATAGTCAAATGAAAACACATCAGAAACTGTGCGACGGCAAGTTTTCCGTCGAGATGGAAGTCACAGGCAAGGGCGAGCCGCTGCTGTTTCTTCACGGCGCGGGCGGACTCACCGGAGCCGACCCGTTCCTCGAAGACCTCGGCCGCAACTTCAAGGTTTACGCGCCGCATCTGCCGGGCTACGGCGAATCGACCGGCGGCGAGCATATCGACGACGTGATCGACGCGGCGCTGTTTTACCATGAGCTGATGGACGAGCTGAAAATTCCGAGCGCCAACCTCGTCGGCCACTCGATGGGCGGGATGCTGGCGGCGGAAGTCGCGGCGCTCGACACGCGGCGGGCGAAGAAGCTGGTGCTGGTCGGGGCGGCCGGCTTCTGGCTCGAAAACGATCCGATCCCCGATCTGTTCTCCGCCGACCTGGACGATCTGCCGGCGATGCTGTTCCACGATCCCAAGTCGCCGCTGGCGCAAATGATGATCGCGATGCCGTGGGACGACCAGGAACTGCTGACCGCGATGTACGTCGAGCGCACAAGGCGCTTCTCGATGGCGAGCAAGTTCCTGTGGCCGATACCGGATCGCGGGCTGAAAAAGCGCGCCTATCGGATCGCCGCGCCGACCCTGCTGCTGTGGGGCGCGTCGGACAAGGTGATCCCGCCCGCGTACGCGCGCGAGTTCCAGAAATACATCCGCAACAGCCGCGTGCACATGATCAAGGAAGCCGGACACATGGTGATGTACGAGCAACCGGCCGAGTTCGACAAGGTGGTGACGGAGTTTCTCAAGAGCTAGCGCGCCACCATCGGCATAGTCACGCAAACGGACGCGGCGCCTTCGGCGCCGCGTCCGTTTTTTTAATCGCGCGTTGTGATAACCCGCCGACGATTTCGGCGGTTACGGCGGCTGCGAGGTCCCGGCCAATAGCGATTGCGCGCGGCGCAGGCTCTCCTCGGTCTCGCGCAAAATGTTCGCGAACACTTCGGCGGCGGGCCGGATGCTGTCGACGAGGCCGGCGCCCTGGCCGGTCGGCATGAAAGTGCGGTCGGGATCGGCGGTCTGGCCCTCGCGCCCGGAGAATCCCATCACGCCGTTACGATATGAGACCCGCACCTGTTCCGGAAACGGCTTGATCTTGGCCGGCTCGCGCTCCCACTCGAGCGCGTAACCGGTGCGGATCACGCGGCACGGCTTGCCGGTGTAGCATCGCGTGCGCAGCGTCGAATCGTCGCGCGCCTTGACGATCGCGTCGCGATAGACCTGGGCCGCCTGCGCCTCCGGAGTCGCGATGAAGCGCGTACCGATAACCGCGGCCTGCGCCCCGAGCGTCAGCGCCGCGGCGACCTGGCTGCCATGCGCGATACCGCCGGCCGCGAGCACCGGCAAGCGGACCGCGCGGATCATCTGCGGCACCAGCGACATCATCCCGATCTCGCCAGTATGTCCCCCGGCCTCCGAGCCCTGCGCGACGACCACGTCGGCGCCGGCCTCTGCGGCCTTCTCGCCGTGATGCACCTTGCCGCACATCACGACCACTTTCATGCCGTGTTCGTGCATGGTGCGGATGAACTCGGCGGGGACGGCCAGGCCGGCGACGAAAATTTTTATCTTCTCCTCGATCAGGACCGGCATGTGCGGCCGCATCATGTCGGGAATCGGCGCCAGCAGATCGACCGCGAACGGCTTGTCGGTGAGTTCGCGCGTGCGGCGGATTTCCTCGCGCAACTCCTCGGGCGAGCATCCGGCCGCGCCGATAACGCCGAGGCCGCCCGCGTTGGAGACCGCGGCGACCAGCCGATGCATCGCCACGCCGCCCATCCCGGCGAGCAGAATCGGGTACTCGATACCGAAATAATCGCAAATCGGCGTATGTAGCATCGCGTCTTCCTTCTACCGTAAGCGGCCCGAATGAGCCGGATCGAGGATTAACAAAAGTCGCTGCGCGGAGCCATCGATCGCCAACCCTTGAGAAAGACGACGGCCTGAGGCAGTCTCGCAATCGGCAGTGCGAGCGGTGAAAGAGCCGCCGCCGACCATTTCCATGGAGGAGCAATCATGAGCTGGGATTTTGAAACCGAACCGGAGTTCCAGAAGGAACTCGACTGGATCGATAAATTCGTGCGCGAGGAAGTCGAGCCGCTCGACTACGTGCTGGAGTCGCCTTACGACATCCGCGACCCCAATCGCAACAAGCTGGTGCGCCCGCTGCAAGCCGAGGTCCGCAAGCACAAGCTATGGGCCTGCCATCTCGAGCCCGAACTTGGCGGCCAGGGCTACGGCCAGGTCAAGCTCGCGTTGATGAACGAGATCCTCGGCCGCTCGCGCTTCGCGCCCACCGTTTTCGGCTGCCAGGCGCCGGATTCCGGCAACGGAGAGATTCTCGCCAAGTACGGCACGCCCGAGCAAAAGAAGCGCTACCTCGAACCGCTCCTGGCCAACGAGATCGTCTCGTGCTTCTCGATGACCGAGCCGCAGGGCGGCGCCGATCCCAAGGTCTTCACCACGCACGCCGAACTGCACGGCGACAACTGGGTGATCAACGGCGAGAAATGGTTCTCGTCCAACGCGCACTACTCCTCGTTCCTGATCGCGATGGTGGTGACGGAACCCGACGCGCCGCCGTACAAGCGGCTCTCGACCTTCATCGTGCCGACCGACGCTCCGGGCGTGAGCATCGTGCGCCGCGTCGGCGTCGGCCAGGAGGCCAACGGCACCCACGCCTACGTGCGCTATCAGGACGTCCACGTGCCGAAGGACCATCTGCTGGGAGCGCGCGGCGGCGGCTTCGTGGTCGCGCAGACGCGGCTTGGCGGCGGGCGGATTCACCACGCGATGCGCACCATCGGGCAGGTCCGCAAATCGTTCGACCAGATGTGCGAGCGAGCGCTCTCGCGCACGACCCAGGGCTCGCTGCTGGCCGACAAGCAGATGGTGCAGGAGAAAATCGCGGACTCCTGGATCGACATGGAGCAGTTCCGCCTGCTGGTGTTGCGCACCGCGTGGCGCATCGACAAGTACAAGGACTATCTCAAGGTGCGCAAGGACATCGCCGCCGTGAAGGCCGCGATGCCCAAGGTGTTCCACGACGTCGTGGTGCGCGCGCTCCAGGTCCACGGCTCGCTCGGAGTGACGGCGGAGATGCCGTTCGCCGAGCAGGTGATGGAGAGTTTCGTGATGGGCCTGGCCGACGGGCCGACCGAGGTCCACAAGATCACGCTCGCGCGCCAGGTGCTGCGCGACTACAAGGGCACCGCCGGCCTTTTCCCGACCAGCCACATCCCGGCGCTGCGCGAGGCCGCGATCCGGAAATTCGCCGACCGCATCGAACTCGAGGTGGCCGCGCAATGACGACGCGTCCCGTGCAATACGATTTCAGCGGCAAGGTGGTGGTGATAACCGGCGGCAGCCGCGGCATCGGGCACGCGATGGCGCTCGGGTTCGCGGCGGCGGGCGCCAAGCTCGCGATCGCGAGCCGCAAGCTCGACACCTGCGAGGCGACCGTCAAGGAAATTCGCGCGCTCGGCGCCGACGGCTCGGCGCACGCCGCGCACGTCGGCAAATGGGAGGATTGTAACCGCCTGTTCGAGGAGGTTTACGCGCGCTGGGGGCGCGCCGACGTGCTGATCAACAATGCCGGCATTTCGCCGCTCGCGCCGTCGTCGGTGGAGACCAACGAGGAGCTGTTCGACAAGATCATCGGCGTGAATCTCAAGGGGCCGTTTCGGCTCTCGGCGCTTTTCGGCTCGCGGATGGCGGCGGGCGAGGGCGGCGCGATCATCAACATTTCCTCGACCGCCGCGATACGGCCGGACCCGGAAACCGCGCCCTACGCCGCGGCCAAGGCCGGGCTGAATATCCTGACCGTGGCCTTCGCCAAGGAGTACGGGCCCAAGGTGCGCGTGAACTGCATCATGTGCGGACCGTTTCATACCGACATCAGCAAGGGATGGTCGCGCACCGCGGATTTCGCCAAGCGTGCGAAGGAAACTTTCCCGCTGCAGCGCGCGGGCGAGGCCGAAGAGGTCGTAGGCGCGGCGCTCTACTTCGCAAGCCCCGCCGCCAGCTATACCACCGGTGCGATACTGACGATCGACGGCGGCTCGGCGCACCTGATCGTGCGGACCACGTACGAATCGTGAGCCGGGCGCGCATAGCCACTTAGTATTTCGCGATCACCTCGCGGCTGAACTCTTCGATCATCTCGCGGCCCTGCGGATAGACCACCTGGATCGCGACCTGCCGAAGCCCCGCCGCCTCCATCGCTTTGATGCGTGCGATTATCTCTTCGGCCGTGCCGGTCAGCGTGCTCGCGCGGACTATCGGGTCGTCCAGATATTTTTCCTCGCCCGGTTTGAGATAGATGAGATGGCCCTCGTGAACTTCTAGATAGCGGCGATCCGCCGGCGTCTTCATCTTCGCCACGTACTCGTCGCGGTAGCGCTCCCATTGCTTTTGAAACGGCGAGGACGACGACGCTGTGATCGCGGAGGCCTCCCACATCGCGTGCAGCAGCACCACCGCGAACGGCCCGACGCGTTTTATCGCGCGCGGCGAAGCGGCCGACTCGCCCGGCTTGAGCACGCACGCCGAGGTGAGCAGCATCGCGGGGAAATTGTTAAGCTTGCGCCCGGCGCGCGCCGCGCCCGCCTCGATATGCTTGAAGTCGGCGCGGATACGGTCGGGATCGGAGAGCGCGGTGATCCATCCGTCGCCGACCTCGCCCGTGAGCTCCAGCGCTTTGGGGCCGTTGGCCGCGACGTGGATGGGAATCGGATCCTTCAGATTGATATAGCCGTGGTTGGGATGGAGAAAGCGGATCGCGCGCTCGCGCTTGCCTTCGCGATACATCACTTCTTCACCGCGGAGCAGCTTGCGGCACATCTCGATATACTCGCGCATCCGTTCGAGCTTGACCGGCGGCAGGCCCATCGTATTGCGCCCGGTAAAGCCAGTGCCGATACCCAGCATCGCGCGGCCCGGCGCGAGCAGGTTGATCGTCGCGATCGAATGCGCGGTGACCGGCTCGATGCGGTTGGAGGGAATCGCCACGCCGGTGCCGAGCTTGATTCGCTTGGTGTGCTCGGCGGCGAGCGCCAGGCATACGTAGACGTCGCTGTAGATCATCTGCGAATCGTAAAACCAGGCGTGACTGAAGCCGTGATCCTCGGCTATCACCAGGTCTTTCCAGGCGTCGGGACGGGCCGGGTATGCGATCGCGAATTCCATCGCTCTGCTCTCCTTGCGGCCGCGATCGGCGCGGCCGCGCGTGCGGAAGTTTGCCCGATACCAGCGCGCCGGCGCTGCATTTGTCAAGCGAATTTCAGCGCGCGATCGGCGTTGCCGCCGCGTGAGCGCGAGCGCTGGCGGCGCCGCTGATGGAAACGTTCGACGTCATCGTGCTGGGCGCGGGCGCGGCCGGGATGATGTGCGCGATGGGCGCGGGGCGGCGCGGCCGGCGCGTCTTGCTACTCGAGCATGGCGCGCAGGCGGGCGCCAAAATTCTGATCTCCGGCGGCGGACGCTGCAACTTCACCAACCTCGAGGTCACGCCCGAACGCTTTCTCTCCGCCAATCCGCATTTCTGCAAATCCGCGCTCAGCCGCTACACCGAGCGCGATTTCATCGCGATGGTCGAGCGCCATCGGTATCCGCTATCACGAAAAAACCCTGGGCCAGCTCTTTTGCGACGGCTCGGCGCGCGAGATTCTCGCGATGCTGCTCGAGGAATGTGCGGCCGCCGCGGTCGACCTGCGCACCGGCCATCGCGTCATCGCCGTCACCCGCGCCGACCGTTTCCGCGTCGAGACCGACCGCGGCAGCTTCGCCGCGCCGGCGCTGGTGATCGCGACCGGCGGGCTCTCGATTCCGAAGATGGGCGCTAGCGGCTTCGCCTACGACCTGGCGCGCCGCTTCGGGCTTGGGGTAATCGATCCGCGGCCCGGGCTGGTGGGGCTCAAATTCGCGGGCGGCATGCTCGCGCTTTGCCAGTCGCTAAGCGGCGTCTCGGTGGAGGCGGTCGTCTCATGCGGCCGGCAGAGTTTTCGCGAAAATATCCTGTTCACCCATCGTGGGCTTTCGGGTCCCGCGATTCTTCAGATCTCGTCCTACTGGCGCGAAGGCGACACGCTCGCGCTCGACCTCGCGCCCGGGCTCGAAGTCGAAAACTTCCTGCGCGAGCGCAAGCGGAGCCGTCCGAGGGCCGAGCTTAAGACCGTGCTGGCCGAGGTTTTGCCGGCGCGCCTCGCGCACGCGATGGTGGAGGCGGCCGCAGTTGACGGGACGATGGCGAATCTCTCGGATCGCAGTCTTGCCGCGATCGCTGCGCGGCTTTCGCGATGGCAGGTCGCGCCGGTGGCGTCGGAGGGATGGTCGAAGGCCGAGGTCACGGTGGGCGGCGTCGATACCGCGGCGCTGTCTTCGCGGACGATGGAAGCACGCGAGGTGCGCGGGCTTTATGTGATCGGCGAGGCGGTGGACGTAACGGGATGGCTCGGCGGGTACAATTTCCAGTGGGCGTGGTCGAGCGGCTGGTGCGCCGGCGAGGCGGTGTGAAGGAAAAGCAAGGGATTTTTCGAACCTCCGCGCGCCTAAATCGGTCCCCTTCGTCGCACCGCCTCAGTCCGCCCGAGTAGTCAGAGATAGTCTTCTTTTTCACCCGAGCAGGGATTGCCCGGAGGCCGGGCGGCAGCGCGTGGAGGCGGTTCAGGCCGCAGAGGCGGCAGACGTTGCGGATGGCTCGGTCGCGATCACCGTCCGCCTTTTCAATGGCATGGCGCAGCTTGCGAAACTCGACAGATTCGTTAAGCCCCCGGGCCCCTATCACCCTTTTGCTGGAAGGTCTTGTTCGCTCCCATAGGATTGCGGTGAGCTTGCGCCCCAATAGTCACCTCACGCAGGTAGCTACTTCAACCCCGCCTTGCGCAGGTCGGCATCGAAGCGCACGCAGACTTTACCATTCGGGCTGGTCCGCGGGGCATAGCATAACATTTCCATAGTGAACTGAGGATTAACCCTTAGAACCTCCGCCGCCTCTGCCCGCGCATCATCGTCGTGGCCGAGCTCTATATAGTCAATGGCCAGCGCCCCGTGGCCCCAAGTACTGTCGGGATAATGAGCCAAAAAACGCTTCAGAACGGAAACCGCCTCTTCCCACCGTCCCAACTGAGTGTCAGCCCAGCCTTCTTGTCTTAGGTAAATATAGTTCTGCGGATCGAGGTGACTCGCCTTCTGAGCCGCCGCAAGCGCTTCCGCTGGCCTGCCCGTAGCATTCATTACCTCCGCCAACGCTTCATAGCCAACGGCAGAGTTGGGTTCCAGCGCAACCGCCCGCTCGACTTGCGCCACCTCTGCCTGTGCGGCTTTGTTGTCACCTAGACCGGCATAGTCATCAGCCAGCCAAACGTGGGGCCAAAGATTATGAGGATAACGTGTAGAATAACGCTTCAGCGCGGGGATCGCTTCTGTCCACCGTCCCAGCCGAGTGTAGGTAAAGCCCTGCTCAAATGAATAATTTACAGCGTTGCGCGGATCGAGCCGCATCGCCTTGTCCGCGGCCACAAGGGCCTCGGCTGGCCTGCCACTGTAATTGAGCACCTCCGCCAGCCACATATAGCCAGAAGCGGAGTTGGGATCGAGGGCGACGCCTCGTTGGGCCTCGGTGAGCGCCTGATTATACTGTCCCTGTAGCACATAGATTTCGGCCAAATCGCTGTGCGCGAAGGACAGCGAATCATCGAGAGCAATGGCTTGCTGCTCCATTTGCACAACCCGCTCCGGACCGTCGGGGTTGGGATTGAACATGAGCAACCAACCGTCCAAATAGTTCTCACCCAAATACGCATAGGCCATCGCATATTTGGGGTCTAGTTGAATAGCTTTCTCAAACATCGGGCGCGCTTTCGTATTGCCGTCGTTTGTGACGCTGAAAAGATACTCCGCACCACGAAGTAAATCGTCATACGCCTCAAGATTTTCGGTGCTGCGAGGAATTACGATCCCTTGCTGCGCCAGATTTAGTTGGAGGTTCAGGGTCGTCACGATCCTGCGCACGATTTCATCCTGCACTGCGAAGACATCCCGTAGTGGCCTGTCGTAGCGCTCTGCCCAGAGCTCAGCCCCGGTAGTCGCATCCGCCAACTGAACCGTGATCCGTACCTGCTCGCCCGCTTTGCGCACACTGCCTTCCAGCACATACTTCACTCCCAATTCCTTGCCCACCTCCTGCAACTTTGCGGGCTTGTCCTTGTATGTGAAGGAGGAGGTGCGGGCTATGACAAAGAGCCCCTGAAGTCTGGAGAGGTCGGTGATGAGGTCATCGGTGATACCGTCGCTGAAATATTCCTGCTCGTGATCACCGCTCATGTTGGTGAAGGGCAGCACGGCAATCGAGGGCTCGTCGGGCAAAGGAAGAGTCGGACTCTGTGCGGGCGGAATCGAGGCGGAGGTGTGCGGTGGTTTGAGCGAGACATGCTGTACGAGCAGGATTATCGCGGCGATAATCGCCAGACCCGCCATCGAGAAAACGCCCCTTCGTAGGTATTTTCTCTGAGCCCTTTGGGTCTTACTCGTGGTCGCCGCGCCTGCCTCCGGCAGCACCCGGAATACCCGCACCGGCTCGGCGATATTCTTGACCCGCTGCTCTCCAAGATCCTCGCACTTCAGCGCGAGTTTGTTCCGAATCTCTTCACGCACCTTTCCCGAGATGTAGATGCCACCGGGTTCGGCGAGACTCTCCAGTCGCGCTGCGACGTTGATACCGTCGCCATAGATTTGCTCGCCGTCCACCACCACATCGCCGAGGTTCACCCCGATGCGAAACTCCATCTGACGCTCGGGTGGGAGACTTGCGTTTTCAGCTTTGAGCGTGGCCTGAATCTCGACCGCGCACTCGACCGCGTTTACCACGCTCCCGAACTCCGCCAGTACGCTGTCACCTGCGGAGTTCACGAATCTGCCGTGGTGCTGTTCGATCAGGCCGTTGATTATCCTGCGATGCGCGGACAGGGTTCGGACTGTCGCCTCTTCGTTCTCCCCCATGAGGCGGCTGTAGCCGTGGACGTCGGCACAGAGGATGGCGGTAAGCTTGCGCTCCACACTCAACCCTTGCAGGATAATCTCGCCCGCTGCCGGTCGTGTCAAATCGTGTCTGCGCAGACTCGCGTTCTCAAACAACTCGACCCAAACTTGGCCGTGATCCCTTTTCCTATTCGTGGAGCTCGGCTGCACGGTAACTCGACTGATTGTGGACGATCGGAATGGGCCGCGAGCAAACATCGCACGTCCGCGAGAGGCTCATCGCCCGGGCCTCAGCTTCCGTACGCAACCGCGCTATTCGAACTGGGTCCGCCGCCCGCTGCGCCTGCGCCCATTCCTTGGCCGGGTTCCGGATGTGGCGGAGTTGCGACGATATTATGAATACGGTCAGGTCGAGTGGTCTGCCCGCGCTTCTGATCCACTGCCAAGTGATGAAAGTCCCTGAGCCTCCCGCCATGCGGATCACGGGTACGGCGTTGTGGTGGACGGATCTCGAACAGTTTGCTTCGGCATTTACGGACGTCCGCCCGCGTCGTGGGAACGAGCGGAAAGAAGCTGCCTACTTTAGCCCCTCCTGTTTCCAGCCGATCGACACCTTAGGAAGATTCCTGTCGGGCGGTTGGCTTGATCGCGCATCACGTAGTCTGGCTGGCGAGGGCTGCCCCGCACTCTACCGGAAGCGGGCAAGCTAGGGATCCAAAAGCGCCAGCGCGGTTGCCGGGCGGCAGCGCGTCGAGCCGGTTCACGCCGTACAGACGGCAGACGTAGCGGATGGCGCGCTCCCGGTCGCCTGCGGCCTTCTCGACGGCGTGGCGCAGGTGCCGGAACTCGTCGGACTCACCGAGCATCCGGCCCCTGTCGCCCTTTTGCTGAAAGGTCTTGTTCGATCCCATCGCTCGCGCGAGTCAGGATAGCAACAATCGGGGCTATTGAGGCGGCCCGCGCAAGCGTCGGCCCGCGCGCAGGGAATGGCTGTCACGCCAAACGCTGCTAGAGGTCTGACCGTAGCGATTGTGGCGAGAATTGTGTCGGAACTAGACGTTCTGTGGAGAAGTAGGGTACCTGAGCAATCGCGGAAGGCCGTAGTTATATGCTTTCAGTATCCCACAGTGCGCAGGGTATCCAGTTGTGAGGGGATACAATTTCCAGAGGGCATGGTCGAGCGGCTGGTGCGCCGGCGAGGCGATATAGATCCATGCCGCAGGCTTATGTTCGCGTGCTCCTTGCCGGAACGCTAGCAAGTAGTTCGTTCAACCCTTCTGACATCGTAGGATGAGTTAAAATCGCGTCGCGCAACATCGTGTAGGGCAGATGGCCGAGCATTGCCGTCTGCACGGCGACCATCTGTTCGCTTGCTTCAAATCCCATCGCGGTAAAGCCGAGAATCTCGTCGCTGTCCTTTGCGATCAGCATCTTCATGAGGCCGCGCGGCTCGGAGACTGTTCGGGTCCGGAGCACTTCGGCCATCGGCATCTTCGCCAAGCGATATTCGATTCCTGCGTGTCGCGCCTCGGACTCATTTCGTCCGACCCGCGCCAGTTCCGGATCGGTGAACATGCAGAATGGGATCAGGCGATTTTTGGTGGTTCGATTGCCACCGTTAAGGTTGTCGTGAACGACGCGGAAGTCGTCAAAGGCGACGTGCGTAAACTGTGGGCTGCCCGCGCAATCGCCCATCGCCCAGATATTATCGCTCGTAGTCTGCAGCCGTTCGTTGACCTTGATATAGCCATGCTCGTCGAGTTGGACGCCGGTCAGCTCGAGACCGATTCCGTCGGTATTCGCCGTTCGGCCCGTCGCAACCAGAAGGTCGGTACCTTCGATAGTGCGTTTACCGTGCCGGTCATTGGCGTGGACTCGGATGCGATCGCCAGAGCGTCCTTCGATCTGACGAACCTCGGTTTCAAGTAAAACCTCGATTCCTTCATCCGCAAACAAATCCTTTAGGGCGGCGCCAATGTCAGGATCTTCGCGGCTTGCGAGTTGCGGGCCGGCTTCGATCAGTGACACCCGCGAGCCAAATCGCCGTATCGCCTGCGAGAGTTCAAGACCCACATAGCCGCCGCCCAGCACGATGAGGTGTTCTGGCAATCGGTCGAGGTCGAGCGCCTCCACATGCGTCATCGGGTTCGCGGCCCTGAGTCCTGGCAGTTCGGGTACGGTCGCGCGGGACCCGAGGTCGAGGAACACGCGGTCGCCGAAGATAGTTCTTTTGCCACCATCACGAAGCTCGATTTCAACCGTGCGTGGAGCGACGAATCGGGCGTTGCCCATGATCAGTTCCGCGCCGCTCGCAGTGGTGCGATCGGCGTGCATCTTGTGAAGCCCTTCGACCATCAGTCGCTTGCGTCGCTGGACAGTCTCCATATCGACGCTCAACGATTGGGTTTTGAGGCCGAATTCCGCGCCTCGCCTGGCCAGTGAGATGACCTTGGCGGAGTAGATAATGTTCTTGCTGGGAAGACAGGCAACGTTTGGGCACGCGCCGCCAAGTGCTCTGCGTTCAATCATCGCGGTGCGACGACCCGCGTCGCCCATGGTCCAGGCAATAAACTTGCCGGCTCCGCCGCTACCGAGAACCAGATTCTCGTACTTTTCACTGGTGGACATCGGTGCATCTCCTTTGGGCGTTGCAAAATGTATGAATCATAGAAGCTCGCTTTAAAATTTGGCGCTTAGCTTCTTGGGGAGTCGGATGCCAGGTGACACTGACTGATGGCAGTGCAGCGAAGCACCGCCGGTTTCGCTAGACGCGTGAATGCGGGGTAGGAGAACGCTACACGACTGCGCTGTCTCCTCTTTGCGTGTAGCGGAGGGAATTCTAGACGCTGACAGCTCCGACTGAGTTGACGGAGCCCAACCTGACGACGCAACTGCTATGAGAGCGTCCATGGCTCAAATACGCCACGACTTACGCCGCTGCGCCTCTGACGCAGCCACGCGAAAAAATTCTCTTCTCAATGGTGCGAGACTCGAACAAAATATCACGCATCAGTTCTGAATTTCAAAGTGCGAGCGCAAGGATTCGCTTTCCAGTGGGCGTGGTCGAGCGGCTGGTGCGCCGGCGAGGCGGTGTAAGAGCCGGCCTTGCGGTTGCGTCCTACTTGATTGCGAACGACGCGATGATCGCTCCCGCGGAAAGTGCTATCACCAACCAAAATAAGTAGTGGGATTTTTTCGGGCCTGTTTGCTGGCCGGGAACAATGCTGGGCGCGGCGGCCTTCCTGTTCATGCTCGCCATTCCGCGGGCCAACGCGGCTTCCACCACCAATTTATCGAGCGCGGTGGTTCGGATGGCCTGTATCTGAGCGGGATCGATGTTCGTTGGTTGACCGCGCAGCAGCGACTGCAGCGGCGATTCTGATTTTTCACCGCTGAATCTCATGTTGTATTCGTAGAGTTTCTGGTAGGCCGCCTGGTCGGAGGGTTTGTCGTACGGCTGGTTCTCTGCTGGAGGTTGGGCAGAATCCGCTGGCGGTTGGGCAGGATCCGGTTCGCTCTCCGGCGGGTTCGCTCCGAAGGCGCGCATCAATTGCGAACTCGCCTGCTGGAGCGCGGCCAATCTCTCCGGACTGGTTTTCGCTATCTCGGACAGGTCTAAACTTCCCTGGAGTTTTTCGGCAAACTTGGCCATGATCGCGGCCATCGCTTGCGGATTGGTCCGCATCGTCTCGGCCACGATTTTGGCCGCCGCGCTTCTTTTTTCGCGGACTTCCTCGGGTGACTCGGACGGAACGGGCTGATGGAGCAACACGTAAAGGCGTGCGATGCGGTCACGAATCGGCGGATGGCTGGAGAAGCGCCCTTGGAAAGGGCTTGGGGGCAGTCTCTTCACCACGAAATCGACAACTTCGGCGTCACGCTGCTCTTTGGTCTTGTCGGCCTGCGCCTCGATCCGCGCCACCTCGTCGAGATACTCTGCCGAGCTCGCGCCCGCACATTCGAACGGATCGACGATAAAGAGCGGGGCCACGCCGCGGAGCGCCCGCTTAAGCGGCGATTCGATTCGCGCGATATGCTCGAGCGCGCGGATGAGCGCCTGGGGATTGCGTGTGAACTCGACCGAGGCGGCGTCGGCCAGGTATTCGCGCTGGCGGGACAACGCGATCGCAACCACTTTCGAGAAAAGCCATCCGAGCCCGCCCAGGATGACTACGGGAACTGCAATTAAGCGTATTCCCGGAATAGGCGTTCCCGAATCGTCCGCGGTTTCGTAAAGAACGAAATCGGAAAGCAACGCGAAGCCGCCGACCATAACCGCGGCCATTTGCGTTACGCGAGTGTCGTGTCCGCGGATGTGTGCCAGTTCGTGGGCGATCGTACCTTGGAGTTCTTCGCGATCCAGCTGATCGACCAGACCCCGCGTGACGCAGATTACGGAATGCTGAGGATCGCGGCCGGCCGCGAAGGCATTGGGAGCCGGGTCCTCCATCAAGCACACGCGCGGCACGGGCATGTGGGCCGCGAGCGCCATCTCGTTCACCACGTCCAGCATCGTTTGCTCCTTCACTGACTCGGGAGTGAGATCATCGCCGTGCACCGCGCCGATGATGACTGAGGAGCCGCGATAATAAGCCCAAAGCGCCTCAGCCAAAGCGATCGCAACCGCCGCGATAGTCAGCCAGGGAATGCCAGTCCAGGGAACGACAGTCAGGTGATGGTTTACCACGCGAAGGGCGTGAAAAATGAAATCGAGGATGAAGCCGACGACGGCATAAATCAGCACGAACATCGCCACCAACTCGACGGTCTTGCGCCGGTTGGCTCGTTCGAGCTGCCAGAAAGTGCCGTGCTCCTCCCCCATCAGGCGCACCCTTTTCCCGCATGCAATGCTACGACTCTGTTGAGGGTGAAGCCATACTGTGAGGACAGATAATTCAGCAGCGAGGACAGTAATTTAACAGTGAGGAAACAATGGACCAGGCAATGATCTTCGGCCCTTTTTTCGCGATGATGTTTCTGACGCTCGTCGTGTGGGTATACATGTACATCCGTCGCATCAGTTTCATCACCGCCAACGAGCTGAGCCCGAAAGATCTCGCCGTACCTGGGGAACTTGCGCGGCTCTCGCCGCCCGCGGTATCCAATCCATCGGACAACCTGAAGAACCTCTTCGAGATTCCGGTGCTTTTCTATGCGCTCGTGCTTTATCTCTTCGCGACGAAACGGGTGGATGCGGCGTACGTGGATGCCGCCTGGGTATTCGTGGCTTTTCGCGCAATGCACAGTGCCGTCCACTGCACCTTCAATCTCGTGATGCTGCGATTCTATCTCTATCTGTTCTCGACACTCGCGGTATGGTTCATCGTGATTCGAGCGGCGCTCGCGTATTTCGGAGCCTGAAAGTCCATGCAGAACTCAACGCATAGTTTGACTGCGCGCATTCGCTCGCTGCCGCGCCGTCTCGGTCCCGAGGTTGCCTGGTGTCGTTCACTCGCCGTGGGGTTCGGAGTGCTTTTGCTGGTCGCTTACATCGCCTCCGGCTTGCTCGAGAAGATACCGGGCGCCAGGGCGACAGTACTCTTCGACGCAGCGATCGTTCGTTACGTTGCTGGACATCGGGTGGGCTGGTTAACCGCGGTAATGCGAATCATTACCGATCTCGGCAGCGATGCCGTCCTTCTGATCGTGGTGCTCGTTGTCGGTCTGATCTTGCGCCGTCAAACCGGCAGTTGGCGTCCCTTGTTCGTGCTTTTGGCCGTCGCTGTTGGCGCCGTAGCGCTCGAGAGGATCATCAAGCTCATCGTCGCTCGACCTCGGCCGCCGGCACAATGGAGGGTGTTTCATGAAAAGGGATGGTCATTCCCCTCTGGCCATGCCACGCATTCCGCTGCGGTTTGCGGCAGCGTCGCTTATCTCGCGACACATATTCGAGCGCTGGGCCGGCGTGCGCATGCCGCCGTGTGGGTGATCGCAATCGGGGCGTGTTTCCTGATCGGGATTTCGCGAGTCTATCTTGGCGCGCACTGGCCAACCGATGTAATCGGCGGCTGGATTCTCGCGATCGCGTGGCTCTGGATCGCCTTGTCAGCGCCGCCTCTGAAGCCGCGCGTCAGCCATGTTGTCGACGGTTGAAGCGTGCGGCGCGAAGAGCCCATCACCTGCGCCGACCGCCCAACCAGCACAGATGCCCGGCGACAGGAGTTCCGGTCGATTGCGAATCGCTCTGCTGTATATGGCCTTGACGGCGATGGTGGCAATCATTGTTGTCGCGGCCCTTCTCCGCTAAATAGCACACGGTCCCGGTGTTTTATCGGCGCGAGGGCGGCTAGCGCACAGCGATTCGTCGACCTTTCCCCGCTTGTGCAAGTGCGTTAGTTGAGGGTCGTGGCTGGTTTTTACTGCGAACCTCGAGGAGGGTTTCAGCACGACTCAAAAAGCGGTGTTCTCGCACCGGTTGCTCCGCGACAGCGGACAACGCGCACCAACATAACCGCCACGCCAGTTTGGCATATTGACTCCGTTTGGAGCGGTTAGAGAACCAGTGTTACTAGAGTTCCACGGCGCCGAGATTTCATACCGCGCAAAGGGGGCACAGCAGTTGGACCAATCATTCCTTACTCTTCGACCTGACGAGGCCGTAGCCAAGGTTTTCGATCCTATGAAGTCGGCCCGGGACACACTGGACCGGCTGGCCAAGGTGCTCGAGCCGATGGGCCAGTTGGTTCAGTTGGCCGACGTCTTCGAGCCCATGAGAAGATTCCAGGAAGAGCTGGCAGAGGTGGCCGCCGCCTTCGAGCCAATAAAGGGAATTCATGGCCACCTGGAGAATCTGGCCAACCGCTTCGAACCGATGCGGGCTTTCCAGAGCCAGCTCGAGCAGATGGCCGCGGCCTTTCGTGAACAGCTCGTGCAATTGGCGAATGCGATGGAGCCGGCTACGGCGTTCCAGGACCAGCTCCAAGAGTTGGTCAAGACCTTTGAGCCAGCCAAGTCCCTGCAACGCCGCTTCATAGAACTGTCTCGCGCCTTCGGCGGTACGGATGAAGGCGGTACGCCGGCCAGATAACGCAATTGCGGCTCAGCTTGGATTACTAGCTGAACCGCATGCGTTCGGAAGTCGAGGTAAGATTCTCGCTCGAGCAGCGTACACAGTCTCTAGCGCATACGACCGTACCCGAGACCAAGCTTGACGCCGAGCAACGATATCGAGGATCGATTCGCCAGCGCGGTAAAATCCGCGCTGGACGCGTCGAAAGAGGTCACCCAGCCGACCGAGGCGGCCGCCGCGTCGGTGCAGGCGGGCGGGCACCCGAGGCGCCGCCGCGCGTGGGGCATCGCCCTGCTATGTGTCGCGCTCGCTGCGATAGCAGCAGTCGCCGTTGCTGCGGCTCTGCGTGTACGACGCGGTGACGTGGCGCGTTTGGCCGCGGAGATAGCCGCGATGCGGCCAGGCGACGCCTCGAATCAACCAAGCGCGACGGCCGTCGCACCTGGAGCGGTTGCGTCATCTGAGCCGACGCCTGGTGCATCCGCAGCGAGCCCCTCCAGCGCGTTGACCGCAGCGGCAGCCGGCGCATCGTCCACCGCTGAAGGACCGGCTACCACCCCCGCGCTTACATCGACGGCCGAAGCCTCCAGCACTCCGGCTTCAAGGGCGCGTACCGCTAACGAACCGCAAAACCCGCTTGCCACGCCGTCAGCATCGCCGCGCCGCTCGAAAATTTCGCGGCAAACGCGCGGACCTGCGGATCGGTCGAAGCAATTCTCCCTCGCCGCCCGAACGGCCAATCAGACCGCAACGACCGTAGCCGCTCCTGCGCGCGGGCCGGCAGCCGGCTTCCCCAAGCCCTCGGCGCAGGCGCAAATCACGTCTTCGAAGCCGGCAAGCGTTACGTCTCCGGTTGGCGCAGCCGAGCACAATGCGGCAGCTAGCAAGCCCTCGCCCGCAAGCCCCGCCTTGGCAGCCAGCACTTCACAAGAGCCTGCGCCGGCTAGTGCAGTAGCGGTGCGTGCCGTGCTGGTCTCGTCGCCTGACCACACTGTGTATTGGGCGCTCGAAAACTCCGGCACAATCTTCCGCTCGACTGACCGAAGAAGCTGGCAGAAACAGGAGAGCGGAGTGCGATCTGATTTGCTGGCCGGCCAGGCAACATCAAACACGGAGTGTTGGGCGGTCGGGCGCAAGGGCACTATCTTGCTCACGACCGACGGCACGCGATGGCAGCGGATCCAATCCCCAACTACCGCCGATATCGTTGGCGTGTCGGCTCTCAGCGCCGACGTCGCTGACATCGTGGCGGCAGACGGTTCACGCCTTAGCACTTTCGACCGTGGCAGCAA
>CAWENP010000008.1:0-605924 GCA_963810495.1 uncultured delta proteobacterium
TCTACGGCAAGGCCGACACGAGCGATGGCCTGCATAGCTGGTGCAAGCACTGCACCCGCCAAGCCGCGCGCGATCGTAAGCTGCTATCGAAAGATCGCCCAGAGAAAGAAGGCATCACAGGCGCCAGTACGATGGTGATGAAGATCGCGTTAGCGCGATCTGATCTCCAATTTCTTCTCGTCTTGCGCGTCCGAACTACGGCTTCAACTTGCCTTCGTCGATGCTATCGAGCAGGGCTTTCAGAAGAGTAATGCCTTCTATGAAGACTTCGTTCATCGCGTCGCGGTTAAGACTATCTTGCTTGTAATTGGATAGCCGGTCCATCAACCTATCAGCTTCGGCCGCTAGTCGGTTGAAGTGCGCCGTGGACAATCCAGAGTAAGCGCAGTGCTTTCCGAGCGAAAGCACTTTACCATCCCAACCATGAACCTTTTCCTGTACCGGACGGCGCCTGATGAGTTCGGTGATCGCTGCGTCGATGCTTTCCCGGAGCGTGATGAGAACCGAAGTGGGGCCACCGTCTTTAACTACAGGACGTTCGAGAGCAGCTTGTGCTTCGTCCAGCAATTCCGGCGCTGGGCGCGCTGTTCCTCCCCGTGAGTTCAATCCGAGGCGAACCATTGCCGAGCCTACCTGTTGCACCAGACGGCTGCGATCCAGGACGTGAAAAAATTTTGTCTTCGCTTCCTGGGCTTGCGGCGAGGAGAAGACGGTAGTCGACATGAAGGAAACAGCCGTGTTGGTAGCCCCGGATGTCACCGCAACGAAACTACTTACCGGTGACTGCGAACCTTTAAGCTGGTTTGCGCTCTCCGTCCAATCCCTCCAGCTTGCAAGCTCCGTGTCCAACTGCCCCGGTCGAAGTGATTCGGTAGGAAGATTGGTCACTACGTCCAGTATCGGAGAAGCAACATCCCGCGAGAGACGTGCTGCCTGGATCATGTCTTGCCCCATCGATTCAATCTTCGCTGCCACCGAACCGACGTCTTTCAGAATATTTACCAACTGCTCTTTTTTAGCTTTCTCGTCAGACATACAGCACCTTCACATCAATTAGACCCCCTCACGATTTTATTGTAGCGGAATCGCAAAGGGTCGCGATATTTGTCGCCGCACACGCGAGCAGGGCTCCAACACCCCGTGCGCATATTTAAGACCCCAAATAGCCGCATCTCATCCCGAACCCGAGCTCCGGCCAGCGCTCGCGCATCTTCGCGAAAGCACGATCCAGGGCGACCAGTCCTCGCTCAGGAAGCGGAACACCTCCACGGCCTTGAGCTTGCCCGTTTCCTCGCGCCGCTGCTCGATGGGGAGCGTGACGCCGCCGCATCGGCCAGCCTCCTGCCCGGCCTCCACAAAACCCTTGCGCAGCACGCGCTCAGGAATCGGAAACAACGCATTTACATCGCCAGCGAGATTCTCCCGCAGTTCGGACATTTCCGCGCCCTCACAGAGCGTCGCCGGTCGACTGCACGACACAGCCGTCGCAACGATGGACCGCATTGATCATCAGCTTTAGCGCCGGATCGACGATGGCCCGCGCCTTTTCGGGGTCGAGGTCCTCCATCAGCTCTGTCTAATCTTTTGAAATGGCGAATAGCGCAGTGACGGTCTTGCGCGCGTTAAAGTTTCTCGGGGTCGGTCGCCTCACGTATGCCAAGAGGGGAAGGGTGAGGTTCCTTCGCTGAGGAAGTCGCGTTGGGCGTGCGAGCGCACAGCCACACTCCCCGCAAAGACGTTTGCCTGGCGGATTGCCGGCGCTGCATTTCGCACAAATGTTCGGCAGCAGTGCAGCGCAGTCGCCGCAGAATTTTTTGCCGGAGGGATCTCGGCCCGCATTTCGAGCAGCGCATCGCGAGTTCCCCCTCGCACGATCCTCACGGAGGGAACGGCCAAAGTATAGCCAAAGCGGATCGCCCGATTCGCGGGCGCTCTCAAGGAAACCCTTTTGATAGAAGCCGTTTTTGGTGGGCAGGGAGTGAATCGAACACTCGACACGAAGATTTTCAGTCTTCTGCTCTACCGACTGAGCTACCTGCCCACCGGGGCTTCTGCGCGCGTCGGGGCTTCGCGGCGGTCCTAATACGTACCTGTCCCGACCCGTCCTTGCAACAACATCGGCACGCGCCCGCGCTCGGCGCAGATAGTTGCTGGGGGTCGTGGGCCAGGGAACGCTGGAGCTCTCTACTGCCTGAGCGCCGCGACCCGCGTCTCGACGAAATCGATCACCTTGGCCTCGAGGTTGGCCTCGTCGAGCCGATCGATCTCCTGGATTCCCGTGGGCGAGGTCACGTTGACCTCGGTCAGGTAGTTGCCGATGATGTCGAGCCCGACGAAATAGAGCCCGTCCCGTTTGAGCCGCGGCCGCATCATCGCGCAGATCTCGCGGTCGCGCGCGGTTACCTCGGCCTTGACGCAATTGCCGCCGACGTGGATGTTGCCGCGGTTTTCGTCGTCGCGGGGGACTCGCAGCATGCATCCCAGCGGCTCCCCGTCGAGCACGATCAGCCGCTTGTCGCCGTCACGGATTTCGGCCAGGTAGCGTTGCGCCATGATCGGACGCGACTCGAACTGGGTAACAGCTTCGAGGATCGCGTTCAAGTTGCGATCGTCCGCGGAGGCCAGGAACACGCTTTCGCCGCCGTGTCCGTCGAGCGGCTTGACGATCATCTGTCCGCCCTGCTCGGCCATGAATTTTTTGAGCCGCGCGAGGTCCTGGCTCACCAGCGTGGGCGGAATCGCGTCGGGGAAATTCAGCGCGTAGAGCTTCTCGTTGGCCTCGCGCAGGCCCGCAGGCTCGTTGAGCACGAAAGTGCGGCGGCGGTCGGCCAGGCTGAGCAGCATCGTGGCGAACAGGTAGGGCGCGTCGGCGGGCGGGTCCTTGCGCATGAAAATCGCGTCGAACTTTTCGAGTTCGTAGTCGGCGCCGTCGTCGAGAAAGCGATAATGCGGCCTCCCGCGCATCACCGTGCATTGCCGCGCCCCGGCAAAAGCGTGAGCGCCGATCGCGTAGAGGTCGTGCAGCGCGACAAAGTAAGTCTGATGCCCGCGGCCGATCGCTTCCAGCATGAAGGCGAAGGTGGTGTCCTTGTCTGGCAGCACCTTCGCCAGCGGGTCCATCACAAAGGCGAATTTGTAAGCCACAGGTCAGTCTTCTCCGCGAATTGCGCCATCAAGTTCGTCGAGCGCGCCGGCCGCGATGCTAAGCGCGGCGAGCGCCGCGGTCTCGCTGCGAAGCCGCCGCCCCCCCAGTCCCGCGGGGAGGAAACCGGCCGCCCGCACCGTTGCCAGTTCCCCGTCCGTGAAGTCGCCCTCCGGCCCGCAGAGCAGCAGCGGCGCGCGCGCGCGGGCCTTGCGCAGTGTCGCGCCCAAAGCCGGCGCGCCCGCGCTCAGGACCACGCAGAGCCTGCCCCCGTTAAGCCGCCGGATCAAGTCTCCCACCTTAAGCGGCGCGATGACCTCGGTCGCGCGCGGCGCAAGGCTCTGCTTGGCCGCCGCCGTCGCGAGCCGGCGCCATCGCGCGAGCCGCTCGCCGCCGACCTCGCGCACGACCCCTCGCGTGCACAGCACCGGCCATAGCTCCGCCGCGCCGAGTTCGGCGGCCTTCTCGACCAGGAAGTCCATCCGCGGCCCTTTGATCACCGCCGCGGCCAGGATGAGGCCCGCGGTGGCTTCCGCGCGCGCGCGCGTCGCGGCGGCGATTTCGATCACCGCATGGCGCGCCTGGAAACTGCGGATCGTGCCCGCGTACTCGGCGCCGCGCTCGTCGAATAGCGCAACCTCGGCACCGGGCATGAGACGCATCACATCGCGCATATGATGGAGTTCCGCGCCGCCGACCAGCGCGACCGCGCCGTCGACCGCCGCCGACGAAATAGCAAAGCGCGCCGGCCGCTTCATCGCGCCAGCACCAGCGTGCTCCATCCACGGTCGCGTCGCACGACGAGGCATCGCAGAGGCGGTCCGTAACTACGGAGCACCGCGGCCGCCTCGCGGTTTAGAATCCCGCCGAGCACCAGGCGGCCGCGGCGCGCCAGCAGCCGCGTCAGCGTGGTCGCCATCGCGATCAAAGTTGAGCTAAGGATGTTGGCCGTGATCAGGTCAAAGCGGGGGCGCAGCCGCGCAAGCGGCGCGGTGGCGAAACGGATTTTGCCCGCGAGCGAATTGAGCGCCGCGTTCTCGCGCGCGTTGTGGATTGCGAGCGCGTCGATATCGATCGCGGTCACACGCGCGACGCCCATCAGGCGCATCGCAATTGCGAGCACGCCCGAGCCCGTGCCGACGTCCAGCGCCTGCTCGAAGTGCTGCGCCGCACAAAGTTTCTCGATCGTCGCGAGCGCGCCATAAGTGGTCGGATGATGCCCAGTGCCAAAGGCCTGTCCGGGGTTGATCACGAGCCTAAGCCGCCGCGTACCGACGTTGGAATTCCATGGCGGAACGATCAACAGGTGGCGGCCCACCCGCAGCGGCTCGAAACGATCCATCCATGCCGTGGCCCATCCGGGATCCTCGATAGGCTGGCGACGCAGCGTCCGGTCGGGGCGCGCGAGCATCCCGGCTGCGGTCATCGCTCGCCGAATCGCCGCGAGCCGCGAGCGGCCGAGCCGGTCGAAATACGCCTGGAGTTCCAGCGTCGCGTGGCGATGCGCGCTCCGATGGTCTCCGCCGACCGCGCATCCCATCGCGCCCTCGGCGACCAGCATGCCGGCGGCATCGTCCACCATCGCGGCCGGAATCTCGAAAGCGACCTGCACGTACTTGCGGGCGGCGCGTGTAGCGATTCGGGTCATCGTCCTCCGCTTCAAGCATAAGGGACATCTTCAAGCATAAGGGTCATGGTGCGGCTTGACGAGTGGGGGGAACTGCCTGTGGAGAGGAGGCGCGGACGGATTTGCCCGTCGCGATGCGCGGCGGGTAAACTCGTTCGCGATGAGGGCGGTTCGGCTGGTTCTCTGGCGGCTTCTTCGATGCTGACGATCGCCCATCGGGGAGCCAGCGCTTTTTATCCTGAAAACACCTTGCGCGCATTCATCGCGGCCGCCGAGCTTGGCGCCGATATGTGTGAGTTCGACGTGCGGATGACTCGCGATGGCGAAGTCGTGGTGATTCATGATGCGACCGTCAACCGCACTACCGACGGGCGCGGCCGGGTTGCCGCGATGAGCGCCGCGGCGATCACGCGGCTGGACGCCGGAGTGCGCTTCGGCGCGGAATTTCGCGACGAGCGCATCCCGACGCTCGCCGAAGTTGCCGAGGCGCTCGGCGGACGACAATGTGGAATGGACGTGGAACTCAAGGAGCGCGGCCTCGAGAGGCGCGTATGCGAGATTCTTCGCGGATGTGGCGCGACCCAAAGCGCGATAGTGTCGAGCTTCGATTGGGATCAGCTGAAGATCGTGGCTCAAGAGGAGCCTGCCTTGCGCCTGGCGCTGCTCGGCGAGAAAGCCCCGCCTGCGCTGCTGGAGGCGGCGGCGGCGATGCATGCGTTCGCGGTCGCGCCGCGGTTCGATATCGCGGACGTTGCGCTTTGCGCCGAGGCGCATCGCCGCGGCCTTGCGGTGTACGTATGGACCGTCGACGACGCGCCCACGATGCGCCGGCTCGCCGCCGCCGGCGTTGATGGAATCATGACCAACGACCCAAAGCGACTGCGCGAACTGGCAGCGAGCTGATGGCGCGTTTCTCCGACGACAAGCTCGAAGAGGTCCGCACGCGTGCGGATATCGTCGAGGTGATAGGAGCGCACGTGCGCCTCAAGCGCGCCGGGCGCAACTTCGTCGGCCTGTGCCCGTTCCACAACGAAAAGACGCCGTCGTTTTCAGTCAACGCGGAGCGCGGATTTTTCCATTGCTTCGGATGCGGCGCGGGCGGCACCGTGTTCAACTTCGTGATGCGGACCGAGGGGCTGAGCTTTCCAGAGGCGATCGAGTCGCTCGCGCGCCGCTACGGCGTGACGCTGCCCGAGCGCGGCGGCGAGGCGGGTCCCGGCGCGGGCGAGCGCGACGCCGCGTTGCGCGCCAATCAGATCGCCGCCGATTTTTTCGTCCACGTGTTGTGGAAGACGCCCGACGGCGCCGCGGCGCGCGAGTACCTATCCGCGCGCGGCGTCGCGGCCGAGACCGCGCGCACGTTCGGGCTTGGATTCGCGCCCGAGCGCCCAGCTAACCTGGCAGGCGCGCTGGACCGGCGCGGACTATTGGCCGCGGCAGTGCGCCTGGGCCTGGTCAAGCAGGACAGCGCCGGGACGCGCGACATGTTTCGCGGACGGCTGATGTTCCCGATTCGCGACGGCCAGGGGCGGGTGCTCGCGTTTGGCGGACGGGTACTCGACCAGCGCCTGCCGAAGTACATCAACTCGCCCGAATCGCCGCTCTACTCGAAGTCGCGCAATGTCTACGGTTTGTATGAGGCGCGCGCGGCGATCGCCAGCGCCGACCGCGCGATCGTGGTCGAGGGTTACCTCGACGCGATCGCAGTGTGGCAGGCGGGCTTCAAGGAGACGGTCGCGAGTCTCGGCACGGCGCTGACGGTCGATCAGTTGCGGCTGGTCGGACGGCAAACGCGCAACGTGCTGGCTTGCTTCGATGGCGACGCGGCGGGACGCAAGGCCTCGCTGCGGGCGCTCGAGATATTTCTCGCTGCCGGGCTGCTCGGGCGGGGAATTTTTATCCCGCCCGGGTTCGATCCCGACACCTTCATCAAGGAGCGCGGAGCGCAGGCGTTCGCCGAGCTGATAGCGTCGGCGGATTTGCTCGTCGACTATTTCCTCGCCGAGCAGGCGGCGGCGGCGCGCGGCTCGCTGGAAGCACGCGCGCGTGCCGCCGCGGCGGTGGCCGAAGTCCTGAAGGCCGTGCACAATGCGTTCGAGTTCGATCTTCTGGCGCGCAAAGCCGCTGACGCGCTGGGCGTCGGCGAGGAGGTACTGCGCGCCGAGGCGCGCCGTCCCGCGCGCGGTGGCGCCTATGGCGCCGAGGCGCGCGGGATGGCATCGGCGCGGCCGCCCTCGGCGGCTGCGGCCGGCGCGGGCGACGGCGCGACGGCCGCCGAAGTCGGCCTGCTCGCCGTCGCGCTGTTGCATCCGGAGTTGCGCGGCGAGATCGCCGCGCACGCCGCGATGCTCGAGGACGCCGGCGTGGCCGCGGCGCTCGGCGAAGTCTGCGCCTCGCAGGAGCCGGCGGCCGTGCTCGAAGTGCGCGTCGCCGAGCGGCTCGGCGACGCGCAGCGCTCGCGGCTGAGCGCGCTCGCCGTCGGGCCGCTGATCGAAACGGCGACGCAGGCGCGCGCGCTCGCGCGCGATTTCGCCGATGCGTTGGCGAGGCGACGGCAGCAGCGCGCGATGGAGACCACGCGGCGGGCCGCGGCCAGCGCGGGCAGCGACGATGAGGCGATGGCCGCGGCACAGGAGATGATTGCGCTCAGGCGGCGCGGCGGTTGAACGGGATGCGGCGCGCTTGAAGGTATTGCGTCGCGCCAGTCAAGTGAAATCGTGTCAGAGACACCCTTTAATTTGTAGCGCGAAACTTGGTACGATGGTGATTGCACAATGCGCTCGCAAGGGCCCATAGCTCAGTCCGGTTTAGAGCTGCCGGCTCATAACCGGCTGGTCCCAGGTTCAAATCCTGGTGGGCCCATATCATCAACAGGTGGGACGATTTTCTGGCCAATGCCAGCAATGCACGCGATCGTCATCGACAGCGCGCATCGGGGCGCATGAATCGGCCCGCACCAAACGGAGGCAGAATTGCGTGAAGAGATAGCCCGGTTAATGAGCCTGCAGACCATCGACCGGCAGTTGCACGAGCTCGGGCAATCATTGTCTTCAGTCGCGGAGCGCGTCGAGCAGCTTCGCGGCGAGATCGAAACCTCTCAAGCCGAGCTAGACCGACTCACCGAGGAAGACCAGCAGGCGGCTACGGCGCGCCGCCATCTCGAACGCGAACTCGCTGACGGCGAGGCGCAGATCCGCAACAAGCGGATGCGTCTGAACCTGGTGCGCAACGACAAGGAGTTGCAGGCGCTCGGTCACGAAGTCGAGTCGCTCAAGGAAAACAACCAGCGCCTGGAAAGTGAAGTGCTAGCCTCGATGCAGGCGGCCGAGCCGCGCGCCCCGCGAATCAAGGAACTCACCGAACTCATCGCCGGCAAGCGCACAGAGCTAAAGGCGGCCGAGAAAGAGATCGCAGCCGAGGTCGAGGAGCTGAAGATGTCGATTCAGCGCCAGCGCGTCGAGCGCGACCGCGCGGCCTCATCGATCGACGACGTGCTATTGCAGCGCTACCAGATGATCTTCAGCCGGCGCGGCGGCCTGGCAGTCGCGCTGGCGAAGTCAGGCACCTGCCAGGGATGCCGGATGCGGCTGCCGCCACAGCTCTACAACGAGATCCAGAAGCATCTTCAGATCCACTTCTGCCCCAACTGCCAGCGTATCCTTTACTACGAGGGCTGATCCGCGCGTCGCGCGGCTGTGCTAGGATCGACGCTGCCGGAGTGGGCCGGGCGATCGCCCCGTAAAGGGGAGGAAAGTCCGGGCTCCACAGGGCAGGGTGGCCGCTAACGACGGCGCGGGGCGACCTGCGGAAAGTGGCACAGAAAATACACCGCCCGCGAGGGTAAGGGTGAAATGGCGGGGTAAGAGCCCACCGGCGCGCGAGTGATCGCGCGCGCATGCCAAACCCCACTCGGAGCAAGACCAAATAGGAGGGTGAGTGGCCCGCTCGTAATCCCTCGGGTTCGGTCGCTGGAGCCGGCGAGCAATCGTCCGGCCAAGATGAATGATCGCCGCCCGGAAGGGCACAGAACCCGGCTTACAGGCTCACTCCGGCATTCGGCCAGCTCCGCCGTATGATTTTGTTTCTGATTTTTTTTCGGCGCGCCGGCCGCTCTTGAGCGGCGCGCGTGCCTTGGGCGGCGCGGCGGCGTTCGCGCCGCGCACCGGCCGTTCCACAATCGCTTGCGGTGTGATCAGAAAATTCGCGAGGCGTGCCAACGCCGCGAGGCTGGGAGTGCCGGTCCGGATTTCCGGCGCGAGCGCCACCTTCACGCGCGTCGGCAATCCGTCAACGAAGCGTTTCACGCGACGGATATCCTCTTCGGCGCGCGCCCGATAACTCTCCAGGTAGGCCAGCGCGGCGGCTACGCCGTCATCGCCGGCACCATCCGCATCCAGCGCCGCCCGAAGTCGCGGAATATCATCGAGCGCATGATCATGTGTGAATCCGCGGCAGATCGCCTCGTCGAGGAAGCGGTTGATCACGATCGCGCCGAGGTGCAGCTCCTCGGATTCCATCTTGTCGATAAGCTTGCGCGCCTGGCGCAACCGATCAGGCTCGGCGGTGGTGACCAGCACAAATCGCACGGCCGGTGAGCGCAGCAGCGCGGAGACCCTTTGCATCCGCGCTGTGATTCGCTCGGCCGCGCCGGCGGCGGCGGCGAAGAAGTCGGCGATGGAAGAGAGCGTGTCGCCGCCCGCGAAGCGTTCTAATTCGCGCGCGACATAGCTCGTGATGCGCCCGGCCAGTCTGAGCGCCAGCGAGGCCGATCGCCCGGCCGGCTTGAGCAACCATCGCGCGGCCTGCGAATCGAGCAGCCGCATCAGGCGCGCCGGCGCCTGCACGAACTCGAACGCGTGCGCGGCGGGGGGAGTATCGACGACCTCGAAGTCGAAATTGCCCGCCTCATGAAGATCGTGGAGCGCCTCCAGCGCGGCGTAGGCGTCGGAGCCGGCGAACTGCGTGCTGAGGCTCCGGTAGAAGGCGTTGTCGAGGATGCGCCGGCGGAGCGCCGCGTCGGTCACATGCTCGGCCACCATCGCATCCCATTCGCCCTTCACGTCGAGGACCATCGCGCTGAGCTTGAGCGCGGGGTCGAGACCGGCAGCGCGCAATCGTCGCGCGTCGATCCGCGTCGGCTTGCCGCCCAGGCGCGGCAGTCCAAGCGCTTCGCGAAGCCGCCACGCCGGATCGACCGTGATGACAGCGGTGCGCAGATGGGCGGTCGCGGCGGCGACGCCGAGCGCGGCCGCGATCGTGGTTTTGCCGACCCCGCCGGACCCAAGGACGACAAGGACGGAGCGCGGCTTGAGCAATTCCTTCACAGTTGCGGCGCGTCCGCTAAGCGCCGCGGACGTCACGCGCCAAAATAGCAGAACCGGCATGCGAAAGATGGCGGTGAAGGAGAACCGACAGCACTTGCACGAAGCTGTGGATTGCGTTCGAGGCGTAATTGGACGCAGGTGCGGCGCGGCGGATACTATCCTGAGGGCTGCGCCGATGTGGGGGTGCGGCGCTGGGGAGGTCGCAAGATGATATTGCTGGCGGCTGTGATCGTGGCGTTGGCGGTGGGTGCGATAGTCGCCTGGCTGGCCGCCGCCCGCCGCTGGGAAGGCAAAGTGCGCGAGGCCGAGGTGCGGATGGAGGAGCGCGAGCGCGGTTTCTCCGAGCAGAAGGCGTTGCTCGAAAGCTCGGAGCGCAAACTCGCCGACACTTTCAAATCGCTCGCGGCCGACGCGCTGGAGGCCGCCAACCACAGTTTCCTGACGCTCGCCGATCAGAAGCTCGGCTCGGTGGTCGGTCCGGTCAACGAATCGCTGGGCAAGCTCGACCGCGAGATCCGAGAGATTGAAGGGGCGCGCCGCCAGGCGTACGGCGCGCTCGGCGAGCAGATAAGTTCCCTCATCACTGCGCAGAAGGAGTTGCGGTCGGAAGCCTCCAATCTTTCGCGCGCGCTGCGCGCGCCGTCGGTGCGCGGCCGCTGGGGCGAGATTCAGCTCAAGCGGGTGGTCGAGATGGCCGGGATGCTCGAGCGCTGCGATTTTTTTCAGCAGGACAGCGCGGCGAACGACGACGGCAAGCTGCGTCCCGACTTGCGCGTGCAGTTGCCCGGCGGCAAGAACATCATCGTCGACGCCAAGGTGCCGTTGCAGGCCTACCTCGAAGCGCTCGAAGCGCCGACCGAGGATGCGCGCCAGGAAAGGCTCAAACAGCACGCGCAGCAGGTGCGCGCGCACATGGTCGCGCTCGGTTCCAAGAACTACTGGGATCAGTTTCAGCCCACGCCCGAGTTCGTGATCCTGTTTTTGCCCGGCGAGCCGTTCTTCAGCGCCGCCCTGGAGCAGGATCCGTCGCTGATCGAGCAGGGCGCGGCCCAGCGCGTGATTCTCGCCACGCCGACGACCCTGATTTCGCTGCTGCGCGCGGTGTCCTACGGATGGCGCCAGGAGCAGTTGGCGGAAAACGCGCAACGCATCAGCGAGATGGCGCGGGAACTCGCGGACCGGTTCGCCACGATGGTCGAGCATCTGCGGCGCGTCGGAACTTCGTTGAAGTCGTCGGTGAGCGCGTTCAACGATGCGGTGGGATCGTTCGAGGGGCGCGTGATGCCGTGGGCGCGCCGCTTCCGCGAGCTTGGCGTGGTCGGCAAGAAAGAATTGGGCGAGCTCGAGAAAATCGACGTCGTGCCACGCGAACCGGCCTCCGCCCTGGCGGAGCTGCCCGAGGTGGCCGCGTCGAAGTAGCGCGGCGCGCGCGCCGGCTAAGGCTGCTCCACGTTGGAGGGCGAGGGCGGCTTGAGCTGGCTGCGCTCGTGGCCTTCGGCGATCCACGCTTCGACCTCGCGCCGCTCGCGCGCGAGGAAGTTGCCGATCGCGCGGCGGAGGCCCTCGTGCGCGACGTAGTGGGCGCTGTGCGTGAGCGCGGGATCGAAGCCGCGCAGCCACTTGTATTCGCCGCCGGCGCCCGGCTCGAAGCGCGCGATTCCGTTGGCGATGCAATGCTCAATGGCCGCGTAGTAGCAGACGTTGAAGTGCAGGTACTTCAAGTCTTCAAAACATCCCCAGTAACGCCCATAGAGCACGCCCGATTTCTGCAGGTTGAAGGTCCCCGCGACCAGCTTGCGCCCGCGATAGGCGCAGACCAGGCAGACGTAGCGCTTGAAACGCTCGCGCATCTCGGTGAAGAACTCGCGCGTCAGGTAACGGCGGCCCCAGTAGAGTTTCTCGATCGTGGAGAGGTAGAGATCGAACATCGGGCCGAAGATCGTGTCGGGGATCTCGTCGCCCGCATGCACCTTGATGGTCACGCCCTGGGCGACGAGCGCGGCGCGCTCATGGCGGACGGCGTAGCGGCGCTTGCTCTTGAGCGCGCCCAGGTAGTCCTCGAACGTGGTGAAGCCGCTGTTGCGCCAATGGTACTGGTAGCCGACGCGCTCGAGGAAACCGAGTTCGCGCAGCGCCGCCGCCTCGTCGGCAAGGCAGAAGTTGACGTGCGCCGAGGAGAGCTTGTTGTCCGCGCAAAGCTGCGTCAGAGCGCGTCCCAGCGCCGCGACCATCGGCCGCCGCGCGACGCCGGGCGCGGTGAGAAAGCGCCGTCCGCTATGCGGCGTAAACGGCACACCGGCCAGCAGCTTGGGATAGTAGCGGATGCCGCTGCGCTCGGCCGCGTCAGCCCATCCCTGGTCGAACACGAACTCGCCCATGCTGTGCCCCTTGAGATACAGCGGGCAGGCCGCGATGAGCGATTTGCCGCGATGGATCGTCAGGTGGCACGGGCCCCATCCGCTCGCGCGCACCGCGCTCTTGGAGTTCTCCATCGCGAACAGCCAGTCCCAATCGACGAAGGGGCTGTCGTCCTCGGCGAGCAGCGCGTTCCAATCCTCGCGCACGATGCGGTCGATGCCCTCGACGACCGTGACCTCGATCGTCGCCGTGTCCGCGCTCGCATCGCGGGCGGTCGTGTTCTTGTTGTCGTTCCGCGCCATAATCTATGGGCGAGCTTAGCGGTGCCGGACGCCGCCGCAAAGGGCTCGCGGCCGGTGCTCCCCCGACCATGCGCCGATTTGCTATTCTATATGAGCGAGCAGCTTGACGACTCCGGACGATCTCGGACGGACTGGCGAGCGAAGCAGAACGAAGAACGATGAACGACGAGCTTTGGCAGCGGGAAATGCGGGCGCGCAAGCGCGATGATGATGGTGCCGGCAGCGGACGTCCGTCCGATGGCGATACGGTCGTTGAGCGGCGCACGCGGCCCGAGACCCGCACCAAGAAGCCGCCGATGTACAAGGTCATCCTGCTCAACGACGATTACACCCCGATGGAGTTCGTGGTCGAGATATTGAAGGTGGTTTTCCACAAGCAGCACGCCGAGGCGACCAGGATCATGCTACACGTGCATCAGAACGGGATGGGCGTGGCGGGCGTGTTCCCGTACGAGATCGCCGAGACCAAGGTGCGCACGGTGGACGAACTGGCGCGCCAGAGCGAATTTCCGCTGAAATGCGTGATGGAGAAAGCCTGAGCGGCGCGATCAAATTTTAATGGTTAGTTTGATTTTAATGATTAGTTTGGAATTATGCCAAGTGGAAAGGATTCTGACCTCAACGGACAGCGAAGAGGAGCCGGCGGATGGCGTCGCAGGGCGTGATGCTTAGCCGCGAGCTGCAGGTCACGCTGCAGTTGGCGATGACCGAGGCGCAGAGCCGGCGCCACGAATACGTCTGCCTGGAGCACGTGCTTTACGCGATGCTCCATGATTTCACCACCAGCAACGTGCTCAAGCAGTGCGGCGCGAATATCGATTCGCTGCGCCGCAAACTGCAAAGCTACCTCGACGACGGGGTCGAGCGCCTTGGCCGCGGCGCCGACGCAACGCCGCGCTACGCGACCGGCGTGCAGCGCGCGTTGCAACGCGCGGCAATGCACGCGCAGTCGGCGGGGCGCCAGGAAATAAACGGTCCGGCGGTGCTGATCGCGATGTTCCAGGAGGCCGAATCGTACGCCCTCTACTTCCTGCAGGAGGAAGGCGTCACCCGCTTCGACGTAATCAACTTCGTCTCGCACGGCGTCTCCAAGGTCGGCGCGGACGACGATCGGCAGGTGCGCGGCGCCAACCAGGGCCAGGCCGAGAGCGAGGACGAGCACGATCACGAAGAAGGCGAGGGCGACGAGGATGAGGAAGGCGCGCCTAAACTTTCTCCGGCACGCGCGCTCAAGCGCTACGCGATAAACCTTGCCGAACGCGCCGCCAAGGGCAAGATCGATCCGCTGATCGGGCGCAAGAATGAAATCGAGCGCGCGATCCATATCCTGCTCCGCCGGCGCAAGAACAATCCGGTGTTCGTCGGCGAGGCCGGCGTGGGCAAGACCGCGCTCGCCGAGGGTCTGGCGCTCGCGATCCATGAAGGCCGCGTGCCCGAGGCGCTCAAGGGCGTCGAGATCTATGCGCTGGACATGGGCGCGCTGCTCGCGGGCACGCGCTTTCGCGGCGATTTCGAGCAGCGGCTGAAGGCCGTGATCAAGGCCGCGTCGGGCAACCCGAAGATCGTGCTTTTCATCGACGAGATACACACGATCGTGGGCGCCGGCTCGGCGTCGGGCTCCACGATGGACGCCTCCAACCTGCTGAAGCCTGCGCTCGCCTCGGGCGAGCTGCGCTGTATCGGATCGACGACCTACCAGGAGTACAAGCGCTCGTTCGATCGCGACAAGGCGCTCGGTCGGCGGTTTCAACGTATAGAAGTGCCCGAGCCGACCGTGGAAGAGGCGGTGCAGATTCTCAACGGGCTCAAGAGCTACTACGAAAAACATCACAACGTGCGCTACACCGCGCCGGCCATCCGCGCCGCGGTCGATCTTTCCTCGCGCTACATCAACGACCGCTACCTGCCCGACAAGGCGATCGACGTGATGGACGAGGCGGGCGTAGCGGCGCGGCTGCGCGCGAGCGGCCCCGACGCGGTGACCGTGGGCGCGCGCGACTCCGAGCGGACGGTGGCACGGATGGCGCGGATTCCGGAGCGCACGGTGTCCTCCAGCGATCGGGCGCGCCTGCAAAATCTCGAGGACGAGTTGAAACAGGCGGTGTTCGGACAGGACCCGGCGATCGCGGCGGTCGCGCGCGCAATCAAGCTCGCGCGCTCGGGCCTCGCGCATCCCGACCGCCCGGTTGGCGCATTCCTGTTCGCCGGCCCCACCGGCGTCGGCAAGACCGAGGTTGCGCGGCAGCTGGCGAAGGTGATGGGCGTCGAGTTCCTGCGCTTCGACATGAGCGAGTACATGGAGCGCCACACCGTCTCGCGGCTGATCGGCGCGCCGCCGGGCTACGTCGGTTTTGACCAGGGCGGGCTGCTGACCGACGCGATCAACAAGAACCCGCACTGCGTGTTACTGCTCGACGAGATCGAGAAGGCCCATCCGGACCTGTTCAGCATCCTGCTGCAGGTAATGGACCATGCGACGCTGACCGATAACAATGGGCGCAAGGCGGACTTCCGCAACGTGATCATCGTGATGACCACTAACGCCGGCGCCCAGGAGCTGGCGCGCACGATGATCGGATTCGGCACCGACGTTGCGACCGGCAATCCGCGCAGCGCGATCGATCGGATGTTCAGCCCCGAGTTCCGCAACCGGCTCTCCGCGATAATCGAATTCGCGGGCCTCGGTCCCGAGATTATCGCCCGCGTGGTCGACAAGTTCGTGGGCGAGCTGGCCGGGCGGCTCGCGGCGCAGAAGGTGAAGCTGGAGGTCTCGGAGGCGGCGAGAAAGTGGCTAGCGCGGAAGGGCTACGACCCGCGCTTCGGCGCGCGTCCGCTGGGACGGCTTATCGAGTCCGAGGTCGCGCGCGCGCTCGCCGACCAGGTGCTATTCGGCACGCTCAGCAAGGGCGGAGTGGCGAAGGTCGACCTCGCCGACGACAAGCTGGTATATAGCTTCGCGGCGAATGCTCCCAAGGCCGCGGCGCCCGCCGAACCGGTAAGCTAGCTTCACTCGAGACATCCGACGACAGAAGTAGCTTCTGCCGTGAGCTTGTTATTCGGATGCCCGGTGGGCGAGCCACCCACCCTGCTCCAGCAACAAGCCGCCGCTGTAACACGAATATCCGCCAGTGATCGTGTTGTTCGCGACGTTTCCATTGAAGATGCATGAAGTCCCGTCGGGCATTATCACGCGAAAGGTTATCCGCGAACCCGTCAGCGTCACATCGGTGACCGTGCCAGTGTTATTCTGTCTGAGGCAAGTCTGGTTACCATAAGCGCAAGTGTAGGAACCGGCGATGGTCGAGTTGTTGCCCTCGTGCAGGGTTATCGAAATCTTCTGCTGCGCGTTGCACCGGCCAGGAGGCGAGCCAGGGCACCGAGCAACGGTCGTTCCCTCCCACGTTCCAATTACTCCGTCTGAACCCGGTCCGGCAGCGCCGCATTCCACTGTCAGCACCGCGATCAGCATGCTGATCAGCGCCATATAAACCGAGATTTTCATTTTACTCGCCGGTTTCAACTTTCAACTGGCCTTGCGCTCCAGTTATCGTTGGCGCAAGGGCGAATGAGTACTTCGCCTCCGGGGTTAATCAATCTGATGGCGCGCCCTTCGCTATCACCGTGTCGCGCAGCCACTTTGCGTCGTCGCGCTCGGGATAGTCGATAGTGTAGTGGAGTCCGCGCGACTCCTTGCGCGCCGTCGCCGAGCGCACCACCAGTTCGGCGACTTCGACCAGATTGCGCAGCTCGATCAGGTCGGAGTCGATCAGATGGTCCCAGTAGTAGCCGTAAACCTCATGCTTGATTAGCTGCAGGCGGCGCGACGCGCGCGCGAGGCGCGCGTCGCTCCGTACGATCCCGACGTAGTTCCACATCAGGCGGCGAATCTCGTCCCAGCTCTGGGTTATCAGCACGCGCTCCTCGCCGCGCATCGCGCGCCCGGGATCCCATCCGGGAAAGTCCGGCGGGCGCCGCTCTCCCGCACCGGCGGCGTCCTCGCGCGCCGCGGCTGCCGCGCGCCGGCCCATCACGGCCGCTTCGAGCAGCGAGTTCGACGCGAGCCGATTCGCGCCGTGCAGCCCGGTCATCGCGGTCTCACCGGCCGCATACAGCTGCGCGAGCGGGGTGCGCGCATCGAGGTCGGTCACCAGCCCTCCGCACATGTAATGCGCTGCCGGCACCACCGGGAGCGGCGCGCGGGTCAGGTCAAAACCAAAGCTCAAGCATCGGTTGAAGATATTCGGAAAGCGGCTGCGCACGAAATCAGCGGGCCGATGGCTGATGTCGAGCAGCACGTAATCCAGCCCGTGGCGCTTCATCTCGGAATCGATCGCGCGGGCGACGACGTCGCGCGGCGCGAGTTCGCCGTCGGGATGGTAGCTCTTCATGAAGGGCGTGCCGTCGGGCAGCCGCAGGATCGCGCCCTCGCCGCGCAGCGCCTCGGAGATGAGAAACGACTTGGCGGCCGGATGGTACAGGCAGGTCGGATGGAACTGAATGAATTCCATGTTGGCGACCGGCGCGCCCGCCCGATAGCCCATCGCGACGCCGTCGCCCGAGGCGATGTCGGGATTCGTCGTATAGAGGTAGACCTTGCCGGCGCCGCCGGTGGCGAGCAGCGTCGCGCGCGCGACGAATTTGTCCACCGCGCCACTCGCGCGGTCGAGCACGTACGCGCCCCAGCATCGCGCGCCGCTACCGCCGTCGCGTGCCGCGCCACGCTCGATCAGCAGGTTCACCGCGATCTTGTTCTCGAGCACGCGGATATTGCGTTGCGCGGCGGCGGCCTCGCCCAGCGCGCGCATGATTTCGCGCCCGGTCAGGTCCTGCGCATGGAGCACGCGGCGATGGCTATGGCCGCCCTCGCGCCCGAGGTCGTATTCATCCTCGCCGCCTTCCTCGACCCGGGTAAAGCGCGTGCCGAGCGCGATAAGCTCGCGCACCGCCTCGGGGCCGTCGCGCACGATCGTTTCGACCGCGTGCCGGTTGCACAGGCCGGCGCCGGCGCGCAGCGTGTCGTCGACGTGCGACTCGAACGAATCGTCGACGCTCCACACGCTCGCGATTCCGCCCTGCGCGTAGGCGGTGTTGGCCTCGTTGCTCGCCGCCTTGGTCAGCACCGTGACGGTGCCGGTCTCGGCCGCCTTGATCGCGAAGACGAGTCCCGCGATCCCGCCGCCGATGACCAGGTAATCGCTTTCGAAGGTGACGCTCATGGGCGCGGTCATCGCATCAATCTTTGCATCAGTCTTGGCATCAGCATTCTTGGCATCAGTCATGGCGTGAGACCGCCGGCGGAATTATCGAGCGCGGATCCGACTCGCGACGCGGGCGGCGCGACCGATAGTGTGACGAGCAGCAGAAAAAGACTGGCGCAGTGGAGCAAACCGATCATGTCTGACCGTATGCGAGGCCAGCGCGGCCCGTCAAGTTGGAGCGCGGCGCGGGCTTGTTCGCGCATCAAACCGGCCTCGATTGCCCCCCATAATGGATTGCCATATCCTTGTGACAGAAGGCTTGTATCGTTGTATCGAGGCTTCGAGGGCACAATAGAGGAAGTGGGGAAGGGGGCCGCCCGGGCCGTATCATGGAGTTGACCGCGCCCAATCTGCTGACCCTGATGCGCATCGCGCTCGTGCCGGTGTTGGTGTGGCTGCTGATGTATCCGGCGCCCGGGCCGTCGGCGATGGCGGCCGGAGTCTTTTTCGTCGCCACGCTCAGCGATTTCTTCGACGGCTATATAGCGCGCAGCTACGGCTCGGGCACCACGCTCGGCAAGTTTCTCGATCCGCTGGCGGACAAGCTGGTCATCACCTCGGCGCTGATCATGCTGGCCGCGATGCCGCGGTTTCCGCGCGTGCCGGCCTGGATGGTGGCGGTGCTGGTGACGCGCGAGATCGCGGTCACGGGGTTGCGCGCGATGGCGGCAGTGGAGGGGCAGGTGATGGCGGCCGAGGAGCTGGGCAAATACAAGATGGTGCTTCAGTCGATCGCGATCCAGGGGCTGTTGATCAACTACATTTATTTCCACGTGAACTTTTTCGCGGCCGGGATGTTCGTCCTTTGGATCGCGATGGCGATAAGCGTATGGTCCGGCGCGGATTACTACCTGAGGGCGCGGGCGATGCTTAGCCCACGGATGAAGCCGCCGGCGCGGCGGGCAGCTGTTTGACAAGCCGCGCGCGGGCGGATAAATCGATCTATCCGGCCGCGCGACGACAAAGCCTGGGAGCGGGTGTAGCTCAGTTGGTAGAGCGTGTGCTTGCCAAGCACAAGGTCGTCGGTTCGAAACCGATCACCCGCTCCAGTTAGAAAAATCTTTCAAATCAAAAGCTCGTGACAGACGCACCTGGATTTGAGTGCTTGGCAATGCGGTGGAAACGCACGGCCTCGCAACAGTTCGTTGAAATATTCCAGACCGACTCCGCGCCGTCGTCATCGCCGCGCACGGCCCGCGTTTCCCGTTCACTCGTACATTTGTGAGTCTGACGCGCTCAGAGCGGTTGGAAATCTAACCCCGAAGAATGGATTCGGCAGTGCAATCTTACTGGCGGCGTTGTAGCTTAGACTAACGACGAGCCGGTCGGTGTATTGAGGCGAACTGGTGGTAGTGGTTGTGGTCCCCGTATAGGAAGCAATTGTTACAGTGAGATCATTGCCGCCGTGGCTAAGGATGGAAGAGGACAACAACTGCTTTATCGGGGCGGTCAAGGTGACTGTGCCGTTCGAACCTACCACTCCGGGATTCACCGCGGCATAGCGCGCGAGTGCGGATGCTCCCTGGCTAAGCGCCAAAGCCGCCTGGCCGATCAGCGCAAACTGCACCCCAACCAGCATCACGATTATCACGACGGGCGCGATCAGCGCGAATTCAGCCGCCGCCTGCCCCCGGCTGATTCGGCTTCTGGGCAGGAGCGATCCGGAGCTCCGCCCAAGTACTGTCATTGCCGCCGGCGAATAGTCGGTTACGCTCGCATTCTGCTTCGTTTCAGATCGGTTGACCATCGAACTTTCCCACTACTGGATCAGTACGGGAACCTGCAATGCTCCAAGCGCAGGCGCCGACGAAGATGCTATTGTATTAGGGACGACCGCCGACACGAAACATCCGTTGATATCGGTGCTGGTGGTCGTGGCTGGCTCCAGATATATCTCGGCAAACCCTTCGATCGTTAAGCTGCAGTTCCCAGTGCATCCGTGATAGTCAACCGCCGGGATGACCACCAGGCATGGATCACCGGCCGGGATATCGCTCGGGTTCCCACCGGCGCTGGTGCATGGATCGGCGATAGATGGACAACTGTCCAACCTGTCCGCCAAGGCAGTCTTTACAGGACCCGAATTGCCCTTGTTACCGGGTTCCGATTGAATAGTGCCGCCGACTGTGAATGAGGCCGACGCGCCGCTCTCGATGGCACTGCTCAGCGCGGAGTCGCCGCCGCCCGATCCGCCAGTCGGATTAAGCCACTGCCAGTTACCCGGCGCGAGACCGTCGACAAACTTCGAGCCGAACGACACGGATTGACCCGGATCAAGGCTGGATAGACTGCATGGGGCGGTGCATTGAAGTCCGACCGGGAACAGACCCTGGGTAACGGTACCGATTGGCCCGCCTGCCGTGGCGGTGGCGCCTGCCGATACAGAATACGTGTTGAGGCCGAGCACCTTCCCGAAATAGTAGGGAAGACTGGTTTCTTGCGCCACCACACGAATGGTCGTTCCGGTCGGCTCGTTGATGGTAAGACCGGCCGCGGCCAATCCGTTGTTAGCGGCATACGTACAGGCAGCTGTTTTCGCGGCGTCCGACTCGCTACCACAGCCGGAGGCGGCGGTGCCGCTAAAGGTGTAGCCAGCTAGATAATTCGCGCCGGCGAGCGCGGCGGCGTCGGCGACCTTCTGCATGTGCTGCCAGTTGACGTACATCACTGCGACATCGGTGCCGAGAGCGATCGCGCCGACCAGGGTCACAAGTATCACGGCATACAGAGCGGCTACTTGGCCGCGGCAGGTGCTGATGCATCTCCTCATTACCCTCCCCCCGAAGGATGATCCTTCCCTGAAATCGGCGAACAAGGATTGTTGATCCTTAGTCACGCAATCCGCGTGCCACGCGAAAGGATAAGAATATCCTATCTATGCCTAAATCTGGTTAGGGCCATGCTTCAATCGTGGCAAGTATGCACCCCTTGTAGCCATGTCGCACTTCGCCAAACCTTCTTAACTCAACTCAGGCGATGAGCTGAAATATCAACGCCGACGCGATGGGCTACGCGTTCCTGATGCTCGCGGTCAACGCCGCTCACCGGGGCTCGCAGGGGCAGTTCGGCGGCAGCTTTGGAAGGCCGCCGCCGCTTTCCCAGTTCGCGCTTTTGCGGGCGAATCGCTAACAGCGGTACGCTGACCCTCTTTTGCGTACGTCAACGACAATATCGGCGAGACTCCGCCCGCCAACATCTCGGGTACGGCCGTTTCCCACCAGTGTCGTTCTGCCGGCGGGCCTGCCGATCGCCGGCGTGATATTGACGAGCCATATCGGCAGCATCGACACGATCGCCCGGCCGATCCGCTATGCGGGCGCCGTTGTGCCGCCGGGCATCGCACAACTCGTCCGCGCCAAGCTGGACGCCTTCATCATAATCTGACCCACCAAATCCTATTCGGGCCGCGAGCGCTGAGCCGCTAACCGGATGGCGCGACGGCATGCGCGATTCGCGACCTAATCCCCGAGTCGCGGCGTCGCTCGCGCCCTGACGTTGGGCTCGCCGGAACCCTGCAGATCGCTTACTATTGGCCGGGCTAACTTTCGGAGGGATTTTCGAGAGAAGGTTTCGTCCAGACAACGGCAGGAGGAAGATTATGAAGGGGACTATCGCGACTTTGATGGGGACATTGATGGTCGGCGCCGCGCTGGCGCTGCCCGCGGTTTCATTCGCGCAGGCGCCCGGCGAACTCCAGCGGCAGCGAGCGGGTCATTTTCCAGTCATGCATGCGGCAATCGATCAGCTGCAGCACACGAAACAAATGCTGTCGAGCGAGGGGGCCAACGATTTCCAGAGCCACAAAGCTAACGCAATCACCCATATCGATGCGGCCATCCAGGAGCTGAAGCTCGGGATCCAGGCGGATCGCGCGCACCACTGAGCCGCTGTTCCAGATTGCCGAGCGAACCTAGTCGGACCGCTCGCGCAAAAACCTGAGACCTTGTGAAGCGGGCGGCGCCGGCCGGGATTTTCCGGCCGTCGCCGTCCGGCACGATACCAGCCGCCTGTTTGCCGACGCTATCGGCGCGGCGAGTTGCACGGCTGCGAGGGCGGGTGCCGTCCGCGCGCGTATAGACCCTGCCGCCAGTCACAATTTCGCGTAATATGGAGGTTCGATAGACTTGGAGATCCGGACTTCCGTCTCTTCGGGGATAAACGGTTGTGTCTCTGAGTCGCGGGTGCCGGGAACCTGGCTCCCGGCCGTCGCATTAATTGTTCAGGTGAGGCGAAAATGATCCGCTTGAAAGTCAACGGCGTCGAGCGTTCGTTCGACGACGACCCCACGATGCCGCTGCTCTGGTATCTGCGCGATGAACTGGCGCTGACCGGCACCAAATTCGGATGCGGGATGTCGTTGTGCGGAGCCTGCACGGTGCATCTCAATGGAAAGGCGGTCCGCTCGTGCGTGACGCCGATGCGCCTGGCCGAAAACGCCGAGGTCATCACTATCGAGGGCATCTCCGCTAAGGGACCGCATCCCGTGCAGCGGGCCTGGATGCAGTTCAAGGTGCCGCAATGCGGCTACTGTCAGTCGGGACAGATCATGTCGGCGGTGGCGCTGCTCAGCACCAACCGCAGCCCCAGCGATCAACAGATCGATGACGCGATGTCGGGCAACATCTGCCGCTGCGGGACCTATCAGCGGATTCGCGCGGCGATAAAAGCCGCCGCGGAGGCGTCACGTGAGCACGATTGAGCATCCCGTGAATCCGATTGAGGATCGCGCGAACGCGATTGAAAATGTCAGTCGCCGCGGCTTCCTTAAAGGAGTGCTCTCAACCGGCGCGCTCGTGCTGAGCGTGCATCTCCTTCCCAGGGGCGCGAGCGCGGCGGCCGTCCCAATCTCCACCGGCACCACGCGCGCCGACCGCGCCACGTTGCATCCCAGCGCATTCGTCGGCGTGGATTCCGACGGCACGGTCTATATCGTGGCGCATCGCTCCGAGATGGGCACCGGCATCCGCACCTCGCTGCCCTTGGTAGTCGCCGACGAGTTGGACGCCGACTGGAAGCGGGTGAGGATTGAGCAGGCGATTGGCGATTGGCGCTACGGCGGCCAGGATACCGACGGCTCGCACTCGATCCGCGATTTCTTCGACGTGATGCGCGAGGCCGGCGGCACCGCGCGCCTGATGCTGATCGAGGCCGCCGCCGCACGGTGGAAGGTTCGCCCGGATGAGTGCGAAACCGGCCTCCATGAAGTGATACATCGTCCGACCGGCCGCAAGCTCGGCTACGGAGCGCTGGCCGCGGCCGCGTCGAAGCTCCCCGTGCCGCGCAAGGAAGCGCTCCGGTTCAAGGACAAGAGCCAGTGGCGTTATATCGGTAAGGGGCACGCGAGCTACGATCTGGCCGCGCTCTGCACGGGGAAGGCCGTGTACGGGATGGACGCCCGGATCGACGGGATGGTCTACGCAGCAGTGATGCATCCGCCGGTTCTCGGCGGCAAGGTCAAATCCTTTGACGACAAGGAGACGCTGAAAGTAAAGGGCGTGCGCAAGGTCGTCGCGATAGACCCGTTTAAACCGCCGGCCGCCTTCCAGCCGCTCGGCGGGATCGCGGTGATCGCCGACAATACCTGGGCCGCGTTCCAGGGGCGCAAGAAGCTCACCGTCGAGTGGGACAACGGTCCCAACGCGGTTTACAACTCGGCCCAGTATAAGAAGGAGCTGTTGGAGACGGTGCGCGCGCCGGGTAAGGTCGCGCGCACTTCGGGAGACGTCGACGCCGAGTTCAAAAAGGGCGGCCGGGTGATCGAGGCCGAGTACTACGTACCGCATCTGGCGCATGCACCGATGGAGCCGCCGGTGGCGGTCGCGGAATATCGCGACGGCAAGGTGACGGCGTGGACCTGCACGCAGAATCCGCAAGCCGTGCAGGATATCGTGTCCGAGCAGCTGAAAATTCCGCGCGACAAGGTGATCTGCCACGTAACCCTGCTTGGCGGAGGATTCGGGCGCAAGTCGAAGCCCGATTACGTGGCGGAAGCCGCGGTGCTGTCGAAGAAAGTCGGCCGCCCAGTGAAAGTCGTGTGGAGCCGCGAGGACGATATCAAGTTCGGCTACTACCACACCGTGTCGGCGATGTATATGAAGGCTGCGCTCGACGCGCAGGGCAAGCCGACCGCATGGCTGCAACGCTCGGTATTCCCGCCCATCGGATCCACCTTCAAAGTGGGCGAGCGCTACGGCGACGCTGACGATCTCAGTCTGGGATGGACCGATATCCCGTACGACATCCCCAACCTGCGGGTCGAAAACGGCCCGGCGAAAGCCTACGTGCGGATCGGATGGTTGAGGTCGGTCGGTAACATCTATCATGCCTTCGCCATCCAGTCGTTTTCCGACGAGCTGGCGCGCGCGGCCGGCCGCGATCCGGTTGACTATCTGCTGGAATTGATCGGACCGCCGCGGACTGTCGATCTGAAAGGTACTGACTATCCGAACTACAACGCGTCATATACTGCCTATCCGATCGATACCGGGCGTCTGCGCCGCGTGGTCCAGATAGCCGCTGAGAAGGCGGGCTGGGGCAAGCGCAAGATGGGCAACGGGACCGGGATGGGTATCGCCGTGCATCGCAGCTTCCTCACCTACGTGGCGACAGTGGTTGAGGTCGAGGTCGACGGCCGCGGCAAGCTCAAAATACCGCGGGTGCATACGGCAGTCGATGCGGGACTGATCACCAATCCGGAAATCGCTCGCGCCCAGTTCGAAGGCGCAGCGGTATTCGGCGCGAGCCTCGCGCGCAGCGGCGAAATCACGGCGACCAACGGCGCGATCGATCAGTCGAACTTCTACGATTACCCTGTTGCCCGGATGCCCGAGGCTCCGCAACGCACGGACGTCTACCTGGTCGACAGCGACGCTCCCCCGGCGGGTATCGGCGAGCCCGGAGTTCCGCCGTTCGTACCGGCGCTGTGCAACGCAGTGTTCGTGGCGACCGGCAAGCGGGTGCGCGAGCTTCCGCTGAGCAAGCATCAGATCACCTGAAGCAGCGCGCGCGCGCTCGCGGTGTCGCGTAACGAGTGCCATATCGACGGAGGTGCGAAGGCCTCGGGTCGTGGGCTGAGTTCTTCTCCGATAAAAGGGACGAACCTATCCAGCCGCCGCTCGGCCGCGCTCAGCAGACGCAGCGCTGCGGCGACGACGCTCAGCGGAAGCCCTGGATTGTGACGACCGCCGTCTGGCCCATCCGAAACGGACGTTGCGGGTCGCGATTTTCGAGCACGATACGGACCGGAAAGCGCTGCGAGAGCCGGACCCAGTTGAGCGTCGGCTCGACCTGCGGCAACCCGGCAACGGTGGCGCCGTTTTCCTGGTAGAGCGCCCATCCGGCTTCCTGCACGCGGCCCGCGAAGCGCCGGTTCGGATAACTTAGCAGGTAGACCTCCACGCGCATTCCCGGGCGAATGTGATCGAGAAAGTTCTCGCGAAAGTTCGCCAACACGTACCATTCGCGATTGTCGACCAGGCTCACGACCTGCCTGCCCTCGTTGGCGTACTGACCGACCGCGATGTTGAGGTTGGTGACGTAGGCGTCGAAAGGCGCGCGCACGTAGCAGTACTGCACGTTGAGTTTGGCGTAATACAGCGCGGCCTCGGCGCTCTTGCGCCGCGCGTTGAAGTCGCCGTACTGGCCGAGTTCGTTTTGCGACTTGCGCACCTCGCTGTGGGAGCTTTCGACCGCCGCCTGGGCCGCCGCGAGGCGGCTACGAGCGTTGAAGACGTCGTTGGCGGTGACGAAATGCCGGGCGAGCAGCGGAACGATGCGGCTGAGATACTGCTTGTCGTAAGCGGCGTCGGCTTCAAGCTGATGCTGGCGCGACTGGGCGGAGCGGATCGCGTCCTGGAGCGCCTCTATCTGGAGATTGGTCAACGTGAGACTCGCCTCGGCGCGCTCCAGCGCCGCCTGGTAGGGCCGCGGATCGACCACGAAGAGCAGCGCGCCCTTGGCCAGGTGCTGGTTGTCGCGAATCGGCAGTTCGACGATCGGGCCGCTTACGTGCGGCGCGATACCGACGACGTTGGCTCGCACGTAAGCGTCGTCGGTGCGTGGGTAGAGGTAGTACAGCCGCAGCACGTAGAGGCCGACCACGATCGCGCTGACGACGATTAGCAGGCCGATGATACGGCCGGCCACGTGCAGAATCCTCGAACCCTCTGCGAATGCTTCGTCGTCCGCCATCAGCACGCGCTCAGATGCGGTTGAAGAAGATCATCCAGACCGCGCACGAGAGCAGCAGGGCGAGGCATGGATAGATGACGATCAAAGGTCCGAGGTGAGGTTCGATCCGGGTCGCGGCGAACAGTGCCCGAACGCCCGCTGCGAGCGCGACGCCCGCGATCACGCAAATCAGCCAGGCCGGAAAATTCGCGCCCGCGATATCGACCACCGGGTCGCAGCCCGCGAACAGCAGTGGCGCAAGCGTCAGCGCGGCGAGACAAGCTCTTGTGGGCAACTTATTAATGCGAGGACCGCTCAGTAGGGATTTGCTATGGGCAATTCCTGCGCCGGGAACAGCGTAATCACCTTGCATCCGTCGGGCGTGACCACCAATTCCTCTTCGATTCGCGCGGCCGAAAATCCGTCGCTCGCCGGGCAATAGGTCTCCAGCGCGAACACCATCCCGGCCTTGATCTCGGCAGGCTGCTTGAGCGAGTTCAGCCGGCTAATCAGCGGGCGCTCGTGCAGCGCGAGGCCCAGCCCATGCGCGAACTGCAGGCCGAAAGCGGCGAGCTCGCTCTCGAAGCCAAACTCCTGCGCCTTGGGCAGCGCCCTGGCGACGTCGTCGCTGCTCGCTCCGGGCTTGACCAGCGCCATCGTGCGGTCCATCCATTCGCGCGCCTGGGTATACGCGTCACGTTGCGCGGCGGTGGCGCGGCCGACGTTGAAGGTGCGGTAGTAGCAGGTCCGATAGCCGGTGTAGGACTGGATAATGTCGAAGAAAGCCTGGTCGCCCGGCCGAATGATGCGATCGGTGAAGTTGTGCGGATGGGGGCTGCAGCGCTCGCCGCTGATCGCGTTTATCGCCTCGACGTCGTCCGAGCCGAGCTGGTACAGCATCCGATTGGCCTCCGCGACCAGGTCGGACTCGCGCACTCCTGGTTTCAATTTCTCCCACAGCATGTGGTACACGCCATCGACCATCGCGGAGGCGGTGTTGAGCAGCATGATCTCGTCGATACTCTTGAGCTCGCGCGCTTCCAGCATCACCTGCTGACAATCGCGAATCTCGATTCCCGCGCGCTGCAACTCGAACAGCATCGCCGGCTCGGCCAGGTCAAGGCCGAGCGGCATCCGCTCGACGCCGTGCTCCTTGAGCAGCGACTTGATTTCCTCCGCGTGCATCCGCAGCAGCCCGGCTTCGGGCGGTATCGCGCCGCGCAGTCCGGGCATCCCGGCCCGGCAATGGTCGTGCGGCAGCCACGGCGAATACAACTGGTGATGCTTCACGGCAGAGCCGAAGTCCCAGACGTAGGGCTCGGCATCGCCGGCCAGCAGGGCGAAGCGAATCATCTTATCGCGAGCCCACTCGCCAATCACGGTGCTGCTTAGGTAGCGGATGTTGTTGGTGTCGAAGCAGAGCATCGCTCCGAGGTCGGAATGGCCGAGCGCCTGACGCGCGCGCGCCAGGCGATAGTCGTGCAGGCGGCGAAAATTCACCCGCTCTTCGAAGTCGACCGCGCGCTGGCCGGGCGCCGCGAGCGCGCGCTTCCAGTTGTAATGCGGATCCAGGGCGGCGGCGCGCCTCGGATCGACAACGTCGCCGGCCTTGATGACTCTGGGTTGCGTCCTGGCAGTAGCCATAAGCTGGATCCTCACGCGGCCGGCAAGTCTTCGCGTTGCTCATTGTGCATCCGGGTTGGTCTCGTCAGCCGAGTTCACCGCGGGAGCTCCACTGGATGCATATTCCCGCTCGATGCCATGTTTCCGTTGGATGCCGGTTCCTCGAAAGATACGGGTAAGATTGTTCGCAAACGCAGGCGGAGTCAAATCGCAGTCATGCCAATTTCGAGCCATTTCATAAGAGCGCTACTCTTAGCGATTGGGATCGGCGTCCTCGCAGGGCTGGCCGGATGCGCGCGGCTGGCGGAGGAACCAGAGGTGAATCCGGATCGATGGGCGCCGCCCAGCGCCGATCGCATCTGGACGCCGTCGCCGGCTTCGGCGAGCGACTATCGGATACCGAGCGGATTGCGGCTGCCGCCGGGGGTCGCCACGCCGGCGCTGATGCGGCCGTCGGGGCAGGAGCCCGCCCTTAAGCAAGGCCAGCCTTACGATTTGCCCGCGCTGCTCGACCTGGCGCTGCGTGTAAACCCCGATACCCGGTTCGCATGGGAGTCGGCGCGCCAGGCAGCCGCGAGTTTTGGCGCGGCGCGCGCGCCGTACTATCCGCTGGTGAGCGCAAACTCGGCCAACGGGTACTCGCGGACGCTGTTCCCGCTGCCCGGGGGACAGCTTGCCCAATTCAAGTTCTGGCAGGCCGAGCCGCTGGTGCAGATGACCTATACGCTGCTGGATTTCGGCCGCCGCAGTTCCAGCGCCGAGGCCGCGCGTCAGGCGCTGGCCGCCGCCAATTTCAGCTTCGACCGCAGGATGCAGGACGTGGTCTTCGGAGTGCAGCGCGCGTACTACGCGCTTTGCGCGGCCAAGGCCGCAGTGACGGCGGCGCGCCAGAACCTCGAGCTTGCGCGGTCCGACTTCGACGCCGTGCAGCAGCGCCTCAATCTTGGCCTCGCCACCCAGCCCGCGCTGCTGCTCGCCCGGGAGCGCGTCGCGCAATCGCAATACGACGTCGCCAACGCCGAGTTGATGGTGCACGACGCCCAGGCCGGTCTGGCCGCCGCGATCGGCATTTCGGCCGACCAACCGATGGACGTGGCGAGCCTCGAGACCGTGGCGGTGCCGGCTGCGCTCGACGGCCAGGTCGACGAACTGATCGCGGCTACGATAAGGCAGCGGCCCGACCTGGCGGCGAAGGTCGCGGGGCTGCGCGCGAGCGAGGCGCGGGTCGCGCTGGCCAAGGCGGCCTGGTATCCGACCGTCGGTCTGACGGCGAATTACGGCCAGCTGATCTGGCAATACACCTTCCTTGGACCGCCGAACGCGTGGGCCAATCAGCCGCAATATTCGGCGCTGGTGACGTTGCAATGGGACGTGTTCACGGGACTGAAGCGGCTCAACGACGTAAAAGCGGCGGAGGCGGAGGACGCGGCGACGCGTGCGGGCGTAAAGTCGGCGGAAATCGGAGCGATCGCCGAGATGTGGCGCGCGTACTACGAGTTCCAGTCCTCGCAGAAGAAATACTCTTACGGCCAGGCGCTCGTCGCGGCGGCGCAGGAAGCCTACGACGCCAATCTCGAGACCTATCGCCAGGGGCTCAGCACGATCGTCGAGCTGCTGACCGCGCAGCGCGACCTCGCCAGCGCGCGCTACACGCTGATTCAGAGCAGGGCGGACCTGCTGACGTCCTATGCGGCGGTGGCGTACGCGGCCGGCGCGCTGCGGATTCCCTGAAGCGCGGAGTGATACGGATGAACGTGATTGTGATAGCGGAGGCGGACTCGCTATAACGGCCGGAATGCCCAGGACCGGACGGAGGTGGTGTCATGCGCATCAAGGGAGTTTCGGTTGAAGAGGCCGCGCCCAACGTGCAGCAGCTCTACCGGAAAGTTGCGGAGCGGCTGGGCCGCGTCACTATTCCGCTGACCGCCTTCGCGCACTGCCCGGAGGTTGCCGAGGCATACTCGGCACTTGGAGCGGCGCTCACGCGAGCGCAAGGGGTCGAGCCGCGGCTCAAGACGCTCGCCTGCGTGCGCGCGGCGCAGATCGCGGGATGCCCTTTTTGAGTGGACATCAACTCTGCCGTTGGCAGAGAACAAGGGATCACTGACGCGCAGCTCGCCGCGCTGGCAAGCTTCGAGAGCAGCGCGCACTTCAACGCGCTGGAAAAAACCATCCTGCGCTATACCGAAGGGATGACGCACAATCCGGCCGAGGTCGCGGAGCCGGTTTTCGAAGAGTTAAAGCGATACTTTAACACTGCACAGATCGTGGAATTGACCACGATGATTGCGTTCGAGAATCTGCGAGCGCGCTTCAACCGCGCCTTGCATATCGAGGCCGACGGGTTTTGCGAGTTGCCGGCGGACCATCCAGTGCGCAAGGCGATAGCGCCCTGGCAATCGTCATGAGCGAGGGTTCGCCGCCGCGTTACTGCGCGATGCGGCACTCGCGAAGCCGGTCTTCCAACAAACTATAGATCACGCAGTTCGCTGGCGCACGAAGTCTCCGATCTTGTCGATCGCCTCCTGGCCTTCGGGAAGAACTGGCGCGGCCAAGTGCCACACATGAGGCATCTCGTCCCAGATCTGCAGGGTGACGTCGACCCCCGCTTCCTTCGCTTTATCCTCTAGGCGGGTCGAGTCGTCGAGCAGCGTTTCGGCGTTTCCGACCTGGATGAACAACGGAGGAAGGTCGTTGAGATAGGCGTTAATCGGCGCGGCCAGCGGTTCGCGCAGGCTGCCTTTTTCGCCCATGTACATCTTTGCGAGGTTCAGGATCATCTCACGCGAGACCAGCGGGTCCTGCGCCGCCCGGCTGGTCATCGACTCGCCCTCGGCCTCGAAGTCGACCCACGGCGAGATGCATACGGCGGCGGCCGGCGACGGCGTTCCAAGGTCGCGGAGCGCTACCAGCGTAGAGACCGCGAGTCCTCCGCCCGCCGAATCGCCGGCGATGACGATCCGCTCAGGTTTGTAGCCCTGCGCCAGAAGCCATCGATAGGCCGTGATCGAGTCATCCACGGCGGCGGGAAACGGGTTCTCCGGAGCCAGGCGATAGTCGAGCACGAGACCGCGCGCCTGTGCAGCCTTGGAAAGGCGCGCCACCAGCTCGCGATGCGTTTCGATCGAGCCCATCACGTAACCGCCACCGTGCAGATACATGATGACCCGGTCGGGAGCCGCGTTGTTCGCGGTTATCCACTCCGCTTTGACGCCGTTAGCGTTCACCGGCTCGCACTTGACTTCGCCGGCACTGGGGAAAGCGGAGAACGCCGCGGCCATCGCGGCGCGGAGTTCCTGCGGGCTCTTGGCCTGCGCAGCGCCCTTCGCGAATGCCTTTTGAAGGTCTAACACCTGCTGAAGTTGCGGGCTGCCCATCGGACATTCTCCTTGGCTAAGCTGGCCGCCGACTCAGCGCACGGACGCGGCCGGATGCGAGCGCGAGCCTAGTGCAGTTGCGCGGGACTCACAAGCCGCGGTGCACAAGAGCGGCGTGCTCCTAGCGCGAGGCCTGGCGCTCAGGCTGGTCGGGGTCTTGCGCGCTCGCCGAGTTAGCCGCTCCACCGGTCGGTGCGCTCCAGACCAGATGACCGTCTTCATTGAAGATCTCGAAGCTCGACTTGCCATTGGGCAACTGCACGAAGTTGGCGCGATTGCGGCCGGTCTTGTCGACCAGGTGGATGCTGGCCGAATCATCGAGCGGCACGTTGAGCCCGATACGCACGCGGCCTTGCGCGTCGTACAAGCCGACCGCCGATTCACCGTCCGCCAATACACCCATCGCCAGCCTGCGCTTGCCCGAGGTGGTGAGGAAACTCAGCCGCGCCAGGTCGTCGGGCGTGACGTTCAGCACCGCGCGCTGTCGTCCGGAGGGGTCAACGAGCTGCACTTCCTGCACGATTATGCGTTCGGCGGTGATAGTCCTGGGCTGTTGCGCTTCGGCGGCGATGACGCTGCGCGGCGCAAAGAGCTGCGCCCATAGCATCGCGCCCAGAAAGCCTCCGCTGATAGCCAGTGCCACAGTGATCCAACGTTCACGAGTCTTCATCAAGAACTCTCCATTGAAAGCTTCGAGCACGATTGGCAGCCGGGCCAGCCACAAGGGCAAGCGGCCGCGAAGATCCTGAGGCTCCTGCCCACAGTGCCGCTACGCGTGGCGCATCGGGTTGAATGGTAGCAGGCGGGCTTTCTATTTGGAAAACGGATCGTCACTGCGAAGGCTGATCGACCCCCGCTGGCATGCCCTCCGGCATCCGGGTGCCCGAGTCGGTATTGGCGAGCTTGAGTTGGGCGGCGGTAAGGCCCCGGGCGTTGCGCAAATCGGCGCGGCTGAGGTCCGCACCCGCAAGATTAGCTCCGGTGAAGTCGACCCCGTCCATCACCAGGCCCGTCAAAACGGCGTCCTGGAGATTGGCGTCCGTAAAGTTGGCCTCGCGCACGTTGGCGCCGAGCAGATTGGCCTGCGTCAGGTTCGCGGCCTTGAAGATCGCGCGCTGCAGATCGGCGCCCTCGAGACTGGCCTGGCGCAGCGAGGCTCGCGCGAGGTCGGCATGTCTTAGGTTCGCCTTGATGAGGCGCGCGTAATCGAGATTCACGAACCACATCGTCGCGTCCTGCATTTGTGCGCCAGTGAGATTCGCGCCCCTGAAGTTGGCGCCGTTTAGCCTGGCGCCTTGAAGCTGCGCTTCCGTGCAATCGGCGCCGGCGAACCACTGCTGGCTGAGGTCGGCCCCCTGCCAATGCGCGTTGCGGCACAAGGCGCGTGGCGGGAGCCTGAGCACTGGAATTAGCCGTCCCGCCGAAGCCGTGGAAAGGAATTCGAACGGGGATGCAACGGTAATCGCCGACGAGGCGTCAGACCGCACCAGAGGGGCAGGACGGATCGAGCGTGGCTGCTCCGGCCTCCGGCCAGCGAGTGGCACGAATGTGACAACAGCCGTTACGGCGACGGCTGTCATGAGAAGACATGATAGAAGCGTGATGCGCTTAGCGACGGCGCCTGTTGTGGTAGTGGATGTTTGGAAGTCCATGCCTGGCGACACTGACGAGTGGCTTAACGCCACTGCTGGGTGACCGTAGCACAGAACTCGCGAGAAGGCTGAAGCGTTCCGTAGCAACTGCAAGCGACGGTTAAAGGCATCCGAGCAGGTGTCCACAATGCGTCCGGTCGGGAGTGACGGTCGAAAAAGAAACCGCCGGCCCTGCCTGAGCAGGGCCGGCGGTGGCGTTACAGTTGCGCTGCCGGGAAATTACCGGCCTAAGCGCTCCAGAGCCTCCATCGAGCAGAAGTCACCAAACAATCTGGGGTCGTCGACAGTGGCATGGTAGCCGCCAGGAACCGTCTCGGCGTAGTAGAAGCGCGACATGCGGTTGCTCTGGAGGTCGTGCGCGTGCACGTGTGTCCAGCTCCAGAAGTGGTCAGGTACGCCCTCAGTCCACTGCATTCCGGGCTTGCGCTCGTAGTAGTCGAAGCCGCCTTCCCACTGCTTCCACATCTTGCCCTGACGGTCATAGCTGATCATGGTGAGCGGGCACAGCGTGGCTGCGTGGTACCAAATCCTCTTCTTGCCGATTGGCGCGCGAGGATACATGACCGGCTCCATCTCGACCACGTAGACCTCAGGCACCAGCTCCATCCGGGTGCGCCAGTACTTCACGCCGCTCTTGCCGCCGCAGGTCTTATGGATCCAGTTGGGGTTGTTGAGGTCGGCGCAGTGATGCGCGGCGGTCATCATCGGGCCCTTGCCGACGAGCTTGAAGTTGCCCCAGGTCAGCAGCGGGTCACCCGCCATCCAGTACTCGGTAACGAAGAAGGTGTTACCCGGGAACTGCGGCTCGAAGCGCTGGTCGACAGGATAGGTGCGCACGCGCTTGGTAGTCGGCTGGTAGACGTAGTAGCCGGGAAGCTTGTGCTGGTCATAGGCCCAGACCTGGAGGATACCGGTGCCGTTAACGTCACCGGGGGCCAACACGGTGCCACCCAGAATACGGATCTGGCTCTCGCGGCCCGGCATGTACGGATGCGGATCGAGGGTCAGACGGCCGACCGTTTGCCATTCAACGTAGTAGGAGGCGTACTGATACTCGACGTTGCCGTCGGCATCGGTATCCCAGTCGAGCACGGGGTGAGCCTGCGTATCGTGCTTGCCCCAGCTGAGCGAGTTCGCCATCAACACTTCCTGGGCCGACTGCGGCTCAGGAAAAGGGTTGCCGCCGATCCAGTCCTTGCCGTCCAGCGTGTAGCAATTGCCATCCGGGAAGATCTTGTGCTTGCCCTTGTTGGCCAAGGTAGCCTGCAAAAATGGCGTCGGAGTCAGCTTGGTCACGTCCGTCTCGGTCGGGGCGATATCGACGAGCCGCCCGTCATGTTTGATCTGGTAATAGGCGCCCGGATCGAGCAGGTCTTTGACGATATCGACGTTCTCGGAGTTGAGGACATCCCCCGGTTTCAGCTTGCCCTTGGTGTAGGCCTCGATGGAAAGCAGCTCGGGCGGGTAGGCGGCCTCTAGTGAGCCGTTACGCCCTATTACATCCATCAAAGGATTTAACACGCCAGCAGCGAGAACGCCTTTGCCGACTTGCTCGAGGAAGTGGCGCCGCGTCCATCCCTCAGTGTACTTCAATAAACGCATGCCTTACGCTCCTTTTTCGGGGGGATCCGACCAAGCGTTGTCCCCTAATATCTGGCATTAGTTCTGGACTCTTGCAAGAGCGGGCCGGGGCCGGGGTTTCGACATCTCACAAATCACTCCCGGAACAGTAGGCACCCCCCTTTCGGGGGGGTGCGGCATACTGTAAACAGTCCCCAGACTGCTTTTGTTCCGATCCGGCTCGTCCCTCTATTCGTCACTACATCTTGTAAACGGCGCGGAAATAAATCGCGTCCGCCCAGTCGAAAGAGCCGAGTTTGGAACCGGTGCGGAACGGGTTGCTGGCGACCCCCGGGTTGATGTTCGTGCCTTCAAAGAAGTTCCAGTACACGTCGTACTCCTGGTTCGAAGTCGGCTTGTAGGTGACCGATGGTTGCATGAACCAGTTGCCGCCTACGTTGGTGTCGCAAACTGCCTCGATGCTGGTGCCCCAGATGTTGTTGGGGAAAAACTGGGTGAGCGATAGCACGACGACCTGTTCTCCCTTGTGGCCCAGTGCCGGCTCGTAAATATCGCTTATGACCGTACTGCGGCTCTTGTAGTTGTACTCGCCCAGCAGATACATCGAAGGGAACTTCTGGCTCCAGCGAATGTATCTTTCGCCGTCGAGGGTCATGTTGATCTCGCCGATTCGCGTCGGCTTGACCACGTTGGGGGGAAGCGATGCTTGCTGCGGTCCAGAACGTCTTGTGCGGAGTATAGGCGACAGAGTAGTGGAAGATGTCGCCGTTGAGTATGTCCGCGCCAGGAAAATCGAGAGTCGGAATTGTATAAGAGGCGGACCCGCCGTAGATGAAATCCCGCGAGAAGCGCCGCTGGAGGAGGAGATCCACAGGTCCAACCGCAGGACCAAGAAAGTCCTGTCCTGCAAAGGGATCCGGTTTAAAGCCGGCCGGTAAGCCATCAAACTTGGACGGCGCTAACGCGAACCATCCAACGTGGTCAGGCGTGGCGTAAAAGTTGGCGGTCAGGTCAACGCCATAAACAGTCGTCGAGGCTACGGCTCCATACACGATCTTGTTGCGCGCCTTGCGCAGATTGCCGTAGTCGCCGATTGGCTCGGCTGCCGGTTCGTCGTTTAGCTGCGAGCCGATCGCGGCGAAATAGTCGGGCTGGAAGTCGGGGCTGACGAAGCCGGTAATAAGCGAGTTGTTGATTCCCACTTCCGAGAAATCAGGAAGCTGGTAGGACCCCTTGGCGGTCCATTCACCGATGCGCACGTCGGAATACTCCAGCGCGCCGATTTCGAACGTCTGGAATTTGGTGAAGTCGAGCGAATCGACCTGGTCCAGCGTCTGCACGCCCAGTTCCTCGCCGTAGACCACCTGCTGCTTGCCCAGGCGCAACGCAAACGGCCCTTTGCGCAAATCGATATAGGCCTCGTTAGCTTCAGCCTCGTACTCGTGCTCGCTGACGCGGGCCGACCACGCATCGCCGGGGTAACGCGCGCTGCCGGGTGTCAGGTAAGCGCCTTGTCCGACCTCGTAGATGCTCGGGCCATTGATGAACTGCTCGGCGTCCGCCCAGTAGCGGAAGTGGAGATAAACGTCTGCGTTGTCGAGACCCATCGCCTCGGCGATATCATCGCGCGTGCGGAAGGTGATGGTCGGGTCGATCCTGCCGACGGCCGCCTGCAGGTCGTTGCCATTGGTGGAGAATCCCTGTCCGCTGCCGGGAATGTTGTTATTGTTGTTGTTGCGGTTATCCTTACCTGCGGTGTGGACACCCCAGTCGGTCTCGAGCGCGGTCTGTATCTTGATGTGGCCGAGTGGGACATCCGTGTCGAGCTGTGCCCAGGCTCCGGTGCCTGCATAGAAGACTAATGCTACCGCTATCCCCATAACGGCTCCGAACTTTAACCTGTCAGGCTTCTTCATTCGCTCCTCCTCCATTAGCGCGCCTCCAGAAATGGCGCTCCTCCAAACTTGCTCGCGGCCCCCGTACGAATTTCCCCGCGGAGGCCCCGAGCCGCCTAGCCCTTCCCGTCCCCAAGGGTGCACAGATGAACGGGTTTAATCAATGCCCTATCGTCCCAATTCGCTCTAAAAACCGTGGTTTTGTAAACACTCTCCCAAGACAGACATCATAAGCATCAGTAGGCAAATTAATGCTAGTTCCGTCACGAACGCCGGCCGACCGAACCGCCTCAACAGCGGTCCGCTTTAGAAGTTCGTTAGTGATCGAATTAGACGGCAGCGGCAGGCCGCACGATGTGCTCGAAGCCGCCCGTCCCCAGGCGCCGGCTTCGCGCCCCTCAAGCATCAGTGATGCAGCCCTGTCCCCGGTCGAGCCCATCTCTGTCCCTCGTTCGCTAACAATCGCGTCGGCACGACTATCGGCGAAGTCATGGGCGCGCGTCAACCCCGATTGCGCGCGCCCTCGCGTAACGTCCCCGTCTCAGTGACTCATCAGCTTCACCCTGCCGAGGAACTTGGGTTTGACAAACACCACTTCGATCGGCAGCACCACCATCGCCAATATACAGTTGAAGAGCATGACCCACGCCAGCATCCAGCCCATGTCGGCCAGGAATGCCAGGTTGGAGAAGAAGTACCACGGCAACACGCCGGCGATCATCGTGAAGGCGACGAAGAAGGTCGCTTCGCCGGTGGTCAGGATGGCGCGCATCACGGCACCCTGCACGTCGCCGTCGCCGACGCGCTGAAATTCGTCGCACATGCGGCTGATCAGGTAGATGCCGTAGTCGATGCCGACGCCCAATCCGACCGCGACCACCGGCAGCGTGTTGACGTCGAGGCCCAGCCCGCGCATGTACATCACCGCGTCGGTCGAGAACTGCGCAAAGGCCAGCGGCACCAGCAGCATCAGCGCGGCCACTGCGGAGGAGTAGGTAACAACGCACATGACGAAGATCGCGGCGAGCAGGTAGACGAGAATGCGCCAGTTGGACTGGACGACCACCTGGTCCATCGCGTACTGCAAAGCGACCGAGCCGGCCGCCATCCTGATGTGATAGACCTTGGAGGGTTCGCGCAGAATCGGCTCCAGCGCTTTTTGCACGGCCGCCATCGCCGCGTTGACCGTCGTACTACGCAAATCCTTGTACCACAGGATCACGTCGCCGCTTTGCATGTTGGCGGTGGCGAGTATGGCCACGTCCTCCAGGCTGTGGCCGGTCAAGGTCCAGAATAGATCGTTGGCGACTTCCCTTTCCTTGAGATCAACCGGCAGCCAGCCCGGATCGCCGCCGCGAATCAGCCGGTTGGTGGCGCGCAGGTAATCCGAGATCGACAGCGTCCCATACGCCCCGTGCATCGCCTCGATGTTGTGCTGGAAATCCTGCATCGACTGAAATGTCTCGGGATACTTGAGTGCGTGCTCGACCTTGCCCTCCCAGACCACGTTGAGCGTCACCGTGCCGGCGAGGTTCTTGTTGATTTCGGCCTCCGCGACGTTGAACTCGCTGTTGGGCCACAGTAGCGGGCTGCCAACCGTGGTGTTGCCGATCGCGCGCAGCGAGGAGAGATGAAGCACGATCGCCCCGAGAACGATCAGCACGCCGAGCGTCGCAAAGCGCCATCCCGGTTCGACCAGCTTGGCCACCACTGCCTGCACGGGCTCGATAAGGTGAGTGCTGATCGAGCGCACCTCGTGAGTAATGAATACGCTCACGTCCTTGGGCGGCGGCAGCACCGCGAGCAGGCACGGCGTCAGCATCACGACCGACGGGATCAGCAGCAACGACCAGGTTCCGCACAGCACGCCGAGTTTCTGGACGATCGGGATTGGCGCCAGGATGGTCATGTACAGGCCGGCGACGTCGCACATGATGCCGAGGCAGGCCGGCGCGAACATCGAGGCCAGCGCACCTCCGGCCGCCAGGTTCTTGTCTTTGACCTCGTAGAGAATTTCATAGTACCGCCGCGTCATCTGCAGCGAGTGACTGAGCGCGCGTGCGATCAGCAAGACCGGCACCACCAGGGTCAGCGGCTCCAGGTTGAGCCCCATCCAACCCCCCGCGCCGACGCCCCACATGGCTGACAGCGCGCAGGCGATTAGCGGCGTCGCCGCGCCGGCCAAGCTCCGCATGTAGTCGACGTGCGCGATGGTGATGAGCGCGAAGGAGAGCAGGAAGATCCAGGCCGCCTGCTCGCCGTAATAATAGACCCAGCCGATCAGCATGACCCGGCCCGCCGGATAAAACTCGACGTTGGGCGAGGCCTCTTTGGCCAGCATCTCGTGAACCCGGTTCCACACCTGCATGAAATCGATGCCGTTTTCGTGGAAGCCGGCCGAGAGCATCGCCGCCTTTTCGTCGGGCGAGACCAGGATGTTGGTCACGCCTGGCGCGATGCGCGCGCGGTCGCGCACCGCCAGCGCACCCGCCTCATCCTTGGGCGGCAGGTCGGGCATCACGGGCACCGACTCGGCGCCCTCCGGGGTCGCACGCGTCACGCGCACCTTGCTCGAGGCGATGGAGGTGATGGTAACGTGGTCGATGCTTGGGATGAGGTCGATGGCCCGGGTCAGACGCCAGATACGGGCGAGGGTGTCCGGGGTATAGATGGTGCCCTTTTTGACCTTGATCAGGATCTCGACGTTAATCGGGGTGGAGAACTGGGAGTACTGCTTGAAGGTGTCGATGACGGTGCTGTGCTCGGGCAAGAGGTCCGAGAAGGAGGTCCTGAACTCCATCCGCGTGCTGCCGATTATGGCGAGCACGGTTATAAGACCGGACAGGATGATGTAATGCCAGCGGTAGCGAATCAGAAAATGAGCGGTTCTTTCACCGACTGCCATTGAGTTGTCCCTCCCAAACGGCAGCGGGTCCGGCCAATAGCAGGGCGTCGGGGCCGACCGGCATGGCTGACGCTATCCAGTCTAGCCTGACCGGGACGACGGGCCTTTCCTGCCACGTCCATCCGCTGCTTTGATGCTTACCAACCATCAGAAAGCCGGCGCTGGTTCCAACCAGTTCACCATCCTGCGTGCAGGCCAAACCGAAAAAGTCGGGCTTGCCGGGAACGGTTTGGATTTGCCAGTCGGCATTGCCCTGTTTTACCGCGAGTAAGCCTTGTTGCCCCGACGCGTAGAGCGCGCCGCCGCATTTGACCATGGTGAAGAATGCGGGCTCCACCGGACCCGCGCCGCTTATACCGGCAGCCGCGGCCGCCTCCTGCATCGGAGTGGCGCCTGCGGGCACTTTGGGCTTGCCCATCTGTCCGAGGTCGCGAATCTCAGTCGCGACGCCGTTTTTTACGGTCACTACGGTCTCGTCCTCGCCGACCACGTATGCAGTCGTGTCGTCGGCAAATACCACGCTATACAGATGGGGCGTCGTTCCGCCGTTCCAGGTTGTGTTCACTTGACGCCATTGTTTCGAACCGGCCGGGCGATCGAGGATGGTGCCGAAGGAGCCCGCTACGACGAACTCGCCCTTGGAGCTCGCGGCCACCGCGAAGAGGCGCTCTGTCGTGCCGACGTCGTGGCGTGTCCAGGTGTCGTAATTCGCGGGCACTTCGTACAGGCTGCCCGCCTGGCCGACCGCGACCCCATCGCCGCTAGGTGCAAAAGCGATCCCGAGCATCGCCATGCCGCCGGTATCGGAAATGAGCTTCCAGGGCGATTGAGGTGTGCGCTTGACCAGGATGCCAAAACTGCCGACGACCCAGGTTTGCTCGCCACGCTTAGCGATGCTGAAGACCATGTCGTGTGGCGTACCGAGCCACGCCGGCATGACGGCAAACGGCGCCGCCGAAGTCGGGCCGCTCAGGCAGGCGCCCAGAAGCAGCAGCGTCAACGCTGCCACACAAAACTTCACTCGCATGCTTTCTTCCCCAACTGTGGCCCCGGATTTCCCCCGTCCGAGGTCTTCAACGCCCGCGTGCGTGTACCAAAGCCGCCGGCCCCGCGTCAATCGCCTACGCCATCGGAGCTTTTATCCTGCGCGCCGCGTGGCGTTTGCAGGCAGCGCAATGGCGTGGCGTCGCAAGCAATATAACGGGCTCTGCAATGTTGCAAGCGCAAACACTTATCTAGCGGCATTCGCGTTAAGGAACAGCGGGGCTGGTTTGCCGCGTTCTCGTCTTACGGTAGCCTCCGAAGCCTGGATGGCGCGGGCGGTCGTCTTGCGTAGAGCGCGGCCAGTTTGGTAACTCGGCGCATCCGTGACTCCGCCCGCAGCCAGTACGGAAGTCGGGAATTTGTCCGCCGGCACGACCGAGGCGGATGGGCTTCAATCAGCAAACTCGGTCGAGGGACCGGCGAAAGTAATGAAGATCGAGGAATCGTGATCGGAAGAATCAGGATCGGAAAAATGGCGATAGCCCTGCTCGCCGCGCTGGCAGTAGCGGCAGCGTCGGTGCCGGCCCGCGCCGGAACCTTCAGCCTTACCGGGGAGATCGACCCCGCCCGCCAGTACCATACCGCCACCCTGCTGCCCAACGGCAAAGTGCTGGTCGCCGGCGGCTACGGCAGCGGTGGGGTGGGGTGGCTTATCGACTGCCAGCTATACGACCCGCAAAAGGGTGAATTTGGCGAAACCGGACGGCTGACCACGCGGCGCGACGCCCATACCGCGACGCTCCTGCCCAACGGCAAAGTGCTGGTGGCCGGCGGCGAGGAGGTCAACGAGGGCGGCTTCTCGGTCCTGCTCGCCAGCGCCGAACTCTACGATCCGGCGAGCGGCTTGTTTTCGCTCACGGGTTCGATGGTTACCGGGCGCGAATTGCACAGCGCGACCCTGATGAGCAACGGCAAGGTGCTCATCGCGGGCGGCGAGGACGCCAAGGGCTACGCGCTTACCCGCGCCGAAGTGTATGACCCGGCGATGGCGTCGTTCGTTCCCACCGGCAGCATGGGCGTCGGCCGCTACGGCCATACGGCGACCGCGCTGCCCAATGGCGACGTATTGATCGCGGGCGGCGAGCGGATCGACGAGGACGGCTTCGACATCGCGCTCAGCAGTGCGGAGATTTACAATCCGTCGACCGGCAGGTTCCATTCGACCGGCAGCATGCGAGTCGCACGCAAGCATCACACCGCGACCCTGCTGCGCGACGGCCAGGTCCTGCTCGCCGGCGGCGAGGACAACAACGGCCACGCGCTCGAGAGCGCGGAGCTCTATAACCCGGGCAGCGGAACGTTTCGCACCGTCGGGCGGATGATGAGCGCGCATGACAGCGGCACGGCTACCTTGCTCAATGATGGGCGGGTACTGATCGCCGGCGGTTTCAGCGGCGCCAGCGGCGTCACCGCCGCGGCGGAACTTTTCGATCCGGCGGGTGACCGCTTCATGGACACGGGCAATATGCATATCGCACGCGAGTTCTTCACCGCCACGCTGATGAGCGACGGGCGCGTGCTTATGGTCGGGGGCTTCGGCTTCAACGCCTCCAGCGGCTTCGACGTGATCGGCCCCTGCGAAGTTTACAGTCCGTAAGAAGTTGTTCACGGTAAAATCGGTTCGACGAATCAGGCCGACGCTGTCTTCCTGAACCGAAGCTCCTCTTTGGGTCATCCTGAGCGAAGCGAGTCTGCGAGCGGAGTCGAAGGATCTCGCGCGGTCCTCCGCGCGAGATCCTTCGACTCGCGCAACGCTCGCTCAGGATGACACCAAGAGTGGCGCGCAGCGGGGCCTGTTACTGATGCAGCGCGGGTGGGTTGCCAGCGGATGCCGCCGGCGCGCTCGCCGGGGTATGCGCGGCTGGAGTTGCGACCGGCGTGCCCCGAAGTTCGCGCTCGCGCGCGGCGGCTTCGGCGGCCTCGTCGCGCGCGGCTGCTTCGGTCATGCGCTCGGCGGCGGCGCGTCCGAGCGATTGCGTCTGCCATTGCGGCTTGCCGATCTCGGTCCATTCTCCGTTATGGAGCGCGTAAGTGAAAAGCAGGTACTTGATTTTGCCGGTCGCGATACCCTTGGTCATCTCGCCCTTGTTGGGCACATATTCGGCGCCAGCGCACTTGGCGTGAACGATGATTCCGCCGCCGCGCCCGCGGCTCGGCATGTATTCGAAGCGCTGGCTCAGGTCGATGTAGGATTTGCCGTCAGCATGCCGTTCCTCTTCGGCGCCGAGGTAGTAGCCGAATTCGGTCGAGAGCTTGTCGTTGAGCGTTTGGAGTTGCGCGTGCGATAGCGCCTGCGCCGCCGCGCCGCGCGGCAGCGCGAGGCCCAACGCGATCGCCGCCGCCAGGCATCCGGCCGCCAGTAACAGTTTTCTGCGGCGCGAACCGGTAGAACGGATAAGACCGATCCTCGAACCGATCATGCCGATCATTGTTCGTTTTCGGTTATCTGGCGGCCGAAGGCGGCCAGATTGCCCTGCCATTGCGCGCCCAGCGCAAGGATCAGCACCTGCTCATTGATATGCACGTTCTGGGTCAGCGGACGCATCCCGCCGCCACCCGCCGCGGCGAGCATCTTATAGGTCTCGCGCGTGTCCTGGTAAAACTCGGCCAGCGGCGAGATCGACTCCCCCGGCGGCCGTCCATTGTGGGTCTTGAGCCAGAACTCGCGTTCGTAGCGCTCGTGCTCCTCGGCCGAGACGTCGATGGTGTTGAAGGTGCCGTCCTGGGTGCGGAACTTCGCGATCAGCGAGAGCAGCGGTCCGTAGTCCTCAAACCGCGGCGGAGAATCGCCCACCAGTACGATCACCTTCTTGGCGTAGGGCTTCCAGTTCATCTGGTTGACCGCGGTCACGCACGCCGCGTAAACGTCGCCCTGCGATCCGCCTTTTCCCTTGCCGGTTACGCCGGTCAGAAAGGTCTCCAGCCGATGGCTCGAAATGGTCAGCGGCTCGATGTCTACCCGTTCGTTGCGGCCGCCGAACACCACGATTCCGACCCGCGCGATCGGGACCAGGCGATGGATCGCCATAACCAGTTCGTCCATCCGATCGCGCACGTCGTTGATGATCAGGTCCATCGTGCCGGTGTCGTCGATCACCAACACGATATCGAGCCCCTTGCGCCGGAGCTCACCGATGAAGCCGCCGAAGCCGGTGCCCATCCCAGGTCCCGAACCCGAGCCAATCCCGTTACCGCCGCCCGTCCCGATTCCACCGGCGGACACGTCGCGCACGTAGGTGCGGGTTGGCTGCACCGTGGTGCGCGAGATCTCGGGAGCGACTTTCGGCACCACCATCTGCGGCATCGTTTCGGGCATGGTCAGGTCCGGCATGTCGACGTCGCGCATCTCGTCGTGCTTCGAGCCGCCGCCGCCGCCCACCTGCTGCAACGTGACCATCAGGAGATCGCGGGCGTTCTGCACCTTGATTGTGGCGATCAGGATGAGCAGCAGGAGCACGTGGAGCGCGACCGAGAGCGGGAACGGCCCGATCATGAAGCGCAGCGCGTCGCGGATGCTGTGGCCTTCCTCATCGATGCGCGGTTCGTCCTCGTAGACGCCGGGCGGCGTCGAGGCGCGCTGCCGGCGCATCATGATGCGGCTCAGCACGAAGGCGAGCACCGCGACTGAGATCGTGGCGAGAATGACTATCGCGTACAGCGGCATTGAAAAAACATCTCTCGATTAGGAACCTCAATTCAGATTTGCGTCCGTGTCCCTCTAACAACGCTATCATCAATGGCGGTGCCCGCAACCAAGCCGGCAGATAATACTTGCGCGGCTTTGACCGCCGCAATCGCCTTGCAACAGCGCCGCCGCCGGGACGATTATGGCGCGAGGAATCTTCTTCGTTTGCCTGCATGCCGATGCATACTGTGAGGACGCCATGTTCGACTTGATTATTCGTGGAGGCCAGGTCGTGACGCCGCAGGGAGTCGGCCAGTGGGACGTCGCGGTCGTGGGCGAAAAGATCGTCTCGGTGGGCCTGCCCGACCAACGCGCCGTCGCCGGCCGCATCGTCGAAGCTAAAGGCAAGATCGTCGTGCCCGGTGGAATCGAGCCGCACGCCCATCTCGCAAGCCTCATCGGGATGCGTCCCGAGGGGCGGCTGTTCACGCTCGGCCCCGAAGAGGACACGGTCGGGATGGCGTTCGGCGGCACCACCACGCATATCGATTTCTGCTTCGTTCATCCCGCAACCGACATCCCGACCGCGCTCGCACGCCGCGCCGAGCGATGGAAGGGCAAAGCGTACGTTGACTACTCGTTTCATCTCGCGCTCGGGGGCGCACTGCCGCTAAAGATTTTCGATCAGATCGGCGACGCGATCCGCGACGGCTTCCCGACCTTCAAGGTCTTCACCGCCGAAATCCTGCCGCCGCATCCCAAGCGCCTGCCGTTTCGGCTCGACTACGGGCGCATGCAGCTCGCGATGGAAAAGATCGCGCACGGCGGCGGCCTGATGACGGTCCATGCCGAGGATCACGATCTCGTGCAGTTCAACTACGAACGCTTCATCGAGGAGGGCCGCACCGACGGCGTCAACCTCGCGCTGGTGCACACCAAGCTCTCCGAGCAGCTCTCCTTCAACCACACTATCCAGCTCGCTGCCGCCACCGGCGCTGCGATCTACTTCGTCCACACCTCCGCGCGCGAGGGCGTCGAGGCAGTGGTCGAGGCGCGCGCCCATCGCCTTCCGATCTACGCCGAGACCCTGCATCACTACGCCTGCTTCAACGCCGACGACTATCGCAAGCCGCGCGGCTTTTGCTACCACACCTATCCCTCGCTCAAGTTTGCCGAGGACCAGGCCGCGCTGTGGGAGGGACTGGTGCGCGACGGCGTCTCGACCACCGCCACCGACGAGTACCCGACCTCGCTCGAAGTGAAGCTCGAGGGCAACCGTATCGACGACGTAACCGGCGGCAACCTGGGCGCGGAGGCGCGGATGGGAATCGTCTACACCGAGGGCGTGGTCAAGCGCGGGATGTCGCTGGAGCGCTTCGCCGACGTGACCTCGACCAACGCCGCGCGCATCATGGGGTTGTATCCGCGCAAGGGCGTAATCGCGCCCGGCAGCGACGCCGACCTCTGCCTCATCGATCCGTCGGTCTCGCGGCGCCTCGTGCGCGAAGACTTTCACGTCGCCGACTACAGTCCGTGGGAGGGATGGGAAGTGAAGGGCTGGCCGTCGATGACGATACTGCGCGGGAACGTGATTGTCGAGAACGGTCGGCTCAATGCCGAGTTGGGCTGCGGGCAGTTGGTGCCGCGCAAGATCGATCCGGTGATCGTGCGCCGCCCCGCGTGCTGAGTCGCGCCCGCCTACGTGGGGAAACGAGGATACAATTTGATGGCTGACGCATCGAAATTGAAACTGCCCCATCGCGCCGAGCATATCGGCAGCCTGCTTCGTCCGCGCGAGTTGCGCGACGCGTTCAAGGCTCACGCTGCCGGCCAGATGAACGACGCCGCCTATCGCGAGGTCGAGGACCGCAACATCGTCGAGGCCATTCGGATGCAGGAGGAGACAGGCCTCGCGACGATCAGCGACGGCGAGTTCCGGCGCGGCTCGTGGGCCTTCGGCCTGGTGAAGGCGGTCGAGGGCTTCGGCGAGGCGCGCTCGATGTTCGAGTTCCACGACGCCGCCGGCAACAGCTATCCGTTCGATACCTGCTACGCGGTCTCGAAAATCCGCCGCAGCCGTCCGATCGCGGTCGGCGAGTTCGAGTTCGTCCGCCGCCACACAGAGCGCGTGCCGAAGGTGACGATGCCGGCGCCGAGCTTCATGCATTTTTTCCGCGGCAAGGCCTGCGCCGACCCGGCCGTCTATCCCGATGTCGCGGGCTTCTGGGCCGACCTGCTGCGCGTTTACCACGAAGAGCTTGCGGAGTTGGGCCGCGCGGGTGCGCGGTATTTGCAGATCGACGAGGTGCCGCTCGCGATGCTCTGCGATCCCGCGGTGCGCGAACGCGCGCGTGCAATCGGCGAGGATCCCGACGCTCTGGTCACGATGTACATCAACGCGGTCAACGACGTGCTAAGTGCGCGGCCGCCCGGGATGACGGTCGGGATGCATCTGTGCCGTGGCAACCTGCGCTCGCGATGGATGGCCGCGGGAAGTTACGAGGCGGTGGCCGAGCGGCTGTTCAACGAGGTCAAGGTAGACGCGTTCTTTCTCGAGTACGACACGCCGCGCGCGGGGGACTTTGCGCCGTTGCGCTTCATGGCGAAGGACAAGACCGTGGTGCTAGGCCTCGTCAGCACCAAGACGCCGGTGCTCGAAGACACCGAGGCGCTCCGCCGGCGTATCGACGAGGCCGCGCGCCATGTGCCGCTGGAGCGGCTCGCGCTAAGCCCGCAATGCGGCTTCGCCAGCACTGTTGGCGGCAACCTGCTTTCGATCGACGACGAGTGGCGCAAGCTCCGGCTGGTCGTCGAAGTCGCAAAGCGCGTCTGGGGTAAGGAATAAAAACACGAACCAGGGAGACCTTGATGGCTTACGAAAATTTCATGGTCGAGCGTGCGGGCGCAGTGGCGACCGTCCATTTCAACCGGCCCGAGAAGCTCAATCCGATAAACGGCAAGCTGCTGACCGAGATGCTCGAAGTCGCAGCGGAGTTTCGCGACGACGAGGAATCGCGCGTCGTGATCCTGACCGGCAAGGGACGTTCGTTTTGCGCCGGCGCCGATATCGGCGGACTCACGGCGAATGCGGGCGCGAAGGCGCAGAGCGCGCAGACCGACGCTGGGCGGCTGCGCGCGGCGCGGACCGGATGGCGTTTGATGGAGGACTGGGAGCGCCTTGACCAGGTGACGATCGCGGCGGTCAATGGGTTTGCGATCGGCGGCGGACTGTCGCTCGCGATGGCGTGCGACTTTCGCATCGCGGCGGCCGGCGCGCGCATCTGGATTCCGGAAGTCGGGCTGGGCGTGCCTTACATGTGGGGCTCGGTCACGCGCCTCATCAATCTCGTCGGGATGAGCAAGGCGAAGGAGATGATCATGACCTGCGACGAGGTGAGCGCGGAGGAGGCGCTCAAGATCGGGCTGGTCAACCAGGTAGTGCCGGCCGAGCGCCTCAGCGCGGCGGCGCTGGAGTTCGCGGGCAAGCTGGTGAGCAAACCGCCGATGGCGCTGCGGCGGACCAAGGAGTTCTTCAAGGCGCTGGGCAACGGCCGCCTCGGCGATATCACCTACGCAGACGGCTACTTGGGACTGTCGTGTCTGGCGAGCGACGACATGAGCGAGGCGATGGCGGCGTTCAAGGAGAAACGCGCGGGCCGCTACCGCGGTCGTTGAGCGGAGGCGGGCTATAATCGAAGCTAAAGTATTACTTTAGGTGAATGGTGCGGCGATGATCTCGATTCCCACCCTCGAAACCGGGCGGCTGCTGCTGCGGCAATTCCGGCAAGGCGATTTCGACGCGCTCGCGGCGCTCCACGCCGACCCCGAGGTGATGAAGTTTCTCGGCGACGGCAAGCCCAAGTCTCGCGCCGAGACGTGGCTCGCGATGGCCTCCTACCTCGGCCATTGGGAGTTGCGCGGCTATGGGTTGTGGGCGATCGAGGAGAAGGCGACGGGCAAGTTCGTCGGGCGAATCGGGCTGCTCAATCCCGAGGGTTGGCCCGGGCTGGAGGTTGCGTGGACGCTCGCGCGCGAGCGATGGGGCAACGGCTTCGCCACCGAGGGCGCCAAGGCGGCGCTGGAGTACGCTTTCTCCGTCCTCAAGCTGGAGCACATCATCAGCCTGATTCATCCGGACAACGCCGCTTCGATCCGTGTCGCGATGCGCATCGGCGAAAAGCTGGAAGGGCAGGCCGAGCTGTTCGGCGTGATGCGCTCGGTGTACGGCATCCGGCGTTCATAATGAAACCGACGATCCGGTTCGCCACGCCGGCGGACGCCGAACTGATCCTGCACTTCATCCGCGGTCTCGCCGAGTACGAGCACGAATCCGGCGCCGTTGCCGCGACGCCCGCGCTCATCCGCTCGCAGATGGAGCAGCCGCAGCCTCCGTTCGAATGCCTCATCGCCGAGCATGAAGGCGAGTCCGCCGGCTTCGCGCTTTTTTTTCGCAACTACAGCACCTGGAGCGGCCGCCCGGGACTCTACCTCGAGGACTTTTTTGTGCCGGAGCGTTTTCGCGGCCGTGGCGTGGGCAAGGCGCTGTTCCAGCGCATGGCGCAACTGGTGCTCGAGCGCGGATGGGCGCGGATGGAATGGGCGGTGCTCGATTGGAACCACCCGGCGCACGAATTCTACCGCGCGCGCGGCGCGGTCGCGAAGGATGAATGGACGGTGTGGCGGCTCGACGGCGACGCTTTGGTCAAGGTCGCGCGCGAATAGCGCCGCGGCGCGCGGGGGCGTCGTGCCGGCAAACGACCGGCTATGGTAACATCGGGCAACTTGAACGAGGCGATACGACGAGGCGGAAAAGATGCTGATACGGACTGCGATCGCACTGCTGGCGGCGGCGTTCCTTGAGATGGCCGGCGACGCGCTCACCAGGATGGGCCTGCGGGAGCGGCCGATATTCCTTGCCGCCGGCGCACTCACGCTGTTCGTCTACGGCGTCGTGGTCAACCAGGGCCGGCTGGACTTCGGGCGGCTGATGGGCGTTTACGTCGCGGTGCTTTTTGTGGTCTCCCAGGTGGTGGCATTCGCGTTTTTCCGCGACATTCCCGACCTCAAAACCGTTGCCGGTGGCGCGTTGATCATCATCGGCGGCGCCGTGATCATGCTCTAGCGTGCGCATCTCCTTAGCGGCGGCCACGGCGCTGGTGTCATGCACAGCGCTGACACTTGCCGTTGCCACATGCGGGCGCGCGGTCGCGCAGAGCCCCGCTGGCATCTGCGGTCCGTTTGGAAATCCGCCCGCCACGATGCTTGGGGCAGTCAAACCAACCTGTGGAAGCGGAGAGTTGCTGGGACCGTGGAAGGACGGCGAAGGCACCGATCGTTACGCCTGTCTTCACGAACCTGCGCCGGCGAAGCCCGGCCGCAGGCTTGCGCTGCTGGTTTACCTGCATCCGTCGCTGTTCGGGACATGGACGATCACGCATACCAATCTGCTCGATCTCCAGCGCACGTCTTCACTGGGCGGCGGCCCCGCCGGCTCCGGCTTTATCGTGCTCGCGCCGCAGGGCCGAAACACCACTCACTATTATCAATGGCCCGACAATCGCGGGATGGGATGGGACAACTGGTATCGCCAGCTCAGTCCGACGGGCGACGTGAAGATCGGCAAGACCGTCTATCCGGAAAACGTGGATGCGGCAACGATCGATCACTTCATCGCAGAGGCGGCGCGCACCGGCAAAGTCGACACCCGGCACATCTATGTCACCGGATGGTCCAACGGCGCGGCGATGGGCCTGCTCTACGCGCTCAACCGTCCCAACGTCGCGGCAGTGGCGGTTTATTCGGGGCCGGATCCATTCGGCGCGCTAAACGATCCATGCCGTCAGAAGCCGGTCGGCGGTGCGCCCGCGAACAACGCCGAAGTGCGAATCTACAATCCGCGCGTGCCCGTGATGAACGTGCACAACGCCTGCGACATCGCGGGCATCTGCCCCAACGACGAGAAGCTGGCGAAGGAATTGCGCGCCGCTGGAAGCAGCGTCGAAGACGTGATCGTTGACTCGTCCGGCAAACGAGTGGACGCGTGCATGGACAACTGCGGCACCGATCCGAATGGAGGACTGGCGCTGCTGCGCAACCCGTCGGGTTGGTTCCTCGGCATGCATCATCACGAACGATGGCCCGCGGAATGGACGCCGGCGATGCTCGAGTTCTTCCGCGCGCATCCGTTGCAGCCGGCCGCTGCGCCGTTCTAGCCGCGCGCGGCACGAATTGATGCGCTAGATGACTTTGCGCTCGCGCAGCGAGGCGATCGCGGCTGGGTCGAGGCCGAGTTCCGTGCGCAGGAACTCATCGCTGTCGGCCCCCAGCGCCGGCGCAAAAGATTGCGGCACCGGCGCCTCCGCGTTCATCCGCAACGGCGACGTCCACATCGTGATGCGTCCCAGGCGCGGGTCGTCGATCTCGCGCAGCATCCCGCGCGCGTGCAGATGCGGATCGGTCATCACCTCGGGCAGTTCCTTGACGATGCCGCAGAAGACGTCCGCCCCGTTGAGCGTCGCCATCAGCGCCTCGCGCGTATGCCCGCGCGTCCAACTTGAAACGATCTCGTCGACCTCATCGACGTTTGCCGCGCGCGCCTTCATCGTGGCGAAGCGCGGGTTTTCGGCCAGTTCTGGCCGTCCGGCAAGCTCGCTCAGTCGGCGCCATCGATGGTTATCACCGGCGAGGATCAGCACGTACCCGTCGCTTGCCGGGTACACGTTGTAAGGCACGATCACGCCGCCGGGAGAGCTGTTGCCGTTGCGCGTCTCGGTGATACCCATCCCGTAATACGCACCGATATGCGTGGTCAGCGCGGGCACGATCGCGTCCTGCAGCGCGACTTCGACCAACATCCCTTCGCCCGTGCGATCGCGGTTGCGCAGCGCGGCAAGAATCGCGGCGGCGAAATGGACGCCGCCGAGCATGTCGACCACGGCCGGCCCGGCCTTCATCGGCGGCCCGTCGGCTTCGCCGGTGGTGCTCAGCACGCCGCTCATCGCCTGCACGACGGGGTCGAAGGCGGGGAGGTCGCGATACGGTCCGCTGAGTCCATAGCCCTTGCCGGTCGCGTAGATGAGCCGCGGGTTGATCGCTCGCAGCACCTCGTAACCAAGGCCGAAGCCTTCCATCGCGCCGTAAGCGAAGTTCTCGGCCACGACGTCGGCGCGCGCGACCATCCGCTTGAAAAGGTCGCGTCCCTCGCCGCTCTTGAGGTTGAGCGTTAGCGAGCGCTTGTTGACGTTGAGGATCGCGAACCCGATGCTGATTTCGCGCCCCGGCGCACGGTACAACGCGCGCATCCCTTCGCCATGGCCGGGCGGCTCAATCTTGATCACGTCGGCGCCGAGATAGGAGAGCAGCAGCGTTCCATACGGGCCGTTGTAGAAGTGGGTGAGATCGAGCACCCGGATATCGTCGAGCGGGCGAACTGGCACGAGGCACCTCGCGGCGCGCGGTGCTCGAGGGCGCCGCACGCGGCCAGTCCTTTTATAGCAAAGGCGGCGCGCCGAGGTAGCGCGCCGCCTTGCCGGGTAACTCGAGCTGCGGTGAGGCGATGGCTTTTTGACTGCGCTACTTGATGATTTCCGCCTGCCGTAACTCGTCGATCTTCTGCTGCGAGAAGCCGAGCAGCGTCTTGAATACGTCGTCGGTATCCGCGCCGCGTACCGGGGCCGCATGCTGGATCTCACTCGGCGTGCCCGACATCTTCCACGGGATGCCGGCATGGATGCGGCGGCCGACTTCCGGATGCTCGAGCTGGACCAGGTAGCCGCGCTCCATCAGGACCTTGTCCTCGGCGAGGTCGCGATTGCTCATCGAAGGAAACGCGGCCACGCCCGCGCGCTGGAGCGTCTCGGTGGCCTCCCATTTGTCGCGCTCGCGAGTCCACGCGGTGACTATCGCGTCGAGCGCGGCCTCGTTGTTCTTGCGCAGCTCGGCACTCTTGAAGCGCGCGTCGTTGGCGAGCGCCGGCTGGCCGATTGCCTGGCAAAGCGCGCGCCATTCATCTTCGGTGCCGACCGCGATCGAAACCCACTGGTCGTCGTTGCCGGTGCTCTTGTAAGTCTCGTGCGGCGCCATCAGGCGGTCATGATTGCCGTTGCGCTTGGGCTCGCGATGGTTGATGTCCCATTCGAGCAGCCCCTCCGCCATGTGCACCAGCACCGCCTCCCATTGCGACTGGTCGATGAACTGGCCCTCCCCGGTGAGGTCGCGATGGAGCAGGGCGGCGATGATCGCGTACGCGCCCATCACGCCGGCGTTGGGATCGGGATACGAGACGCCGATCTCCGAGGGATCTCCGCCCGGATAGCCGGTCAGCCAAAACTGGCCCGAGAGCGCGGAGGCCGGCGGCCCATAGCCGACGTAGCGTTTGAACGGACCATGCTGCCCGTAACCGGACATCGAGATCTGGATGATGTCGGGTTTGATCTCGCGCAGCTTCTCGTAGCTGAAGCCGAGCTTGTCGATCACGCCGGCGGCGAAATTGTCGGCCACCACGTCGCAGTGCTTGACCAGTTGATAGGCGAGCTTGACCGCTTCGGGCTTCTGCAGATCCAGCAGGATGCTGCGCTTGCCCTGATTGTACTGGTTGAAGTAGCCGGCGCGGTTGGGTCCGGGCTGGTTGTCGGCGAACGGCGGAATGAGCCGCGTGACACAAGCCGGCCGCGCGGTGGTCTCGATTCGGATGACCTCGGCGCCGAGGTGCGCGAGGGTCTGGGTGCAGAACGGTCCCGCCCACGCCCAGGTGAAATCCAGAACCCGCACGCCGCTTAAAGGTGAGTCGGCCATAACATACTCTCCAGCAACATCTCAGCTTCGGAACATTTGGATCTCGCGGATCACGCGGATCTCAAACCACGCCCGACTGTTTGAGCTTGGCCAGGCGATCGCGCGGCACTCCGAACTCGCCGCAGAAGACTTCCTCGTCATGCTGGCCGAGGTGCGGCGCTGGCCGGCGCAGTGACCACTTGATCTTGCCGTACTGTGACGGCGCGCCGGGCAGCATCAGCTTGCTCATCCCCGGCTGATCGAACTCGACGAAGTATTTGCGCTCCTGCAGATGGTCGCTTTCGTACATCTGCTGCATCGTGTTGACTGGCGCGAACGGGATTCGCGCCTCCTGCGCCGCCTTGTAGAGGTCGGTGACCTTCCACTGCGAGATCCACTCGCTCATCAGCGCCTTGAGCGCGTCCATGTTCTGCGCGCGCGACATCCGGTCCTTGAAGATCTCTTCGCTCGCCCACTCGGGATTGCCCATCAGCTTGACCAGGTTCTGCCACTGATGCTCTTCGACCGCGAGGACGAAGATTTTTCCATCCTGGCAATCGGCGAGGAACCACGGGCCGAGCGCGCGCGAGCCCAGACGCGAGGTCTCGCGCCCGGCGTAGGTCCAGTGCATGAAATTCATCTCGAGCATCGCCGCGATCGCTTCCCGCTCGCAGACGTCGATCGCCTGGCCCTTGCCGGTGCGCAGCTTGTAGCGCATCGCCGCCAGCGAGGTCAGCGCGGCGTGCGCGCCGCCCTGGAAATCGCACTGCGCGCCGAAGGGCTTCAGCGGCGGCAACTCGGGGTAGGGCGACGCCCCGGGGCTGAGGTACGCCCAGCCGCCGGCGTTCGAGGCGTTCAGTTCGTAGCCGCGCCAGTTGGCGCGCGGGCCGCGGTCGCCGTACATCGAAATCGACGCGACGATCAGTCCCGGGTACTTCGCGCACAGTGCCGCGCTGTCGAGGCCCTGATTCGCCCGCTCGTACGGCGGCACGTTGTGAATCAGGATGTCGGCCTTCTCGAGCAGGCGCCCGAGCAACTCGCGTCCCTCGGGCTTGCCCAGGTCGGCGGTCACGCCGCGCTTGTTGGTGTTGAGGTAAACGAACAGCCCGCTCTTTTCGGGATCGGGCTTGTCGTTCGGAAACGGGCCGCGGCGGCGCGTCAGATCGCCCCCCGGCGGCTCGACCTTGATCACTTCCGCGCCCAGGTCGGCGATCATCTTCGCGCCAAAGGCGGCCGACACTCCCTGGCCGCATTCGACGACCCGAAGGGAGCCGAGTCCGCGCGGATCTTTCGCTGTGCTCATGGTCCTACTTTATTACGATCGGGTTGACCGGTGAACCGGCCCCGCCGACCACCTTTAACGGAGCGCCTACGAACAGGAACGTGTACTGGCCATCCTTGGCGCAGTCCTCGGCGAGGTCGTGCGTCCAGTCGATTTCGTTGAAGATCACGCCCTGGTAATGGAGCAGCGCCATGTGCAGCGGGATCATCGTGCCGCTCTCTTCATGATGGGTCTGCTCGGTGGCGATCGTGTCGCTGCCGACCGACGGGATCTCCATCTCGTGGAACCACTTGGCCAGCTCGATGCTGTAGCCCAGCCCCGGTTCGTTGAACACGCCCTTGGGGAAGATGCCCTCGACGCCCTTGTCATAGAAGCGCTTGAGCCATCCGGTGTGGATGATGATGATGTCGTGCTTCTCGATCGGCGAGTTCTGCTTCTTGGCCGCCGCGAGCATATCATCGAGCGTGATTCGCTCGCCCGCGTCCAGGCTATCCTTGCCCTTGAAGCGCGCCGCGTCGATCAGCACGCCGCGTCCGACCACGCCGTGCTCGGCGATCGGCTGGATCGAGCACTTCGCCAGGCTGCCTATCGTGGTCTTGGCGTCGTAGCCGTTGTAGATCGTGTCGCCGTGCCAGACGTGGCCCAGCGCGTCGTACTGGGTGGTGCCCTGGAGGTACATCGTGATCACGTCGTCGGCGTATTCCATCCCGCCCGGGAACGGCTGCGCCTTGCCGCCGATATAGAAGCCTTTGTCCATCGCATTGGTGCGAATCGGCTGCGAGCGCGAGGGATAGAGCGGGTCGCCCCCCGGCCGCGCCACCGGCACGCCCAGCGTGAAGACCTTGCCCTGCTTGACGGCGCGGACGCCGCGCAGGACCTCGGCGCTGGTCAGGAAGTTGAGCGCGCCGATTTCATCGTTGGGTCCGAAACGGCCCCAGTTCTTGGGTGCGTCCTTCAGAAGCTCGCTGAAATGTACCGGTTTGGTGGCTGCCATAGTGCTCCTCTCGCCGATTAGATAAAGCGATCCGGTTCCTTACCGCGTTGCCTGTTTTGAAGCAAACTCCGCGGACGAATCCACAATCAACCGCGGCCGCCCGGCCTGTCTATTGGCCCTTCTTCTGCATCGCCAGGCGCTGGATTTCGCGCTCGCGCAAGTCGCGGCGCCGAATCTTGCCCGTGACCGTCACCGGAAACTCGTCCATGAACTCGAACTCGCGCGGGTACTCGTGCGCCGCGAGCCGGGTCTTCACGTGTTTCTGGATCTCGTCGATCATCTGCTGGGAGGGCTGATGGCCCGGCAGCAGCTTGATGAACGCCTTGATCGACTGGCCCCGCCGCTCGTCCGGTACTCCCACCACGGCGCACGAGGCGACCGCCGAATGCTCGATTATCTTGGCCTCGACCTCGGCCGGGCCGACCCGGTAGCCAGAGGTCTTGATCACGTCGTCGGAGCGGCCCTGGAAATAGATGTAACCCTGGTCGTCCATGTGGCCGTTGTCGCCGCTGATGCACCATCCGTTGACAAACTTCTCCGCCATCGCGCCCGGGTTCTTCCAGTACTCCTTCATCACCACCGGGTCGTCGATACGAATCGCGATCTCCCCGGTCTCGCCGTTTTTAACCGGTATGCCGGTTAGCGGATCGACCACGGCCACCTCGTGGCCCGGATAGGCCTTGCCGAGCGGCTCGAGGCTGGCCTTTTCGAGCGCCGTGCAGTTGCCGATGAAGTAGTTGGCCTCGGTCTGGCCGAAGGCCTGGTTGAATTCGACCTTGAGCTGCTCGTCGACCCATCGCGAGAGCTCGGGGCTGACCGGCTCGGCGCCACTTACGATGCATCGCAGGCGAAGCTCGCGATACTTCTCGCGCGGGTTCTTGACCTCGCGCAATGATTTGAGCGCGGTCGGCGGATAGAGCCCGACCGTCGCGCCGTACTTCTCGAGCAGCTTCAGCGTGACATCGGGATCGAAACGCGCCTTGCTCCGATAGGCAAGCACCGGGATTCCGTAGGGCCAAATCGCGAGCAGGCCATCGAGCAGGCCGCCCGCCCACGCCCAATCGGCCGCGCTGTAGTAAAGGTCGCCCGCGCGCAGAAAATTGTACGAGTAGTCGATCCCATTGTGCCCCAGCACGTAGCGCGCGACGTGCAGCACGCCCTTGGGGTCGCCGGTGGTGCCCGAGGTGTACATCAGCAGGATCGGATCCTCGGCGTGCGACGGGCCCATCGTGAACTGATCGGAACCCTTGGCGATGAGATCGTCAAAGGCGAGGCCGCCCTTGTTGCCGCCCGCGATGATCACGTGGCGCAGTTCGGGAACGTCCTTGCGGATCGGCTCGAGCTTCTCGACGCTCTCGGGCTCGAGCAGGATCGCCTTGGCCGCGCTGTTGTTGAGCCGGTACTTGAGCGCGTCGGGGCCGAACAGCTTGGAGATCGGCAGCGCAATCGCGCCGATACGATAGAGCCCCATGTGGGCGATCGCGGTCTCGGGCCGCTGCGGCAGATGCACCGCGACCACGTCGCCCCGCTTGATTCCCAGCCCCGCCATCGCGTTGGCAAAGCGCCGGCTAAGCTCGCCGATCTTGCCGAAGGTGTAGGTCTCGACGCGGCCCTCGTCATCCTCGTAGTAGAGCGCGGGTTTATCGCGCAGATCGGTATGGCGATCGAGGCAATCGACGGCGACGTTGTAGTCAGCCGGGATGTTCCATCGATGGCGCGCGCGGGCCTCCGCGATGCTTTTCGCGCCGTGGACGGTCTGCTCGCGAAGGCCGATGATGCTCATGACGGAATCCTCCGATGTGGCTCTCGTGCGCGCCTCGTGTAGGACTGTCCGGCGAATACTTTGGCCGCCGCCTAAGTTGGAGCGTAACCCGCCCGCGCAATTCCATCAACTTGATTTTCGCGCGGCCGCAAAGCGCTGCCGTTGTGCGCTTGGCGACTTGCTGCTTTGTCCCTCCCCCGTGTTTTGGGGGAGGGCAGGGTGGGGGTCGAAGCGGTTCTGAATTTCTGTGAGAACTGCCTCTGCATGCTCTGGCGCTTGACGCGGCGAATCCGGGAATCCAAAGCTGAGCGTGAGACAAGGAGTAACCTGCGATGGCGAAAGTCTGGGTGCTGCAGCATCATCCAGCGGAGAACCTCGGCGCGATTGCCGACGCCCTGGAATCGGCGGCGCTCGCATGGCAATACGTGCGCGTCTTCGACGGCCATCCTGTGCCCGCCGACATGAAGGGCGCGGGCGGACTTATCGTGATGGGCGGGCCGGAGGCGGTCTACCAGCTCGATCGCTATCCCTATTTGCGCGCCGAGATCGCATTGATCGAGAACGCGCTCAAGGCGGGCCGTCCGGTTCTGGGCGTGTGCCTGGGAAGCCAATTGCTGGCGGCAGCGCTCGGCGCAAACGTGCGCCGCGCCGCGCACAAGGAAATCGGATGGTACCCCATAGCCCTCCGTCCCGAAGCGAAGGACGATCGCCTGCTCCGCGGATTGCCCGAGGAATTCGTCGCCTGCCATTGGCACAGCGACATCTTCGATCTCCCGACCGGCGCGGTCGCGCTCGCCTCGTCGGCGCTGACCGAGTTGCAGGGGTTTCGCTACGGCGAGAACGCCTGGGGACTGCTGTTTCATGCCGAGATGACGCAGCGGATCGTCGCGGCGCTGGTGAGCGAGTTTGGCGCGGGCCTGAAGCGGGTCGGAATCAACGGCGACGAGATCCTCGCGTCGGCGCCGCAGCATCTGGCCGGCCTCGGCAAAATCGCCGAGACGATCTTTGGCCGCTGGGCCGCGCCGATTCAGGGAACTTGATTCGCCGAGAACCTGATTCGCTCGCGTGCACCGCGTACGCGCGACGGCGAGAACGCTTGCCTAGTACACCACTGACGGCAGATAAGCGCCGGCCGGCTCGTTGTAGAGCCCGACCGTCATCAGAGTCATGGGCATAACGATCCGCAGTCCATTGTTCAGGCACCAGCGCATCAGATCGCTGTTGCGCGTCGGCACCAGAAATCCCGGACCGCCAAATGACTCCGCCGCACCGACGAGCGCCTTGAGGTCGTCGTTGGTCTCGCCAACGGTGTGGCCGAAGAAAGCGATCGCGGAAGTGTAGCCCGTGATGCGCCCGGCCCGTTCGACGACCGCGCCGTGGCCCGGCCGAAGCGCGTCGCGCATCTCGCCCGTGCGGTCATGGCCGTGGACGCGGATACACAACCGGGCACATTCCTCGAGGTCGTCCTCGCACGCCGGACGCACGACGCATCCGGGGATCGGGAGATTGAGCGCCGCGCCCTGGAAAACGCTCAGCGGCTCGCGCGTGTCGAATCCCAACTTGGTGTAGAGGCTGAGCGAGCGGCAATGATACGCCGCCTGCACGAGCCGCACGCCGGGGAAGTTGCGGGCCGCGGTGCGTTCCATCACGGCCTGCATCAGGCGCCGCCCGATCGCGCGGTTCTGAACCGTCGGGTCGACGGTTATCGGCCCGATGCCGGCGATCGGATTGCGCTCGTCGAGAAAATTGCTGCCAACGACGCGGCCGTCGAGTTCGGCGACCACCTTGTGGAAGCCCGGACTCGCCAGCAGGAAGGAAAGGACCATGACGGCGTTCTCGGGATTGGGAAAGTCGGGAGGAAAGTTATGCTCCTCCGCGATCGACTTGAACGCCTCGTAAGCGATCGCGCCGCACGCCCGCGCGTCTTCCGGCCGGCCTTCCCGCAGCTTGATCTCCATCGGCGCCACCCCCAATCGGGCGATGCAAACGGGCAGAGCTTAGTCTAAATGGGCTTGCTGATGGAATATCGTCTGGCCGGCACGCGCCTGCTCAAACGCGAGCAGCTTCTTTTTGGTCTCCAGGCCCCATCGATAGCCCGTCAGCTTGCCGTTCGCGCCGATCGCGCGATGGCACGGGATCAGGATCGATACCGGATTCGATCCGTTGGCGTGGCCCACGGCTCGCGCCGCCGACGGCCGCCCGAGACGCGCTGCGATCTCACCGTAGCTGCGCGTGGCGCCTTCGGGAATCTCGCACAGCTCGCGCCATACGCTGAGCTGAAACGGCGTGCCGCTCACATCCAGCGGCACTTCGCATCGCGCCGTCTCGCCGCGCAGGTACCGCAGCACGGCCTCCGCGGCGGGTCGCGCCGCGCCATCTTCACGGGTGATTTTAGTCTCGCGCGCGATTTTCGCCTCGCGGAAGTCGCGGCGCAGTTCATTCTCCTGCCACTCGTCGGATTGATGCACCGAGAGCGCGCAGATGCCACGCGCGGTGACCGCGACCAGCATCCGGCCGAACGGCGAATCAACGATGGTATAGGAGATTTCCGCACCGCGTCCGCGTCGCCCCCAATTGGCGGGAGTTATCGCGGGAATTGTCGACCGGTTCATGATGGCCTCGTGTGTTTCTTGTACTCGATTTTGATTGCGCACAAGAGCTTAAACCCCGAAGTCGGCCTGTTGTAAAACCTCCAGCAGTCTCATCCAAGATTTTCCGGTTTGCCGTGAATGCTTTTCCGAGCCGAAGAAAACCCTCCAGACTGCGGAGAAAAAAAGCGGCGCCCGGCGGCACGAATCTTGGACTTCTCTGGAACCGCGGCCGGGATTGCAGATGCCGGCCGTTGAATTCAACTTCGTCAAAGGGAGGGTTTATGACGTTTCAACCAAGAGCGATCGCGACCTACGCCACTATACTAGGAATGTCCCTGGCGCTGCCGTCTTTCGCGACGGCTGCGATGGATGGAAAGGTCCCGCAGGAAACCGTGTACGCGCAAAATTCCGAAACCACGAGTCCGAGCAGGATCGACGACGCCACGTTAAAGCGCGCCGCGGCAGCCTACGTGAAGGTGAGGGACATCTCGGTGAAAGCCGAGCAGGAGATCAACAGCACCGACGACACGGCCAAAAAGCAGCAGTTGGCGGACGAGAGCGAGTCGGAGAAGGTCGCGGCGGTAAAGGCACAGGGGATGGAACCGCAGCAGTACAACAACGTGATCATGCTGGTCAAAGACGACAGCGGCTTGCAGCAAAAATTTCTGTCGTACGTGCAACAGCTGAGACGGTCGTCTTAAGAGCGCACGGAAATTGGGCGGATTTGCGTTGATCGAAAAATATGCCCACAGCATTTTCAAAAGCGGACTTCAGGCGAACGCCTGGAGAGCAGCGTAAAGTACGCTGAACACACACGGACGGCATCGCCCGCGTGGCAGTGCCGTCCGTGTGCCGCGCCAATCCTCTTGAGTGACAGCCATCGTTGATGCACCGTCATCGTGCTACGATGATGGTGTTATGGTCGTTAGAATCGAGCTCGATAGAGAGGACGATGGGCGCTGGATCGCCGAGGTCATTGAGTTGCCCGGCGTGATGGCCTATGGCGCAAGCCGCGAGCAAGCGTTGGCCGCAGTGCAGGCGCTCGCGCTGCGCGTCATCGCCGATCGTATCGAGCACGGCGAAGCGACCCCGTCTGAAGCTTCAGATATTTCCTTTCGCGCTGACTCCGCCAAGCCATAGCAAATCATCGGCCTCCGCCGCGCCTTAGAGGTCCTCAGGTTTCAGTCCGGTTCGTTTGGCGATGCGCGCAAGCATCCGCGGTCCAATCTCCTCACCGTCATGAAAGGCGAATACCGTTTCTGGCCAGCCTGGACGCGAGAGCGTTTTGTGAGAGCCGGAGATTCTTTTTACGATCCAGCCCGACCTGAGCAGCGCCCGCAGAACTAGCCGCGCTCTCACTGCACGCCATTGTTCGGCCATCGCGGGTCACCGCACCAAAAGTCCCCTGGCGCCTAGCCGAAACCGAAGAACAATAGTTGAAGAAGGGACTGATTAGCTGCCATGCCTATTTCTTTCCAGCCGCAACTCAGTGAGAAAATCGAAAATCGTACGCCGCTTTCCACATTATGGGCCTGCGGAATCAGTTCACAGCTAACGCGTGAACGCTTTTTGCGGGTGCTTAGCCCTTAGGTAATTTCAGCACTCGCTCGCCGATGATGTTGTGCTGGATCTCGCTCGAGCCGGCCGCGATCGTCAGCCCGCGCGCCGCCAGCGTCCGCATCGTCCAGCGTCCGCCCTCGACCGCCCCGATCGATTCCTTCATCAGCGTTCCGTAAGGTCCGAGCAGTTCGTCGGCGAACATCGCCACGCGCAGATTCAGTTCGGTCGCGAACAGTTTGCCGAACGAGCTTTCCGGCCCCGGCACTTTGCCCTTGAGCTGCGCCGTGAGGCCGCGATAGCGGCTTAGCCGAAGGCAGCGCGACTCGATCGCGAACTGCGAGAGCTTCTGGCGGATGTAAGGATGTCGATACGCGGGCACCCCCTCAAACTCGATCGCTTTGGCCAGTTCGATTAGCTCGTTGATCGTGCGCTCGACCGGATGGCGCGTGCCGCCCGAGACCCGCTCCCACATCAGGGTTGCGATCGACACCTGCCATCCCTGGTTGATCTCGCCGACCAGATTTTCCTTGGGCACGCGCACGTTGTCGTAGAAGACTTCGTTAAATCCAGACTCGCCGGTTATCTGCATCAGCGGGCGAACACGTGATGCCGGGGCTTTTCATGTCGACCAGCAGGTAGGAGATGCCCTTGTGTTTGGGCGCGGCGGGGTCGGTGCGCACCAGCAGCACCTGCATGTGGGCGCGCTGCGCGAGGCTCGTCCATACCTTCTGCCCGTTGACGACGAACGAGTCGCCCTCGAGCACAGCGCGGGTCTGCAGGCTCGCGAGGTCGGAGCCGGAGTTGGGTTCGGAGTAGCCCTGGCACCAGATCTCCTCGCCGGTCAGCATCTTGCCGAGGTAGCGCTCTTTTTGCTGTTCGGTGCCGAGCAGGATGATGGTCGGGCCGAGGCGATCGATCGCGAGCTGGTTGGCGCCATAAAGCGGCAGGCCCAGGCGCAGCACTTCGTCCTGGTAAATCGCCTGCTCGATCAGCGAGGCGCCGCCGCCGCCCCATTCCTTGGGCCAGTGCAGCGCGACGTAGCCGGCCGCGTAGAGCCGTTTGTGATACTCGCGCAGCCCCTGCCACTTCGCGTCGTCGCCGACGTCGAGCAGGCTGGCGGTCGAAGCACCCATCCCGTCGCCGCGCCGCCCGAACAGTTCGCCCGACGTTTCCTCGAGCCATTTGCGTAGCCGCGAGCGAAACGCTTCCTCCTCGGGAGTGAAGCTGAAATCCATAACTTGTCTCCGTTCTGATGCTTTCTGTTCCGCGCCGAAAGCCCAGACTGCGGCGCTTGCGGGAACTATAGCAATGGCCGCTGCCCGGGAGTTAATCTTCGAAGCGGCGTTATCCGGCTCGACCGCGGACCGCAGTGGTCCGTAACAGGAGGGCTTCAGAGTATGGCACCGGCCTCGGCGATAGGAAAAACTCTTTACGCCCGCCTCGGCGGCTACGATGCGATCGCGGCGATGGTGGATGAGTTCCTTCAAACCCTCGCGTCTGATCCGCAGATGGGCCGGTTCGCGGCTGGGATGAATCTCGAACGGCGCAAGCGCAACCGCCAACTCACTCTGGACTTTCTGTGTGCGGCGACGGGCGGTCCAACTCTTTACCTCGGCCAGGATATGAAAACCGCGCATGCGGGTCTCGAAATCAGTACGGGCGACTGGCAGATCGCGATGGAGCACGTTCAGCGCGCGCTGACGAAATTCAAGGTGCCCGACAAGGAGAGCAAGGAATTGATGGCCGTGTTCTCCAGTCTCGCGGACGAAATCATCGAACGCTAGCGCCGAATCCCCAATCATCGGGCCGCTTTGCCCGCGACGGGCGGCGTTTGCTATATCATCTGGGTTTGATTGCGCAACGCATCGCTCGATGCGAAGGCGGGCGGCGCGCACATTATCCTCAACCAGGCGGGTGTCAAGGCAGATGGCGTTCAAGACGATCAAGGTTCCGAGCAACGGCGAGAAGATCACGATGGGGTCGGACGGCAAACTCCAGGTGCCGGCGCGGCCGATTATTCCGTTCATCGAGGGCGACGGCACCGGGCCGGACATCTGGCGTGCCTCGCAGTACGTCTTCGACAACGCGCTCAAGAAGGTTTACGGCGGCAAGCGCGAGATCGCGTGGATGGAAGTGTGGGCGGGCGAGAAATCCTTCAACCAGTTCAACAACTGGCTGCCCGACGAGACCGTCGAGGCGTTCAAGGAATACCTGGTCGGGATCAAAGGGCCGCTGACCACGCCGGTGGGCGGCGGTATCCGCTCGCTCAACGTCGCGCTGCGCCAGATGCTCGACCTCTACGTCTGCCTGCGCCCCGTGCGCTACTTCAAGGGCACGCCGAGCCCGGTAAAAAATCCCGAAAAACTCGACGCCGTCATCTTCCGCGAGAACACCGAGGACATCTACGCCGGCGTGGAGTGGGAAGCCGAGTCGCCCGAGGCGAAAAAGGTCATCAAGTTCCTGCTCGAGGAGATGAAGGTCACCAAGATTCGTTTCCCCAACACCTCCGGCATCGGCATCAAGCCGATCTCGCGCGAGGGCTCCGAGCGGCTCATCCGCGCCGCGATCAACTACGCCATCGCGCACAAGCGCAAGAGCGTCACCCTGGTGCACAAGGGCAACATCATGAAGTTCACCGAGGGCGCCTTCCGCGACTGGGGCTACGAACTCACGCGGCGCGAGTACAAGGGCAGGGCGATCGGATGGGACGACTGCAATGGCAAGCCGCCCGCGGGACAAATCCTGGTCAGGGACAACATCGCCGACATCACGCTGCAGCAGATACTCACGCGTCCCGAGGATTTCGACGTGGTGGCGACGATGAACCTCAACGGCGACTACCTTTCCGACGCGCTGGCGGCGCAGGTCGGCGGGCTGGGCATCGCGCCGGGCGCCAACATCAACTACGTCACCGGCCACGCGATTTTCGAGGCCACTCACGGCACCGCGCCCAAGTATGCAAACCAGGACAAGGTCAACCCGGGCTCGGTCATCCTGTCGGGCGTGATGATGCTCGAGCACATGGGATGGCAGGAGGCGGCCGACGGGATTATTCGCGGACTCGAGAAGACGCTCGCCAATAAGACCGTCACTTACGATTTCGAGCGCCTGATGACCGGAGCGAAGCTGCTCAAGTGCTCGGAATTCGGCAAGGCGATCGTGGACAATATGTAGCATCGAAATCTGCGGCGGCGCGCGTCGCGTCGCGAGTTTCGGGGCCGTAAAAAGAGCGCCCGCGGGCATCGCCTGCGGGCGCCTTTGCGTGGGTCGGGCGGATCCGCAGGTGACAATCCATCGATTTGACTGGTAGGTGCCCCTCACGGAGGCACTGCCGGTTGTGGTTTGGGGCCCTGGTACAGGGGTTCTCACGAGCCATAGCCCTTGACCCCCCATAGCGCACAATCGCCGAGCGGAGTCAAATAATAGTTGTAGATTGCGTGCACAGCTGTGTAACCCCGCAGGGGCGGGTGCGTAGTCATTGGCGGGTGGAGGCGGCGGATAGCTCGTGATTCGAGCAAAGGGGCGGAACCATGATTTTGCACAACGCGGCAGGGATCGCGATGGTGTTGCTGACGCTCGCGGCAGCACAGGGTCGCGGCACTGACATGGCGGGCACGATGGGGCAGGGCGGCGCGGGGACGATGGCGCCGCCACACGCGGCGGCGGTTACACCAACTACGACAGATCGGCGCAGCGATACCGCTCGCGAGGACGCGGCTATCGGCGCGATGTCGTCGATGCACATGTCCGACGGCATGGCTGGCCACGCGGCGATGTCGGCGCACATGGCGTGGAGCGACACTCGCCCGCCAACCGACGCCGACCGCGAGCGCGCCGCGGAAATCGTCAAGACTCTTCAGACCGCGCTCGCCAAGTATAAGGACTATCACGTGGCCGAGGCCAACGGCTTCAAGCCGTTCCATCCGGAGATCCGGCAGGACATCTATCACTTCACGCGATGGCAGAACGGGCTCAAGGCGGCGTTCACCTTCGATCCCGCCGAGCCAACCTCGTTGCTCTACAAGAAGACGGCCAACGGCGGGTACGAGTTGGTCGGCGCGATGTACACGGCGCCGCGCGGAACCAGTGAAGCCAAGCTCGACCAGCGCGTGCCGCTCGGCGTCGCGCGATGGCATCGGCACGTCAACCTGTGCTTCCCGCCCAAGGGACAGCGTGCGACCGCCGACTGGACCAAGTTCGGCGTCAACGGCTCGATTGCGACCAAGGCCGCGTGCGATGCGGCGGGCGGACGGTTCTATCCGCAGGTCTTCGGATGGATGGTGCATGTCTATCCGTGGGCGACGACGCAAGAAGCCGCCTGGGCGCACTGAGCAACGGATTATATGCGCGCGGCTCCGACCGGAGAGCGCCTGACCACCGACTAAAAGTATTTCGGCAGGCCGGCCTGTCTCAGTACGGCATTAGCCAGATGGCGTTAAGGGACGGGTGAGGTGAGGATTGAGCTCGAGCAACTCCGGGATCATCGTGTTGAGCTTGTCGACCAGTTCGTCAAGGGTAGCAGCGCCAGTAGCGAGGCCTGGGACATCATGGCTCTCCGCGACCCAAATTCCGGCTTCGGCATCCTAAAAAGCCGTTCCGCAGGCGCGTCCACTACATTGCTAATAATACCATCTCACCTTTTGAGAACTACTGGGCCAGCCGCGCGTTCGGCTTGAACGCGGCTCCTGAGCGATCCTTTATCGGCAGTTGCGGGCGGCGCGGTAGCCGGCCTGCTCGGCCGCTTGTGCGCTCAAGAACTCCACGCGATTGGCGCTCGAGACCTTGTCGTAGGCGGGGCATCCGGGCCATTCGTAGATACGGCTGCGGCGGTTTCCAATAATCGGTCCGGTCGGCGCGGACGGCGGAGCACTACCTATCGCCACCGAATTTTGCGCAACCGAATTTTGCCCGTTCCCCATGCTGGCGCTGGCGCGAAGCGGCCGCGACTCGCTCGCGCGGCTCCTCCAATGTTGCACGTATTGCGCGGCCAGCGCGGGATCGCGAATCACCAGCAGGTTCTCGACGTTTCGATGCTCGGCGGAATACGTGTAGTTGAAGCTCCCGGTGACGACCGTTTCGCCGTCGATGATCATGACCTTGTCGTGCATCAGGCCGGGCGGCCTGTCGACCAGCACCGGAATTCCGGCGCCGCCAAGATGCTCCACGGCGAATGCGTCGTCGTGGTTGCGGCGGTCTGTGAGCTGTTTGTAGTCAACGATCGCGCGAACGTCCACGCCGCGCCGATGCGCCTCGACGAGAGCCGCCACCAACGGCCCGGGCGTTATCTCATAAGCCTGGATCAGGATCGATTTGCGCGCCGTGCGTACCACGGCCTCGATCGCTCCGGCCGGATCGCACCCGCCGGGAAGCGGCGGCGAGAAGCAGACCTCGATCTGCGCCGCGATCGCTGCGGGCATCGGCGCGATAGCGGTAAACACGAGCGCGGCGATGAACGCCGCGAGCGCCGGCCGTCTGCACCCGATCGTCAGTATCGGCCGGATCGTCGCCGTCAATCTGTGCCGGTGCGCTGCGAAATTTCGAGCGCGCCCGCGCACCGTCATCGCGCGCCGCTCTTGCGCTGATGGATCCGTTCGGCCTGACGCGCCATCCCCTCGATTCGCGAGCCCTCGAGATGCGACAGCAGCGCCGCGCCCAGCTCCATCTCGACCGAGGCGTCGAAGTCCATGTCCATCGCGCGGTAAACGCCTTCGCGCGTGAGCGCCAGTTCGGCCGGATAGTGCGCGGCGATCTTCTCGGCCAGCGTTCGCACCGTCGCTTCAAGCTCGTCCGCCGGCACCACGCGGTTCACCAGCCCGATCCGCATCGCCTCGGCCGCGTCGACTAGCTCAGCGGTGTAGAGCAGCTCGAAGGCGCGGCCCGCGCCGACCAGGCGGGTGAGGTTGTACAATCCGCCCATCGTTACGGTCGCGCCGACCTTCACCTCGGTGAACCCGAGCTTGGTGCCCTCGGCGGCGATGCGCATGTCGGCGAGCATCGCGACTTCGCATCCGCCGCCCACCGCGTAGCCATGCACTTGCGCGATGAGCGGCTTGCCGATACGGCGGAAGCGGCGCGCGATTTCCTGCTCGGGGCCGATATGCGTGCGCCAGTGCTCCATCAGCTCCTGGCGGCGCGGGACTTCCTTGAGATCGGCGCCCGCGCAGAAGGCGCGGCCTGCGCCCCGGATCACCACGACGCGCGCCGCGGCGTCCTCGTGTGCGGTTTGCGCCGCGGCCACCAGCGCATGGATCCATTCGTCGTTCATCGCGTTGAGCACATGCGGCCGGTTGAGCGTGATGTATCCGATCACGCCGCTCCTTTCGTAAAGCACCGCGGGTTCCATCGTGCTCACCTCTTGCGCTCAACGCCTGGTCAGTGGCCCATCTTGAGCAGATCGTCCTGCGCCCAGCCTTCCTTCAGCGGCACCATGAAGTACGGCGTCAGCGCCATCTTCTTGAACTTCCACTGGCCGTTTTGGCGCACGTACTCGTCGTCGTAGCGCGCCGCGACCACGTAGCTCTCGCCGTTGTAGACCGGCTTGGCCTCCAGGTACGAGAAGCCGGTCGCGCGATCGCCGTGGATTTCGACCACGTGGTTGTGGATGAACTGGCGCACGCGCGAGAGCCGCGGCTGCTTGTCTTTCCCGTCCGCGTCGGGCTTGACCAGCAGGCCGCCAAAGAAGCGGTTGATCTCGTCGCGGCCGTGGGCGTTGCCGAGATGGCCGAAGAGCAGATCGCCGTCCTCGGTGAAGAGGCTTGCAATCTCGCTGAACTTCGCCTCGTTGATATATTCGTGGTAGCGGAAGCGCAGGTCGCGAATCGCCTCGATGTCGACCAGCTCCTGCACCTTGGATTCGAGCACGCTTACGCGGGCCTCCAAGTCGGCGGCCATGTAATCGGCGGCCATGTGAATCGTCCTCCCGGTGGTTTTCGTTCAGGCTTGCTTCGAGGCTTGTGTAACACGGCTTGGGCCCGGCCACAAAACGGCCAAGCGGGGCCGAATCGCGCTCGGCTTCACACGGCGTCCGGCGGCTGATATTGATTCGGGGGCGCGCGCAGCCAAAACTTAACTGTCGATTTACCGCCGGCTCACCGGTGGTTCGGATTCGCGCCACGCCGGCTGGTAAAACTTTGCGCGCGCGACGATAGCGGATATAAGTCAGCCTCATGGAGGAGAGGGGCGTCGGCCCTTTCGGCAAAGTGTGATCAAGCGTAGAAAAATCGCCTTTATCGGCGCCGGCAACGTCGGCGCCACCTGTGCCCACCTGTGCTTTTTGCGCGGGCTGGGCGATATCGCGCTCTTCGATATCATCGACGGCCTGCCGCAAGGCAAGGCGCTCGACATGCTCGAGTCCGCCCCGGTGCTGGGCGTCGACGTGAACGTCAGCGGCTCGACCGACATGAAGATTATCGAGGGCGCCGACTGCTGCGTGGTGACCTCGGGATCGCCGCGCAAGCCCGGGATGAGCCGCGACGATCTGCTGAAAATTAACGCCGGCGTAATGAACCAGGTCGGCGGCGCGATCAAGCAGCACGCGCCCGACGCGTTCGTGATCGTGGTGACTAATCCGCTCGACGCGATGGTGACGCAGATCAAGCGCGTCACCGGCTTCCCCAAGCATCGCGTCGCCGGGCAGGCCGGCGTGCTCGACTCGGCGCGCTATCGAACTTTCCTCGCGGCCGAGCTCAAGGTGTCGGTCGAGAGCGTCTCGGCGATGGTGCTCGGCGGGCACGGCGACGACATGGTGCCGGTGCGCAGCTACACCAGCGTCGGCGGCGTGCCGATCGAGCGCATGATCGCGCCCAAGCGCCTCGACGAGATCGAAAAACGCACGCGCAACGGCGGCGGCGAGATCGTCGAGCTGATGAAGACGTCGTCGTACTACGCCGCGGGCGCGGCGGTCTACCGGATGGTCGAGGCCTTCATCCTCGATCGCAAGGAAGTGCTGCCGTGCGCGGTCTACCTCGAGGGCGAATACGGCGCCAAGGGCCTCTATGCCGGGGTGCCAGCGGTGATCGGAGCGGGCGGCGTCGAGCGGGTGATCGAAATCCAGCTCACGGCGGCCGAGAAAACCGCCTTCGACAGCTCCGTCTCGCACGTGCGCGAGCTGGTCGAAGCGATGGACAAGGCGGTCGCCGGTTAAGGCGCTAGCGCGGCGCATCGGCGAGTCGTCGCCGCGCGCCAAGTGCAAGGTCAGAGAAGCATGAATATCCATGAGTTCCAGGCCAAACAGGTGCTCGCCCGGTTCGGCGTGCCGGTGCCCAAAGGACAGCCGGCCTCCACGCCCGATGAAGCCGCCGCGGCTTTCCGCGCGCTCGGCCAGCCCAAGGCCGTAATCAAGGCGCAGATTCATGCCGGCGGTCGCGGCAAGGCCGGCGGCGTGAAGTTGATAAGCTCGGCCGAGGAGGCGCGGGAGTTCGCCGCCCGGCTGCTCGGCAAGCCGCTGGTGACGCATCAGACGGGCCCCGAAGGGCGTGTGGTGCGCCGCGTGTACGTCGAGGAGGCGAGCCAGGTCGCGCGCGAGCTCTACCTCGGCATGGTGGTCGATCGCAAGGCGGCGGCGGTTGGAGTCATCGCGAGCACCGAGGGCGGCACGGAGATCGAAGAGGTCGCGGCCAAGACGCCCGAGAAGATCATCACTGAGCCGGTCGACCCGTTGCTCGGGATGGCGCCGTTCCAGGCGCGCCGGATCGCGTTTGCGCTGGGGCTGAAGGACAAGCAGGTGGGCCAGTTCGCTGCGCTGCTCGGCGCGCTCTACCGCGCGTTCGTTGAAACCGACGCGTCTCTTATCGAGATCAACCCGCTGGTGGTGACGGCCGACGGGCGCGTGATTTGCCTGGACGCCAAAATTTCGTTCGACGACAACGGGCTGTTCCGCCATCCGGACATCCGCGAACTGCGCGACTCCAACGAAGAAGATCCGGCCGAGACCGAGGCCGCCAAGTACGATCTGAGCTACGTGCATCTCGACGGCAACATCGGATGCATGGTCAACGGCGCGGGCCTCGCGATGGCGACGATGGATATCGTGAAGTACTACGGCGCCGAGCCGGCCAACTTTCTCGACGTCGGCGGCGGCGCCAACGCGCAGAAGATCGCGGCCGCGTTTCGCATCCTGCTCTCCGACTCGCGCGTCAAGGCGGTGCTGATCAACGTCTTCGGCGGCATCATGCAATGCGACGTGCTGGCGCGCGGCGTGGTCGACGCGGCGCGCGAGGTCAAGCTGAGCATCCCGCTGGTGGTCCGCATGGAAGGGACCAACGTCAAAGAGGGCAAGCAGATCCTCGCCGAGTCGGGCATCAAGGTGATCGCCGCCAACGACATGGCCGACGCGGCGCGCCGCGTGGTCGAGTCGATCGGCAAATAGGACATTGATTCGATGAGCATCCTGGTAGACAAAAACACCCGCGTCCTCACCCAGGGCATCACCGGCGCCACCGGCCAGTTCCACACCCGCGCCTGCCGCGAGTACGGCACGCAGATGGTCGGCGGCGTCGTGCCCGGCAAGGGTGGCACCGATTTCGAGGGCATCCCGATTTTCGACACTGTCGAGCAGGCGCGCAAAGCGACCGGCGCCAATGCGACCGTGATCTATGTTCCGCCGCCGTTTGCCGCCGACGCGATCCTCGAAGCCGTGGCTGCCGGAGTCGAACTCGTCATCTGCATCACCGAGGGTATCCCGGTGCTCGACATGGTGAAGGTCAAGCACTACCTGAAGGACAGCAAGTCGCGGTTGATCGGTCCCAATTGTCCCGGCGTGATCACTCCCGGCGAGTGCAAGATCGGCATCATGCCGGGCTACATCCACAAGCCTGGGCGGGTCGGCGTGATCTCGCGCTCGGGCACGCTGACCTACGAGGCGGTGCATCAGCTCACCCAACTCGGCATCGGGCAATCGACCTGCGTCGGGATCGGCGGCGACCCGATTATCGGCACCAACCAGATCGACGCGCTGGAACTGTTCAACAAGGACTCGGGCACCGACGCAGTGATTTTCATCGGCGAGATCGGCGGCACCGCCGAAGAAGAGGCGGCGGCGTATATCAAGCAGAACTTCAAGAAGCCGGTGGTCGCGTTCATCGCCGGGCAGACCGCGCCCAAGGGGCGGCGGATGGGCCACGCGGGAGCGATCATCTCGGGCGGACACGGCGGAGCGGCCGACAAGATTGCGGCGCTCAAGGCCGCCGGCATCAGCGTCGCGATGAGCCCGGCCGACCTCGGCTCGACCATGAAGGCCGCGCTCGACGGCCACAGGAATTGAAGGCGGCGCTGGACGCTCGGCGCAATCAGGACGGCATGTAGCGGATGGCGACCGAACGGACATTGGCAATCATCAAGCCCGACGCGGTGGGGCGCGGGCTTTCGGGCGACATCATCAAACGCATCGAGGGCGCCGGGCTCAAGCTGCGCGCGATGCGCCTTATGCGTCTGGGGCGCGCGCAGGCTGAAGCGTTTTACGAGGTGCATAAGGCGCGGCCGTTTTACGGCTCGCTCTGCGAGTACATGTCTTCGGGACCGGTGGTGGTGATGGCGTTGGAGGCCGACGGCGCGATCGCGAAATGGCGCGACCTGATGGGCGCGACGGATCCGGCCAAGGCGGCGCCCGGCACGATTCGCAGGGAGTTCGGCCTGGACGTCGAAAAGAACGCGACGCACGGCTCGGACGCGCCCGAGACCGCGGCGCGCGAAGTGGCGTTCTTCTTCAGTAGCCTCGATATCGTGGCGTAGGTGCGTTTTTGTCGATGGTCCGATACCTGGCACCGATTCTCGCCGTGACGTTCGCCCAACTGTTGGCAAAATTCCCGACTGAGGAAGGCTGCGGAGCCTGATTCGGTTCGCCCCGAGGCATTCATGGCGAAAAAAACCGATCCACCAACGCCCACCCGATCGAGACGCAAAACGCCGGAAGTGTCAGCCACCGACGTGGAGTTCGAGGCAACGGTCGACAAGATCAAAAGGGCCACCGAAAATGCGCCCGAAGGCAACCCGATGAGCGAGGAACAGCCGCGCGATCCAAACGCACCCCCAGCCGGCAGCGACGTCGAAAAGAGCCAGGAGCAGGACGCGCCAGTCGCCACCGAAAGGCAACCGCCTCAGATAGAAGCCGAACCGCCGAGGCACGATAGCACGCACGGTGAAAGCCGCTGGGTCAATAACGTTATCGCGGCTGCGAATTGGCGCTCTCCGCGAGCAATTTTGGACGCGCTTATTGTGATTTTTATTTTCGGCGTGATGTTCGCGACCTGCCAGTACACCAATACTGCGCAAATGGCTCAACGGCCCTGGGTCGGTGTTGCTGGAATGTCCGAAGACACCTTGAGCGGTGATCCTGTCAATCAGAAATATACTCTAGTCACCGACACGAAAATCGACATCGGGGTTGTCTTACGAAACTATGGCAACTCGCCGGCCCTGCATGCCGCTACGAATTTGCAGCCTTTGATTGGGGTCGCACCGCCTGCGGATGTAAATGCCTGGACGACGAAGACTCTGCCGAAATACGATTGCAGGTCTCAGTTGGCTAACGACTATGGACCGATGTTCCCATCCGGTTATGGATCTTTCCATTACACAGATCACGAACCCGAGGCATCTCGACCGGTTCTCAGTCCGGTCGATTTCAATGACATTGTGACGGGAGATAAAGGTCTCTTCGTATTGGGATGCGTCCGGTACGAGGACCAATGGGGTAACCTGCACTATACCGACTACTGTCTTTACCTGGTTCACCCGCTCGGCAGCCCTACCGGCTCTTTGCAGTATTGTCCAAAGGGTAACGCTGCAAATTAAGCCTCATGAAGGCGGACCGGCTTAGCCGCAATGCGCTGGGATTGCCTCAAATCGTTGCCTCGACGCTCGCAAATATTGCGCCGGCGGTAAGTTTCTATTTTGGTTTCGGGGTCATTGTTGGTGGCGCCGGCGTTGCCGCACCGCTGACAATTATCGTAGCGATGGTGGCGATTCTCTTTCTGAGCAACACGCTTGCTGAATTCTCAAAATACCGGCCGAGCACAGGATCATTTGTCACGTTCATCGGCATGGCCTTCGGTCCCAGCGCCGGCGCCGCGGCTTCACTATTCACCGTTGTCGGATATTCCATCGCGGCAGCGGCGATTGTCGCCATTTCCGGCGGATGGGCACACGACACATTCAAGCTTTATCTTGGGCTCAACATACATTGGCAATTGCTATGCGTTGTCGCCACCGGCATTTGCGGCTTCCTGGTCGCGCGCGGCGTAAAAATCTCGACCATCTGGGCTGCGATCTTTTTCTACTTCGAGCTTGGCCTCCTGCTGGTCGGGGCTGTCGTCATGCTCGTCGTCAATCGCGGGTCGCTTAGCTGGGCACCGTTCCTGCCGTCGAATCTCTCGGGTGGCCTGGCCGGTGTCGGGCTCGGCTTTCCGCTTGCTGTCTACGCATTCGTTGGATGGGAGAATTCCGCGACCCTGGCCGAAGAAACTGAAGATCCGCGCAAGAACATTCCGCGGGCCCTTGTGATCGGCACACTTGCCATCGGCATCGTCTATGTATTTCTTGCCTATGCTACGGAAATTGCTTTCCATAATGATGCGAAGGCAATCGGTAACTCGACAATTCCGTTCATTGATGCTCTCAAAGTCTCGGCTGCCGGCCTTTTGATCATTGCCTATCTTGCCGGCGTGACCAGCATATTCTCTTGCCTGCTTGGGTTGACCAATTCACAGGCGCGGATCTTGTTCAGTGCCGGCCGTGAGGGTTTGTTGCCGGTGTTTTTCGGCAAAATCCATCCACGGCATAGAACACCGCACGTCGCGATGTGGGTGTTTATCTCCATCGCACTCGCGATTACCCTGGTGTTTGGCTGGAACCTCGATCCGGTCAAAGTTTTTGGTGACACTGGATCGCTAGGGACGATCCCGATTCTTATCGTGTATCTTGTCACCACCGTTGCGTTGCCGGTTTATATTCTCCGGTTTCACAATTCTGAGTTCAGTTTTCTGAAACATGGCATCATTCCATTTATTGGCGTGGTTCTGACACTTTTCCCACTCTGGGGTTTGATTCAGCCAGGGCAGCCGGCGCCATTTAACCTGTTTCCCGCGATGGCCGGAATCGGGCTTGTGCTCTCCATAATATACGGGATCATTCTGGCGCGCCGGTCTCCTAATCTGGTCCATAGTATTGGCAGCTATGTAGCTGACGAGGAGTACTAAACAACGATGCTCGTTGCAGCTCTGCAATGCAGCCAGCCTGTCAGAAAAAGCGCGGCATCTATGTGAGCGGGCCTCTCCGAACCGGCGGACTTTTCGTTTAGACTTGGAGGCCGTGAGCGAACAGATACATCCCCAGCCGCATCCGGCGGACGCGGCGCCGGCCGAAGCGCCGATCCGCGACGTGCGCGAGTTGATGCTCGATGAGCTCGAGCAGTTCGTGGTCACCGTGGACGAGCGCGCCTTTCACGCGCGGCAAGTGATGGGCTGGCTGTGGCAGCGCGGCGCGGATTCTTTCGATGCGATGTCGGACCTCGGCATCCGGTTCCGTGTTCACTTAAAGAATCACTTTAAGATTAGCTCGATACCCTCCGCTGCGGTCGCACGCTCCTTTGACGGTACGCGCAAGCTGCTGGTGGCGCTCGGCGACGGCGAGGCGATCGAGAGCGTGATCATCCCGGCCGGCGCGCGGGTGACGCTGTGTCTGTCGAGCCAGGCCGGATGCGCGATGGCGTGCGAGTTCTGCGCCACCGCGCTCATGGGGCTCCATCGCAATCTGACCGCCGCCGAGATCGTCGGGCAAATCGCCGCGGCGCGGCGCGAACTCGAGCCCGGCGAGCAATTGACCAATTACGTCTTCATGGGGATGGGCGAGCCGCTCGCCAATTACCCGCGTCTCGCGCGCGCTCTCTCGATCATGACCTCGGCGTGGGGGATGGGGATTTCGCCGCGGCGCGTGACCGTCTCGACCGTGGGGTTGGTGCCCGCGATGGAGCGGCTGCTGGCGGAGTTTCCGTCGGTCAACCTGGCGGTTTCGCTCCATGCGACGACCGATGAACTGCGCGACCGCCTCGCGCCGATCAACAAGCGCTATCCGCTCAAGCGGCTTATCGACGCGTGCCGTGGCCTGCCGATCAAACGGCGCGACCGCGTCACTTTCGAGTACGTGATGCTGGCCGGCGTCAACGATTCGCCCGCCGACGCGCGCCGGCTGGTGCGGCTGCTCGGCCAGCTCAAGGCCAAGGTGAACCTGATCATCTTCAACCCGTTCCCGGGCGCGCCGTTTGTGCCGTCCGCGCGCGCCGCGGTCGAGGGCTTTCAAGCGATCCTTCGGCAGGGTAACTTGACCGCTACAATCCGCGAGAGCCGGGGACAGGATATCGCGGCCGCCTGCGGTCAGTTGTACGCGGAGCGGCAATCCGGCTGACGGAACGAGGGGCGCGCGCCATGGGCAAGACCGTGCTGGGTGTGATCGGCGGGAGTGGCTTCTATCAGATGAAGGGGCTCACCGCGGTCGAGCAGGTCGAGCTCACGACGCCGTTCGGCCGCCCCTCCGACCCGTTCTTTCGCGGCAAGCTCGGCGAGTGCGACGTAGTCTTTCTCTCACGCCACGGCCGCGGCCATCGCCTGATGCCCTCCGAACTGAATTTCCGCGCCAACATCTACGGCATGAAACAACTCGGCGTCGACCACCTGGTCTCGGTCAGCACCGCCGGCAGCATGAAGGAGGAGCTGCGGCCGGGCGACCTGGTGGTGCCCGACCAGTTCATCGACCATACCTACAAGCGGCCGGCGACGTTTTTCGGCGACGGGATCGTTGCCCACGTTTCGCTCGCCGACCCGGTCTGCGCGGCGCTCGCGCGTGAGCTTTTCGAATCCGCCGGCGAAGATGGTGCGACGGTGCATCGCGGCGGTGTGTATCTGTGCATCGAAGGGCCGCAGTTTTCCACCCGCGCCGAGTCGAATCTCTACCGCCGCTGGGGCGCCGACGTGATCAGCATGACGGCGATGCAGGAGGCGCGGCTCGCGCGCGAGGCCGAGATGTGTTACGCGGCGCTGGTGCTGGTGACCGACTACGATTGCTGGCACGAAAGCGTCGCGGCGGTCGATATTGGCGAAATCCTGCGCGTGATGCGGCTCAACGTCGAGCGTGCGCAGGGCGCCGTGGCGATCCTGGCGCGGCGGATCGCGGCGCGCGGGCGCACTTGCGCGTGCGCGAATGCGCTGCGCGATGCGATCATCACCGACCGCGCGGTGATCCCGCCCAAGGTGGCTGCCGATCTGCGGCCGATAATCGGTAAATACTTGCAGTGAAGCTAAACCCGCATTTCCCCGGCAAAACGAGGAGCGTGATGACGCAGGTCCCGGCGGATTTTACCCGATGAGCATCGTGGTGGTCGGTTCGGTCGCCTACGACACGATCGAGACGCCCCACGGCAGGGCCGACGACGTGCTGGGCGGCTCGACCAGTTACTTCGCGTTGGCGGCGCGTTTTTTTTCGCCGGTCAGCATCGTCGGCGCGGTCGGCACCGACTTCCGCGCTGACGATATGCGCCTGTTTACGGAACGCAATATCGACGTGCGCGGCCTCGCGCGGCGCGACGGCCTCACGATGCGCTGGCATGGGCGCTATCACGAGGACATGAACAAGCGCGACACGCTCGGGCTTGCACTCAACGTGTTCTCCGATTTCGCGCCCGACCTCCTGCCCGACCAGTGCCGCGCCGACTACGTCTTTTTGGGTAACATCGCACCCGAACTGCAAAGCCGCGTGCTCTCGCAGGTGCAGAGCCCCAAGGTGGTCGCCGCCGACACCATGAACTACTGGATCGAGAACGAACGTCCGGCCCTGATGCGCATGCTGGCGCGCGTCAACATCCTGACCGTCAACGACGACGAAGCGCGGATGCTGAGCGGCGAGCACAATCTGGTCCGCGCCGGCCGCGCGATTCTCAAGATGGGGCCCGACACGCTGCTGGTGAAGCGCGGCGAGTACGGCGTGCTCCAGTTCAGCTCGGGCGCGATGTTCGCGGTGCCGGCCTATCCGCTGGAAGAGGTGATCGACCCCAGCGGCGCGGGCGACACTTTCGCCGGCGGTTTCATGGGCTTCCTCGCGCGCCACGGCCGCGTGACCGAGCCGATCCTGCGCACGGCCGTGGTCTACGGCAGCGTGCTGGCGTCGTTCGTGGTCGAGCGCTTTTCGCTCGAGCGGCTGGTGACTCTGACCTGGGAGGAAATCGACCAGCGCCACCGCGCCTTCATCGAGCTCACCGACTCGCAGTATGCGCGATGGAACTCTCGATAGTTGTTCCGCTCTACAACGAGCGGGACAACCTGGTTCCGCTGCACGAGGAACTCGCGCGCATGCTCGGCTCCGCCGCCGTCTCGTCGTACGAGATGCTGTTCGTTGACGACGGCTCGACCGACGGCAGCGCCGACGTGCTCCGCACGATCAAAGCCGGCGACGAGCACGTCCGCGTATTCCGGCTCGCGCGCAACTCGGGACAGACAGCGGCGCTCGCTTGCGGACTGCATCAGGCCGTCGGCGACGTGGTAGTCGCGATCGACGGCGACGGCGAGAACGACCCGGCCGACATCCCGCGCTTGCTCGCTAAGCTCGCCGAGGGCTACGACCTGGTGAGCGGATGGCGCACGGAGCGATGGGCGGGCGCGCGGCTGAGCCGCCGCCTGCCGTCGGTCGCCGCCAACCGGCTGATCTCGTGGATGACCGGGGTGCGGCTGCACGACTACGGCTGTACGCTGAAAGCCTACCGGCGCGATCTTGCGCATCGCCTGATGCTCTACGGCGAGATGCATCGGTTCGTCCCCGCGATCGCGGCGGAGCAGGGCGCGCGTATCGCCGAGGTCGAGGTGAGTTTCCGCGCGCGCCGCGCCGGCCACTCGAAGTACGGTCCCGGGCGGATAGTTCGCACTTTTCTGGACCTTTTGACGGTCAAGTTTCTCTCGGGGTACTCGACGCGGCCTATTCAGGTCTTCGGTGCGATCGGGCTGGTGGTGGGTCTGATTGGCGCGATGTGGACAGCTATACTGGTGTTCGAGAAGATCGTGCTGGGGCGGCCGCTGCACGATCGGCCGGCGCTGCTGCTGGCGATCCTGATGGTCATCGTGGGCGTGCAGTTCATCAGTATCGGACTTTTGGGCGAAATGCTGACGCGCACGTACCACGAATCGCAGGACAAGCCGGTTTACGTGATCAAAGAACAATTCTGAGTGCGGAGAACCATACTGGGTCCGAGGTTTGGAAAATAGATGAATATCGCAGTCGTGGGCACGGGCTACGTGGGGCTGGTGAGCGGAACCTGCTTTGCCGAGAGCGGCAACGAGGTCATCTGCGTGGATATCGACGCCGCGCGTATCGAGCAACTCACGGCCGGGCAGGTTCCGATCTATGAGCCGGGCCTCGAAGAGTTGGTGCGGCGCAACATCAAGGAAGGCCGCCTCAGCTTCACCACCGAGCTCAAGAGCGCGGTCAGCGCCGCGATGGTGTCGTTCATCGCGGTCGGCACGCCGATGAGCAAAAACGGGGCGGCCGACTTGAGCGGAGTAATGCGCGCTGCCGAGGAGATCGCTAAGCAGGTCGCCGGCTATCATATCATTGCGATCAAAAGCACCGTGCCGGTCGGCACCAACGATCGCGTGCGCGAAATCGTGGCCAAGGCCGCGAACCATCGCGTCGACGTCTGTTCGGTTCCCGAGTTCCTCAAGGAGGGTTCGGCGATCGAGGACTTCATGCGCCCTGATCGGGTCGTAATCGGCTCGGCCAGCGAGCAGGCGACCGCAATCCTGCGCGAATTGCACGGCGCGTTCCTGCGCACCGACAATCCGGTGATCGTGATGGACCCGCGCTCGGCCGAGCTGACCAAGTACGCCTCCAACGCGATGCTCGCGATGCGCATTTCGTTCATCAACGAAATGGCGAACCTGTGCGAAGCGGTGGGCGCGGAGATAAACGACGTGCGGCGCGGGATGGGCGCGGACCGGCGAATCGGCTCGCAGTTTCTCTTTCCCGGCGCCGGCTATGGCGGCTCGTGCTTTCCCAAGGACGTGCAGGCGCTGGTCCACAGCGCCGCCGAGCACAGCCTCGACTTCGCGCTGTTGCGCGCCACCGACGAGGTCAACGTGCGCCAGAAACGGCTCGTCGCCGAGCGCGTCAAGCAGCACTTTGGCTCCGACCTTCACGGCCGCACCTTCGCGGTGTGGGGGCTGGCCTTCAAGCCGCGCACCGACGACATGCGCGAGGCGCCGTCGCTCACCGTGATCGAGGAATTGCTGGCGGCGGGCGCCGGCGTGCGCGCCCACGATCCAGAGGCGCTGGCGAGCGCGCGCCGCGTCTTCGGCGACCGCGTCACCTATCACGAGAACAACTACGAGACGCTGGCCGACGCCGATGCGCTGATCATCCTCACCGAGTGGCCCGAGTTCCGCCATCCCAACTTCCAGCGTATCCGCACGATGCTCAAGTCGCCGGTCATCTTCGACGGGCGCAATCTGTACGACACGGCCCTGATGAGAGCGCTCGAGTTTCGTTACTACTCGATTGGCCGCCGGCCGATCTAGCCGCACGGAGGGGGATTGAGATGCGAATACTGGTCAGCGGCGGAGCCGGCTTTGTCGGCTCTCATACGGTTGACGCGCTGGCGGCGCGCGGCGGTCATGAAATCGCCATCATCGACAATCTCGCGGCCGGCAAGCGCGAGCAGGTCAACCCGCGCGCGCGCTTTTACCAAGCCGATCTGCGCGACGCGCCCGCCGTGCGTGGCGTGATCGAGCGCGAGCGGCCCGAGGTCCTGGTGCACCTGGCGGCGCAGATGGACGTGCGGCGCTCGGTCGCCGATCCGGCCTTCGACGCGCAGGTCAACCTGGTCGGGTTTCTCAACCTGATGGAGGCCGGACGCGAGAACGGGCTGCGGCGCGTGGTCTTCTCCTCCACCGGCGGCGCGATCTATGGCGAGCAGGAATGCTTCCCCTGCGACGAGGAGCATCCGCAGCGCCCCGTCAGTCCCTACGGCATCGCCAAGCTGGCGACCGAGAAGTACCTGTTTTTTTACCGCGCGCAGTACGGGATCGATTACGTCGCGCTGCGCTATGCGAACGTCTACGGCCCGCGCCAGGACCCGCATGGCGAGGCCGGCGTGGTGGCGATTTTCTGCGGGCGCGTTCTCGAGGGCCGCCCGGTAACGATCTATGGCGACGGCGGGCAGACTCGCGACTACGTCTATGTCGCCGACGTGGTGCGGGCCAACGTGGCCGCGCTCGAAAGCACCGTGTCGGGCGCTTTCAACGTCGGGACCGGGGTCGAAACCAGCGTCAACCAGCTCTACGACGCGCTGGCGCGCAATGCGGGCATCAGCCGGGCGGCCGAGTTCGGCCCGCCGCGCGCGGGCGAGCAGCGCCGCTCGGTGATCCTGCCCGAGCGCGCGGCCAGGGAGCTGGGATGGCGCCCGCAGGTTGAGTTGTCGGACGGCCTCGCGCAGACGCTGCGGTTCTTTCGCGATCGAGCGGCGCGCTAACTGAATAATGCTATGATGGGGTTTGGGCCGGCCGCCACTACGGCGGCCGTGTCTTTGTAGCCGTATCTTTTTTATAAATCATCAGTAAATGATCGATTCCGCCAAATGACCGACCCCGCGCTCATCCGCAATTTCTCGATCATCGCGCATATCGACCACGGCAAGTCGACGCTCGCCGATCGCCTGCTCGAGCGCACCGGCGCGCTCAGCAAGCGCGAGTTGAAGGAGCAGTTCCTCGACTCGATGGACCTCGAGCGCGAGCGCGGGATCACGATCAAGGCCCGCTCGGTGCGGCTCAACTACACGGCGCGCGACGGCAAGACCTACGTGCTCAACCTGATCGACACGCCCGGTCACGTCGACTTCGCCTACGAGGTCTCGCGCAGCCTGGCGGCCTGCGAGGGCGCGCTGCTGGTGGTCGACGCCAGTCAGGGAGTCGAGGCGCAGACGCTCGCCAACGTCTACATGGCGCTGGACCACGGGCTCGAGATCGTGCCGGTGATCAACAAGATCGATCTGCCCGGCGCCGATGTCGATCGCACGCGCGCCGAAATCGAGGAGATAATCGGACTCGACGCGACCGCCGCGATCCTGACCAGCGCCAAGGAAGGCGTCGGTATCGAGGAAGTGCTCGAGGCGGTGGTCCAACGGATCCCGCCGCCGCGCGTCACACCCGGCGCTCCCACCCGCGGACTCATCTTCGATAGCTGGTACGACGTCTACCAGGGCGCGATTGGCCTCGTGCGCGTGTTCGACGGCGAACTGCGCCGCGGGATGCAAATCCATCTGATGGGCACCGGCAAGACGGGCGAAGTGATGCGGCTTGCGCACTTCACGCCGTTCGAAGCCGAGGTCGAACAACTGGGGCCGGGCGAAGTCGGGATGGTCGCGGCCAACGTCAAGACCGTGGCCGACATGCGCGTCGGCGACACGATCACCAGCGCCGAGCATCCGGCGACCGAAGCGCTTGCGGGGTTCAAGGAACTCAAGCCGATGGTATTCGCGGGGCTCTATCCCACCGAGTCCAACCAGTACGGCGCGCTGCGCGACGCGATCGACAAGTTGCGGCTCAACGACGCCAGCCTGATCTTCGAGCCCGAGACCTCGCAGGCGCTGGGCTTCGGTTTTCGCGCAGGATTCCTCGGTCTGCTCCACATGGAGATCGCTCAGGAGCGGCTGGAACGCGAGTTCGGGCTCAACCTGGTCATCACGGCGCCGACCGTCGCCTACCGCGTACGCAAGCAGGACGGCGAGGTCCTGATGGTGGACAATCCCTCGCGGCTGCCCGACGAGTCGGCGATCGAGGCGATCGAAGAACCGTTCATCCTGGCTTCGATCCACGTGCCGCAGGAATACCTGGGCGCGGTGATGAGCCTTTGCGAGGAGCGGCGCGGCGTGCAGCGCGACCTGCGCTTTGCGGGGCGCGGCCGGGCGATCCTGCACTACGAGATGCCGCTGGCCGAGGTGGTCTTTGATTTCTACGATCGTTTGAAGTCGGTCAGCCGCGGCTACGCCTCGCTCGACTATGAATTTCTGGACTTCCGGCCGGGGTCTCTGGTTAAATTGGACCTTCGGATTAACGGGGACGTGCTCGATGCGCTCTCCGTAATCGTGCATCGTGACCGGGCCTACGAGCGCGGGCGGGTGCTGTGCGAGAAGATGCGCGAGCACATCCCGCGGCAGATGTTCGACGTGGCTATCCAGGCCTCGATCGGGGCCAAGATTATTGCGCGCGAGAGCGTCAAGGCGCTGCGCAAGAACGTGACTGCGAAGTGCTACGGCGGCGACATCACGCGCAAACGCAAGCTGCTGGAAAAGCAAAAAGAGGGCAAAAAGCGGATGAAGCAGGTGGGCAAGGTCGAAATCCCGCAGGAGGCGTTCCTGGCCCTCCTCAAAGTAGGCGAGTAAGGCTTCATCGTGGCTTCTCCCGTTAACCTCCGCAAACCCGGCCCCGGCGAGACTCCGCCACCGCGCCCGGCCGAGACCGTCGAAGCGCACGGCTCCGAGCTACGCGAGTGGACCGAGGCGATCGTCATCGCCTTCATCCTCGCGATCATCCTGCGCACCTTTCTCATCCAGGCCTACAAGATACCGTCGGGCTCGATGGAGCCGACGCTGCTGATCGGCGACCACATTATGGTCAACAAGATCCGCTACGGGTTGCGGATGCCGGATTCGCTCTTCGGCCTGAACCCGCTGGCCGACGAGATTCCGTACGGCCATTACCTGGTTCATTTCGCATCGGTCCACCGCGGCGACGTGGTCGTGTTCGTTTTTCCACAGGATCCGACCAAGGACTTCATCAAAAGGGTGATCGGAGTTGGCGGCGACACCGTGCAGGTGAAGAATGGCCAGGTGTTCCTCAACGGCGCGCCGATGCGCGATCCGCACGCGCATTTCGAGGTCGCGCCGGGCGATCGTTCACAATACTTGCCGCGCGACAACTACCCTGCGACGACGGTGCCGGCCGGCGAGTTCTTCATGATGGGCGACAACCGCGACCGCAGCTTTGACAGCCGCTTCTGGGGATTCGTGAAGCTCGACCAGGTCGAAGGCCGCGCCATGTTCATATATTGGTCATGGGGTGCTGACAGCCAATCGTTCCTGGGGATACGTTGGAGCAGGTTCGGCAAGGCGGTCAGATAGCGCGGAGCAGGGGGCAAGTGCCAGTGTCGGATGAAGCCATTGACCGGGTAGGAGCGCTGCTCGAGCAGCTGGGCTCGCGTTTCGAGCTGGTACTGGAGGCCGTCTCCGGATTCGGCGGACGGCTGGACGCGCTGCGCGAAGAGATCTTCGGACAGTTCACCGAGGTGGGGCGGCAAATCCGGTTCCTCTCGGAACAGATCGCAGAGAACCGCGACGCTATCGCGGGCGTGCGCTCCGACCTTGGCGCCGAAATTGTGCGCCTGGGCGAGACCTTGGGCGCCACCCGGGTTGATTTTCGCGAACAGCTGAGCGCGCTCAGACTCGCGCTGCAAAACGAGATGGGCGTACGGGCTGCGCAGGCGCGCGATCAGCTCTCCGAGGAAGTATCGCGCCGCGCCGAGGCGGTTCGCGTGCAACTCGGCCAGGAAATCGACGGGCTGCGCGAGAGCCTCCGCTCCGACGGATCGCGCCGCGTACCCGCGGCGACGCGCGAGAGCGTGGATCGCGCAATCGGCGACGCCGCCGCTCAGGTCAAGGCCGACGTCGTCAGCGCCGCCGAGTCGATCACCAAGAAGCTCTCGGCCGAACTCAAGCAGACCAACAAGGCGGTCGCCGATCTGGCGCGCAAGTTCGAGCGCTTCGACGACCGGATCACGATCCAGAGCCGCGACCAGGAGCAGCGCGTGCGCAAGCTCGAACGCGGCGGGGGCGGACGCAAGGCCGGCTAGACACAGCGAGGACGCGCTGGTTAGCCGCGCGGCGGGCGCATCGCCCCTCGACATTTATCAACAGGCGGCGGGTTATCAACAGGCGAGCCGCTGCAACCAGTCCGCCCGCGCGACGGTTCAGAGTCACGCGCGTCAGCTTGACCGGCCCATCGCCGCCGTTAGAAAATAGCTCAGCCTTTAACCCGCCACAGAGAGGGCGGAAAGGGTAAGACGATGGAAGTGTACATGTCAGGACCCGGCTGCGCCCGCAGGCGGGTCTTTTTTTGCGCGGCCGCGCTGCGAGTTAACCGCAATACAGCCGGTAGCGGAGACCCAAGCGGAAACCGATGACCGCGCAGGGCAACTTCAAGCCGGCGCAGGCGCTAGACGCGGCGGCGATCGCGCGCTCGGTCAAGCGGATCGCGCACGAGATCGTCGAGCGCAACAACGGCGCCGCGAATGTCGTCCTGGTCGGCATCGTGCGCCGCGGCGCCCGCCTCGCGGAACGACTGGCCGAGGCGATGGCCGAAGGCGGCAAGCGCGTTGTGCCGGTCGGCACGCTCGACATTTCCTCGTACCGCGACGACGGACGCGGTGCGCCGGGCGACCCGCGCCTGCTCGGCCGCGACATCCCGTTCGCGCTCGATCGCGCCCGCGTGGTGCTGGTCGACGACGTGCTTTACACCGGACGCACCGTGCGCGCGGCGCTCGACGCGCTGACCGACATCGGCCATCCCGAGTCGATTCAGCTTGCCGTGCTGGTGGACCGCGGCGAACGCGAACTGCCGATCCGCGCCGACTATGTTGGCCGCAATATCGAGGCGCCGCGCGATCAGCGGGTGTACGTGCGCCTGGCCGAGGTCGACGGCGTCGACGAGGTCGTGATTGGCGGCGCCAAGAGGGCGGTGGCGAACTAAACGCGATGGCACGGCTGGGGAAAAACGACATCGTCTCGATCGAAGACCTGACGACGGTCGACATCGAGCGGATTTTCGAGCTTGCCGATTCGTTTGCCACCGGTCTCGAGCGCGGCGAGACGCTCGATCGCGCTCAGGGACTGATCATGGCGACGCTGTTCTACGAGCCGTCCACCCGCACACGGCTCAGCTTCGAGTCCGCGATGCATCGGCTGGGCGGCGCCGTTATCAGCTCGCCCGACATGCACGCCTCCTCTGCCGCCAAGGGCGAGACCCTGGCCGACACGGTGCGCGTAGTCGGCGCTTACGCCGACGTAATCGTGGTGCGCCATCCGCGCGACGGCGCGGCGCGGGTCGCGGCCGAATACGCGCCGTGCCCCGTGATCAACGCGGGCGACGGCAGCCGCGAGCATCCCACCCAGACGTTGTGCGACCTTTATATCCTGCGCCGCAAGAAGGGACATCTGCGGGGACTGACGGTGGCAATCTGCGGCGATCTGAAATTCGGCCGCACCGTCCATTCGCTCATTTACGCGCTCGCCCGCTTCGGCGCCAACATCGTAGCCGTTCCGTACAACGGGATGAACGTGCCGGACTACGTGCTGGAGCGGATCGCGGCCGAGAGCAAGTACGGACTTTCGACCGTGTCGATGGAAGAGTTGCGTTCGCTGGCCGGCGGAATCGACGCGCTCTATCTCACGCCCAACGCGCCTCATCAGATGGCGCTGTTCACCTCCGACATTCCGTTGGACGGCGCTCCGCCAATGGCGACGGCGCCCGCCGCGCTCGACGCGTTCTACCTGACGCGGCTGCAGCGCGAGCGAATGGACGACAAGGAAGATGCCGGCGGCAAGTTCGGCCATTTCGACGCGCGCGCGCTCAAGACCAGCCGCACGCACGAGGCGGTCGTGATGCATCCGCTGCCGCGCACCGACGAGTTGGCCTACGAACTCGATAGCGACCCGCGCGCGGTGTACTTCGAGCAGGCGGCGGCCGGCGTGCCGGTGCGGATGGCGCTGATCGCGTGGCTACTCGAGCAAAACGGGAGCGAGCGCGTACGTCCCGCTGCGCCCGTGCCCGCGATTCGCTTCAAGGCGCATCCGGCCCCGCGTTGCTCCAACCCGGGATGTATCAGCCGCCATGAAGGAGTTTACCTCTCGCCGCGGTTTCGGTTGGGCCGTTCGACCGACTCCTCCACGCTGCCGCTGGTGTGCGAGTTCTGCGAGCGCGAACTCAAAATAGAATTCGTCGGTCACGCGCGCACCCGACGCTATTACCGTTTCGACCGCAACCTCTACGGCTACGTGCGTAGCTGGATCGAGGAGGGTTCGCTGGCGGTGTTCGAGAGCGTCAAGCAGGCCGAGGAAAGCGGCTACGAGCCTTACCGGCGCGGCCCGCAACGCGAAATCATGAACGCCAACGAAGTCGCGGCGGCCTGCCGCGCGCTGGCCACGCAGATGACCGCCGATTTGCCCGACCTCGCCTCCGTCACGATCGTCGGCGTGGTGAGTCACGGCGCGATGCTCGCGATGCGACTGCGCGACCTGATCGAAGCGGAGACCCACGTGCGTCTGCCGTGCGCGGCGCTCGATGTCTTCGCCGGCGAGGCGGCATTCCATCCGCTCGATGGCGGCGGCGGCGGACCGCTGGAAGTCCAAATCGAAGGCCAAATTGAAGTTAAGGATCGGACGATCGTACTGGTCGACGACGTGATTAACAGTGGATGGACGGTGCAGCGCGCGATGACGGCGCTGTGGCAGCGCGGCCGTCCGGCCGCGGTCAAGCTCGCGGTGCTGATCGACCGTGGCCATCGCGCAGTCCCGATCCGGCCCAACTACGTTGGCAAAAACATTCCCACCGCGCGCGCCGAGCGCGTGCAGGTCCGCCTCGCGCCGCCCGAGGGCGCCGCGCCCGGTCGCCCCAAGGCGCAGGACCGCGTGGTCATCTACTCGATGGTCGAGTCGCTCAAGGAAGGAGAAAACGCCGGATGAGCCGAATCCTGCTGCGCGGTGGGCGGCTTATTGATCCGGCGCGCGCAATCGACGAGCTGCGCGACGTGCTGGTCGCCGAGGGCGAGGTCGAGGCGATCGAGCCGCCGGGCCGGCTCGGCGTTCGCGGGGGCGCGACGGTTATCGACGCGACCGGATGCTGGGTCGTGCCGGGACTCGTCGATCCGCACGTCCATCTGCGCGACCCCGGCTTTCCCGAAAAGGAGACGATCGCGACCGGGCTGCGCGCGGCGGCGGCCGGCGGCTTTACTGCGGTGGCCGCGATGGCGAATACCTCGCCGGTCAATGATACTCCCGAGGTGACGCGCTACATGCTCGCGCAGGCGGCGGAAGTTCATGCGGCGCGGTTGGTGCCGGTCTCAGCGGTGACGCGAGGGCTCGGCGGGCGCGAGACGGTCGACTTCGCCGCGATGGTGGCGGCCGGCGCGCATCTTTTTTCCGACGACGGAATTCCGATCGATGACCAGGCCGTGCTGGCGAATGCGATGGAGCAGATCGCGCGGCTGGGTTTCGCGATTTCGTTGCACGAAGAGGACCGCGCGCTCACCGCCAACGGCGCGGTCAACGCGGGCGAGATCTCCAAGCGTCTCGGCGTGGCCGGCGTGCCGGCGGCGTCCGAGACCGAGCGCATCCGGCGCGACCTGGCGCTGGCGATCGGTGCCGAGGTGCCGGTCCATATCGCGCACGTCTCGACCGCGCTCTCGCTCGATCTCATCCGCGCGGCCCGCAAGCGCGGCGCGCAGCTCACCTGCGAGGTGACGCCGCATCACTTCGCGCTCGACGATCGCGCGGTGTTGCGATGGGGCCCGAATGCCAAGATGGCGCCGCCGCTGCGCTCGGCCCACGACGTCGAGGCGGTGGTAGCGGCGATCGCCGACGGCACAATAGATATGATCGCGACAGATCACGCGCCGCACGATCCGCACTCCAAGCGGATGGAACGACTGGCCGGCCTTTTCAGCCCCGATCACGATTGCGGGCGGCTGCCCGAGAGCGAGGTCGAAACGTTGACGCAGGCCGCGAACGGCGTGGTGGGGCTCGAAACCGCGCTGGGCCTGGCGCTTGAACTGGTTCATCGCGGCGTACTCGCGGCGGCGAGGATGGTCGAGATGATGTCGCTCAAGAGCGCGCAGCTATTGCGAATCGACGGCGGCACGTTGGAGGAAGGCGCGCGCGCGGATATCACGCTTATCGATCCGAATATGGAATGGACAGTTGACCCGGCGAAATTTATTTCAAAAAGCCGTAACAGCCCGTTTGCCGGGCGGCGGTTGAAGGGCAGGGCGATTTTGACCATCGTCGCGGGCGAAGTCGTCTTCGACGGCAGAACGGGGGCGCGAGCGTGAGCGCGCAGCGCGTAGCGATACTGGCGCTGGCCGACGGCCGTATCTTTCGCGGCCGCGCGTTTGGCGCGATCGGCGAGACCGTGGGTGAAGTCGTCTTCAACACCGCGATGACCGGCTACCAGGAAGTGCTCACCGATCCGTCGTACAAGGGACAGATCGTCTGCATGACCTACCCCGAGATCGGCAACGTCGGAATCAATGCCGACGACGCCGAGTCCACCGGCGTCCACGTCGAGGGCTTCGTGGTCAAGGATTATCGCCCGCGGCCGTCGAACTGGCGCTCCGAGATGGCGCTCGGCGAATATCTCGAGCGCGCTGGAGTGCCCGGTATCGAAGGTATCGACACGCGCGCGCTGGTGCGCCACATCCGCACGCATGGAGCGCAGGAGGCCGTGATTTCCAGCGTCACGCTCGACCCCGACGCCCTGGTCGCGCGCGCCAAGGCCTCGCCAGGATTGGTCGGCCGCGACCTGGTGAAGGAGGTCACCTGCGCCGAGCCCTACGACTGGGACCTCGGCGATTGGGAACTCGGGACTGGCTATCGGCGGCCGTCGAAAGAGGAATTGCGCGACGCGCCGCTGATCGTCGCGCTCGACTACGGAATCAAGCGCAACATTTTGCATCGCCTCGTCGCGAGCGGCTTCCGAGTGCGCGTGATGCCGGCCGCGGCGACCGCCGCTGACATCCTCGCGCCCAATCCGGACGGCGTCTTTCTCTCCAACGGTCCCGCCGATCCGGCCGCGCTGCCCTACGCGCGCGAAGCGGTGCGCGGCGTGCTCGGGCGCAAACCGATCTTCGGCATCTGCCTCGGCCATCAGATTCTCGGACTCGCGCTCGGCGGGCGAACCTACAAGCTCGGCTTCGGCCATCACGGCGCGAACCATCCGGTGATGGACCTGCGCACGCGGAAGGTCGAGATAACTTCGCAGAACCATGGCTTCGCGGTGGACTCCGACTCGCTGGAGGGAAGCGCGGAGCTTTCGCATCTCAACCTAAACGACAAAACGGTCGAAGGGTTGCGCGGCGTCGGTGTACCGTTCTTCTCCGTACAGTACCATCCCGAGGCGTCGCCCGGACCGCACGACGCAGGCTACCTGTTCGCGCGTTTTCGCCGCCTGGTCGAGGAATTTCCGCGATCGGGCGCGGAAGCGCTCGACCGAATCGCCGCCGAAGAGCGTGCCGCCGACGGCTCGCGATGAGCAATACGCGCGTGGACTTCTAATGCCGCTTCGCCAGGATCTTAAATCGATACTGCTGATCGGCTCGGGTCCGATCGTGATCGGCCAGGCCTGCGAGTTCGACTACTCGGGCACGCAGGCGCTCAAGGCGCTGCGCGAGGAAGGGCTGCGGCTCATCCTGGTCAACTCGAATCCGGCCACCATCATGACCGACCCGGAGCTGGCGGATCGAACCTATATAGAACCGATGACCGTGGCGGCACTCGAACAGATTATCGAGCGCGAACGGCCCGACGCCTTGTTGCCGACGGTCGGTGGCCAGACCGCGCTCAACCTGGCGATCGAGCTTGCCGAAACCGGCGTGCTGGAACGCTACGGCGTCGAGTTAATCGGCGCCAAGCTGGCCGCGATCAAGAAGGCCGAGGACCGCGACCTCTTCAAGCACGCGATGATCGGTATCGGGCTGGAAGTGCCAGACTCCGGCGTCGCGCGCTCGCACGAGCAGGCCGAGGAAATCCGCAGGCGCCTCGGCCTGCCGCTCATCATCCGGCCCTCGCGCACGCTCGGCGGCACGGGAGGTTCGATCGCGCGCGATCCTGCGGAGTATCGCGCCAAGGTCCAGTGGGGCATGGAGATGTCGCCCAATCACGAGGTGCTGATCGAGCAATCGGTCGAGGGCTGGAAGGAATTCGAGCTCGAAGTGATGCGCGACATGGCGGACAACGTCGTGATCGTCTGCTCGATCGAAAATTTCGACCCGATGGGCGTGCATACGGGCGACTCGATCACGGTGGCGCCCGCGCAGACGCTGACCGACAAGGAATACCAGATCATGCGCGACGCCGCGCTCAGGATCATCCGCGAGATCGGCGTCGACACCGGCGGATCGAACATCCAGTTCGCGATCGATCCCAAAAGCGGCCGCATGGTCGTGATCGAGATGAACCCGCGCGTGTCGCGCAGCTCCGCGCTGGCCTCCAAGGCGACCGGCTTTCCGATCGCGAAGATCGCGGCGCGCCTGGCGGTGGGCTACCGCCTCGATGAGATTCCCAACGACATCACGCGGATGACTCCCGCCTGCTTTGAACCAACGATCGACTACGTGGTGACCAAGATTCCGCGTTTCGCTTTCGAGAAATTTCGCGGCGCGGCCGACGAGCTCGGCCCACAGATGAAGTCGGTGGGCGAGGCGATGGCGATCGGCCGCACCTTCAAGGAATCGCTGCAAAAAGCGCTGCGCTCGCTGGAAATCGGCTCGTGGGGGCTCGAGAGCCGCGCGGCCGGGATGCGCGAGACGGCCGCGCTCGCCACCGTCCGCGCCCATCTCTCGCTGCCCAACAGCCACCGGCTTTACTACCTCGCCGACGCGGTGCGCCTGGGCGTCGCGCGCGAGGAAATCCATCACTTGACCGGCATCGACCCGTGGTTTATCGACGCGGTCGCCGAAATCGTCGAAGCCGAGGCGCGAATCAGGAGCGGTCCGCTCGACGCGGCGCTGCTGCGCGAGGCCAAGGAGAGCGGCTTTTCGGATCGCCGAATCGCCGAGCTCGCGGACCTCGACGAAGCCGCAGTGGCGCTCAAGCGGCGCGAGGCCGCGGTCACGCCGGTGTTCAAAGCCGTCGACACCTGCGGCGCGGAATTCCAGGCCTTCACGCCCTACCTCTATTCGACCTACGAGGGCGAGGACGAAGCGGCGCCTGACGATCGCCCCAAGGTGATGATTCTTGGCGGCGGACCCAATCGTATCGGCCAGGGAATCGAATTCGACTACTGCTGCGTGCACGCGAGCCTCGCGCTCAAAGAGGCCGGCTTCGAGACCATCATGGTCAATTGCAACCCGGAGACCGTCTCGACCGACTACGACATCTCCGACCGCTTGTACTTCGAGCCGCTGACGTTCGAAGACGTGATGGCAATTGCCGAGCGCGAGCGCCCGGTCGGTGTGATCGTGCAATTCGGCGGGCAGACGCCACTTAAGCTCGCGGTGCCGCTGGAGCGTGCCGGCGTGCCGATCCTTGGCACCTCGCCCGACGCGATCGATCGCGCCGAGGACCGCGAGCGCTTCAACGTACTGGTCGAGAAGCTTGGTCTTCGGCAGCCGCGTGGCGTGCTGACGCGCGGTCTCGCACAGGCGGTTCGCGGTGCCGCGGAGGTTGGTTACCCGGTGTTGATCCGTCCGTCCTATGTGCTCGGCGGGCGCGCGATGGAAGTCGTCGCGGACGAGGCAGGGCTGCGCCGCTACGTCGAGCAGGCGTTGCTCGCTTCCGAAGAGCGCCCGCTGCTGGTCGACCGCTATCTGCAGGGCGCGATCGAAGTCGACGTCGACGCAATCTCCGACGGCGAGGCCGTGGTTATCGGCGGCGTGATGGAACACGTCGAGCACGCCGGTATCCATTCGGGCGACAGCGCTTGCACCTTGCCGCCGCGCACGCTCAGTGCCGCGATGCAGGAAGAATTGATGCGGCAGACGCGGATGCTGGCGCGTGAGCTCGGCGTCGTCGGACTGATCAACGTGCAGTTCGCGATTTTCGAGGGCGAAGTCTACATCCTGGAGGTCAATCCACGCGCCTCGCGCACCATCCCGTTCGTCAGCAAGGCGATCGGCGTGCCGCTCGCCAAGTTGGCCGCGCTGGTGATGGCTGGCAAGAAGCTCACCGATCTCGGTTTCACCGCCGAACGCGTGCCGGATCACGTTTCGGTCAAGGAGTCGGTGTTTCCCTTCGTGCGCTTTCCCGGCGTCGACACCATTCTCGGCCCCGAGATGAAATCGACCGGCGAAGTGATGGGAATCGATCGGACGTTCGCGATGGCTTTCGCCAAGGCCGAGCTTGCCGCGTCGACCGATCTCCCCGGGAGCGGGTGCGTGTTTATCAGCGTGCGCGACGAGGACAAGGCGGTGCTGGAGCCGATCGCACGCGGCCTCTCCACGATGGGCTTCGAGTTGGTCGCGACCGGCGGCACCGCGCGTCATATCCAGGGCCTGAGTATTCCGTGCGCGATCGTGAACAAGGTCACCCAAGGCTCCCCGCATGTGGTCGACCTGATGCGCGAAGAAAAGATCGCGATGGTGATCAATACGCCGGACGCGTCGGGGACCGCCGACTCATTCTCGATTCGGCGCACGGCGCTGGAGATGCGGCTGCCGTTTTGCACCACGATGGCGGGGGCGCAAGCCGCGGTCGAGGGAATCGCGGCGCTCAGGGACGGGCGCTTCGAGGTTCGCGCGCTGCAGGACTATCACTCGGATAATCGTCAATCAGATAATCAGGAAGACCCTCACGCCGACAATCGCGCCAATGACCGCGCATCGGAAAGTCGCCGCGGATAGCCTGCCGCCGCGCTCCGGCGTATCCACCTTCGTGCTCGCGCGATGCCGCTTGAGATGCAGACTCCGCTGAGCGCGCTTAGCGGCGTCGGCCCCAAGCGCGCCGCGGCGCTCGCCGACCGCGGTATCGCGACCGTCGCCGACCTGCTCTTCAACCTGCCGCTGCACTACCAGGACTGGCGCTCGCGCACGCCGCTTGCGGAACTCAAGCCTGGGACCTTTGCAGTGGTCGAGGGCCGTCTCGTCGGATTCAAGGAGCGGCCGATGCGCGGGATGCGATGGCGGCGGATGGCGACCGGCTGGCTCGAAGGCGCGGGCGGCGCGCGAGTCCGCGTGGTGTGGTTCAATCTGCCGGCTTACATGAAAGGGCGCATGCCCGACGGCGAACGCGTCGTGATGCATGGCCGCGTGAGCGAGGCGCCCGACCGCGGTTTGGAAATCATCCACCCCGAAGTCTATCCGCTGGATTCCGGCGCGCCGCCTGCGGTGCGTCCCGTGTATGGCCTGCCCTCCGAGATTGGTCAACGGGTCTATGCCGGGCTGGTCGCGCAGGCGCTGGCGGCGCTCGGCGGGCGAATCGAGGGCGCGATGCCCGCGGCGTTGCGCGCTCAAGCCGGCGTGATGGCGCTCGGTGAGGCGCTGCGGATGCTCCATCAGCCGCCCGCCGATGCCGAGCCGGCAAAGTTCGAGACCGGAGACAGCGCCGCGCATTTCGCGCTCGCCTTCGATGAGATGTTCGCGTTCCAGCTCGCGATGGGAATCGATCGGATGCGAGCGGCGCGGCGTATCGGCGCGCGGATGGACGCTCCGGCCAGGCTGACCGCGCGACTGCTCGAGACGCTGCCGTTTGCGCCGACGCGCGCGCAACTCCGCGCGATCGACGAAATCGGCGCCGACCTCGCGCGAACGCATCCGATGAACCGCCTGTTGATGGGCGACGTCGGCAGCGGCAAGACGCTGGTCGCGCTGTGGGCGGCGCTGCGCGCGGTGGAGTCGGGATGGCAGGTCGCGATGATGGCGCCGACGGAGTTGCTCGCCGAGCAGCACTACCGCAGCTTCATGGCGCTTTGCGGCGCGCTCGGCGTGCCGGCCGCGCTGCTGCTTGGCAAGACTCCGCCGACCGAGCGCGCACGGACGCTACGGCTACTCGCCTCGGGCGCGGTTCCGGTGGTCTTCGGCACCCACGCGCTCATCCAGGAGGGTGTCGCGCTCAGAAGCCTGGGCCTCGCGGTTATCGACGAGCAGCATCGCTTCGGCGTTTTCGATCGCGCGCGCCTGAAAGCATTGGGCCCCAGCGCTCACGTGCTGCTGATGACCGCGACGCCAATACCGCGAAGCCTCGCGCTCACGCTGCTCGCCAACCTGGACATCTCGGCGCTCGACGAGATGCCGCCGGGGCGGACGCCGGTTCAGACCGAAATCTTCACCGAAGATCGAATCGCCGAGGTCGACGCGATCGTGCGCGCGGAACTCGAAGCCGGTCGGCGCGCGTACTATATCGTTCCACTGATCGAGGGCGAGGAGGAGGGCGACGAGCGGCTGTCCGTGGCTGCGACGGCCAAGCGGCTCGGCGCGGGGCCGCTCGGCCGTTTCAAAATTGGCACGCTGCACGGCAGGATGCGACCCGCGGACAAGGAGCGCGCGATGCGCGCGTTTCGCGACGGCGCGCTCGACGTGCTGGTCTCGACCACCGTGGTCGAGGTCGGAATCGACGTGCCCGAAGCAAGCGTCATCGTGGTGATCGCGGCGGAGCGCTACGGGCTCGCCCAGCTTCATCAGTTGCGTGGCAGGGTGGGGAGGGGCGCGGCGGCCTCGCGATGCTGCCTGGTGGTCTCGCGCGAGAACGACGCGCGTGCCCGGCTCGACAAGCGCCTCGAGGTGATGGTCCGCGCCACCAGCGGCGCCGAGGTCGCCCGCGCCGACCTCGAACTGCGCGGCCCCGGCGATTTGCTCGGCGCAAGACAAAGCGGCGCACTGCCGCTGCGCTTTGCCGACTTCATCCGCGACGGCCGGCTTATCGAGCAGGCGCGGGCGATGGCGGAAAGTTGGCTCAAGCGCGACCCCTCGCTCGAACTGCCCGATTCCGCGGGGGCCCGGGCAGCGCTCCTGCGGATGCTGGATTTCGGCTTCAGCCTCGGAGATATAGGCTAGTCGCAATGGCGCGGGGGAGATCCAAATCGAAACAGCAAGGCTCAAAGCCGAAGATAAAGAATCGGCGGGAGGTCTCCGCTGGCGGGCTCATCTGGCGGCGCCAAAGCGACGGGTCGATAAGCGTAGTGCTGGTGAGGCCGGCCGGACGCCACACCTGGGTGCTGCCCAAGGGACACGTCGAGGCCGGCGAGACGGTCCCGCAGGCCGCGATGCGCGAAGCCCGCGAGGAGAGCGGCCTTACGGTGGGACAGATCGAGCCGCTCGGCGAAATCTCCTACGTCTACTCATCGCGCGAGCGCAACGGCGCGACGCTCACGCGGATTTTCAAGCGCGTGCACTTCTTCCTGATGGAGCATACGGGCGGCGATCCCTTGGCGCACGACTCGGAAATCGACGAAGTCGCTTGGCTGAGCTTCGATGAGGCGCTGGCGCGCGCGACTCATCCCAGCGAGCAGGAGCTGATCGCCAAGGCGCGCGCGATGCTCGGGGCTTAGGTGCCGGGCGCGGCGGCGCCGATCACGCTCGCGCGCCATACGGCCGGTGCGAGTTCCGCCGATTGCGCCGCGCCCGGACCGATAATCGCGAGCACCGCCGTACCGCGACGCTCCAGATGATGCAATGCCGGCGCGCCACCGGTCGCGATTCGCTCCAATATCTCTTCGTAGGCCTGGGTGAAGGCCGCGGCGCTCCCATAGTCGCTCAACGCCACGATCCAGATGACAGTGGTCGCGCCGCCGCCGCTCTGCAGCACCGCCATCCGGTCTCCGCGCCATCCCTGCGAGAGCGCGGCCCCCGCCTGGCCGCCCGCATTGCGCGTCAGGATCACGCGCAGGAACAACTCCCCGTAGGTGTTTTCCGCGACTTCTCGCCATCCCTTCAGCGCCCGGGTCCATCCGCCGACGGTTATCGCCAGCGGCGCGGAATGGCTGAAGTAGAGCGCCGGATCGAGGATCTCCCGTGTCGAAAGCGGCGGCTTGCCGTAGAGCGCGTTCACCGCGCTCCAACCGCCGTGCTGGTAGACTTCGCCGACGAAGCGGGTCCCCTCAGTGTACTGGAAGATGAGCGAATCGCGCAGCGCCGCCGGCGTGTCGGGCGACTGAACGTCGAACAGCCGGGGCATGTCCTCCAAATGGGTGAGCAGCGTGTGAATGGTCTCGGCGTCGATGATTCCGGAGGTATAACCGTAGCCGACCAGGGTCGCGTCGCCCTCGGCCACCGACTTCAGTGCCAGTCGGCGATCGTCATTGTCAGTGATTCGATCGAGCGCGGTATGAATGCCGAAGTACTGATGCTGAAGCGCGTGGGTCAACTCGTGCGCGACCAGCATATCGCTCATCGAATTCTTGTGGCTGAAAAATCCCGTGACCTCGGACCACAGGCTCGGCTTGGACTTGCCCTTGACGAGGATCATTTCCCGATCCTGGGCATCGTAAAACCCCACGACCTGGCTGCTCAGCACTCGCATCGTCTCGTTCTTGAGGTTGGTCCCCGGAGCGTAGAGTCCGGTCAGGACGCCGACTTCAGTGGCGCGCTGGAGTTCGGCCTGGTCGTGATGACGCTCCATTTCGCGCTCGAGCGCGAAGTTGGCCTGACCCTGGTCCATCAGCACCAGCGGCACGTCGGTTTTGAAGCTGAGCTGGCGCAACTCCTGCACATCGGAATAGATCTTCTCGGCCCGCTGAAGATTGACCTGACCGCCGCTCACGACCGCGTAGGCGCATCCGGCGAACGTCAGCAGAACCAGCGCGGCGCTTCGATAGAGCCGCAGTGGACGGCGCGAGCGCATCAGCGCACGGCGGCGAGCCGGCGAAGCGGCGCGGAGGGGAAGGACGGCGCGCCGGCTTGAAGCGATGGGCCGCCCGGCGTAATAGTCGGCGCCGGAGCGGTGATCGTACTGGCCTTCCATAGCGCCGGCCCAAGGCGGTCGAAATGCGCGGCCGCATCGCCAATCACCACGAGCACCGCCTTGCCTTTGAGTTCGACGCGATGCGCCGCCGGATGGCCATGCATGCGATCGAGCACCTTGCGATAAACGGCCGCGAAGCGCGAGGCCGAATCGGTGTCGCGAAACGCCAGCAACCAAATCACCGTCACCGTTTCGCCCTTGCGCAGCATCACGATCCGGTCGCCCGCCCATCTGGCGGCGAGCGCCAGGTCCGGTGAGGTCATGCCGCGCGTGTTTTCCAGGATGATGCGCAGGCCGAGCTCACCCAGCGTGTCTTCGTCGGACTTATGCCAGCCGGTCATCCGCGATTGGTAGCCCGCAACAGTGACTGTGTCGGGCAGGGCAGGGTGCTCGAAGTAGAGTGACGGATCGATGATCTGCTGAGTGGACTGCGGCGGATCGCTGTAGAGCTTGTCGACCGCTTTCCAGCCGCCGCGCTGGTAGGCCTCGGCGACGAACCTGACGCCGTCGGTGTACTGGAAAATCAGCGGCTCGGCCACGCCACGCGGAACGCCGGCAGCCGCGCCGGTGAAGGTTTGCGAGAAGCTCTTGAGATTGCCGATCAGGGTGGCGAGGATAACCGAGTCCATGCGGCCCAGCATGCAGGCGTAGCCCGCGATGGTCGCATCGCCCTCGGCCACCGAGTGCAGCGCGAGCGCGCGGTCGCCGTTGCTCTTGAGCGCTTCATCCCTGGCGCCGAAGTCGAAGTTCTGGTCCTGCAGCGCGTGGGTGAACTCGTGCGCCAGGATCATGTTGTCCAGCTTGGTCTGGAGTTCGGGCGGCTGTCCGGGAAACTCGCGCTCGAGCGCGCCGTTGACGACCACCATGGTCTTCTTTTTGAAATCGTAAAACGCGATCACCTGGCTTTCAAGCAGGCTCATGTTGGAGGCCTTGAGATTAATCCCAGGCGGATACAATCCAATCAGCGCGCCGGCGCGGCCGTCGGTGTCGATCGACTCGGGCGTGTATTCGCTCTCCAGTTCCGCCTCCAGCAACTTGCCCGCCTCTTCGGTGCTGCGGACAACGACCGGGACCTTGTGCTTGAGCTTGAGCAGGCGCACTTCCTGGATGGTCTGCTCGACCGCGGCCGCCTGCTGTTCGTTGACCTTGCCGTTTTCCGCCTGCGCGCGGGCGCCTCGCGCGCCCGCCACTGCCAGCAGCGTCGCGGCGATGATCGAAAACAGCAGACCTTGCGGGGGAAGCAGCGGATGGCGCGGGAAGGGGCGGGTGAGGTGTTTCATTCGCTGATGATTATAACCGGCAGTCCGAAGCGCGCGGTCTGGACCGCACGCGCCTGGGCCTGCTCGCGAGTCGCGAACCCACCCATCCGCACACGGTAATAGCGCCTGCCGCCGGTATCAAGCTCGCTCAGCCTGACGTCGGGGTAATAGGCGGCGAGGCGGACGCGGATATTTTCGGCATTGCCCTGGTCGGCATACGATCCGGCCTGCACGAAGTATTGCGGCTCGCCCGCGGGATCGAACTCCGGCGTCGACACGAGGTCCATCCGCACCAGCGCGGTGCCGGGCCCGACCATCCCGAGCGCGCGCGCCGCGCCGTAGGAGAGATCGATCTTGCGTCCCTTGCGGAACGGGCCGCGATCGTTGATGCGCACCTCGACCGCGCGTCCACTGCCGAGATCGGTCACGATCACGCGCGAGCCCAGCGGAAAGATGCTCGAAGCGGCCGTCATCTGGTCCTGGTTGTAGATTTCGCCGGTCGCGGTCGGACGGCCATTGAAGCCCGGCCCGTACCATGATGCCTTGCCGATTACGGAGCGGATCGACGCCGACCCGGACGCGACGGACCCGGGCGTCACGCTCGATAGAGGCTGTTGCGAGGCGCATCCCGCCGCCATCGCGCACGCGACTATCGCGAGCCTCAGCCACCGCCGCATCGTCATCCGCCCCCGCCGATTATAGGCGGCGGCTCACAGCATAAGAATACGCCCGGCGGCTTTGCCCGCGCCTGTCAATCGCATCTCGAGCGCATCTCAAGCGCATCTGTTGACAGCCGGTGGCTCCGGCGTGTCGGCGGGCCCCGCTCCGCGTGGTAGCATCGCAACAGCGCCGTCGGTCCGGCTGCGCGCCAGGATGCTGCGGAACAGGGAAGATCTCGAAGAACTTGAGACGCGCACGCTCGCGCCTTACGCGATGCTGTCGCGCATGAGCCGCGGGCGGCGTTTCCCCGAACCGCCGCATCCGATGCGCACGGCGTTCCAGCGCGACCGCGATCGTATCGTTCATTCCGCCGCCTTTCGCCGCCTCGAATACAAGACCCAGGTCTTCGTCAACCACGAGGGCGACTACTACCGCACGCGCCTGACGCATACGGTGGAGGCGGCGCAAATCACGCGCACGGTGGCGCGGGCGCTCGGGCTCAATTCGGAGCTGGCCGAGGCGGTCGCGCTCGCACATGATCTCGGCCACACGCCGTTCGGTCATGCCGGCGAACGGGCGCTGCGCACGCTGATGGAGCCGCACGGCGGCTTCGATCACAACGCGCAGAGCCTGCGCACGGTCGACTGGATCGAAGTACGTTATCCGAATTTCCGCGGGCTCAACCTCACCTTCGAAGTCCGCGAGGGAATCATCAAGCACTCCGATTTCAAGCTGCGCGCGGCGGCGGCGGAGTTCGACCCGTCGCTGTTCCCGTGCCTGGAGGCGCAGATCGTCGACCTCGCCGATGAAATCGCCTACCTCGCGCACGACGTCGACGACGGGCTGAAGGCCGACATGCTCACGGTGGACGACCTCAACTGCACGCGCCTGTTCCGCCAGGCCGCCGCCGCCGCGCACGAGGCGAGCCCGCGAGCCGAACCGGGAATCGTGCGCTACCAGACCGTGATTCGCATGATCGACGCGATGGTCACCGACCTGGTCACCAACATCAACGCGGAGCTCGAGCGCGGCGCGATTCGCAGCGTCGACGACGTGCGGCGCGCGGGGCGGGCGCTCGCGAGCTTCGGTCCGGCGATCGCGCCGCTGGTCGAGGAGCTCAAGCAACTGATGCGCGAGCGGCTATATCGCCATTACCGGGTCAGCCGGATGACCGGCAAGGCGCGCAGGGTGCTCGAGCGCCTGTTCGAGACTTACATGGGCGAGCCGCGCCAGATGCCGGGCCACGTGCTGCGCCGTATCGAGGTCGACGGCGAGGCGCTCGCGCGCGTGGTCGCTGATTACATCGCCGGAATGACCGACCGCTTCGCACTGGATGAGTACCGCAAACTTTTCGATCCCGACGAACGTGTCTGAAGCACCCTCAAACGGATCCGAAAAAAAGGGGCGGCCGGCGGGGCGCGCGCGCGGCTCCACGGTGCGGATCGTTATCCGGCGCGAGGATCATATCGGCGACGGCCTCGGCTTTATTTTTCTCGAAGCCGCCGCCGGCGACCAGGACGCGATAATCGACCGGCTGCGCGAATACCTCGGCCCGCGGATCAGAATCCTCAAGGCCGAAATCGGCGCCGAGCGGATCGAAGTCGAAGCCGGCGGGCGGCGCTTCGCCGAGGAAGCGGCGCGGATGGCCGAAGCCGCCGAGGGGCTGCGGCGCAAGGGCGCGTCGCGCAACGCGATGGCGCATTTCAAGGAGGCGCTCGCGCTCGATCCGCTCAATGTGATGGCCTTGCGCGGGCTGGGTGCGCTGTTCTCGTCGCGCGAGGATTACTCGGCGGCGTTCCGGATGCTGTGTAAGGCGCGCGAGGCCGCGGGAGACAGCCCTGAGGTGCTGCACGATCTTGGCCGCGCGGCGGCCGGGATGGGGCGGATCGCGACGGCGATCGTGTACCTCGAACGAGGCTGCGAGTTGGCGCCGGATAACCTGGCGATCCGGCGGACGCTCGCGGACCTGGGACGCAAGCCGCGCGCGACGATGAGGCTCAAGGAACGCGCGGCGCAAAGCCAGCGCGATCGCGAAAACGGTGGCTAGTATTCTTTTGTCAGAGGAGGAAAACCGCGCAGCCGCGTGATTGGCCGCGGTTCCCTCGACCGCGGCGCGAACGCTACAATCGTCCCACTGTGAAGTTCATCGATTTGCGGCACGCCGCCGCGCTTGGCCTGCTCGCCGCCGCCTGGTACCTGCTGACTCCGCCCTTCGCTCCTGGCGATCCGCCCGGCCCGCTGCAAGTCCACGCGCCGCTCACCCAATGGAGCCAGATGGATTCATCCGACACCGCGTCCGGCTGCGACGAACAACGCAACAACATGGTGCGGATGTACAGCAGCGCCGACATGACCTCCGTGGCGACCCAGTTCAAACTCTGGCTCTACCACAACTCAGTATGTGTCTCTTCGGCCGACCCGCGTCTCAAGCAGCTCGGCAAGCAGCTTACTCACCATCCGCTGAAGTAGTATGGCGTGACGGAATCAAAGCTGCTCAGCATCGTAGTGCCGACCAAAAACCGGCCGGAGAGCCTCGAGCGGCTGCTCGGATCGATCCAACGCCAGGACTACCGGCCGTATGAAGTTATCGTAGTCGACGACGCTTCCGACGTGGCGGTCCACGGTCTCGACGGGGTCAGGGTAATTCGGCGTGAGGTCAGCGGCGGAGGCGGCCCGGCGAGAAACGACGGCTTCGCCGCGTCGCGCGGCTCGTTCATCGCGGGCTTTGACGACGACTGCGAAATCACCGACCCGAGCCTGCTGGTGCGCGCGGCCGAATTCCTGGAGCGGTATCCGCGCTGTGGCGCAGTGGCATTCACCCAAACGGACGCTAACGGCCGCCCGTGGGGCGCGCAGGTCGCCCCATCAGCCGTACCCTGCTATGCGCCGCACTTTTTCGCTTTCGGCTACATGCTGCGCGCCGACGCGATTCGCCAGGTGGGCGGCTTCATGCTCGACTACTATCACGAGGAGGTCGAGCTGTCGCTGCGGTTGTTGGATAGCGGATGGTCGGTGATCCACGATCCGGGTCTCGCCGTTGTCCATCACCATGAATGGCGCGGGCGGGACTGGACGGCGCTCAATCGCAGGATACTGCGCAACACCATACTGGCCGCACTGCTGCGCTATCCGGCATGGCTGATACCGGTGGCGGTTTCGCAATACGCGCGCAATCACATACGGCGGAGCGGGGCGACGCTAGTCAACCCACACGGCGACGCTGCTCAGCCGGAGGCTCGCGCCGACTGGGCCGGCCTCGCATGGGCGCTGGGTGATTCGGCGCGCAAGCTTCCGTACGTTTGGCGCAATCGGCGTCCGGTTCGATGGGAGACGATTCAGCGCTGGCGCCGGCTGCGCGACCATCCGCCGCCGCTTTGAGGGGTTAACTCGACGGCTGCTACATCGCCGGCTTGCAGGCCACCAGGATGACATTGTCGCTGAAGAGCCGGCCCCGCAGCCATCGCGGCCAGTGAATCGGAGTAAACGGAATTCTCCCGGAATTCGTGTAGTGAATTGTCGGCTCGACCAATCCGCACTCGCGAGCGATTCTCAGCAGATCGATCTCCAGCAAGGCCGTCAGGTGCGCTGGATAAAGCCCCGGTGCTTCCTGAAAAGCATTGAACTGATTCTTGACGACCAACGTCAACTTGCTCAGCAGGCTTAGCTGATTGGGTGTGGACACGATTACAACGCCGCCCGGTTTGACCACGCGGGCGAGTTGCCGCATGAACGCGCGCGGGTTCTCCAGGTGCTCGATGGTCTCGACCGAAGCGACCACATCCGCATATTCGTCGGCCAGAGGCAGTGCGCCATCGTCCAGATTGCCGGTTACCAACTCCGCGTCGCCGGGGAAGCCGTCATACCTGACGATGTCCACGCCGACATAGCGCGCGAAGGCCGGACGGAGCACTTGCCAGAGGGCTCCGCTGCCGCAGCCGACGTCCACGAGAGTTCCACCGCTGCGATGAACCGCGCCGAGCGCCGCGGCTACGCCCGCATAGATGGCGGGATGGCTGCATCCCTCGCTGAGGCGGGCGCGGCGTTCGGTTTCATTCATCGCTTCTGGCATATGGCACCGATCGCTCAAACGTTCGTTGGAGCGCGCAGGCCTGATGCCGCGTCAAGAATCTCGAGCGGAGATTCCTTGACCGCGATCGTCTGGCCGATCGCGGCGCCGCCGAAGTGGATAGCCGTGCCGGTCGCGACCGCATTCATGTAGTAACCCGAATCGAGATTCACCCAGACCGGTCCGGGCGGATTGATGCTGGTCAGCTGAATCCAGGTGCTCATGGTCGGTGTTCCTCCTTGCCGATATGCGGAGCGCCTTAAACCGTTACTTCAACAAGAATCAGCATTAGCCTGGTCCCATTCAAGTTGACCTGATATTTCAGGCGCCCGCTAAGCGGCACGCGTGCGCTTGGTCTAAGACCTACGCGCAAAGTGCGCCGATTGGTCAATTTTTGCACCCCCGCGGTGGCGATGCGGTAAAACGCACAGCAGAGCATCCTGTCGATAGGGTGATAAAAGACTAAATTAGGCCAATAAATGAACGGTTAACGAGATAATCCGATGAATCCGAAGTCTTTGATTCACGAGCCGGAACTTGACATGAACCGGGCTGACCGGGCGCGGCATAGGTCGCGGCCGTTTGCAGCGGCGCTAAGAAGTCTCGCCCCGAGATGGCTCGAACGAAGGTTAGCACCGTCAATAGAAAATCCCCGGCGCTCGCTGGACCGCGAACGGCAGCACTTCACCGAGCCGTGGGAGGAAAACCCGCGGCGGTGAACTTTCCGGTCCCGCGTTAGCGCACACTCCCCCAACGGCGTCCGGCAGACATAATATTTCAAGCGCCCATTACGCGCGTGCTCACGACGTCGAACGAGACAGCGGCCCGCACCAGCCCTGACCCGGACCGTCCGATTTCGGTTTAGCGCGGCATGGCGTCGAAGATTCGGCGCAGCGCGCAGCAACTCCCGTGACTGTTACTCCTAAATCTTCGCCTCGCTCCAAGCCCATCGAGGAGTTCTAGGGCAGGGCGGCAGTGCGGTCGAATCGCCGCCTACCCCTGCCGCTTCCGTCCGTTAGTGCGGAATTCTTACGAGAAGCCTCTCAGGTCTCGCACGTTCGATCTCCGCTGTTCGGCCTTGATCAGGTCGGCGTGCTCGTCGCAGACCTCGACGAGCTCGCGTAGCGGACGGCCGCGGTAATCGAGATAGCGGACGATCGTGGTCGCGCTGTGCTGGTGGCAGCCGGCATGTGAGCAGCGAGCCGCATAACCGCAGCGCAGCATTTCGATCTCGGCTTCGGCGACGCGCGTCCAGGCGGATAGCTTGGCACTTCGTTGCAGGAAAGTTCGAAAAAAATGCGGAACCATCGCCGCAGCCCTCAACCTCGGCCGGCTCCCAGACGCCTAAGACGGACTCGCGGTAATGTCAAGAGACACCATCCCTGTCGTCGTCTCAGAGTCCTGAGTGCGCGGTGCGCGTGCTGCCGGCTCCGCGACGAACGTGGAAGGTTTCGAAAGGTGCGGGAGCGAATCTAAGCTTGGTTTGATTGTCGCCGGCGCCGACGCCAGCGCGCCGCCTCCCGGGTCGAGCGTGACAACTTCCGCGAAGCGCGGTGTTACTAGATTATGTCAACTACGAAGCGCGCTCGACGGCTCTAAAAGCCGCTGCGCGGGGAGGGCATCAAGTCGGTTAGTGCCGGAACCCGGTTTAAGCCGAGCCGGCTGGAGGCGTCGGCGCCGCGCCGCGCGCTCGTTGATGCGGGTTGCTCGGCGTCGCGTGCGCGGCCGCTTCGGGAGCAAGTCGGGAGCGCAAGCGCTTGAGTCGGCCGAATCAGGGCTGGGGACGTTGGTTTTAGAAGAATCCCAGACGATGCTTTTCACGGCGCCTTCCAACGATTGACCCGATACGGACAGGGCCGCGGAAGTTGTTGCTTATCGCGGCGCTTTGGCCCCGCCCCTAATACTCGCCGCCACCTCGCGCCATCGGTAGGGCGCGAGGTCGATTTCCGGATGAACGGTGCCGCAGCTGTCACAGGTGCGGCATCCGAGGTCGGCGTTGAACCCCTGGCATGCGCGCAGGTAGCCGTCCTGCACCAGCTCCTCGGAAATCCTCCAAACGTCGCGCCACAGGGGCGCACCGCAACCTTGACAGTACCAGGCCACCCCCTCCAGCTCGGACTCGGGGAGCTTGTAGCGATAGTGAACCGATTCGGTGTCTGGCACGATGCGGTGAGGTGTGCCGGCCGGCACGTAAATGAAATCACCAGCCTCATAATGGTGATAGAGAACCGACGAATCTTTGAACTGAACGCGCCCTTTTCCCGCCATCACCACCAGAACAGTATCGTGCTGGCAGATCTGGAAGAAGGGTTGTGGGCGGTCGTTGCGACTGAGGTGAATCTGGAGGTCAATGTCGGCGGGCAACATCGGTCGTTCATCGTATGGGCCACTGTTTGCAGCTTCCACAAAGGTGAGGAACATGTGCTCTCGGGCCATGATCCGTCTCCTGATTCACTCAAGGGGTCCTGGTGGCGCGCTGGGCTTGCTCGACCGACTCAGCCCCCAGCTTCGCAATCTCCGCCTGCTTGACATACGCGTCCCAGCCCCAGGACTCGATGGGGAAGGGCGGATTCGTATACCCGCAGTGCACGCACTTACGCGCCTGCTCATCCTCGTTGAAGCGGCGCGCCGCCTCATAAGTCTCGACGATTGTGAGGAAGGGCGCATTGGGACCTAACGACTCCGCTTGTTTGCCCCGCTTGGGTGGCGTGGCATCGACCTTTCGCATAAAGAGCCGCCGACTACATTGGTCGCAGATGAAGCGCAATTCCTCGCGCTGCGGCTGCCCCAGCGATTGACGTTGAGTAATCACCGCGAGACCAAACAGGTTGGGGTCTTCCGGGTTTTCCAACATTCCGCCTACCAGATGCAGCTTGGGTCCAATGAAAACCAGGCCCGGCACTCCCTGAGCACCGCTAGCGCCGAACACAATAACCACCTCGTCGACCGTGTTGAAATGCTGGAAGCGGCCAAATCTCTTCCCCGGTGCGCCACGGAACGCCGCGCAGCAAGGAACGATCGAGCCCTCGTCGAAATAGGGAAAGAGAGGCGCAAGCGCGGTCACCGAAGTGTGGATGAAGCGGTAGACGTTGGTCTTTAACGGTTCCTTGTCGGCGGGCGGTGGGGAGATATCGTGCTCGCCACGAATGCGCCTAGGGTTGGAAATTGTGTTAGTCAATTTCGGGCTCCCCAATCAAGTGGCGCCGCGCGTTGTGCGGGGCGGGGGCTGCGGTCTTCGCGTCTCCCGTGACGAGTGACGTCCGGGTCAGCCGAGGTTCGGCATCCAGATCGTAGCCGAGGGGCGCGTGTGGTCCAAGCCCAAGACACCCCACCACGCTAGTTGACATAATATTTCTCGTGCAACTGAGCCAGAAGGGTTCCCGGATTATGTCAACTACGAAGCGCGCTCGACGGCTCTAGAAGCCGGTGCGCAGGGGGAGGGCACCATCAATCCGGTGGCGTGCTGGAAGCCGGTTTAAGTCGAGCCGGCTGGAGGGGGCTCGCTGGTTCGTCCTTTGTTCCGTGCTCGCTCCAGGTCATCGCGAAACTTTTTGCTGCTAGGATCCAGCGCTACGGCCTTCTCGAACTTGGCGATCGCGCTATCGCAGTCACCCTTGGCGCAAAGCGCCATGGCCCAACCGTCGTAGGCCTCTGCGAAATTAGGGTTGAGTGCGATGGCCTTCTGGTATTTGGCGATCGCACCATCGTAGTCGCCTTTGCTATAGAGCGCGGTACCCCAACCGTTGTACGGTGCGGCGTAAGCCGGAGCGAGCGCGATGGCCTTCTGGTATTTGGCGACTGCGCCGTCGTAGTCGCCTTTGCTATAGAGCGCGGTGAGGTCACCGCAATAGGTGTGTAAACGAGATCAGGCGGCGCGGCGCTTCGGGTTGGTTTCGTTTACTGGCATTCCGTCCTCGAATAGTTGTCCATCGTAAACTGCTGCAAGTAGTTCGGGCGCGTTAAGGCGGCGGAATTTCTTCTCCGCGATCATCAGGATCTTCCAGATCAAGGCCTCAGCGTTGGCGACCTTCTTGTAACGCCTGGCGGCGTCGGTTCTAAGCCGCACCGCCGAGAACGGCGATTCGACCGGATTGGTGGTGCGCAGGTGGATCCAATGATCTTTCGGAAAGCGATAGAAGGTCACCATCCGCTCCCAGTCGCGGCTCAGCGTCTCAACCGCCTTGGGGCAGCGTTGCCGATAGCGGGTGGCAAACTGATCGCGCAGCCGCTCGCATTCAGCTCGGCTTAAGGCGTAGGGCATCTTGCGCAAAAGTTCCTTCGCCGCAGACCACTCCTTCTTGGGCAGATGATCGATCACGTTGGTGAGCCGATGATTCCAGCAACGCTGCTCTGCGCGGTCTGGGAAGACCTCGCCCAGCGCCGACCAGATCCCCAAGTGTCCATCGGCCACCGTGGCCTGCCACGGTCGCAGCCCGCGAGCGAACAGATCGCGCAGCACCCGCGCCCATGACTCCTTCGATTCCCGCTGTCCGCTCTCAATCGCCAGCACCACTTTGCGCCCGTCCCGCAAGGCTCCCACGATCACCAGCAGCGCGGCCTTGCTATCCTCAAGACCCGCTTTCACATAGAGACCATCGGCCCAGGCGTACACCACTTCGAGATGGTCCAGCCGCCGGCTTCGCCATGCCTCGAATTCCAGTTGCCACTTCGCCCGCAGCCGCTCGATCGACGATGCGGAGAGCGGCGCACCGTCGCCGAGCAATCCGCGCAACGCCAGCTCGAAATCTCCTTGCGCGAGTCCGTGAAGGTAAAGCTGGGGTAACAGCTCGCTGACCGCTTCGGTTCGGCGCACAAACAGCGGCAGTAGCCTGCTCTCGAAGCGCTGCTCCAAGCCCCGCACTCGCGGTCGCTTCACTTCGATGGTGCCGGCCATCATCGATAAGCGCCGCGTCTTGCCGTGGCCATTGCGGTATCCCACTGGCGCATCCACCACGGCCCGCCGCTCCGACTTGCCCCGGCCGAGCAACTCGGTGACCTCTTCCTCCAGCACATCCTGGAGCCAGCTTTGAATCCGGCTTCGGGCAAATTCCTCCAGGGTTCCCCACTGTGGGCGCTTCGCTAACTCTCTTCTTGACCGACGGTGCTCTGCTCGGCTTATGCTCTGCATCGGCGGTGTCCTCCTTCCTGCCGGTTCCCCGGCTGGGTCTCGTCAACCCGGAAGGCTACATCGCCTTTTCTCTATTTCCACACCTCTCGGCTATACCTCCAGCCGTTGTACGGTGCGGCGTAAGCCGCAGCGAGCGCGATGGCCTTCTGGTATTTGGCGACTGCGCCGTCGTAGTCGCCTTTGCTGTAGAGCGCGGTACCCCAACCGTTGTACGCATTCGCTGCTGAATTTGGATCAAGGGCTATTGCTTTTTTGTAGTTAGCAATCGCACCGTCGAAATCCGATTTTCGGTCGAGCGCCACACCCAAATTGATGTACGCTCCCGCCACTACCGGATGGATTCTGATCGACTCCTTGAGCTCTGGTATCGCGCGATCAAGGTCGTTCATCGACAGAAACGCAATGCCCAAATTGTTGTGCGCTTCGTAGGATTTACGATCGAGAGCGATCGCCTTTTCGCTTTTGACAATCGCCCCAGGTATGTCGTGCTCTAGCAGGAGCACAGCGCCCCACAAGACGTACGCCTCGGAGTCATTGGGGTCGAGTTGCACCGCAAGCTCGCTTAACTCTAATGCCTGCTTCAGGTCCTTCTGAACCGCAAAGACATATATGCCTAGCACGTGAGGATCGACCAGGCGCAACATCTGCGGTGCAAGTGGTGAAATGGCGGTATCGGGTTCGGCATACGGTGCATCAAGCCGTACCCATCGGCGTACATTTTTTTTCACGGCACGCATCGTGACCGAGAGATGTCGTTGACCTGATTTCGAAGCAGGACCGAAAGTAATCTCTCCGCTCACACGTAGCGGCTCGATATGCAACACGGACTGCATGAATCTAACAGCAGGCCAGATTGGAACTCTTGTCGAGGAAACTTCAAGCTCGATGTCGGGCGAAGGAGAAGTGAGTTCGAATTCTTCCGTTCGAGAAGCTGTCTGCGCTCGCGCTACCTGTTCAATGTTGGCGATTTGATCTACCACTCGGTTGACGATCACCTCAGAAGTGAACCCCTGCTCCGCGAACTCTTTAGGCACGATGAATGGATCAACCTCGACTACCGAGCGTGTGGCAAATGCTTCAAACAGAATCACCGCGAAAAAACCGCTTATAACCAGTACAACAATGATGGGTTGTGCGAGTTTGGCAAATGTCGCCGTGCGGCGCAGCAAAAACCCCGAGCCCCTTGTAATTGAAGAAGCTGTCCACCAAATGGAGCTAGGTACTGTCCAGAATGCTTTTTTGCTGGCTTTAAGTCTGTCGACAAACTCAGCGCGAGAGAATACGGCTGACAGCTTCTTCCGGAGGTTCAGCCAGAGCGCCATGTCACGTGCGGCGCTCCGCTCTCAAATGAAGGTGCCATCGATTGCGCGCCACGCGTCGCGCGCGCGGGCTTTACCGCAGACCTCGCGCTGGCGCTCTGATAGGGCCGCGCTCGATTGCATTGTCGTGTGGAGAAGGGACAAGGCATTCACGCGCCCAGCATAACCCCACCAGCGTGCGGGCAGAAGAGCACTCGTCTCAGCAATCATGTGGCGTTGGCAGGAAGCCGCGACAGTATGGTTCGAGACTGAGCCGGGCTAACAGTCAGCCGGCCGGGCTACGGCCGTCAGTGGAGAAGTCCATTGGCGACCGAGCCCGAAACCCAACCGAGAGATGATTGGTGGCATTGCCTGCGCTGCGGCAGGAAAGGCCGAACCCCGCACCATGACTGCAAGCAGCCTGGGCGGCGCTGGCTCTGTGATGAGCCGGGCTGCTGGCCCTGTCGGCGCATCAAATTGCAGCGGGCCGCGCAATGAGCGCCCCGCCGCCGGCGTTTGGGCAGTGTGCGTTTTGCGGTGAGGCTGGGGGGATCGTCCTGCCGGATGATGATCGCACCCAGGTGTGCGGTCCCTGCTGGAGAGAACTTAAGCCGTGCGCTCAGCGGGCGGCATCAGAGAGAGACAATTTTTCGGCCCTTCAAAAGGGTGAGGGCCGAAAAAATGTTACTCAAGCTTCGGGACCGACCAGAGCGCCGCTTGCAAGCGGTGCCAGCTCCCACAATTCGCATCGGCGTCATCCCGTCGACCCCGTGGAGCTGGCACCGATTGCAGGCGCGGCGGGAGCACGACGCATGCGCCACTGAAGTGCGCATGCCCTTCCTTGCAGCGCGGCGCTCCGATGTCGCGCCCCCCGAGGCTTCCCGCCGAATGGCTCCTTCGACACGGGGCGTGTTTGTGTGCTGGCGAAGCTGGAAGCGGGGCGCTCAAGGCCGTCCAATAGCTTCGCAGCGCCACGGGCAATCGAAACCGCTCATCGAAGATCTCGGCTCTGAGCCCGGCAACGTCGATGAGCCAGTCCGCCGAGAAACGACCACGACCTACCGTGGCAAGAGTCTCTGAAAGACTCTGGGAGAGAAGGGGAGGCGTTCACCCTTTTGTCTTAGACGGCCGCGGCAAGGCCGTGTCCCCGGAAGCGCGCTTCGCGCGACGGGGATCGAAGCGAAGCGGAGAGCCGACCGCAACTCTTGCGAGCGCAGCGAGCTCCGGTTCTGGAGCGAAGCGACCCTCTGTATCGCGCGCCGCATCGCGGGCGCGCGCACGTCCGGCCATCACTTGATGCTGGTTGCGCGCCTGGGAGACCTTGGCATGCTGGCCGGCGCGTTCATAAGGACAGAACTGAAAACCAAGGTCCGTGGCGACCAAGGGATAGTGACATTCGAGGCAGAAGGCGAGGGCCTCGCGCCGGATTCTGGCATGCTCGATTAGCTCGCGCCGCCGCCGATACTCGGCCGCGCGCGGCAGCTCGCCGCCCGGATCGCTGGGCAGCCCGATATGGACAAGGGGCGCGTGCTCTCGAAGCCACGTCTGAAACGTGGCTCGTTTCGAGCGGCCATCCGCGCGGCCATCGCCTCGTAGCTTCAAGCGCGCACCTTCTCACCCGGATCGGAAGGTGTGCGTGATTTCCGGGATGCGGAGACGCGCCTAGCAGGGCGTGCCGGACGGCTGCGACGGCGCGCGCTGGCCGGCGCGGCGCGGCGACCAGTGGCGCGGGGAACATGGCAGAGCACCCCGTCAGGCTAGTGGCGATTAGGTTGATGTTGACTCTAGACGAAAAACAACCGAAGATCCCACAAGTTGACCTTAACCGAGACTGTCAGGCGTCTCGATTGCGGAGCTTGTGGGACATGCTGAAGCTTGATGTCAGAAACTTGTGGCTGCTAGTCAGTTTCTTAGACAGTGTTCGGGAGAAAGACGTAGAGAACCTGCGTAAATTGCTTCCACAATTACGAGACGCATGTCGATCTTTGAAGCTCGCGGTCAGTGTACTGCATATCGATGATATGGCGACTCTTTTCCCGACCTCTTCAGGCTTCACGAAGGCACTGTCCGATGACGAACGGTCCCTAATCGCCGACGAAGCATCCAGATTGGCTGACGCGATCCGACGAGAATGCAAAACCAAATTATTTCTTGCGATTACTGATGAGGCTTCGATCGAACTATTTGAGAATCCCTGCCCTTTCGACAAAGTTGGCGAAGTAAGCGTGAATGAACGGTTCCCCTCCGCGATTTATGACATTCAGGAAGCCGCGAATTGTCTAGCGTTGAGCCGACCTGGCGCGTGTGTGTTTCATTTGATGCGAGTGCTTGAGGTCGGACTTATGCGACTGGCGACAGATCTAGAGGTGCCTTGGAATTTTCATGAGTGGCAAAAGGTCATCAATAATATTCGCCAGAAGATCAGCGACATTGAGCATGGCAATCTCGTCAAATCCGGGAACGCACAAGAGGACAAGCGCTACTACTCTGGGCTAGCCACGCAATTTGAACACTTCAAGGACGCATGGCGCAATCATGCGATCCACGTTCACGGAGTATTTTACGACGAGGCCAAGGCTCAGATTGTTTACCTGAGCGTCCGAGAATTCATGCGGGAATTGGCTAAGCGTTTCTCTTCCGAGCCCCCGGCTCAAGGCGCTTGACGAAAACGCGCGCGCGGGGCGACACTTGCGCCCATGCCAAGCCGTACATTTAGGCTGCTCGTTCTCATCGCTGGGCTGACGGTCTTCGATTGGCTACCCTCAGCATCGTCAGCCGGGTGCCAACCGGGCGACTTCATCATTTCTCACGTAAGGACGAGCTGGGATACCAACCCCGGTGCCGTGACCATTACAGGAATAATCACAAACAAGTGCGCCGAAGCGGCGGGACCGGAACTAAAGTGGACGGCGTATTATTCTGACGGGAGTGTGGCCTTCTCTAAGGATTTCTGGCCAGCGAGCACAGTTAATAGCACCAAGCCAGAGGTATCCTTTCGAGAACCTGAAATTAGCGCGACCCACCAAATGGAAGTACAAACTCGAAACCATTGACGTGCGCCAATGGTAAAAGCGGTTAGTTCAGGCGGGCGAGATGCGCGGCTACCTCTTTAACTTCGGAATTCAGCTCCTCGCAATCATGTTCGGCATCCTTAATCCGGGCTTGGATGGCATCAAGTTCTTGCTGATATTGTGTGATGATCTGTTTGGCCTGCTGAGTGCAAACCTCTCGCCCCTTTAGCGTGATGGTCAGAGTGTCCATTTGTTGAATAAAGGGTTGCGGTTTGTCTACGAGCGGACGACAATATTTCGTCAATTCGTCCAGTTCACATCGAGTGGCAGTTTCGGCCTGTTGCGCTGAATCGCGCCGCGCTTCGGCGTTCCGTAAATTCGCGGCGGTGTTTCGATAGGTATTCCGAAGCCCCTCCAGGCTCAACACCGCAGCATTCCGCTTAGCCGAGATTTCCTCAAAGGTCCGTTTGATTATTTGAAGCAGGGCTTGGTCAGGCATTGCCTTATTTAATTTTAGGGCTTGCGCCTCCGCGCAGGCGTTTTTTTGCCAGTCGATACTTTAAGCAACGCACGCAAGGCACGATCGAACTTTCCCATGTCTGCGTGTTTTAATTCTTCGCGCGCTTCTTCGACGGCCTTTTTTGTTTCGGGCTTGGACGACACGCTCCCATTTTAGCGGGCGTCCGATTGGCTTGCTAGCAGCGCGAAAGAAGCTCCATGAACAGATCGGGATTGCCACGATTGTTGTGCCTGAACGTGAATTCCGCGAGATACAGCGGCAGATAGGGCTTGCTGACTTTGTGGAACGTGCCGACCACGCCTCGCTTCAGCAGACTCCAAAAGCTCTCGATATTGTTTGTGTGGACGTTGCCGCGCACGTACTCGCCAGCGCTGTGCTTGACCTTTTCATGCGGCATCCCGACGCGCGCGTAGTCGTAGGCGGGGTTTTCGTCCGTAGCGACCAGAGAGACTTTCTCGCTGACAGCAGTGCGGACGAAGCGGCCTAGGGTCTCCGCGCTGGCATCCCCAATGACTTTGCATACGACGTTGCCCTTGCGCTCGATTGCACCGATAACGCCGACCTTGCCGAATCCGACCGCATCACCGAGCTTCTGCGGACCTTTGGCTTTGCGCTGCTGCGCGCTCTTTTTGATCCAATGCCGATTGCGGTCTTTGCCGCCGATGTAGGTCTCATCAATCTCGACTTCGCCCATGAGCGCAGACCATTCTTTGTTGCGCATCGCAGCGCGGAGCCGCGTGCACATGTACCAAGTTGTGTGATAGTCGGCGGTGAAAGGATCGCCATAGATCGTGCGATGAATCTCAAGCGCGCTCCGACCTTTCTTTGCGACCAGCATCAGATACGCAACCTTGAACCAAATTATCAGCGGCTTCTTTGTGTTCTCGAAAATTGTGTCGCTGATGACGCTGAAGCGATGGTTGCCGCACGGCTTGCACAGCCAGTAGAACGGCTTGGACTTCAGCGCATAGACCTTTTCCTTGCCGCCGCACTTAGGGACAGGTCACGCCGTCAGGCCAGCGCGCAGCTTGTAGCGCGAGACGGCAAGCAGACTCATTCGGGAAAGCGTTTATCGAATGCGCCTAGCGTTTCCATGCTTCAGAGAATAGCGCGAATTCATGTAAGAGTCAACTCCCACCTAATCGCCAGGCTAGTTGACATAATGTTTCTTATGCGAAGTCAAACATGCAAGCGAGAATAAGACCGTCGCGAGGGCTGCGTCGATCCCGCGCCGCCGGACGGCCCATCCCCGCGGTCCCGGTTCGACGCCGCCGCACCCCTGCTGGCGCGCGCCGCTCCGCGTCTCTATGATTGGGAGCCGTTATGACTTCAAAGCTTCAATTGCGATCGACCATCGCTGTTTTCGCCACGCTGCTCGCGCTCTCATCCTATGGCGGCGCGGCGCGAGCCGCCTCGGCGAGCGACGCTCATGCCGGCGCCGGCGGCGCCGCCGATAACATGCAGCTGCAGGTCTTCCTTCAGCGGCGCTTCCGGCTGCCCAGCGCCTCTGACGTCGAAATCGGTCCGCCCAAGGCCTCCCCGATCCCCGGGATGTCCGCCAGGATCGTGAAAATGCATAACGACCAGGGCCAGCAAGGCACATTCGTCCTCTACGTCGACACCGCCGGCAAGACCGCGGTCTTAAGCGACGTCGAAGTCGGAGCCGCCACGCCCGGCCCGTTGCACGGCCTGTGGAGCCGTCCGCTGCGCCCGGCCAATCAGCCGCCCGGCGCGCCGGCCAAATCGGTGTTGATCACCGACTCGCCCGGCAAGGCGATCCTCGGTACCGAACTCGATCTCACCAAGGACCCCTGGGGACGTGTCAGCCTCGACAAGCTTCATCTCGCCGACCGCCCGACGCTCGGGCCCGAGGACGCGCCGGTGACGATCATCGAGTTCGGCGATCTCGAGTGTCCGTTCTGCGCGCGCGCCTTCAACGAGATCGAGACGATGGTCAACACGACCCACAAGGGCAAGGTGCGGCTCATCTTCAAGCACTTTCCGCTGAGCATCCATCCGTGGGCGATGCAGGCCGCGATCGCGGCCGAGTGCGTGCGCCGCCAGAATCCCAAGGCCTTCTGGTCCTTCGTCAGCGACGTCTACCGCGACCAGGGCGCGATCAACCCGCAGAACCTGCGCGAGCACGTCACCGCCTATGTCGAACAGCTCGGATTGGACCAACAGGTGCTCAACGCCTGCATCATGGCGCCCGGGGCCGAGGCGCAGGTCGTCCAGGACCGCGACGACGGCAACGCGATCGGGATCAACTCCACGCCGACCTTCCTGGTCAACGGGATCGAGCTGGTGGGACTGCCGTCGGACAAGACTTTCGAGTACGTGGTCGGCTCCGAACTGAAGCAGCATGAGGCGAGCCGCTAATGTCCTGAGTCACAAATGGGTTTGCAAAAATCTTCAGCACCGGCCACGCGCCATCATGCCGAACGAAGCTCGCTGTTGAGTCATCCTGAGCGAAGCGAGTCTGCGAGCGGTTTTGGCTTTTTCTGTCATCCTGAGCGAGCGCTGCGCGAGTCGAAGGACCCCGATCTTTTCGGGCGAGCATCGCGAGAGGTTCGGAGCACAGGGATCCGGGGTCCCTCAACTCGCAGACTCGTTCGGGATGACAAAAGGAAAGAGCTTCGCTAACGAAGCGCATTCTGCGGTTGAAGATTACGTGGCGCCGTGGAATACGCGCGGAAGACCGCGCCAGGTCCTTCGACTCCGGCAGCCTGCGCTCAGGATGACCTAAGAAAAAAGCTTCACCGAAGAGGCGGACTCGCTTCGCTGAACAATCACAAACTCTAGCGAACGCCGGTTCTATGGGCCGCTTGGGGGGTTGACCAGCTTGACCATCGGCGATGGAGCAGCGGTCGCAGGCGACACCCCGAGCTGGGCCAGCGTCTCCATCACCAGCGTGCGCTCCTGCGCGTACGGATGCTGCGCCAGGAAATCGCGGTAGACCGCGATCGCCTCGTCGCGCTTGCCCTGCTTCTGCAGCATCCGCGCCATCCCCAGCTCCGCCCTCGCCTGCTCGGGCCCTTCGATCGTTGACGCCTGGCGGTAGGTGGCTTCGGCCTGCTTGTAGTCGCCCAGCTCTTCGTAAGTGACCGCGAGATCGTCGAGCGCCGCGCCGCGGAACACCGAGGTGTCGTCTTCGGCCAGGTAGCGCAGCAACGCGTCGCGCGCCTTGGCGGGCTCTTTTTGCGCGAGGTAAGCATTGGCCAGGTAGAGATTTGCCAGCCGGCCGACCGCGCGATGCGGTTCGTCCGCGGCCAGGCTCGACAGCTCCTTCTCGGCGGCGTCGTACTTGCCGCCCTGGAGCTCGCTCAGCGCCTGATCGAAGCGCGCGGAAGCGGCGCGTCCGCGCCGCGCCTCGTAGTAGAAGAAGCTGAGCGCGATCGCCACGATCACGAGCAGCGCGGCCGCGCCGAGCAGGACCTCGGTCATATGGAGCTCGAAAAAGAGCGCCGCGGTTTCAAAGATAGTCTGAAACTCGTCGGGCTGCTTGAGCTCTTTGCGGCTTATCTTGTGGCGGGTCGCCAATTGAGTCTGCGGACGCGCCCAAAGCGGCGCGAGCGGGCCGTCGCAGCAAAGTTACATTTTGTACTTGAAGTCGTCGGGCGACATCCGCTCGAGAATCTCGGACCACTTGTCGCGCGAGACGCCGGCCAGGTTCTGATCGGCGCCGTTGGCCGGCTCGGCCGCCTGTTCGTGCAGCTCGCTCGACATCTCGAGCACTTTCTTCGCCACGTAGATCGGCGACTTGGTGCGCAGCGCGATCGCAATCGCGTCGGACGGCCTCGAATCGACCTCCATGTCGCGCCCCTCGCGCGTGCGGACCAGGATGCGCGCGAAGTAGGTGTTCTCGCGCAGCTCCGTGACCTCGACCGCTTCGACCGTCGCGCCCAGGTCGCCGAGCACGTTGCGCAAGAGATCGTGGGTCATCGGGCGCTGCGGGCGGATACCCTCGAGTTCGGTCGCCATCGAGGCGGCCTCCAGCGGCCCGATCCAGATCGGCAGATTCAGCTTGTTGTCGGGATCCTTGAGCACGACGATCGGCATCTTGGTCGTCGGATCGAGGGTCAATCCGCCCACTATCATTAGTATGAAATCTTCCCTGCGCGCAGCCATGATCAATATCTTTGCCCTGCCACCCCGTTCGCGCGCAGTTCCGCCGTCGCCCTCGCGGCTGGCGGGATTATCCCCGGCGCGCGTCCCCAAACGCCGACGCGGGCGATCGTCGCGTCCTGAAATAATTTTGGACCAAACCCGTGCGGCGGTCAACCTGACTTTCCGCCACAGCGCGCCGAGCGCGTTGCTCAGCGCGTAACGAGATGGTCCACGACGCGGTAGAGCTGGTTGAGATTGCGGCACTCCTCGACCAAATCGCAATGCGGCGCGTAGCGTTCCATCTCGCTGTCGCCGAAGCCCCAGGTGTTGCGGCTCTCTGGGTTGAGCCAGATGATGCGGCGGGCGCGCTGGCGGATTTCGCGCAGGCACCAGTCGTGCGGCAGATTGTAATTGTTGCGCGCGTCGCCCAGCACGATCACCGTGGTGCGCTTGTTGACCGCCCCGATATGGTCGCCCACGAAATTGCGAAACGCGCGGCCGAAATCGGAGTGCGCGTAAACGTTGATGATGTCGCCCTTGAGCGCGATGTCGAGCGCTTCCTTGATGTCGTTGGAGCGGAAGTGCTCGGTGACCTCGCCGATGTCGGAGACGAAGACGAAGCTGCGCACCCGCGAGTAAAGGTCCTGCAGCGAGTAGACGAACTGCAGCATGAAGCGCGAGGCGTTGCGCACCGAGTCCGATACGTCGCACAGGATGACCACCTGCGGCTTCTCGCGCCGGCGCTTCTCGAAGCGCAGCTTGAACGGCACTCCGCCGTACTCCAGGTTCTGGCGCAGCGTGCGCTTGATGTCGAAGCGGCCCTTCTTGGCATGCTTGCGGCGCACCGCCAGCACGTTCTTGAGCCGCTGCGCCAGCCGCGTCGACCGCCTCTTTCATGCGGTCCAGCTCTTCGTCGCTCAGGTAATAGAAGCTCTTGTCGGAGAGCTGGTTTAGCCGCTGCTGCTCGCGCGCGCGCAGATCGCGCTTCTCGCGCTCCATCCGCACGTAGCGCCGGATGATATCCTCGAGCGCCTTCAACCGCCGGTCAAGATATTTCTCGAGCTGGGCCTTGAGCGCCGCGCCGTACTCCAGCTTCTGAATCTGCTCGCGCAGCTCGCGGATCTCCTGCTCCAGCCGGTCCAGGCCGAGCGCGCGCGCGAGCGAGCGGGCGAAATAGTTCTCCTCGATCGTGCGTTCGACGCCCTGCAGACGCACCGCGCGCGCGGCCTCGCGCAGGCGCTTTTCGAGCTGGCCCGAGCGGTTCTGCAACAGCTCGCGCGCCAGCTCCGAGAGCTTGTCGCCCTGCTGCTTGAGCATCTCCTCGACCTGGTCGAGGAACTTCTGGAACTCCTGGTCGGACATCGAGAGCGCGTCCTGCACGCCCTGCCCGGCCTGCTTGATTATTTCGCCCAGGCCCGAGAAGTAGACGTCGAACAGCTCCTCGAAGACCGGCAGCTCGCTCGCGCGCTTGACCATCGTGGCGCGCAGCGCTCCGCGAAACGCGTCGCGCTCGCCCAGGCCGATCATGCCCGAGGCGGCGAGCGCGTCGAGCGTCTCGGCGAGCGACACGCGGACGCCGTTTTGCCGGAGCAGGTTGGCGAATTCGACCAGCTTGTCTTCCATGATAGTTAGCGCATGATTGTTAGCGCATGATAATCCGGCTAACGCGCGTTACCCGCGTGCGCCGTCAGTTCAACAGATCCCAGTTTAGCAGGTCCCAATTGAGCAAGTCCTAATTGAGCAAGTCTTTGTCGCTCGCCGGGCCGCCGGCCGGGCCCGCGTCGCCGCCGCGCCGCGCCCGCGCGCGCCGCACGTACTCCTTGAGTTCCTCCTGCGCCTTGCGCACGTCGCCTTCGTACTTGACGATCGTGTCGAGCGTCTCGTTGACCAGCTCCTGGTCGAGATTCTGCACGTTGAGCAGCGTGAGCGCCTTGACCCAATCGATCGTCTCGCTGATACCGGGGCTTTTCTTGAGGTCGAGCTTGCGCAGCGACTGCACCACGCTCACCACTTCGGCGGCGAGCTTGTCGGCCGCCTCGGGCGCCTTGAGCTTGATGATCGCGAGTTCCTGGTCGCGCTCGGGAAAATCGATATACAGGTGCAAGCAGCGGCGCTTGAGCGCGTCGGACATCTCGCGCGCGTTGTTCGAGGTCAGCACGACCAGCGGAATCTGGCGCGCCGTGAAGGTGCCGATCTCAGGCACCGTGACCTGGAAATCCGAGAGCAGCTCGAGCAGGAAGGCCTCGAACTCGGCGTCGGCCTTGTCGATCTCGTCGATCAGCAACACCACCGGCTTCTCCGACGTGATCGCCTTGAGCAGCGGGCGCGGCAGCACGAAGCGCTCGGAGAAGAAGACCTCGTCTTCCTTGGCGATCCGGTCGACGGCGGCGGCCAGGCCCTGCGCGCCCGTCAGCACCTCGCTTATCTTGTCCTTTAGAATCTGCGTGTAGAGCAGTTGCTTGGCGTACTCCCATTCGTACAGCGCCTTGCCCTCGTCGAGCCCCTCATAGCACTGCAAACGGATAAGCTCGTGGCCGAGCGCGAGCGCCAGCACCTTGGCGAGATCGGTCTTGCCGACGCCGGCCGGCCCCTCGACCAGGATCGGCTTCTTGAGCGCGGCGGCCAGATAGACCACGGTCGCGATCCGGCGGCTGGCGATGTACTTCTGGCCGGCAAACCGTTCGATTACCTCTTCGATCGACGCAAACATTCATCCTCCTGGGCGCTGCGGATGCCCGCAAAAGGCTGCCGCGCAATCCATGTTTAGTATCATGAGCCGCTGGGGCTTTAAACCGTCCGCGACGCTCAAATGTGTAGCTCTTCCAGCACCAGCGCGCCGCGCTCGAAACGGTCGCGCGCAAGTGCGCTCGCGTCGAAGCGCTCGTAGTGGCCGAGCGCGATCAATTCGGCCAGCGCCTGGCCGGCGCCCCAGGATTGCATCACGCCGCGCCCGCTGAACGAATGCGCCTCGAACACGCGCGGCGCCGCGCGGCCCACGATCGCGCTGCGGTCGGGCGATACCTCGTACAGCCCGGCCCATCCGCGGACGTGCCGCAGGCGCTCGAACGCGCTCATCCGCGCATACAGCCGCGGCCAGATCTCGTCCATGAAGAAGCGCTCGCCGTCGTAGTTGAAGTGATAGCCGGGCGGTTCCTCGGGCGGCGAGTAGCCGGCCAGGATGTAAGCGCCGTCGTTATGAAAATACACGCCCGAGGTATCGACGATCATGCCGTAGGCGGCGAGGTTGGTCGCGCGATTGTCGACCAGGCAAATCTGGCGGCGAATCGGCTCGCTCAGGTTTTTGAGCCCGACCAGCTTGAGCGCGCTCGGCGACCATGCGCCGCCGGCTATCACGACCGCCCCGGCGCTGAGCTCGATCAGATGGCCTGCGGCGGGTTCGCCCGGCCCGTCCTCAGACATCATGCGCATCAATGTCTCGTCGGAGAGCGCGTCGTCCGCCCTCCAGCATCCGATTCGCACCTCGCTCTCGCCCGCGTCGATCGCGTGCACGTAGAGCCGGTCGAGGTATTCAGCGCCGAGCGCGCGCGAGCGCGAGCGGTAGTGCTCCTTCAGCAAGTTGGAATTGATCAGCCCGTCCTCGGGCGAGAAGGTCGCGCCGGCAATTCCGTCGAGCCGATCGATCTCGGGAACGCGGCGATGCACCGCGGCGGCGTCGAGTTCCTCGATCGGATGGCCCAGCGCGCGCTGCAATGCGAGATGCTGCTCGGCCTTGGGCCAGGTCGCGGCGTCGTAGAGCCAGAGATAGCCCTTCTGGCGGAAGCCCACCTCCTCGCGCACGCTTTCGTAGTATTTGATCGAAGCGCGGCAGAGCGTGATATTGACCGGCTGCCACCAGGTCGCGCGCACGCCGCCGGCGTTCTTTTCGCTGGAGCTAAGCCGCCCGCTAAGATCGATGTCCACCACGGCGGTCTTGAGCCCGCGCTCGGCGAGCGCCATCGCGACCGAGCTTCCGATGACCCCGCCGCCGATCAGCACCACGTCGTAGCGCCGCACGCCCGCCATGCATCAAATTCTATCGCAAAGCCATCTGCCACGCGCGGGTCAGAGCGCCCCCCTTGTTTCAGCCATCCGGGGTCTGCCAAGTTTGGAGCGCGATGTGCACGCTCGCCATCTATTTCCAGGTCTTCCCTGACTATCCGGTCGTGATCGCGGCCAACCGCGACGAGTATCTCGCGCGCCCCGCCCTGCCCCCGACCACCCTGCTCGAGCATCCGCACGTCGTCGGCGGCAAGGACCTCCAGGCGAGCGGCACGTGGCTCGGAATCAACCAGTACGGGCTGGTGGCCGGACTGCTCAATCGCCGGCGCGCCGACTATGGCGACCCCAATCCGGCGCTGCGCTCGCGGGGCCTGCTATGCCTCGACGCGCTGCGGCATCGGACGGCGGCCGAGGCGGCGGCGTTCGTGCGCGGCCAGCGCGGGGCGGACTACAACGCGTTTAACCTGCTGGTCGCCTCGCGCGAGGAGGCCTTCGTCGCCTACAATCGCGGCGGCGGGCTCGAACTGGTGAACCTCACGCCCGGCATGCATCTGCTGACCAATGTCGACCTGAACGATTTTGAGTGCCCGCGGATAAGCCGCGCACACGACCGTTTCGCCTCGCTGTGCCCGCCGGCGGAGTTCGCTCAAGATCCGCTGGCCCATCGCGAGCAACTGGCGCGTCTGCTGGCCGATCACTCGACGCAACTCGACGCGCGCGAGGGACGGCCCAACGCGCTCTGCCAGCACATGGGCGACTACGGGACGCGCTCGTCGAGCCTGATTTTCCAGCGGCGCGACGGGAGCGTCAGCCATTTTTTTGCTCCGGGGCCTCCTTGCACTGCGACCTTCGCGGCCGCGCCGGTTCCTGTGGCAGCGTGAGAATCAAGGCCGCCGCGGCGGCCGGCGTGCGTACTCGGTAGGGTCGGCAACCCCGGCTTCGCGAAAGCCCTCGATCCGCTCCGCGCACTTGGTGCATCGCCCACAATGCGTGATGCCCTCGGGTCGCGCGCACGTCACGGTGAAGCGCAACGGCAGATTCGCGCCGCGCCGGATCACCTCGCCCTTGGTCATCCCGACATACGGGGTAAGGATGGTCAACTTCAGTCCTAAACCGAGATCGATCGCCCGCTCCAACGTCCGAAAAAATTTCGGCCGCGCGTCGGGGAACGGATTGCTCTCCAGCGGCGCCATCGCGATCTCGCCAATCCGATTGTAGGCGCAGAAAATCGCGGCCTTCGCGAGCAGGCTCAGGTTGCGGCCCAGGATGTAGTTCGACGACACCGCCGCGCGATAGCCCGGCACTTTGCGCCCGGTCATGCTCCAATGGCCGCCGGCCACGTCGCCCATCGGCAATTGCAGCACGCTCACGGCGTGGATGCTGCGCATCTTGAGGTGGCGGATGTAACTTCGCAGCGCGCCGAGTTCGTGCCGCTCCCACATCAGGCCCGCGCGCACGTAGACTGGAAAAACTTCGCGACCGCCCCGAGCCAGCTCGGCGAGCATCACTGAGCTGTCCAGTCCGCCGCTCGCCAGCACGGCGAGCCGCCGCTTGATGGGCACGATTCGGTAGTCGCGATCCACTGACGGTGCGGGGAGTCTGAGTTTCATGTCAGCGCGAGGAGCTTGCGCTCAAGGCGACGAACTTGCGCTCAGGGCGACAAGCTTGCGCGCATCGAGATAGGAAGTTATCACCGCCGCGCCGCGCTCCGAAGCCGCCGTCGCCACGTAGCCGTCGGGTCGCACGAGATACAGGGCATCGCGCCGCAGTCCGGACCGCTCCATCTCCGGACGCCATGGAAAGACGTGCAGAGGCAAGTTTCGTTCCTCACACAACGTGCGGATTTCCGTCGGCGCGTCGCCGTATACATGAACCTGCCAATCGAGCGAGGTCAGCGGAATGAAGTTGTCCTTCACGCCGTCATCCATCTTAACCCATGGCAGACGGTCGCCACCGTGAACCGCGCCGGCGCGTCCCTCACTCAAGCTGCTTGCGCGGTAGTTCACCGCCGTTTGTGAGACCGTGCGAAACATCAGACGCCGCACCGCCTTGAACTCGGACAGAAGGGGGAGCAGAAGCGGCACGATTTGCATTCGCACCAGGCGAGCGATTGCGCCGGGGCTGGTAACGCCGGTAAAAGCCCGATCGGTGGTCGCGACCAGACGTCGCGCGAAAGCGATTCGCTCCGGCTCGTAGCTGTCCAGCAGCGACGCGTCCGCACGGCCCTTCAGGACGGCAGCGAGCTTCCACGCGAGATTCACGGCGTCGCCGATGCCGGTGTTCATCCCCTGTCCGCCCACGGGACTGTGAATGTGCGCAGCGTCGCCGAGCAGGAACGCGCGGTCCTTACGGAAATGATCCGCGACTCGATGATGCACATGGTATGTCGAGAACCAGTTCACGCGCTCAACGTCGATGCTCATCCAATCGATCACGCGCTTGCTGACATCGTTCCAGGAAAGGTTCTCATTTCGCGGTTCGGTTTCGCGCACTGTGCCGACGAGCCGGGCACGCCCTTCGCTCTTCAGCGGGAACAAGGCCAGGAAGTCCGACGTGTCCAGAGCGACATGCACCTCGCCGTTCATCGCCGATCCTTTGGCTTCAACGTCGGCGACGTAAAAAACGTGATCGTACGCCCCTCCCGGGAATCCGATCTCCAGTGACTCGCGGACGCTGGAATGTGCGCCGTCGCATCCGGCGATATAGGTCGCCTCACATTCCTCCGCGGTCCCATCGGACCGTTTAAGGCGCGCGCGTATCCGACCGGCCGTATCCTCGAAGCCCAGCAGCTCCATCCGGCGCTCGACCTCGACGCCGGCCTGGATCAGGCGATCGATCAACAGACGCTCGTGCTCGTCCTGGGGAAAAACCAGCGCGAAAGGGAACGGGCTGAGTCCGGCGCCCACATCGCCGAGAGCAAGATGTCCCACCTTTTTGCCGGACACCCATAGGTTGACGGCGGGGATTTTCCGCCCACGCTCGACCAGCGCGTCAGCGAGTCCGATTTGGCTGTACAGCTCCAGCGTGCGTGCCTGCACGGCCAGCGCGCGCGACGTCGTTCCCGGCTCCGCCGTCTTGTCGATGATCCTCACGCGCACGCACAGCCGCGTCAGCCACAGCGACAACACCAGACCTGTCGGCCCCGCGCCGACGATGAGAACGTCCGTGTCGTGCGCCGGCGATGTACTCATCGTCTAAAAATCGGTCGAGGCGCCAAAGCTGTCACTTGAGCAGACGCCCGCCGTCGAGTAGCAGCGTCGTGCCGGTGGCGAAGTCGGTGCCCTCGCACAAGAACATCACCGCGCGCGCGACGTCTTCCGGCGAGCCCAGCCGCTTGGTCAACGTCCCCGCCAGCATGCGCGCGATCTCTTCTTCGCTGGAGCCCTCGGGCGGCATCACGGGGCCCACCGCGACGCAGTTGACCTGGACCTCGGGCGCCAGCGCTTTGGCCAGCGCGCGTGTCAGTCCGATGAGCCCGCTCTTGGAGACGGTGTAAGGCAGGTAGTTGTTGTAGGGGCGAATTCCGGCCCAATCGCCGATATTGACGATTTTGCCGGCGCCCTGCCGGCGCATCGCCGCGCCCGCGAACTTGGAAAGGAAAAACGGCGCCTTGAGATTCGTGTCGAGATTGACGTCCCAGTCGTGCTCGGTTAGCGCCTCGAGCGGCTTGCGATAGAAAACCGACGCGCAGTTGACCAACACGTCGATCCGGCTGAACGCGCTCAGCACTTCGCTTACCATCCGCTCGATCTCGGCGACGCTTTCGAGGTTTGCGCCGAAAGCGCGCGCGCGGCCGCCCGTGCGTTCGATCTCCGCGGTGAACGATTCAGCCTCGGCGCGCGAGCGGTTGTAGTGCACCGCGACGATCGCGCCGCGTTCGGCGAAGTGCGCCGCGATAGTGCGGCCCACGCGGCGCGCGGCGCCGGTCACCAGCGCGACCTTGCCCTTGAGTTCCATCCGTTTGCGCAAGCTACCGGCGCGCGAGCACGCTTTGCCGGATGGCCGCGAGGATATTGTTGCGGAGACCGCGGCGGCGGTCTATAGCGCGAGCGCGGCCTTCACCGCCCGCAGCAGCGCCAGGTTGTCCGAATGGCCGGTCTTGTGCGCGGTTACGTGGCCCAGGATCGGGCGTCCCAGCAGGTAGAGGTCGCCGATCAGGTCGAGCACCTTGTGGCGCGCGAATTCGTCGGCGAAGCGCAGCGTCGTGTTAACCACCTTCTCATCATCGATCAGAATTAGATTGTCAAGCCGCCCGCCGCTGGCGAGACCCATCTCGGCCAGCTTGTGGAACTCGTGCACGAAGCCGAAGGTCCGCGCCGGCGCGATCTCGCGCATGTAGGCCGCGGACGAGGTCAACTCGAAATGGACGCTCTGGCGGCCGATCGGCCGCGGATACTCCAGGGTATAATCGATGATGAGGTGATCGGCGGGCTCGACGCGGATCGATTCGCCATTGTTGCCGACCGCGATCGTGCGTTCGATCTTGACCGGCTCGGCCGCGGACTCCTGCTCTTCCACTCCCACTTCAGATATCTGCCGGCAGAATTCGATCGCCGAGCCGTCGAGCGCCGGCACTTCGTCGTCGGTCTTGATCAGCAGGTTGCTGATTCCCATCCCATGCAACGCGGACATCAAGTGCTCGACTGTGCGCACGGAGCGGCCATTCGCAGTGAGCGTGGTGTTGTACCCGGTGTCGGTGACGTTCTCCAGGCGCGCCGCGATCGCGGTCTCGTCGGCGACGGAGGAAAAAAGGATTCCGAAGCCAGCCGGCGCGGGATGCAGGATCACGCCGGTCTTGAGTCCCGAGTGGAGCCCGTGCCCTGCCGCTACCACCGAGCGCGCGAGCGTGCGCTGCTTGCGCCCGGAGATTCCCGCGGCCGGCGCGGGCCGCGACGCAGCGGCGTCAATCGAGGCGCCGCCGGGCATTCGCACGCCGCCCGACTCGCGCTCGAGTACGCGTTCGATCGAGGTTAGCAGGCCGCTGACAGAGAACGGTTTCTCGATGAAGTCGGCGGCGCCGAGCCGCGTCGCCGCGACCGCGTTCTGGATGTTGCCGTGGCCGGAGATCATGATCACGCGGACCTCGGGCCGCTCGGCCTTGATGCGGCGGAGCAACTCGATCCCGTCGATGTTGGGCATCCAGATGTCGAGCAGAACCAGCGCCGGGTTCTCGCGCGCGATCAGGTCCATCACGCCGGCGGGGTCGCCGGTATCGAGCACGCGAAAGCCCTCGTCGCCCAGGATTCCACGGAGCGCTGACCGAATCCGCTCCTCATCATCCACCACCAGTACGGTCTCGTTCACTATTTTCCTTTTTTCACTGGATAAAACGGCTCGCGCCGATTGGCAGCATGGCTCGCACCCGTAGGCCGAGCTTAGCCCAGAACCTTGGCGAATTGCTGCTCTTTTATCGGAAACTCGAGCACGAATCTACTTCCCCGAGGCGGGTTATCACGCACCCGGACGAAGCCGTGATGGTCAGCGACGATCGCCGAGACGATCGCCAGGCCCAGACCGGTGCCGCCCTTGCGAGTCGAAAAGTAGGGCTCGAAAATCCGCGACCGCAGCGCCGGCGGAATACCTGGGCCGTTGTCGCTAACTTCCAGCGTGACCACGCCGCTTTGCGCGTCGATCGCGGTGCGCACGTCGATCCGCGGCCGCGCGCCGTTGGGGTTGGCGCCGACGGCAGCGTTGACCGCGTTCTCGAGCAGATTGACCAGCGCGCGCTTGAGTGCGTCGCGGTCGATCGCGATTTGCGGCAGAGCGGACGCCAGCGCGAGCCCAAACTCGACGCCGGGGTTAGCGTCGCGAAAGGTCGCGACCGTCTCCTCGGTCAGTGGATTGAGGTCGCCGGGCGTGGGATTGAGATGCGGCATCCGGGCGAACGCCGAGAACTCGCTCACCAGGCGCTTTAGGTCCTCGACCTCACCGATGATGGTGCGGGTGCATTCGTCAACCAGCTTGGCGTCGCCGTCGGAGCGCGTGGAGAGCTGGCGGCGCAGCCGTTCGGCGGAGAGCTGGATCGGGGTGAGCGGATTTTTAATCTCGTGCGCGATCCTGCGCGCGACCTCGCGCCACGCCTCCATCCGCTCGACCTTGGCGAGCTGGCTCACATCCTCCAGGAACAGCACCGTACCCAACTCGCCATCGACGCCCTCACCCAGCGCGCTCGCGGTGACCATCAGCTCGATCTCGCCGCCGCCCGGCGGCTGCAACTTGATCGAGGAGCGCGCCTCATGCGGACGACGATGCTCGGCGAAAATTTCCTCCAGCGTATGCACCAGTGAGGGCTGGAACGCGGCGCGCCATCCGCGCCCCAGCACCTCGCCCGCCTTGCGCCCCAGCATCCGTTCCGCGTACGGATTGATCGCGGTGACGATGCCTTGCGGGTCCAGGCCGACCACCCCCGCGCTGACGTTGCGGAGCAGCGTCTCGGTGTATGCGCGGCGACGCTCAAGCTCGGTCTGCGAAGCGCGCAAGTCGCCGGTCATCCGGTTGAACGAATTCACCAGTTGGCCGATCTCGTCGTCACCGACCGAGGGGATTTCATACTCGAGGTCGCCGTGGGCGATCGCCTGCGTGCCCTCGGCCAGGAGTTTGATCGGAACCGTCACGCCGCGCGCGAGAAACATCCCGAACCAGCTCGCGAGCAGCACCACCACCAATCCAATTAGCATCAGGGCGAGAAAGTAGCTGCGCATGATCGGCTGGCGCAGCGTGCGCAATTGAAAGTAGTCCTCGAAGGTCTGCGAGATGCCCGCGGCGCGCTGCGCCAGGCTGCGCGGCAGATAGTAGTCGACCACCACCGCGCCGGTTACCGTGTCGGATTCGGGCGAGGAATAGATCGGCGCGGTGCCGCGGATCACGTCCGACTTTCCGAAACGGTCAGTGCGCGTCACCCCGTGTCCGCCGAGGGTCTGCGCGAGCAGCGGTGAGTCGGGCGCCACGCCGATCCCCGTAGGAGTCCTGGGGCTGAGCGCGATCAGCAGCAGGCGGCGGGTGTTGTCGAACACCTCGATCGTGCCGAGGTTGTAGTCCTGCTGGCGCTGCGCGATGAAGGCTTTCAGTTCCGCCCGCCGCTCGGGCCGCATCAGGCCCTTGGCCGCGACCTCGCCCGCGATTTCGCGCGCGAAGTGCGCCGCGTTGTTAGCCGCACTTAGATAGTAGATCTTCGCGATGTCGAGCGAGTCGTCGAGCACGCGCTCGTACTCGGGATTGAACCAGCTCGCGACGTCAGCGCGCAGAAACGCGCCCGCGACGATCAGCAGGAACAGGCTCGGCACCAGCGCCACCGCGATAAAGCCGAGGACCAGGCGGACCTGGAACTTGGAGCCGATAAGGCCGCGGCGATGCTCGAAGATGACCTTGGCCAGGTTGCGTCCGACCAGCAGCAGAAGCAGCCCCAGCAGCAGGAAACTGATGTCGAAAAGCAGGATGACGACCAGGTTGGAGACCAGCGAAGTGTGGCGGGTGAGCGGCGGCAGTTCGGTCTGCGCGAGCACGAAGGCGACCAGCACCGTGGCCGCCACGCCCACCGCGATAAGCTCGCGCCGGCGGCGCTTGCGGTCGGCCTCGCGCGTGGAATCGTATGTTCCAGGGTCGCGGGCCACGACTCAGCGTCGCCTCAGCCAGGCCACGATCAGGCTCAGCACGATGCTGACTATGATCGAGGTGGTGATCGGAAAGTAAAAGCTGAAGTTGCCGCGCCGGATGTAGATGTCGCCGGGCAGCCGCCCAGGTATCGGCCCCTTTATTGATCCTGATCCGAAGCCCCATACGGCCGCTCCCAGCACGACCAGTAGCAGCCCCATCACGATCAGTGCCTTTCCCAACGGCGCCATCGTCACGTATTCCACGCGCATCGGCGCGCGGCCCAGGCGATGCGCGCGCTAGGCGTGCGCGCGCTCCTTTTGCGCGGCCTCACGCGCCTCGCGCGCCTCCCTGACGATCTTTTCGGTGACCGGCGCGGGCGCCTCTTCGTAATGCGAAAAATGCGACTCGAACGATCCGCGTCCCGAGGTCTTCGAGCGCAGGTCGGGCGCATACTTCAGAATCTCGGACATTGGCACCAGCGCCTTGATGACCTGGCTCTGGCCCTTGCGATCCATGCCGAGGACCTTGCCGCGGCGCGAGTTGAGGTCGCCGATCACGTCGCCCATACATTCGTCCGGGCAGCTAACCTCCAGCGCCATCACCGGCTCGAGGATGATCGGCCGCGCTTTTTCGAACGCGGCCTTGAGCCCCATCGAGGCCGCAATCTGGAACGCCATGTCGGAGGAGTCGACGTCGTGATAGCTGCCCTCGAAAACCGACACTTTGACGTCGACCACCGGAAAGCCGGCCAGGTGGCCTTCGACCAGCGTGTTGCGTACGCCCTTCTCGACCGAGGGGATGAACTGGCGCGGGATTGCGCCGCCGACAATCTCGTCCTTGAACTCGAAGCCGCCGCCACGCGGGAGCGGCTCTACTTTGAGCCAGCAGTCGCCATACTGGCCGCGGCCGCCCGATTGGCGCTTGTACTTGCCCTGAGCCTCGGCGCGGCCCTTGATGGTCTCCTTGTAAGGCACCTTAGGTGCCTGAAGTTCAACTTCTACATTAAATTTACGTTTGAGCTTCTCGACCGTGACCTCGATGTGCATCTGCCCCGTGCCCGACAGGATGATCTCGTGGGTTTGCGGGTCGCGATGGGTTTCGAGCGCGCGGTCCTCCTCGACCAGGTGCTGCAGCGCCTGTGAGGCTTTCTGCTCGTCGCCCTTGGTCTTGGGGCGAATCGCAAATGAGATGACCGGCGCCGGCCGTTCGACCGCGGGAAAGATGATCGGGAATTTTTCGTCGCATAGCGTGTCGCCGGTGGCGGTGTCTTTGAGCTTGGCGACCGCGACGATCTCGCCCGGCAGCGCGGTTGCGATTGGCGACTGCTTCTTGCCCTCCAGCCGCAGGAGTTGGCCAAAGCGCTCGCGCACGCCGCGCGTAGAGTTGAGCACCGTGGCGTCGCTTGCGGCGCGGCCTGAGACCACGCGAAAGATCGACAGCTTGCCGGCGAACGGATCGATGACGGTCTTGAAGACAACGGCCGAAAACGGCGCCGCCGGGTCGGGCGCGCGCTCGACCGGCTCACTGTTGGCGCCACTGAAGCCCTTGCGCGCCGGCCGCTCGTTGGGCGCCGGAAGCAGCGTGTCGATCGCGTCGAGCAGCGGTCCGATGCCGATATTCTTGAGGCCTGAGCCACATAGCACCGGCGTCAGCTTGCCTGCGACCGTGGCCGCGCGCAGCGCCGTGCGCAACTCGGCCTCCTCCAGCACGCCCTTGTCGAGGTACTTCTCGAGCAGCGCGTCGTCGGTCTCCGCCACGGCCTCGCACAGGCGCGTGCGCGCCGTTTCCGCGCGTTCCTTCTGCTCGGCGCTCAGCGCCTCTTCCTTGGGTTTGCCATTGGCGTCGGCGTAAATCAGCGCCTTCATCGCGAGCACATCGATCACGCCGTTGAACGTGAGCTCCGCGCCGATCGGGAGCGTCAGCGCGACCGGATGCGCGTCGAGCGATTTCTCCAGGTCCGCCATCGCGTGGTCGAAGTTGTTGCGTTCGCGGTCCAGCCGCGAAACGAAGGCGATACGCGGGAGGCCAAGCTCGTTCATCTCGGCCCAGATCTTTTCCGATTCGACCTTGAGGTCGCCGCCAGCCGTGGCCACGAACACCAGGCTGTCGACCGCGCGCATGGTCGCAAACGAGTCGGGCAGGAACGCCTGGTAGCCGGGCGTGTCGGCGACGAGGACCTCGTCTTTTTTCCAGTTGTAGTGATGAAACGCGGAACTGATCGAAATTTTCCGATGCAACTCCTCAGGCTCGAAGTCCATCGCGGCCGTCCCGTCGTCGGGCCGCCCCTGCCGGGTCAGCGTACCAGCCGTAAACAGCATCGCCTCGGCCAACTCGGTCTTACCGGTCGCGCCTTGGCCGACGATCGCGATGTTTCTTAGACGTCCGATTTCCTCCACAGCCATAGCGTTTGCTCCTGGAGAAGATTTCTAGTTGCGCCTGGCCCCCCTCGCGTGACTCTCTGTGCGATGCCCACAACGGTCCCGCGACAGCCGCGGTGCCGATGCTCGCCATACTTTGTGTCCCACGTCAATCGTACGCCCCCTCGATACTTACGTCACCCGCCAGCACCCGCACGACTCGCCCCTCGGCCTCCAGCAATAGTGCACCGTCGGGGCCGATTCCTCGTACGGTCCCGCCAATACGGCTGGGGCCGTCGACCACCGTGACCTGCCGGCCGGTCAGCGCCGAATAGCGCTCCCACATGGGCCGCACGGCGGCAAACCCGCCGCTCAGAGTCTCCATATAGCGGGACTCAAGTCGGGAAAAAAGCTCGCTGGCGACTTCCACGCGGTCGCACGGGCGTCCCGTCGCCGCCATTACCGAGGTCGCGCGATCCCGCAACTCGAGGGGGATGTGCTCCGGGGCGAGGTTGAGATTCAGGCCGATTCCCAGCAGGACGCAGTCCAGGCGATGGCGCGAATCGGTGACCGCCTCCGCGATTATCCCACCCGCCTTGCGCCCGCCAAGCCATACGTCGTTGGGCCACTTGAGCGCGACGATTCGTGGCGCGACCATCTCCATCGTCTCGGCCACCGCGACGCCGGCGACCAGGCTGAGCAGCGCGGCCTCGGCCACCGGCATATCGGGGCGCAGGATGAAGGTGCCGTAAAAGTTGACGCCGGGCGGCGAGTGCCATCGCCGGCCCATCCGCCCGCGCCCCGCCGTCTGCTGCTCGGCGATCACGACTTCGCCGTTGAGGGCGCCGCGCGCGGCCAGCTCCGCTGCGGTTTGCTGCGTCGATTCCAACTCCTCGAAGTAATGCACGCGCCATCCGATCGCACCCGAAGGACGGCCGGATTCGGCAGGGCGATAAGGATTGTCAGCCATTTTGCTACATCGGGTCGATTCGCATGCTGAGGTCGACGGCGGGCGCAGAATGGGTCAGCGCGCCGACGGAAATCAGGTCGACGCCGGTCTCCGCAATCGCGCGCACGCCCTCGAGCGTCACGCCGCCGGAGACCTCGAGCAGCACGCGCCCGGCAGGAGCTAAGGTGCGCGCGCGGCGCATGTCGTCGAGTGTCATGTTGTCGAGCAGGATCGAATCAGCCCCAGCGGCCAGCGCCTCCTCGACCTGGGCCAGCGTCTCGCATTCGATTTCGACCCGCATCGTGTGCGGAACGAGGTTGCGCGCGCGTTCCAACGCGCGGCCGATCGATCCGGCCGCTGCGATATGGTTCTCCTTGATCAGGACGCCGCTATCGAGGCCGAAGCGATGGTTGAAGCCGCCGCCGGCGCGCACCGCGTACTTCTCGATCATGCGGAGTCCCGGATGGGTCTTGCGGGTGTCGATGATTCGCGCGCCGGTGCCGGCCACGGCGTCGACATAGCGCTGGGTCAGGGTCGCGATCCCGGACATCAGTTGCACGAGATTGAGCGCCGTGCGCTCGCCGATAAGCAATCCCGCGAGGCGTCCTTCGATTACCGCCGCGTCGTCTCCGCGCTCGAGGACGTTGCCCTCGTACGCACACGCCACGATCTCCGGATAGGCGCCGGCCAGTCGAAAAACCTCGGCCAGCAGCACGCCGCCGCAAAACACGATACGCGTCGATTCCTTGACCACAATACGCGCCCGGCCACGCTGTCCCGGCGTGACCGTCGCCGCCGTGGTGAGGTCACCCTGCCCCAAGTCCTCCTGCAGTGCGTCGCGGAGCAGCGCGCTCACGTTGAGCCATTCCAGTTGACTGAACAGTTCCACGGCGCGCCTCAGTTCACCTCCAAAAGCCGCAACTGCTTGCGCAGCAGCTCCTGCTGGCCGGCCAGTTCCTGCGCACGCTGCTGCATCTGCTCCTGCATCTCGGGCGCAGCTTTGGCGACGAAGTCGGGATTATCCAGACGCGCCTGATGCTGCCTGTGATGGGCGGTCACCTCGTTAAGCTTTTTGCGCAGCGCGGCACGTGCCCGCTCGAAATCGAAGCCCTCGGGCGCCATCACTGCGACCTCGCACCATCCCAACACCGCGGTCACCATCCCGCCCGGCGTGTTGTCCGCCGGACCTGCGAGTCCGAGGCTTGCCGCCTTGGCCATGGTCGCGGCGTAGGGCTTCCATCGCTCGAATTCCGCGCGGAACTCCGCCACGGCGCTGTCGGCCCCGAGAAACTTGATCGACGCTTCGACCCGCTGTCCCGGATGGTAACCGAGCAGCGAGCGCAATGAATTGATCGCCTCGGTCGCCGCGATGCAGTGCTCCATCGCCGCCGCGTCTTCTTTGCTTAGCGCAGTCGCTGGCTGCGGCAGCGGAAATTTCGCGATCGCCAGATGCGGCGCCAGACCGGGCTCATCGATATACGGCCGCAGCGCCTGCCAGATTTCTTCGGTGATGAAGGGCATGAACGGATGGAGCAGTCGGAGCAACCCGTCGAAGCATCGCACCAGCACCCAACGCACCGCGGCCTGCCGCTCGCCGCCCTGCTTGATCTTGGCGAGCTCGATATACCAGTCACAGAACTCGTGCCAGATGAAACTGTAGGCCCGCAGCGCGGCGACGTTGAATTCGTAACGATCGATCGCGGCGCTGACTTCCGCGATAGCATTGTCCAGCGATGCGAGGATCCATCGCTCGGCAAGCGCAAGATCGGCAACTTCGGCCGGCGGGAGCGGCTGCGGCGCGCCCTCGAGGTTCATCAGGACGAACCGCGCCGCGTTCCACACCTTGTTGGCGAACGCGCGAGACGCCGCCAGGCGATCGTCGGACAAGATCAGGTCGCGCCCTTGCACGCTTAACTGCGCCAGGGTAAAACGCACCGCGTCGGTGCCGTAGGTCTCCATGATTTGCAGCGGATCGACCACGTTGCCGCGCGACTTCGTCATCTTCTTGCCGAACTGATCGCGCACCAGCGGCGTGATGTAGACGTCGCGAAACGGCACCTCTCCCGTGCACTTGAGCCCCATCATCATCATCCGCGCGACCCAGAAGAAAATGATGTCGAAGCCGGTGATGAGCAGGCTGGTCGGGTAGTAGCGCACGAGCTCGGGCGTTTGATCGGGCCATCCCAGGGTCGAAAACGGCCACAGTGCCGAGCTGAACCAGGTGTCGAGCACGTCCTCTTCCTGGCGCAGATCGCTGCCGCCACACTTGATGCACGCCGCCGGGCGCTCGGCCGCGACCATCATCTCGCCGCATCGCTCGCACCAGTAGGCGGGGATGCGATGGCCCCACCAGAGTTGGCGCGAGATGCACCAGTCGTAAACGTTCTCCATCCAGTTGAAGTAGGTGTTCTCCCAGCGCTTCGGATGGAACGTCGTGCGGCCGTCGCGCACTGCCGCAATCGCCTCGTCGGCGAGCGGCTTGACCCGCACGAACCACTGATACGAGAGCATCGGCTCGACCACCGTCTCACAGCGCGAGCAGACGCCGATCGCATGCTGATGCGGCTCCATCTTCTCGAGCAGACCCAGCGCCGCGAGATCCTCGACCACCTTGCTCCGGCACTCCTCGCGCGTCATCCCGCGATACGAGCCGGCCTCGTCGTTCATCCGCCCATGCGTATCCATCACGGAAATCTGCGGGAGGTTGTGCCGACGCCCGATCTGAAAATCGTTGAAATCGTGTCCCGGCGTGATTTTGACCGCGCCAGTGCCGAAAGCGGGATCGACGGCGGGGTCGGAGATTATCGGGATTTCGCGCCCGATCAGCGGCAGCATGATCTTCTTGCCGACCATCGGCTTGTAGCGCGCGTCATCCGGATGCACCGCGACGGCGGTGTCGCCCAGCATCGTCTCCGGCCGCGTCGTCGCCACGGTCACCGCGCCCGTACCGTCGGCGAGCGGATAGCGGATGTACCACAGATGGCCGGGCGTGTCCTTGTGATCGACTTCGAGGTCGCTAAGCGCCGTCTCGCATCGCGGACACCAGTTGATAAGGCTCAAGGCGCGGTAGATCAGCCCCTCGCGGTAGAGCCTGACGAAAATTTCGGTCACCGCGCGCGAGAGGCCCGGGTCGAGCGTGAAACGCTCGCGGCTCCAGTCACATGAGGCGCCCAGCCGGCGCAACTGGTTGAGGATTCGACCGCCGTAGGTCTCGCGCCACTGCCATACGCGTGCGACAAACGCGTCGCGGCCGAGGTCGTGGCGGCTCTTGCCCTCCTTCGCCAGTTCGCGCTCGACCACGTTTTGCGTGGCGATCCCGGCGTGGTCGGTGCCCGGCTGCCAAAGCGTGTTGTAGCCCTGCATCCGGCGCGTGCGCACGATAACGTCGTGCAGGGTGACGTTAAGTGCGTGGCCGAGATGGAGCTGGCCGGTGACGTTGGGCGGCGGAATTACGATCGAGAAGACCGGGCCGGGACGGGCCGGGTCGGCCTTGAAGTAGCCGAGGTCAATCCAGCGCTGATACCAGTGCTCTTCCGCGCTTTTTGGGTCGAAAGTCTTGCCTAATTCCAAGCGGTGTCCATCTTAGCGGAATATCGCGTCGCGCTCGACAGTCGAAACTGATGCGAGAGGGGGGACTTGAACCCCCACGAGCTTGCGCTCACAAGGTCCTGAGCCTTGCGCGTCTGCCGTTCCGCCACTCTCGCACGCCGGTAAGTGAAAGGGTTTATTCGGCTCGGAGAGCGAATTCAAGCCGTCGATCCCGCTATGGCCGCGCTATGGAAGCATATCGCTGCTGAAGGATCACGCAAGTCGGAGGCGAACCGCTATCGAGCGTCGCTGGTGACGTCACCCTGCGCGGATCCCTCGCGAACCAAAATAACTTGTGGACCGTTCGCCAAGTAACGCTGGATCCTACCGCCGACGTACCGCCATCGGTGTGCAGGATCGAACCAGGCATTCCGATGCGGGAGCAGGCCGCCTAGAAGATTTCCAATCCATCCGAGCTTCGCGGTCAATTGCACTCGTATTAGAGGCTTCGGATACCTTGCCCAATATTCATTCTCCTCGCCGCGTTGCGCGATAACGGGAGCCAAGGCAGGTCCGGGAGCGCAGTCAAAAGTATAGAAGGCAATATGTTCACGCCCGTCGCGAAATGCCTTTTGCATAGCCACTACTGCGGCTGCGCCAGCGTATGTGTCTGATGGAAATTCGAGCTTCTTGGACAGTCCATGCTTGCGGCCGGCTTCATAGCTAACGCACGACGCATCCCCGGTGCGCGTGTCTGCGCGCGCGATCAGCTTTGGAGAGCCATCCGCATTGAAGAACGTATGCTCAAAGTGTTCCATCGTCGGCAAGGTGTCGCTCTCGTTGAGCGCGAGGTCATCGCGCTCGATATCACGTTCTCCGTTGTTGTAATGATTTTCACCCCAAACCCGTATACGACCGTTATGCGGTTCTCGATCTTATATTCCGCGTGACCTATGACTTCATGGTTGTCCGGATCGAGGATGGTGAAGCTGACCGGCTCGATTTTCAGACCATCACTATTGCCGTGTCCGCGGTCAGTGGCATGGGCGAGTGCGCTGACGATCAGGATGCAAAAGATGACCGCTGCGGGTTTGATTTTTTTGCCCATGCTAAGAGATGCGCGCAAGTTCTGTTCCATCTTTCAGCAATTGGGTTCTCGTCGTGACGGAGAGCTTAGTGACAGTTCTGTACGGCCTTAATGAAGCTTGGAAAGATTGCTGCCAGCACTTTCACAGAAAGTCAGGAAAATTTACCAATGAGGCGCGTCTGGTGGTCGTCTGGGCAATTTTTGCAAACGGAGCAGAAATATTGCGGAGCCCGAGCCGTATATTGTCAATATGCTTCGTAGTGCCTTTGGAAACGCACTCGAATGCTGTTGAGCAAAAAACTGGTTTGAAGCTCTCGGTCATAATCGCGACTCACGCGCGTCCCGACGCGCTTGCGCGCCTGCTCGAAAGCCTGGCGCCTCAACTCGCCCGCGCCGCCGGAAATGCTTCGCGCGAAATCGTTGTAGCCGAAAACGGCATGCCCGCGCCGTCGATACTCCCCGCGACGGCGCCGCCGCTCGTGCATCTGCACGACCCGCGTCCCGGCAAATGCCGGATTCAAAACGTCGCAATCCGGCATGCCACGGGTGACATAGTCGTATGCCTTGACGACGACCTCGTCGCCGCGCCGAACTATCTCGCAGAGGTCGAACGGTTCTTCACGGAACATCCCGAGTTCGCGGCGATGAAGGGGCGCATCCTGGCGGCAGAGGATCCGGTGGCCAAGGTCGGCGCGGACGCCGCGGTATGGCTCGACCTGCCGATCGTCGACCACGGCGAGGAAGTTATCGAGGTGCGCGGAGTGCTGGGCGCGAACATGGCGTTTCGGGCCACTGCACTCGCGCGCGTCGGAGTTTTCGACGAACGCCTGGGACCGGGAGCCGCCGGCCATGAAGAAGAGACCGAGATGTCGGCGCGCCTCGCACGCGCCGGCTTCAGGATCGGTTACGCGCCGCGCGCGTTGGTGTATCACGACGTGGATCCGGCGCGCGCCGATCGCGCGCGCAGTCTTCGCATCGCGCGCGAACGCGGACGCTGCCGGATGATCCACGAATCACATCGCGCGCTGCTCGGTGATCGCGGACAACGCGATAGCGGCATTGCGGGTGTGGGCCGCGCGGCTCGCGGGCGCCGGACCGCAGCGCCTGGCGCGCGAGGAGCGGCGCCTGGCGGTCGCGCAGGGGATGCTCGACGGATTGCGCTCGCCCAAGCGCAGCTAGCTTCTAAACGAATCGACTATCTCTAGCAGCCCGGTCGAGTAGCCGCTCCACGGATGGGCCTCGGCGGCAGCGCGCACGATCTCGGACGGATGCTTCGTCTGCAACAACGCCGTGAGGCGCTCGGCGACCTCAGCGGAGTTGGCCGGATCTTTCACAACGAACGGACGCATTGCGGCCGGCAGCAATTCTGCGACGCCCGATTGCGCGCTCACCAGCACACCCAGGCCGCCCGCCATCGCTTCCATCACGACATTGCCGAACGGCTCGAAGAACGAGGGCAGCGCGAACGCGTCGGCGGCGAGAAACAGTTGCTCGATCTGGCCCATCGCGCCCAGGAACCGCACGCGCGAGCCGACTCCAAGCCGATGAGCGAGGCGTATATAGCGGAGCGCCGAGCGGTCGATGCCGGCGACCAGCAGGTACGGATGCGATTTGATCGCGGGCCACGCTTCGAGCAGCGGCCCGAGTCCTTTGCGCGCAAAGCCGTTGCCGACGAACGCGACCACCGGAGCGCCGGTCTCGACTTCGAACCTCTGCCTAAAGCGTGCGCGCTCGGCCAGGCTGGAGGGATGGAAGCGTTCGAGATCGACGCCGTTATAAAGCGTCACCGCTTTGGCCGGGTCAAGGCCGAACTCGTCGACTAGCTGCGTGCGCACCACGTTCGATACCGCGATCGCCCGGCGCAGGCTCTGCGATTTGAAAGCGGCGCGCTCGATTATGATCTGCGCGCGATGATACGGCCGCAGACGCATCGCTGCCGCCGCCCACTCCCCGCGCCATCGCCGCGCGGTCCGCAGGTAGGCGCTATGCGCTCCGCCGCCCGAGCGCAGGATGTCCACACCCACCGCGCGCGCAAAACTCAGCACCAATTCGGCGCCGTCGCGCCGTGCTTGCGCTGGCGCCTCCCAGGCAAACCGCATCAATTGCAGCGTCGGGATCGGCCATCGTGAGCCGAGCTGGACCACGGGCAATCGCCGCGCTGCGCCGCGCGCCTCGGAGGTGTAGACCGTGATGTCGTGTCCCGCTTCGGCCAGACATTGCGCGGTAACGATAAGGTCGCGCTCGGTGCCGCCGCCGGCCGGGTCGAAGCGCCGCGCGATTAGTCCAACGCGCATGGCGGTCCTGGATGCCTGACGTGCGGCCTTGTGTTAGCGTGATTGCGAAGGCAAAGAGGTGCGGAGGCGATGATCGAGATCCAGTGCACAAGTTGTCAGACCCGCTATCGAATCGACGAACGGATTCTGCCTGAGGACACGCCGACGTTCAAATGCTCGCGTTGTGGGCATGTCTTCAGCGCCGAGCCGCGCCAGAAGTCGCCGCGGCGCGCGAGCGCCGAAGGCGCTCGCGGCGCCGCGGCGGCGAAAGCCGCGCCGCGCGCCTCCGCGGATACAGTGGAGGCGCCGCCGCAATCCGCAGCCGACGCGGCTGCGGGCGCTGAAGCGCCCGCAGCCGCGTCGGCCGCCGAAGAGCCCGCCCCGCCGCCACCCCCGCAGCAGGAGGCGCCGCCCGCCGCCAGCGCGGCGGCGCCTCCGGCTGCGCAAGCGCCGGGTCCGAGGCCGCGCCAGGCCGGCGGAGCCGGCCGTCGCGCAGCGTCGGAGCCGTCCGTGGCGGCGGCGTCTGAGCCGCAGCGCGCCGCCGCGCCGCAGCGCACGAGCCGCAGACGCAACCCGAAGAGGCTGCGCCGGTCCGGCATGACACCAGGGAGCTGGTCCAGCGCCGCTTCAGGATCCCCGCCGATGAACCTGACAAATCGGGGGAAAATCTCGCCTTCGATTTTAATGACGAACCGGCGTCATCTGATTCAACCTCCCATAACTATGCGGAGGAAAAGTGGGAAGTCGGCGATGCTGACATTCCTCCCCCGCCGCCGTCCCGTCCGAAAAACCGCATTCGGATCTCGGACATTGACGACGATCTGGAGGGAGACGCGGGCTTGGACCGGACCTTTGGCCGCAATCCGGCCCGAGATCAGCTTGCGGACCGCGATGCGGATCAGGATTTCGATCGCATTCGTCCCGAGGAAGTCAGCGCGCAGGCGCACAGGCTGGAGGAGGAACTGCGCGGCCGGTCGTACAAGCTGCACTCGGCCGGCTACTTTATCGGGTTGTTCGCGATGGTGGTCTTAGGCTTCGGGATCCTGACGATAGTGATTCAGAGCGCACCGATCGCAAGCGCCGGACTGCTAAGCGCCCTGCCGATCGTCGGCGAGGGCCTCGAGCCGCCAGTCTCGGCTGCTCAGCGCGTGGCGCTGGGCCAGGTCCAGGCGCAATACGCAAAGCTCAAGGGCAACCAGGCGGCGTTGGTCATCACCGGGACGGTACAGAACCTGACCTCGGCGCCGCTCGGTGCGGTGCAGATCGAGGCAGCGCTGACCGCATCCAGCCCGGAGCCGCTGCGCAGCCAAGCGGTTTATTGTGGCAACAGCCTGTCGCCGAAAATGATCGGTGAGATGACGCCGCACGAGATTGAGTTTTTCGAGAAGCTGGACGCGCCTAGGAGCTTCACTCTTGCGCCGCAGGCGAGCGCGCCATTCGTAATCGTATTTATCGCGCCGCCCGCGGGTGCTGGCCACTTCCAACTGCGAGTCGTTCGCGCAGATCCTGCAGCTGCACCCGCGCCGTCTATCCCCGAGGGTGGCTAACGCGCGAGAGCGGCTGGCGCGCGAGGGTGGGTAGCGCCCTACTCTTTCTCCTTGGCGACCATCTCTTCGTACTCTTCGCCGTCCATCAGGTCTTCCAGTTCACTGAGGTCGCTCACCCGAACCTTGATCAGCCAGCCGTCGCCATAGGGGTCTTCATTGATGACCTCTGGGCTTTCGGGCAGGCCTTCGTTGACCTCGACCACGGTACCGCTAACGGGCGCGTAGATGTCGGAGACGGCCTTGACCGATTCGACTACTCCGAAGGGATCGTCCTTGCTGATCTTTTCGCCGACCGACGGCAATTCGAGGTAAACAATCTCCCCGAGTTGGTCCTGCGCGTGGTCGGTGATACCTATCGTCGCAACCGATTCTTCGGTGGCGACCCATTCATGTTCCTTGGAGTATTTGAGCCCCGGCGGAACTTCCATTTCCATCCCCCTGAAACCCGTCTTGGGCGCGCCGGCGCCGCGATAGGGCGGTGTGGCTCTCACGTCCACGTACTTTCATCACGCCCGGCGGAAATCCGCTTGTCAAGTTCCGGCGGGACGCTATCCAAAGTTTTATGTCACGGACGCGGCCGCAGCGGTAAAGACGCGGCGCGAAAACTCTGCTCGAAAGCGCGCGGCTGAAAGGATTGGTTCAACATGATCGTCGGAGTGCCCACCGAGATAAAGCCTGACGAGCGGCGCGTCGCGCTGACGCCGGCCGGCGCCGCCGCCTTTCGGAGCCACAACCATCGCGTGCTGGTGCAAAGCGGGGCCGGAGCTGGCAGCGGCTTCAGCGACGCCGAGTATCGCGCCGCCGGCGCGCAAATCTTGCGGTCGGCCGCCGCGGTGTGGAAGCGCGCGCGGATGGTGCTCAAGGTGAAGGAACCGCAGCGCTCCGAATTCCGTTTTCTGCGCAGCGACCTGATTCTCTTCACCTATCTCCATCTGGCCGCCGAACCGGCGCTGGCGCGCGAACTCGTACGTCGCGGCACGGCCGCGCTCGGCTACGAGACGGTGCAATTGGAGGACCAGAGCCTGCCTTTGCTCGCGCCGATGAGCGAAGTGGCCGGGCGGCTCGCGGTGCAGGTCGGCGGATGGTGCATGGAGGCCCAAAACGGCGGATGCGGCGTGCTGCTCAGCGGAGCCTCGGGCGTGCGGCCGGGCCGCGTGGCGGTGCTCGGCGGCGGAATCGCGGGCGCCAACGCGGCGCGGGTCGCCGCGGGAGTCGGCGGCGCCGAAGTGACGATCCTCGACGTCAATCCGACGCGCCTGCGCTACCTTGGCGATTTGCTGGGCGGGCGTGTGACGACGTTGATGTCGAACCGGGCGACGCTGGAGGAAGAGGTGCTGAACGCCGACCTCGTGATCGGGACGGTGCTGGTGGCCGGCGCACGCACGCCGCGGCTGGTGACGCGCGCGATGGTCGCGCGGATGAAGCGCGGGGCGGCGTTGGTCGACCTGTCGATCGACCAGGGCGGATTGTCCGAGACCTCGCGCCCGACCAGCCATCGGCGGCCGATCTATGTCGCCCAGGGCGTGGTGCACTACTGCGTGACCAACATGCCAGCGATCGTGCCGCACACCTCGACCTACGCGTTGACCAACGCGACGCTGACTTACGCGTTGGAACTCGCCGACCTTGGCGTGCTCGAAGCGGGTGCGCGTAACGCGGCGCTGCGCAACGGGGTCAACACCTTCGGCGGGCACGTCGTTCATCCGGCGGTGGCTGCCGCGCTGCGCATCAAGCCGCGCTCGCCGTGGGATTAGAGTTTTGGAGTCCTAATCCGCGTTCATCGTCGGCGCCATCGGCTGCGGCGACACCGGCAGCGTGTAGCCGAGCTTGGATTTGAGATCGTCGAGCGACTCGTCGATACCGCGCTCGGCGAGGTCGTGCGCGCGCACCCAGCGTCCGCGATTAGCCAGGAAGTTGCCCACGTTGAAGATGTTCTGGGTCAGCGCCTCCTGCTGGCGGGCGTAGCGCGCGGTCCACAGCACGACCCCGTTGTGGACGTCGATCAAATGAAGCGCGAAGGCCACCGCTGCCGGACTCTTGGCGGCGTAGTCACTGCCCACGCGTTCCTGGTAGCGGGTCACGGTGCCGTAGAGCACGGCGTCGGCGGAGAGCTGGCGGCCAAGCTTCATCGCATTGTCCTGCATGTTGGCCAGCGTGGTCGGCGGCATCTGCTGCATCACGCCGCGCACGTCGGATTCGGCCACCACTTCCCATCCCGAGATCAGCGTCATGCGGCCCCAGGCGTCGGCAGTGATCGCTTCGGCCGCGCCCTCCTCGATCGGCTCGCCGGTGGCGTTGGGATGGTCGATGATCGGCATCACGGCGACGCGATGCACCTTGATCGTCCGGATAGCGCGCACCGAATGCAGCTCGAGCGACGGATCCTTTCCAACCACCGGCAGCGACTCGACCGTGCCGGACCACATCTGGCTGGGCGAAATATTGCTGCTGCTGCATCCGGGCGCGATCAGCGCCAGGCCGAACGCCAGCGCATACGCGGCCGGCAAGCGAATTCTCACGATGTCACCTTGATTGAAAGCTCGCGCAGCTGGCGCGGATCGACCTCGGACGGCGCCCCGCTCATCGGGTCGACCGCCTTCTGCGTCTTGGGAAACGCCATCACATCGCGCAACGAGTCGGTGCCGCACAGCAGCATCGCGATCCGCTCGACGCCGAACGCGATTCCGCCATGCGGCGGCGCGCCATAGCCGAGCGCCTCGATCAGAAAGCCGAATTTGCGCATCGCTTCGTCTCGCGAAAAACCCAATTTCTCGAACACCTTGAGCTGAAGCTCCGGGTTGTGAATACGAATCGAGCCGCCGCCCAACTCCTCGCCATTGAGCACCATGTCGTAAGCGAGTGCGCGGGCCTTCAGAGGCTCCTTCTCCAGCAGGTCGAGGTCGTCCGGATGCGGCGCGGTGAACGGATGGTTCACGGCGACCATCCGCTTCTCCTCCTCGTTGTACTCGAGCAGCGGAAATTCGACCACCCAGAGAAATTTCAACTCGTTCGTCTCGCGCAGCTTGAACTTGCTGCCGAGCTGAAGGCGCAAATCGCCCAGGATCGGGCGCACGCGCGCGGCCGCGCCCGCGACCATCAGCAAGGTGTCGCCTGGCGCAAGCCCCGCCGTCATTTTGGCGCCCGTTCTTCTCGGCGTCGTCCAGATGGCGCGCGATGGGCCCCTGCCATCCGTCGCTCGCGATCTTGGCGTAGGCAAGACCGATTCCGTAGCGCGCGCGCACGCCCTCGGTCATCTCGTCAATCTCGCGGCGGCTCAACTGATACGCCGCAGGCAGCACGATTCCATAGATACTCTCGCCGCGCGCGAGCACTTCGGCGAAAACCTTGAACTGCGTGCCGGCAAACGCGGCGCTCAGATTCTTGAGCTCCATCGCGAAGCGCATGTCCGGCTTGTCGACGCCGAAACGTTCCATCGCCTCGGCGTACGGCAGGCGCAAAAATGGCAGCTTCAACTCGATCCCGAGCACGCGGCGGTAAATCTCCGCCATCATGCCCTCGCCAGTCGCCACCACGTCGTCGATACGCGGGCAGGTCATCTCGATATCGATCTGGCTGAACTCGGGCTGCCGGTTGGCGCGCAGGTCTTCGTCGCGAAAGCATCGCGCGATCTGATAGTAGCGGTCGAAGCCGCTCACCATCAGGAGCTGTTTCAAAAGCTGCGGCGATTGGGGCAGCGCGTAGAAGCGTCCCGGGTTGACGCGGCTCGGCACCAGGTAGTCGCGCGCGCCTTCGGGCGTTGCGCGCCACAGGATCGGCGTTTCGATTTCGACAAAGCCGTTCGCGTCGAGAAACGAGCGCGTCGCCCGCACCGCCAGCGCGCGCCGGCGCAGATTGCGCTGCATGGCCGGGCGGCGCAGATCAATATAGCGATAGCGCAGGCGCACGTCCTCGGCAGTGGCGTCGGCGTCGACCGGAAACGGCGGGGGCTGCGAGATGTTGAGGATGTGCGCCTCTGTCACCGCGATTTCCACTTCACCGGTCGGAAGCTCCGCGTTGACCGTGCCCTCGGAGCGCATCACCACCTTGCCGCGTGCGGCCAGATAATACTCGGAGCGGGCGCGCCCCGCGACCTCGTGCGCCGCGGGGGCCTCGGCGGGGTTGAAAACCAGCTGGAGGATGCCCTCGCGGTCGCGCAGATCGATGAAGATGAGTCCGCCGTGGTCGCGGCGGGAAGCAACCCATCCCCACAGCGTAACTTCGCGCCCGGCGTCGGCGGCGCGCAATGCGCCGCAATAGTCCGTGCGCGGCCAGGGCGGCAGCGGTGAGTATTCGTGCGGAGCGGTCATCGAATCACGTCGAAATTACGTCCGTGGAAGAATACCTGCGCCGGGCGGCCTACGGAATAGTCACGAAGTGCGGGCGCCCGAAGTCGCGGCGATAAGCGCGTCGATCAGATTGTTTTGCGCGACCTCGCTTTGCGTGCTGGTCTTCAAATCGCGCAGCGTGGCGCTCCCGCGCGCAAGTTCGTTGTCGCCGATAATCACCGCGTAGCGCGCACCGATCCTGTCGGCGCGTCGCAGCAACGCCTTGAGCCCGCGCCCGGGCGAGAGCAGCTCGACGCGCAGTCCTGCCGCGCGCATCTCAGCCGCGAGCTTCATCCCGCGGCGCATCGCGGCGTCGCCCAGGGCGGCCAGCGCCGCGTCGGCGCGCGAGTCGAAGCGGGCCGCGTCCAGCGCCAGCGCGAGGCGATCGACGCCGATCGCGAAGCCGGTCCCCGCAACCGCCGCGCCGCCCAGAGCCTCGACCAGGCCGTCGTAGCGGCCGCCCGCCGCAACTGCGCTCTGCGCGCCGACCTCGGTCGAGATGACCTCGAAGGTGGTGCGCGTATAGTAATCCAGGCCGCGCACCAGGCGCGGATTGACCGCGTGCGGCACGCCGGTGTCCGTTAGCAGCTCGCGTACGATTGCGAAATGCGCGCGGCAGTTGTCGCAGAGAAAATCCTGGCTCTTGGGCGCGGCTTCGGCCAGCCTCACGTCGATTTTGCAGTCGAGCAGGCGCAGCGGATTGCGCTCCAGCCGATGACGGCAATCCTCGCACAGCTCGGAGAGATGGGCGCGGCCGTATTCCAGCACAGCCTGGCGAAACCGCGGACGGCATTCGGCGTCGCCCAGCGAGTTGATCTCGAAATTCAACTCAAGCCCGAGCTCGCGGCGCAGCTCGTCGACCATCACGATCAGTTCGGCGTCGGTGGCAGCGTCGGCACGGCCGAAAATCTCCACTCCGAACTGCGAGAACTGGCGAAAGCGGCCCTTCTGCGGGCGCTCGCGCCGGAACATCGGACCGACATAGTAGAAGCGCTGCTCGGGATCGCTGCGGTCCATCCCGGCCTCGATATACGCACGCACCACGCCGGGCGTGCCCTCGGGCCTAAGCGCCAGCGTAGTCTCCGCTTCGTCGCGGTCGACGAACGCGTACATCTGTTTTTCCACCACGTCCGAGGTCTCACCGCTGGAGTGCTGGAAGAGTTCGAGCCGCTCGAGCACCGGGATGCGGATTTCGCCGACGTTGTGACGCTCGACCACCTTGCGCGCGCAGTCCTCGACCGCGGCGAGGCTGCGCGCCTGCGCGCCCGTCGTGTCCTGGAATCCTCTAAGCCGCGTCAGTTGCACAGTGTGCCAAGCAGTTGAACCGTTAAATGAGCGCCCCTATTGGTGGCGCCTCGCCAGTGAATCAATAAAATCTATCCGCGCGGGCGGACGAGAAAAAGGGCCGCCTCGCAGGCGGCCCTTTATAGTATCAGCGAAAGGTAGCGGCCGCTTGAGCGGCGGCCGTCCGCCGACGAATCGGAATCAGATCGTCAGGACATGGATCGTGCAGGCAGAGCCGAGCCCGATAACGTGCGCCTGTCCAACCTTGGCGTTGGGCACCAGACGATCCTTGGCGCGATCGTCCTGGGTGAGATGCCATACGACCTCGCAGATGTTGGCGACACCGGTTGCACCCAGCGGATGGCCCTTGCTGAGCAGGCCGCCCGAGACGTTGACCGGATCGTGGCCGCCGAGGCCCGGATGCTTGCCGCCGCCCGAGTCGATAAACGCGCCAGCCTCGCCGTCGCCGCAGAGGCCGAGGTTCTCGTAGTGCACCAGTTCTGCCGTGGCGAAGCAGTCATGCAGCTCGGTCAGCGCGATATCCTTGGGACCGACGCCCGCCTTCTCGTAGGCCTGCTTGGAGGCGCGCCGCGTCAGCGTGCTCACGTCGGGCAGCGCCGCGGTGCGGTCGGTCCACGGGTCGGAGGTCAACACGGAGGCCGCCACGCGGGGACGCTTGCGGCCGGCGGCGAGCTGCTTGAGCTTGTTCTCGGAGACCAGGATCGCCGCCGCCGCGCCGTCGCCGGTGGGGCAGCACATGTAAAGCGTATTGGGATACGAAATCATGCGCGCATTGAGCACGTCTTCGAGCGTGACTTCGTTGCGATACTGCGAGAACGGATTCTTGGTGGCATGCTGATGCGACTTCACCGAGATCTTGGCGAAATGCTCCATCTTGGTGCCGTACTTGCGCATGTGCTCGATCCCGGCCTGCCCGAATACCGCGGGCATCAGGCCCGAGCCGAGCCGCCCCTCGGCGCTGTAGGCCGGGTCGCTGCCGCCGCCGCCACCGCCGAGCAATCCCTGCTTGCCCATCTGCTCGACGCCGACCGCCATCGCGATGTCGTACATACCCGAGGCGACCGCCATGAAGGCCTCGCGAAACGCGGTCGATCCGGTGGCGCAGGCGTTGGCGACGTTGACCACCGGAATACCGGTCTGGCCGATTTGCTGCAGGATGCGCTGCCCGACCATCGCGTTGGACTGGTAGAGGTTGCCGCACGCGAACATCTCGACATCCTTGATACTGACGCCGGCGTCCTTGAGCGCGAGGATCGCGGCCTCACCGCCCAACTCGGGCACGGTCTTGGTGGGGTAGCGGCCGAACTTGATCATTCCGGTTCCCAATACGTAAACGTTTTGCATCTCGGATCCTCCTGCCGGGTGCGCCGGCGATGGGGCTCTGCGCCTGGCGCTCCGCCCCGATGCATCCAACGGATATGTTTAGACTATAGCGCTATTTCCTGCTCGGCTTGAAGGCGAACGCCACCACTTCGTGGCCCTCGCGATCCTTGGCCACCACGTTGGTGACCATCTCGACCGGCATGTCGAACATCTGCTTGGGATTCTTCTGCGCGTCCTCGGGGTCGACGTCGATGATGTTGCTGCGCACGCTAACGCCCTCGGGCAGATCGACGATCGCGGTGATGTAGGGCGTTTTGATTCCGGGAAACGACTGATGCACGACCGAGAAGACGTAGACCTTGCCCTTGTCGGAGAGCTCGATCGGTTTGAAGCCCTCGGTCGCACCGCACTTGGAGCAGGCGATTCGAGTGGTGTCGATAAAGACCGAACCGCAAGTCCCGCACTTTGAGCCCATCAGGTGGGGCTTGGGTTGGAGCTTGAGGAAGGGAACGATCGGACGCGGACCGCTATCGACCGCTTGAGCCTGCTCAGCCATTACGATGCCTCCAGAATTCGATATCCCATATCCGCAGCGGCCATTTTAAGAGCGATGACCTGATCGGACCCAAAAAAGCCTGCAATAACGTTCAAGCTTCCCACAGGCGGCGACGGAGCGTCAACCCTGAGACTCGCACAGGTAGCGGGTCAATTTGAGAGACGGCGTTGCCGCCGTTGCGGCCGAATGGCTTAGTGGGCTAGGAGACACACTCTCGGCAAAGGCAGGCGGTCACGGGCTCACCGCCAGTGGCCGTCAGCCCAAACCCAGCCGCGGCCGTGTCTGACCCAGTGACCCGCCACCCACACGGCGCCGGGATAAGGGGGCACCGTGTATACCCCGGGCACCCAGACATACTTTTCGCCGTCCCAGGCCCAGTAGCCCCCCTGCCAGACATTCCCGGGCACCGGCGGAGGCGGGACCGTCTCGACCACGAGCGGCGGCGGTGCGATCCCGACCACCAGGCCCACCCTGGCGATGCCCGAGATAGGGGCGAGCGTCAGTGCCGCCGTGAGTAGAAATAGAATAGGAAGAGTTCGCACGCTCATGGGTTCCTCCAGGTTGAGGCCGAGAAGAATCAGAGCCGCATTCGGTACGCTGCCATTATAGCGGGCGCTGAACCTAGCCGCTAGGTTTTTGAGTAGCGGGTCCACGCACGCCCACTGTTCCACTCCCTCACATCGAGTGCCTCACATCGAGTCCCAGAACCCGGCCATGCGCCGGCGTGTGGCGGCGTCGGGCACCGGGGCATAACCCGCTTTGAGGTCGTCGACCAGATGCGCGGGCTCGGCGGTCGCTGGAATCACGCATGTCACCGCCGGATGCGACACGATATATTTAAGAAAAAACTGCGCCCAGCTTGCGCATCCGACTTCCGCCGCCCACGGCGGCAACGCTTTTCCGCGCACTTGACGGAACAGGCCGCCCCCGCCGAACGGACGATTCACCATCACTGCGACGCGGCGTTCGGCTGCAAGCGGCAGCATCCGCTTTTCGGCGTCGCGCAGGTCGATCGAATAGGGAAGTTGCACGAAGTCGAGTTCCTCGCGCTCGATTATGCCGGCGAGGTCGCCGAACGCCGAGGGTGTGTAGTGGGTAATCCCGATGTATCTCACCTGCCCCGCTTCTTTCATTTTGCGGAGCGTCGCGAGCTGCGTGCGCCAATCGACCAGGTTGTGAATCTGCATCAGGTCGATGACGCGCGTCTTCAACAGCTCGGCCGAGCGCCGCATCTGCGCAATTCCCGCCTCGCGCCCCGAGGTCCAAACCTTGGTCGCGAGAAACGCGCGCTCCCGCGCGTGCATCCTGGCGAGCAACTCCCCGACGACGGCCTCAGCCCGCCCGTACATCGGCGAGCTGTCGATCACCTTGCCGCCGCCGTCGAAGAGGAGCCGCAGGACCGCAGCGAGGTTGTCAAGCGCAGCCGCATCGTTGCCAACATCGAACGTCTGCCAGGTGCCAAGCCCGATTAGCGGCAGCATTTCACCGCCTTTGGGAATGGGCCGTGAAATCATCGGGGCGTTGGGGCCGTTGGACTTTTCCATGGCGATACTCTCCGAACCGTCCGAGAAGCCGCCGAGCGCTACGGCGCCAAGCGCGCGCACAACGAGGCGCAGAAACTCCGCCCGCGACAGCGTCACGAAAATCGCTTTTAGCATATCGGCGGCCAGTTACCCCGAATTTCCCGCGATGCGCTAGACTTCGATCAGTTTGCCGGGGAGGTAGCGCAATGGCCACGCCATCGGTCGCAAGGCTCGGACACGTCGGTCTCCACGTCGAGGATCTCGAGAAAGAAAAAGCCTTCTACCGCGACATCATCGGGTTGACCGTGACCGACGAAGACCCGGAGATCGGGATGGTGTTCATGAGCGCGCGCCCCGAGGAAGAGCATCACGAACTACTGCTTTGCCGCGGGCGCAACGTCGGCACCGAAGCGCGGGTGGTGCAGCAGGTTTCCTTTCGATGCAACTCGCTGGAGGACGTGCTCGGATTTTATCGGCGCTTTAAGGAGCATGGCGTCAAGTTCGACGTGATCCTCTCCCACGGCAACGCTATAGGCATTTACGTCTACGATCCGGAGGGCAACCGCTGCGAGACCTACTGGAACACCGGGCTCAAGGCGAAACAGCCATACGGGCAGGTGCTGGATCTGGAAAAGCCCGCCGCTGAGTTGATGCAGGAGGTCGAGGAGTCGGTCCGCAAGTACGGCAAGACGGGGTTCCTCGACCGCGAACGCCTGGGACTTCAGAACATCGGGCCGGCCGCGAAAAAGTAGGCGGCCAGGCGGCTACTGCGATTCGGAGTTGTACGCGCGCACCAGGATTGGATCTTGTCTGAAGTCCATGCTGACTGCGCCGCTGCGGTCGGTTCTGAAAACGCGCGCGCCCGCCGCTACATAACGATCGACGACCTCGGGCGCCGGAAAACCGAAGGGATTGCGATAGCCGAGCGAGAGCACGACTACCTGCGGCCGCACCGCCGCGACAAACGCGCTGGACGACGACGTGCGGCTGCCGTGATGCGGCGCCTTGAGCACCGTCGCGGCGAGCATCGGTGCCGGCGTGCGTGCGAGCAGCGCCCTCTCGCCCGCGGCCTCGATATCGCCTGTGAACATCACACTTTGCGAGCCTTGAGCGATTCGCAGCACCATCGAGAGATTATTGTCCCTGGTCGCGGCCTCGTCCGGCGCGGGACCGAGGCATCGCACCGACGTGCCGCCCAGCATCAGCGGGCGCATCGACGAGTCGACAATCCGCAACGGAATTTTTTCCGCGACGACCTCGGCCATGAGCGCCGTGTACATCGGCTCGGGCTTGAGCGCGCTGGTCACCCAGAACTCGCGGGGCGAGAAGTTGCGCGCGATGAAAGCCATCCCGCCGAAATGGTCGAGGTCGGGATGGCTCACGACAAGGTAATCGACGCGCATGATCTTCTCGCGCCAGAGATAGCGCGAGACAATGCGCTCGCCGAAGTCGAAACCGCCCGGCCATGCGCCGCCCGCGTCGATCAACATCACGCGCCCGCCCCCGAAGCGCACCACCGCGGCGTCACCCTCGCCCACCGAGAGAAACGTGACGCGCAAGCCGGACGCGAACCATCGATCGTGCGTCCACCATCCTGCGTCCGCGGCCAGCATCACGGCCAGAATTGCGAAACAGGCGCGACGCCATCGGACAGACGATTGCGCGGAAGGCTGCGGCAGCGGGTTCATAGCGGAACGCTCGATTGGTCTCGTCAGCCACAGGAGCAGGGATCCGTAGACGATCGCGATTTCGAACGGGGTGGGCGTGAAAATTCTGAAATAAGCCGCCGGCCATCGTGCGAACCATCCGGCAAGCCACGTCCCCGCCGCGAGGGACCATCCGGCGACGATCAAGAGCGGCGCGCCCAATGCCGGTGCGATCATTCCGATCAGGCACGCCATCAATCCAAGGATTACTCCGCCGACCGCCATGATAGGCACGACTACCGAGTTGGCGATCACGCCGACGGCTGAAAACTGGTTGAAGTGATACGCGGTCAGCGGCGCAACGCCGACGAGCGCCCAGAACGAAACGGCGACGTAGCCCGCAATCGCCGCCGCGGCGCGTGGTATTCGCCTGGGTGTATGCTCCGCCGGGTCGCGTATTCCGAATCGCCGCCGCCACCACGGCGCGAAACGGCGCATCCCGAGCACAATCGCGAGCACTGAGGCGAACGAGAGCTGGAAACCGATGTCCGCGGTCGAGCCCGGCAGCGCCAGGCAAATCACGATCGCCGCCAGCGCCAGGCTCGCCAGCAACGCGCGCGAGCGGTCGGCGGTCACCGCCAGCGTGTACGCGAGCACCATCACCAGCGCGCGCGCGGTCGAGACGTGCGGCATCGCTATCGCGGCATAGGCGCTCGCGGCGAGCGCCGCGGCAAGCGCCGCCGCCTTGTTGGCGTAACCGCGCGCCGTCAGCGCCGGGAACAGCATCATCAGCAGGCGCACGAGGGCGAACGCCGCGGCCGCGACGAATCCCAGATGAAGTCCGGAGATTACCAGCATGTGGGCAAGTCCGGTGAGCGCGAACCGCTCACGCAAGGCCTCGCCGATACCGCCGCGGTCGCCGATCACCAACGCGCGCATCTCCGCGCGTTCTTCGCCGGAGAGGTTGGCGTCGATAAAGCCGCCGATCCGCGCGCGCATCGCGGCGATTTGCGAAGCAGGAAACTCGCGGCGGTAACCGATTACCGCAAGCCGCGCGCGGCCGCTTGCGTTCAGCACCATCGTCGCGGCGATTCCCTGGCGCGCGAGGTATCCAGCGTAGTCGAACTCGCCGGGATCGCCGAAATTGCGCGCAAAGCGCAGCGCGCCTGCGACCCGCACCTCATCGCCGACGCGAACCGACGCGGGCGCGCCCACAACCGTCAAGCGAACCGTGCCGCTTGAAGCTTGAAGTTTGGATACGGACTCGCCGGCGCGCTCGACGTCGACGAATATGTACTCGCGGTCCGGATACTGTTGCGAGGCGCGATTGATTCGTCCCTCGAGCGTGAGCGCGGCGCCGTCGGAAAAATTGCGAATGCGGCGCGCTGAGTAACGCGGCGCGACGGATTCCCGCGCCGGCGTCGATACGGCGGCGGCAATCGCAACCATCGCGACGGCGGTCGCTGCGGACGGCGCGCGCCGGATGAAAAGCGCGGCGGCTGCAATCGCGAGCATCGCGGCCAGCCACAGTGGCACGGCATACCGGCTCACGCCGAGCGCGTCCCCGGCCAGGATCGCGATCGCGACCAGGTAGATCGGCGCAATCTCGAGAAGATAGCCGAGCGAAGCGGGCGCTTGTGCCGGCGGCGCGCGCGAAGGAGTGAGCGTTGGGGACGGCGCGCGGACGAGCACGGGGGCTGGCGTGCTCGCGGCGGTCGCGGCGGCAAGCGGCGCGTTGCTACCGGCCGCCATCGCGCGCACCGCAGCCAGCACTACATGGGGAGGGCCCGAATCGTTCCACGCATCATTGTGATGCTGATAGTGAAATGGATGCGTCCCGCGATTCGACAGTATGCACGAATCGGAACTTCGTGACGGCTACTTTTGACGCACGTGATCGTCAGTCCGGGGGCTGCGATTTTGGCATCAGCTCAAGCTGCGGGTCATCGGCGGCGTTATCAGCCGCAGCGACCGCGGCATCTTCCTCGGCCGCCTCCGCGCGCTCCTGCTCCTCGAGCATTGCGCCCATCGTGTCGAGATATCTCCGCACCTCGGCCGCCAGTTCGCGGTTCATCCCCTTCACCACCGCGACCTCCTCGACGCTCGCCGCGCGAATCCGCTTGAGGCTGCCGAAATGGCGCAGCAGCGCGCGCCGTCGCACTGGCCCGATGCCCTCGATATCGTCGAGTACCGAGCGCAGCCGCGAACGCCGGCGCAACTCGCGGTTGTAAGTGATCGCAAAGCGATGGGCCTCGTCGCGGATGCGCACCAGCAGGAACAGCGCGGTCGAATTCTTCGGCAGCACGATCGGGTCCTTGCGATTGGGCAGGAAGACCCGCTCTTCGGACTTAATCACCGCGCGTTCGCGCGGATCGTTGAGCACGTGCTGCTTGGCGAGCGAGATCACGTCGATCTGATCGAGCAGCTTGAACTCCCGCAACACTTCAAGTGCCACATTAAGTTGACCTTTGCCGCCGTCGATGACCCAAAGGTCGGGATATTCCGCCTCGGCGCTCGCGCGTTTGAGACGGCGGCTCAGAACCTCGTACATGCTGGCGAAGTCGTCCTGGCCCTCGACTGTGCGGATACGGTAGCGGCGATAGAGGTCCTTGCGCGGCTCGCCCTCGTCGAAAGTCGCCTGCGAGCCGACCACCATCGAGCCCTGCAAATTGGAGATGTCGTAGCACTCGATGCGCTTGGGGGTGTTGCGCAGATGGAGCCGCGTGCGCAGTTCCTCGAGCATCCGCTCGCGCGTGTTTTCGTTGTCGCGGCGCGCGGCGAAGCTCTGGCGCGCATTGTCCATCGCCATCTCGAGGAGCCGCAGTTTTTCACCGCGCTGCGGCACCAGGAACTCGACTTTTTTCCCGCGCCGCTCGGTCAGCAGCTCCGCGCGCACGTCGGCATCCTCCAACGTGACCGGCACGATCACCTCGTCCGGCGCGATCCGCGCGCCCGAATAGAATTGCGTGAGCAGGTCGGCCAGGATGTCCTCGTCGGCGAATTCGAGGTCGTGAAAGCTCCATCCCTGGGTGCTGGTGAGCTTGCCGCCGCGCACCATCAGGACGATCGCCTCGATAAAGCCGCCCTCGCGATACAGGCCGAAGACGTCCTGGTCGATGCCCCAGTGATGGAGCACGGTCTGGCGCTCGACGGTCTTTTCGATCGCGCGCACCTGGTCGCGCAAGCGCGCCGCCTCCTCGAATTCCATCCGCTCGGCATGGCCGCGCATCCGTTCGCGCAACTCCTTGAGCACCTCGAGGTTGCGTCCCTCGAGCAGCATCTGCGCGGCGTGCAGATGGCCCTCGTATTCGGCGCGGTCAACCGGCAGGCAGCACGGCCCGAGGCATCGTTTGATCTGGTACTCGATGCACGGGCGGGAGCGGTTGCGGAACACCGCGTCCGAGCAAGTGCGCAACGGAAAGACCTTGCGGATGACGTCGATCGTCTCGCGCAAGCCGTCGGCCGAGCCGAAGGGGCCGAAGTACTTGCCGCCGTCGCGGACGATTTTGCGCGTGACCATGATGCGCGGCCACGGATGGTTGGTCATCTTGGCGCTCAAGTACGACTTGTCGTCCTTGAGCCTGATGTTGTAGCGCGGGCGGTACTGCTTGATCAGGTTGTTTTCGAGGATCAGCGCCTCTTTCTCGCTGCGCGTGACCAGCACGTCGAAATCGCCGACGCGCTTCATCAGGAAGCGCACCTGGAAGCGGGTGTCGCCGCTTTCGCGGAAGTAGGCGCGCACGCGCGAGCGCAGCGACTTGGCTTTGCCGACGTAGAGGACTTTGCCTACGCCCTTGGCGCGGTCGCGCAGCAAATAGACGCCGGGCTCCGCGGGCACGGCATCGAGCTTGCGCTCGAGCGCGGCGTCGGCGGCGGCGCTTTGCGCCGCCGCCGACGCCGCCCCCGCATCGGAATCCGCCGGCGTGCCGGCGGATTCCGCGTCTTCCGCATCCTGCGCGGCCGCAGGCGCTGGCGCTTCCTGCGCGCCGCCGCCAGCGTCTAAGTCGCCGGGATAGCTCACCAGCGAATTCCAGCGCCGGCGCTCCGCGGGCAACGGCAGGTTGCCCTGCGCGCCGGCTTCGGGATCGCTGGTAGGGCGATCGCGCGTGGCGGCAGCGTCGGACGCGCCATGCGGCGCGTCCGACGCTGCCGCCACGCCGCGCTCCGGCGCGCTGGCTTCATTCGAAGCCGGCGCGCTGGGCGCCGCATCGACGGCCTCGCCGTCGATAGGGCTCGCGTCGATAGGTGCGGCGGAGGGCCTCACATGCAGGCCCTCCGCCGCACGCACCATCGCGGCGGCCGAGCGCCGGTCTCCTCTGCGCGCCTTCGACATAGTCTCGCGATTATACCATCATGGCCGCTCCGGACTTACTGGAGACCGCTAAGATCGGCCCGGCAGTCCGGCAAGCGGCGAGCAAGGAGGGCTTCTTAACATGGCCAGGTTAGACGGCAAGGTCGCGGTGATAACCGGCGCGGCGAGCGGGATGGGCCGGGCGACGGCGGGACGCTTCGCGGGTGAAGGCGCGGCGGTCGTGATCGCCGACCTCAACGAGGACGGCGGCGCGGCGGCGGTGCGCGAGTGCAAGGAAAACGGCGGCCGCGCCGTGTTTCAGAAAACCGACGTCACCAGCGAGGCCGACGTCAAGTCGATGGTCGATCGCGCGGTCAAAGAATTCGGCCGTCTCGATATCACCTTCAACAACGCCGGGCTGCCCGGCGCGCTGGGGTCGATCGAGCAGACCAGCGTCGAGGACTGGGACCGCACCTTCGCGGTGCTGACGCGCGGCGTATTCCTGGGAATCAAGCATTCGGTGGCCGAGATGCGCAAGGTCGGCGGCGGATCGATCATCTCGACCGCGTCAGTGGCAGGACTGGCCGGCGGCTACGGCCCGCACGCTTACAGCGCGGCCAAGGCAGGCGTGGTCAATCTCACGCGCTCGGTCGCGCTCGAGGTCGCCAAGGACAAGATTCGCGTCAACTGCATCTGTCCGGGGGGCATCAACACGCCGATTTTCAACTTCCTCACCTCCGACCGCGAGGTGACGGGCCAGTTGCTCGGCCCGTTGCATCCGCTGCGCCGCGCGGGCCTGCCCGAGGACATCGCGAACATGGCGCTGTTCCTGGCCAGCGACGAATCGGAATGGATAACCGGCGTCGCGATGGTGGTCGACGGCGGGCTGACGGCCGGACGCGACATCTTTGGCGATCCGCAGTTCGGCGGCGGTATGTACTCGGCGAACATATATGTCGGCCCTTCGTTCGAGATTAAGCGGTAGCTGCGCATTTCTACGGCTTCTCCCTGATGGAAGAGAACTGAGTAATTCGCCTCGGCAATCTTCTCTCTGAGCCCTCTCCCGCGAACGATTGTGGGCGAGGGCATTGAAGAAAATTCGGAGAGGCGTCAACGAAAAACCCTTGACCTATCCGATGCAACTGCGATGGGATGGCACCCAACAAGGAGGAGATCATGGCGGATTTCAAAAAAATCAACGGCGCATGCTTTTGCGGAGCGAATCAGTTCGAGGTGACGCAGCCCGCGGTCGAGACCCATCATTGCCACTGCTCGATTTGCCGGCGGCTGCAGGGGGCGGCTTTCGTCACTTTCTCGATTTTTCCCCGCGCCGGTTTCCGTTGGACCAAGGGCGGCGACCTGCAGACCTTCAGCAGCTCGGCCCAGATTCATCGCAACCGCTGCAAGAACTGCGGCTCGACGCTCACAGTCGATGTCGATCCGATGCCCGACGTGCTGATAGTCACACGCGCCAGCCTGCCGGCGGACGCCGAGCCGGGACATCCGCCCGCCACGCTGCGCCACGCCTATTGGCCCGACCATGTGCCATGGGTCGAGCTGGGCGACAAACTGCCGCGAGTGGCCGGCTTTGACAAGTAAGTCCGCCGGCTTCGATAAATTAGATAAGTCGGCTCGCGTCGTTGCGACCGCGCCCTGTGCGATTACTTGGGCTGGTCGGGGATGATCTTCAGGCTACCCTGACGCGGAGCGGGCGCGTTGCCACTTGCGCGAGCGCCGCGGCCCCTGCCCCGTCCGCGCGGTAGCGGCGACGGCTTTTCGCTCACGTCGTTAGCCTCATTGCGTTTTGGGGCCTGTTGGCGCTCAGGAGGGACTTTGTTACGCTCGCCGCGTCGGCGCGCCGCGTCGCCTGCATGCTGATGCGCCGAGCCAGGCGCGGCCGCCGGCGCTGCCTCACGCTTCTGATCGAGTCCGAAAACCTGGCGCTCGAGGCGCTTGATCCGGTCGCGCAACTCGGCGGCGCGTTCGTACTCCAGCCGCTCCGCCGCTTCCATCATCTCCTGCCGAAGGCCGGTGATGCGGTCGGGCAGTTCGTGCGCGGGAATCAGTTCCGTGTCCGGCGGCGCATCGTCGACCTCCGGCACCACGGCCCATTCGGGCGAATACATCTCGACCAGCGAGGCGTCGATCGCTTTCACGATCGACTGCGGCGTGATCCCGTGCTCCTCGTTGTAGGCGACCTGCCGGGCGCGCCGGCGATCGGTCTCGCCGATCGCCATGCGCATCGAATCAGTCATCGCGTCGGCGTACATGATGACTTTGCCCTCGACGTTGCGTGCGGCGCGGCCGATGGTCTGGATGAGCGAGCGCGCCGAGCGCAGGTACCCCTCCTTGTCAGCGTCGAGGATCGCGACCAGCGAGACCTCGGGCAGATCGAGTCCCTCGCGCAGCAGGTTGATCCCGACCAGGACGTCGAACTCGCCCTTGCGCAGGCTGCGGATGATCTCGACGCGCTCGATGGTCTCGATGTCCGAGTGCAGGTAGCGCACGCGCACGCCGAGGTCGTGATAGTAGTCGGTCAGGTCCTCCGCCATCTTCTTGGTCAGGCAGGTGACGAGCACGCGCGCGCCGGCCTCGACCCGCTTGCGGATTTCGCCCAGCAGGTCATCGACTTGCGTGCCGGCCTTGCGCACCTCTATCTCCGGATCGATTAGTCCGGTGGGACGGATGAGCTGTTCGACCACCAGGCCGCCCGAGCTCTTGAGTTCGTAGTCGCCCGGCGTGGCCGAGACGTAAACCACCTGGCGCGCGAGGCCCTCCCATTCCTCGAAGTTGAGCGGGCGGTTGTCGAGCGCCGAGGGCAGGCGGAAGCCGAATTCGACCAGCGTCTGCTTGCGCGAGCGATCGCCGCGGTACATCCCGCCCAGCTGCGGGACGGTGACGTGGCTCTCGTCAACGAACATCAGGAAGTCGCGCGGAAAGTAGTCGAGCAGCGTGGGCGGCGGTTGGCCGGGCGAGCGGCCGGTGAGATGGCGCGAGTAGTTCTCGATCCCGGGGCAGAAGCCCATCTCGGCCAGCAACTCGAGGTCGTACATCGTGCGCTGCTCCAGGCGCTGGGCCTCGAGCAGTCGATTCTCGTTGCGGAAAAGCTCCAGCCGCTCCCTGAGCTCGGTGCGGATGTTGCGCACCGCCTCCTCCATCCGATCCTCGGTGGTGACGTAGTGCGAGGCCGGATAGATGCATACGCTTTGGAGCTTGCGGATCACCTTGCCGCGCAGCGGATCGATCTCGTACAGCGCCTCGACCTGGTCGCCGAAGAACTCGACCCGCACCGCGCGGCTCTCTTCGTAGGCCGGGAAGACCTCGACGATATCGCCGCGCACGCGGAAGGTGCCGCGATGGAAGTCGTAGTCGTTGCGCTGGTACTGGATGTCGACCAGCTTGCGCAGCACGCGGTCGCGCTCGATGGTCTGGCCCTCCTCGAGAAAGGCCAGCATCTCGAAGTAGACCTCGGGCTCACCCAGGCCATAGATGCACGAGACCGAGGCGACGATCAGCACGTCGTTGCGCTCGAGCAGCGCTTTGGTGGCCGAGTGGCGCAGTTTATCGATCTCATCGTTGATGCTGGCGTCCTTCTCGACGTAGGTGTCGGTCGAGGGAACGTAGGCCTCGGGCTGGTAGTAGTCGTAGTAGGAGACGAAGTAACGGACCGCGTTGTCCGGGAACAGGCTCTTGAACTCGTTGTAGAGCTGGGCGGCGAGCGTCTTGTTGGGCGCGATCACCAGCGTGGGTTTGTTCACGTTGGCCACCACGTTGGCCATCGTGAAGGTCTTGCCCGAACCGGTGACGCCAAGCAGTACCTGCTGGCGCACGCCTTCGCGCACGTTACGGGTCAGCGCCTCGATCGCGGCGGGCTGATCGCCCTCCGGACGATAACCGGAGACCAGCCGGAAGATCCCTTCTTTGCCGCGGGCCAGAGAGAGCACAACTTAAGTTTAGCAGGCTCGCCTGGCTATCCGCGAATCGCACCGGATGGCTCACCCGAACACTTGAGCGGCGGCCACAGGCATCACAACAAGCATCACGATCGCGATCGAAGTTCCCGGCCGCCGCTCGCGCCGCTCGCGCGGGTCACGAAGCTGCCTACAGAGAAGTTATCCACAACGACCGGGCTGGAGTTGCGATCGGCCAGGTCGCATCTGTGCCGCAGCCGCCGCACAAGGAATGTTACCCGCGTGACATTTACACAACTATGCCGTGCCGTCACGGAATAACAGCACCTAATCGCGCTCTACTAACGTCAAACGTCGCAAACGGTTCCGCGCCAGCATCTATAGCAATACGCGGAATTCTCTAATTCAAACGGTCTTCCGGCGTGTCAAATTATTGCAATGCGTCTAAAAAACTACATATAGTGCTACCGGCGTAGCAATTAGGGTTATCAACTCTCTGCCTGGTTGGTGCTCGGCAAATGGTGCCCATAGGTGCGGGGATTAGTTTGTAGCGGTTGTCGCTGTGCTCGGCCGATTCGCTGAGCGGGGGTGGCTGACCGATTGCGTCGTGCTTCGACGCCCGGGCGAGCTAAAGGAAGGGTTATGATGGGTCGAAGACGAGGAAAGAGGTTTTTGGTCCTGTGGCTAGCGGCCGCGATCACGTTCGCCGGTTGCGGCATGACCACGGAACAGAGGGACTACACCATCTACGGGGCCGTGACGGGTGCCGCTATCGGTGGTGGCATCGGTGGCGGTGTATTCGCAGCCGATAACAGCGACAATTGGCCTGCGATTCCTGCCGGCATCGTCGGTGGTGCAATCATCGGTGGAATTATCGGCTACCTGATGACGCCGCCACCGCCGCCTCCACCTCCGCCACCTCCACCTCCGCCGCCTCCACCTCCGCCGCCTCCACCTCCGCCACCACCGGAAAAGATCATCCTGCGTGGCGTTCACTTTGACTTTGACCGGTCGAACATCCGTCCGCAGGATGCGGCCGTGCTCGACGAGGCCGCGGAAACTCTGAAGTCGCACCCGAACGTGACGGTGAACGTCAATGGCTACTGCGACGCGATCGGCTCGGTCAGGTACAACCTGCGGCTCTCCGAACGCCGGGCCAACGCGGTCGTCAGGTACTTGGCAGACCACGGCGTGGCCGAAGGCCGCATGAGCCCGCACGGCTATGGTAAGACGAACTTCGTCGCCACCAACAAGACCGCCGAAGGACGGGCCCAGAACCGCCGCGTCGAACTGGTGCCGAACCAGTAAGGTCTGACACTCCAGCTCTGAATGCGGCCGCAGCCCCCGATCGCGGGGGCTGCGGCCGTCCTAGTGATCCGCGCCTCGCCCTCCTGAGGTACCTCATCTTGTGCCCGGCTCTTTACACCGGTGAATAAAAGCTAATAATGCAAGGAACTGGACGAGTTTCGGGGGAAGCCTATGAGTCACATCAGGCGAGGCGGCAACATTCTGAATGGACTGGCGGCGAAATTGGTTCTGCTTGGCATTCTTGGGTTGACCGCAAGTTCATTCGCCGGCTGCTCACAATCGGCCAGCCAGTCATCTCCGGACGAAACGACGACATCAGCGGCCACCGGCTCGTCGATGAAGGTGAAGGGCACCGTGCCATCAGGCGCTTTCACGAACGATGCGGCGATAGCGAGCAACCCGGCCGCGCCTGACGCGCAGGCCGCTGCTTCGGGCGCAGCTTCGGCGGCCGCTGTCCCCGCGCCAGGCGTCCCTCCCGTGACGTCACCTACGACCCCTGCTCTGGCGCTTGCGGCTCCCATGATCCCGTCGCCCGTTGCGCCGGCGAAGCTCGTGCAGGCAAGTCTGCCGGCCATCGCGGTCGTCGCTAGCACCAGCGCTCCGGCCGTGAACGTCGCGAGCACGGGCAGCCCGGTCCTGAACGGCTTGAATGGCAACGGGATGCAGGGCACGGCGCAGACGCTCAACCCGGCCATGATGCGCGCGCTCAAGGAGTTCCAGGTCGCCAGCGCTTCCTTTCCGGATTTCTGCCGCGACTGGGCGCGCAAGCTGAGCGTCCGCGAGCACGACAACGTGGAGCACATCAAGTGGGAGATGCGCGACGGGGTCGAGACCGGAAGCTATGTCGGCTACGGCTCGATCGACTCGTGCACCTGCAAGGAGGCGACTAACGGGGTCGCGGTCGGCATACTCACTTACAAGGAATTTGACTACACGCTGACCGGCAAGAGCGTCGACGAAGCCAGGCACGCGACGCCGCACGCGGCCACGGTAGTCCCGACGCGCGAGATCTTCGCCTACGAGAAAGGAAAGTGGTTCTGGTAAGCCGGCATTCGTAGGTTGAAATGCAAACGGCCGGCTCCTTCGAGCCGGCCGTTTCTTTTCCGATCTGTCGCCGCGAGCGTGTGGCCCGATGCTCAGTTCAGTTCCTTGCTCGAGTACTCCAGGATGCGCCGCGCCACGATGATCATGTTGATCTGCTGCGTGCCCTCGAAGATGTCGTTGATCTTCGCGTCACGCATCCATTTCTCGACCAGGTTGCGGCGCGAGTAGCCCAGCGGCCCCAGCAATTCGACCGCCTTCTGCGTGATCAGCGTGACCGCAAGGCCCGCCTTGGCCTTGGCCATCGAGGCCTCCAGGCTGTTGCGCATTCCCATGTCGAGCATCCAGGCCGCGCGCCACGTCAGCAGGCGCGCCGCTTTGAGCTGGACTTCCATCTCCATGAAGTCGCGCTCGACCGCGCTCAACCGCCGCGGCGAGAGCCCGTAGCGAATTTCGACCTTCTGCTCGGCGAGAAACTCGCGCACAAAGTCGAGCGCCGCGCGCCCCACGCCAATCGCCATCGCTGCCACGATCGGCCGGGTCGCGTCGAACGTTGCCATCACGTCCTTGAAACCGCCGCCGTCGCGCTTGACCTCCTCGCTGCCGAGCAGATGGTCGGCCGGCACGCGGCAGTTGTCGAAGACCAGCGCCGCGGTATCGCTGACCCGGATGCCGAGTTTCTTCTCCACCCGCGTGACCGACATCCCGGGCGTCCCATGCTCGACCACGAAGGGTTTTATGCCGGGGCGGCCGGCGCTCTTGTCGACGGTCGCCCAGACCACCACGAAGCCTTCGGATTTCTCCACCGCCATCCAGCCCGAGGTGCAGAAAATCTTGTTGCCGTTGAGGACCCAGTGATCGCCGTCGCGGGTCGCCGTGGTGGTGACCGCGGCCGAATCCGAGCCGCAACCGGGCTCGGTGATCGCCATCGCGCCCCACTTGGGTTTGCCGCCGCGAAACGGCGCGAGGAAGCGCTGCTTCTGCTCCGAGGTCCCGGCCGCCATCACCGCCGCGCCGCCCAACCCCGCGTTGGGAATCGACAGGAACAGCCCCGCGTCGCCCCAGCACAGCTCCTCGGTGGTGGCGACGGTGTAGACGTTACGCAGCTTCACCGCGCCCTGCCCGTTCGCGTCGCCGCCGCCCATCGGGTCGCCGCCGGGCGCGGTGTTCGCGGCCCACATCGCGTTGAGGAAGTCCCACGGCTTGTCGTGCTCGCGCTCGTCGTACTCGCGCGAGATCGGCCGCATCATCTGTTCGGCCACAGTGTGGAACAGGTCGATACGTTTTTGGGTTTGCGCTTCGATTTCGAAATCGATCATCTCAATGATCTCCCGTTTTTCAATGATCTCACAGGAATCTGTTCCGGACCGTTCTCTAGTGGTTTTGCCGAAAAATGCCCCGCAAACCGTCAGACCGTGGCGAGGCCCTCGAGCGCCGAAAAGCCGCGGGCATTGCGCAGCCACATCTCAACCGGATGCTCGCGGATGTAACCGTGGCCGCCGAGCACCTGGACCGCATTGTCGGTGACCTTGAGCGCCGAGGCGGCGACGTAGTTGCGCGCGAGGTAGCTTTCCTTGTGCGCATCCTCGCCGCGGTCGAGATGCCAGGCGGCCTCCCATACCAGCAAGCGCGCCGCGTCGATCTCGATCGCCATGTCGGCCAACATGAAAGCGACCGCCTGCTTGGTCGCGATCGGTACGCCGAAGGCCTTGCGTTCCTTGGCGTAATCGCGCGCGTAGTCAAAGGCGGCGTGCGCCACCCCGACGCCCATCGCGGCCATCGCGACCCGCGACTGGCTCATCGCGCGCTTGAAATCGGCGCCGTTCTCGCCGCCCAGCCGCGCCTCGGCCCCTACGCGGCATCCCTTGAGCTCGACCGCGAAGGTCTCGAGCCCCTTGAGACCCATGTTTTTTTCGCGCTCGCCGACGCTCAGCCCCGGCGTATCGCGCGCGACCAGAAAACCGTCGACGCGATCGTAGTTGGCGCTCGCCGCCCATACCAGGAGCGTGTCGGAGGCGGCGGCCAGCGCAACCATGCATTTGGTGCCGTCGAGGGTGAAGCTGTTACCGTCGCGCCGCGCTACGGTGGTCATCGCCGCCGGATCGAAGTCCCATCGCGGCTCCATCAGTGCCGCGCTCGCGGCGGCGAAGCTCGGGCCGGTGAAGCGTTTGAGATGGCGCTGGCGCTGCTCGTCGGTTCCCATCTCGAGCAGCGGGAAGGCCAGCAGGCGCGGCGCCAGCACGTGGGCCGCGATCGCGAGGTCGCCGTAGGCGAGTTCCTCGGCGATTATCGCGCCGGTCGTCGCCAGGCGGGTGTCGCCGTTGCCGCCAAGGCTCTCGGGAATCGGCCCCTGCACCAGCCCGAGTTGCCAGGCCTGGGCAACCAGCGCGACAGGAATCTCGCCGCTCTCGTCGGCGGGCCGCGCCGCGGGCCGAATCTGCTCGCGGGCAAACGCGCCGACGGTATCGCGGATCATCTGTTGCTCTTCGCTTAATTCGAAGCTCAGCATGGTCGATTCAAAGCGGCTCCATTGGAATTGCGCTAACTCCGCATACTAGCCCCGCGGGCGGGAGAACGCATCCCAGAGTACGGGGCTTGCGAGCCGCCCAATCAGGCGTCGCCGCCTTCCTCTTCGCGCCGCAGTCGTTCGTGCTCGCGCGCGCGCCGGTATGTCGTGGGAGGTTCCTCCACTCTGGTGGGTGGCGGCACGGGCTTGCGTACCTTGCTCGACGGTGACTTGCGTTTGCGCCGGATCGGCTTGCGCGATCGCATGCGCCTGAATACTAGCGCATGAGTTGGGTAAAGCTACTCCCGGGAAGTGGCCCTAGGTCACAAAGCGCCCGATGTAGCTGAGCTGCAGGCCGGTGACCGCGCCGCCCGCCGCACGGCGCGAAAAGTAGCGCCCGGATTCGCACTTCGTGCATGGTCCGATCTTCTGTATAGCCTCGCGCTCCAGACCTGCCCCTACAAGCTGATCGGCAACGACGCCGCGCAGGTCGAGGTACGCTTTGCCCGCGTGATCGCTCGGATAGACGTGGGTGTGCGCGCGCTCGAAGCGGCGCTCGAAGCGCCTGGCCAACTCGTCGTCGACCTCGTAGCAGCACGGGCCTATCGAGGGACCCAGCAGTGCGCGAGTCTCCCCGGCCCGCGCCCCCTGCCGCACCATCGCGCGCACGCCCGCAGCGGCTATCCCCGCCAAGGTTCCGCGCCATCCGGCGTGCAGGGCTCCAATCACGCCCCGCACTCTGTCGGCGAGCAGCACCGGTACGCAATCGGCGGTGAAGATGCAGAGCACGACACCGGTTATCGCGGTGATCAACCCGTCGCCCTCGGGACGCGGATCGGCGTCGGCGCGCGGACCTATCGTGTGGATCGCCTTGCCATGGACCTGCTTGAGCTGGGCGAAGCGCACTCCGCGCGGCATCAGTTGGCGCGCGCGTTGCCAGTTGACGTCGACCGAACGCGAGTTGTCGCCGACCCAGTACGAGAGATTGAGCGAGGCGTAGGGGCTGCGGCTCGCACCACCCTCGCGGCCCAAAAAGCCATGGCACAGCGAGGGCTCATCCCAGCCTCGAAGAACCGGAGGAGCCGGCGGAAGCGATGTAGCTCGGCGAAGCGCGCGCACTCGGTTGTCCGGGAGTCGAAGGTTAACCTATAATTCTGATCTTTGGAATTCGCCCTTGGGGTCGCCCTATGAATGGCTACGAATATCTCCTCGAACGCAATCGCCTGATGTTCAAGCTGGAAGATGAGCTGGCGCATCTGCGCGACCTCCCCCCGGCCGAGCGCCAGGAAAAGACCGCGCGCCTGCAAGGCGCCTTCGATATCCGGCTGGCCGAGCTTTACGCCAAAGTGGCCAACGAGTACCCGGGCGAGCGGCGCAAGAAAGCCCGTCCATTGGCCGACCCTCGTTAGATGGGGACCGGTTGCCGCCAATCGGCACCAAGCTTCGTCCAGAGAACTAGAGAAACGCATTGAGCGGCGTAGAGCGCACCATCAGTATCCGCGGGGCGCGTACCCACAATCTTAAAGGTATCTCGCTCGACCTGCCGCATAACCAGTTGATCGTGGTGACGGGAGTGTCGGGCTCGGGCAAATCCAGCCTGGTCTTCGACACGCTCTACGCCGAGGGTCAGCGGCGCTATGTCCAGAGCCTGTCGACCTACGCCCGGATGTTCCTGGAGCGGATGGACCGGCCGGACGTCGATTCGATTTCGGAGATTCCGCCCGCGCTCGCGCTCCGCCAGAAGAACACCATCAAGAACGCACGCTCGACCGTCGGCACGGTCACCGAGATAAGCGATTACCTGCGCCTGCTGTTCGCGACGCTCGGCCGCACGTCGTGCCCGCGATGCGGCGGCGAGGTCACGCGCGACAGTGTCGAGAGCGCGGCGGCCCACGCGCTCGCGGGCCCGGGGATGCATCTGTTTCTCGCGCCCTTCGAGCCCGGCTCGCGCTCGACCGCGGCCGCCTGCGAGTTCCTCGCGCAGAACGGATACCAACGGCTGTTCGTCGACGGCGCGATCGTCGAGACTGCCGAGCTGCTGGGACGCGCGGTGCAAGGCATCGTGCAAGACGCTGAGCAAGGCGTCGCGCAGGACGCCGCTCTCGGCATCGCGGAGGACGCCGCCGGCGGCGTAACGATAGACGGCGCGCTCGATGCTCCGGCGGATGCCGCATCCGTAAACGCATCGCATCGTGGAAACGGCGCCGGCAGCGCCGTGCGATCGTCATCGCCCGCCGAGTGCAATGGCAGCGGGCCGTTGATGGTCGTCACCGACCGCGTCGCCAACGATTCCACCGACGCTCCCGCGCGCGTGCGCGAGGCGCTGGAGAAGGCCTTCTATCTTGGTGGGGGCCGCGCCCGCGTGGTCACTGTGGTGCGCGAGAACGGGCGGATGACGCCGATTAACGATGCCGCCTTCGATCGCCGCTTCAACTGCTCTCGCTGCGGCACGCTCTTTCCGGAGCCCACGCCGGCGCTGTTTTCCGCCAACAGCCCGATCGGCGCGTGCCCCGAGTGCGAGGGCTTCGGACGCACTGTCGAGCTCGATCTGGAAAAAGTCATCCCCGACCCCGGGCTCTCGCTGCGCCAGGGCCTGATCGCGCCGTGGCGCACGCCGGCCTACCTGGAGATGAAGACCTGGATGCTAAAGTGCGCGCGGCGCGCGCGGGTACGCACTGCGGTGCCGTTTCGCGAGATGACCGAGGCCGAGCGCGTGTGGCTGCTCGAGGGCGAGCCGCGCGACGGCGCGCACGCGAGCGCACATGATGGCGCGCGCGGCGATGATTGGGAGCGATGGCCGGGGGTGCGCGGATTTTTCCGCTGGATGGAGAGGCGGCGCTACAAGACCCACGTCCGGATCCTGCTCGCACGCTACCGCCGCTTCGTCCCCTGCCCCACCTGCGGCGGCGCCAAGCTCAAGCCTGAGGCGCTCAACGTGCGCGTCGAAGGAATCACGATCGCACAGGTCGGGCGGCTCGCGGTGCGCGAGCTCAAGGGATGGCTGGAACAACTCGGCGGCCAGCCGCGCGCGGCCGAGCGCGCCGGCGTCGTGCTGCGCGAGCTTAAAAGCCGTGTCGGATATCTAGACGAAGTCGGGCTCGGCTACCTGACGGTGGAGCGCCAAGCGCGCACGCTCTCGGGCGGCGAAGCGCAGCGCATTCATCTCGCGAGCGCGCTCGGCAGCCTGCTGACCGCCACGATGTATGCGCTCGACGAGCCCACCGTCGGACTACATGCGGGCGACGTGCGCCGCCTGCTCGGTGTGCTGCGCCATCTGCGCGATCTTGGCAACACCGTAGTGGTGGTCGAGCACGATCCGATGATGATCGCGGGCGCCGATTTCACCGTGGAACTCGGGCCAGGCGGCGGGCGCGAGGGCGGCAGCCTGATTCGCGCCGGCGCGCCGCCGCGCGCGCGCGTCGCCAAAGGCGCGAAACGCGCCAAACGTGCCGAAGACGACGCAAACGCTGCAAACGGCGGGACGCCGGGGCGGGTGATGCTGATGCGCACGCTCTCGCGCGAGCGGCGCTTCACCAGGCGCGATCCGGCGCTGCGGATCGTGGGCGCGCGCGAGCACAACCTCAAAGGCCTCGACGTGCGGATCCCACTTGGCCGGATGGTTTGCGTCACCGGGGTGTCGGGGTCAGGCAAATCGACGCTGGTCGAGGACGTGCTCTACAACAATTATCTGCGCCGGCGCGGCGAGCCGGTGAGCGAAGTCGGCGCCTGCGATCGGATCGAGGGCCTCGAACTGGTCGGCGAGATGGTCCACATGGGACAGGAGTTGCCGGCGCGCTCGCTGCGTTCCAATCCTGCGACGTACCTGAAAATCTACGACGACATCCGCCGACTCTTCGCGCAGAGTAACGAGGCGCGCCGCCTCGGTATCCAGCCCCGCCACTTCTCGTTCAACGTCGACGGCGGACGCTGCGAGAAATGCCACGGCACCGGCACCGTGACGATCGAGATGCACTTCATGGCCGACCTCGAAGTGCAATGCGACGCGTGCGAAGGCCGCCGCTTCCAGAGCCACATCCTTGCGATCCGCTACCAGGGCCGCAACGTCAACGAGGTGCTCGGCCTGACGGTGGACGAGGCGCGTGCGTTTTTCGCCAAATCGCCGGCGGTCACGCGCCGGCTCGAAGCGCTGAGCGCGGTCGGGCTCGGCTACCTGTGCCTCGGCCAGGCGACTTCGACGCTCTCGGGCGGCGAGGCGCAGCGCCTCAAGCTCGCGCGCTTTCTGCTCGCCGATCTCGAGCCGCTGCCGGCGGGGCAGGACGGCAAGCCGCTGGGGCGCGTGTTTCTACTCGACGAGCCGACCACGGGGCTCAGTTCCGCCGACATCCGCCAACTGCTGCGCGTGCTCACGATGCTGGTGGCCCAGGGCAATACGCTGGTGGTGATCGAGCATCATCTCGAATTCATCGCGCACGCGGACTACGTAATTGACCTCGGACCGGGCGGCGGCGAGGACGGCGGGCGCGTGGTGGCCGCCGGGCCGCCGCTCAAGGTTGCCGCGGCGGCGCGTTCGTTGACGGGGCGGGAGTTGCGCGGGCTGTTTGGATTGCCGGCAAGCGCTCCGGGCGCCGCGGCGCGCTCGGCCAAGCTGCGTGCGAGCGCCGGATGACGCTTCGGCTGCGCGAATCGTATTGCGGCGCGACGCGGCTCGGCTTCGCCGACATCGTCGTCGTCGCGATCGTGATGGCGATCCTGCTCTTCGCCTCGTGGGAGCAGTTTCCCGCCTACAACCGTCCGTTCACGCCGCGCGCGATTCTCACTCCTGCCTCGCGACTGCCAGCGCTCGGAGTTACGCCCCGAGTTATCCACACACCGGCTGCACAAGGCGCATCGCATCGCTGAATACGCTTTGGTAAGATTTTTCATGTCGTCCCGGCGGGGGGACGAAGGGCCCGCTGGGCCTAACTTGGGAGTGACTCATGAATCCTGAACTTCCTTCCGCCAAACGCCTCAAAGAGTTCTTCCTCACGATGACGCGCACGAGTTTCGGACAGCTCGGACTGGCCGACCGGCAAGTCGTTGACTACGTCGCTTCGGTGTTGACCGACTTCAGCGCCTCAGGACGATGGCTCGCGCTGCGCGACGCCGAGGGCCGCCGCCTCACCAGCGTGGTCGAGATGCTGGCTTCGCAGACCGGCGCGCCGCAGACCCGCGGACGCGTGCTCGGCGAACGCGAGTTGCGCAAGTACGTCGGCGACTACACGCTTTTCATGTCGGGCCTGTTCCGCACTTTCGTCGAACGCGGCGGTTACCTCGACTACTATCTCGAAGAGGGCAAGCGCTCCTACCAGACTGTCTCAGAGCTCGACGTCGCGCTGTACCGGCCGGGTTTCCTGATGTTCGAAGAGTTGAGCCGCAGCTTCGAGAACTATTCGGGCGCGCTCGACTACATGCGCAAATGCTTCTTCAAACCCGCGCCCAACCAGGATCCGTTCGCGGGTTTCGCGGAAAAAATCGACGGCTGGGTTCGGTTGCGGCTGACCCCCAATTGATGCCGCTCCGACTGATGCTCCTCCGACTGATGCCGTCCAGTTGATGCCGACCGACGCGCGCGAGCGCCTCGACCATTACCTGGTGCGCCTGGGATGGGCGCGGTCGCGCCGCGCCGCGCGCGAGATGCTCGCCGGCGGGATGGTCCGCGTCAACGGCCGCGTTTTGCGCAAGGGTGAGATGGTCGGCGGCGGCGACGCGGTCGAAATCGCGGATATATCGACGCTACCCGCGCTGGCGCCTGACCCCGAAGTTAAAATTGAGGTCCTGTTCCGCGACCCCGCGATGCTGGTGGTCAATAAACCGGCGCCGATGGCGTGTCATCCGTTGCGCCCAGGCGAGCGCGGCACGGTGATGAACGGCGTCGTCGCTGAATTTCCCGAGGCGGCCGCGGCAGGCGATAATCCGCGCGAGGGCGGCCTGGTCCATCGGCTCGACAACGGCACCTCAGGCGCGCTGCTCGTCGTGCTGCAGCCCTCCGCCTTCACCGCTCTGCGCGAGGCGATTCGCGCCGGCCGGATCCGCCGGGACTACCAGGCATTGGTCGGAGGAAATCTTAAAGAATCGCTTGAGATTGAAAAACGGCTCGCGCACGACCCGCGCAACCCCCGCCGCATGATAACGGTGGGCGCGGTCGCGGTGAATGCGGCCAGCGCGCGCGCCGCCGCGACGTCCGTCGAGCCGATACGGCGCTACGGAGATTTCACTCTTGTCTCAGCAAGGCCGCGCACCGGGATGCGCCATCAGATTCGCGTGCACTTGGCCGAGGCGGGCCATCCGATTGCCGGCGACGCGCTCTACGGGGGGCCGCCGCTCGACTCGCTCGCCGAGGGCCGCTTCTGGCTTCATCTTGCGGAGATCGAATTTCGCTCACCCTCCTCGGGCCCGGTGCGAGTACGATCGCCGCTCCCGCGCGACCTCGAAAACGCGCTCAAGGAGGCGAGCCGCCGCGCTTAGCGTCGAGTATCTGCGGACGTAGACTTATTTATCGACGTAGACTTGCCGCTGCGCGAACTGCCAGTTGCCGTCGACCTTACGCAGTTCGTCGCGATAGCCGCCTACGGCGGTCAACTCGGTCTTGCCGTTCTTGATGTGGAAATAGATCAGGTTGCAGGTGCCGTGGGCGTGATCGCCGTGGACGTCGAAGCTTACGTTCACCATCATGTGACGCACCTGCGCGCCCGCCCATGATTCCTTGTACGAAGCGCAGAACTTGCGCAGCGCCTCGTGACCGGCGTGCTTGCCAAGCGACTTGCTTTCGAAAATGCCGTCCTCGGTGAAGCAACTGATCCACTCCTCGAACTTGCCCGCGTCGATGTAGAGCGCGTAGCGGGCGTAGAGTTCGCGAATCTGCTCGCGGTCCTCGACGCTTCCGGTGATCGCCGGCATAAACTTTTCCTCCCCGTGCGCGCCGAGCGGCGCGCCGCGTTACTTCAGATTACACCCGACTCCTTAAGCCGCGCCACGTCCTCCCAGCTGTAACCGAGCATCTCGGTGAGAACCGTCTCGGTGTGTTCACCCAGCTCCGGCGCGTGGCCGCGCGGGTTCGCCGGCGTCTCGCTGAGCTTGACCGGAAAGCCGACCAGCTTCATCGCGCCCAGCCCGGGATGCTCGTAGTCCACCACGTACTCGTTGGCCAGCACTTGCGAATCGTCGGGCAGGTCGGAGACGCGGTTGACGACGGTATAGATGAAGTCGCCGCCCGCCTTCAGCAGCTTCATCCACTCGCCGCGGGGTTTGGTGATGAACACCTTGTCGAAGATCGCGACCAGCGCCTTGCAGTTCTTGCCGCGCACGCCGATGTCCTTGAAGCGCGGATCGTCGATCAGCTCGGGCAGGCCGAGCGTGTCGCACAGGTCCTTCCAGTAGCGATCCGCCTGCAGCATCCCGAGCGTCAGCCATTTGCCGTCGGCGCATCGGTAATGGTTCCACAGCGGGTTGAAGGCGCTCTCGCGCGTGTTGCGGCGGAACTCGGTGCCCATGATATTGCGGCAGGCGAGGTTGAGCCCCTGCAGCGCGATCATCGAGCCGAGGTGCGAAGCATTGACCTCCTGCCCAACGCCGTAGCGCTCGCGCGCGAGCAGTGCCGTGATCACGCCGTACGACAGCATGATCGCGCCCATCTGGTCGGCCACGCCGCCGAACAGGTAGACCGGCTCGTCGCTCTCGATTCCCGCGATATGCATCACGCCCGAGCGAGATTGCGCCAGGTAGTCGAACGAGGGCTCGCCGCTGTCGGGTCCCTCCGGGCCGTAGCCCGAGGCGGTCGCATAGATGAGCTGCGGATTGATCTCGTGCAGCGTTTGGTAGTCCAGCCCGAGGCGCTGGGCCACGCCCTTGCGGTAGTTCTGCACGAAGACATCGCTCTTGGCGACGAGCTGGTAGACGATCTCGCGCGCCTCGGGCTTCTTCATGTCGAGCGTGATGCTCTTCTTGTGGCGGTTGTTGGACTCGAAGTAGAAATTCTTGCCGTTGCGCGCGGTGGTGGCGCCCGAGACCGCGAAGATCGCGCGTCCCGGATCGCCGTCGAGCGACTCGAGCTTGATTACCTCGGCGCCCAGGTCGCCCAGCAACGCGGTTGCAAACGGACCCTGCTGCCAAATCGTCCAGTCGATGACCCTTATTCCGGCAAGCGGCATCTTCATGTTTTCCCTATACCACAAGACGGGCCGCGACGGATCGCCCGCGTCGGGCCGCGATTGCCGCTCTTGTCCACAGCGCCGGCTGCCTCCGGCGGTCATTTCGCGGCTCAAATTGACGGATTAATTGACTTGCCGACGCTTGAGTTGCCGCGCGGGAGCCTTCATCAATAGAAACGGGAGCGATGCTGCACTACCTGCTCAACTTTCTCTATCCGCCGCGATGCGCGGCGTGCGACACGGGTCTGCCAATCGACACGACGCGCCGCGTATGCGCATCGTGCCTCGCCGCCGTTGAGCCGCCGCGCCCGCCGCTCTGCCTCGTATGCGGCGCGCCGCTTTACGCGGGCGACGAGGAAGAGCGTTGCGGTCACTGCCGCGCCGCGCCGCCGGCGTTCGACTCGGCCCGCGCGATCACGCGCTACCGCTCCGGCGCGGACGGCTCCGGCACGGATGGTTCGAGCGCGGTCGCGGCGCTGCTGCGCCGGCACAAGTACGGGCTCGACCAGTCGCTGGGGCGCGCGCTGGCGGAGTATCTCGACGCGGCACCGGCGCTGGAGGCCGGCGCCTACGACGTCGTCATCCCCGTGCCGCTTCATCGCTCGCGCCTTCGATGGCGCGGCTTTAACCAGGCTGCGCTACTGGGCGCCGCGCTCGCGCGGCACCTCCATTGCTCGCTCGACGTCGCGACTCTCTCGCGCGTCCGTTCCACCGCGCCGCAGACCGCGCGCGACCGCGCCCAGCGCACGCGCAACGTCCGCAACGCCTTCGCGGTGCGCCGCCCCTCGCGCGTCGCCGGCCAACGGGTGTTGCTGGTCGACGACGTGATGACCACCGGGGCAACGGCTGACGAATGTGCGCGCGTGTTGCGCGCGGCGGGCGCTCGACGAATCGACGTGCTCACCCTGGCTCGCGTGCTATGAGCGACGCCAATCGAAGCGAGCTGGAAAAGCGCAGCGATTGGGAGCGCCGCCAGCGCGCCAGCGCCGGGCCTCGCGCGCCTGAGCCGTCGGTCGTCGAAATGCTCGACTTGCTGCCGCGCGGACTCGCGCTCGACGTCGCAGCCGGCACTGGCCGCCATAGCCTGCTGCTCGGGCGCGCCGGATTCAGAGTCGTGGCGATCGATTACGCTGAACCGGCGCTCCGCACGCTGCAATCGATCACGCGCGCCGAGAAGCTCTCTGTATGGCCGCTCGTCGCCGACCACTCGACCTTCCCTCTGCCGCGCGGCCGCTTCGACGCGATACTCAACCTCAGTTTTCTAGACCGCGCACTGGTCCCGCGCCTGATCGACGCTCTGCGGCCCGGTGGCGCATTGCTCTTCGACACGTTCCTCATCGACCAGGCGGTGACCGGCCATCCGCGCAACCCCGACTTCATGCTCCAGCACTACGAACTGCGCGAACTGCTGCGGGAGATGGACCTCGTGCGCTATCGCGAGGGCCTCGTCGCCTACCCCGACGGCCACAGCGCCTGGCGTGCGGCCGCGCTGGCCATCCGCAAGGGCGCCAGCAGCAGCCGAGGCGCCTAGAAGATGGCGCGCGGCCTCAGCTACAAATCGGCCGGGGTCGATATCGATCTCAAGGAGCGGCTGGTGCCGATGCTGCGCCGGCTCGCGCGGCCGACGCTGGGTCCGCACGTGCTGGGTGGGATCGGTGGCTTCGGCGCTATGGTCGCGCTCGACGGGGCGCACGCGATGCGCTCGCCGGTGCTGGTGGCGGGAACCGACGGCGTCGGCACCAAACTCAAGATCGCGTTTATGACCGGGCGCCATGACACGGTCGGCATCGACTGCGTCGCGATGTGCGTTAACGACATCGTATGTCACGCCGCGCGCCCACTGTTCTTCCTCGACTACATCGCGACCGGCAAGCTCAAGAGTGCTGTCGCGCTGGCGCTGGTGAAAGGCGTCGCGCGCGGGTGCAAGCTCGCCGGCATGAGCCTGGTCGGCGGTGAGACGGCGCAGATGCCGGGTTTCTACCGGCCCGGCGAATACGACATAGCCGGCTTCGCCGTGGGCCTGGCCGAGCGCGCCGCGATTCCCCGTTCCGAGCGCATCCGGCCGGGCGACATGCTGATCGGTCTCGCCTCCAGCGGACTTCATTCCAACGGTTTTTCTCTGGCGCGCCGCGTACTGCTCGAACGCGCGCGGCTCAAGATCAACTCGCGCGTGGCGGAGTTGGGCTGCACGCTCGCCGACGAACTCCTGCGCCCGACGAAAATTTACGCCAGGGTTGCGACCTCGCTGTTCGAGCGCTTTCCGATTCGCGGGCTTGCCAATATCACCGGCGGCGGCATCGCCGAGAACCTGCCGCGCGTGCTGCCGGCCGGGATCGAGGCGGTCGTGCGTCGCGGGAGCTGGCCGATACCGCCGATTTTCGATCTGATCGCGCGGCTGGGACGAATCGGTCCAGCCGAAATGGATCGCACTTTCAACAATGGCCTCGGAATGATCGCGGTAGTGCCTCCCGGCCAAGCCGAGGCCGTACTCGTTCATTTGCGCCGCCTGCGCACGCCGGCCTATCTTGTCGGCGAGGTTCGCAAGGCCCGCCGCGGCAGGCGCGGAGCGGTGCTGCTCTAGACGGCGATTAGCGACGAGAGGAGCCAAGGACGCGATGGCAGAGCGGGCGCCGGTCAAACTGGGAGTGCTGATTTCCGGTACCGGCACCAACCTGCAGGCGATCGTCGACGCGCTCGAGCGCCGCGAGCTGCGCGCCGAAATCCGCCTCGTGATTTCCAACCGCGCTGGCGCCCAAGGGCTGGAGCGCGCGCATCGCCACGGTATTCCGACTCGCGTCATCGAGCATCGTCGCTTCAGCTCGCGCGAGGACTTCGACCGCGCGCTGGTCGAGGCGCTGACCGAGCACGGAGCCGAACTCGTGGTATGCGCGGGTTTTATGCGGCTGCTCTCGCCGGTGATGCTGGCCGCGTTTCCCGACCGCGTGATGAATATCCATCCCGCGCTGCTGCCGGCCTTTCCAGGCGTGCACGCGCAGAAGGCGGCGCTGGAACATGGCGTCCGCTTCACCGGATGCACCGTGTTTTTCGTTCGCGAGGGCATCGATGACGGACCGATCATCGTGCAGGCGGTGGTGCCGGTCTTGCCCGGCGACAACGAAGAAAGCCTGAGCGAACGCATCCGCGCGCAGGAGCATCGCATCTATCCCTGGGCGATTCAGCTTTTCCAGGAGGGCCGTCTCACGATCGAGGGCCGCATCGTGCGCATCGCGGATTTTCCGGCAGGCGATGAATCGCTCGCCCTGGTGAATCCCCGCTCGCCACATTCGCCGCGCTTGAAACGTCCGCACTGAATTTGCCGCGTCAGCCGTGCCGCGGACGGGGGCGCCTCGAACAGCGAAGCGCCGAAATAGTGAAAAAGTGAACAGACTTTCTGTGATCGTTCCGATGCTCAACGAGGAGCGGGCGATCGCGCGCACGCTCGACGCGATCGCGGCGAGCAGACCCGGCGCCGAAGTGGTCGTGGAAGTAATCGTAGTCGACGGCGGGAGTTCCGATCGCAGCCGCGACGAGGCGCGGCCACGATGCGCGCGGCTGCTCGTCGCGCCGCGCGGCCTCGCCCGCCAGATGAATGCCGGCGCCGCCGCCGCAGAGGGCGACGCGCTGGTCTTCGTGCACGCCGACACGCTCGTGCCGCAGACTTTTGCTCGCGACATCGCCGCGGCGCTGGCCGACCCGGCGGTCGTGGGCGGGCGGTTCGATCTGCGCCTCGACGACGACGCGCCTATGTTGCGGCTTATCGGATGGCTCATCAGTACGCGCTCGCGCCTGAGCCGCACGGGCACCGGCGACCAGGCGATCTTCATGCGGCGCGAGGTCTTCGAGCGGCTGGGCGGCTATCGCGATATCGCACTCTGCGAGGACCTCGACCTCGCGCGCCGGCTGAAGCGCGTCGGCCGTGTCGCCTGCCTGCACTCTCGGGTCACGACCTCGGCGCGGCGATGGCGCGAGCGCGGCGTGCTCGCCACGACGGCGCGGATGTGGTTCATCCGGATCGCGTTTCTGCTCGGCGTCTCGCCCAAGCGCCTGGCCCACCTTTACAACCGTGGCGGGCCAGTCGAAAATGAAAGCCAGAGGTCGAAAGGTGGCTAAGGTCGAGGTCTACACAACTTCATATTGTCCCTACTGCACGCAGGCCAAATCCCTGCTGAGACGAAAAGGGGTGGCGTTCGAGGAGATCGATGTCTCTGGCGATTCCGCGTTGCGCGAGAAGATGATCGAGCTGTCCGGCGGCCGCCGCACGGTGCCGGAGATTTTCATCAACGGCAAAATAGTCGGCGGCTACGACGAGCTGCGCGCGCTCGAGGCCGAGGGCAAGCTCGATCCGCTGTTGAGCGAGCTCGGCTGAGCGAATATCTGATGAGCGACGAATTCGACGCCGAGCGCTTTCCCGGCAATTTCTATCGCGGGATGATCATGCGCCTGGACCGCGCGCGCGGCCGCGGCGCCGTGCGCTCGCATCAGGGACGCGAAGTGCCGTTTGAGTTCCCGTTCGTCGAAGTCGCCGGCGCGCCGCTCGGCGGCCGCTTTCCCGGCATCGATTTGTTGAGTGAAGGCGACAGCGTCGGCTTCGACGTCGGATGGACCTCCGGTGGATTGCGCGTCACGGTGATCAGGCCGGCGCGCTCTCCGCGCGACGCTGCGCCGGATTAACGTCACGCCGCGCCTGGAACATCCGCCACATCCTGACTCCCAGCGGATAGAATTCTCCGATCACTTCGAAACCGTTGCGCGTGTAGTAGGCGACGTTGGTCTCGGTCGCGGTCTCCAGGTACACGCCGTCGAGGTCGGAGCGCGTTTCCACCAGCTCGCGCAGCTGATTGAGAATCGCGACTCCGCAATGCCGTCCCTGGAATGACGGCTCCACGCCCAGGATGTTGAGATAGAGATGCGGCTGTGGCGGATGGTTGCGCGTGAGCGCGTCGACCAGCTTAATCGACCGCCGCACTCCGCCCCACCCCACTGCACGCAGCATCGTGGGCAGGTTGAGCAGACCGCTCGCTACCGTCCCGCCGGGCGAGGAGTGCATTGTTCCTTCGACCACCGCCGCGGCAATCAGGCGGCCAGCCTCGAAGACGCCGAAGACCGGCTGGCCGTTGCCGCGCTGGAGCTTGAGCACGACCGTGAACAGCCTCGTCAAGCGTCGCGCGCGTTCGACCGGCTCGCGTGGCTCGGGCGCGAGCGCGTTGATTAGCGGATCGTCGACGAAGGCGCGGCTCAGCACTCCGGCGGCGTCGGCGTAGTGCTCGGGGAAGACCAGCGCGACGCGCGGCCAGGAGTTTTTATCCATCGATTTTTGATCTGTCGATTTCTGCGCCATCGATTCCTTTGTGCCGTGATTGCGAGGCAGCGCTAGCTGCGCACGCGCGCAACCGCCACGTGCCATCCGTTGACCAGCCGTTCGCGCTCGGCCGGACGCATCGAGGGCCGGAAAAGCCGCCCGCTCCCGCCGAGAGTCCGCAGTTCGTTGGGCGATCGCCACAGGACGCACGCCAGCCCGGCCAGCATTGCCGCGCCCAGCACTGTCGTTTCGGCCATTTTCGGCCGCCGCACCGGGCGTCCCAGCACGTCGGCCTGAAACTGCATCAGGTAGCCGTTGGCGGTGGCGCCGCCGTCGACGCGCAGTTCGGGTATGCGATGCCCACTGTCCTTCTCCATCGCGGCCAAAGCGTCGCGGACCTGGTAGGCGATCGAGTCGAGCGCCGCGCGCACTACGTCAGCGCGATTGGTGCCGCGGGTGATGCCGACGATCGCGCCGCGCGCACCGGCGTCCCAGTATGGCGCACCGAGCCCGACGAAGGCCGGCACCAGGTAAGGCTGTGAGCGATCGCGGCTCGCTCGCGCGAGCTTTTCGCTCTCGGCCGACGTCGCGATAATGCCCATCTCGTCGCGGAGCCACTGGATCGCCGCGCCCGCGATGAACACCGAGCCCTCCAGCGCGTAGGCGGGCTCGCCCGCCGGTCCCAATGCGGCGGTGGTCAACAATCGATTGCGCGAGGTGACCGCGCGCTCGCCCGTATGCATCAGCAGGAATGCGCCGGTGCCGTAAGTTGTCTTGGCCGCGCCGGGGCTGACTGCGCGTTGACCGTAGAGCGCGGATTGCTGGTCGCCGATGACCGCGCCGATCGGGATGGCGCGCGGCCCAAACACGCCGGCGGCCGCTTCGGCCAGCGGACCGCGCGAGCCGACCGGCTCGGGCAGCATCGCCGCCGGCACTCCGAGCATCCGCAGCATCGCGGCGTCCCACTTCCGCTCCTTCAGATTGAGCATCATGGTGCGAGACGCGTTGGTGAAGTCGGTCACGAACGCCGCGCCGCGCGAGAGCCGGAATATCAGCCACGAATCGATCGTGCCGAAGCACAGTTCGCCGCGGGCGGCGCGCCGGCGTAGCGTGCGGTCGCTGTCGAGCAGCCACTTGAGCTTGGTGCCGGAGAAGTAAGGATCGATCAGCAGCCCGGTGCGTCGGCGGACCTCGGCCTCGCGCGGGGCGAGCGCGGCGCAAATCGCGGCGCTGCGCCGACACTGCCATACGATCGCGCGATGCACCGGACGGCCGCTTTCCCTTTCCCATACCACGAACGTCTCGCGCTGATTCGTGATTCCCACCGCGCCGATGCCGGCGGGCCGGATGCGCGAGGCGGCGATCGCTTGGCGTCCCAGGCGAACCACCGAGCGGTAAAGTTGTTCCGGATCGTGCTCGACCCATCCGGGACGCGGATAGAACTGGCGTATCTCGCCGTACGCGCGGCCCAGGATGCGCCCGTGCCCATCGAGCACCATCGCCGTGGTCCCGGTCGTTCCCTGGTCGATCGCGAGCACTGCCTCGGCCATCTGACCTTATCCTTTCGCCTGGCCCTTTGCCTCACCCTCTGTGTCGGCGCCTGCGCGTGGAATCGCGCGCCCAATCGCGCCTTAAGTTAGGCAAGGGCTACGCCCGCCGACAAGGGCCGCCGCCCGGCTTGCGTCCAATTTTCGCCGAAGCCATGATAAGCTCGCGAAGCGCACCAGAACGGAGTCCATGCGTATGTCAACGAGCGCTGATTTGGTCGAAACCCGCGAGCAGTTGATCCGCTACTTTGAGAGCGGAGCCAAACCGCGCGAGCAATGGCGCGTCGGGACCGAGTACGAGAAGGTCACGGTCTCGGCGCACGACGGACGCGCACTGCCGTACTCGGGGCCGCGCGGGGTCGAGCAGATCCTGCGCCGCCTGGCAGAGCGCTACGGCTACGAGCCGGATGAGGAGCATGGGCGCGTGATCGGGCTTAGGGGCGAGCGCGCCGCGATCACTATCGAACCGGGCAGCCAGATCGAGCTTTCGGGCGAGCAGTGCGAGACGATTCACTGCGCGCACACCGAGTTTAGCCGCCATATCGAGCAGCTCGTCGAGGTCGGCCACGAATTCGGCGCGGTGGTGCTAGGCCTCGGGATGCAACCCATCAGCACCATCGACGAGATCGAGCTGATACCCAAGAAGCGCTACCGGATCATGTATCCGTACATGGCGCGCAAGGGACGCCTGGGCCAGCGGATGATGAAGCAGACCGCCGGCGTGCAGGCCAACCTCGACTATGGTGATGAGGCCGATGCTATGCGCAAGCTGCGGCTCGGCATGGGGCTGGTGCCGCTGGTGTACGCGATGTTCGCGAACTCGCCGCTCTGCGACGGCCGTCTCAATGGCTACCAGAGCTATCGCGGGCATATCTGGTATGACACCGACCCCGACCGTTGCGGGACGCTGGAATTCGCTTTCCGCGACGACGCCGGCTTCGAGGATTACGTCGACTACGCGCTCGATGTCCCGATGTATTTCATTTATCGCAACCACGAACCGCAGGACCTGACCAGGCCGCCGGGCCTCACCTTTCGCCAGTTCATGGAACGCGGATGGCGCGGCGAGCGCGCGACCGTTGACGATTGGGCGACCCATCTCACCACTATTTTCACCGAGGTGCGGCTCAAAAAATATGTCGAGGTGCGCACCGCCGACAGTCAGCCGCCGGCGCTGATGCTGGCGCTGCCCGCGCTGTTCAAGGGTCTGCTGTACGATTCCGACTGCATGACGGGCGCCTGGGACCTGGTCAAGCGCTGGAGCTTCGAGGAGCGCCTGGAGCTGACCGACGGCGCGCACAAGCTCGGCCTCGGGGCTCGCGCCGGCCGCGTCAGCATCCGCGAACTCGCGCTCGAAGCGTTGATGATCGCGACCGTCGGGCTGGAGCGCCAGGGCGGGCTCAATCAGCACGGCGACAACGAGAGCATCTACCTGCTGCGCCTGCTCGACCAGGTGCGCAACGGATGGACCCAGGCGAGCCTCACCATCGACCGCTGGAAGGGGCGCTGGAACTACGACGTACAGCGGCTGGTCGAAGGCACCGCGTACGAGGCCGAGGGGCTGAGCTGATGACGCTGCGCCTTTCCGAGCGCTACGTGATGGCGCTCAACCTGTTGCTGATCGCGATCCTGGCCTACTTCCTCGCGCTCTCGGTCAACGACATCATTCTCGGCCGCGTGGCCAGCGGGTCGACGCATCTGCCGTCGCTGCTGGGCGCCGAGCCCTCCGCTACGGTCAACCGCCCGCGCGCCTTCTACAACGCGATTTCCCAGCGCGACATCTTCAACTTGGTGCCGGTAACCGAAGCTCCGGCGGAGGTCGCAACCAACCTGCACATCAAATTGCTTGGCACCTCGACGCTCACTCTTTCGCAGCCCTTCATCATCGTCGAGGATGACAACAACCACGAGCAATCGCTCTATCGGATGGGCGACGAGATTCCAGACGCGGGCCAGCTCGTCGGCGTCTACAAGGACCACGCGATCATCCTGCATGAAGGGCGCCGCATAAAGATCGAGATGCCGACCGACCAGAACGGAACGCCGGCCGAAATACCTCGTCCGTTCGGGTTGCCCGGCGGACCGTTTCGCCGCTTTATGCGCGGACGCGCCAGGCAAAGCGGTGTGCGCGAGATCCAGCCCAACCGTTACGTGCTCGACCGTTCGACCCTCGACAACAACCTGAACAACATGGCCGCGCTCTTCACCCAGGTCCGCGCCATCCCCAACCTTGGCCCGGACGGCCAATCCCACGGCTTCAAGCTCTCCGAAATTCAGCCCGATTCGATCTTTCAGCAGATCGGACTGCGCGACGGTGACGTTCTAACCGGCGTCGGCGGGCAAACCGTGGGCGATCCCGCCCAGGCATTCCAGCTGTTGACCAACCTGCGAACCCAGAACTCCGTCAGCCTGACCGTGATGCGCGGCGGCCAACCGGTCCAGCTCCAGTACAACATCCACTGACCATGGAACTGCGGCCGGCGCGCGGCAGCGAACGAGACCAGGTGCTTGACCTGCTCGCGCTGTGGTACGGCGACCGCGGCTTCTTCGCCCGCTACAATCATCACGACCCCGGCTTCCGCGACGAACGATGCCTGGTCGCATGCGAGGGCGGCCGTATCGTCGCGACCGCGCAAATCTTCGAGCGCATCGTGAACCTGCGCGGCGCTCGCGTTCCGCTCGGCGGCGTCGGCTCGGTCTACACGATGGAGAGCTATCGCAGCCGCGGCCTCGGCTCGGCACTGATGCGGTTAGCGGTCACGACGATGGAGCGCGAGGGCTTCGAGGTCTCGATGCTGTTCGCCGAGCGGCTGGATTTCTACACACGTTTCGGATGGCGCCCGGTGACGCGCCAGTTCAGCGCACTCGCCGATACTCAGACGATGCGCGCGGCCGCGGGGTTTCGGCTCGCGCGCTTCGAGGAGGCGCGCGACTTTCAGGAGGTCGCGGCGCTCCATCGCGAGTACAGCGGTCGTTTCAACGGCACCGCGATGCGCGACGCAGCTGGATGGCGTGGCAATCTACAGTACGCGGGGAATCCCGGCGAATACTTCGTTGTGTGCCATCGCGACACGGCGGATGGGCTCGCGGCGTATGCGCGCGCGATGCCATTCCACGGCTTCCCGATGGTGATGGAGTACGGTTACGCGCTGGAAGCGGCGGACGCGATGCTCGGGCTGATGCGGCATATTGGCGAGATAGCGTCGGGCGCGGAACCATCGATTCCGCTCGAGGGCGGCGGCGATACGGCGGCGCTGCGCAATTCAGCGGATCCTCCCAGTCCGGCGCCGCTGGTGACTCACACCGCGCACGACCCGGCCCTGGAAGAGAGCCTGCGGGAGGCCGGCGCCTTCGTGACGCATCATCCGGACAACTTCTACATGTGGCGTGTAATCGCGCCGCGCAAACTCGCGAAGCGTCTCGGCGTCGCCGCCGACCAGGCCGAGGCGGCGCTGTTCGCGATGCTCCAGGCGCCAAACGCGCTATATTGGACCGCGGATCGTTTTTAATCTGACACGTGTGCCGCGCGACGACGCGGCTGGGCGGCCTGCTTCGGTCGGTCCTGGAGGTTGGGGTTATGCGCTCGTCGCCCGCTTTGGCAACCGTTTCATTTCGCGCCACAAAAAGCCGCGGGCTCGCGCTCGTGCTGGCTTCGCTGGCCGTCATCACCACGACAATGACGATGCTCGCGATGATCGCGCCAGGCCCCGCGCTCGCCCGCCAGCGCCGATCGAATCCCGCCGCGGCCGCCAAGCCCGCGCAGCCGGATAAGCTCGCTGAGCCATACGCCGCCGCGCTCCTGATGGAGCCTGAAACCGGGACCGTGATGTTCGAGAACAACGAGCACAAGCCATGGCCCACCGCGTCGCTGGCCAAGATGATGATCGCGATGATCGTCGCGGAGAAGCTCGCCGACGGGAGTCTGAAGCTCAGCGACAAGGTCGCGGCCTCGCACAAGGCGGCCGAGATGGGCGGCTCGCAGGTCTATCTCAAGGAAGGCGAGACGTTTTCGCTCGACGACATGATGAAGGCGATCATGGTGCACTCGGCCAACGACGCTTCCGTCGCGGTGGCCGAATACCTCGGCGGCTCGACCGAAGCTTTCGTGCAGATGATGAACCGCGAGGCCGCCCGGCTCGGCATGAAGGATACGCATTACTATTCGGTGCATGGCTTGCCGCCCGCGCCCGGCCAGCAGGCTGACGTTTCGAGCGCGTGGGACGAGGCTCTGCTGGCGCGCGCGCTCACCAGGTACCCGCAAGTCATGCAATGGGCGTCGATCGACATCGCGCCGTTTCGCGGCGGCGCCTTCGAACTGCGCAACACCAATCACCTCGTGCGCACGTTTCCCGGATGCGACGGGCTCAAGACCGGCTTCTACTACGAAGCCGGTTTCAACGTGGTGGCGACCGCGCATCGGGGCGGCATGCGCCTGATTGCCGTGGTGCTCGGCTCGCCCAACAAATTAAAGAACTTCAACTCGGCCGCCGAGCTTCTGGCCCAGGGCTTCGCGAGCTACCAGATGCGCGTCGTCGGCAAACAGGGTGCGCCGATCGAGCAGACGCTCGCGGTCAGCGGCGGTTCACTCGCGAGCTTCAAGCCGGTATGGGGCCGTGACCTGAGCGTCATGCAAAAACGTGGCGATGAAACCGGGCTCAAGGTCGAGTTTCAGCTTCCAGCTTCGCTCGCCGCACCGATTCGCGCCGGACAGCTGGTCGGCGTTGGACAGGCGACTTCGGGCGGTAAGGTGCTGGCCAGTGCTCCGCTGATGGCGCCGGCGACGATCGGTCCGCGGCCGTCGCTTATGCAGCGTCTGCGCGACGCGCTCTGAGCTTGGCTCGCGGCGCGCCGTGACGGACAATCGATCGATGTCGCTCAGGAAGCTCGCCATTGCCGGCGGGATCGCCCTCGCCGCCTTCGTTCTGATAAATCTCGGCCTCCACTTCGGTCAGATGCGTCACAATCGCTTGGACTACTCCGTCAGCCAGGCTTTTCCGCCCGACAAGCCATTCGTGCCCGGCGAGATCTACGCGACCACGCTCGCCGCGGTCATGGAAAACGAGCTGAACGGCTTCTTCGGCTGGCGCCCCAACGATTTCTTCCTCTGGGGCATGCGTGTGATGGCCGACAACAATGCGAATCGCCAACTCGGCATCATCATGGCGGTGCGCGAGACCACGCGAGTGTTCAAGGACCATCTGACCAAGGTGTCGTCGAACGAATATGACCCGAACCTGGTGATCGCGGATACCGACTTCCGCAACGACGCGCAGAAGTGGATACTGCCGTCCGCGGAATCCAAGTATCGCGACGGCGTACGCCATCTGCATCTCTACGTCGCCGGCCTGCACGCCAATCCCGAGACCTCGCGCGAGCTCAACCAGCGCAACGTCGAGTTGGTTCGCCTCCTCCAGGCCTGGGGCGACATGCTGGGCGACGCGCACGCCAATCTCTATCGCACGCGCAAGGACGACGGCAGCGCGGTCCACGTCTGGGACGTCGACGACTACTTCTACCACGCGCAGGGCTACGCGGCCGTGATGTACTACATGATGCAGGCGGTGAAACGCGAGTATCACCAGTCGCTCACCACCAAGCCAGTGCTCGCGCAACTGTTCGACGAAACGATCGATCCGCTGGGCAAGGCGGCGATGATGAAGCCGCTGGTCGTGCTCGACGGTTCGCCCGACGGGGTCTTCGCCAACCATCGCCGCAACCTCGACGCCTACATTTCCGAGGCGCGGCAGAAGATGTACTCGATCCGAGAGGAACTGGAGCGCTAGCCCACACGCCGTTCGCTCTCGCGTGAGGCGGTTATCGCGGTTAGAAGTGCGCGATAATTTTTTCGCCGAACTCGCGCGCGAAGCTCTCGACGCTGGCCGGCGTGGGGATGAAAGCGACCTGGCGCACGCCCTCGGCTTCCAGAGCGCGCAGGCGCAAGATCAATTCCTCCGGCGTCGCAGTCATCGTGGCGTGGCGGATGAGTTCCGGGGTGACAAAGCGCTCCTCGCCCGGCTGCATATACATCCCATGGCCGTCGTGTAGCTCCATGTAGTAGGCCGGATTGTTCGCCAGGCGGCGGTCGGCGTATTCCTTGTAGGCCGCGAACGTCGCTCGAATCGGCGCCGGCGCGCCCTCCGCGCTTTTGACGCTCTCATAAAGCGCGTGCAATGCGACCATCGCCCACGGTCCCGCCTCTGCCCGCACCCGTGGCGAGTCATAACTCTCGCCGGGAGCAAGCAGGCACGCCGCCGTCAGCAGCATCGTGTAAAGCTCCCACGGATTGCGACCCGCCCGCTCGGCGCTCGCGCCCGCCCGCGCCCACGTCTCGCGCCATCCTTCGACGGTATTGGTCCGCGAAGTGATAAAGCCGTCGCCCATCTCACCCGCCAGCTCGATCGCCTTGGGCGCGTTGCCTGCAACGTAGATCGGAATCCGGTCGCGCGTATTGACGAGCTGAAGCTGCTGGTGGAAAAGACGGATCGCGCGGTTCAGCTCGCCTTCGCGATAATCCACCTCGCCGCCGCCGAGCAGCCCTCGCACCACGCGCACGTGCTCGCGCAACTGGCTCACACGATACGGTGGCATCCCCATCGCGCGCCGCGCGCTGTTGCCGGTGCCCAGCCCGAGCACGACGCGGCCCGGCGCGAGCGCACCGACCGAGGCGATCGCACACGCGGTCACCGGTGCGATTCGCGTTCCGGCGATCGCGACTCCGGTGCCGAGCACTATGCGTTTGGTCGCGAGCGCCGCCGCCGCCAGCGCGACGTAGGGATCGGCGGCCATCAATTCCGAATCGGCGACCCAGTAGTGGCTGAAGCCGTGCGTTTCAGCCAAGCGCGCTTGCGCCGCCGCGGCGGCCGCATCGGGCATCATCAGGAGGCCAAAATCCATCGTGCGTCTTCCTATGCTTCAGCCGCGCTTCGCATGCCGTTCGCGATCCGCGCCGGGAGCCTGGCCCACGCGCGCAATGAAGTCCCATACGCGCTGCTTGAGCGAATCCTTGAGCGGATAGCTCTGGTAGCGCGCGATGCCGAGCCGCCACGGGTCGCCCGAGAAGAAGCGCTCGTAGAGCGTCTGGCGCCCGGCGAACGACGAGCACGCGACGTCCCACGCGAGACGAAAGAGCCGTACCCGCTGCTCGGCCGAAACGCCGACGCCCTGGCAATAGAGCGCGACATCCTCGGCGCGCTCGCCCGCGAACTCGGCCAGCGAGGGCATCATCACCAGGTTGCTCGAGCCGAGGATCTGCACGATCTCAACCAGGCGCGGGTAGAGCTGCGGGAACAGCAAGCGCACGGTCCAGAGCGGCTGGCCATTAGGCAGCACCGTGCCGGCCGGACCGGGAACGTGATCGACCTCGGCGGCGCGGATCGCCGCGCGCAGCAGTTCGACGGTGTTGATCATTTCCGCGAGCAGGTTCTGCACGTTCTCGGCCCGCGAGTTCACCGCGTCGCACATGTTGAGCGCCACGCCCAGCAGGAACTCGGCCTTGGCCAGGTTCTTGATCGCGAACTGATGCATGAGCTGGTTGATGCATCCGGTCTCGACGAAGAGCCCGTTGACCAGCGCGACGTCGCGCGCGGCAAACACTCGCTCCCACGGCACCAGCGCGTGATCGAAGATCGCAACGCAATCCATCTCGTCCATCCGGGAGGAGAACGGATGGTCGCCCGGCGGACCGGCGGTCTCGGTCAGCGAGGGCCGGCAGATGAAGCGCAGGCCCGGCGTCGCCATCGGGATGCAGAACGCGAATGCGTAGGGCCGCGCTTCCTCCGAGTTTTGCAGATACGTTGACGGAAAGACCGCGATCTCGTTGGCGAACGGCGCCAGCGTCGCCACCGAGCGCGCGCCGTTGACCACGATTCCCGCGTCTGTCTCCTTGACGATCGCCGCCGCAACGCCTGGCGGCTGGTTCTGCACCGGCTTCGATTTGTCGACGGTGGGGCTGAGCAGCGTGTGCGTGAGGCAGAGGTCGCGCTCGCGCAGGAACTCGTAGTAAGCGCGTATGTTGCGGCCAAATTGTTTGCCGCTGCGCGCGAAATATTCGTGCGCCGAGGCGAAGCCAGTGATGTGGATGTTCATGAAGTCCGGCGTGCGGCCCATCATCCCCCCACACCAGTCCATCCAGGTTTTCACCGTCGCGCGCCGCCGCACCAAATCGCCCTCCGAGGCGGGCTCGATAAAGGTGAGGCCGATGCGATCGCCGGTGGCCGGCGAAACGTAGGTCAGTTGCTCGCTCAGGTCGGCGCGATGCTGCAAGTCGTAAAGTTCGGCCAGCGTACGCGCCGCGGGGCCAAGGCGCGGATGGGACACGACGTCGCCGACCCGCTCTCCTTCGAGCCAGATTTGCCGATCGTCGCGCAGCGAGTCGAGAAACTGCCGCCCGGTCCTGATCCCCATCGCGCTCTCCTTTGTTCGACGCCTTCGCGCTGCCGCGAGCCGTTGCGTTTCGCTTCGTGCGCCGGGCGGCGCGCCTGCCCATCTAGGCGGGACGGAAGGCGGCGATCGCGTAGCCCATCAGACCGAACGGGTAGTAATAGTTGAATTCCATCCGGCTCGGCTCGGGCAGCGCCGCGCGCATCGCCAGCCACTGCACGACCTCGATCGAATGCTCACCGCCCAGGCGCGCGAAATCGGCCATCGTGTAGCGGGCGAGACTCGACGGTGCGCGGTCGAGCAGCGCGAGGAACTCGCGATCCCACTCGGCGAACACCTTGCCGAAGTCGGGGCCGGTCAATTGATGCGACAGGCCGCCGGTGCCAATCACCGCTACGCGCAGATCTTCCGGATAAGCTTTGATCGCCGCGCCCACGGCCTCGCCCAGCGCCCAGCAGCGCGACGGCGCCGGCAGCGGGTCGAGCACCACGTTGATCGTCATTGGCACCACCGGCACGCGCCAGCCTTCGTCGATCATCGGCATCGGCGAGAGAAATCCGTGGTCTAGTTCCATCCGATGCGAGGTCATCAGATCGAAACCGCCGTCGAGCAGTTGCGCGGCCACATGGCGTGCGAGCGCGCGATGGCCCGGCACCGGCGCAAAGCGCCGCGGCCCCCATCCTTCGTCGGCGATCTGGTATTGGCCGGCGACGCCGATAGAGAAGGTCGGCCACGCGTCGAAAAAATAGTTGTCGACGTGATCGTTGTAGATCACCACCAGCACGTCGGGACGCCGCTCCGCAAGCCACCGCGCGGCGCGTGCGAAAGCGTCGAACAGCGGTTTCATTCCCGGCTCGCGCGACGCGCCGCTATCGTAAGCATGCGCGATCGAAGGCGCATGCGAGCATCCCAGTCCCGCAACGATCGTCGCCATCGGGCCGCTCCTCCTATGGCTTCTCCGGCTGCGTCTCGCCGGGCAACACGGCCAGCGCGCGATTGCGTTTGTTCTGCTCCTCGATGAAGCGCCGGAACTCTTCGTTGCTCATCTCGCGCATCGCCGCGCCCATCTCGAGCAGGCTCACGCCCAGCGCGGCGCCGAGTTTCGTGAGCAAATAGACAGTGACCCCAGCGTCGACCAATCCCTGCCAGTCGCGGTTCATCAAAAGACGCATCCCGCGCTCGTCGATTGCATAGCGCCGGAAATACGCCTGGGGATTGGTGCGAACGGCCTCGCGATTGGCCGGATTGCGCAGGTCGTAGAGCAGCCGGCTGATTTCGTAGAGGTTGGCGTCGTGCGTGCTCATTTCAATGCGCGTCCGATACCGAACGTCGGCGCAGCAGCGCAATCCGAATTCGGCGCACCCTGAGACCGCTCCTGATTCTCGACGCCTCCGGCGTAGCCGAGTTCGCGCGAGAGCTGTGCCGCCGCCTCCCGCAGCGCCGCGACCAGGCCCGAGTTGGGATCGGCGGAAATCCCGGCGGTGGTGCCCACGAAGCCGAGCGTTGCCGCCACCGTTTCGTGATCGAAGACCGGCACCGCCACGGTGCGAATTCCCTCTACCACCTGCGCGCTGATCGCGATCTTGTACTGACGAACGGACTCAATCTCTCGCATCAACTCGGCGCGCTGCGCGGGCGCAAGATGATCGAGCAGGCTGCGTACGGCTGCCGAATCGCGATGCCACGCCATGAAAATCGTCCCCTGTGCCGACGCGACCGGCAGCGCCGAGCCCACCGCCACTCGGATTTGGATCAGCTTGCTCAGCGGCTCGCGCACTCGCACGACCACCGGACTGTGGCCGCCCCAGATGCTCATCACTGCGGTCTCGCCGGCTTCCTCCACGAGCCGTTGCAGATAGTTCTCACCGAGGTTGACGACTCGCAACGCGCCGACCGCGGTCGCGCCGAGCTGGATCAGCAACGGCCCGAGGCCATACGTGCTGACGCGAACCTGCCGCAGCAGTCCCGCGCGGACCAGCGAGTTGAGGTAGCGATGAGTGGTCGAGCGCCGCAGGCCTAGCGCGCCCACGATATCGCGCAAGTGCATCTCCGGGATGCCGCCGGTGAAGAGTGCGAAAATCGCGGCGAGCCGCTCCACCACCGCGACCGTGGAGCCGCGGCCGGTGCCGCGGCGTCGCAGCCCGACCGGGACGCTCCGCGGCGCATTTCGAACTTCTCTGCGAACTATTCTGGTTGATACTTTGTTTAGCGCCATCGCCTGGTTGCAGATTCTTTGCCCGCAATTGTGTTCGACTCTCGCCATTTACGCCAGCCGACGGATCGCTGTCAAGCCCCAGCCAGCGTGCCCTGCCATAGATCGTACCTGTTCATTACCCAAGCTGGGATTTGACAGTCGATAGGCGCGCGGCGCATCGTTTTGTGCAACGCGTGTCCACTATCACGGCTGCGAGAACGAGGATGCCCATGACCGATCCAAGCGCCGACCTCGGCCGTATCCGGCTCAAGAACCCGATCATTTGCGCGTCCTCCGAGTTCACGATGAGCCTCGAGGGAATCCGTGCCGCGCTGAAAGCCGGCGCCGGCGCCGTGATCGCGAAGTCGGTCAACGAAGCGCCGGGAGCGGCGCGCCAGCTCGATATCGCGGAATATGTGATGCTCGATTCCGGTTGGGCGATTTCGCCGTGGGAACGGGCGGGGCTCGACGCCTCGCTATTCTGCCGCTCAGGCCTCGCACAGGCGCCGCTCGATCAGTGGCTCGAAATGCTGGCGCGCGCGGACGCCGAGGCGCGCACGCACGATGCGTACGTGGCGGGCAGCGTCACGGTTGCCGCCGCCGGGCCGGCGGCGCGCATCGCGGCCGCGATGGAAGCCGCTGGGTTGCGATGGATCGAGCTCAATTTGAGCGCGCCGCATGGCCGCGAGGCCGTCGGCGGCGCGGTACGCCAGGTCAGCGACGCCGAAGCGGTGCACGACTATGTTCGAGCGGTACGCGCGGCGACTACGGTCCCGCTTACCGTGAAGCTCACTGCGCAGACCGGCGATCCGCTCGCGCTGGCTGAGCGCGCGATCGCAGCCGGCGCCGACATGCTGGTCCTGATGGGCCGTTTCCAGGGCTTCATGCCGGATATCGAAACGATGCGGCCGATTCTCGGGTCGGCCGGCGCGATCGGCGGGCGATGGGCGCTGCCGTTGACGCTCTACTGGATCAGCAAATGCTTCAAAGCACTGCCTCCGACAACTCGGCTGCTCGCAAGCAACGGCGTGCGCACCGGCGACGACGTTATCCGGGCGCTTTTGAGCGGCGCGCGCGGCGTGGAGATCGCGAGTGCCGTGCTGGCCCGCGGTGCGGGAGTTATCGGCGAGATGCTCGCGGGGCTGGAAGCGTACTGCGCGCGCAAGCGGATCGCGCGGCTTGATGAAATCGTGGGCCGCGCCGCCGACGCGGCGCTCGGCTATGGCGCGGTTCCGCCGGTAGAGCGCACCAGCTATCCGTGGGACCGCTTCATCCGCGATAGCTGATCATTTCACCAACACTCGCGACGGCGGCTGAATCAGAAAAACGGACAGAGCAGCAGCGCGCCGCCTCGCACCAGCAGACCCAGCATCGCCGGCGCCCATCGCCGCGGCAATCCGATCGTCTCCGCGACGAGGCCGACGCTCCACGGCACGCGCGCCGACGTGGTCATCGTCCGGATGCCCGCAAGGATGCCTCGCCCCGGATAGAGCGCAAGCTCGTGACGCTCGCCGTCTTTGATTCCCGCCCGGGCGCGCGCGATCTCGATCGCCTTGTCGAGTCCGCCTAGTTCGTCGATCAGTCCGCCGCGTTTGGCCGCGACGCCGCTCCACACCCGCCCACGCGCCATCGCCTCCGTCTGCGCAGGATCGAGGCCGCGCCCCTGGGCGACCTTGGCGGTGAAGTTGGCGTAGAGTTCGCCGACGGCGTCGTTGAGCTGGCCAAGTTCGCCGGCGCTGAGCGCGCGCGACATCGAGAGCGCGTCGCTGATCTCGTCGCTCTTGACGAACTCCATCGCCACGCCCATCGCCGCGAGCGCCTTGCCGGCATTGAAGCGCGCATAGACTACGCCGATCGAGCCGGTGATCGTGGCCGGCCCGGCGACGATCTGATCCGCGCCCATCGCGACGTAGTAGCCGCCCGAGCCGGCCACGTCGCCCATCGAGACCACCACCGGCTTGCCGCGCTGGCGCGCCTCGCCCACTGCGCGCCACACCAGGTCCGAACCGAGCGCCGAGCCGCCCGGTGAATTGACCCGAAAGACGATCGCGCGGACGCTCTTGTCGCTGGCGGCGCGATGGAATTGAGCGGCGACCGCTTCGCCGCTTAGAAAATCGCCGGCTGCGGGCGGCTCGCCGGCGACCACCGGACCCACGCCATGAATCAGCGCGAGCCGCGGATCGCGGCCGGGCTGCCGCGCGTAAGCAAGCCGGCGCAGGTAGCGGGCGAACCCGACGAACACGCGTTCCTTGCGCTCGGGGTCGAATTCGGTGCGCAGGTCCTCGAAGTAACCGGCGCGGTTGATGAGGCGGGCTTCGGTCGCCGCGCGCACGCTCAGGAAGCCGCTGCCCGCAAGCTCGGCAGCGCGTTCGGGCGCGAGACCGCGAGCCTCGGCGATGCGCGCCGCCAGCAGTTCCTTGCAGTCGACGACGATCGCCGCGAGGCTCTCATGCAACTCGGGCGACATCCGCTCGCGCGTAAACGTCTCGGCCGCGCCCTTGTACTCCTTCCATTGCAGCGTCTGCGCCTCGACCTTCAGCTTGTCCAGCGCGCCGCGCAAAAAGACACCGCCCGCGGCCACGCCCAGCATCGTCACGAGCGTGTTGGGATTGGCCAGGATTTCGCCTGCGCCGCAGGCAACCAGATACTCGCGCACGCCGGCGCTGTCGCCCTCGAGCAGCGCGATCGTGCGCTTGCCGGCGCGGCCGAGCGCACGCAACAGTGCGTGCAGCTCATCGGCGGTGGCAAGTCCGGTTTCCAGCCCCGCAATTCTGACGATCACAGTGCTTACCCGGGGATCGCGAGCGGCGCCCTCGAGGACCTGGCGCAGATCGAAGAGCGTGGGACCGCCGCGGCCGCGCAATTGGTCAAGGGGCGAGCGCGGCGCGACCTCGCGCATCGCACCTGCCAATTTGATGGTCAACACGGCGCCGCGCGGAATCCGCGACGGCCACCAAACCATCAGACAGAAAACGGCTGCAATCGCCCCGGCTATCAGGCCGAGCCCGATGCCGGTTTCCGTCAGGCCATAGTGGATGGCGAGCACGCTGGCTCCGGCCACCAACGCAACCAGCATCGCGACTCTGAACTCGCGTCGCAGTGAACGAATCGCTATCCTCATCTTCGGCTCCTTCAGACCTGGCCCGAGCGTACTTCTAAACTAGCGGTTTTCGATGCGTCGATCTCTGTTATCCATCCTCCTGCTTGTCCCGCTCACCCTAGGCGCCGCTTCGTGTTCGCTGTTCGGCCACGGGAAACCCCCAGTCCCGCCAGTCACGCAGCACACGGCGACGATGGATCTGACGCCCGGCATCGTCGTCAACGCGCTCGTCGAGACGCCGCCCGGGTTCACGCCGATCGTCGGTCAGCCGCCGCTGTGGCTGCAGGGCGACAAGGAGGTCGCGCTGACCGGGACGCTGCAGGGACGCACCGAGGTGCTCGGCTTCAGCGGTGACGGTTTCAAACACGCGCGATTGGTCGCAGCCGACCGCGGACCCGGCGCGCCGCACGGAAAGATCGTCGGCCTCGCGGCGAGCCCGGACGGGCTGACGCTGGCGGTGGCCGAGGCCGAGCCCGGGCGGATCGAGATCGTGCTGCGCTACGTCATCAGCAATGGCGGACAGAACTCGGTCGCGAGCTTCGATGGCAATTTCCATGCGGTAAGCTTGAACTGGGTCGCGCCCAACACGCTCGCCGTGGGCCTGGCGGGCGAGTCCGCCGAGGCTGGAGGCCTGCACCTGATTCACGTCCTCGGCGCGGTGACGGTCGAGGACGTAAAGCTCACCTGCCCGCCCTCGATGCTGGTCTTCAGCCCTGACGCGCGCTTTGCGGTCAGCGAGGGCGACGAGCATACGCCGGCCTCCCTCTTCGACAGCCGCAACGGGAACTGCCAGCAGGTAAGTCCTGACGGGCCAATCAGGGTGCTCGGCTGGGCGCCGGGAAGCGCCGCCTTTCTGTACTCGACGCCTGCGGGACGCGCGCACGGCGCGGGCGTCTTCCGCTACAACCTCGCCGACGGAAAGACTGAGCTTATCGCAGTCTCCTCGAGCGCCGCCGTATACACCGGCGAGGGTATCGTGATGGCGCTCGGCAACCGCGATCTGAACCCGCAGACCGCGGCGTCGGAGCCCGACAAGCGGGTAACCGCACAGCTCGCGAGCTTCGTGCCCAGTCAAGGTCAGACGGTGATCAATACGCTGGGAATACCAACCACGCCGGCGATGATGATGGCGAGCACGATGGTCTACACGCACGGTTTCGCCCAGCTGGCGTTGCAATTGTACGCGGACCGGCCGGCCGGTCCGAGCCGCGAAATCGTCACCTTCTCGATCGTCGACCGCAAGGCTTTCGTGCTGGCGAGCGGCTCGGTGCGCGGGGTCGCGGTGATCGGATGGGCGCCCAACGCGAATCACCTGGTAATCTTCGACGGCGACGGCGCGCTCGGCGTGCTCGCGGTGATCACGCCGGCGCGCTGACGCGCGGATGACCGCGCGCTCAGGCGATCAGCGATCACGTCAGAGGTCATCTGGTAGGCACCGTTCGTGAACGGCCCTCTTTAAGATTGCGCGCCCGAGCCGGACGCGCATCGCGGGACCCTCACGCATAACCCTCTCCGTGCGATTTGGTCGACGCCAAACACCAGCGCCACGTCCAGCCGCCGCTTGCTCACATCTCCTGCTGGTCGATGGCAACCCCCTGGACTACCTGTCGGTCCTCGCGGACCGCGCGCGCATCGACATGGTGATCCAGGGCGGAACAATCGTTGCCGACCGCCGCCCGTGAAGCATGCAAGATTGTAGTATCGATCGAACGGAATCGCCGTGGAGCTGTGGGACCGTGGACGGTGAGGCTCAAGCGAATGCGTTAGAGTGCCTTCGAACAGCTGAATGAAGCTGCAGCCGCGCGCTATTTCGCGAGGTGAGCGGAAAATCTCCAGAGGCGAGGACTCGTTGATGGGTCGATTTGAACTCTTGCAACCCTTCCGAGTTCAACGCGCCTCAGAGGAGGGCACCTTCTGATGATCACTTCACGACCGGATTAGAATTTTTGGACAATCCGGAACGAGAACATAATTTTACCCAACTACTCAGGCACGCGCGGCTGCTCCTCAGCCGTGTAGCATACGAACGTCCTGGTTTGCGGAAGGGCCGCATCATGCGCTGGGTAACAGGCAAATCGCGCGTTCAGATCGCCCTCGTAGGAAGGCGCTTTCTGCTTGCCAGCAAATTTCCCCACAAAAGGCGCGACGTCCCGCTCAACGGTCACAGCGTTATTGGGCTGACCCGAATTCTGCTGATGTCTTGAGCCCCCGCCGCCGCCCAAAAGCTGACCCAAGCCTCCAAGCCCCTGAGCAAACGATTGACCGAGGCACGCGACCAGGAAAACCATAACGCCAATCGTTGCGAGTGCGACGGCTCTCCTTAACCTGCGATTATTTACCTGGCCTGCGATTTCCGGATCCTCCTCGCCCGTGCCATTAAGACGAAACTGACGGGGCGACGGTTACATTCGGCCGGACAAAATTCACAGTTCCTTCACCATTCCGTGAGAGGCCACCCGCCTGCTTGCGTTGCCGACGATCTGGCCCGCCGGGCCGGTAAAAGCCGCCCAGATCGGCGAAGTCGGAGTGACGGGCCGCCAGCCGACGCTGACGCAGGTGCTAGTTCTAATAGTAGCCGCGACAATCGCGGTAGCTGCACGAACACCACCGATCAGAGCTCACGGCCAGGCGCACCCGTAGATGATCCGATCAGACCACCATCGCCCGCTCCCAATGCGGCCCCGCCCATCGTTCCGGTCTCGCGCGGAATAAAATCACGAGCATAACAACCCGTCATGGTCGCAAAGCGCTATTAGCCGCACCTCCGTTCATATTTGTACGCTTTAATCTCTCGTGATCTCCGCAAGGCCGCGACGCCAATCGCTGCCATCTCTTAGAAATACCACGACATCCCCAACACAACGCCGACCGGAGTATCAAGCGCGAAATTGTCCTGGCTTGCGTTGAGGCCGGCGTTCGATATGTGCTGCGCATTCAGACCGGCGTAGACGGCGCTGCGCTCCGTCACGAAATACGAGATGCCGACTCCTGCCTGGATCAGGTTCATGAATGGTCCGCTCAGGCGGGTCTCGCTAACGCTGCTGCCGATCCGCAGATCGGTGCCGCCGGGCGCGATCGAGGCATTTATCCAGGGCACGAGTCGCCCACGACGGAAGTGCACCAGGTAGTATCTGACGTCCAATCCGAGGCCGGCGAAGTTCTGATGCACCGTGTTGAAGCGCTGGAAGGTAGGCTCGAGCCCGACCTCGACCGCTCCATCGGCCATACCACCGAGGAACTGGGAGCGCGTGACTCCGAATGGGAGCAGGGAGATTCGTGCGTCCAGATTCCATGCCTGGACGCAACCCAGACCGTTATTCAGGCGCGAGCCGAAATGCGCAAGCGCTCCCTCGACCGATACAACCTTTGTGTCCTTGGTCAGGACTTGGTCGAGGTCGAAGGCGAACACGCCGTGGCTTGCGACAACGATCGCGAATACCATCGCAAGCAGCACTCGACAGAACTTCGGCACTGATCGAACTCCTGCCGACCCTACGACTCCTCATGTTGATCACCGGATCAAGCAAGCGTCAAGCTCAGGTCTCGTCACGCCCATTTTCCGGCAGAAACACGGCGGCACCGAGAAGGAATAGAAACACCGCTATCGAGCCGATCCATTCCCAAAATCCCAGGTGCCACAACGCTTGATTTTCTATCGCCTGATAGACGGGATCCGACCATTGAAAATGAGCGGCAGTCAGCAATCGCAGTACAACGACTAGAAGCGCCGGTGGCACGGTCAGACTCCATGCAAGAAAGATCGGAAGCGGGGCGTGCCTTTCGTTTGGAGCGACCGAGAGTCCTCTAAGGGCGCACGAGTAGAACGCCAGCATCCCTACGCCGAGACAGATCCCTGCGCCCCGCGCGAACATTTCGTGCAGGAAAGGCTGCAACACTATCAGCGCCGCGAAAATCAAACTGATAGCTCCCGCGCCAAATGCAAGAGCGCCGATCTCTGCCGGTACGGGAGAAATGACCCGCAGCCGCCTTCCGATGTAACCCGCAAAGGGAATCGTCAAGAGGCCCGCCACGGCCACTCCAACGGAGCCTATCGCATGAAACTGCGGATTGTTCCTTGGATAGAGAAGCTTCGACATCGACCTGGTGCGCCAGTCGAATAGACCAGGAAACAACCAGATCGCGAACATCAAACTGCCGAAATAGGTCACCAGGATAAGTGGGATGAAGATCAACAGCAGAGTCCGTTGCTTCAGCCTGCCGGAGCAGAAATCGGTCAGGTGCGAAATAGCAGCGGGCATGCGATTCAGCGGGGGATGACAAGGATCGGCGATTCCACAACGCCGCAATGACCAATTCTCCGGCATCCGATACGAGTGGGCCTCCGGCTCAACACGCATGCACGACGGTCAGGTGCAGGACTTTGTGCCTGTCACAGGCGAGGTATTTCGACTCCCGCGTCTCCGTAGCACTTTCAATGATGTCACTGGCGTTTCGTGCTTTCACCCGAGCAACCAGGCTCGCTATTGCCTTCAACATCCGCAAACTGACATTAATCGCACACGGTCCATGCTTCACAAGCGGAGTATCACACGCATTTTGAGTTGGTCACTTCGAAGCGGATGCTTCCCACCAATCGCCTTGGGGACTGGTATGCGAAACTCCTCTTCACTCGGCGAGCACGGCTGATCATTTGCGTAAGTGAATGGCCTTGCTTCCGAGCCAACAGCTGCGCCTGCCACGGTGGCAATGTGAAAAATCAGTGATGGCGCCGCGGAAGGGCTTCTCTGGCGTAGTCGTCTAATGGGTCTTCGTCGCCATTCATCAGACAGAGATTGAATTACGTGACGCCCAGGCTGGCAAGTTCGGCAAGCTTGTCTCGATGCGCCGCGGGGGGTCCAAGCAGGCAGAAGCGATCGACGACTTCGTCAGAAACGAAATTGCGGTTGCTGCTGTCGACTTCGCAGTGATGGAGATAATCGTAGCCGGGACGGTCGCGGACATAGGCGGTCAGCGCGGGCGGCAAATTCTCGGTTCCATAGCTTTAAGATCAGATCGCGGCGTGCCTCGCTCCTGCGCATCAAGTAGACAGAAACCGTCGCGAGTGACTGGAAGGTGTGGCTTCCGCCTCATCCTGACGAAGCAATCGCCACACGCTACGTAATGCGTCCTGTGGATTTCGCGCGCAGATTAGTGACTGACCATCGCGTTGGACGCCCGCGCAACAACCAAATCAAGTGGCCAGTTTTTTGCTCCATTAAGGCATCGACTCATCGTTGTCATAAGGGTCTTCGCGATCTCCGCGAGACGATTCAACGCTCCCTTCGCTTTTAATTCGGGAGGACCGAACCATGACACGACATTCGACACTTGTTTCCACGCTAGCCGGCGCCATCGCGGCGATCGGCTGCCAACGATCTGCCGTAGTAGAGATCGTTGATGGGCCGATGAAAGGACAAAACGGCTTCGTCGCAAAAGAGAACGTGGACTGAAGCACTGTCGGAGCCTGCACCCACGAATGCGGATTTTTCCGTAAGTCCATGATCGGCTGATTCAATGGATCTACAGATTACATATCGCAATGTTTCGCAATCCGCGCGTAAGGAGCTGGCGGAACAATTTCACGAGCTGGCCAGGAAGCATTTGGATCGGCACGTTGCGCATTTTGCACCCGATCTAATACGGCTCCGCGTCGTTGCGGAAGAAAATAAACACCATTCCAATATCCGAACGGTCGGACTGCACCTGACCGTTTCAGGCGAACAGCTCATAAGCGAGAAGACTGCCGAGTCTCTTCTGGTGGTCGCTAAAGACGCCTTTGCCGATCTGGAGCGACAGTTGATTGAGCATCTTCAACGGATGCGCGGCGAGGACGAGTGGAGTCGTGTAAGGAGGCGCGAACAGTTGCGTCGCTTGAGAGCGGCAGTGTCCAATCGCCCGGCGGAAGAACGAATGAGCTTCAGCCAAGCGATACGGCCTCATCTGTCTATGCTACAGCGCCTGGCGAGGTTTGAAATAGACCATCTCCGGGCCCGCGGCCAGCTCATGTCTGACTACCCATCGGCGGACGACTTGATGGACGAGGTTCTGGCGCGCGCCTATCGTGATCCGGATCTGCTTAAAGAGCCACAGAACGTAGCGCGAAAGCTGTTTAGAATCGTCATTGACGTGGCGCAGGAGGAAGCAGCGCGCGATCGGACCCGGCGTCAAACGCTTTCGCTGGAGGGACCGCCTCCTCGCGAGCCCACGGATATCGAAATCGACGAGACCTTTTACGACTTCTTTCAGCCGGACGAGGCGACCAAAGTCGAAGACTTGGCCGCCGATCGTTCCTCCGATCCGGAGGAGGTCGTGATTCGCAATGAAATGCGACAACGCTTTGCTTCGCTCCTCGCGAACCTGCCTGCCGCATGGCGCAGAGCTATAATTCTTACGCGGGTTGAAGACATGCCGCTAGCGACCGTCGCCCGAGTTCTGAGCACCACCGAAGATGAGGTTCGCGACTGGCTGGATCGCGCGGACAACTTTATTCGGGCACGATTAGCCGACGAAGGCATCGTCCCTTCAGATAGCGATCAACTCAGTTATTTGGCAAAAGCGCCGCTATTGGAAGGTTCGGAGATGGAGACCGCCTTTGATAGGGCTCTCGAAAGCAGCGAGCAAGATGATGAAGCACCTAGGCGATGATGATGACCGCCGCGGTACTGGTCGGGAACCTCTTGTGAGCCTTCTGCGCGGCTGATTCAGGCGGAAAATCAAATCATAGAGTTCTAATCATAGAGTTCTTCGGTCGTCCAGCCTGAGGCCATCATCGTACCTCAGGAATCGGCTCTGCCCTGCCAGTACTCGGCGGCGAGGGCGAACGCGGCGGCCGCGCGCTCGAAGCTGTCGAACACCACCAGGCCGCGGCTGCGCGCGAGCTCTTTCGCGCGGGTGACGATCACCTCGACGTGGGCCGGATGCAGGATCGCGGCAAAGGGCTTGCGCGAGCGAAGGTTGAACTCGGCGAGCTTATCGAGCAGGCCGGTCAGCTCGTCCTCGTGGCCGGGCCACCGCGCGGCGCGCAGTCCCGTGCCGATCTCCAGCACGATTGCGTCGATAGCCGGGTCGCGCTCGAGGATGTCGAGAATCCGATCGAGGTTGCCCTGGTCGTGGCCCATCCCGATCGTCCCGCCGGCGTCGAGCGGATTGCGATAGCTGCCGCCGATGATGTTGAAGAAGCCTTTCAACTCCGCGTACGACGCCTGCGACAGCGCCGGCACTTCGAGCCCCGCCGCGGCGAAGGTGTCGGTTATCACCACCGATTGCCCGCCGGTCATCGCGACCAGCCCCATCCCGCGGCCGCCGACCCGCCGTCCGCGCGCCAGCAGTTCCATCGCGTCGAGCATCGCGTCGAGGCTCGCGACCGAAACCGCCCCGCTCTGCACGATCAGCGCGCGCCACACCGCGGCCGCGGTCGCGAGCGATCCGGTATGCGAAAAGGTCGCGCGCGCCCCGGCCTCGGTCATCCCGCCCTTCCATACCACCACCGGATGGCGCGCGGCGGCGCGCCTCAGGCTCGCGAAAAACCGCCGGCCGTCGCGCACGCCCTCGATGTACATCCCGATCGCGCGGGTGGCCGGATCGTCCGCCATCACGTCGAGGTAGTCGGCCGCCTCGAGCATCAGCACGTTGCCGATCGAAGCGGCCTTGTTGATGCGGATGCCGCGTATCGGCGCCTGCAAACAGAAATTGATGCTGTGGGTGCCGCTTTGCGAGATGAAACAGACGTCGCCGCCGCCGCTGCCGGACGCCAGATCGGGAAAATTGCACAACCCGATCGACGGGTTGTACAGCCCCATGCAGTTGGGCCCGACCAGCGCGATGTCCGACTCGGCGGCGGTCGCTCGCAGTTCGCGCTCCAGCTTCACGCCCAGTTCTTCGCCGGTCTCGGAGAAGCCCGAAGTGAAGAAGCCGATGCCCTTGACGCCGGCGGCGACGCAATCCTTGAGGATGCGCGGCGCGATCTGGCGCGGTACGGCGCTTATGGCGTAGTCGACGGGCTCGGGCACGTCGGCCAGGCTCTTGCAATTGGTTACGCCCATCGCCTCGATGCCCGGGATTTCGTTGGGATCGATTTGCACCGAGTACAGCTTGCCCGAGAACCGCGACATCGCGCGCAGCCACAGGTAACCGCCCATCCGCTTGTCGCCGATGACCGCGACGGTGCGGGCGTCGAAGGCCCGGCGCAGGTTCTCGATTCGCCGCGCGTGGCGCGGATCGGCGGCCGGCGCGGACTGCGCGGCAGCCGGGTCGAGCAGCATGCGCGCGTCGAGCACGCGTAGTCCTTTGGAATACGCGGCCACGGGATTGAGATCCATCTCGCGCACCTCGGCGTGCGCGGCTGCGAACTCGGAGATCTTCGCGATGAGCCCCGCGATCGCGTCGAGGTCGGCGGGCGCGTTTCCACGCGCGCCTTGCAAAAGCGCCACGCCGCGCAACTCGCCAAGCATCGCGCGCGCGCCTGCGATGGTGATCGGCGCGATTCTCAGCGCGGTGTCGTTGAAAATCTCGACCAACGTGCCGCCCAGCCCCACCATCACCAGCGCGCCGAAGCGATCGTCGCGCGTCATCCCGACAATCAGCTCGATCCCTGGCGCCGCCATCGCCTGCACCGCGACACCGTCGAAGCGCGCGCCGGGACGCTTGGCGGCAAGGCTGTGCCGGATGCGCTCGAACGCGGCCCTGACTTCGGCGGGCGAGCCTAGGCCAAGCTCGACGCCGCCGACCTCGCTTTTGTGCACCGCTTGCGGCGACAGCACCTTGAGCGCGGCCGGGAAGCCCACGCGCGCGGCGAGTTCCGCCGCTTCCTCGGCGCTCTGCGCGAGATAGGCGGTCGCGACCGGGATTCCGATCGCGTCCAGGATTTGCTTGGATTCGATTTCCGATAGTTCGCTGCGGCCGGCGCCGAGGGCGTCCGCGAGTATGCGCGCGAGTATCCGATCGTCAGTTGATGCGTCCACACGAGGCCTATAGCAAAGGCGCCCAACGATTTGAAACATGCCCGCGTCAAGGCCAAGATGCGATGAGCGCGGGAACCGGATGAAGGATCGTGGCAAACAGGTAAAAGACCGCGGCGGCGGCGTAAACGAGCGGCGGGTGTTCGTGACGCGGCCGATCGCGGAACCCGCGATCCGCCGGCTGGCGGCGACGGCGCGGGTGGATCTGTGGGACGACGAGATGCCGCCGCCGCCGGGTGAGTTGCGGGCGCGCGCGCGGCAGGCCGACGGCGTGCTCAGCATGGTCACCGATCGCTTCGACGCCGCCATGATCCGCGCACTGCCGCGGCTTCGCGTGATCAGCAACCTGGCGGTGGGCGTCGACAACATCGACCTCGCCGCCGCCACTCGCGCCGGCATCGCGGTCGGCCACACGCCGGGCATCCTGACCGAGACCACTGCCGACCTCGCCTTTGGGCTGCTGATGGCGGCCGCGCGGCGCATCGCCGAGGGCGACCGCTACGTGCGCGGCGGTCGATGGCGAACTTGGGGGCCCAAGGTGATGCTGGGGCGGGACATTCACGGCGCCACGCTGGGGATAATCGGATGGGGCGCGATCGGGCAGACGATGGCGCGGCGCGCGGCCGGCTTCGGGATGCGCGTGATCTACTTGCCCGGCCCGCATACGGCGCGTCGAGCGCGGGGCCGGCGTTCGCGCGTATCCGCCCGCAACGATCGCATCGATCTTGCGACGGCCGAGCCGATGAGCCTCGAGCGGCTGCTGGCAGAATCAGACTTCGTTTCGTTGCACGTGCCGCTCGCGGCCGCGACTCGCCACATGATCGGCGAGGCGGAATTCGCGATGATGAAGCGCACGGCCATCCTGATCAACACGGCGCGCGGCGCGATCGTCGATCCCCAAGCGCTTGTCGGCGCGCTCCGGGCGGGACGGCTCGCCGGAGCGGGACTCGACGTGACCGATCCTGAGCCCATCAGCGCGAACGATCCGCTGCTCAAGCTACCCAACGTCGTGATCACGCCGCACATCGGTAGCGCGAGTCACGCGACGCGGCTCAGGATGGCCGAACTCGCAGTCGACAATCTGATCGATGTATTTGAAGGACGGCGGCCACGGCATTGCGCCAACCCGGCGGTGCGAATGCGTTGACTCCGCCGGATTGGCAGCCTGTCGGTATTACTTGATCAGGATCGGTCTGCCGAGGGCGCCGTCGTTTGGAGCGCTCGCATAGCCGGTGCTCTCGAAGGCTTCCTGCTGGATGAAGTCGGCCTGGATTACACCACTCTTCTCGGAGACAACCCACAGGGCGGCGAAGGCAACGATTTGGACTTCGCTTTTTCCATTCGGGCTGTTCCAATTCACCATCGGAATAATAATTACACGTGGATTGGCCGGGTTATGAGAATCGGCGGTGTCGTTGGGAAACTCGCTATCGGCCGCTTTGAGGCGGTCGGCGAAGCCCTGATTGACCGGTCCCACCGCCTTGCCGGGCTCGGTCGAAACCCACTGACCAATGGCGAGCGGACCCTGGTAGCCGTCGGCGATGTTGGTGCGTAATTGGCTACCACCATTGCCGCCCAAGGCGAGATTGTCCCAATTACCGGGGCCGACCTGCTCAAAGTTGAGCGTGACCGGCTGATCGAAGGTATAGGGTGTGCTGGAGTCGAGGCCGATGGGCAGCACGTCGCATTGGCCGACCGCACTGCAGATGTTTCCCGCGGTTGGGGTGGGCTGGCTCCCCGGCGCCGGCGTAGCGATTGCGCTGGTGCAGTTCACGCAGCCTGCCGACAGCGGCATCTGAGCGGTCGCGGTGGCGGCCACTTTACCGTTTGACAGGCCAATCAGTTTGAAAAAGGCGTAGGGCACGGTGCGCTCGGCGGTCACCGTGATGGTTGTATAGTTAGGGGCGGGGACATAGGCCTTGTTGCCACTCCCATCCGCGATCAATTCGCTACTGTTGATGTTGTTGTTCTGAGCGTACGTAACGGCGATGCTAATGGCGTTGGGCGCGGATTCCGAGTTGCCCTGCAAATAGCCGGCGCCGGCAAGCGCGGCGGCGTCGACCCCCTTCTGCAGGATGACCCAGTTGAAATACAGAAGCGCCGCATCGGCGCCGAGCCCGATCGCACCTAGGATAACCGTAAGCATGAGAATCAGAGCTACCGAGATTTGCCCCTTGGCACTGGTATGTTTGATCTTCAAGGCCTGAATCCTCCCAACTAGACAGGCTCCTCCAGCGGGAAACCCGCAGCCTTGATAGCACCTTACGTGCCGCAGAAATTGTTCAATAAATTCAATCGCGATGCGTAGACGTTACATTGATGAAACGAGATGAAGCGCACCATCAGGTTGCGCAATTGCAACGCAAACCCCGCTCATGGTTGCTATATAGGCAGAAAAACGGCGCCAGACCATCAGTCCGGCGCCGCTTTGAGCCTCCAGCGTTCGGGTAACGTCTACTGGGTCAGCATCGTCTGGGTGCTGGATAGGGTCTTCGGAAACGGAATTCCGAAGAAATTTGGATTGGCGGTCGAAGTGGAAAGAAAGATGACGGAACGCGTGTCCATGGTCAGAATGATCTGCACTCCCGTGCCTGCCGGCCTTTGCGCAGCGCAAGGTGTTGCGCCCCCGCCTCCGGCAGCAACGCAGTTCATCGCGACGCCAATTCCGCCGGCTGGTGGGTTTCCGCAGACGGTATGGCCAGACCCGTATCCGATCTTTCCCATATACCCGGACGCAATGGCGTTGATGTTCGAGTACGGCGCCACAGTTTTTGCGCCGCTAATGAGATTCGCCACATCGGTGCATTGGGGGCTGTTCGAACCCGTTATGCTGTTGTTGCCCAGGTCGGTGGCCCAGCGGGTAACCTGGTAATTCAACTGACCCAGCGCCATAGCCTCCCGCCCGAGCGCGGCCATCTGGATCGCAACGAACAAGATGATGAAAGCGACGAAAGCCATGAATACGAACTCAGTCATCGCCTGCCCTTTGGCCGTTCTCCTCATACGCCGGCATGCGAGATTTGGAGTGCGTGCGTTCATCGCCAGAACCTCCGTTAGGATCGAACGCCGGCTATTAGTTGGTCAGCAGGGGCGGCGTGATCGGGCCGAGGTCCGGTGCAGTGGGGCTGCCTGCGACGTTGGTGGTAGTTGAACCCTTCACGTAACATGCGTCGATCGAGGTGCTGGTGCTGTCCTGCTCCAGATATACCTGCGCAAAGCCTTCGATGGTCAAGGAGCAACTGCCGTTGCATCCCGTAAAGTCGACCGCCGGAACAGTAACCAGACAGGGATCGTTGATTGGAACCGCGCCAGTAGCGGTGCCTCCGATCCCATCGGTACCATCGTTAAGCGCCCCGTTCTGGCACGGGTCAGTGAGACTGGTGAGCGGAGTGCTCTTGTTTGCGGCAGAACACGTAGCCAGTCGATTGGCGAGACCGGTTTTTGCGGGATTGGAATTGCCCTTGTTGCCCGGCGAGGAACCTATAGTCTGGCCGACCGAAAAGCTCTCTGTTGAGCCACTTTGCAGTACACTACCGAGCGCGCTCGCGCCATTTCCCTGACCGACATCCAGCCATTGCCAGTTGCCCGACGCTCCTACACTTCCCACGAACTTCTGGCCAAACGTCACGGGACTACCCCCTAAGTCGTTCAGACTGCAGGGGGCCGTGCACTGAAATCCGACGGGGAACAGTCCGCTGGGGATCGTTCCCAAGCCGGTAACCGATGCAGTGGCGGTCGCCGCAACCGATGCCTCCTGCAGGCCGATCATCTTACCGAAGAAATACGGAACAGAGCGCTGGATGCCCACCTGAACCGTGGTGTCAGTGACATGCGTAAACACGATTTTGTCTGCGTATCCGTTGGGTGAGGTTCCAGCCGTGCAGAGGGTGCTAGTACCATTGTGGATGCCGTTGAGACAGGCATAGCCATTGACGTAGTTGTCAGCGTTGGGCGTGACGCTCGGGGCCGAACCCGGCACTGCCGTGAGTTGCGAAGCTCCGGCCAAGGCCGCCGCATCGGCGGCCTTCTGCACCATGGACCAATTGAAGTAGATGACCGAGAAATCCGCGCCGAGGGCTATCACTCCGAGCAGCACAGGCAGGATGATGGTGAACAAAGCCAGCATCTGGCCTTTTGAGAATCGAGCACCTGTGTTCATCGCGGACCCCCCGTAACTCGTCGAAAGACGTTAAACTCGGAACTCTGAACCTAAACGCTCCCAAGCTTGTTCTAACTGGCCTACATTAGGCTTAGGTATTCTGTACACTTTAACGACGAGACACAAGAGCCATTTTGCACTTCGATGGTGCTTTTGCTCCGGACGGCGATTAATGTCCCGATTTTTCAACGCTTTTTCTGGTGAAAAAGCATACACGCCGACGCCGCCACGCACATCTCGCGCGGAGACAAAAAGCGGATTCGTCGCGTCAGATCGTAGCGGCGATCGCTTGTGAAAGTGTGAAACGTCCTTCGTAAAGAGCCCGGCCCGTAATCACGCCTGCTATTCCGTGTTGGAACAACCGGCTCAACGCGACGACATCTTCGATTCGCGCGACCCCGCCGGAAGCAATTACCGGCGTCTCCGAGGACCGCGCGACCGTCTCGTACATTTCGATGTCGACCCCATTCTCGGTACCATCGCGAGATATATCAGTCAATATTAACGCAGCTATTCCAGCCCGTTGGAAGCGCTCCAAGCCATCGGCTATGACAAGCTGACTTGTCTCAAGCCAACCTTTAATCGCCACACGCCCGTTACGCACATCAAGCGAGCCAAATACGCGTCCTGGATGCTCGCGGCAGGCCTCGGCCAGCATCGACGGACTGAGCATCGCGGCCGATCCGATCGACACGCAGTCCGCGCCCGCCGCGATCGCCGCGCGCGCCGACTCGACCGTTCTCAGCCCTCCGCTGACATCGAGTACGCAGCCGACCGCGGCGCGGATTGCGCGGATCGACTCCAGGTTGCGCGGCGCGCCGGCGATCGCGCCGTCGAGATCCACGACGTGGATTATTCGCGCGCCCTCGTTCTCGAATGCGCGTGCGGTGGCCGCGGGGTCCTGGCTGTAGACCGTCGCGCGGTCCATCTCGCCGCGCCACAGGCGTACGACTTCGCCGCCCTTGAGGTCGATCGAAGGAATGACGGTGAACTTGTCGAACAAGCCTGTTTTACTACGACGAAAGCGTGCCCTTGGTCGAGAGCACGCCGCCGCCCGAGCGCGGCTCGCGAGCGGTCGCCTGATCCATCGCGCGCGCGAGCGCTTTGAAAGCGGCCTCGATAACATGATGCGGGTTGCGGCCGCCGACCAGATTGAGATGCAGGTTCATCCCGACCTCATCGCTGAACGCCTTCATGAAGTCGTGCACCAGTTCGGTTTGGAAGGTTCCCACCCGCTCCTGCGCGATCGGCACGTTGTAGGCGAGGTAACTCCTGCCGCTGATGTCGACCACCGCCGAGCACAGCGCCTCGTCCAGCGGCACCATCGCCTCACCGAAGCGCCGGATGCCCGCGCGATCGCCGAGCGCCTGGCGAAAGGCTCGTCCGAGCACGATCCCTACGTCCTCGACCGTGTGATGCTCGTCGATATGAAGATCGCCGCTCGCCTGGATCACGAGATCGAAAAATCCGTGACGCGCGAAACTCTCGAGCATGTGGTCGAGAAACGGAACGCCGGTCGCGACCGCGCCGCGCCCGCCGCCGTCGAGATTGAGCGCGACCTTGACCTCGGTCTCGCGCGTCTTGCGTTCAACCGCGGCCGAGCGGGCGGCAAGCGCTTCGCCATTGGCGCTCGCGCTCGCACGCGGCTTGGCCGCGGGCGCAACCTTCAAGCGCGGAGTTTTACCACTACCCGGCGCCTTCAAATGAGACTTGTTCGCCATCTTTTTTATGTCTATTGCCCTCCGGTGGGCGCGCGGCGCGCCGCCTCCCGGATCGCATGTCATCTTATCTGTCAGACGGCCTTCGCGTAACGGGTACGGCAGGCTTTTTTCCCTCGCGGCAGAGGGCCGTTTCACCTTTTCGCGGCGCGCGCGCCGTTGTGGCCCAGCCTGAGCTCCATCGCCCTCGCATGGCCTTCGAAACCTTCCATCCGCGCGAGCCGCGCGACCGCGGGCCCGAGTTTTTGGATCGTGCGCGCCGAGGCCTCGATCATACTGGTGCGCGCGACAAAGTCGTACGCGCCCAGCGGCGAGGCGAAGCGCGCCGCGCCGCCCGTGGGCAACACGTGATTCGGTCCGGCTAGGTAATCGCCGAGCGGCGCGGGGCTGAGCTCGCCCACGAACACCGCGCCCGCCGCGCGCACCCGCCCAAGCCATCGCGGCGCGTCCCTGAGGTCGAGTTCGAGATGTTCGGGCGCGATCCGGTTGGCGAGCGCGAAGGCTTCCTCGAGGTTATCGACCACGACCAGCGTGCCGCGCCGATTGAACACGCGCCTGACCGCGGCCGCGCGCGGCAGGTCGGCGAGCGCATCCTCGATCGCGGCGGCGACGCGCTCGGCGACAGCGCGCGAGGGCGTCAGCAGCACGGCCGCTTCGTCGCCCGACCCGTGTTCGGCCTGCGCAATAAGGTCGGCCGCGACCCATTGCGCACGCGCTCCGCCGTCGGCGATCACCAGGACCTCGCTCGGCCCCGCCATTTTATCGATATCGACCGCGCCGTAGACCATCCGCTTGGCCGTCTGCACCCAGGCGTTGCCGGGGCCGACGATTTTGTCGACTGCCGCGATCGTGCGCGTGCCGTAAGCGAGCGCGGCCACCGCCTGCGCGCCGCCCACGCGGTAGAACTCGTCGACGCCGGCGATCGCGGCGGCCGCCAGCACCGCCATCGAGTCGCCCGCCGGCGACGGCGGCGACACCATCACGATTTCGCCGACGCCCGCGACGCGCGCCGGAATCGCATTCATCAGCACGGTCGATGGATAAGCGCCCTGCCCTCCCGGAACGTAGATTCCGACCCGCGCAAGCGGCCGCACCGTCTGGCCCAGGCGCATCCCGGAAGTGTCGCGATAAGTGAACGAGCGGCTTAGCGTGCGGCGATGGAACTCGCGGATACGCCGTGCCGCAAGCTCGAGCGCACGGCGCTCGGCGGGCGGAAGTGCGCGGCGTGCCGCTTCCATCTCCGCCGGCCGCACCCGGAGCCGCGCTGGCGTGAGCTTCACGCGATCGAAGCGCGCGCCGAATTCGATCAGCGCGCGGTCGCCGCGCCGGCGCACGGCGGCGATTATCTTCGCCACCGCCGCGTCGATCCCGGCGCCGTCGCCACCGCGCCGCTTGAGCATCGCGTCGAGAAACCGGCGAAACGCGGCGCTATGCGAGTTCAGGATTGCGAGTTTCATCTCATCTCATCTCATCTCACGCCGCCTGCTCGTCGGGCACCCGCTCGACCGTCGCGCCCAGCGCGCGCAGCTTCGCGTCGAGCGCCTCGTAGCCGCGGTCGAGATGATAGACGCGGCTCAGTTCGGTGCTGTTCTCGGCGGCGAGGCCCGCCAGGATAAGCCCCATGCTGGCGCGGAGATCTGTCGCCATCACCGGCGCGCCGCAGAGCGCCGTCGCGCCGCGCACCACCGCGGTCGGCCCCTTCATCACGATATCGGCGCCCATCCGCATCAGTTCGAGCGCGTGCATGAAGCGATTCTCGAAGATGGTCTCGGTGATGACCGAGGTTCCGGCGGCTTGCGTCAGCAGCGCCATCATCTGCGCCTGCAAGTCGGTGGGAAATCCGGGGTACGGGAGCGTACGCAATTCGACCGGCCGCAGCGCCGCGCCGCGTGCGACCCGCAATCCGTCCGCGACCGGCTCGACCGTGGCGCCGGTCTCCTTGAGCTTGGCGATGACGGCTTCCAGATGCTCCAGCGGCGCGCCGCGCACCACTACGTCGCCGCCGGTCATCGCCGCCGCGATCATCAGCGAGCCGGCCTCGATTCGGTCGGGAATCACGGTATGCTCGACGCCAGCGAGACGCTCGACGCCTTCGATTTCGATCACGTGGCTGCCGGCGCCGGCGATGCGCGCGCCCATCGCGGAGAGCATCCGCGCGAGGTCCTGCACCTCCGGCTCGCGCGCCGCGTTCTCGATCGTGGTGCGGCCGCGCGCGCGCACCGCGGCCATCAGGATATTCTCCGTCGCGCCGACCGACGGCGAGTCGAGCCATACCCGCGCGCCGCGGAGATTGGCGGCATGGGCCTCGACGTAGCCGTGGCGCATCTGGATGCGCGCGCCGAACATCCGGATTCCCGCGATATGCAGGTTGACCGGCCGTGCGCCGATAGCGCATCCGCCAGGCGTCGAAACTCGCGCCCGTCCGGTGCGCGCGAGCAGTGGCCCCAGCACCAGGAACGACGCGCGCATCGTCTTGACCAGTTCGTAGGGCGCCTCGTGCGAGGTTATGGCGCGCGCGTGCAGTTCGACGTCGTGGTCGCCGGTCCAGCGCGATTCGACGCCCAGGCGGCCGAGCAAATCGATCGAGGTCCGAACGTCGCGCAGGCGCGGTACGTTGTGGACCAGCACCGGCTCGTCGGTGAGCAGCGCCGCCATCAGGCACGGCAGCGCGGCGTTCTTGCTGCCGGAGAGATCTACGGTGCCGCGGAGCGGCGCACCGCCGCGGATGATCATCTTGTCCATTTGAAGATGTGGATTCCCCCCCCGGGCCGTCGAATCCTAACCCGCGCGCGGCCTGCGCCACAACGCCGTCTACTTTAGAGCGAGAGTATAAGGTGTGGGATCGAAATGCGCGGTCATAAGCCCGCTGCCTGTCATATATAGACGTCGCCCGCGTGCAAGGGGTCCATATATGAGACCGGGAGCACTCGCCGCGCTAAGCGCGGCGGGCGCGTACCACGCGATCGACACCCGCAAGATCACGCGTCCGCGCGCTCGCCGCGCAGCCGGCCGCACGCATCATCGCCTCGACCGCTTCCGCCTGCCCCGCGCCTACTTCAAGTATCACTTCACCGCCAGGGACAAGCCATCGGGCAAGACCAGCGGCGATCCTGCGATAGAAGTCAATCCCGTCGCGGCCACCCTCGAGCGCGAGCCGCGGCTCGAAGTCGCGCACCTCGGGCGCCAGCGTGGCGAACTCAGTCTCTGCAATGTAAGGTGGGTTGGACACGATCAGATCGAACTGATCGAAAGGCGGAGCGCTGCCTTCCAACGCGGCGAAGCAATCGCCATGTAGGAAAGCGATCCGATTGGCGCATCGATGGCGCCGCGCGTTGTCGGACGCAACCTCAAGCGACACTTTAGATATGTCCAGCGCCGCGATCCGTGTCGAGGGCGCGTGAACGGCGATCGCGATTGCGATCGCGCCCGAACCGGTTCCGATATCGAGAACCGTCGCGGCCGGACGTCTGCGCAGAAGCTCCAGAGCGGCTTCGACCACGGTCTCAGTCTCGGGACGCGGGATCAGCACGCCCGGGCGCACCGCGAGTTCGAGCGAAAAGAACTCGCGATAGCCTACGATATAGGCAAGCGGTTCGCGAGCCTCGCGCCGCACGACCATCCGCTCGAAGCGTTCTGCGGCAGCCGCGTCGATTTCCGCGCCGCCGGCAATCAGCGTCGCGCGCGAGACGCCCGCCGCCGCGGCCATCAGCAACTCGGCGTCCAGCCGCGCGCTCTCGACTCCGGCCCGCGCCAGACGCGCGCTCGCGGCCGCGATCGCCGCCGCTGCGTCGCGCCTTGCCGTCCGCCGCTCAGCGGTCGCGTCGGAATTCATCGTCGGAATTCTTCGTCGGAATTCATCGGCGTTAAGTGCTCAGCGCCTCGGCCTGCTCGCGCGTGGCGAGCGCGTCGATCAGCGGATCGATCGCGCCGTCGAGCACCTGGTCGAGTTGATGGAGCGTCAGGTTGACGCGATGGTCGGTGACGCGGGACTGCGGGAAATTGTAGGTGCGGATGCGCTCGGAGCGGTCGCCCGTACCCACCATCGATTTGCGCGTCGCGGCCATCTTGGCGTCCTGCTCGGCCTGCGCCGCTTCCAGCAGGCGAGCGCGCAGGATTTTGAGCGCCCGCGCCTTGTTCTTGTGCTGCGATTTTTCGTCGCGGCACACGATCACCATCCCGGTCGGGATGTGCGTGATGCGCACGGCCGAGTCGGTGGTGTTGACGCTCTGGCCGCCCGGCCCCGACGCGCGCATCACATCGATGCGCAGGTCTTTCTCTTCGTTGATGTTGACTTCGACGTCGTCGGCCTCCGGCATCACCGCTACGGTGACGGCCGAGGTATGGATGCGGCCCGACCCTTCGGTCGCGGGCACGCGCTGCACGCGATGCACGCCGCCCTCGAACTTGAGCCGGCTATAAGCGCCGCGGCCCGCGATGAGCGCGATCACTTCCTTGATTCCGCCAAGGCCCGTGGTGCTGAGGCTCAGCGACTCGACCTTCCATCGATGGCGCTCGGCGTAGCGCGTGTACATCCGAAACAGTTCGTTGGCAAAGAGTGAGGCTTCCTCGCCGCCGGTGCCGGCGCGGATTTCGAGCAGCACGTTGCGGTCGTCGTTGGGATCGCGCGGCGTGATCAGGGTCTTGATCCGCTCTTCCAGTTCGGCCTGACGCTTTTGCAGCGCCGGCAATTCGCCCTTGGCCAGTTCGCGCAGGTCCTCGTCGTCGCCCTCGAGCACGGCGCGATGGTCGGCGATCTCGCCCAGCGTGTGGCGATACTCGCGGATGGCGCCGATCACTTCCATCAGCGAGGAGCGCTCGCGGGCGAGTTGCGCATATTCGCGATTGTTCGCGATTACCGCCGGATCGCTGATGCGCCGCTCCAGTTCGGCGAAGCGCTCTTCGATTCCCTTGAGCTTGTCGAGCATCGGCACCTAAATCGTGACGGAGCGTAAGTTCAACGCCGCACAGGACAAAAATTTAGCGCGGCTACCTAGTGTGGGGCCAGCCGCGCCATCAAGACCGATCCCCCGCCCACCCGGACGCATCGCGATGCGCCGCGGGCAGCGGAGGTTGCTATGCTACTTTACGACCGTACTTGCGATTGAAACGCTCGATCCGGCCGGCCGTATCGACCAGCCGCTGCGTGCCAGTATAGAAGGGATGGCAATTCGAGCAGACCTCGACGTGCAATTCGTTCACGGTCGAGCGCGTCTCAAACGTGTTGCCACAAGCGCAGGTTACTACGCAGCGATGGTATTCAGGATGGATTCCGGGTTTCATTTACTTCCTTCCGTTTGGAGCATTCTATCATCGGGCGACAAGCCACTCAATTCAGCCCTGATAGCGACCGCCGTCCGTTTGACCTTGAGTTAAGATAACCATGAATCGACGGTTTGTCATTGTCCGCCCGGCGGTGTGGTACTAGGATCGTGCGCTCGCGGCGTACGAACGCCGGGCACGGAATCACAGGATTTTTTCTCCGCCAGGACGGCAATGCGATACGGTTTGATGCTCCCGATTCGTGCCAGCGCGCACGCCGCCGTTTGGGTATTAAGATCGACCATCGGCAGACTTGGCGCCGTGGCCACACTGGGCGCGGCAGTTCTCGCGACCGTGATGGCGCTCGGATGCTCCTCGCAAGCTCCAACTGCTGCCCCCCGGTCATCACCGCAACCGCCGCCGCCCGCGGCTCCCGGCACGCCGCAGGTCATCACGAATCTTTCGCAGCTTTCCTCCGGGAACGCCGATGCCGCCTCGCTCAGCAACGCCGCGAAAGTGCTGAAATCGGACCCGTCGCGGGACGAGGCTGCGACAGTCGCGCACGGCATGGGCCAGGACACGCCCTCGACGCTGCGCCGTCTGTTCCTTGATAATCCCGACTCCCCGCGCTACGCCGAGACCATGATTCCGCATACCCAGGTGCGGCTGCTCAATGCCAAAGCAGCAGACTATCCGGGCTTCTCGAACATGATGATCACGCAGTTGCTGAGCGAGATGGTCAAGGAGGAGAAGCTGGAACCGATGGTGACGCTGGAGTTGTCCGAAGAGATCAAGCCGGTTACCGTCATCGCCATCCTCGACGATAAGGGCCAGCTAAAGGAGCTGATCTACCAACAACATTCCGGGCTCGCCGTAATCGACAACTTCGTGATCGGCGCGTGCAAGGAGTCGCTTTGGGCCAACAATATGCCCAAGGGCGCGCTGTCCGAGGACGGCAAGTACCGTTTGCGTATTGAAGCCCAGCTTAGCAAGTATAGTGTTGACCGGGAGGGGAACCATACGTTCGTAACGCGGCTTGGCCTGGGAATTCTGTGATTCCCGGGCCTGCACGGATTTTTCTCGACGGAAATTCGCTGAGACGCTTTTAGATCCACGCGGCGCGGATTACAGCTAGATGGCAAATAGGAGACAGCTGAGACTTGTCGGACGACGGTGGGCGGCGCGGCGCGCGGACGAGCGCGAAGTGCATCGTTATGTGCCCAACGCGGGGCTTTCGGTGCCGGTCGTCACCATCCTCGACCGCTCGGGCGAGGTGCTCGAGGACGAGCAGCGGGCGGTCGTGCGCTGGGCGGTGCAAGGCGGCCACGGCGCCAACATCATCTTCGCCGCCGGCACCACCGGCGAATGGGACAAGCTCGATAATCCGCGCCGCCAGCAAATCGCGCGCGTGGTGGTCGACGAATGCTGCCGTATCAACGCCGCCGGCGTGGCGGTCGAGGCCTGGGTCGGTATCACCGGGCATACGCGCGCCGAGACGCTGGAGAACCTCGAATATGCGCTGGACCTCAACGCCGAGGCGGTAGTGGTTGCGCCGCTTTCGATTCGCGACTCGGACGATCCGGTCGGCTTCGTCAATCGCGAGATCAACGCGCTGTTCGAGCGCTCAAAGCGAAGTATCCCGGTCTTCCTCTACGACAACGCCGAGATTTCGGCGCCCGGCCACGCGCCGCACATGCATACGCGCGACGTCAAACAGATGAGCAGGATGGACTACGTGCGCGGAGTCAAGGTGACCGCCGGCAAGGCGGTGCTCGGCAACTACACGCGCGCGACGTCGCACTTCAACCGCGGCGGCGATTTTGCGATTTACGCCGGCGACCCATATCTCATCTTCGACCTGTTCGCGCCGCCCAAAGGCGCGGGTGGATGGACCCGGCACTACTGGAACCGCTACTGGACGCGCGATTCGCTGCCCTACGGAATCGTCGCCGGGCCGAGCAACGCGATGCCGCGCGAGTGGCAGCGCGCGCTCCGCGTGTGCCGCAACGGCGACGCCGCCCTGATGCATCGCTACGCCCAGGTGCTCGAGGAGTTCCGCGCCGCGTGCGAGTTCAGCCGCGGCGGCCGCAGCTTCCGCCCCACGCTCGCCTGCCTCAAGGCGGCGCTGGCCGAGATGGGCGTATGCCGCAGCGAAGCGCTCGCGCCGGGGACGCCCGCGTTCAGCGATGGCGAGCGGCGCGAGTTCGCGCGCCGCTTCAAGGACCTGCGCCGGCGCGCGGCGGCGCAGCTTGAGCCGGGATGGCTCAGCGAGGCCGACGCGGAACGCCCACCAGCGAGGCGCGCACTTAAGGATGGCTGAGGCAAAACTCGACGTCGCCGGTTGCGGCAGCATGGTGGTGGATTTGTTCTACCGCACGCCGAGGTTCGTCCACGCCGAGGAGAAAATCGCGCTCGACGCCCATCACGACGACGGTCGGATGGAACGCGCGGCGGTCGGCGGGCTGGTGCTCAACCATCTCGGTTGGGCGCGCGTGCTGGGACTCGAAGTTGGCGTGTTCGGCAAAATCGGCGCCGACCGCAACGGTGAATTCCTGCGCCGCGGGATGGATCAACTGGGGATTCGGCATCATCTGACCACCGACGGCTCGGCCAGCTCATTTGCTAAAATTTTTGTCGACGCGCGCGGCGGACGAGCAATCTACATGGCGCGCGGCGCCACCGCCGAGCTTGCGCCCGACGAGATTCGCCGCCGCCACGCCGGCTTCATCCGGCACGCCCGGATGGTCTCGACCGAAATATCGCAACTCCCGCTGCGCACCGTTATCGCGCTGCTGCTGTTCGCGCGCGCCAATTCCATCCCGGCCGTGCTCGACGTCGACCTGCCACCTGCCGACTCCTGCCCTGCCCTCGGCACCCGCGCCGAACTGGAGCGCGCACTTCGCCTGGCGACGATTCTCAAGCCGACCCGTCGCTCGGCGCGCGCCCTGGTAGGCGCGGGGCGCGACGACATGTTGAAACTCGCGCAGGCGATGCGCGCGCGCTATCAGAGCCAGGCGGTGGTCGTGACCGATAGCGAGCGCGGATGCGCGATCGCAGCAGCGGGAACCGCGCTTCGGCTGCCGGCGTTCCCGGTCAAGGTAATCGACACGACCGGCGCCGGCGATGCGTTCCTGGGTGCGATGCTTGCGGGGCTTCGATGGGATCTTCCGTGGCGCGCAATCGGCACGCTCGCCAACGCGGCGGGCGCGGTTTGCGTGGGACGGCTGGGCGCGTTTCCGGCCGGCTTCGAGGTGCGCGACGAAGTGCTCGCGCTGTTTCGCGACGCGATGCCCGATCAGGCGCTGCCGGAGATCGAAACACCGCCACAGGCCAGCGGACCGCTCGATCCCTCGGTCGAAGTCAGCCGTTTCCTGGAATTATGCCTGGGCGAGCTTGGGACGCTGCGGCGCGAGATCGACCTCAACCAGATTCGCGCCGCGGTCGATATGATCCGCACCGCCGAGGCGCGCGGCGGCCGGGTCCATCTGACCGGCGTCGGCAAACCCGAGCATATCGCGCGGTACGCGGCGAGCCTGCTCTGTTCGGTGGGCACGCAAGCGACTTTCCTTCACGCGACCGAAACCCTGCATGGCAGTCTCGGCCAGGTCGACCCTAAGGACGTCGTGATCGCAATCTCCAACAGCGGCAATACGCGCGAGTTATGCGAAGCCACGATCGCGATCAAGGAGCACGGCGCGCAGCTAATTGCGGTCACCGGCAACCGCGCCTCCGAACTTTCGCATCTTGCCGACCTCGTGATCAATGCTCCGGTCGAGCAGGAGGGCGGCGTGCTCGGCCTCGCGCCGCGGATCAGCGTGCTCGCCGAGGTATGCGTGCTCGCCGCGCTGTCGGTCGCGCTGGAAGCGGCGCGCGGGCTAACGCTGGAGCAGTACAGCCGATGGCATCGCGCGGGCACGCTCGGCGCGGCGGCGCGCCGCCTGGTCTCGGGACGGCCCGGCCGGCGCAAACTCAAAGCAGTGAAATAGTGAAATAGTAACCGGCCGCGGCGTGCGGCGGAGGATCCAACGATGAAGTATGGAATCGCGATCCGCAACATGGGGCCGCAGTCGACGCGGGAAACCATGCTCGCGTGCGCCCGCGCCGCCGAGCAACTCGGCTTCGACGCGGCCTTCGTCTCCGATCACCTGGCGCTCCCGCCCGACGACGTCGAAGGCTCGGGCGGGCGCTATCTCGACGTGCTGGCGACGCTCGCGTTTCTCGCCGGGACGACCGAGCGAATCCGCCTGGGCGTCTCTGTGCTCGTACTGCCGTATCGTCCCGCAGTGCTCACCGCCAAGCAGGTCGCGACGATCCAGGAATTGTCGGGCGGCCGTATGATCCTCGCCACGGGCGTCGGCTGGATGCGGCGCGAGTTCGAGGCGCTGGGCGTCGACCCGGGCCAGCGCGGCGCATTGACCACCGAGACGCTCCGCGTCCTGCATCAACTGTTCGCAAACGACGTTGCGTCTTACGACGGCGCGCTGGTGCGCTTCGCGCCGATCGTGTTTCTGCCGCGTCCGCCCCGCCCGCCGATCTGGATCGGCGGCAACGGCGACAACGCGATCGCGCGCGTGCTGGAATTCGGCGACGGATGGCATCCGATGCTACCGGCGGACAAGCTCGGCCCGGCCGTGGCCGCGCTGCGCGAGCAAGCTCGCGCGCGCGGCCGCGCCGAGCCGGAAATCGTGGTGCGCCGCGGGCTCAAGCTCGACGATGGCGCCGCCGCGCGCGCCCGGCTGGAAGCCGAGCGCGCGGCGGGCGCGACGTACTTCATCCTGGACCTCGGCCGCTACGCGGACGAACGCGAGTTCGTCCGCGGCGCCGAGGCCTTCATGACGCGCGTCGCGCACTAGGAGCGCGCGCCGCGCGTCATGTTCCGCGCCAGCGGCGGCCACGAATCTAGATTAGCTTGTCGCGCCGGAGCGCTTCGATCTCCGCCGGCTTGAGCCCCAAAAGCTCGCCGTACACCCGCTCATTGTCGTGGCCGACGCCGACCGCGCCGCGGAAAATCTTGCCCGGCGTGGCCGAGAACTTCGGCACGATCCCGACGCCCTTGACCTTGCCTGCCTGCTCGTCGGTCCATTCGACGTGCATGTCGCGCGCCTGATATTGCTCGTTCTCCGCCATGTCCTTGCTCGACATGATCCGGTTGCAGGCGACGTTGTGCTCATTCATGTGCCGCACGACTTCCAAGGCGGTTCGTTCGTTGATCCATCCGCGCAAGAGCGCGTCGAACTCGATCCCTTCCATCGACTCGACGTCCAGGCGCGCCTTTTGCCACTTCGGATCGGCCGGGTCCAGGCCGATCGCGCGCACCACGCGATCGTAAACCTCGCCGATCGCGCCGAGCACCACCCATCCGTCGCTCGCCTCAAAGCTGTCGAGCGGCTGGAAGCCCTGCGCCTTGTTGCCCGAGCGCTCGCGCACCAAGCCCTGCTGAAAGTACTCGACCATCGTGCCGCCGAGCGTCCGATGGATCGCTTCGTATTGCGCGATGTCGATCGCCTGCCCCTTGCCGAAGCTTCGCGCATAGGTCAGCCCTGCGAGTGACGACCACAGCGTGAACAGCGCCGTCAGATAGTCCCCCGTCCACGGTGCGGCGCGCGAGGGCGGCGTCTCGGGAAAGCCGGTCTGGTACATGATACCGCCGAAGGCCTGGCCGACGATGTCGTACGAGGTGCGCCCGATGTAGTCGGGATGGCCGTACTGGCCGTATGAGCTGACGTGCGTAATCACCAGCTTCGAATTGACCTTCCATACCGAGGCGTCGTCGAGGCCCCATTTCGGATAGGTCCCGGCCTTCGAACTTTCCATCCAGATGTCGGCGCGCTCGAGCAGACGCAGGAACAGTTCGCGTCCGCGCGGCCGGGTCAGGTCGAGCGAGATGCAGAAGACGTTGCGCCGCTCCTGCACCCAGTTGGTCGCGGTCTCGCCTTTGCCATCGTGCGTTTTGAGCCGGATGCCGACGGTGCGCCATCCCATGTCGCCAACGCCGGGGCGCTCGACCTGGATGACCTCGGCGCCCATGTCGGCGGCCAGCGCGGCGCCGAACGGCTGCGCGATCAAGGTGCCGCTCGAGACGATTTTGACCCCCTGGAGCGGTCCAAATGCCTCGGGTACAAGGGTTTTCTCCGCCATCGTGACCTCCTGCCAATCAGCACGTCCGTGAAGTCGGAATCATGCACCGTTTGTGCCGAAGGGGGCAACCTGCGCGCATCTGATCGCTATCGGACTTCGCCGGACGTTTGCCGCGTCCGCAAGCCGGGTTATTATACTGATGATCGCCGCGATTCACGGCGGGTTAGAAGTCTGCGTCAGGCCTATGCCGGATTTTTTGTCGAATTCTGTGACCAGCGCTTCGTCGAATTCTGTGACAAGCGCTTCGCCAAATTCCGCGCCAAAGCTTGCGCCAATTCTCAGGACCGCAATTCCCCAGACACCAAATCCTCGGAAGGTTCGCCGCGATGAACGACGCGATTGACCGGCGCGAACTTACCTTCATGGCGCTGGCCGGACTCCTCGGCGGCGCGCTCGGATGGATTCCGGTCGAGCTGGTCAGCCACGGACACACCATCACGCAGGTCGAAAACATCTGGACCCAGCTCGCGGGTGTCGTCTCGATGGCGCTGTTCTGGGGGCTGGTCGGCGGGTTCATCGTCGCTGCGCAGGGCAAGACCCTGCAGTTCACACCTGCGGTCACGCGGCGTTTCCTCGTCGGACTTGTGGTCTGCTTCCTTATCGGAGTGCCCGCGGTTTATTACTCCAACGTCGTCTTCACGATGATCCTTTCGGCCGGCGGATGGGGCGCCAACCAGGCCGGTTCGGAGATCTACCTGCGGGTCGCGCGGGTAATCGGATGGGTCCTGATGGGCTTCATCTGCGGCGCCGGCGTGGGCCTGGCGAGCGGCTCGCTCAAGGACCTCGGAGGCTCACTGCGCAATATCGTAAAGGGCGCGGTCGGCGGATGGGTCGGCGGGTTCGTCGGCGGCGTGGCCTTCGACATTATCGGGGCCCATGCGAGCGGGCTCTATGCGCGGCTGTTCGGGCTGTGTGCGCTCGGATTGGCGGTCGGACTTCTGATCGGGCTGGTGCAGGAGCTGACCAAGAGCGCGTGGCTCAACGTCGAGGCGGGGCGGCTGCGCGGGCGCAGCTTCAATATCGACCGTGCGGTGGCGACGGTCGGCCGCGCCGAGGAAAACGTGGTCGGACTGTTCGGCGACCCCGGCGTGCAGCCGCGCCACGCGGTGATCGAGCGCCACGGCAACAACTACGTGCTGAAGAATCTCGCGCTGCAGCAAGGTGTGTTTCTGAACGGCAACCGAATCGAAACTGCCGGGCTGAACGAAGGCGACCGGATCAAAATTTCCGACTACGAACTGAGCTTCCATCTCAAACGCGCGAGCGCCGGGCCGCGTTCCGCCGTTGTGCGCCAAGAAGGCTGGGACGGCGCACCGACCTCCGCGCCCGCGCAGCTCGCGGTGCCGCCGCATGTCGGCCGGATGGCAACGCCGTGCCTGGTCGATTCCAACGGGCGCCGCTACGAGCTGCGCCCGCTAGCGCCGACCACGCTCGGGCGCGCGGTCGACAACGATATCGTGGTCGCCGACGCCTCGGTTTCGCGCCGTCACGCGACTATCGTGCCGCAGGACGGCGGTTTCGCGCTGCGCGACCTGGCCAGCCAGAACGGCACCTTCGTCCGCGGCCAACGGATCGACGGTACACGCCAGCTCGCCAACGGCGACGACGTGCGGCTGGGCGACGCGCCATTCGTGTTCCATGGCTGACGCGGGCATGGCTGATACGCGCATGAATGAAGCCGACATGACTGGAACCGGCATGGCTGACACGGGAACGACACGGGCGCGCTTCTGTTCGCAATGCGGACAGCCGGTGACGGTCGCCGAGGCGGTTTTCTGCAAGCAGTGCGGCGCGAAGCTGGGCGCCGCGGGATGGCTCGGCGAGATCGCTTCGCCAGCGGTGATCGCAGTCGTGCTGAGCGTGGTGCCGGGGCTCGGCCATTTCTACGCCGGGCGCACCGGGCGCGCGATCGGATGGTTTTTCGGAACGCTTTGGGCCTACGAAATTTCGACCTCGCTGGGCGTGCTGATTCATCTGGTATGCGCGGTCTCGGCGGCGCGCGCCGCCGCGCTTGACGCTGAGCGGCGTGGGATTCGCACCTCCGGGGCGTTGACGGCAGGGCCGCGGCCGCAGTAATTACCGCGACTCGCGATGATTGCGCCAAACACCATAATCGGCGGCCGCTACCGCATCGTGAAGCCGCTCGGCGGCGGCGGAATGAAGCTGGTCTACCTCGCCGAGGACCTGCGCCTCGCCGCGCGCCGTTGCGCGCTGGCTGAAGTGGTCGATACTTTCACCAATCCCGACGCGCAGCGCCAGGCGATCGAGGCCTTCCAGCGCGAGGCCGACATGCTGGCGCGGCTCAACAACGAGCATATCCCCCGCGTCTTCGACCGCTTCAGCGAACAGAACCATCACTACCTGGTGATGGAATATGTCGACGGCGCGACGCTCGAGGAGGAGATGAAGCATACGGGCGGGCGGTTGGCCGAGCCGCGCGTCATCGATATCGCGCTGCAAATCCTCGACACGCTCGCATACCTGCACGGGCTCGAGCCGCCGGTCATCTACCGCGACCTCAAGCCGTCCAACGTGATGATGATGGCCAGCGGGCAGGCCAAGCTCATCGACTTCGGTATCGCGCGCCATTTCCAGCCGCAGCAGAACGCGACCATGATCGGCACCCAGGGCTACGCGCCGCCCGAGCAATATCGCGGCAAGGTCGAACTGCGCTCGGACCTCTACGCGCTCGGCGCGACGATGCATCATGCGCTAAGCGGCCGCGACCCGGCCAACGAAGCGCCGTTCAGCTTTCCGCCGCTCGCCACGCTATGCCCCGACATCAAGCCCGCGCTGGCGGCGCTGGTCGACGACGCGCTCGCCTATGACGTCGAGCATCGCGTGCCAAGCGCGGAGGAATTCAGGCGCCGGCTGCAAGGTATACGCGACGGCGTCGCGCAGGCGGGCGCGGCGCCGCCGTCGGCGGATGGCCACGCAGACAGCGGAGCCCATCGGCTGGGGACGGGAGACTCGCAATCAACGGCGCCGTCGCAAGCGGCCTCCGGAGGAGCCGCGCGCTCGCAGCTTCGCCTGCCACTTGGAAACGCCGGCGCGCCGCGGCCGGTGTCGCCGTCGGCACCAACGATGCTCCGTGCGGATTCGGAGATCGATTGCGCGAAATGCCGGCGTGCGATTCCTTCCGATTCGCGCTTCTGTTCCTTTTGCGGCGCGGAGGTGAGTTACGCTCCCGCTTACGCGCCCTCCAAGGACAGCGTCGCAGCCGATCACGAGGCCGCGACCGTGCTCCTCTCGGTGCCGCCCTCGGCCCGCGAGCGGCCGCGCGTGCCGCCCCAAAGCGCGCGGCTCTACCATCGCACGCAGGGCGCGCGCCGCCCCATCCTCATACTGGTGCTGATCTTCATAGGCGCTTTCGCGGCAGTGCGAGTGTTCTCGTGCCTAAACTTCGGCAATTGGGGTGACAACTCGCCCGACGCGACGCGCGCCGATGCGCCAGTACCCGTGGTGCCCGCGCCTGACGCGCCGGCGCCCGAACCCGACACTGCAGCGCCCGACGCCGAGCCCGGCGCGCCTGCGCCTGACTCTCCGCCCTCGACTCCAGAGTTTCTCACCGAGCGGCTGGAGGCTTTTCGCGCGGCGCTCGACGCCGGCGGGTTGACGGGCGTGCACTTCAAAATGGTGGGCGGCACGATGGAACTGTGGGGGACGGTGCCGGACGCGACCGACAGAGCGATGGTGCAGATGCTGGCGTTGAACGTCGCGGGTGTCGCGTCGCTCAAAGATCATATACAGGTGCGGAACGGCTCTCCCTAGAGCGTCTTACAGCCGCAATCGCCCGGCGCGCGCCAATGGCGCGGCGGCTTTCTTGGCCGCACCGGCAAATGTGAGAATCGATGCGTCATGCTGATCGACCTGCACGTCCACACCCTGCTCTCTTCGGATTCCAACGTCGCGCCCGAGCTGTACGTCGAGGCCGCCGCCCGCGGGCCGCGCCGCCTCGACGCCATCTGCTTCACCGAGCATCGCCTGTTCCCCGCCGATCCGGAACTCGACAAGCGCTATGCCGAATTGACGGAGCAGTTTGGCGTAATGGTGTTCAAGGGTATCGAGGCCGACACCAACCTGGGCCATCTGCTGCTGTTCGGGGTAACGCGCGAAGTGCTGCGCCGCTTCGACCTGAGTTCGCGGATGCTCAAGAGCGACACGCTGATCGAAGTCGTCCACGGCGAGGGCGGGATCGCGATCCCGGCGCATCCGTTTCGCGACTCGGGTTTCGGTCCGCAGCTCGACGATCTGCTCGCGCGCCACGGCGCGGCGCTCGGCGTGATCGAGGCGCTCAACGGGCAGAACTCGCCGCGCGAGAACGGCGCGGCGCTGATCGCGATGGAGAAGCTCGGACTGGTCGGCGTCGGCGGCAGCGACGCGCACTTCGTGACCCCGAAATGGTTTCTCACCTGCGCGACCGAGCTGGAGCGAGCGGTTAGTGACGTCGAGGGGTTGTGTGGCGAGTTGCGCGCCGGCCGCGCCCGCCCCTTCCGCTTCGACGCCGCACCAACTCCTCCCGCGAGCGAATAGGCGGAGCGCCGCGAGCCCCCAAGAACAGGGGCTCGGTGTATGCTGGGCGTTCCGCTCAGCTACGCCACGGTTCGACCAGAATTTTTGCGTGCCGCTCGGGCGAGGCCAAGTCCTCGAACGCCTGCGCCACGCCCTCGACCCCGACCTTGCCGGTCACCAGCGGATCGCCATTGACCTTACCCTCGGCCAGGTTGCGCAGCGTGGCGGCGAACTCCTCGCCGGTGTAGCCGAGCACGAACTGCAGGTTGAGTTCCTTGTTGATTCCGAACAGCGGCTCGATATGGTCGCGCTCCATGCACACGCCGACCACCACCATCCGCGCATGGGCCGGCGCCGCGGCCATTATCGCTTCGATCACGCCCGGCACTCCGACGCATTCAAAGATCACCGCCGGACGCAGCGCGGGGCCCGGCATCCAGGGCGGCAATTGCGGCGCCTCAGCAGGGTCTTTGTAGACGGCGAGTTCGCGCCAGCTCTCGTGCGGCGACTTCTCCTTGGGATCGACCACGACATCGGCGCCCATCTGCTGCGCGAGCGCGCGGCGGCGCGGCGAGAAATCCGCGGCGACGATCGGATGCACCCCCTTAAGCTTGAGCGCCGCGATAACCGCCAGGCCCACCGGACCGCATCCGATCACCAACGGCGCGTCGTCCTTCTCCAGGCGCGACTTGGCCACCGCGTGATAGCCGACCGCGAGCGGCTCGGTCAACGCGGCACGCTCGGTCGGAAGTCCGTTGGGCACTTCGAGCAGCAGCTTCTCGGTCAGCCGCATGAATTCGCCGTAGCCGCCGGGATGCTCATTCGAGTAGCCGACCGTTTCGACCCCGCTCGCCCGAATCAGCACGGGCATCGCGCACACCCGCGCGCCGGGCTTGAAGCGGCGTTGGGTCTGCGGTCCATAGTCGACGACCTCGGCGCAGAACTCGTGGCCCATCACGATGTCGCGTTTGAGATCCATGATGAACGGGCCGCCCGAGCGCCGCGCCCCTTCGACCAGTTTCTCGGCATGCTTGAGCGCGTGCAGGTCGGAGCCGCAGATTCCGCAGGCGAGCGTCTTGACCAGCGCCTCGCCGGGGCCCGGCGCGGGCGTTGCGATATCGTCGACCACGAGCTTCTTGTTACGCATCACGGCTGCGCGCATGACGTTATCCTCCAAGGCTTAAACGGCTTCCCGATTCGCTCGGAAGCTTTCTATCATCTCGGGGAGGATCGTGGGTAACCGGATCAAACCGGATCGATCACTGGCGGGCCGCTACAATTGCTCCAGTTCGCGCACGAAGCGGCGCAAATCGGGCGGGCGGCCCGCGGCCATGATGGTGTCGCCGGGATTGAGCTTGCGGTCGGGCGTAATCGGAATGAAGCCGTCTCCCGACTCCCCCGCATTTTGCACCGCAAGCACGCTTACGCCGAAGCGCGCACGCGGCGCAAGCTCGACCATCGTCCTGCCCCCGGCCGTAGGCGGCACGGTGATGCGCATCAGGCGATAGCCGGTCGCCCAGAAGATGCTGGTGCCGGTGTTGGCGAGGGTCGAGAGCGACACCGCCATCCGGTTCAGCACCTGGCCGATTTCCTTGCGCGCGATGAGGCCGGTGAGGCGACGGCCGCTCTGGCCGGCGATACTCTCAACCACCGGCAATTCCTCGAGGTCCTCGGACTCCATCAGTTGCGCGGCCTCGTCGAGGTTGGAGTCGCCGGTCACTACCGGGCAGTTGCGCCGGCAGATGTCGTAGGCATTGACCAGGCCCACCACGTCGGCCTGGCTGCTCAGCATCGCGACCAGGTCGCGCGTCACGATGAGGCCTACCAGTCCGCCGGCGTCATCGACCACCGGCAGCGTCGTTTGCGCGGTGTCGCCCGCAGCCCGCAGGACTTCCGCGAGCGCGGCGTTGGAGCGTACGACCGTGGAATCATGTGTCATTACGCTCTCGACTGGAATCTGCGTCAGCACCAGCCGCTCGCGGCCGATCTCGAGCGTCTTGCCCTCGCGCGCCAGCCGATACGTGTCGATCGACTCGCGCTCGAGCGAGCGCGCGACGACCAGCGCGGTCACGATCGCGATCATCGCAGGCAGCGCTATCTGGTAGTCCTGGGTCATGTCGAGCAGCAGAAAAAGCGCGGTCAGCGGCGCGTGCGTCACGCCGCACAGAAAGGTGCCCAATCCGATCAGCGCGTACGACCCGCGCGGCCCGGTCAGCTTCGGCAGTATCGAGGCCATCGTGCGCTGAAACGTCGCTCCCGCCATCGTGCCGATGAAGAACGTGGGGCCGAAGACGCCGCCCGGCGCGCCGCATCCAAGCGACACGCTGGAGGTGAAAAACTTGGCCGCGGCCAGCGCGAACGTCATGCCGAGGGCGAAGTGCCCTTCCATCGCGCGGTTGATCATCGGATAGCCGTCGGAAAGATTCTGCGGCAACGGGATCGCGACCAGGCCGACGACCAGCAGCCCCAGCGCGAGGCGCGCCCACTGCGGCGCTTTGATCGTGCGGAAGGCCGCCGCGGTGGCATGAAAAAAATGAATATACCCCGCGCTCAGCACGCCCAGCAGCGCGCCCATCAGAGCGTAGGACAGCAACTCCAAATAGCTGCGCAGCACAAAGGTCGGAGGTTGAAAGACCGCGGCGTTGCCGGTAATCGCGCGGGAGAAAACCACTGCGCTCACGGTCGAGACCAGCAACAGCGTCAGGTTGCCGAGTTCGGTCTCGCCGAGCAGCACGATCTCCTGCGCAAACAGCACGCCGCCGACCGGCGCGTTGAAGGTGGTGGCGATTCCCGCGGCCGCGCCGGCGGCGACCAGGACCTTGGCGCGGTCGGCCGGCAAGCGACGTAATTGCGCGACCGCCGAGCCGATCGCTCCGCCGATTTGCGCGATCGGCCCCTCGCGTCCGACCGACGCGCCGCATCCGAGCGACAACGCCGCGCCGAGCGCCTTGAGCAGAATCCAGCGCCGCTTGATCCGCGCACCGCCGAGATTCACCATCTCGAGAAAATTCGGAAAGCCGTAGCCGAGCACGTCGCCCGGAAAGAGGCGGTCGAGCAGGATCATTCCAACGCCGCCGCTCAGCAGCACGACAGGCACCAGCCCAAGCCGCAGGCCGCCCTGCGCGATTCCGAGCGCTCCCCACTCCAGGCCCAGGAATACCCAGGTGAAAAATTCGATCAGCGCGCTGAAACCCAGATTGCCGAGCGCGGCCAGCAGCCCGACTATCGCCGCCAGCAGAATCTGCAGCGTGTAGTTGAACTCATCAGTGCGTAGCGATAACGGCCGCAATATCCGCATCAGCCACATCCCCTCCTCGTTCAGACTGGCTTTCCTGCCCGCGCGCGCGAGCGCTCCGCGCGTGGTTCCCGGCGTCTCACCGGGCCTTGCGTTAGAGGCCGAGGAAGCTATGGACCACGGCGAGGAACTCCGCGAGTTGATCGTGATGGACCCAGTGGCCGGCCTTGCGAATCGTCACCAGCTCGGCGGTGCGGAAAGAGTCCAGGCGCCCGTCGCGCTCCCAGTCACCGGCCCACGACTCGTCGCCGCGCACCAGCAGCGTCGGGGAGCGGATGCGGCTCCAGATTTCGGTCGCGTCCTTGAGGTTGAACAGGTAGGGCGAATGGGCGCGCGTGTAGTTGTCGAACTTCCACGAGTAGGTGCCGTTCTCGTTGCGCCGCACGCCGTGGATCGTCAGATGGCGCGCCTGTTCGAGAGTCAGATGCGGGTTGGCGACGCGCAGCCGTTCCAGCGCTTGCTCGATATTCGGATACTCGCGCGGCTTGCGCTGGGCGAGCGCGCGCATGTCGCCCACCCAACTCTCCATACGCTCGTACGCCGGCGTCTCACGCAGCATCGCGGAGGGGGGTCCCAGACCCTCGATCGCGACCAGCGCCTTGACCGAATCGGGGAATACGCCGGCCGCCTGCAGCGCGACGCCCGCGCCCAGCGAATGGCCGATCAGAGTGACGGGCCCGCCGGCGGTCGCGTTCATCAACTGGTAGAGATCGAGCACGTGATCGATCATGGCGTAGCTGCCGCCGATCGCCCAATCGGAATCGCCATGGCCGCGAAGGTCGGGAGCGATCAGATGGAAGTGCCGGCGCAACTCGAGCGCGACCCAGTCCCAGTTGCGGCAATGGTCGCGTCCGCCGTGCACCAGGATCGCCATCGGCTTGTCCGCGTTGCCCCAGTCGACGTAATGAAGCTTGAGCCGCTGGGAATAGAAGTAGTTCGACGTGGGCCCAATTATATCGGTGACAATATCCGCCATAGCGTCTCCTCTGGCCGCGCGCAGCGGCCCGGACCATTCCGCGCGCGCCCGCTTGGGCGGCGCGCGCGGGACCAGCCCTATAATCCAATAGAAAGCAGTCGCAGCCGCAAGAGGCTGGTTACAAACCTCGCGACGAAGGCTCGTCGCTTCGCGCGAATTGCCTACTGCAGATTCGGATGCACGTCGTCGAGCGTCGCGCGCAGGTGGCTCACGATGTACTCGATCTCGTCGGTGCCGATCACAAACGGCGGCGTGACCATCACCGCGTCGCCGCCCGGCCGCGCCATCCCGGTCGCCGGATAGACGAACAGCCCGCGCTTGAGCCCCGCCGCGACCACCCTGCTCGCCACCTTCATCGCCACCGGATACGGCGCGCGCGAGGCGCGGTCGCGCACCATCTCGACCCCCCAGAACATCCCGGTGCCGCGGATATCGCCGACCATCGGATGCCCCGACAGTTCCTCCTTGAGCTGCGCGCCCAGCCGCGCGCCCAACTCGGCCGCGCGCTCGACCAGATGCTCGCGCTCCATGATCTCGAGCACGCGGTCGGCGACCGCGCAGGCAGTCGGATGCGAGCTGTAGGTGTAGAACATGAAGTCCGCGCCCTTGGCTTCGCACTGCTCGACCAGGCTCTCCTGCACCGCGATCATGCCCATCGGCATGTAGCCGCCGGTAAGTCCTTTGCCGCCGACCAGGATGTCGGGGATGACGTTCCAATGGTCCACGGCGAAACGGCGTCCGGTGCGCCCGAAACCGGTCATCACTTCGTCGGCGATCAGCAGTACGCCGTGGCGCTGGCAGATTTCGGCAAGGCGCGGCCAGTATTCTTTGACCGGCGGCACCGAGCCGCCCGCCGAACCCATCATCGGCTCGGCTATAAACGCCGCGATCGTGTCCTCGCCGTGGCGATTGATCTCGTCTTCGAGCGCATTGGCGCAATCGATATCGCATCCGGGGTAGGTCTTGTCCCACGGGCAGCGGTAACAGTACGAGGGTTTGATCTTCGGCCAGTCGAACAGCACGTGCTCGTAGTCGGCGCGGCGCAGGCTGCCGCCCACCGAGAGCGCGGCGATGGAATTGCCGTGGTAAGAAGCCTCGCGCGCGATAATTTTCGTACGCTGCGGGCGGCCATGGACCTTGTGATACATCAGCGCGAACTTGAGCGCCGCTTCGACCGCCTCCGATCCGCCCGAAGTGAAGAAAAAGCGCGTGAGGCCCGGCGGAGTCCATCGCGCGAGCCGCTCGACAAGCCGCTGGCGCTGCGGCGTCGACCAGATCGGGACGACGTAGTTGGCGCGGCGCACCTCCTCGGCCATCAGTTGCGCGATTTCCTCGCGCCCCTGCCCGATATTGGTCACCACGGCGCCGGCCGCCGCGTCGAGGATCTTCCCGCCGTCGGCGGTGTAGAGCCACGCGCCCTCGGCATGATCGATCAGCAGCGGCTCGTACGGGCCGCGAATGAAGGTTAATGGCAGCTTGGGCGACTCGGGTAACTCGGCCATCGCGACTCTCCTCACACCGATCGCGCCATTAACGGATCGCGCCTTCGGCGCGCCAGCGCTCGATATCGTGTTGATTGTAGCCGAGGTCGGTCAGGATCTCGTCGGTATGCTGGCCGAGCTTGGGCGCGAGCGAGCGGATCGAACCGGGGGTCTCGGAGAGCTTGACCGAAATTCCGACCTGCTTAATCTTCTCGCCGCCGGGCGCCTCGACCTCGACGATCATGTTGCGCGCGCGGATTTGCGGATCGTGCTCGAGTTCGTCGAGCGTCAGCATCCGGCCCACGCAGATATCGTTTTTGGTCAGCACCTCCCACCATTCGTCGCGCGTTTTGGTTTTAAAGATCTCGGCGAAGCGCGCCTTGATCTCGTCGAAGCGGGCGCTGTTGTATTCGTCCTGGATATATTCCTCGGTGCCAAGCGCGCGGCACAGATTGGAGTAGAACCACGGCTCGACCGAACCAATCGTGATGTATTTGTCGTCCTTGGTCAGATAGAGGTTGTAATACGGCGCCGAGCCGTCGAGCGTGGTTGCGCCGCGCCGCGGAATCCATCCCTTGCCAAAATGATTGGAGAGCGCCTGCGCGATCAGCAGCATCGTCCCGTCCAGCATCGCGATATCCACGTATTGTCCGCGGCCGGTCTGATGGCGCGCGAGCAGCGCCGCGAGCACGCCGATCGCCGCGTGCAACCCACCGCCCGCGTAGTCGGCGAGCAGGTTCTGCGGAATCGTCGGCGGCTGGTCCTTGCGCCCGATCATCGATAGCGCTCCCGCCTGTGCAATATAGTTGAGGTCGTGGCCGACGAAGTCGCGATACGGCCCGGTCTGGCCGAAGCCGGTCACCGCGCAATAAACCAGCCGCGGATTGCGCGCCGAGAGCATCGAGAAGTCGATCCCCAGCCGCTTGGCGACGCCGGGGCGGAACTCCTCGACCACCACGTCGGCGCGCTGCGCCAGGCGCAGGAAGACCTCGCGCCCCGCCCCGCTCTTGAGATTCAACCCGATCGATTTTTTGTTCCGCCCAAGCGCGTTGTGCACGCCGAGGCCGGTTGCCGGGCGCTGCGTTTTGCCCGAGGCGGCGGCCTGCTCGGCGCGCCGTCCGGTCGGCGCCCCGGGTTCCTCGACCTTGATGATATCCGCGCCAAGGTCGCCGAGGATCATCGTGCAATGGGGGCCGGGAGCGAGCTTGGTGAGGTCGATAACCTTGATACCGCTGAGCGGTGTGATTGAAGCCATGAGCTTGCAGTGTCTCCTTCGCTAAAGGCGCACACGCGTCAAAGACGCGAGCGGGTGCCTTGATGATGATGTACTTCCTTTAAATCGTCGCGTCCACGCGCGCAAACCCTGCGCCCCGGCCGTTCGCGGCGTCGCGCCGGTCGTTTTAGACCACCGCCGCGCGCAGCCGCGAGAGCCGCTCGTTGAGCGCGCGCAGCCCCTCGACCATGTGCACGCCGTACCAATGCAGATCGCGCCCGCTTATCAGCAGCACCCGGCGCCCCAGCGCGGGCGGCAGCATCGCCTTCATTTCTTCGAGGTCGCCCTGGTCGAACTCGTAAGGCTCGTCGGGCAGCAGCACGATATCGGGGCGATGCTCGACGGCCTTTTCGACCGTGGTGCGCGGGTAGCGCTCGCCCGCGGCGGCGTAGACGTTGTTGAAGCCCATCATGCGCAGCACGTCATGGGCGTAGGTGTCGGCATTGAAGGTCATCCAGGGTTTTTTCCAAATCGGGCAGAACACGCGCAGCCGAAGCTTGCTCCACACGCCGAGCCCGGCCTCGATTCCGCTGACCGCGAGCGTGATCTCGCGCGCGAGCGCGGCCGCCTGCGGCTCGCGGTCCAGCGCACGACCCAGGCGCAGGATCGATTCGACCGCGCCCGGCACGGTGCGCGGGTAGGTGGTGAGCACCGGCACACCCTGCTCACGCAGACGCTCGATATCCTCGCGGCGGTTTTCCTCCGCGTTGGCAATCACCAGGTCGGGCTCGAGTTTCGCGATCTCGCGCAAATTGGGATTCTTGGTGCCGCCTATCTTGGGGATCGCGGCGAGGGCCTCGGCCGGCTCGACACAAAAGCGCGTCGCCGCGACGAGCATCTCACCCGCGCCGAGCGCGAACAGCGTCTGCGTCCAGCTCGGCACCAGCGAGACGACGCGCTTAGGCGGACGCTCGAGCTCGACCCTGAGACCGATATCGTCGCTGAGTTGAAGCCACGAAGCCATCCGTTGGGGCTCGGCCTACCTGCCGCTCCTTTGCCGCACAACCTGGTCGAGCGCCCGGCGGTCCGAGTCAGTCAGGCGCTCGCCCGTACCGTCATTCAAAGGCTGCGCCGGCTGCAACGGCTGCACCGACTGCGACGGCTGGCCCGACTCAGGGTCACCAGCTATCGCGGGCCCTGGCGGAAGTGTCGCGGAGCGATGGGTCAGGAAATGCATCGCACGCGGCGCGAGCACGCGCCGAGTGATGAAGCCGGCGGCGAGCACGAGCAACGCCGCAATCAGGATCAGGCTGGGACGCTTGCGCTTGGAGCGTGACCGCCGCCGCCGCCGTTTTGCCATCGAGAAAAACCCCGCGCGAACCGTCAGACACCCCGCCTCAATCACAATCCGCCACCGAATCCGCCGCCGCGCGCCGGATGACGCGTCGTCACCGGAATGCGTGGCGGAATGCTATCGCACCGCGATTCCAAATAGAACTTGTTTCACTGACCTCTTGAAAGGCCCGTTGGCATGTCATCTCAGTTCTTCGGTTTGGTAACCGGCCGATCGCCCAGAACGAAACGCGGCGGGCGGCTCCCCCTGCTCGGAGGACCGCCCGCCGTTTTTCACTTACCTCTTGAAGGGCCGTTGGCGGCCCAGCTCAGCTCTACGGTTTCGGAACCGTGAACATCCTGGTGCTCCGGCTCAGCCGGCCGGCTTGATCACCGTGTACATCGTGGCGTTGCCGCGCTGCACCAGGAGCAGCGCCGAGTTCTTGTCCTTCTTGGCCTGCTTGGCGGCCGACAGGAAATCGTCGACCGTGTTGACCTTCGCGTGGTTTACCTCGAGCACGACGTCGCCCTGCTGGATTCCCGCGTCAGCCGCCGGGCTGTCGGGTTGCACACCGCGGACCACCACGCCCTTGGTGTTGTTGAGGCTCAGCTGGTTGGCGATCTCGGGCGTGATCGACTGAACCTGCAGACCCCAGTTGGAGCCTGGCTCCTCGCTCTTGGCGCTGGCGAGCTGCTCTTCCTTGAGTTCGGCGACTTTGACCGGGATCGTGAGATGCTTACCGTTACGGATCACTTCGACCGGCACGGTATCGCCGATCGGCGTCTGCGCCACGAGTTCGGGAAGCTGATGCTCATCCTGCACCGGCAGGCCGTTGAACTTGACGATGATATCGCCACGCTGGATGCCCGATTTGAGCGCCGGGCCCTCCTTTTCGACGTTGGCTACCAGCGCGCCCTCGGGCGTGGACAGGTTGAAAGATTGAGCGAGGTCAGGCGTGACTTCCTGAATTTCCACTCCCAGCCAACCGCGCACCACCTTGCCATGGTCCTTGAGCTGCTGCATTACCTGCTTGGCGATGTCGATCGGGATGGCGAAGCCAATCCCGGCGTTGCTGCCGGTACTGCTGTAGATGGCGGTGTTGATACCGATCACTTGGCCCTTGGCATTGAACAACGGGCCACCCGAGTTACCCGGGTTGATCGACGCGTCGGTCTGGATGAAGTCGTCGTAGTTGCCGCCGAGCGCGCGGCCCTTGGCGCTGATGATTCCGGCCGTGACCGTCGAAGTGAAACCGAACGGGCTGCCAATCGCGACTACCCAGTCGCCGACCTCCGCCGAGTTGGAATCGCCGAGCGGCGCCACCGGCAGCGGCTGCTTGGTGTCGATCTTGATCAGCGCGAGGTCAGTCTTGGGATCCTTGCCGACGACCTTGGCGGTAAACTCGCGCTTGTCGAGCAGCCGGACGTGAATTTCGTCGGCGTGTCCGGCTACGTGATTGTTGGTCAGGATATAGCCGTCAGGCGATACGATCACGCCCGAGCCGAGCCCGTGCTGCTTGTACTCATGGGGAATCTGACCGAAGAACCGGCGGAACTGGTCGAAGGGGTTTTGCTGCTGGCCGAACGGCCCGCCCGGTCCCTGGTCGCCAGGTCCACTCGGTCCACCCGGTCCAGCACCCGGCCCTCCTGGCCCGTCCGGTGAGTCAGGTCCGTCAGGCGAGTCGCCCGGACCAGCCTGGTCGCCGGACCCGCCGAACGGCGATCCGGACTTGACCTGCTGCACCACGCTGACGTTGACCACCGACGCCATGACTCGTTTGACCAACGGCGCGAAGGAAGGAATCTGAACGCTGGTTTCGTTGGGTTCGGGCTGATTGGCCGGCGCGGGCTGTGAATTTGTCTCCGCTTGGGCGGTTCGTTCGGCGGGTGGGGCCGACTGGGACTTACCCTGCTGGTGCGGTGAGTTGGAACTCCAGAACGGGAAAGCCCCGGCGCGCGCAAACGCAATTAAAATACCCAGGAACACGCCGCAGGAGACCGCGGCGACCTTCTTAAACATTCATTCTCCTCCTGGAGATAGCAAAGTTCGTGTCAGCCCGCTTGTACACAGCAATATCGATAAGGTTTAAGACGATAGCGGATGGCTTAAATTCAGACGACGTGCGCCGCAAGCCCTTTTTCGCCGGCAACGCCGCTTCGCGTCCCGCTCGAATCGGCCGCAGATCCGAACATCCAGTAAATCAGAAAAGCCTCGTTAAGCAAACGCCCGCCGCCCTCGCTTGACCAGGCGGCTGCTGCCTCCCCCGGCAGCCTCCAACCCGGCAATCTTCTGTGTGGCGTCGCGGGACAACCGTCATTCGCGCAAGCGGATTGCGCAGGCGTCGTCCGCGGCTCTACCATATTGGTGTGCCGTGCGCGATTTGTACCGTCGGAGTTTTCGGATTTGTCGGACTTTTCGGCGCAGGCCTCGTCACCTGGAGCCTCCTTGAGTATGCGATCCACGGCTGGATGGGCCATCGGTTCGCGACTTTCGTGACTCCGATCCACCACGTTCACCATCGCGACCCGCGCGCGGTCTTCGCGCTTGGCGCATGGCTGCCGGCGTTGCTGCCAATGCTTGTCGGCGCAGCCCTTGGCGCGCGCGAATGGACGATTTTTTACGGTGGCACCCTGGCCGGGTTCGCGATCTATGAAGTGCTGCACTACCGGATCCACTTTTGCGCTCCGCTCTGCCGCGCCGAGGCCCGGATGCGCACGCGCCATCTGATCCATCACTGCACTCCGGGGCTGTATTTCGGAGTCACCACGGCGGCGTGGGATCGCGTCTTCGGGACCGCTCCGAGCGATGCCGACGCTGCTGCGCTGGTGGCTCGCGTGGCTTCGATAGCGCCGCTTGCGGGCCCGTCGAACGTCAGCGCACCGGGTGTCGTGATGCGCCGCGTGATGCGTCAGATGATAGCCACAATAGCGATTCGCTAGTCCACGTCGGCCGCGGGCACGCGACCGCGGTCCGAACGGTGCGCGCTCGGTCGCTCTAGCGCCATTATATTGTCGCGCCCTGAGTCTGTTTCAAGCCAGTTTCTCGTCACTAGCCAGTCCGTTTCCGTCTTCACCGAGCAAATCCGACCTTATTTTAACTCATTTCTTGGGCACGCAACGTGCTCCCCCGCATAGCGGCGTTTTCGAAACGCATGCGAGCGGCGTGAAAGCGTCCGCATGAAGCTTCAGCGCGATTTGTCTGCGGGATGGGTGGGGCGCGGGCGCGGGGGGTCACGGAGAAACTTCACGCAGCGGCTTCACGGATTGGCTTTCAATAGTCAGTCGGTTCGAGGCGCACAGCGGATGAGCAGGGAGTTACTAATGCGACGAGTCTTATGTCTGGCCCCGGTCAACGAAAGCGAGCGCCACCCGCGACGTGTGCGGACACATGCAAAACGGTCGCACGCGATCATGTCCGTGGCGAGCGCGGCAATGCTGCTGCTGCTCCAGCTCGGATGGGCCGCTGCCGCGCGCGCGCAGGCCAATATAACGCTGGGCAACGCCGGCGTGACCGGCGCGATCGCCACCAATACGAGTTGGTCGATCGCCAAAAACGGCGGCTTCGCCAGCGGCACGGCCAGCTGGACGGTCGGAGTGACCAAAGTCTCGGTGAGCGACGAGATAATCGAGGTCGACGGCGAGTTCGCAATAACCAATACTGGCACCGAGCCGGCGAGGCTCGGCAACATTATAGTCAATTTGCAGCGCCCCTGCGGCACGGTATGGGTCTCGGCCGCGATTGACGTGGCCGACGCGACCTTCGGCCAGGCGGCGACATACGGCAATTTCATTTCCACGGCGTCGCTCGAGAACGTCGTGCGCAACAACCCGAACTCGGCGTGCGGCGGACCGGGCAACTATGTGGTCACCACCACCATCGACGGGCGAGCAGTCAAGGAAGGCACGTTTTTCACCAGCAGCGGCTCGGGCACGGTCGACTTCTTCAACGCGTCCGACAACTCGGTCTTCTCGCTGGTGCCGGAGTTCAACCTGGCCGCCGGGGCCTCCAAACGGCTGTTCTATACCGCGACTTTCGACAACACGATCCTGGGAATCGCGCCGGGAACCAAACTGCGGCCCGAGGTCATCGTCAGCGTGGCCAACGCTCGGCAAACCGACTTGAACGTGTCACGGCTCATCGACGTTGATGACGACGACGGTCCGGCCGGCCAGGGCGTGTCACTCGACGGAGACGACGCCGGATGGTCGCAAAGCGCCGCGACGCGTCAACCATTCCTGCCCACGCCGGCGCAGTGCAACGAGACCATCACGCTGAGCGACGCGCAAAATGCCGGCAATCCGGCGCTGACCGGAACCGCCACGCTCACCAGCTTCACCAGCTTCAACGGTACCGGGACGCTGTCGATTGACGGCTCGTCGATGAGCGATGGTAGTACCAACACCCAGGACGTAAGCGCGGTCGTCAGTGGCGGCGCCAGCGGCGGTACGATTACCAACTGCGCCGGTATCACCGGCCCCAACACCACGATCACGCTCGCGGTGGGCACCTTCAGCAAGGTCTTCAGCGTATGCACGGGTGTCGACGATACCGCCTGCGACCAGGAGGACGTACCAGCCAATGCGGGCCCGGCGACGCCCACTCCGTCTCCGAGTCCGATCGTGACGCCCACACCGGTGGTCACGCCGACTCCGGTCGTGACACCCACGCCAATCGTAACTCCGACGCCGGTCGTCACACCCACGCCGGTCGTCACGCCGACTCCAGTAGTCACTCCGACTCCGGTGGTCACGCCCACGCCGGTTGTAACGCCGACTCCAGTCGTGACACCTACGCCGGTCGTCACTCCGACGCCGACCGCGACTCCGACGCCGGTCGTACCGCCTTTCGACAAGGGTGAGTTCTGTACCTACAGCGAGGCTCACTGGTCGCATACCTGCGGCGAAGGCGGCGGCGGCGGAGAGCATTGCTCCGCGAAAAGCCTCGTGCAGGCAGGCGACGACGAGTGCAACGGCGAGGGCAATCAGGCTCATAACGTCCTGACCGAGAACTTCGACACCGTATATGGCGCCGATGGAGTGCACGTCGGCCTCACCTGCACCAGCGATCGGTTCGGGATGACCTTCACCTCGCCGGCGGCTATCCAGAACTACTTGCCCGCGGGCGGCCAGGCCGGAGTGCTCAACGCGTGTCTCCTCAACCCCTCAAGCTCGCACTCGGGCAATCTCGGCGGCGAAGTCCTGGCGCTGGAACTCAACGTCGACTTCAGCGCGGCCGGTGTCACCGCCGGTCCGGGTGGTCCGTTTGGCGACCTGAATCTGTGCGGCAGCGGCACCTCGCTCGACGGCATGTCGATCTCCGAGATTCTCGCGGCCGCCAACAAAGCGCTGGGCAACGGCGGGATGCCGCCAGGGTTGGACCCGGACACTCTGCGCAACCTGCTCCATCAGCTCAACCTCTCGTTTGACGATTGCCATCCGCATGGTTTCGCCCAGCTGCACCTGACCGGCGGAGCCTGTCCGTAAGGCGATTATCCGCGACGAACGAAAGGGCCGGTCCTGCGGACCGGCCCTTTTTCATTGCCCTGTTGCTTTGCCGTTTCGCCCTTAGCGTTCGGCGCCCAAGGTGACCGCCTCGCCGGCTGACGGTGACTTGCACAGCAGCGTCCGCACACAGTATGCGGCGGTGACCTTCCACACGGTCAACGAGATTTGCTTGCGCACCCGGTTTCCCGATGCGTCGATAACTCGAAGAGTCGGGTACCAGGTGCCAGCCCTGGTCGGGACTCCCGTAAGCGCGCCGGCGGATTGACTGATCGAGAGGCCCGGGGGCAGATGGCCCAGGACCAGAGCGATCGTGTAGGGTGCGCGGCCACCGATGATGCCAAGCGATGCGTCATAGAGCACCGTGGTATGTGCGCTGGGAAAAGTCTTGGGGGCGCTAATCCTGAGCGGCGATGGAGTCGGCGTCGGTGTCGGAATCGGTGTGGGAGCCGGAGTGGGTGTCGCGGTCGGCTTGGGTGTCGGCGTCGCCACAGGGGCGGGCGTCGCGGTCGCGGCCGGAGTCGGCGTCGCGGCCGACGCGCCAGGGGTTATCGAGCCCCACCACGTACCCCACATATTGCTTTGACCGGCGTACTCCTGGATCGTCCACATCGAGGTGTCGTCGACCGGATCGACCACGGTAGCGGTGAAGTCGCCCCATCGGTTCTCGCCGGTGCCGAAGTCCTTGAAGTAGGACGCCAGACCCGCCTTCAGCATCACCTCGCTTTCCATCGTATTCGGTGGGTCGCTCGCCAGGCGCATCGAGTAAGCCCCGCTCGCATATATCCCGGTCCCGAAGTGTGTATAGCCTAACATCACGTCGCCGTACTGATTAACGGCCAGCGTCGGGAAGGCGTAAAAGTTGGCGGCAGTGGGATCGTCGATGCGTCCGAACTGCTGCACTTGGCCAAGCGCCGAGGCGCTCATGTTGATCTGCCACCATTGCGCGGCAGTGCGAGTCGGAGTTCCAGTGGCGGGAAGGTAGACGGTATGCGAGGCCCACAGCGAGCCGTTGCGGTACACGCAGCTCTGGATGCGCCCGTCCTCGGTGTCGATGTTCTCGCTGGAGCCGAGTTGCGGAGCGAAATTAATGACCGGTGAGAACTCCTGCCAGGCCGACGGCCCGGTGGGATAGGCCACGCCGCTTGTCAACACCTCGGACCCGACTGGGCCCGTTATGGTGTCGACCCGCAGCTTGCCGGAACCTGAGCTGCTCTGCTCCAGCAGGTACATGGTCGAAAGATTGGGGTCCATCGTGGTGGCTGGAACCTGGGTAAACCCATCGGTCGGTGTGAGCACCGTATATTTGCCCGTGCCGCCCGCGTAAAGGTCCGCCTTGTCGAAAGCCCAAATGGTCGAGTTGACGAAATTGTTGCCCGCGATGGTGAAGATGTTGGCCTGCACGACGATCCAGTTCTTGTTGAAGCCGAGGGTCGGATAGTCGACCCAATTGACTGACGAACCAAGGTTTATTTTGTAGATGTTCCAGCCGGCGGTGGGATCGCTCGTCTGCGAGACACCGATCAGGACGGCCCCGTTTGAGGACATCTCGCCGGCGGCGGATGAGAAGATCCAGCGTTGCGCATACGGATCGTAAAGGACATGTGCGTCGAATGACTCGGTCACACCCAGAGACGACCAGAATGTCCAGTTGGTGATTGCGCTCAGAACGTTGCCCGACCTGTCCTGGATCACGACCTGGCTGTTGAGCGCTTCCATCAGATGATGGGGTCCGATCGCTCCCTCGGCGTCGGGCGGAATCACCGTGCCGTTGTCGGCCACCGCCGCGAAGCTATTGACGGGCGGGAGCGATTGTAGGGTCGACATCGCAGGCGCCTGCGCTTCGCTCTCAGGTGCGGCGGGCGCCCCCTCACTCTCTGTGGCGCTTTCGATTCGCGGGGCGACCGGGCGAAGAATTGTACGATGCTCATTGAGCGGCATCGGGCCAAGCGCCTCTTCACGGGCTAGCGCCTTGAAGTTGAACGAAGCGTGCTGCGCGGCCTTCCCTGCCGTCCCGGTTACCTGAACAGGAGCCGTTGCGGCTAGGGTCTGAACGCCGGCGACGCTTACGAGCGCGATCGCCGCCGACAAGATGAGTTGCCGAATCCGCTGCGTGGTAGTTGTCACTTTCGCTAGCCTCTAGAGCCCGCCTTCGCTGGATCGGGCCTTCTCGTTTCGAGGCTATGAAGCGCAATGACAAGGCCACGCGCGCCATTTTCATCTCTGACACACGATCAGTGTTGGAATTCGGATCAGGCCGGCGCATATGACGAGACATCAAAGGCGCATAAAAGCGCGCATGCTTCGATTCGAACCGAAATGTGCGAACGAGTACGGGCTATCGCGCGGCGATCCTCGCCTCAGGGTGTCTCAGATGCGAACGCCCATAGCTGCCGCCGCGATCCTTCGATGCTGTATCGAGTCCGAGACACAAATCGTGCGCGCTGCACCCGACTCCGTCGAAGCGGGAGTGGCGATGTGGATGAGACTTGGGCTGCGCGGATTTGAGACTAGCGGGTGACGGATATCTGAAAGGCCTGGCTCGCCGATTCGTGGCTCCGGTCAGTGACGTAGACCATGAATTTCGAGTCGCCCGCGGCGCCCGGCGTTCCACTAATCTCGCCGCTGAAGGTATTGAGCGAGAGCCCGCGCGGCAGCGCGCCCGCACTGACGAAGACGAGATAGGGTGGTGTCCCACCGCTCAGCCCCAGCGAGGCGTGATAAAAGACGCCCGCCATGCCAGTCGGCAAGGTCGTGGCGGCGATCGTCAGCCTCGGAGTGGGCGTCGCGGTCGGGACCGGTGACGGCGTAGGAGTGGGCGAAGGCGTTGGCGTTGGCGTTGGAGTGGGAATTGGGGTCGGGGTCGGAGATGGAAATGGCGTCGGAGTCGGCGTGGGGGTTGGGTGCGGCGTCGGCGACGGTGACGGTGATGGCGTTGGACTTGGCGAAGGCGTCGGCGTCGGCGTGGGCGTTGGATGCGGCGTCGGCGACGGTGATGGGCTTGGCGAAGGCGAAGGCGTCGGGGCCGCCGTGGGCGTCGGCGTCGCGGCCGCCGTGGGCGTCGGCGTCGCGGTCGGCGTGGGAGACGGCGTCGGCGTCGCGCCTCCTATGGAGACCTCGCCCCACCAGGTGCCCCAATCGTTGTTGGTCGCCGCGTACTCCTGGAGCGTCCATAAGCTGAGATCGTCGAGCGGATCGACGACCGTGCTGCTGAAATCGCCCCATCGATTGTCCCCGGTGCCAAAGTCCTTGAAGTAGGGCGCCTCGCCCGCCTTGAGCACGGTGCCGGCGCGCAATGTGCTGGGCGCGTCAGTACCCATCCGCATAGAGAAGCTGGCGCCCGCGTACTGCGCCGCCGAAAACTGCGAGTATCCGACCATCGCATCGTTTTCCGAATTGACGCCGATCGACGGGTAGGCGAAAAACTGTTGCGCAGTCGGATCGTCGATCCGCCCAAGCTGCTGGATTCCGCCTAGGTCGCCCGCTGTTGTGTCGATCTGCCACCACTGGACCGAGCATCGATTGGGCGTGCCGCTGGCAGGCAGAAATACGGTCTGCGCCGTCCACAGCGAGCCGTTTCGATAGACCGTCCAATCCAGCCGGTCGTCGTCCATGTCGATATCTTTGGTCGATCCCAGCTGCGGCGCGAAGTTGAGCGTCGGTTCGACCGCCTGCCACGGCTGCGGTGAAGTCGGCAACGCGACGCCTGTGGTGAGGACCTCGGAACCGACCGCGCCGGTGATCGTACTCATCCGCAGCAGACCGTTGGCCGAGCTCCATGACTCCAAAAGATAGAGCGTCGCGAGATTAGGATCATAAGTTAGCGCCGGATTCATCGAGAAGCCGCCGGTATCGTCCTGTAGTAATGTAAAGAGCCCGGAACCACCCGCGTAGAGGTTCGCCTTGTCGAAAGCATAGATGTTCTCATACTCGAAGAAGGTTCCCTGGATAGTGAACAGGTTGATTCCGACCACGATCCAATTTTTGTTGAACCCAACGATGGGAAAGTCGCCCCATAGCTGGCCCGTGGAATCGACCGGCACACGGTAGAGATTCCAGCCCGCGGTCGGGTCGCTGTTCTGCGAAACGCCAATCAGGATCGCCGAGCCTGAAGTCTGTGGGTCACCCGCAGTGATGATTATCCATCGCTGACCGTACGGATCGTAGATGACTCGCGGATCGGTGATGGAGCCGACGCCCAGGCTGGACCAGAAACTGAGCGTGCTGGCGGTGCTTATCGGAGTTCCCGCGCGGGTCTGAATTTCGATCTGGCTATTGAGCGCCAGCACCAGATGGTCCGGTCCCACGGCGCCGTCGGCGTCGGGTGGAATCGCCGTGTCGTTGTCGCCGAGTCCCGCAAACCCGTTGAGCGTTTCGTCCGCCAGGCTTCTGACGGGCGTGAGCATCGCCGGTTTCTTCCGCTGCACTCGCTGCACGTCAACGAGGGCCGGGCTCGCAACAAAGGGGTTGGCTTGCGGGCGTACGCCGCGATGACGGCCCGCCGGCACAAGGAGACCGCGCGCTTCGTCATGGGCGAGCGCGCTGAAGTTTATCATTGCGTGCGCGACGGCATGGTCGGCGTGTCCCGCGATTCGTCGAGAAAATGAGGTCTCGCGTGAAAGTGTGGATTCGACGCCTGCCGGACGCGCAGTCGAGACGGTGGACCCAGGCTGCTCGCGACCGGCCTGCTGCGCGTCCGGCGCATCGGCCGCCGGACTCGCCGCGGCCCGTGGCCGAGCGACAACGAGAGCCGTCCATCCCGCCAACAGCACCACCGTCAGCCGCGCAGCGGTCGCCGACCGCTTGCGGATGGGGTTTAACAAACGCCGCCCGCCCCCTTTGGCTCTCGTTGCCGCCTTGGCTCAACAGGGTCGGAGTTCTTCGATCGCCGTCCCCCCTTGCGGTCCGTGCGGCTCCCGGCCAAGCGAAACCAAAACGGTTCCGACTGCCCCCCGCCACCTCACTGCGAAGCCGCACGCGGCCTCCGGCGCTTATCGAAGAATCCTTCCGCAGGCTCTATCGAGCAAAAGGCGAGCCGTCGAAAATAGCCAATAAAAACATAGACTTTCGTGAGTGAAGCGCCAAAAAAATGGCGGACGCGCTACACGCGGCGTTGCGCTTCGGCAATGGTTCGCCTCGATCCGATCGCGCGCTCGCCGTCAGATGCGATTGCGATTGAGCAGGCCGCGCGCGATCACCAGCGCCTGAATTTCGCTGGTCCCCTCCCCAATAATCATCAGCGGCGCATCGCGATAGAAGCGCTCGACCGGAAACTCGGCCGTGTAGCCATAGCCGCCCAGCACGCGCATCGCGTCCAGCGTCACCTTGACGCACGCCTCCGAGGCGAACAGCTTGGCCATCCCCGCCTCGACATCGCAGCGCTCGCCGGCGTCCTTCTTCTCAGCCGCGCTCTGCACCATCAGGCGCGCCGCCTCGACTCGCGTCCCCATGTCGGCGAGCAGCAGCTGCACCGCCTGATGCTCGCAGATCGGTTTGCCGAAGGTGGTGCGCTGCTGCGAGTAGCGGATCGCGTTCTCGAACGCCGCCTGGCCGACTCCAACCGCGCGCGCCGCGACGTTGATCCGGCCGACCTCGAGCGCACTCATCACCTGCTTGAAACCTTGCCCCTCCTGGCCGCCGATAAGATTGCCAGCCGGAACCTCGAGCTCCTCGAACAGCACCTCGCAAGTGTCGACTCCCTTGTAGCCGAGTTTCTTGATGTTGCGGCTGACGGTCGGCCCGTGCTCGTTCTTTTCGACCGCGAACATGCTGATTCCGGCGTAGGCGGGCCTGGCCTTGGGATCGGTCTTGGCCGCGACGGCCAGCATCGTGCCGTGGCGGGCGTTGGTGATGAACATCTTGCTGCCCTTGAGCACGTAATTGTCGCCGTGACGGACCGCGCTGGTGCGGATCGATTGCACGTCGCTGCCGGCGTGCGGCTCGGTCAGCGCCAGCCCGCCGCGTTTCTCGCCGGCCGCCATCGCGGGCAAAAAGCGCTTGCGCTGCTCGTCGGTGCCGTGATGCGTGATGATGTAGGCCATGATGAGATGACTGTTGATCACGCCGGCCAGGCTCATCCAGCCGCGCGACAGCTCCGCCATCAACCGCGCGTAGCTGACGAAGCTCAGTCCGAGGCCGCCATGCTCGACCGGGATGGTTGCGCCGAAGAGCCCGAGTTCGCGCATCGTAGCAACCAGCGCGTGCGGGTATTCGTCGGCATGCTCAAGCTCGGAGGCGACGGGGATAACGTCGCGGTCGACGAAGCGGCGCACCGCGTCGATTACATCGTGGTCCAGCGTCTCTGCCATCTCGCGATTCCTTTCAGCCAGTGAAAAGTGAAAAAGTCAGAGAATCAATGCCAAACATCGAATCGAAAATCAGCGGGCGCCGGGCGCCCGTGCGGCGAGATTAACAGAACGAATCGGCGGGCCGCCAACAACCGGACTCGTCGAGCGCCGGAAGGCCGGCCAACTGATCAAATGATCAACGCGAGGCCAAAGTGGTGCCTGCGACAGTCAGCGGTGCGGTAGAAGCGGCCGACACGGCGTCAGAGGCGTCAGAAACTTGGCCGGAGCGACGAAGATTTGGCGGCGAGGAGCGCGGTCGGAGGCGCCGCCGCCGCGCTAACAATGGGGCTCGAATCGACCGGGGCAAGCAGGTACGCGCGCAGGGTCAGGATCGCAATAAATGCCGATAAGAGCAGGAGGAAGAGCACGATCGAACGGGGTGCGATTTCGTCGGCGCGCATCTGTCGCGCGACGGCGGCTATCGGCGATTGACGTTTTGCTGGTCTCACGAGGCGATTGTATGAGCAAATCGCATACCGTTCGGCACCGGCTTTTTCCGAATAGCGCAACCCATAGCTAGCCCTTTCCTAGAGAAGCACGCTCCCTGCCCCATCCGTGCGTCACGCTCGAGCTTCGAGCGAAGAGGGGCGCGGAACGCGCGATCAAGATCCAACTCGGCCTGGGCTGAAATCTCCCAGATCCTCAAAACGGCTTCGGCGCGCACGGGCGTTTCACTGCCCTTGCAGGCGCGGTCGGCCTGTTGATAGACTAAGTGTCAGATTGACGCAAACTATGGGAATCCAAGATGATGCTTGAAGCCCAACCCTCGACGGTGACTAATACTGCCGGCGCGCGGCTCTATCGGAAACTCGCCGCCCTGGGGCAGGACGGCTACGACCTGGCGGCCTGCGAGCGCTACGCCGCCCAAATCGACGAAATCAACCGGCTCAAGGCCGAGCGCGGCGCGGTCGTGCTCGCGCACAACTACCAGCGCCCCGAGATATTCGAGGTCGCCGACTTCATCGGCGACTCGCTGGAACTCGCGTACAAGGCGCGCGAGGTCCGCGACGCCGGAATCATCGTGTTCTGCGGCGTCCACTTCATGGCCGAGACCGCCAAGGTCTTCAACCCGGAGCGGATGGTGCTGCTGCCGGACCTGCGGGCCGGATGCTCGCTGGCGGAGAGCGTCACCGCCGAAGCGCTGGCCGAGCGCAAGGCCGAGTTGCGCGAGATTTATCCCGACCTCAAAGTCGTCTCCTACGTCAACTGCACGGCAGACGTTAAGGCCGAATCCGACGCCTGCTGCACATCGGCCAACGCACTCAAGGTGGTCGAGGCGATCGACTCCCGCCACGTGCTCTTCGTTCCCGATCAGAATCTCGCCAACTACGTGCAGAGCCAGACTAGCAAGAAGATCATCTCGTGGGACGGCAACTGCTACGTGCATCACCAGATAACCGCCGCGGAGGTCGAGCGGGTCAAGCGCGCGATTCCCGGAATCAAGGTGCTGGCCCATCCCGAGTGCCGCACCGACGTGCTGCGGCTAGCCGACGCGGTGCTCTCGACCAGCGCGATGGTGCGCTATGCCGAAAGCAGCGACGCGGACAAGTTTCTGATCGTGACCGAGTGCGGGCTCTCGGACCGGTTGCTGATGGAGATTCCGAACAAACACTTCTATAAGGCGTGCAAGCTCTGCCGCTATATGAAGATGATCACGCTGGGCGGCACGCTCGATTCGCTGCGCAACCTGCGCTTCGAGATCGAATTGCCCGAGGATGTGCGGGAAGGAGCGCGCCGCGCGCTGGAGCGGATGCTCGAGCTGGGCGCGTAGGCAGCCGCGGCTAATCGTTTAACTGCTTGAGCAGTGGCTATGGCTTCACTGTCTCACCCCGGTGCTTTCGATACATCTCGTCTCGCCACGCAAAGATCGGAGCAAACGCTGAATTCGAGGTCAGCGGCGGGGTATACATCGGGCGCATCGACGCGGGAAAGACGAAGAGGTCATCAGGAGGTGGGTTCACGAGCAGAAACATACTCGCCGTGGTGAGATCAGCCCGGGTGAAAGTATCGCCCACTAAATACTCATGTCCATCGAGCGCATGTTTGAGTATCGTCAAAATCCGCTCGACCGTGACCTTGGCATGCTCCTCAGCATACTGAGTAGTGTTGGTACTTCTGCGCAAAGTATTGTCCACCCTGTTGCAGATCCGGCTCGCTCGCCCGCAGAAACTGCCCGATGATGAGCATCCGCGCCTGAGGTCCTAGGACGCCGTCCATCAGCTCCTCCCACATCATCACCTGCGCCCGATCTTTCTCGGACGCTGGCATGAGCGCCGGTTGCGGGTGTTTCTGCTCAAGCCAATTCAGGATCGCGGTCGAGTCGGGAATCACCGTGCCGTTAACCAGCAACACTGGAACCTGGGCCTGCCCGGTCAGTTTTTTTACTGCTTCTTCGTCCACCCCGGGCTGGTAGTCCTGTTTTTCGTATGGCACGCCTTTGAAGTTGAGCGCCCATCGAACGCGTTCAGCCCAGGGCGACGCATACATCTGAATCAGCTTTATACTACTCATTTTGAATACCCCCTCCGGAATGTTTTAGGACAGTTGTTCGATAAGTTCTTTAGCGTCTATCAAATCTTGCGTTTCAAAGCCTTCGCTGAACCATCCGTAGATCTCAGCCAGCGCCTGCCGCGCTTCCGCCTTCTTGCCCTGCTGCTTCCACAGCCGGCTCAAACTTGTCACCGCCTTTAACTCGTACGACCTGGCTTCTTGTTGACGTGCAATCTCGATGGATTTCCGAAAGCATTCTTCCGCTTCGGTTTGGACGCCAGGCTCCGCTTCGACGCCGGAACTTCGGAGGACCAGGTCCCCTTTCAATCGATGCAGTTCCGCTTCGGAGTAGCGCTCATCTGTTTTCCCCACTATTGCGATAGCCTCTGACACGGCCGCCAGTCCTTCCTCGAAGCGTCCCGCCGTCCCGCATGCCTCCGCCAGGAAACAAAGAAAAAGCGGTCGGAACAGGCTGGCTCCCGTAGCCAACTGGGCGTCCAAACCTCCGCGTATCATCGCAATTCCTTCTTATATTTGTCGCTGCTGGGCAAGTGCGTATCCTCGATACATAGTTGCCTGCGCCAGAATGCTCCCAAATCCTTGCTCCGTGCAGACCGCGATCGCCGTCTCCGCTTGTTGCTGGAGGCCATTCCCTTCGAAGGTAAGAGATTACGATCACGTGTACCAGGGCAACTGCCAAGCTAAACGCATGAGACTGCCTGTAAGCCAGGGCCAGAGCGTCTTCCATCTTTTTCGAAGCCTGATCCGAATGGCCGAGAAGCTCCAGGAGCCACGCTGACCGGGCGAGACAAAAGACTCCTGGATCTAGCCCATAGATCAATGCATGAGCCTGATGTGTCTGAGGGTCGTAAAGGTTGATGGCCCGCTCGAAGTGCTCCAAGGCAGGCCTCAACTTCCCGAAAAGGAACAGCGAATTTCCTTGCGCCAGATGAGCTTCCACCAGAAGAGCCGAGTCTTGCATGTTCTCGGCCAAGCTCACGAGTTGCTGTGCCAGCTCAAATGCCGGTTGCAACTCCGCTCGTATGAGATGAAAGGATCGCAGTCCAAACAACACCGGAAAGAGCCGAGCGTCCTCACCTGATTGTCGGCCCAATTCCAGCGCTCGCTGGTATGCGGCTCCGACTTCGGGAGCTCCGTTGCCCTTCTTCGCGGTCAGCACCGGACCTAGCATCGTCTGTAGGTCCAATTCCTGCCGATCCCGCTGCGGACTGCCCGGCAACGTATTCAACAAGCGCACAGCGGCGGTGAGGTGATTTATCGCTTCCGTGTTTGCGGATCGTTCGATAGCCTGTTGCGCGGCAAGTTGTAGGTATTCTAGTGCCTTCAAACTGTTGCCGCTGCAACTGTAGTGGTGAGCCAGATCGCCGTAGTAGTCTTCCAGTCGCGAATTGAAGAGAACTTCGATCTGGCGTGCCGTGCCCTCATGCAGATTCTTGCGTCGTTCTATCAGTAACGATCCGTATGCTACCTCCTGGGTGAGCGCATGTTTGAAGGTGTACGCAGATTCCGGAAAGGCAGGTTGCTCATAGATGAATTCGCTAAGTTGAAGGGCCGCAAGCATGCGTTCCAGTTCTTCGTCCGGCTTGTGTGTGACACCCCTTACCAGTCCGAGCGGGAATTCTTTGCCGATCACGGCGAGCGTCTGCAAGAACCCTTTCTCGTCCGCCGGCAGACGATCAATTCGTGAGGCTAGGATTCCCTGCACCGTAGGCGGGATGTGGATCTCCGACATTGAACGAGTGACCTTGACCGCGCCGTTGCGGACCAGTACCGCCTGATCGAACAGCGCCTGTACGATCTCCTCGATGAAAAAGGGATTGCCCTCGGTTTTTTCGATGATCAGGCGCTTAAGCGGCCTCAGCTCCACCGCTCGCTCATCAACGCGCCCAGCAACTCCTCGGCGCTCTCGCGCCCCAGCGGATCGAGCCGCAATTGTGTATAGTACGTCTTACTGCCCCAGCCGTGTGAGTATTCGGGACGGTAATTGACGAGCATCAGGATCTTCGCGGTGCCGATCGATTCGACGAGCAGATTCAGCAGCGCCTGCGTCTCTTCATCGATCCAGTGCAGGTCCTCGAAGATCACGATCAGCGGTTGGTTGAGGCTCTCACGCAACAAAATCCGCTTGATGGCGTCCAGCGTACGCCGACGCCGTAGGTCCGCGGCTATCTGCCCGAGCATCCCCGCTGTCTCCTCCACCCCGAGCAGGGCGAACACGTAGGGCAGAGTATCTTCCAGCGTCCGGTCGAGCATCAGTACCTTGCCGCCGATCTTTTCGCGCCGCCGCCGTTCGTCGTCCTCAGGGATCAGATCGAAGTAGTCTTTGAGCAGCTCGATAATCGGCAGATAGGCCGAGGCCTTGCCATGCGAGACCGAGAACGCTTCGAGCACCAGGCATCCGCTCCGCGCTACCGCCTTGAACTCGTAAAACAACCGGGACTTGCCCAGCCCCGCCTCGCCCATCGCCGCCACCACCTGCCCGCGCGCGCCCTTGGTTCGCTCGAGCGCGCGCTTCATTTCCTCGACTCGCGGCGCGGCAGAAGAGTCGCGAGAGCCCCCGCCGCGTCGACATCTGCAGCCGGTGCGCAGCGGTCCCAACCCGATCAGCTCGTAAACATTGACCGGCTCACTCACGCCCTTGACCCGGGTCGGCCCCAACGACTTGAATGCGAAGTAACCTTCGACCAGTTTCTGCGTATGCTCGCTCACCGCGATCGACCCGGTCGGCGCGAGCGCCTGCATCCGCGCCGCCAGGCTGGTCGAATGCCCGATCGGGGTGTACTCGGCGCGATGCTCGCCGGTCTGGACCGAGCGCACCACCATCTCGCCGGTGTTCAGCCCGACGCGAATCTCGATCGGCGCGCGCCCCTCCTCGCGCAGCTTGCTTGCGTACCGCTTGATGTCCTCCTGCATCTTGAGCGACGCGAGCAGCGCCCGCTGCGGATGGTCTTCGTGCGCAACGGGCGCCCCGAACAACGCGAAGATGCCGTCCCCGGTCGATTGCGCCACATAACCCTCGTAGCGATGCACCGCGTCCATCATCAGCTTGAGCGCGGGATCGACCAGCCGGCGCGCCTCCTCAGGGTCGAGGTCCTCGATCAGCTCCATCGAGCCCTTAATATCGGCGAAGAGCGCGGTGACCGTCTTACGCTCGCCGTGCGATCGTCATCGAAGTATCTGGCTGCTCCGCCGTGACGTGAATCTCGAAGGATCGGCCGCTTTAGTACCGAGGCGGCGTCTTAATGGAAACGGATTGAGGCATTGCCAGCCAGCGCACCCCCGCATTCGCCGACAGAAGTACCTCGGCGGGCTTGTTCGAAGCACTGCATTGTGGAACAACCTGCGCGTAAAGCGGAGAACCGCATTTCGCGCAGAATTTGCGCCCCTCCCGGTTTTCTGCTTCACACTTCGCGCAGCGCATTTTTCCATTTCCCGTCTTGTCAGCGACGGTGCACCATCTCGACAACCGCACCCGCGAAAAAAAGGTCTACTACTTGCGCAGGCCAGCGCCTACCCTAGCCGATAGATGCTCGGAAAATCCTGAAAAACCGAAGCGGAAAAACCGGAATTCCATGCTCGCCGCGTTTGTCCAGCTCGGACGGAACAAATGAGAGCAACCGCGAGCGAGCGGTGCTCCGGCGGATCACTTCACGTCTATTTCCATGCGCATCCAGGGATGGATGCAGCATTCGAAGAGATGCTTGCCCTTCGAAAGGCCAGTGACATCAAGGTGGCTACCTTGAAGGATTCGCGTCCTGGCCACCGCGATGTTTTTAAAGCCACCCGAGCACTCCGGAATGACGCTTGTCGCGCTGCCAGGGTTGAGCTGCGGTACGAATCCGTTACCGAACTCTTTCACCTCGGTAAAGGTGTGGGGCTCACCGCCTTGGTCGACTACGGAAACGATGGTCCCCCGCTTGATCGTCAACTTGTCGGGTTCGAAGTCCCAGCCCGGATCGGGAGTTACAGCCTCCGCCAATGCAAATAGGTCGGACAGCGTAGTAAACGCTCCGAGCGTGACGTTCTTGCAAAAGTCAGGGCCCACCGGCCAGCGTTGAACGTAACTGGATCGCATTCGTCTAAGGCCACGATCTGAGCGAGACCTGGTGATTTTTCTTGCGCAACCGCCTGTATCGCACCAACGAACATCAGGCAGCCCTCGAGTAAACCCATTACTATGATAATTTTCATGTTGATTCTCCCCCTCTCGATCACGTTAGCGTTGGCTACAATGCATCCCTCTGCCCAAAAAACCAAGCGAAATTCGCGATGTTAGCAATCACCCTCCTTTGCCGCGCGATTGTGCGTTTGTTGCGTTTTGTGCGAGTATCCCAGCTAACCGAGCGCGAAGTCCTGATCGAACTCGAACATTTCTCTGACAAGTTGCGCCCCATCTGACCGCTCGGAGGAGCTAGCAGAGATGGCGGCAGAACAGGCACTCCGCTTCGGTCCCTATCGGCTCGACGCCTCCGAGGAACAAGTGTGGCGGGGTCAAGAGGTGGTGAAGCTCACGCCTAAGAGCTTCTCCGTTCTGCGCTACCTCGCGGAACGGCCCAAGCACCTCGTCACCAAAGAGGAACTGTTCAGGGCGCTGTGGCCGGATACGGCGGTCAGCGATGCGGCATAGACGAGATGCATTCGCGAGATACGGGAAGCGCTCACCGATGATCCGCGCTCGCCCCAATACATCGAGACCGCGCATCGGCGTGGGTTTCGCTTCATCGGGCCTCCGCCGATGTGCGGCAGCCTACCCCGCGAACGAAGACAAAGTATGCCAAGAGTGGAGCGTCAACATCGCCTATCAGGTCGTCGGCGATGGTCCGGTCGACCTGGTGATGGTGCCCGGGTGGACCTCGAACGTGGAAGGCTGGTGGGAGCTGCCCGCCTCGACGGCCTTCTACGAGCGGCTCGCGACCTTCTGCCGTCTGATAGTCTTCGACAAGCGGGGAACCGGCATGTCGGACCCATTTCCCCTCGACCAGCCGCCCACGCTCGAGCAGCGCATGGACGACGTGCGAGCGGTCATGGACGCGGCGGGCTTCGAAAGGGCGGTGCTGTTCGGATATTCCGAGGGTGGGCCGATGTCTCTCTTGTTTGCCGCCACCTACCCGGAGCGGACAGTCGCGCTCATCCTGCACGGGACCTTCGCCAAGCAGGAATGGCATGACACCTTTGCCGCGCGGCTCGCCGATACGCCCGAACAACTGGAGGCGCTGGTCGAGGAGCGATGAGCCGAGGGCTGGCCCGGTCTCGATGTGTGGGCGCCGACCTTCGCGGCCAGCGAGGAGAACCGACAGGCATTCGCCCGCTTTATGCGCCAAGCGGCGAGCCCTGCGGCCGCCGCGGCGATCCTACGGATGTCGTGGGAGATCGACGTGCGGCCCATCTTGCCCGCGATCCATGTGCCAACCTTGATTCTCCATCGCCGCGAAGAACGAGCGATCGGCGTGAGCCATGCGCGATATCTCGCCGATCACATCCCTGAGGCAAAGTACGTCGAGATGCCCGGTGTGGATCATCTCCTGTACGCTGGCGATCACGAGACGATCGCTGAGACGGTCGAGGAGTTCCTGACCGGCTCCAGGCATGCCCGTAAGGCCGGAGTCGTCACCACAGTGTTGCTCATCGACGTCGTGGATTCGGCGGGACGAGCCAGCGATCTCGGGGGCCGCGCCTGGCGAAATCTCCTCGAGCGCCATCAAGCGTTGGTGCGGAGAGAAGTGAGACGTTTTCGTGGACGCGAGGCTGCAGGTGATCGCTACGTGGCGACGTTCGACGGCCCTATCCGAGCCTTCGCTGTGCGCTGAGGGTGCGTGACGCCTCGCGGGAGTTAAGACTCCAGGTCCGCACGAGTGTGCACACCGGAGAATGCGAATTCCAAAACGATTGGGTGAACGGCACTACGGTTCGCATCGCGGCTCAGATTCTCGCCGCAGCGGCGCCAGGCGAGATCTGGGTGTCGGGTACCACTAAGGATTTGGTACCCGGCTCGGGAATCGAGTTTGAGGATAGAGGACTGCACATCCTGGGCGATATCCCACGACAATGGCCTTTGTTCATCGTGAATTCGCCAGACGGTCGGCGACGTGATCGGTCTCTTCCCCCTTCTCGCTCTCAGATCTACCGGACTGCTCGGCGCGGATGAGATTCCTTCCTTTTTGAACGAGACGCAATCCGGCGGATATACTTGCGCCGGTGAACTCTGAATCGTCGCCGCCATCGCGAAGGGCGAGCGAAGCCGCCGGCATCGCCGCCGCGCGAAGCCATCGCGCCGCGCGGCCCAAGGTCGCCGTTGACACGGTGGTCTTCGCGGTGGAGGGCGGCCGGCTCAAGACCTATCTCGTGCAGTTGCGCCGCGGCGCGGTGCGCGGGCGATGGGCCTTCGCCGGCGGCCTGGTGCGGATGGGCGAGATGCTCGACGAGGCGGCACATCGTGAGCTGTTCGCCTCGACCGGCATCGGCGAGGCCTACCTGGAGCAGCTTTTCACCTTCGGCGATCCCTCGCGCGACCCGCGCGCCCACGTCGTTTCGGTGGCCTACATGGCGCTGATCGCGGACGCGCGCAGTGCCGCGGCGCCGGGCGGCAAGTACCTGGACGGCCGTTGGTTCGAGGTTTCGGCTCTGCCCGCGCTTGCGTATGATCATCAACAGATGGCGCAATATGCGCTTGGAAGGCTCAAGGCGAAGCTCGAGTACACCAATATCGCGTGTAACCTGCTGCCTGAGACCTTCACCTTCGCGGAACTGGAAGCGCTGTACGCGATGATCCTTAAGCGGCCAATCGACCGGCGCAATTTTCGCCGGCGGATTCTCTCGATGGGAATCCTGCGCCGCTTGCCGGCTACGCGCCGCGGCGCCCATCGCCCGGCCGCGCTCTACAGTTTCATGCGGCGCGACCCGCAAGTCGTGGAAATGCTATAGTGATCCGAGTGATCGGGTGAGCATCATGCCCAAGACCAAAAACCCGCCGGCAGGCGGTAAACAAAGCAAGCGAAGCAAGCGAACATGGATAGTCGCCGCCGTGGCCGCCGTGGCGGTCCTGTCGATCGGCGCGGTCGCGTGGACGATGCGCTCGGCGGCCGATCCGGCGGCCGCGAGCGCCAAGGCCGACCGCCCGACGCTCGATCCCGCCCGCTTCTTCGGCGCGGCGCGCCAGGCCTACGAGGTCGCGGCGAAAAATCCGGCGCTGCTCGCGCAGCTTCATTGCTACTGCGGATGCGACAAGGAAATCGGCCACCAGAACCTGCTCGACTGCTATCGCGACGAGCACGGCGGGCATTGCCCGGTTTGCACCGGCGAGGCGCTCGAGGCCGCCAAGTTGGCGGATGAGGGGCTGCCGGTCGAACAGATCCGCCGCGTTCTGCGCGAGCATTACGCGCAAGGGAATTGAAGCTTGGCGGGTCTGGTCTCGGTCTACATCCAGCACTTCACTTACGCTGGATTGCTGGTAGTCCTGATACTGTGCGGGATGGGACTGCCGATTCCCGAGGACGTGGCGCTGCTGGCGGGCGGTTTCCTGGTGCATCGCGGCGTCATCCAGTACCCGATGACGCTGGCGGTCGCGCTGGTGGGCGTGGTCGCTGGCGACAACTCGCTGTTCTTCCTGGGCCGGCGTTTTGGCGCGGGACTAGTCAAGTACCTCGGTATCGGGCGGCCTCGCTCGCAACGCCAGATCGATTGGCTCAAGAGTTTCATGCAGCGCTACGGCCATCGGGCGATTCTGTACGCACGCTTCGTCGCCGGCCTGCGCGCGCTGGTCTATTTGACCGCCGGCTCGTTCGGCGTCAACCCGCTGCGGTTTTTTCTGTATGACCTGGCCGGCGCGGTGATCTCGGTGCCGATCGTGGTCACGCTCGGCTACCTCTTCGGCAACGAGATCGAAGTGGTGCTGCGATATATCGGCGGGGTCGAGAAACTGGTGTGGCTGGTGGTGGCGCTCTCGCTCGGCGTTATCGCGATGCGGATGCTGATGTTCACACGCGAACACGAGGAAACCCCGACCTAGCCGATACTGGTTGCGCTCGCACGCCGCTCGCGCGCACTTTTGCGGAGTCGGGCGCGCCGCGACTATAGGCGGATTCGAAATTATCTGTCGCGAAATTATTTGTCACGAAACTTTTTACCATGGAATTCAGACTTCCGGCGCTTAATCTCAAAGCCAAGCTGATGGCGCTGATGGTGGTGCTGCTGGGGCTGACGCTCGGCGCCGAATTGATGGTCAGCCTCAACACTCAAAACCGCATCGTCGAGGCGACCCAGGACAACGTCAAGGAACTAGCGAGCGCTATCCAGATAAGCGTGCAAGAGCTGACCTCGGTCGGCACGTTCGATCGCGATCGCCTGCAGAACTACGTCAACTCGCTGCACAACAATGGGCTCGAAGTCTCGATCGCGTCGAGCAAGGACCTGATCATCAACAGCTCCAACCCGGCGCTGATCGGCGAGGCGATCAATCGCGGCACCGTCCACGTCGTGGCAGCGCAACCCGCGGCGCACGGCGCCGCCGACCCGCTCCCCGTGCCCGCGTTCACGGTGGGTCCGGCCGGCGAGCAGACCGTCTACCTGATCCCGGTCGAAGTCGAGGACCACCTGCTGGGCTATGTCCAGGTAGTGGCCGATTTCGCTGACTTCGCCCGCCCGCTCGAGGAGCATCGCATCCATCTGTTGACGGTCGCGCTGGCGATCTTCGCGATTGGACTGGTCTTCTCCTACGTGCTGGCCGATCGCTACGTCGAGCCGATCCACGCGGTCGCCGCCGCGGCGCAGAATATCGCCGCCCGCGGCCTCGAACCGGTGCCCGAAGCGCATCGGCGCGACGAGATCGGATTGCTCACGCGCAGCTTCAACGAGATGGTCGACCAGTTGCGCCGCGCGCGCGAGCGCGAAGCCGAGCTCAACCGGCTCGAACGCTTCACCGCGCTCGGCCAGCTTGCCGGCGCATTGGCGCACGAGATCAAAAATCCGCTGAATTTCATCAGCTTGGCGATCGACCAGCTGCGCGCGCGCTACGCGCCGCAATTGCAAAACGACCAGGACAATTATCGACGCCAGCTCGGAATCATGAAGGACGAGATCCATCGCCTCTCCGAGCTGATCCAGAGCTTCCTCAACTATGGCCGTCCGATCGAGGTCCATCCCGCGCCCACCGACGTGCGCGCGCTGGTCGGCAACGTGCTGGAGTTGTCGGACTCCAAGCTGCGCAGCCAATCGATCCAGGCGCTCCAGCAAGGCGCCGAGGCGCCGGTGATACTAAACGTCGACGCCGAGAAGCTTCACGCCTGTTTCATCAACGTGGTGGCGAATGCGATCCAGGCGATGCCCGAGGGCGGAGAGCTCAAGGTCGCGTTCAAGCGCGACGGCGACAACGAGGTAATTACCTTCTCTGACACCGGCGCGGGCATCGACCCCGAGGTCGCGAGCCACGTCTTCGAGCCGTTCTTCACCACCAAGCGCGAGGGCATCGGCCTGGGCCTGTTCTTCTCGCGCGCGATCGTCGAGCGCCACGGCGGCACTATCAGAATCGGCTCCAACCCGGCCGGACGAGGCACCACGGTGACTTTCATCCTGCCGCTCAGCGCACTAGGTAGACATACATGAGCCAACCGTCGGTACTGGTGGTCGAGGACAACGACCTGGAGCGGCAGGTGACCGTCGAGACCCTGCGCGAGGAAGGCTTCCTGGTCGACGAGGCGCCCAACGGCAAGCGTGCGATGGAGCAGCTCGCGTTGGGCAGCTTCGACGTGGTGCTGACGGATCTGATGATGCCCGGGATGTCGGGCGAGGAGCTGCTCGGCGCGGTGCGCCAGACCTATCCGGCCAGCCAGGTCGTGCTGCTGACCGCGCACGGCACGATCGAGAGCGCGGTCAAAGCGACCAAGAGCGGCGGTTTCGAATACCTGACCAAGCCGACCGACCGCGAAAAGCTGGTGATGACGGTCGGCAAGGCGGCTGAGTTCGCGAGCCTCACGCAGGAGAACATCCTGTTGCGCACGCGGCTTGAGGGCAAATTCCAGGTCGAGGGCATCATCGGGCAGCATCCCGCGATCGAGGACGTGATCCGCGTGGTGCGCAAGGTCGCGCCGTCGTACTCGACGGTGCTGATCCAGGGCGAGAGCGGGACCGGCAAGGAGGTGATCGCGCGCGCGATCCATAAGCTATCGCCGCGCGGGTCGCGCCCGTTCGTGGCGATCAACTGCTCGGCGATTCCCGACAGCCTGATCGAAAACGAACTGTTCGGCCATGAGCGCGGAGCCTTTACTGGAGCCAACGAGCGCAAGATCGGGCTAATCGAGAGCGCCGACAAGTCGACACTCTTCCTCGACGAGATCGCCGACCTCAACATCGGTCTGCAGGCCAAAATTCTGCGCGTGCTGCAGGAGCGCGAACTGCGCCGCGTGGGCGGCAACGAATCGATCCGGGTCGATGTGCGTCTGGTCGCCGCCACCAACCGCGACCTGTCCGAGGAAGTCGCCCAGGGACGCTTTCGCGAAGACCTCTACTACCGCATCAACGTCGTCACCATCACGCTGCCGCCGCTGCGCGATCGCCGCTCGGACATCCCGCTGCTGGCGGAAAACGCGCTCAAGAACCGTTTCGCCCACCTGGCGCAAAATCGGGTCAAGGAGATCAGCCGCGAAGCGATGGAAGTGCTGCTCGACTATCCATGGCCGGGCAACGTGCGCCAGCTCGAATCGGCGATCGAACGCGCGCTGCTGCTGTGCGAAGGCGACCGCATCATGCCCAAGGACCTGCCGCAGGAAGTCCTGGCGCGCAAGATGCCCGCACGCGGCGCCGAACGCGCGCGCGCAGAGCGCTTCGAGATTCCCGCCGAAGGAATCAACTTCGAAAATCTCGAGCGCGACCTGATCCTACAAGCGATGGAACGCGCGGAATGGGTAATCGCCAAGGCGGCCAAGATGCTCGGGATGAGCTATCGCACGCTGCAGTACCGCCTGGACAAATTCGGGATCAAGAAACCCGACGGGCGCCCCCCGCAGCCGGTTGACGTCAAAGCCTGACCGCCGCGCTGCGCTCTCACGCTTTCGTCGCCAGCAGCGCCGGCGTGGGCAGGTAAACCCAGCATCGGAGCGCCGCGCCACTCCCCGCGTCCGCGACTTCGATTTTCACCCGCGTATAAAGACGTGGCACTTCCTCGTAACGATCGAGCACGGCGAAGTCGCGCTCGCTAAGTCCGTTCAGCACCATGCCCGGAGTCCCGACGCCAGCGCGCTCGACGATATAGAAGTAGCGGCCGCGCCGGCGCTCGTAGCCCTCAAGCCGCGCCGGCGCCGCGGCGACCTCGCGCCCGAGCAATGCTGCGCGATGGGCGGCGTCAAGCAACGAGCCGTAGACGAACAGGGCTCCGTCGCTATCGGTATCCGGCGTGCTCATCGCAATTTCCTCCCGCGCGGCGTCGCTACTCGGTTGCCGCATCCCGCGGCTTCACCTACGCTCTCGTCGTTGGGCCGCGGCTAAACGATGGGTCAAGCTTTCAAGCGTTTCCTCGAACAACTCGGCGACATCGGTCTGCTGACTCGCGAATGCGTCCGTCAGGCGCTCCGCCGCCCGTTCGAGGGCGGTCTGCTGGTCGAGCAGCTCGACAGCGTCGGCGTGCGCTCGCTCAACGTCGTCAATCTTACCGCAATTTTTACCGGGATGGTGCTGGCGCTGCAGATGGGACAGTTCCTCGCCCGCTTCGGCGCCAAGATTTATATCAGCCGCATCATGGGGCTGTCGCTGTTTCGGGAGATGGGCCCGGTGCTGACCGCGCTGATGATCGGCGCTCGCGTCGGCGCCGGCATCACGGCCGAGCTCGGCAGCATGAAGGTGACCGAGCAGATCGACGCGATGCGCGCGCTGGCGACCAGTCCGGTCAAGAAGCTAGTGGTGCCGCGGGTGCTGGCGACGGTGCTGATGCTGCCGGTGCTGACCGTCATCTCGGACGCGGTTGGGCTGGTCGGCGGACTGCTGATCGCGGTCACCCAGCTGGGACTTACCGCCGGCTACTTTTTTACCTCGATGATTCAGAACACGCAGCTCGGCGATCTGACCAGCGGGCTTGGCAAGGCGGTGTTCTTCGGCTACCTCATCTCGATCATCGCGTGCAGCAAGGGACTCGGCGCAAGCGGCGGCGCCGACGGCGTGGGGCGCGCGACAACCTCGGCGGTGGTGGCCGCGTCGATCGGCGTGCTGGTGTCGGATTTCTTCCTGACCAAGCTGTTCATGGCGATCGGATGAAAGACGAGACGCGTCCGTACATCAGCGTGCGCGGGCTCTATAAGAGCTTCAACGGCAAGCCCATCCTGCAGGGCGTCGACTTCGACGTTCACGAGGGCGAGACGCTGGTGGTGCTGGGCGGCAGCGGCGAAGGCAAGAGCGTTATCCTGCGCCACCTAAACGGTCTGGTCGCGCCCGACCGCGGCGAGGTCTGGATCGACGGGCGCTCGCTCAGCGGGCTGGATGAAAACCAGCTCTACGACGTGCGCCGGAAGGTGGCAATGGTCTTTCAGCTCGGCGCGCTGTTCGACTCGCAGACCGTATACGGAAATATCAGCTATCCGCTGCGCGAGCACGGCCCACTGAGCGAGCCGCAGATCGCCGCGCGCGTTGCCGAGTTGCTCGCGATGGTCGATCTGAAGGGCACCGAGCGGCTTTATCCGGCGGAGTTGTCGGGCGGGATGAAGAAGCGGGTGGCGCTGGCGCGCGCGATCGCGCTGGAGCCGCGCGCGGTGCTCTACGACGAACCGACCACCGGACTCGACCCGATCGTCACCATGCATATCAATGAGCTGATCCGCAGCATGCAGCGGCAGCACGGTTTCACCTCGGTGGTGGTGACGCACGATCTCAAAAGCGCATTCACGGTGGGCGACCGTTTCGCCTTGCTCGATCATGGGCGCATACGATTTTCGGGGACCGTGCAGGAAGTGCACAGCACGCGCGACGAACTGATGCAGGAGTTTCTCAAGGCCGCGTTCTGAAAACCGGCGCGCGGCGCGTTATCAGGGGGGTTCAAACCATGGCGGAACAACAAGGCGGTCATGCACTGCGCGTGGGGATCGTGATGGTGCTCGGAATCGCGATCCTGGCGGGCGCGATCTTTTCGATCGGCGGCGGCTTGCGATGGCTCAGCGGCAGCGAGGAGCTGACGGCGCGTTTCCAGCGCGTCAACGGCCTGCAGGTCGGGTCGCCGGTTTATCTCTCGGGCGTGAACATCGGCTCGGTCGCCTCGATCCAGTTTCCCGAAGATCGGCGCGCCAACTTCGTCGTCGTGCGGCTCAGGATCGAAGCCAGCGCGGTCGCGCGCGTGCGCACCGACTCGGTGGCCAAAATTGAATCGCTGGGCCTGCTGGGCGATAAGTTCCTGCTGCTGACCGCCGGCTCGCCCGATGCGCCGTCGGTGGAGGCCGACGCTTTGATTAGGAGCCAGGACCCGGTCAACTATGCGGCGCTGCTGCAGGCCCGCGGCACCGGCGACCTGGTCGCCAACGTGCTCGCGATCTCCAACTCGATGCGCCAGTTGCTCGATTCGGTCAACGAGGGTCACGGCATCCTGGCTGAGCTTATCAGGGGCCCCTCCAACCCGCAGGAAAAGACGCTCACCCTGGCTTCGATGAGAGAGACGCTGGACGACCTCCAGAAGCTGACCGCCAAGCTCGAGGTCGCGGTCGATCGCGTCGACCGCGGCCAGGGCGTGATCGGCGCGATGCTGAGTCCGCAGAACAATGGCAAGCGCATGGTGGCGAATATCACCAGCGCAGCGGAGTCGATCCGCACGGCCTCGGCACGCTTCGAGGCGACCTCGCTTCAGCTTCACGACCTGGTCGCGCGAATGGATCGCGCCAACGGCCTGCTGCCGCAATTGATGCAGGATCAGGAGTACGCGGGCCGGGTGATGAGCAACTTGCGTCGCTCCTCGGACGACATGCGCGAGGTGCTCGACAAGATCAACAGCCGGCAAGGCACGCTCGGCCTGCTGATCAACGACCCTTCGCTCTACGACAAGACCACCAACCTGGTGAGCGCGAGCGGATGGGGCTTCTCGCTTTTCCGGGGCGCCTACAGCGTGTCGCATCCGTTCGGGACCACGGCCTCGCCGAGCTATGCACCGCCGCCGGCCGAGCCCATGAATTACAGCCCCGCAGTCAATAGCGCACCGCCGGCCTCCGACGCGAATCCGGCGCCACCATCCACGCCACAGAGGAACTGAGAACAAGGAAGCGGAGATTCTGGTTAATCTATTTTCTTTTTACATATTTCGCGAACGAGCCGAGGCTGCGGAGTTTTCCTTTTGCGGCTTGCGCCAGGCCTTCCCGAACGCTAAAGCCGAATCTCCCGTACTGGCGCCCCGACGGAGCTCGGGGTACGCCAAATCATTTCGCAGGCTCGGGCTTCTTCAGCCCCAGGCGCTCGTAGTATTTTGCCGGTACCTTCGAACGATCTTTATAGATGATGAAGTTGCAGTGCTCCTTGCCGATCTCGTGCGCTGGCTCGACCACTACGAACGGAGCGCCGTGGGCCTCGATGTCCTGGCGCTCCATCACTGGCTCGTGCGCGCAGTACACGGGGAAGCTGTCGCGCCCGTAGGTCAGGAACTGCTTGCCCCTGACCGTCAGCAGAGCGTCGGGGCCCTCGTACTTTCCCTCGAGCACCAACCGGCCGCCGCTCCCGCACGGACGCATCTGGATGACCACCTTCTCGTCATCCTCCTCGATGTGCATCGGCTGGAGATGGCCGCGCAGCCCGGCGGCGAACATCTTGACCCGCGCCCGCACGTCCTGCGGCATCTTGTCCAGGCTGGGGCCCCACCATGCCTTCACGCCCTCGTCCATCGCCTCCTCGAGCGCCTTGTCGCCGAAGCGCCGGCCGACGAAGCTGAGCGTGGCGGCCGTCCAGTTGCGGTAGAGGTCGTGCATGCTGAGAAACTCGTTGTACATCCGGCGCGCGAGTTTCTTGGCGCCCTCGCGATCGCCGCGATCGATGCTTTCGACCAGGCGGTCGACCGTGAGTTTTTCCATCTCGGCTATTTCGTCGTTGCTGAGTATCCGCTCGGCCATCGCTGATGCCTCCCGTCGTGCCTCTCTTGTGACTGTCTGCCCCGAAGCTAGCGCAATTGTATCGAAGTGGTGAAGGGCGCCACGCCGGCACGGAATCGACCCGCGTTGGCGCGAGACATCACCGGCGCGAACGCGCGCTCTTTCCGTTGGCAAGTGAAAAGCGGCTGCGCTATAGTCCGTCCGTTTTGGCTGGCCTTTTTGGCTTGCCGTTTTGGCTCGCGCCGGGGACGCCGCGCGGGCTCCGGCCCCGATTGCGATCGCGGGCTATGGCGGAGAGATCGCCCGGATTGAAATCCGGCTTATATGAGTGTCTTATTGAGAAGTAGCGGCGCTTATCGTATGGTGGCGCAGGCCGAGGTCTGAAACAGCCGTGGAAACGTCTTCGCACGATGTTCTTCTGGTCGGCGGCGGCGGTGCCGCTTTGCGCGCCGCGATCGCCGTTTCCGAAATCAACCCCAAGCTCAGCGTCGCGGTGGTCTCCAAGGTCTACCCGATGCGCAGCCATACCGTGTCCGCCGAGGGCGGCGCAGCCGGCGTAATCGCCGAGGACGACACGTTCGACGAGCACGCCTACGACACCATCTCGGGCGGCGACTGGCTGAGCGACCAGGATTGCGTCGAGATCTTCGTCAACGAGGCTCCCAAGGAACTGCTGCGGCTGGAGCACTGGGGCTGCCCGTGGAGCCGGCGCGACGACGGCAAGGTCGCGGTGCGTCCGTTCGGCGGGATGAAGAAGATGCGCACGTGGTTCGCCGCCGACAAGACCGGATTCCACATGCTGCACACGCTGTTCCAGACCTCGCTGCGCTACCCGCTCACGCGTTACGACGAGACCTTCGTCACCAAGCTGATGGTCGAGGACGGCCGCGTATGCGGCGTGGTCGCGATCGAGCTCAAGACCGGCAAGGTCCGCGTGATCACGGCCAAGGCGGTGATCATCTGCACCGGCGGATGCGGCCGCGTGTTCCCCTACACCACCAACGCCAACATCTGCACTGGCGACGGGATGGCGCTCGCCTACGAGGCCGGCGCGCCGCTCAAGGACATGGAGATGGTCCAGTACCATCCCACCGGCCTGCCCTTCACCGGCATCCTGATAACCGAGGCCTCGCGCGCCGAGGGCGGATTGCTCGTCAACAAGGACGGCTACCGCTATCTACAGGACTACAACCTGGGCAAGCCGCAGAAGGAGCCGGTTTTTCGCAGCATGGAGCTGGGTCCGCGCGACCGCCTCTCGCAGGCTTTCGTCAAGGAGATGGAGAAGGGACGCACGATCAAAGGCCCCTACGGCGACGTGGTCCATCTCGATCTGCGCCACCTGGGCGAGGAAAAAATCAACGCCAAGCTCCCGATGGTGCGCGAGCTGTGCGTGAAATACGAGAACATCGATCCGGTCCATGAGATGATCCCGGTACGCCCGGTGCAGCACTACATGATGGGCGGCGTTCATACCGACACCAACGGCGCGACCCCGCTCAAGGGGCTGTACGCCGCGGGCGAAGCCGCCTGCGTGAGCCTCAACGGCTCCAACCGGTTGGGCTCCAACTCGCTCAGCGAGATACTGGTGTTCGGCGCGCGCGCCGGCCGGGCCGCGGCCGAGTACGCGAGCCAGACCGCGATGCCGTCGGCGAACCCGGTGCTGGCGCTGGGCGCCGACGAGGAGCGGCGAATCGAAAACGAGTACCTGCGCAAGACCGGCGGGAGCGAGAAAATTTCGGCGCTGCGCGAAGCGATGCAGCATACGATGGAAGCCGGCGCGGGCATCTATCGCGTCCGCGCGTCGCTGGTCGAGGCGGCGGACAAGATGGCCGAGATGCAGGAGCGCTACAAGGCGATCTCGATGGAGGACCACAGCCTTGCCTTCAACACCCAGTTGATCGCGGCGCTGGAGCTGGGTTTCCTGCTCGACGTCGCCGAGACCATCCTGCAATGCGCCTTGCAGCGCGAGGAGTCGCGCGGCGCCCATCAGCGCACCGATTTCCCGGATCGCGACGACAAGAAATTCCTCGCGCATTCGATGGTCTCGAAGGGCAGGAACGGGCGGCCCGAGGTCTCCTATCTGCCGGTAACGATCACGCGCTGGCCGCCGGGCAAGCGGGTATACGGAGAGCAATCGACCGATGGCGGACACGATAGTCATTGAGGTGGCGCGGTACTCGCCCGAGACCGACGCCGAGCCGCATTTTCAAAAGTACGAGGTTCCGCTGCGCGGGGACTGGATGGTCCTCGACGCGCTGAACTACATCAAGGACAGGCTCGACGGCTCGCTCACCTACCGCTGGTCGTGCCGGATGGGTATCTGCGGGAGCTGCGGGATGGTGGTCAACGGGTACGAACGGCTGACCTGCGAGACCCTGCTCGCGCAGTTCGCGCCGGGGCCGGTGCGGGTCGAGCCGCTGCGCCATTTCCCGATCGCGCGCGACCTCGTGATCGATATTACCGACTTTCTCGAGAAGCTGACCCGAGTAAAGCCGTGGATCGTGCGCAAGGACAAGACGCCGCCGCCGCGCGAATACTATCCAGACTCCCGAGCAGCTCGCCACCTTCAAGCAATACAGCAACTGTATCAATTGCATGCTGTGCTACTCGGCCTGCCCGGTTTACGGAATCGATCCGCATTTCATCGGCCCGGCCGCGCTCGCGCTGGCCGAGCGCTATAACCTCGACTCGCGCGACCAGGGCAGCAGCGAGCGGCTCGACATCCTCTCGCAACACGACGGTATCTGGGACTGCACCGTGATCGGCGAATGTTCGGTGGTCTGCCCCAAGGAGGTCGACCCGTCGCTGGCGATCCAGGAATTCAAGCTCACCGCCACCAGGGAATGGTACAAATCGTTCCTGATGCCGTGGGGAGGCAAGTGACCCGATGGCCTCGTTTCCGCAATCTCAGCCCCGCGAGTATCGCCCCTCGTTTTCCAACTGGTGGTGGCTCGGACGGCGCAACTACCTGATTTTCATCCTACGCGAGTTCTCCAGCGTCTTCGTCGCCTACTTCCTGGTTGTGACGCTGGAGCAGGTCTGCGCGCTGGCGCGCGGCCCCGAAGCGTACGCGTCATTCCAGGCGCACATGCGGCATCCACTGATGATCCTGCTCAACATCATCGCGCTCGCCTTCCTCGTGCTGCACACGGTCACCTGGTCCAAGCTGGTACCCAAAGCGTTCTATCCGCGCCGCCACGGCCATCCTCTCCCCGAGATGACGACCGCACTGCCGAGCTATATCCTGTGGGCTATCGCCACGATAGTGGTGGCGGCCTTTATCCTGGGGGCCTAAGATGACCAAGCGCGCCAACGAACCCGCGGTATGGTTCCTGTTCGGCACGGGCGGCTTCATCGCCGGCTACCTGCTGCCGGTGCACATCCTGTTCTTCGGCATCTTGTTCCCGCTCGGGATCTTCACCGACCCAGGCTACGAGGCAACGCTCCATCTGTTCGAGCATCCGCTCGCGCGGCTGTACCTGGTGGTGCTGTGCTTCTTCGGCTTCTTTCACGCCGCGCATCGGCTGCGGCTGACGCTGGTCGACTTCCTGCGCATCAAGCATCTGGAGGCCCAGCTCGGCCTGGTGCTGTATTCGTTGGCGCTGATCGGCACGGTGTACGCGATCTATCTGGCGAGCATCGTTTAAGCGCGCACTGCGGTTGGCGCAAGGGACGGCGGGGCATGGCTGCGATGCGACCGCGCCCCGCCGTCGCGTTTGGGCGCCCTGATTAAGAGGACGACTCGTCGCCCCAGCGCGGCCTGCCTGCACCTCTCCCAACGATTACTGCCACCCCGACGGCTTCCGCCATCCCACCTGCCACCGCCACCCCAACCGCAGCTCCAACTGTCACTCCGACACCAACTCCAGCGCCAACACCGACTCCAACTCCAACTCCGTCGCTGACACGGACTCCAACTCCGATGCCGACTCCGTCGCCAACCCCAACTCCATCGCCAACGCCAACGCCGACCCCCACTCCAACTCCAACCCCGACGCCGACCCCAATAACCGACACCAGCGCCAACTTCAACGCCGACACCAACTCCAACCCCAACTCCAACGCCGCCTCCTACGCCAACCCCAATTCCGACCGCGACTCCATCTCCGACCCCCCTGGCGGAGAGGACGTAACGGGAACCGTCGACTATGACGCGCCAACCGACTCTGCGACCTTTACGCCCTCGAGCAGTCTCGCGCCCAACGTCACCTTCGCCGCCACGATTACCACCGGAGCCAAGGATGTCGCGGAGGATCCGCTGGCAAGCGACTTTGTATGGAGCTTCACGACCGTTGCGCCTATGGTGACGTTTACGACCCCTGCCAACGGCGCCACCGGTGTGCCGCTCAACCAGAACATCGTCGCCACCTTCAGTGAGGCGATGGACCAAACAACCATCAACATGACGACCTTTACGCTCACAGGACCCGACGCCAGCCCGGTCAGCGGCAACGTGAGTTACGTTGCGAACGGCTCAGTAGCGATCTTTGCGCCAACCGCTGCTCTCGCTGGCGGCACCACGTACACTGCAACGATTACAACCGGCGCCACCGACACGACGGCCAATCCACTGGTCAGCAACTTCGTATGGAGCTTTACTACCGGCGCGGCTCCAGTAGCTATTCATCCGGATGTGACTTCAGAAGTTCCTGTTGACGGATCCACGCTCGTACCACTCAACACCCTGCTCACGGCATCGTTCAGTGAGTCGATGGATCCGGCAACCATCGACGCTACAACCTTTACCGTACAAGGACCCGGCATAACGCCTGTTTCAGGCGCCGTGAGCTATGCTGACGGCGGCCCAACCGCGACCTTTGCACCGGCAGTGAATCTCGCTGACAACACTACGTATACCGCCACGATTTCAACCGGAGCCACCGACACGACCGGGAACGCGCTCTTAAATGACTTCGTGTGGACTTTTACAACCGGTATCGCCTCAGACTCCACGAACCCGACAGTGCTCTCCACAAACCCGGCCGCCGCCGTAACAAGCATGTGCTCAACCAAAGCGTGAATGCGACTTTCAGTAAGGCGATGGACCCGACGACCATCAACAGCGCAAGCTTCACCGTGACAGGACCGGGCGTCACTCTCGTGACAGGAACGGTTTCCTACGACCCGGTAAATTTCATCGCGACCTTTACTCCACAGAGCGATCTCGCCGCCGACACGCAATTTGTTGCCACGATAACTACCAGGGTCACAGACACGGCAGGCAATGCACTGGCTAGTAGCTTCGTATGGAGCTTTACCACCGGGGCAATATCAACATCTTCATGTCAGACGACAGTGCCTCTTGGATCGGCGGGCACATTCGTGGTTCTGGCCGGCTCCACTATTACTAACACGGGCCTCACCATAGTTACTGGTGATATTGGTGTGAGCCCTGGCACGGCGGTGACCGGGTTCCCGCCGGGAATGCAGAACGGAACGATGTACGATGGCCATCCGGTCGCCGCGCAGGCCAAAGCGGACCTGGCCACGGCGTTTAACGAGGCCACCGGCCGTTCCGGTGCTGCCCTTTTGCCCGTCGAGGTAGGTGGACTAACCTATACGCCCGGTCTTTATATCGCAGCAGCCGCGCTTGGGATAACCACAGGGAACCTCACCCTCGACGCCCAGGGCGACGCGAACGCGGTCTTTATTTTTCAGATCGGATCGACACTTACGACGTCAACGTCCAGATTAACCTGATTCGCGGGGCCAAGGCCGCCAACATCTTTTGGCTGGTGGGCAGCTCGGCGACTCTTGGAGCAGCCTCCATCTTCCATCTTCCAGGGGAACATCCTGTCGGCGGTATCGATCACAATGACGACCGGCGCGACGGTAAACGGCAGACTGCTGACACAGAGCGGCGCTGTCACATTAGACACCAATGACATTACAATTCCTGGTCCCTAGGGCAATGACAGTATCCGGTGCGAAGGCAGTGGCTTAGTGGCAGAGGGCCCTTGCCCCGCCGCCGCGTTTGACCGCCTAGCGCCCCTTGGTTTCGGGCACGCCGATGCCCGCGAGAAAATCGGTGCGCGCCTTCATCGCGTCCTCCGCGACGGCCTTGTTGTAGGCGTTCATCGTGGTGCGCGCGTCCTCGGTGCACATCACGTCGCGCATCTCTGCGCGCTCGATATAGAGCCCCTCGGCCAGCGGCAGATCCGCGCCGAGGTAGACCGCGCGCTTGATCGCGGCGACCGAGCGCGGCGACCGCTTCGCCAGAGTCCGCGCCCATCCCATTGCGAACGCCATCAGCGTGTCCGGCGCGAGCACCCGGTTCACCATCCCCATCCGCTCGGCGTCGCGCGGCGAATAGACGTTGCCGAACAGCATGACCTCAAGCGCTTTTCCCCGTCCGATGAGGCGTGGCAGGCGCTGCGTTCCGCTGCCGCCCGGCAGGATGCCGAGCACCGCCTCGGGCAGGCCAATTTGATATGGTCCGTCGGCCGCCAGGCGGAAGTCGCACGCCAGTGAAAGCTCGTAGCCGCCACCCATGCAGTCGCCGTTGATCGCCGCGATCACCGCCTTGGGCATCAGCATGATCCGGTCGAGCATCCGATGGTATCCGAGCTCCATCTCGGGGAACACGCGGGCGCACTCGGCCGGATCGGCGGCCATCTGCGCCAACTCGTCGACGCTGTAGTGCGTGATGAATTTGCCTTCGATTCCGCCGGTCAGGATGATAGCGCGCAGCTCAGCGTCGGCCTCGGCCTTGCCGATAAGCTCGAGCAGTTCGCCGGCGCCCGGCCCGATGAAGTAATTCATCGGCGGATTGCGATAGGTCCACACCTCGACGTGATCGTGGCGCTCGACGGTCCAGTGTTTCATGGCGCACCTCCTGGCCGCTGGCGTAGCTTGCGCGCGCTTCGGCTGTCAAGGCGATTGAGAGTAGAGTGGTTGCGTGTTCCATGCTCTGACTCACCGAACGGCCCACAACGAGGCAAATCATGAAAGTTGATATCGACCTCAAGGCCGGCTTTCTGCAGAACCTCAAGCGCGAGGTGCTGGCGCAGCTCACGCCTGAGGAGCGCGCGGTGATCGAGGTTTCGACCGGCGAGATGGGCAACAAGCCCGATGCGGTCAAGCTCGGATGGCTCAAGATGCGCACCAAAGAGGGCTGGACCAAGCAGCGCTACACGCGCGCGCTCGATCGCGTGATGACGCGCCTTAGGGAACTGGTCGCGGCGGAATCGGCGAAGAAGGAATAACGCGCTGGAAATCAAAAAGGGCCGTTCCCGAACGGCCCCTGCGGAAAGATCAGGCGTGAGTCTTACGGCTCGATGCGGGCGACGCGGCGCTTGCCGACTTCGAGGATGCGATGCTGGCCGGGGACGAAATGGAAATTGATGTCGGTGACGGTCTGGCGGTCGACGCGTACCGCGCCCTGCCCCACCAGCCGGCGCGCCTCGTTGGTCGAGGCGGCGAAGCCGAGCTGCTTTAGCAACTCGCAGATCCAGAGTTCCGCGGCGATGCGAAATACCGGCACGTCCTGCGGCACCTCGCGGCGCTGAAACTTGCTCTCGAAGTAGTCGCGCGCGTCGCTGGCGGCGTCGCTGTCGTAATACTCGGCGACGATCTCCGTGGCGAGCCGCTTCTTGGATTCCATCGGATGCGCGAGGCCTGATCGGATCGCGGCCAGCTCAACGGGCGCGACGTCGGTCAGCAGCTCGAAGTAGCGCGGCATCATCCGGTCCGGAATCGACATCAGCTTGCCGAACATGTCGCGCGGCGCGTCGGCGAGCCCGACCGCGTTGCCGTAGGACTTCGACATCTTGCGTACGCCGTCGAGTCCCTCGAGCAGCGGCATCGTGATGACTACCTGGGGCGGCTGGTTAAACGCGCGCTGCAGCTCGCGCGCGACCAGCATGTTGAATTTCTGATCGGTGCCGCCGAGTTCGACGTCGGCGCGCAGCGCGACCGAATCATAACCCTGGACCAGCGGATAGAGCAGCTCGTGCAGGAACAGCGGCTGCTGTTCGGCAAGGCGCTTTTCGAAGTCGTCGCGCTCGAGCATCCTCGCCACGCTGAGCTTGGCGGCGACCTCGATCAGGCCGCGGACGTCAAGCTTGTCCATCCATTCGCTGTTGAAGCGAACCTCGGTGAGCGCGGGATCGAGGATTTTCGCGACCTGGCGCTGGTAGGTCCCGGCGTTGGCAACGATCTGCTCGCGCGTGAGCGGCTTGCGCGTCTCGGAGCGCCCGGTCGGATCGCCGATCATCGCGGTGAAGTCGCCGACCAGGAAGATCACGGTATGCCCGCGACGCTGGAAGTCGCGAAGTTTCTTGAGCGTTACCGAATGACCCAGGTGCAAATCGGGTGCGGTCGGATCCATCCCGAGCTTGACCCTGAGCGCGCGGCCTTCGCGAAGCTTCGCCGTCAGCTCATCGCCCGAGATGACTTCGGAGGCGTTGCGGCCCAGCTCCTGCGCCTGCTCTTTCGCGTCGTTCTCTTCCAACACCTTGCGCTCAGTGCATCAACTGGGTCAGGCCGCTCGGATTCTGGAACTTCGAGATGTTGTCATATTGCGGCGAGTAGCGGTCTGCCCATAGATCCTCCCCGTTGGCGTCGGCGGTGAAGATGTGGGTAGCGTGCTGATCCTGGAGGTTCCAGTACTGCTCGATGATCCCGCCGCCGAAGTACTGGGGCCCCCACTCCGGATGGAGCCGGTCTTCGCGCGCGCGCAGCCCGATGTTCACGACCTTCCACAGCTCCAGGTTCGAGTCATACAGGTCCTCGTGCACGTTGGCAAAGTAGGGTTCGGCAGTATACATGATGCGCTTGCCGTAGCAGTAGCCCGAGCGCATCGAATCGATCCGGCGCACGTCGGTCACCCACACCGGAAGCACTTCCCATTTGCCCCACGACGGCTTCGCCCAGCCGAGCGGCATATCATAGTTGTCGGGAAACCTGCCCATCGCGGTGGTCATGTCGACCAGCGCGAGAATGTTCTGCTCACGCAGGAACTGGCCCTCGAACACTGAAGCGCCGCCGTTCCATCCCACCCGTTGATCGTCGTGCGTTGCGTCGCTGTCGAACAGCGGCGCGCATCGCGCCGAAGTCGAGAGCCGCATCGCCTGACGCAGCGCCGGGATGAAAACGTAGTCGTCGGGCAGCCGGGTCACGTCCTGCCAGAACAGCGTCAGGTCGGCCGAGTACTTCGCCTCGTCGGGCACCTCGACCATCAGCCATTCGCCGTACCAGGCTCCCGTCGAGCCGGGCTCGGTGTGGGGGATGCCGGGAAACCAGTTGTAGGCGAGCTGGCGATAGTTGTAATCGACGCGCGTGCAGGCCTTGCTGCCGAACTTGTCCATGGTGCAAAACGACGACGGGGTCCCCGAATCGGGCATGCCGACATACAGATGGCCGCCCGGACGATAGGTGACGTCGGCCGCGATCTCGGTCCCCTTGTCGGGGCCCGACGGATGCGGGAACGGAACGCCCGAGACATAATTCTCCAGCTTGTAGGCGCCGTTGGGCAGCTTGAGGAAGCGGGTCTGCGCCGAGTACTTCTCCACCGCGTCCCAGAACGGCTTGGGCAGCGGATGGATCGTCGTCGGACCGACGTCCATCTCGACGTCGGGCGGCATCTTCCAACCTACGCTGCCGTCGAACAGCGCGACCATCCCGTCAGGCATGAAGGCCTTGTACTGCCGCCAGTTCTTCATGGTGATTTTGGTGCCGGGCGGAATTGTGTTCTCCGCCGCCTGGATCGTTCCGATGCCCAGGAAAGAAAGCGCGAGAGCGATGATTCCAAGCAACAGCCTTCGAATGCCGCTCATGTCGAGATCCCTCCCTGTTCTAATCGAGGAAACTCATCCTCCCGGCGTGCGATTAAACACGGTCGAGCACGATCACCAGGAATACGATCGGCAAATACAAGAGCGACGCGAACATCACGCGGCGCGCTGCCGCGGCGGCATTCGGGTTGCGCGCGAGCCTCAGTCCGAACGTCAGCATCATCATGCCCAGCGCGACCGCGACCAGCAGCGAGATCCATCCGGCGAAGCCCAGCAGCGTGGGAAGCGCGCCCGCCACGATAAGCGCCACGCAATCGAGCAGGATCAGCTTGTCCACCGGATTACCGCGTCCGCCCGCAAGCGGCAGCATGCTGATTCCGGCGCGCGCGTAGTCGTTCTGGTAAAGCCGCGCGATCGAGAGCGAATGCGGAAGCTGCCACAGGCACATGATGAGGAACAGGATCAGGGGCTCGAGGCCGAGCCTGCCGCTGGCCGCGGCCCATCCCGCAACCGGCGGCAGCGCTCCGGGCACCGCGCCGACGGCATGGCAAATCCACGACACCCGCTTGAGCGGCGTGTAGGCGAACAGGTAGAGCAGCGCGATCGCGGCGGTCACCGCGGCGCAGAGCAAGTTCGCCGCCGCCCACAACCAGGCGCATCCGGCGACCGTCGCGACGAGGCCGAAGACCAGCGCCTCGGGCGGACTCAGGCGTCCCTCGGGCAGCGGGCGATGTTGCGTTCGAATCATCAGTGCGTCGATGCGGCGCTCGAAGTACTGGTTGAGCGCGAGCGTGCCGCCGGCGGCGAGCGCGGTGCCGAAGAGCGTATTCAGCGCAAGCCACAGGTCGAAGCGCTCGGCGCTACCGAGATAGAAGCCGACCAGCGTGGTCAGCAGTACCATAGCGAGCACGCGCGGCTTGGTCAGTTCGAAATAGGCCGCGACGCGCTTGCGCGCGCCGCTCGCGGTTGCGAGCGCGAGGGCTTCGGCGCTCATGCGCCCACCTCGTGCCGCGCCGCGCTGATCCGTGGCGCAGGCGCTCGCGCGCTCTCAGAAGCGCCGGCGCCGCGCGCCGCACGCTCGAGACGCCATGCGCGCAAGGTTAGCGCGAGACAGGTCGCGAGCACCGCCGCGCCGACCGCGACATGCGAGGTCGTCGGGATGACCGCCCGGCGGGTTAGAATCGTCGCTGCGCCAAGCGCTATCTGCACCGCGAGCAGCACCAGCAGCCCCAACGCGGGGCGGCGCAACATCGGCTCATCACGATATTCTCGCAGCGTGCGCGCGACCGTCCATAGCACCAACGCCGTGACCACCACGGCGCCGCATCGATGGGCGAAGTTGACCGCGATCGGCACCGAGAACATCGGCGGCACCAGGCGGCCGAAGGCGAGCGGAAAGTCGGGAATCGCGAGGCCAGCGTGCATGTGCCGCATCAGCGCGCCGATGACTATCTGCAAGTAAATAATCGCCGTGGTCGCGGCCGCCAGCGGCGTCAGAGACGCTCGGCCGGTAGCGCGCGCCACCGGCGCCATCGTCCGCCAAGCCGGACTCGTGAACAACGCTATCGCGACCATCAAGCAAAAAAATGCCTGCCCGGTCATCGCGTGTGCGACCGCGAGCGTCAGGGGCAGATTCAAGAGCACGGTTATACCGCCGAGCACGGCCTGCACGACCACCAGGGCGAGGGCCGCGAGCGCCGTGTACCTGACCCACGCGCGCCGCTCGGCCATCCAGACCCACAGCGCCAGCGTCAGCGTCAAAATCGAAACCGTGCCGGCGATCGCGCGATGGCCCCACTCGAAAAGCACTCCCGCTCCCCACTGTTGCGGTATCAGGCGGCCGGCATCGAGCGGCCACGACGGCACCGCCATCGCGGATCCGGTCGAGGTCACCAATCCACCGGCGAAAACCAGGACGAAGGTGGCGACAGCGGCCAGAATAGCGAAGCGATGAAGCGCCACTAGCGAGGCCCGGACGCGCCCTGGCTGCGGCGTCGCTTGAAAATCAGATCGTGTCGTCTGTGAAAACGCGCTCACCTTATTCCGTTCACGTCCGAACAGCTCTCAGCCGGACTCCGCGACAGGAATCTCATGTCATTAGAATTGCGAACAATACTTTGCTCGAAAAACAACCAAGGCTAACGCACGATATCAGCCCCCGCGGACTGTTGCCAAGTTTCCTCGATCGCCCTCACTTGGCCCGGCGCCGCCTCTTTTGAGCCATTTCCGCGGCCTCACGCGACCCGCACAGTACCGCTCGCGGACTGCGAAGCCTCCGGCGCCTGGAGCGGTTCGACGTCCCGCGCCACGAACGCCGGCCGCATGATCGAGAAAATCGACGGCACCAGAGTTATCGCCGCCAGCCAGTGCGTGAGCATCAGGAGCGCCAGCAACAGCGCCATCTCGGCCGAGAAACGCAGGCTCGACATCCAGTACCACGGCAGCACGCCGCCGACGAGCGTCGTCGCCGTGAACGTGACCGCCATTCCGGAGGTGTTGATCGCGCGCTTGATCGCACCGTCGTAGTCGTGAAGCCGCCCGTATTCGCGCTTGATTCGGTCCACCACGTACAGGATGTAGTCCACGCCGATACCCATCCCAACCGCGGTCACCGGCAAGGTGTTGATATTGATCCCGACCCCCTTCAGCCCGATGTACAGAAAGCTCACGACGCCGGCCGCGATGAGCGTCATCAGCACCATCGCGCCCGCGGTCAACGAGGCGTAGCTCAGTGCCACCAGGGTGAAGACCACGGCCAGGATGAGCAGTGTGCTGACGCGGTCGGAATAGGCAATTTCATCATTGAGCGCCGCGGTCAGACCGATACTGCCGCCGGCGAGGACGAATTTCACGTGCGGCGTCGGATGGGCCGCGATGAATTGTTTGGCGCGGGTCAGCGCCTCGAGCACGGTCGAGCCCTCGATATCCCAGTAGTAGATGACGAACTGGCCGTAGCGCGCATTGTAGTCCATGTACTGGAAGATGATCGTCGGCGACGGCGACGAGGACTGGTACATGAAGATCATCTGGCCGATGCCCTTGAGGTCGCGCGGATACACCTCCCACACCGGATCGTTGTAGTGAAAGAGGCTCTGCAGCCGCCGCACCAGGGTCGTGATGTAGCGGCTGCCGCTCGCCTGCGGCTGCGCGAGCATGTAGTGGCTGAAGTCGTCGAGCAGGGCGAGCAGCGCCGGATCCTTCATCGCGTTTGCGTGGTCGCCCTGGAGGTAGATCACTAATTCGTTGGAGCCGCCGTAGGAGCGGTTGATATGGCGCGAGGAGACGTTGAAGTCGGAGTCCTGCCACAGCAGCGGCGATCCCGGCTCGGTGTAGCCGATCGGCAGCTTGACCGCCTGCTGAATCCCCAGCACCACGACCACCGCGGCGATCCCGAACACCACCCATCTTCCGCGCCGGCTGGTGCAGCTCTCGCCCACCCAATGCAGGCCCGACGCCATCCAGTGCGGGACGTAGTGCTTGGTGATTCTCGGCGTGGGCAGGACGTCGAGCAGCAGTGGCACCAGGATCAGGATGGTAAAGATGTTGGAGAAGCCCCAGAAGCTCGCGAAGAAGGCGACCTTGCGCACCAGCGGGATAGTGGCGACGCCCAACACCAGAATGCCCGCGGCGTCGGCGAGGATGCCAATCGCGCCGGGCAAAAACAGCTCGTCCATCGAGTCACGCACGGCCTGATGGCGGTCGCCGGTGCGCTCGAGCTCCTCGAAATAGCGCTCGAGCAATTGCACGCCGTGGCTCGCGGCCCGCGCGGTCACTAGCAATGGAATGACCAGCACCAGGACGTCGAGGTTATAGCCGAGCAGTCCGAGAAAGCCGAGTCCCCAGATGACCTGCGCCGCCGCTCCGATTATCGGCAGCAACACTCCATAGGCGCGGCGAAAATAGAGCACCAGCGACAGCACGATGAACAGTCCGGTGACGCTGAAAATTTCCGCCAGCTCGCCCTTGTAGTACCAGCACCAGGCCTTCAGCACCGGCTCGCCGGTGGCATACATGACCGTGTTGTCGTCTTCCACGGCCTGTTTGATGCTGGCCAGGCGCCGATGCATCTCGCCGTAATCCACCTGGCCCTCGTTGAAGCCAGCCGTGACCATGGCGCTCGTGCCGTTGGCCGAAACGAGGACACCGTAGGCGAGGCTGTGCAGCACGTCATACTTCAGGCGCGCGAGGTCGGCGCTGGAGGTCGGAATCTGCTCGGGCAACAGTGGCCGCGAGATAATTAGTCCGCCGCTGGTCGCGACCACCTTGCGCGCATTGGTCCCGGTGATGGAGTTGATCAGGTTGTGATCGACGCCGTCCATCAGGTCGAGCTGCTGATGGATGAAACGAATCTTGTTCAGCGTTTTGTTGGTAAAAATGTCGCCATGTTTGACCTGCAACTCGACGGTCATCACGTTGGCGGTGCCGAAGATTTCCCGGAAATGGTTGTAGGCCGCGACGTAAGGATGAGCTTGCGGCAGCAGATCGCTGAACTTGCTATACATCCGCACCGCGACCGCCTGGTAAGCGAAGAAGACCGTGAACGCCGCGAGGAAGGCGAGCGAGAACCAGCGATGCTTCAGCGTCAGCCGGACAATCGAATGAACCAGACGTTCAACCATCGAAATCCTGTGGCGGAATAGGCCATCGGCGCATCGTCGAGAGGATTTCCGTCCCAGGATACGAGCGGAACCGAGGCCAAACGATCGAGGCACAATATCAACCCCTGCCAAGCCTCGCCAGTAGCGGGCCGTCGCCTGCGCGACAATTCGGCGCTCATTCCAACATTTGGCGCGGCGCCCTGCTTTGCGATAGTAAACTCGATCGCCAGACGCATGGCGTGGAGGTTGAGCGGGTGAACAATTTCGCGACTCTGGCCGAACTTTTCACCGCACAGGCGGAAAGGCTCGGCGATCGGGCCTTCTTGCGAGACAAGACCGGCAAGGCTTGGCGCGATCACTCCTGGAACGACATCGCCGACGAGGCCGCGCGCCTGCGCGCCGGCCTGCTCGGACTTGGGCTGGAGCGCGGCGATCGAATCGCAATCCTGTCGGATAACTGTCCGCGCTGGGTGGTGGTCGACCAGGCCGCGCTCGGCATGGGCGCGGTGATCGTGCCCCTGTACACTACCGCCGGCGTCGAGGAGATCCGCCACATCCTCGCCGATTCGGCCGCGAGCCTGGTCGCGGTCAACGGCGATGCGGCGGTGGCGAAGATCATAGGGATCGCGCGGGATTTACCCGATCTGCAAGGCATCATCCAGATGACTCCCTCCCAGGGAGCGCCACCCTCGTACGGCGCGGTGGGCAAGTTCCGGATGTTCACTTTCGCCCAGATGACCGCTCATCCCGCCGAGCCGCCGATGGAGGGCTCGCGCGAGGACCTGGCGACGCTCATCTACACCTCGGGCACCACGGGGCCGTCCAAGGGCGCGATGCTCACGCACGGCAACCTGCTGGCCAATAGCGAATCATCGCAGGCTGCGCTCGATCTCAACGAGCAGGACATGACGCTGTCGTTCCTGCCGATCGCCCATTCATTCGAGCGCACGGCCGGCTACTACACGGTGGTGCTGGCGGGCGGCACCATCTCCTACGCCGAGGGGTTAGGGCAAATCGCGCAAAATCTGCTCGAAGTGAATCCGACTATCGTGCTCACGGTGCCGCGGGTGCTGGAGGCCGTTTACGCGCGCGTGATGCGCACGGTGGAGGCGGGATCGGGGGTGCGGCGCGCGCTGTTCAACGCCGCGGTCGCGACCGGAGCGCAGGCCGCGACATACCGGCACGAGGGCCGATCAGTGCCCGTCCGTCTGGCGGCTCCGATGGCGCTGTTTCGCAACCTGGTGTTCGCGCGTATCCGGGCAATCTTCGGCAACCGCCTGCGCTATCTAATCTCGGGCGGCGCGCCGCTGCCGCGCGACATTTTCCGCTTCCTGGCCGCCGCCGAAGTCCCGATCGTCGAGGGTTACGGGCTGACCGAGGCGTCGCCCGTGGTCGCGGTGAACCTGCACGGCCACACCAGGATCGGCACCGTGGGCCGCGCGATCAGAGACGTCGAAGTCCGCACCGCGCAAGACGGCGAATTGCTGGTGCGCGGGCCCAACGTGATGGAGGGCTACTACAAGCTGGAAACCGAAACGCGCGAGGCGATCGACGCCGAGGGATGGCTCCATACCGGTGACATCGCACGCATCGACGACGGCGGCTACATCACTATCACCGACCGCAAGAAGGAAATTATCGTGCTGTCGGGCGGCAAGAACGTCTCGCCCGCCAACCTGGAGAACCGGTTGAACTCCGACCCAGCGATCGCGCAAGGCTGCGTGATCGGCGATCGGCGCAAGCACTTGGCCGCCCTGCTGGTGCCTGATTTCGAGTATCTGGCGACCCAGCCCGCGTTCAAGCTGATCGCGATGCGCCCGCCCGAGCAGGCCGTCGCCGACCCGGCGGTACGCGCCTTCTACCATGCGCGCGTGCACGAGCTTAACAAGGGATTGTCGGACATCGAGACGATCGTCGCCTTCGCGCTGCTGGCGCGCCCGTTCAGCCAGGACAACGGCGAGCTTACGCCGACGCTCAAGCTGCGGCGCAAGGTCGTCATCGAACACTATCGCGACGTGATCGAATCCTTATACGGAGCGTAGGCAGTACGACGCACGGCCGAAAAGATAGTCACTCGACCAGGTAGTAGTCGATCGTCGAAACCAGGCGCAGTTTCTTTTCGATCGAGGCGCGCTCTTCGGCCGGATTGGGCATTTCGCCGTCGCGGCTCATCACTTGGAAAACGCCCTGGCTGGCGCGCCGGATCGCACCGAGATGGCTGTTGGAGTCGGCTGCGACCTGCTGCGCCAGGGCGCGCGCGCTCTTGGTCGCTTGCGCCAGCATCGCGGGCTGGATGTCGCCGAGGCGGGTGAACAGATAGGCCGGGTTGGCGGCGCCGCTTTCGATCGGCCGCCCGTCCAGCACCACGCCTTGCCGAATCAGCTCACCGGTCATCTGGCTCGCAGCACGTACCGCGTCGACCTTGGTGGTGCGAATCTCGAAGCCCGCGGTTATCACATAGCGCCGGGCGGCCTCGACGTTGGGCGGCCCCATCAGCGTGGCGAAAGCGAACTGGTCATTGACTCGCGTCGGCAGGGGCTCGATTTCGCGGTCGGTGAAGCCGGACTTGTCGATGAAGGCGCGGACCAAGTCGCGGTCGCGCTCACTGGCAGTGCTGACTGCGCTGATATCGGAGCCGGTCGCGCTGAAACTCAAGGTCCACACGGCGAGGTCGGCCTTGACGTTGCGTTCGGCCAGTCCCTTGACGCTGACGTAGCGTTCGGCGCGCCGTCCCTGGAAGAAGCCCTGGCCGACGAAATAGCCGCCCAGTGCCGCGCCGGCCCCGACCAACAGGCCGAGAATGACTGCGGCAGGAAACGAGATCGACCCGCGTTCCATCTTGTTCGCGGGATCAGTGCTGCGAGTTCTCGTCGCTCTCGAGAGCGAGGATCGTGTGGAGCGTAACCAGGCGCCTGACCACGTAGGAGCGCTTGCCGCGCGGGGTCTGGACCTCGATGTCATCCTGCTCGGCCTTGCCGATCAGCGCCCGTCCCAGCGGCGAGGAGAGCGAGATGCGGTTGGCGGCGCCGTCAACCTCCTCCGGCACCACGATCTCGTATTCGACGCTGACGCTTTCGTCGAGATCTTCGAGCTCGACCCGGCTGCCCAGGCCGACCGTGTCGCGGGGAATCGAGTCGAGGTTAATCCGCGCAAGCTCCGAGACGCGCTCCTCGAGGTTGGCCAGGCGTGCGCGCAGGAATTCCTGGCGCTGCTTGGCCATCGCCCATTCGGCGTTCTCCGAAAGATCGCCGTGTGCGCGCGCCCGCTCCAGCTCCTTGGGCAACTCCACGGTCAACTCGCGCTTGAGATTGTCCATGTCCTTGCGCAGCCGCTTGACTACTGGAAGTTCAGCCATTGCTCACCTGAAGACGCGACATCTTACTACTTAATCCAACTAACTATAGGATCGTTCGCGAAGCGGCCCGACCGGCGCATGGTCGCGCACTCCTAATCGGCCACGATTGAAGTCAAGCTACGATTGACCCCCGGCACACTCTGGATTTTCTGCACCACCAATTCGCCCAGCGAAGAGACGTCGCTCGCCTCGGCCACCGCGATGATGTCGTGTGGGCCGGTGACCGCGTGGGCGCTGGAGATTCCCGCCACCTGCCGCAGCTTGGTTGCGACTTCCCGCGCCTTGCCCGGCGAGGTGTCGACGAGGATGAACGCTTTGACCGACATCGGCTCTTCCTCCTTAAATAGTCTACCTAACAAATTTGCTTGCAAATTTTGCTGGCGAATCTGGCTGGCGAACCTTTAACCGATCGCACGGCGCCAAAAGCCGGCTAGCGCGCCACCGGCGGAATCGCGACCCCCTGTTCGGTGTACATGTAAAAGCCGCGGCCGGCCTTGCGCCCCAAATAGCCGGCATCGACGTATTTCTTGAGCAGCGGGCACGGCCGGTACTTGTCGTCGCCGAACGTGCGATGCATCACCTCCATGATCGCGAGACAGGTGTCGAGCCCGATGAGATCCGCCAGCTCCAGCGGGCCCATCGGCTGATTGGTGCCGAGCTTCATCGCGATATCGATATCGCTGACTCCGCCGACGCCCTCGTACATCGTGTAGATGGCCTCGTTGATCATCGGCAGCAGGACCCGGTTGACGATGAAGCCAGGGAAGTCCTCGGCTGTCATGGTGTTCTTGCCCAGCCGCTCGGCCAGCATGCGAGTCTGCTCGAAGGTGTCCTGCGAGGTGGCGAGCCCGCGGATGATCTCGACCAGCTTCATCGCCGGCACCGGATTCATGAAGTGCATCCCGATGAAGCGCGGCGCGCGGCTGGTGCGCGCGGCCATCCGCGTGATCGAAATCGACGAAGTGTTGGAGGCGAAAATGATCTCGGGCGGGCAGACCTTGTCGAGCTTCTGGAACAGCGCGATCTTGGCGTCTTCGTTCTCGACCACCGCCTCGATTATGAAATCGACCTCGCGGAAGTCCTCCAGTCGCGCGGTGGTCTTGATGCGGCCGAGAACGCGCTCACATTCCTCAGGCTTGATTCGGCCGCGCTTGACCATCCGATCGAGGTCACGTCCGATATTCTCCACCCCGCGCCGGCACAGTTCCTCGCTCACGTCGTGGATCAGGACCTCGAAGCCTGCCTGCCCCGCGACCTCGGCGACTCCGCCGCCCATCTGGCCCGAGCCCACGATGCCCAGTCTGCTAACCGCCATCAATTCCTCCCCGTCCGTGCGCGCCATTTCAATCCGAAAGTCCCGCGCGTTGCATTCTCAGTCAAGTTCCCAATCAAGACATCCATCAGGATATCTCCGGCGGTTTGTCGCCGGCTCGCCACGTGCGCTCGCCACCGCCCGCGCGCATCGAGCTGCGCACCCGGCGCACGTCCTCTGGCGATTGCCGCCCCGGCATCCCCAGCCCGCGCATCAGCACGTTGGTCAACTCCGAGGTCAGACGGTCGCGCAGCGTTGGTTCCCCGCCCACCTGCGCGTCGAGTACCCGATCGACCTGCTCCCGCGTCAGTCCCTCGGCGGCGAAAATATCCACCAATCCGACCAGTCCCAGCGTGCCGCCAGCCTGCTCGACGATCCTGATGACCTTGCCGCAGACCGGGCAGGTCCGGCGAAGCAGTCCGGCCCATTGCCGGCAATAGAGGCAGCGCATGCGCTGGTTTCAGCCCTCCCAAAGCTCCCAAAGCGAAAGCGGGCGCGCGAGCCCGCCTCAGGCCCGCTGCCCCGCTCTAATTTTGAAACTACACCGGCTCATCAGGCGCGGCAAGCCGCCTCCGCTTGGCGCGCACGGCGGGATCGCCTTGACACCGTGAACGCAGGCATAATAGCCTTAAATGAGAATGGTTCTCAATTACAAGTGAACAAGTAGAAGTTTACAGGCCCAGGAATCCCAAGTTGCCCACCGTCTTACCTTACTTTCTGTATTCGCTCGGCATCCTGGTGCGCGAGGGCTCGGAAGCTCTGCTGGTCATCATCGCGCTGCTCGCCGCCGTGCGCGAGGCTGGACAGGAACGGCACGCACGCGACATCTACGCCGGCGCCCTGCTCGCAGTAGGGCTCAGCCTTGTGCTCGCGTGGGCGGTCAACCATCTTATCGCCGACGACACCAGCGACACGCTCGAGGGCGTCTTCCAGTTGCTCGCCGCGGCGACGCTCTTTTACGTAAGCTCGTGGCTGACCGCGCGCGGCCAGAGCGACCGCTGGCGCACCTTTCTGCACAACAAGGTCCAAGCTTCGCGCGACATCACCGGTCCGTCGATCGCGCTCGGACTGACGGCGTTTTTGGCCGTGATGCGCGAGGGCGCTGAAACCATCGTCTTCTTCCAGGCGCTGCTCGGCGGCGCGACTGAAAGCGCCGAGCGTCATGCGGTGATGGCGGGGTTGCTGGCGGGCACGGTAGCGCTGGGCTTGATTTTCCTGGTCCTGCGCACGGCGGCGTTCCGCATCCCGCTCGGCTCGTTCTTCACCGCAACCTCAGTGCTGCTCTACGGACTGGCGGTGATCTTCGTCGGCCAGGGAATCTCGAGCTTCCAGGAATCGGGCGTGATGCGCGCGACTTTCGTCGATCATATGCCGACTATCCAGACGCTGGGGCTCTTTCCTACGGTACAGACGCTCGTGGCTCAGGCCGTTATGCTGGGACTGGCGGCGCTCGCGCTGTTCGCGCCAGCCGGCCCGCGCAGGCGCAAGCGCGACGACGCACCGGCGGCGGCCGGCGGCAAGGTCAGCGCGCGCGTCGCTTAGCCTTCCCACGTCAATTCCATATTTCGTACCGCTCCGTATTTTGTATCGTTCTCTGCGCTGTTGCCCGCTCATCGCGAAAGCTGTTACGCAGTTATTCCTGAGGAATGCGCGCGATGCCGCCACTCGTCAATGACCCGGCCCCCGATGATCCTGTCCCCAACGATCCTGCTCGCGCGACAGCTGCCGAAACGATAGCGCCCGCGCCGCCGCCGCAACGCGGCATAGTCGAATTTGTATGGGGCGCCGCGGCGACGGCGTTGGCGATATTCTACACCGCTGGCCTCGCGCCCTGTGCCGCGCTGGTCAGCGTGCTCGGCTATCCTCATCTGGCCACACCGATCAGCCGCCTCTGGGGCTGGCTCATCGTGCACACCAGCGGCGTCAAGGTTGAGATCGAAGGACTCGAGCACCTCGCCGGCCTGACCTCGTACGTCCTGGTCTCCAATCATCAGAGCTTCTTCGACATCTTCGCGATCTGTGCCTGGATGCCGGGGGAGCCGCGCTTCGTGGCGAAACAGGAGCTGGGGAAAATACCGGTTTTGGGATTGGCGATGCGCCGTTCGGGGCACATCCTGATCGATCGCGCGAAGGGGGGTCAGGCAATCCGCAAAGCGCTCAAGATAGCGCGGGAAGGCTTTTCGATCGTGGTTTTCGCCGAGGGCACGCGCTTCAGCGACAACCGCGTGCATCCGTTCAACGACGGCGCGGCGTGGCTCGCTATCGCGACGCGGCAAAAATGCGTGCCGATGGCGATCAGCGGAACAGCCGGCTTCTTTCCGCGCGGCGCGCGAATCGTGCGGCCGGGGCGGCGGATGCGGATGGCGATCGGGCCGCCGATCGATACCACGCAACTGCGCGGCGCCGACCGCGAGGCGCTGACGCGCGAACTAGAAGCGTGCGTGCGCTCGCTCTTCCGCACCGAAGTGTAAGCCGGATGAATTCGCGGCTAGCGCGCGCCGGCGACGCAAAAATCAGCAGAGGTAAAAGTCATGGCAGGTAAAGTGAAAGCGATCCCGGACGGCTACCACAGCATCACGCCGTACTTCACCGTTAGAGACGCGGCCCGCGCAGTGGAATTCTACAAGCGCGCGTTTGGCGCTATCGAGCTGATGCGGATGGCCGACCCTCACGGAAAAATCCGGCACGCCGAAATCAGAATTGGAAACTCGCCGATCATGCTCGGCGACGAGTTCCCGGAATTCTCCGAGATGCGCAGTTTCCAGGCGCTCGGCGGCTCTCCGGTCAGTGTCTATCTGTACGTTGAGGACGTGGACGCGCTCTTTGACCGGGCGGTCGCGGCGGGCGCGAAGGTGCGCAGTCCCGTCAAGGATGAATTCTATGGCGACCGCGTGGGCACGGTGGAGGATCCGTATGGCCTCGCGTGGTTCATCGCGACGCACAAAGAGGATGTCGCGCCCGAGGAGATCGCCCGGCGCGCCTCTGCCGCCCGTGACTAGAGTGTTTCCGGGCTCAGACCTTGCGGTCGAAGATGAAGAGCGGGACCTGGTTGGCGATCTTCGGATCGAGCGCGAGCACGTGGCGTCCCTGATCGATTTTTGGCGCCGGAGGCTCGATACCCGCGTTCTTTAGCGCCGCCGCGACTTGCTCGACGTCTTCCGCCTCCAGCCACAGCCCCGCCAGCCCCTCGCCGCTCGCGGCGATCGTCGCCGCCGCCACGGCGCCCGCGACCAGGCGGATTTCCGCTCCGCCCACCTTGAGCGTCGCGCTGTCGCCGGCAGAACCGGGCTTCAACTCGAAGCCGAAGTTCTCCCGGTAAGTCTTTACCGCGTCTGCAAGATCAGTCGTCGCGACCTCCAGCGTATCTAACCGTTTCAGCAGTGCCATTATTTCACCGTTTCACCGTTTCACCCGTCGCTTCAGGATCGTCGCCGCGACAGAATCATTCCTTCCCGGGAGCCATCGTGAAGTCGACCGTCGCGGCTTTCCCCGGTTCGACCGTCACCTTGCGCGTCCGCGTGCCGAGCCTTTCCTGCCACACCTCGAGCGTGTAGGTCCCCGGCGGAACGTTCTTGATCGTAAACTTGCCGCTGCCATCAGTGACCGCATAGTACGGATTGCCCGCCACGAACCACCATCCGTGCATCCAGTTGTGCGCGTCGCAGCTCACGGCGATCAACTCGGGATATTTGAGCGGCTCAGTCACGATCACCCGCTTGAACGGCGGCTGCGCCATGTCGAGCGCGGGGTTGCGTTTGGACTCGGTGCGGACGCTGTGCAGGATGCCGTCGGAGTTGACGATAGCGACTGTGCTGCCCGCAGGAAAGGCGAGCACGTGCGGCTTGTAGGCGCAGCCCTTCTGGTCAAACTTTACGTCCTTGAGCGGGATCAGCGGCGCGCCCTTGGCAATATCGGGGATGCTGACGACGGCATTTGCGATACCGCCGCCGGCGCCCACTATCAGGCTTTCGTCGTAAAGCGGCCTGGCGCCGCATACTTCGCGGTCCTTGCTGATTTCGACCGGCTTGCGCGCCGGCGGCACTCCGCTGAATTTGACCGTGCCGGCGATTGTGCCGCCGTCCTTAATGGTCTCGGCCTGATAGGCGCGCGCACTCGCCACAAGCGTCAGCGATGCGATGGTTATGACGGCGGCGATGCGAGCGATGGCTGAGAAGCGGGGCCCGTGGCGCAAAACCTGTCTCTGAGCCCGCGTGCTCAGGCCACCAGCTTGTTGGCAATCACGACGCGATGGAACGAGAAGCGCGCGATACGCTCGTTGCGCTCGACGTTGATCTTGTGGCCGTCGAGCACGTCGCGAACAAGTAGCCGCGTGGTCCATCCGAGATGTCTGGTCAGCGGATTGGCGATCCATACCAGCGAGTAGAGCAGCGGATTTTCGCTCGCGAAATGGTTGATGAGGACAATCTTGCCGCCCGGCTTACACACTCGCAGCATCTCGTGCATCATGCGCAGCGGATCCGGCACCACCGACATCACATGAAAGGTCGTCACCCAATCGAAGCTGTTGTCGGGAAACTCGAGGTTGAGCGCGTCGCCCTGGCGGACGTCAATATGGCCCCAGCCGTTGTCGCGGGTCTTCTTGATCGCGTGCGCGAGCATGTCAGTGGAGGGATCGATACCCACGACCTTGACGTAGGGCGGATAGGCGTCGAGCGAGATTCCGGTGCCCACGCCGACTTCGAGCACCTGCTGCCCCGGCCGCAGATTGAGCTGCTCGATTGTCTCGTGTTCGTGGTCGACGAAGATCCGGCCGAAGGTGTGGTCATAAAAACGCGCCAGGTCGGAATAGACGCGGCTCTGATGCGGTTCGCCCATCGATTAAACCTCAATCCTGTGTGCGTTATACGCCGCCGCGTCTGCACGGACACGGCGCGCGCATCGCCACGCCCAAAACTTTTCCATCCCGGCGCTAGGCTGCCGCGTTGATGCCCCGCATCTGGCGCTTGAAGGAGGCGATGTCGCGTTTGCGAAAACGCCACTGCCGTCCCTTCTTGAACGCGGGCAGAATGTTGCGGCGTGCGAATTCGTTGACTGTGTCGGGGCTGAGATCCAGCAGAAAAGCCACTTCCCGCGAGTTCAAAAGCACGTCGTCTTTGTCTGCCATGGTCGTGCTCTGAGGCTCGCGGTTTTTAATATGAACCCTTCAGTCAAGTCAAGGTATTGTGACAAAACGCCGCCCGCGCCGCCATGATCGAAGGACCACGGGTACCGGTTATCCTCTCGAGCGGCACTTGCGCCATAATGAGCCAATCATAACGGCTATTAGACGCTTATTGCATTCAGACGACGCATCGAGATCAAATAGTCGTACCACGCCCGCGTCACCACGAAGCACGAGAACACGCCAGTCAGCACGCCGACGCAGAGCGTGACCGCGAAGCCTTTCACCGGCCCGGTGCCGAACTGGAACAGGATCAGGCCCGCGACGAAGGTCGAGATGTTTGAATCGCGAATCGCGGACCACGCGCGCTCATAGCCGAGGCGGACCGCCTCGCGCGGCGTTTTGCCCTGGCGCAACTCCTCGCGCATCCGTTCATTCACCAGCACGTTGGCGTCGACCGACATTCCGAGCGTCAGCACGATTCCGGCGATTCCGGGCAGCGTCAGTGTCGCCTGCATCGCCGCCATCACGCAGATGAGCAGCAGGATATTGAGCGAGAGTCCAAAGTCGGCGAGCAAACCGGCTCCGCTGTAGTAAACGGCCATGAAGATCAGCACCACCATCGCGCCGACCACGAACGACCGCTCGCCCTCGCGGATTGAGTCGCGGCCCAGCGACGGTCCGACCGTACGCTCTTCGATAATCTCCACCGGCGCCGGCAGCGCGCCCGAGCGCAGCACGATCGCCAGTTCGTGCGCCTCGTCGTAGGTGAAGTTGCCGGTTATTTGCACGTGGCCACCGGGAATCGGCTCCCTAATGACCGGAGCGGAGTAAACGACATTATCGAGCACGATCGCGATCTTGCGCCCGACGTTGGCCGAAGTGATAGCGCCGAAAATCTGGGCGCCGCGCTGGTCGAGGTCGACGGTAACGTAAGGACCTTCGAGTTGTCCGCCGGGACGCACGCGCGCGTCAGTGATGGTGTCGCCGGTGAGCAGCACGGGGGACTCGACCAGGTAGGGCTCGCGGCCGCCGCGGCTCGCCGGACCGTAGAGGATTTCGTCACCCGGCGGGGGGCCGTCGCGCAACGCGTCGGAGACCGAATGATTGTCGTCGACCAGCTTGAACTGAAGCACGCCGGTCTTGCCGATCAGCTCCTTGGCGCGCTCGGGGTCCTGGATTCCGGGGAGCTGTACCAGAATTTCGTCGTTGCCCTCCTGAGCGATAGTGGTCTCGCGAACTCCGAGCTGGTCGATTCGGTTGCGGATGGTCTCGAGCGCCTGCTCCATCGCATTGCGGCGCACCTGGTCCAGCTCCATCGGCCGGTAAGTCATTTTGTAGGTAGGCCCGGCGTCACCGGAGTTGGGCGCAAGGCTGATGACCATGTCGGAAAACAGCTTGCCCGCGAGATCGAGAAAGGCCGTCCGCTCGTCCGCGCTCGGCAGAGTCACCATCACCGCGCCCGAGGGATCGACGCTGACGCTCTTAACGTCGAGCTTGTTCTGTTTCATCTCCTGCTTGACGTCGTCGGCGACGCGGCGCAGCTGAGTCTTGACCGCCTCGTCGAGTTTGACCTCGAGCAAAAGATGCGTCCCACCCTGGAGGTCGAGCCCCAACTGGATCTTCGGTGTCGGGATGGTGCTCGTCCACCAATCGGGAAGCGCCCCGCTGATACTGGGCAGCAAAATCAGCACGGCCAGTGCGGTTAGCGCCGCGGCCAGGTACAGCCGGGTGCGCCCGCTGCCGCCGGTGAAGTGCAGCCACAAAAAAGCGCCTGCCACCGCGAGCAGGATAATTATCGGTATGAAATCTGCGTTAGCGTTTGCGTTTTCCACTTTATAACTTCACTTGAACTCTGCGAAGCCTTTTTAACCGCGATGCGCGCCGCTGCTATTCCGCCTTCTGATTCTTGCCGACCGGAGGCTTGCCGTAGCTGGAGAGTGCGGTTATCTGGCTGCGCTCGACCCGCACGCGCACGTTCGGCGCGACCTCCAGGACCACCACTTTGTCGCCGATCTCATTGATTCGGCCCAAGAGCCCACCCGTGGTGACCACTTCGTCGTTGCGCTTGAGCTTGGCGAGCATGTCACGATGCTCGCGCGCCTTGGTGGTTTGCGGGCGCAGGAAGAACCAGTAGAAGGCCAGGATCAGCAGCGAGAACGGCACCCCCGGCCCGTACAGCAATTGATCGATAAGCGTCGGCTGAGCTGCCGCGGCCGGGGCGGCCGAGCTTTGCGCCCAAGCGATTCCTTCAAAAAACATCGGTGACTCTCTTACCTTTTACTCTTGCTCCGCGCACCTTTTAATCGCGCTCCGCGCTCTGGCCGCCGCCCAGCCGCGCCAGCGTCCCGGCCGCGAACTCCCGGTAGGTGCGAGATGCGATAGCAGCTTGCATCCCGGCCATCAAGCGGGCGTAGAAGTAGAGATTATGTTCCGTTAACGCGCGCGCCGCCAGAATCTCACCCGAAATATATAGATGGCGCAGATACGCCCGGCTAAGGGTCGTACAGGTGCGGCATCCGCATCCGTCCTCGAGCGGGCGGGGGTCGCGGGCGTGCACGGATTGCTTGATCGAGACGCGGCCGTCGCTGGTGTACGCGCTGCCGTTGCGCGCGTTGCGCGTCGGCAGCACGCAATCGAACAGGTCGTAGCCCATCCCCGCCGCCGCCACCAAATCCTCCGGCGTGCCGACGCCCATCAGGTAGCGCGCGCGCTCCTCCGGTAGCAGAGTCGCGCTCAGCGCCGCCATCTCGAGCATCCGCTCCTTCGGCTCGCCCACCGCAAGGCCGCCCGCCGCGAAGCCGTCGAACGGCATCGCGGTTATTTGCGCGGCGCTCCGCTTTCTCAGTTCCGGGTAAATGCCTCCCTGGATTATTCCAAATAGCGCCTGATGTATACTGCGCCGCGCGCCGACGCATCGCTCGGCCCATCGCGCCGTCAGCTCCAGCGAAGCCTCGGCGCGCACGCGCTCGGCCGGATACGGCGTGCACTCGTCGAGCGCCATCATCAGGTCCGACCCGATTCGCTCCTGGATTTCGACCGCGCGCTCCGGCGTCAGCATGAACTCGGAGCCGTCGAGGTGCGAGCGAAAACGGATTCCGTCGGGGCCCACTTCGTTGAGCTTGGCGAGGCTCATCGCCTGGAAGCCGCCGGAATCCGTCAGCACCGCGCCATCGAAACCCATGAAACGCCCCACCCCGCCGAGTTCCTCGATAAGCTCCGCCCCGGGGCGAAGCGCGAGATGGTACGTGTTGGCGAGTACCAGCCGATAGCCCAACTGCCACAGCTCATCGGGCGCCATCGCCTTGACCACCGCGCGCGTGCCAACCGGCATGAAGGCCGGCGTCGCGACTTCGCCGTGCGCGGTCGCGAGGCGGCCCGCACGCGCGTCGCCGTCACGCGCGAGGACCTCGAAGCCGAACGCCGGCGCCGCGGCGATGTCGCTCACAGGATCAACATCGCGTCGCCGTAGCTGAGGAAGCGGTAGCGATGGCGCAGCGCCTCGCGGTAGGCGTCGAGAATCTCCTCACGCCCCGCAAACGCCATCACCATCGCGAGCACCGTCGAGCGCGGCATGTGGAAGTTGGTCACCATCGCGTCGATCGCGCGGAAGCGGAAGCCTGGCGAGATGAAAAGTCCGGTTGCACCTTCGGTGTCGCCGGTGATGGCGTGGGATTCGAGCGCGCGCACGCTGCTGGTGCCGACCGCAATCACGCGTCCGCCGGTGCGCCGCGCGAGCGCCAGCGCCTGGAGCGTCGCGGGCGCGATCGTATACCACTCGGCCTCCATCGTGTGCGCCTCGACCTGCGGCGCGCGGAGCGGCGTAAACGTGCCCGGCCCGATATGCAGGGTCACGAAGGCCGTGCGCACGCCGGCCGCGGCTAGCTTGGCCAGAAGCTCGCGCGTGAAGTGCAACCCGGCGGTCGGCGCCGCCACGGCGCCCGGCTGCGCCGCGAAGACGGTCTGATAATCGTCGCGGTCGCACGGCCGCGGCTCCCGATGAATGTAATGTGGGAGCGCCAGCGCGCCGGCGCTCTCCAGGATGGTTTCGATCGCCACCGAATCGTCGCTCGTGATCAGCGGGCGGCCCGGGCGCTGATAGCCGGCGATGCGGAGCATGCGGCCATCGTCGAGGACGAGCCGCGTGCCCTCGCGGAGTCCACGATGGCCCCGTATCAGCGCTAGCCACGCGCCTGGCGGCTCATCGACCGGACGCACCATCAGCAGTTCGATTGCACCACCGGTCGGCTTGCGCGCGAACAGGCGGGCCGGGAACACCCGCGTATCGTTGAGCACGAGCAGGTCGCCGTCGCGCAGAAAATCGCCGAGCTTGTAGAAGCGCGAGTGCTCGATCGTGCCGCCGCGGCGGTCGAGCACCATCAGGCGCGCCTCGTCGCGGCGCTCCAGCGGCTCCTGCGCTATCAGTTCGGGCGGCAGATTGTAGTCGAGTTCGGTTAGGCGCATTCCGACGGCGCGGCCAGTCATGCCGGCGCCAACAAATGAAAATATCATCGCCTGCGCGAACGCGATACGCGCCCTCAGAATTCCCTCCACGAATTGTCTTGGAAGAGGGAGACAGAACCTACGCGATACGCAGAACGATCTTTCCGAAGTGCTCGCTCGCCGCCATCATCCGATGCGCCTCGGCCACGTTCGCCATCGGTACGACCTTGTAAATCGGCGGGCGCAGGCGGCCGGCTTCGAGCGCGGCACCAAAACGTGCGAGCAACGCGGCGACGATTTGCGCCTTCTCCTTTTCCGGGCGGTTGCGCAGCGTCGAGCCGATCACCGTGAGGTGCCGCCGCAGAACCGCGGTCAGATCGATCTCCGTGCGTGCGCCTTTCATCAGTCCGATCAACACCAATCGCCCGCCGTGCGCGAGCGCTTCGAGGTTCGGACTCAGGTAGGCCGCGCCGATACTGTCGAGGATGACGTCGGCGCCACGTCCGTTGGTGGCGGTCTTGACCGCGGCCGGGAACGGCCCCGAGTTGTAGTTGATCGCAACGTCGGCGCCGAGCTTGAGGCACTGCTCGCACTTGGCATCGTTGCCCGCCGTCACGATCGAACGCACCCCCGCCTCCTTGCACAGCAGGATCGACGCCGTGCCGACGCCGCTCCCGCCGCCATGCACCAGCACCGAATCACCGGGTTTCGCCTCGGCTAACATGAAGATGTTGAGAAAGGCGGTCAGGAAAACCTCGGGAAACGCCGCGCCCTCTTCGTCGCTCATCGAAGCCGGGATTTTCATTGCCGAGCCGCTATCCACCACTGCCAGTTCCGCATAGCCGCCGCCCGCCAGCAGAGCCATCGCGCGCTCGCCAACGCGCCATCCGCTGACTCCCGCGCCGACCGCGGCGACCTCGCCCGCACATTCCATGCCGATGATTTCCGAGGCGCCGGGCGGCGGCGGATAGAAGCCCTGACGCTGCATCAGGTCGGCGCGGTTGAGTCCCGCGTATTTCACCCGGATCAGCAACTGGCCGGGGCCGGCCTTGGGATCGGCGACCTCGCCAATTTTGAGCACGCTTTCGTCACCCGGTTTTTCGTAGACTACCGCCTTCATCGCTGAAGCCTCCTCCATCGCGGCACCGGCGCGAGGCGCGCGCCGCGCACAAACGCGGAGAGGGTCCGCGCTGGACCCTCTCCGGAAAAAACGAAACCGCAACGCCGCGAGTTAGATCTTGTAATCGATGATCGTCACGCCGACGTTTTGGAAGTTGGTCATCTCCTCGAGGATCTTCGAGGCGCCGTCCAGCCCGACCGTGCCGGTGATCATTGCTTTGGGATTGAGCTTCTTGGCCTCGACCATCTGGAGCATCCCGGGATAGCGCGTCGATTGCATCCCGAGCGTGCCGACGATCTGCAGCTCCATCAGCACCATTTTGTCGATCGGCACCGCGATCTCGCCCTTCTCGGCCTGAGTAGTTAGTCCGATTTGAAGATGGCGTCCCTGCTTGCGCAGGCTATTGATCGAGTTACGGCAGGTGGCTGCGACGCCCAGCGCGTCGACCGAGACATGCGCGCCGCCCTTGGTGATGTCCACGATCGCCGCCGCCGGATCGCCGGCCTTGGCGTTGACGATATGGCTCGCGCCGACCTCTTTCGCCAATTCAAGCTTGCGTCCGTCGAGATCGACCGCGATAACGTTGGCGCCGATCGAGGACGCTATCTGAATCGCCGCAAGTCCGATTCCGCCGCAGCCGTGCACCGCGACCCATTCGCCTGGCCGCACCTGCGCGCGGTCAACGATTCCGTGGTACGAAGTCATGAAGCGGCATCCCAGCGATGCGCCTTCGAGAAATCCCACTGCGTCGGGCATACGGACCAGGTTGAGATCGGCGAACGGGATCCCGACATACGAGCCGTAGCCGCCATGGTAAGTAACGCCGGGGATGAGCGGGGTATTGCAGATGTTGGAGTTGCCGCTGCGGCAGAACTCGCAGGTGCCGTCGCCCTGGCTGAAAGGGACCAGAACGCGATCGCCTTTCTTGAAGTCCTTGACCTCCTTGCCGGTTTCCTCGATCACGCCGCAGAACTCATGTCCCATAATCATCGGCATCTCCGGCGCAAGGCCGACCCACGTCCAATCGCCCGACCACAGATGCCAATCGGAGCGGCAGATGCCCTTCCGCGGCGGTCTTCAGAATCGCGCCATTGGGAGGACACTGCGGATCGGGCATGTCCCTGACAACCAGCGGTTTGCGAACGCCTTCCATTACGGCAGCTTTCATCGTGTCCTCCTTGAAGCGAATCCTGCGTACGGTCAACCTTCCGTATAGCGCCGCGCCTCGTGGCTGGCAAACTGTTTCGGATCACGCCGCCAGCGCTGCGAGCGTGCGCTCGTAGCCGGCGAGGTCGGCCGCGTCGACATCCACGCGATGCAGGTCGGCGCCCGCTTCGGCCTCGGCCGCGAGCCGCTCGCGCGCGCCGGCTACGTCGCCGGCGTAGCCCATCTCGTCCAGCAGCCGGCGCGAAACCGCCTCGGTCCCCGCCTTCGAGCCGCCCGCTGCCCACGCCTCGCGAATCCTGCGCACGTCGTCGCCGAAGCCGAATCGCGTGAGCTGCTCGGCATAGAAGGTGCCCATCCGCGCCGCATAGAACGAAAGCGTCCCGGCCTGGATTGCACGCGCGCGATCCGGGTTGCTGGTCACATGAATCGTGCTCGGCGATTTGACCGCGACGGATTTGGGATCGCGCCCGGCGCTCGCCGCCACCGCGCGGAAATCCGCGATCGAATCCTTGAGCCGCGCGAGCGGAATCATAACCGGCAGCCATCCGTCAGCCTTTTGCGCGGTGAACTCGACGCTCTTTTGGTTGAGCGACGCGATCCAGATCGGGATGTGCTTGCGCGGCGGCTCGAAACGCAGCGTGAACCCGCGCTTGAGCTTGTAGAGCTTGCCGTCGTAATTGAGCGGCTGCCCGGCCATCAGCAGGTTGATGATATCGACGTACTCGCGCATCCGGGTGAGCGGCGGATTGAACGCAACGCCGTGGAAATGCTCGATCACCTGCGGTCCGCTGGTGCCAAGGCCGATGATCATCCGTCCGCCGCTCAGTTCGTCGAGCGTCGCGAAATGCTGCGCGAGCGCGCCCGGCGTGCGCGAGTAGGTGTTGACGATTCCGGTCGCCAGGCCGATGCGTCGCGTATGCTCGGCGAGCAGCGTCAGGCTGGTAAAGGCGTCGCGGCCCCACGCCTCGGCTACCCAGATCGAATGTGCGCCGGCCTCGTCGGCGGCGCGGGCACGCTCGATCATTCCCTTGAAATCCGGCTTGCCCTGCCAGTTAACGCCGAGTGCAATCTTATAGCCCATTTTTCACCTACTCTTCGATGCGGCTATTCCTTTTAGCGCCATGCCGTCGCGACTGTCGAGTACAAAGCGCTCGAACACGCGCACCTCGAAAAAACAAATCGTTCACGAAACCATAATCGGCAGGCAAAATGGCTCCCTTTGCGCACTTTTCGCAAGCGTCCATACCGGCTAAACTGATCGATGTGGGTGATGCGGGGCGGAGCGGCTCTTAAGCCGTGTCTCACCGTAGGTCTTACGTGCCGGCCAACAACGAAGCTGAAAAGAAGTCCGCGGCTGCGGGCAAAGCCGCCGGCGGCGACGACAAGCTTGCCGGGCGCAGGGTTGTCGTCGATTTCAGCCTGCTGCGCCGCTATGGCGGGCGCAACTTTCGCGACCTCGGCGGCCATCCCACCACCGAGGGCAAGCGCGTGCGGAGCAACATGATCTTCCGCTCGGCGCATCTGGCCGAGGTTCCCGAGGAGAGCCCGATAAGGTCGGCGGGGCTCCGCACCGTGGTCACGCTCCAGAGCCGCACCGAGATTTCGATTCTCGGGCCGCCGCACGCCGACGTGCTGCGCGAGGTGCGATGGGAGCATATTCCGATCGGCGATCGATGGTTTCGCGAGCGCGAGCCGATAAGCCTGATACCCGGCCGCGAGCATCATTCGATTCTTCATGACTTCCGCGACGACTGGCGTACCTTCTTCAACATCCTGGCCGAGCGCGACGTCTATCCGCTGCTCTTCCATTGTTCGGCCGGGCGCGACCGCACGGGCGTGGGCGCTGCGATGCTGCTCGAATTGTTGGGCGTGAGCCGCGAGCGGATCGTCGCCGACTTCCTCGAGAGCAACGTGGTGTTTCCCAAGATGCCGCTGGCGGCGGAGCAGCTGGAGCCGGTGTTCGAACTGATCGACGAGTCCGGCGGCATCGAGGCCTTCATGAGCGAGGGTATCGGGCTGGATCGCGCCGACCTGGCGGCGATCCGCGAAGACCTTCTCGAAGATCTGCTCGAAGATCCTGCGGTGCCCGACGACACGTCCGACCGCGACGACGAATAGCTGTCCGATCGAACGCGGCTACTTATTCTTCCACTGCGGTGCGCGCTTCTCGGCAAACGCGAGCGCGCCCTCGCGCGCGTCGTCGGTGCCTTGCAGCCACTTGTATAGCTCGCGCTCGAGCTTGAGCCCGTCGGCCAGCGGCAAATCGAGACCGCGTAGCGCAGCCTGCTTGATCCGCTGCACCGCGAGCGGCGCGCTCTTGCAGATCTCGGTTGCGATTTCCTCGCTCTTCGTCATCAGCCGGCTCATCGGGACCACGTGGTCGACCAGTCCCAGGCGGAGCGCCTCTTCGGCACCGATCCGATTGCCGGTGTAAAGCATCTCCAGCGCGCGGCCGAGCGGAATCAGCCGCGGGAGGCGCTGCGTGCCGCCGCCCCCGGGAAGCCATCCGAGACGAACCTCGCCGAGTCCGAACTGCGCATGATCGGCGGCGACGCGGATGTCACAACAGAGCGCCTGTTCCAGCCCACCGCCATTTGCGTGGCCGTTGATCGCCGCGATGATTGGCTTGGTCAACTCGAACATCACCGGGTACGGCGCATCGAGCAATTCCTCGTTGGGCTGCTCGACGTAGTTGGACTTGATATCGCTGCCGGCGCAAAACGCGCGCTCGCCCGCGCCGGTGAAGATCGCGACGCGCAACGCCGGATCCTCGCCGAACTCGCGCCAGATTTGCGAAAGCCGCCCATAGGTCTCGAAATCGCAGGCATTGAGCCGCTCAGGGCGATTGATCGTGACATATGCGATCGGTCCCTTCTTCTCGAACAGCACTTTCATCGGAGGATCCTCCCTTGCTACCTCCTCTTTAGCATCAGTTGCGACTTTTACGATCACGCGCGGCGAGCCAGAGATGCAGAAGGGCCGCTCCCGAGCGGCCCCTACAACTGACACACGGACAGGAAACCCCTATGCGGGCAGATAGCCGTCGCGCAGAAGAGACTTCGCGATGATCATGCGCTGCACCTCGCTGGTGCCCTCGCCGATTTCCGCCAGCTTCGCGTCGCGCATGAACCGCTCGACCGGGAACTCCGCCATGTAGCCATAGCCGCCGTGGATCTGCACTGCCTTGATCGTCGTCCACATCGCGGTCTCCGAGGCAAACAGCTTGGCCATCGCGGCCTCACGTCCGAACGGCTTGCCCTGGTCCCTTAGCCCTGCGGCCCGGCACATCAGCACCCACGAGGCGTCGATACGCGTCGCCATGTCGGCCAGCATCCATTGGATCGCCTGGAAATCCGCGATCCGCTTGCCGAACTGTTTGCGCTCCTTGGCGTAGGCGGTTGCCTCTTCGAACGCGCCGCGCGCGATTCCGGCGGCGAAGCCCGCGATTCCGATCCGGCCGCCCTCCAGCACCTTGAGCGTCTGGCTATAGCCCTCGCCCATCTCGCCGATCAAGTTGCGCGCCGGCACCGTGACGTTGTCGAAAATCACCTCGGCGGTATCCGAGGCGCGGAGCCCAAGCTTTTCGATTCGCCGTCCGTTGGAGAGCCCGGACGTGCCGCGCTCGACGATGAAGGCCGAAACGCCGGAGCGATTCTTCGCCGCGTCTGTCACCGCCATCACGACGTAAACGTCGGCGACCGTGCCGTTGGTGATGAACATCTTGGCGCCATTGATGACGAAGTTGTCGCCCTTGCGCACCGCCCGCGTCTGCATCGCGGCCGCATCCGAGCCCGAGCCGGGCTCCGTGAGGCACCATGCGCCGAGTTTCTTCGCCGCGACCATCTCGGGCAGGTAGTGCGCGCGATGCTCCTCGGCAGCGAACAGGTTGATGTGGCCGCTCGAGAGTGACATGTGCGCCGCGCAGGTGAGCCCGACCGATGCGTCGTAGCGCGACAGTCCCTCGACCACCAGCGCCTGGCTGAGCGTGTCGGCAGCGCCGCCGCCAAAGCGCTCGGGAAAGGAGATGCCGAGGAAGCCCAGCTCGCCGAGGTGGCCGATCACCTCGCGCGGGAAAATTTCCTCTTTGTCCCACTTTGCCGAGTGGGGCTTGATTTCGCGCTCGGCGAACTGGCGCAGCGTGTCGCGAATCGTGCGCTGCTCGTCGCTAAGCTCGAAGTTCATCGAGGGATTCTACTCCACCGTCACTCGCGGAGCTCGCGTGTCATTCGCGCGGTTGCACGCTCTCGCGCAGCCATTTGACGATGTCCTCGGTCGAGGCGCCGGGAGTGAAGACTTCTTTGACGCCCAACTCGCGCAGTTTGCTGGCATCGTCTTCGGGAATGATTCCGCCGCCGAAGACCGCGATGTCGCCGGCGCCGCGCTCCTTCAGGAGCCGCATCACTTCCGGGAACAGCGTCATGTGCGCGCCCGACAGGATGCTCAGCCCGACAGCGTCGACGTCTTCCTGCACCGCGGCCTCAGCGATCATCTCGGGCGTCTGATGCAACCCCGTGTAGATCACCTCGAAGCCTCCGTCGCGCAATGCGCGCGCGATTATCTTGGCGCCACGGTCATGCCCATCGAGGCCGGGCTTCGCGACCAGAATTCTGAGCCGTTTCTCCGCCACCTTAGATCCAACCCGGGTCAGTGTAGATGCCGAACTCGGAACGGAACACGTCGCAAATCTCGCCGACCGTGCCGTCACGCCGCACCGCTTCGCAAATCGGCTCCATCAGGTTCTCGCCCGAGCGGCAGGCCTCGGCCACGCGGGCGAGCGACTCGCGCGCGGCGACCGAATTGCGCTCGCGCTTCATCTTGCGCACCCGCTGAATCTGCATCTCCTCCATCGCGGGGTCGATCTTCAGCGTCTCAATCTTTATCTCCTCGGGGATCGTGTACTTGTTGACGCCGACCACGGTCTTGATGCCCTGTTCGAGCTGGCGCTGGTAGGTGAACGCCGCCTCCGCAATCTCGCGCTGCGGATAGCCCGTTTCGATCGCCTGAACCATGCCGCCCATCTCGTCGATACGCCGGATGTAGTCCATCGCGTCGCGCTCCATCCGATCGGTGAGCGCTTCGACCGCGTAGCTGCCGCCGAACGGATCGATCGTATTGGTGACGCCGGTTTCCTCCGCGATCAATTGCTGCGTGCGCAGCGCCACCATCACCGCATGCTCGGTGGGCAGCGCCAGCGTTTCATCCATCGAGTTGGTATGCAGCGATTGCACGCCGCCCATCACGCCGGCCAGCGCCTGGATCGCGACACGCACGACGTTGTTGACCGGCTGCTGCGCGGTGAGCGAAACGCCGGCGGTCTGCGCATGCGTGCGCAGCATCATCGAGCGCGGGTTCTTCGCGCCGAAGCGCTCCTTCATGATACGCGCCCACATGCGGCGCGCCGCGCGCAGCTTGGCGACCTCCTCGAGGAAGTCGTTGTGCAAATCCCAAAAGAACGACAGGCGCGGCGCGAATTCGTCGACGTCGAGGCCGCGCTTGACGCCCTCGTCGACGTAGCAGATACCGTCGGCGATAGTGAACGCGAGCTCCTGCACCGCGGTCGAGCCGGCCTCGCGGATGTGGTAGCCGGAGATCGACACCGCGTGCCAACGCGGAACCTTCTTCGCGCAGAACTCGATCATGTCGGTGACGATCCTGATCGAGGGCCGCGGCGGACTGATCCATTCCTTCTGCGCGATGAACTCCTTGAGCATGTCGTTCTGGATCGTGCCGGCGACCTTGTTCCACGGCACGCCCTGCCGCTCGGCGACCACGAGATACATCGCCAGCAACACCGAGGCCGAGCAGTTGATCGTCATCGAGGTCGAAACCTTGTCGAGCGGGATGCGATCGAACAGGCGCGCCATGTCGTGGACCGAGGATACCGAGACGCCCTCGCGTCCGACCTCGCCGCGCGCGCGCTCGTGGTCGGCGTCGTAGCCCATCAGGCCCGGCATGTCGAACGCGGTCGAAAGGCCGTCCTGCCCCTGCGCGAGCAGGAAATGGAAGCGCTTGTTGGTGTCCTCGGCGAGGCCGAAGCCCGCGAACTGGCGCATCGTCCACAGCCGCCCGCGGTACATCGACTCGTACACGCCGCGCGTATACGGAAACTCGCCCGGATTGCCGAGCGCGCTCTCGTAGTCGTCCTTTACATCCTCGGGCGTGTAGAGCGGCTCGATCTCCAGATCGGAGACGGTCGAGAAGCGCACCGGCCGCTCCTGTCCTTTCTTATAAGTGCTGTCCAACCATTGACGCTTGGTGCTCACGTCTGCCTCACCGGTCCTCGAGTACGTGGCTCGAAATTATCAGCCGTTGAATCTCCGAAGTGCCTTCGTAAATCTCCGTGATCTTCGCATCACGGAAGTAACGCTCGACCTTGAATTCCTTGGTGTAGCCGTAGCCGCCGTGAACCTGGATCGCCTCGGTCGCGGCCTTCATCGCGGTCTCGGCTGCAAAGAGCTTTGCCATCGCGGATTGCGTCGTGCAAGGCTGGCCGGCGTCCTTGAGCGTGGCCGCGCGATGCGTCAGCAGGCGCGCCGCGTCGATCTCGACCGCCATGTCGGCGAGCTTCCATTGAATCGCCTGGTAGCTCGCGATCGGCTTGCCGAAGCTCTTGCGTTCCTGGGAGTAGCGCAATGACGCCTCGAGCGATGCGCGCGCAATCCCGATCGCCTGCGAGGCGATTCCAATCCGTCCGCCGTCGAGCGTTTTCATCGCGACCTTGAAGCCGTCGCCCTCTTTGCCGATCAGGTTGGTGGCCGGCACGCGCAGGTCGCTGAACGCGAGTTGCGCGCTGTGCGAGCCGCGGATTCCCATCTTCTCTTCGATCCGCACCACCTGGTAGCCGGGATCCGAGGTCTCCGCGATAAACGCGCTGATGCCGCGATTGCCCTGCGAGGGATCGGTGTTGGCGAAGACGATCGCCACCCCGGCCTCGGGGCCGTTGGTGATGAAATTCTTGGTCCCGTTGATGACGTAGCTGTCGCCGTCACGCACGGCGCGAGTGCGCTGGCCGGCGGCGTCGGAGCCGGCCTGCGGCTCGGTCAGCGCGAAACATCCAATCCACTCGCCCGCCGCCATTTTCGGCAGGTAGCGCTTGCGCTGATCTTCGTTACCCAGGCCGAGAATCGGCCACGAGGCGAGCGAGGAATGCGCTGAAACGACAACCGCCGTGGAGGAACATTCGACCGCGAGTTCCTCGATCACCAGCGAGTAGCTGATGTGATCCAGGCCTGCGCCGCCGTACTGCTCGGGGATGAAGATACCCATCATGCCGAGCCGCGCCAGTTCGGCGACGGCCTCGGCGGGAAAGCTATGGTTGCGGTCGACTTCGACCCCAACCGTGCTCAGGCGCTCGCGAGCGAAGCGGCGCGCCGTGTCACGCGCCGCGCGCTGCGCTTCGTTGAGTTCCAGATCCATCACGAGTCCATCAACTATCCATCAGCTGTCCGTCACCTGGGTTCGCGCCGGCGCCGGCCAGCACCCTCTCGTATCTTAATAGACCGCGAGCGCCGATAGAAACTCGCCGAGCGGGCCGCGATCGGGCGGTCGGACAGCCTGGTTTCCTTCATTCGTAGCTATTTGCGCGGCTACTTGTGCTGCCATTTGGGGTCGCGTTTCTGCACAAACGCACGCGTGCCCTCGACCCGGTCCTCGCTGGCGAAGGTCAGCCCGAAGGCCTCCTGCTCGAAGCGCAACCCCGCGTCCTCCTCCATCGTGAACGACGCGCGCAGCGCGGCCTTGGCCTGGCGCAGTGCGACGGCCGACTTCGAGGCCAGGCGCTCGGCCAGCTTGCGCGCCGCCGGCATCAATTCGTCGGCCGCCACCACCTGGTTCACCAGCCCGAGCCCAGCGCCGTTTTTGCGTCGAACATGTCGCCGGTCATCACGAACTCGCGGGCGCGAGCGTGGCCAATTCGATGCGGCAGACGTTGCGTGCCGCCGAAGCCCGGAATCAGCGCGAGGTTTATCTCCGGCTGGCCGAAGCGCGCCTTCTCGCTGGCGATTATCAGGTCGCATGCCATCGCCAGTTCCAATCCGCCGCCGAGCGCGAAGCCGTTGACCGCGGCGATAACCGGGATCGGCAGGTCTTCGAAACTTTGCATCACGCGATGGCCCATGCGCGAGAACTCCAGTCCCTCGCCGGGGGCCATCTCGGACATCGCGGCGATATCCGCGCCCGCGACGAAGGCGCGGTCGCCCGCGCCGGTCACGATCAGGACGCGCACGGCGGCGTCGCGGCGTATCTCGCCCAGCACGTGCGCGATGTCCTCCAGCACGACCCGGTTGAGCGCGTTGAGCGCGGCGGGCCGGTTGACGGTCAACGTCGCCACGGCGGCCTTGTCGAATGTGATCTCCCTGAGCTCCACTCTAGCTTTCCTCCTCGCCGTTGATGCGGCGTCCGGGCGCGCGCCGTCGGGCGCTTTGGTCGATGATTTCTAACAGGCGCGGCGGGTCCGCGCGATCATCCGGCCTGTGGCGATGCGCCAAGCTTCTCGCGCACCATCCATAGCCGGTCGCCGCCCCAGAAAATCTCGCCGTCGATCACAAAGCTCGGCACGCCGAATACGCCGATTTCCTCGGCCTGACGACAAATCCGGTCGTGGGCGATACGGCCGTCGCCGTCGAGGAAATCAAAGAAGCCCGCGACCGGCGCGCCAGCCTCCGAGAGCGCCGCTCGAATCGCTTCGCGGTTTTCGATGTCCAGCGCGCGCTTCCAGAAGCGCTCGAAGACCAGATCGTTGTACTTGCGAAAGACGTCATGGCGCTGCGCGTAGAGCATTCCGACCGCGGCAATCGACGAGTCGAAAATTTTCTGCGGGCCGCGCACGGTCAGGCCGCGGCGATTGGCCAAGCGGCGCGCATCCATGTAGCTGTAGCGGATGCGGCGCCATTGATGGGCGTTGCGGCCTTCGACGGTTCCCAGATACAGCGGGATTTCGAGCGTGTAGTGCAGCCACTCGAGCCGCACGTCGAACTCGCGCTCCAACTCCCAGGCCGGGTCCTTGGCGAGGTAGGCGTAGGGGCTCTTGTAGTCGATATAGACGGTGACGACGCGGGCGGCCATGCGCCGAGCTTAGGGCGGAACGCCTGGCCGTGCAACGCGCGCCGCGGCTTTCGCGAGCCCCTCGCGCGTGAACTCCATCACCATCAAAGCGGGGACGCCGGTGTCGCTTGAAGGCTCCGACGGCGAAGGCGCGGCGAGCTTTCGCGGGAAGGGAAAATAGATTCCGGCCGAATCGGGCCCGTACTGCGCAATCAGGGGCTGCAAAGCCTCGTACGAGCCTTCGACGCCGATCGCCACGCGGCCCGGATGCCATTGGCCGAGCGCCCATTGCACCTGGAACATCCTGTTCGGGTTAAGTGTGGGAAAGCCGGAGCCGCCAAACCATCGTGGCGCCGCGTTCAGCACCTGCAGTTTGTGCGCGTCGAGCGTCTCCAGGTCTCCGCCGCCGGCAAGATATTTCTCAGCGGCGCCGAGCAGCACGTCAAATCGCGCCCGCGCGTAGCGCTGCTGCATCTCGAGCGCAGTGACTTGCAGATACGGCGCGAGCCGCTCGGGCGCCAGCCGATAGAGCGTCACACCACCGACCTCGAGCGGCTGCGCATCGAGCGTGGAAAGCAGATCGCGGAGCGCCGCACGATCCTGCACGGAGGGCGGCGTACGCACCCAGGTCGCGGCCGTCGGACGGCCCTTCTCACTTTTGCTCAGCCAGTATTTCTGTGGACCCACGATTATCGCGGCGACCTGCTCGTGCGCCAGCAGCGCCTTGAGCTGGCCGGCCGCGTCCGGGATGCCGGCGACCTCGTAAAGCGCCGCCATGATCGGCCATCGCGCGTACTCGGGCGGGGCCAGCGGCGAGAGTCCGATATATCCGCCGGCCAGCCGAAAATACATGTCGGTGGCCAGCTGCCACTGCATACCGTCGCCATAGATCGGATTCGGCAGGGTCATCACGATCTCATCGGGTGCCAGATATTGCCGATAGAGACCGGCCGAGAAGAAGGGCGGGATATCGAACGGAACTTTCCAGAATCGCGCCGACAGATTGGGCAACATGAACGGCACCAGCGCCACGCCCAATACCCATCTATGTAACGGGCGCACGTCGGCCGAGGCGAGCCACATCGCGACGATTATCGCGAGCGCGAGAAACGCATACGCCATCAGGCGGATCGGCACTATCTTGTTGAGCAGCGGAAACTGAAGAAGCAAGGTCCAGGGAGCGGCGATCGTCGGATGTCCGGCGATCACGACGCGCGAACCCAAAGCAAGCAGGCAGAGGATGAGGAGCAGCTCAATCAGAATCCGCCCCGCCGGCTCGCGAAACCGCGCGCTTGCGAACAGAACGGCTATCGCGATCAGCGGCAACGCCAGATAGGAAGTGGTCTCCGTCAAACTCGCCATGTATGTGCTCGCGATCGCAGCGATCGGCGACGGGCGTCCCAATTCGTTAACCGCGGTGGGGATCACAAAACTCAACAGGTCAGCTCCGAACAGGACCGGGTCAAGAACCGATCCGCGCGCATGAGCGAAGGCGAACATGTAGTACAGGTAAGGAGAGAGCAGGGCCACGGCGACTGCGTAGCCCGCCAGTACTGGCGTCACCAGCGCACGAAGATTGCGGCGAACGTCGCCGGCAGCGAGCGCCCACGCCAGCAAGAATGCAAGCGCGCCGACGAAGCTCGCGCTCGCCGCGATCTCGGGAAAAAGCAGGAATTGCGCGGCGATCAAAATACCCAGCCCCGCCACGAAGCGGCCGATGGCGATTTCACCGCGTAGCCGCCGCAGCACCAGCCACAGCGCCAACGGAACCGGGAAGATCAGTGCATCGTTCAAATGCGTGCGCAAGGAACATGCGATGTACGCGGAAAACCCGAACACCCATCCGCCGGCGACCGCTGGCCAGTAGCTGTGCGTAATCCAGCGGCACAGAACAAACGCCGCCCATCCCGCCAGCGCTGGTGCGAGCAGACACAGCACGTTAAACGCGACCACAGGCCCCATCGACCAGGTGAGCGGTAAAGCCGCCCAGGCCGCGAGCGCCGCGGTGGTCGTCCAGGCGAGGTTGGCCCCGGCCGGCGCGAACAGCACTTTGGTCAGGAATGGATCGACGCGATGAGCGATCGCGTATGCCCACCACCCCACCGACCAAATCATCTGCGGCGGGTCGGGCCCGCGGCCTATGTACCAGGTTGAAAAATGGCCGATCAGTCCTCGGCCAAAAAAGAGAAAAGAAAGCGTGAGATATAGAAGAAAGGCGCCAAGCGCTTCGCGGTCGAGCGCGCGCGGATTCGCGTTCGCGTCAGACATTCGCGCGGGCGCGGCGGGCGGGCAGGAAAGCTTCCTTTGTCCGCGCGAAGCCTTCCATTCGAATACCCCCGTCCTCCCCCTCAACCAGAAAACTGCACGAAAAACTGGGGCGCAGGATAGCACGGCGGCATTCCCCCCGCCATCCGTAGTTCAGATTTCAGCCTTACTTGGCAAGCGCTTTTGCATCGGCATATACTCTGCCGACCAAAATCGACCCTAACCAAACTGGAACCATCGTGTCCTCCCCGCAGCCGAATCCCCACTCCTCCAATAGTGACCTCCAGGCGGAATTTCCGCCCCTGCTTCCACTGACAATTCTGGTGCCTGTCTTCAACGATTGGGCGGCGGCCGAGCTTCTTGTCGAGCGGATCGATTCCGTCTTCGGCGAATATGCATTGAGCGGTCATCTTCTGTTTATCGACGACGGCTCGCTCGAGTCACTGCCGGACCAATTTCCAAAAATTCCGCCGCGCCATATACACCAGATCCAGAGCGTGGAATTGAGAACCAACCTCGGGCATCAGCGCGCCCTGTGTGTGGGGCTGGTTCACCTGGCGCAAAGCGAGTTGGCCGGTCCAGTCGTGATCATGGATGCCGACGGCGAAGATGCTCCCTCCGACATAACTCGCCTGCTGGAGAAGTTCGTCGGCGAAGACAAGCGCAAAGTGATCTTTGCCGCCAGAGGCCTGCGCGCGGAAGGGTTTCTGTTCAAGTTTTTCTACAAGCTCTATCGGACGATCCATCGCCTGGCGGTCGGATTCGATCCCCGGTTTGGCAACTTCAGCGTTTTGCCCGCCTCGATCCTGGAACGGCTGGTTGTCAGCTCCGATCTTTGGAACCACTATGCCGCCGCCGTGGTCAAGATGAAATTACCGTACGCGACGGTTCCGATAGACCGCTCGAGACGCTTCGTCGGCGAGTCCAAGATGGGATTCGTCGGGCTGGTTGTCCACGGTCTGAGCGCGATGTCGGTATTCGGCGACACGGTAGGAGTGCGCCTGCTTATTTTGTGCGGCTTTGCCGGCCTTCTGACTATCGCTTTTATAGTCGCCGCGTTGGTCGTCAAATTGACCACGGACCTCGCCATTCCAGGGTGGGCCACATACGTAACCGGATTACTACTTTTGATCCTTTCTCAACTGGCCGTGCTCTCCCTGGTATTCATTTTCGTGGCTCTATACAGTCGTGGACAATCCAGTTTCATACCCATCCGAGATTGCCCAATCTATATAGGCAGAGTGCGAACCGTCTTCACCAGACATGACTGATTTCGCTTATGTGGGAAGCGAGCTGGAGCTGTTTGCCTGCGCGACGACGTGGAAGTCGTATGTGCGTTCGCATCTCCAACCGTATTTGTCGGGCGATATTTTAGAGGTTGGCGCGGGAATAGGCGCCGCTACCGCGACCTTCAACGACGGCACGCAGCGGCGATGGGTCTGCCTGGAGCCCGACCGCGCCCTGGCGGAACGGATCAAGCCAGGGCTCTCGCCGAAACTGACCAATTGCGAAATTGTTGCAGGCACACTGTCCGATCTGGGCCCCGATCAGCAATTCGACGGCATCTTCTATATGGATGTACTGGAACATATCGAAGCCGACAGCGCCGAACTCGCACGCGCAGCACGGCATTTGAAGCCGGACGGCGTCCTCGCGATATTGTCTCCTGCGCTTCCGTGGCTATTCACGCCATTCGATAAGGCTATTGGCCACTATCGCCGCTATACGAAGAATTCCCTGCGTTCGATCGCGCCGCGAGATTTGCACGAGACAAAATGTATATATCTGGACTCGGTCGGACTTTTGGCGTCGCTGGGAAATAAACTGTTTCTGCGCTCGCCCATCCCGAGCGAAACTCAGATCCGTTTCTGGGACCGCTTCATGGTGCCGATATCCAGGTTCACGGATCGTGCGCTAGGCTACGCAATAGGCAGGTCGATCCTGATGGTGTGGCGTAAAGAAAAATAGGCGGTCCGGCGCGGAAGCCCCGCGCGTGCCCGTCCGACGCTGCGCCTCAGTACTCCGGCTTGAAGTCGAAGTGATGGTACGCCTCGATGTAGCGCACCGTGCGAGTCTTCGAACGCATCATCACGCTGTTGGTGCGCGCGCCGCCTGAGAAAAACCGCACTCCGAACAGATAGTCGCCTGTTGTCACTCCGGTCGCGGCGAACATCACGTTGTCGCCGGCCAGTTCCTCGAGCGGAAATCGCCGCTTGAGGTCCAGGATGCCGCAACTCAGGCACGCCTCGGCCTCCTGCTGATTGCGCGGCGCGAAGCGCGCCTGCATCTCGCCGCCCGCCGAACGAATCGCCGCCGCCGCGAGCACGCCCTGATGCGCCCCGCCAGTGCCGATCAGCAAGTCGATCTCGCTCTCCGGGCGCGTGGTGGCCACCGCAGCGGCCAGGTCGCCCGCCGAGAGCAGCTTGATCCCCGCGCCGGCGCGGCGGATCTCGGCGATCAAATCTTCATGACGGGGGCGATCGAGGATCGCGACGCGCAGGTCTTCGACATAAACGTGCTTGGCCTCGGCCAGGGCCTTCAGATTGTCGGTGGGCGAACGGTCGATATCGATCACGCCGCGGCCGAGCGGACCGCAGGCGATTTTGTCCATGTACGTATCGGGGCAGGTTAGCACTTTGCCGCGCTCGGCCAGTGCGATGCACGAAAGCGCATTGGGGCTGCCCGACGCGGCGATATGCGGCCCTTCGAGCGCGTCGAGCGCGACGTCGACCTCTGGGCCCGCGCCGGTGCCGACGATTTCGCCGCTGTACAGCTGGTCGGTCGAGCCCTGCTCGCCTTCGCCGATTACGATTTTGCCGTCGAAGGCGATCGAGTTGAGCGCCTTGCGCATCGCGTCGCAGGCGGCGCGGTCGGCGGCCCGTTCGTCGCCCCTGCCGATAAAACGCGCCACGGCCAACGCCGCCGCTTCAGTGGCGCGAACAACTTCCAGGGCGAGATTTCGCTCCATCGTCGGGCGGGCCTCCCATCAGCCAGCATCGGCACCGCGACACTAGCGCGTCCCGAGCAGCGATTCGATCAGCCGATAACCATCCATCACCGCGAGGCCCGTGTGTGCGGCCTCGGCTTCCGTGTAGCGCCGCGCGGCAGTACCCGTGCTGCTTGCCGCGCCGAGCATAGCAAAGGGTACCGGTTCGTTCGAGTGCGTTTTCAGTTTGCACGGAGTTGCATGATCGGGCATCAGCAGCAGGCGGAAGTCCCCGAGCGCCGGCAACTCGCGCAACAGCGGACCGATGATCAGCTCGTCGATACGCTCGATCGCCTCGCGCTTCAAATCCGCGCGCCCCATGTGACCCGCTTCGTCGGGCGCCTCGATATGCAGCAGCAGGAAGTCGCGACGCTCCAGCGACTTGAGTCCGTAACGCGCCTTGGCCGCATAGTCCGTATCGAGGAAGCCGGTCGCGCCGGGAACCGTTATCCGCTCCAGGCCCGCGAGCCTTCCCAGTCCGTTGACCAGATCGACCGCCGAGATGACCGAACCCTCGACGCCGAAGCGCTCCTTCAGCGTCGGCACCGCGGGACGCCTGCCTTGCCCCCAAAACCAAACGGAGGTCGCGGCCGGCTTGCCAGCCGCGAGCCGCGCGCGGTTGATCGGATGCTCGCGCAGAATCTCCGCCGCACGATCCATGATCGTGCGCAGGCGCTCGGCGCCCTCGCCCTCTGGCAGATGCGGTCCGGCGGGCTTGCCGGTGATGTCGTGCGGGGGCGTCAGATGCGTCGCGACGGGTCCGCCGTGCCAAACCATCAGATGGCGATAGCTGACGCCGTTATGGAATTCGATTCCGTCGCCGGCAAGTTTCGATCGCAGGTCGGCGACAATCGCCGCCGCTTCCTCGGTCGTGATATGGCCCGACGTGAAGTCGTCCATCACAAGCGCGCCGTCGGCGCCCGGCTTGAGCGAGACCAGGTTCATCCGGAACACGACATCGTCGGGCGCAAGTTCGATACCCTGGCTCGCCGCCTCGATTGGCGCGCGTCCGGTGTGATAGCGCGCCGGGTCATAACCGAGCATCGTCATCGTGCCGACGTCGCTGCCCGAGGGCATCCCGGGCGGGATGGTCGCGACCAGGCCGAGTTCGCCGCGCGTCGCGAGCAGGTCCATGTTGGGCTTGTTGGCCGCTTCCAGCGGGGTCTTGCCGCCGAGTTCGTCGCACGGCCAGTCGGCCATTCCGTCGCCGTGGATGATGATGTACTTCATTTTTTCACCAAGGATGGCGCAGCGCGCATCACCCGCCCTGCAGAATTTTCAGCACCTTGCCGACGTCGGGCTCGACCACGATCGTGTTGCTGAGATTCTTGAGCGCCGTGTCGGGGTCTTTGAGCCCGTGACCAGTGAGCGTGCACACCACGATCGAGCCCGGCCGAAGACCACCGGTCGCGGCGTACTTGAGTGCGCCCGCCACCGAGGCAGCGGAGGCCGGCTCGGCGAAAATTCCGCGCGCCGCGATCAATCGGTACGCGGCGAGAATCTCCGCGTCGGTTACGAGGTCGATTATTCCGCCCGACTGGTCGCGTGCGGCCTCGGCGCCCTTCCAACTCGCTGGATTGCCGATTTTGATCGCGGTCGCCACCGTATGCGGGTCATCGATCGGATGACCGAGCACAATCGGCGCCGACTCAGCCGCCTGGTAGCCCATCATCTTTGGCAACCGCGACGAAAGCCCGTTGCTTTTATATTCCTTGTAGCCGGCCCAGTACGCAGTGATGTTGCCCGCGTTGCCGACCGGCAAAAACTGATGCGTCGGCGCGTCGCCCACTTGATCGCAAACCTCGAACGCCGCGGTCTTCTGGCCGGCAATGCGGTCCGGGTTGATACTGTTGACCAGGCGGATTCCTACCGGATCGCTCTCCGCAACATTGCGCACGACCTTCAAGCAGATGTCGAAGTTGCCGATTATCTCGATCACCCTCGCGCCATGCATCACGCTCTGCGAGAGCTTGCCCAACGCCACCGCACCCTTGGGAATCAGCACAAACGCGCGCATCCCGGCCCGCCCCGCATAGGCCGCGGCAGAGGCGGCGGTGTTGCCGGTCGAGGCGCAGATCGCGATACGCGCGCCCTCGCCCAGCGCTTTGCTCATCGCCACGGTCATCCCGCGGTCCTTGAACGAGCCGGTCGGGTTGGCGCCCTCAAACTTCAAGTAACACTTTACGTCATGACCGAGCCGCGAGGCGATCTCGGAGCTCTCGATAAGCGGCGTGTTGCCCTCGTTGAGCGTGACCACCGGCGTGCCGGCGTCGACCGGCAGGAAGCGGCGGTAGTGTTCGATAAGCCCGGGCCATCGCGTCAGACGCGCCGGCGCCGCGGCCGAACCGTTTTGTTTCCCACGCGCCATCGCGTTACAGCCGCTCCTCGATTCGGATGAAGGCCGGCGTGCCGCTCACCGTATGGAGGCGTTTGATCTGTGCCAGCGCGCGCTTGAGGTTGCGCTCCTGCGCCTCGTGCGTCCGCATGATCACCGGCACCGTGCCCTCCACGCCACGCCCCTGCTGAATTACCGACGCGATCGAAATTCTATTGCGCCCGAGCACCGAGGCGATCGCGCCCAACACGCCCGGCTTATCGCGCGCCTCGAAGCGCAGGTAGTATTCGCATAGCACGCCGTCCATCGGCTTGACACGGGCGCGCGCCATCGAGGCCATCGGATAGCCCAGTGCATGGCCGCGCGCGCCGGCGCCCGCAGTTCGCGCCCGCGCGATCTCGAGCACGTCGGCCATCACGGCGGTCGCCGTCGGCATCTGCCCCGCGCCCAGCCCGAAATACATGGTCGAGCCGAGCGCCTCGCCGTGGATGTAGATCGCGTTGAACGCGCCGCCCACGCTGGCCAGCAGATGGCGTGTCGGGATCATCGTCGGATGCACACGCGCCTCGATCACGCCGCTGTCTTCCTTGGCGATCGCGAGCAGCTTGATTGTGAAGCCAAGTTCACGCGCGTAGGCGATGTCGGCCTGCGTGATACGGCCGATGCCTTCGGTGTGGACCTGCGGCGGCTGGAGCAGCGCTCCGAAGGCGAGGGTCACCAGCAGGCAGAGCTTGTGCGCGGCGTCATGGCCCTCGATATCGAGCGCGGGATTGGCCTCCGCGAGGCCCGTGCGCTGCGCCTCGGCGAGCGCCTCGGAAAATTCGGCGCCCTGCTCGGTCATCATCGTGAGGATCGAGTTGCAGGTCCCGTTGACGATTCCATAGACCGCACGCTGGCGGTCACCGGCCAGCGCCTCGCGCAGCGTGCGGATGATCGGCACGCCGCCGCCGACGCTCGCCTCGAAACCGATCGCCATCCCAGCCTTCGCGGCGGCCGCGAAAATCCGCTCGCCATGCTCCGCGAGCAGCGCCTTGTTGGCGGTGACGACGTCTTTGCCCGCCTCGAACGCCTTGAGGATCAGCGCGCGCGCGGGTTCGATTCCGCCGAACAGCTCGACCACGATATCGACGTCGGGACGCACGACCAGCGCGGCGGCGTCGCGCGTGATGAGTTGTGCGGTCAGCCCCAGTGCGGGAACGGGTCTGAGGCTGCGGTCGGCGACGCCGGCCAACTCGAGCGGAGCGCCGAGCTTGCGCTCGTGCAACGCGGCGTTGCGCCGCATCAGCTTGACCACGCCCTCGCCCACCGTGCCGCATCCGAGCAGGGCTACCCGTACCGGTTTCAACGGTGCACCGAGTCGCGCCAAATCGGGGTGCGCTCTAGGAGCCCGCGGCCGCGACGCGCGGACGCATCCCGGCCGGCGCCATGCGCAACGCATGGCGGATTCCGCGGACCGCCTGACGGGTGCGATGCTCGTTCTCGATGAGTGCAAAGCGCACGAAGCCGTCGCCGTCGGCGCCGAATCCGACTCCGGGCGATACCGCGACCTTGGCCTCGGCGAGCAGGAACTTGGCAAACTCCAGCGAGCCCATCTCGCGAAACGCTTGAGGAATCGGCGCCCACACGAACATCGTGGCGCGCGGCTTCTCGACCGGCCATCCGGCGCGGTTCAGCCCGTCGACCAGCACGTCGCGCCGGCTGCGATAGAGCTCCGCGATCTCGCCCACGCACTCCTGTGGCCCGTTGAGCGCGGCGATTGCCGCGACTTGTACGGGAGCGAACATCCCGTAGTCGAAATACGACTTGAGCCTGCCGAGCGCGGCGATCATCTCGCGATTGCCGACCGCGAAGCCCACGCGCCATCCCGGCATGTTGTAGCTCTTGGAGAGCGTGAAAAATTCCACCCCGACCTCGCGCGCGCCCGCCACCTGCATCATCGAAGGCGCCTGGTAACCGTCGAAGCACAGGTCCGCGTATGCGAAATCGTGGACGACCAGGATTTCATTCTCGCGCGCGAACCCGACCACCCGCTTCATGAAGGCGAGGTCGACGGTCGCCGTGGTCGGGTTGTGCGGGAAATTCATCACCAGCAGCTTGGGCCGCGGCCAGCATCGGTTGACCGTCGCCATCAGCGCGTCGAAAAAATCCTCGCCGCGGCTGATCGGCACGCCCTGCACCTGCGCGCCCGCGATGATGCATCCGTACTGATGAATCGGATAGGTCGGAGTCGGCGCGAGCACCACGTCGCCCTGGTCGAGGATCGCGAGCGCGAGATGCGCGATACCTTCCTTGGAACCGATCGTAACGATCGCTTCAGAGTCGGGATCAAGCTCGACTCCGTAGCGGCGGCGATACCAATCCGCTATCGCGAGGCGCAGCTTGTAGACGCCGCGCGAAACCGAGTAGCGATGGTTGGGCGGCTTGGTCGCGGCCTCGACCAGCTTGGCCACGATATGCGCGGGCGTGGCCGCGTCGGGATTGCCCATGCCGAAGTCGATGATGTCCTCGCCCTCGCGCCGGGCCTTCAGACACAGTTCGCCAATCGCGTTGAAGACGTAAGGTGGCAGCCGCTTTATTCTGGGGAAATCCATTGTGCGCCGTGCGAGCTTGCGGGCGCGGCCTGCCCGCACCCGGGACTTATTTTGTAACCGACGGCGCGCCCCGCCGCTAGTGGCCTCCGCTTCCCCCCTGCCTGTCAACTCGTTTCGGTCAGTAGCGGCTGAGCGCGTCCCAGTTGACACAGTTGAACGGGGCCTGTCCCGCCAGGATACGGACGATGTTGGCGACAACTCCGCGCGCGATGCCGCGGTAGGAGACGTCGGTCACACCGGCAATATGGGACGTGGCGATGACGTCGGGGCGCCCGAGCAGCGGCGAGGCCGGGTCGAGCGGCTCCTGCTCGAACACGTCCAGCCCGGCACCGATCAGACGCCCCTCGGCGAGCGCGCGCAGCATCGCCTGAGTGCTCAGCAGGCCGCCGCGCGCGGCATTGATGATGCAGGCTTGCGGCGGAAGCATCGCGAGCGCGGCACCATCGATAATTTGGCGGGTCTGCTCGCTGAGCGGCACGCAGAGAAAGAGATAGTCGCTGCGGCGGAGCAATTCTGACAGGCGCTCTGGCCCGCCCACCCATTCCATCCCGAGGCGCTCGGCGAGCGCGGGCTCGGGACGGCGCTGCAAGCCGATCAATCGCATCCCGAACGGACGCAGCCGCGCCGCCAGCGCCTGCCCGATTCCGCCCAGGCCGACGATTCCCGCCGTGCGGCCCATCAGCGCCCGCCCAAGCGGCGTGCCCCATGTTCCTCCGGTGCGGATGGTTTCCTGGGCGAGCGGGAGCCGCCGGCTGATCGCGATCGCCGCCATCACGCACCACTCCGCGACCGACTCCGCGTTTCCGGTACCCGGCGTAGGCACATTCGCGACCGCAATTTTCCGCTCCGTCGCCGCAGCGATATCGACGCCCTCGAGACCCGCGCCCCATTGCTGGATGAGCCGCAGGCCCTGGATACGATCCATCAGCGCGCCGTCTACACGCGACATCGCCGGTAGCATCACGTCCGCGGCGTGGCCTTTCGCGCGCAGCGTCGCCACCTCGACCTGGTCGAGCCGCGCATCGGGCAGCGCCTCGACGAGAAACTGCCGTACGGCAGCGAATCCGGTTCCGGCCATGACGACTCTGGGCGAAGGCATAACGATTTCCTCTTTCCGCGGCGCTATTTCGCCACGGCAAAGATTTTCAACGCTCCCAAACAGATGGGGCTATTCGCTTAATTCCTCGAGCAGCGCCTTGGCGTCCTTGAGGTCGGAGGTATCGAAGCCCTCGGTGAACCAGCCGTAGATTTCAGCGAGCATCGCGCGAGCTTCGTCGTTCCGCCCCTGTTTCGCGAACAGCCGCGCGAGGCTCGTCGTCGCGCGCAATTCCCACCATCGTGATTCTTGCCGCCGCGCGACTTCGATGGCTTTGCGCAGGCACGACTCGCCCTCGCTTCTGCTCGCGCTGTCACGCGCGCAAAGCAGTTCGCCCTTCACTCGATAAAGCTCGGCCTCCTCCAATCGTTCACCAGAGCGCTCGATTCGCACTCGCTGCTCGTCGAGCATCGCGATCGCCTGGTCGATTCGCCCGACCTTCTCGTAACCCTTCGCCAGCATCGCGGCCGTAAACGCCTGCCTGGGCACACCTCCGATGGGAACAAACCCGGCGATCCCAGCTTCCATCTCGACAACACCCCGCTCTATGTCTCCGAGCTCGGCTAGTGCCCATCCGTGAAGCCATCGTCCCCATTCCAGCCATTCAGGGAACCCGTGCTCCTCGCCGATCGCCATCGCCGCTTCGGCAATTTCGCGCACGGTTTCCGGCTCACGCCGCACCTGATATAACCAGCCGACGGTAACCAGCACCATGCCGAGAGTGAAAGGCTGTTTGAGTATGCGAGCACGTTCCAGCGATTCCTGTCCGAGCTTGAGCGCCTCTGAAATCCCACCGAGAAGATGAACAACCAGGGCGGTATGTCCCAGAACTTCCGCCGGCAGATTGATCGGGAATGCTCCTTGAGGCGCGGCCTCAAAACGCTCCCGCCATTCGCGTGACAGCCTGCGTGTCTCGTTCAGATCGCCGCTGAAAAACGTGCTGAGTTGGATAATCCAATGCGCGGGTGCAAGAATTTCCTCCACACCAGACTGCTCGGCCAACTCGAGATGCCGGCTGCATGTCTCCCGGGCGCGTACAGGATCGCCCCGCGCGATATAAAGAAGCGAGAGAAAGATCGACCCACGAAGCAGCGACGCCATGTCCCCCAGCCGTTCGCTGATCTCGCAGGTCCGCGTCAAGGCATGCTCGCGTTCCTGCGAACCGATTCCGTGCAACACCGTGGTCACCGAGCCGTCGGTGGTATGCAGCGCAAGCTCGATCCGCAGCCGGTCTGGTCCTTCGGGAAGGCGGCCGGCAAATGTGATGGCGGCCTTCAGGTCGGCCGCCGCCTCGGAGTATGCCGATCGCTCGACCGCCTGCTTTGACGCCCGGCGCAGGTAGTCGACCGCCTTTGCCACGTTATCGCTGCGGCTGTAATGATGCGCCAGCTCGCTCAGATGGTCCTCTAACTGCTCGGCGAACATCGCCTCGAGCGCCGCTCCAGCGCGCTCGTGCAACAGCTTACGGCGCTCGGCCAGTAGCGAGTTGTAGGCCACCTCCTGAGTCAGCGCGTGCTTGAAGGTGTACTCGATATCGGGAAACGCGGGCTGCTCATAGATGAACTCGCCGAGCTGAAGGTCCGCCAGCATCCGCTGCAGTGCATCGTCCGGTTTGCCGGCCACCCGCTTTACCAGGGCGAGCCGGAATTCCTTGCCCATCACCGCCAGAGTTTGCAGCAGCTCTTTCTCATCCGTAGGCAGACGGTCGATGCGCGCGGCCAGGATGCCCTGCACCGTGGGTGGAATTCTCAACTCGCCGAGCGCCTTGGTAAGCTTGACCGTTCCATTGCGCACTAGCGCTCCCTCGTCGAGCAGAACCTGCACCGTTTCCTCCATGAAGAACGGATTGCCCTCGGTGCGCTCGATAATCAGGCGCTTCAGCGGTCCAAGCTCGGTCCCGTCGCTGAGCAGCGTGGTTAGCATCTCCCCGGCGCTTTCCTTGCCCAGCGGATCAAGCCGCAACTGCGTATAGTAGGTCTTGTTGCCCCACTCGTGGCGATACTCGGGCCGGTAGTTGACCAGCAGCAGGATACGGGCGGTGGCCAGCGCGTCCGCCAGCAGGTTCAGGAAGGCCTGCGTACCCGCATCGATCCAGTGCAGGTCCTCGAAGACCACGATCAATGGCTGGTTGAGGCTCTCGCGTAGCAGCAGCCGCTTTACCGCCTCCAGTGTCCGTCGCTGCCTGATCTGCGCATCCATCTGGCCAAGAGGATCGGCTGCGTCACTCACGCCCAGCAGCGAGAAAAGGTAAATCAACGTGTCTTCCAAAGTGCGGTCGAGCGCGAGCACTTTGCCGGTGATTTTCTCGCGCCGTTTGCGCTCGTCATCCTCCGTGGTGATCTCGAAATAATTCTTGAGCAAGTCGATCAACGGCAGATAGGCGGAAGCCTTGCCATGGGAGACCGAAAACGCCTCCAACGCCAGGCATCCCCCGCCCGCGATCACCTTGAACTCGTAGATCAACCGGGACTTCCCCAGTCCCGCTTCGCCCATCGCCGCAACCACCTGCCCGCGCCCGCCCACGGCTCGCTCGAGCGCCCGCTTCATTTCCTCGATCTCGCGATCCCGGCCGACGAATCGCGACAGCCCCCGCCGCGTCGACATCTGCAGCCGTGTGCGCAGCGGCCCCAGCCCGATCAGCTCGTAAACATTGACCGGCTCGCTCACTCCCTTGACCCGGGTCGGCCCCAACGCTTTAAACGCAAAGTAGCCTTCGACCAGCTTCTGCGTATGCTCGCTCACCGCGATCGAGCCGGTCGGCGCGAGCGCCTGCATCCGCGCCGCCAGGCTGGTCGAATGCCCGATCGGAGTGTATTCAGTGCGATGGTCGCCGGTCTGGACCGAGCGCACCACCATCTCGCCCGTGTTCAGCCCGACGCGAATCTCGATCGGCGCACGTCCTTCCTCGCGCAGCTTGCTTGCGTAGCGCTTGATGTCCTCTTGCATCTTAAGCGACGCGAGCAGCGCCCGCTGCGTATGATCCTCGTGTGCGACCGGCGCCCCGAACAGCGCGAAGATCCCGTCACCAGTGGATTGCACGACGTAACCCTCGTAGCGATGCGCCGCTTCGCTCATCAGTTTGAGCGCGGGATCGACCAGGCGGCGCGCCTCCTCCGGGTCGAGGTCTTCGATCAACTCCATCGAGCCTTTGATATCGGCGAACAGCGCCGTGACGGTCTTGCGCTCGCCCTCCGGGATGTCGGAGGTATTCCGCTCTGCCGGCGTGATATGGATCTGCGGAGCGGCGGGCTTTGTCGCCGGCGGCTTGGCTGAAACGGCTTGCCCCTTCCCGGCCAGTGCTGCTCCGCATTCACCGCAGAACTTTTCCGCCGGCTCGTTTTCGGCACCACACGATGCGCATCGAGCATTTAGGGGCGCGCCGCACTCGGCACAAAATTTCCTCCCGTCGCGATTTTCCGTGGCGCACTTCGCACAACGCATGAAATCATCCCCCCGCAGGCGGCGTCACTCGTATATCACCGACTGTATGATAGGGACCAGCAGGACTTACGAAACCGCCGGTGCGGCCGCGAGCGGCGCCCTCACGTGGCGAATCGCCCAGAAGCAGGGCGCCGCGGCGAGCAGGATCAGCGCACCCATCTCCCACGCCACGGGAATTCCGAAAACGTCGGCCACGCGCCCGGCGGCGAGCAGTCCGAGCGATCCCCCCATGGTCGAAAAGGTAGTGTTGAAGCTCAGGAGCGTCGCGCGATCATCGGCCTCGACATGTTCATTGAACCAGCTCTGGGTGAGGGGCTGCATCGCGCCCGCGCAGAGGTTCATCACGAACAGGCTGACCAGCGCGACGGTCGGCCGATGAGCCATCGCGCCCCCCACGAACAGTAGCGCGCTCGCGCCGGCGACCATCGCGGCGAGCCGCGCGCCGCGGTCTCGCGCCTCGATCCCGCTGCGGACCACCGCCTCGGCGCCGATCATTCGCGCGACCGTGAACAGGCAGTAGAGCCATCCGACGATCCAGATTCCGACCCCGTAACGGTCGTTGAAAAGCTGCGGCCATTCCAGCCAGTACGGCGCCCATGCTGCGAACGTCAGCGCGCTCGCGCTGCTGAGCATCAACACCGTGCGGCTACGAAACCCCTGGCGGAGACCGGTCATGACGCGCGCCGCCACCTGAGCGTATAGGCCGTTGAGTCTGATCCGCGGCGCGCCGGCGCGATACGCTTGCTCGCGATGATCCTCGCGCATCAGGTAGATCGCGGCGACACCGGCCATCGCGAAGCCGGCCGCGCCCAGTATCCACGGCAGCGCGATATTGAAGTCAGCAACGTAGGAGCCGATTATCGCGGCGCCCATGAAGCCGAAGTTGGTCAGTTGCGAAATGCGCGAGAAGAGCCGGTCCTTAATCCCGTCGAAGCCGGCCGCGTCCAGCGCATCGACGCCCCACGCGTCGATCGCGCCGTTGCACAGCGTCGTGCCGATTCCGTCGATACACTCGGCGACCACGAAAATCAGGAAATGATGCGCGAAGAAATAGACCGTGAAGGCGGCGACGCGCGTCGCGCAGCCCAGAACGAACGAGCGCCGACGGCCCATCGCGTCCGCGAACGCGCCGGTCGGCACGTCAGTCAGGAACATCACCACGAAGTAGGACGCCAGCACGCTGTTGATTTCGAACTGGTCGAGGCCGCGCGAACGCAGAAACAGCGGATAGACGCCGTACAGAAAACCGCCGGCGAACGCGTACCCCCACCACATCGCGTAGTAGCGCCGCGTGATGTCGCGCAGCACCGCGCCGTTCCCCTCGCTTTGGCTAATGGCGGCCACCGGCGCGTCCTCGGCATTTCGCTGTCCGACTGACATACTCTAAACTCTTGCTCTAAACTCTTGCTCTGGACTCATGAAGGGCTCCCGCGTGCGGAGCAATCGGCCATCCGGAAGTAGCCGCGAGAATCGCCCAGTTTACGCCGACGAAGCGCGAATGCCCACACCCAAACCCGACGCGAAACGGCTGGTGCGCGCGCCTGAGCCCGAGCCAGGCCCGCTGGTGCGCGCCTGGCGTTTCGTCAGCGTCGCCTGGGTCGCGGCGAATATCTACGCCGGCTACAAATCAATCCAACTGTGGTCGCGAATAGCCGGCGACGCGCGCAAGGAGGAGCGTTATCGGCGCCAGGACGGCCGCGCGGCGCGCGCTCTCTACCGCTCGGCGGTGCGGCTGCAGGGGATGCTCATCAAGGCCTGCCAGTTCATCGCCACGCGCGCCGACGTCCTGCCCGACGCCTGGGTCGACACGCTCTCCGGCCTGCACGACCATGTGCCGCCGCGCCCGTTCGCGGCGATCCGCGAGCGCGTGGAGCGCGAACTCGGCCGCCCGCTCGGCGCTGTTTTCGCGGAGTTCGATCCGCGGCCGCTCGCCTCGGCCTCGCTCGCGCAGGTTCACGCCGCGCGCCTGCACGACGGCCGCCGATGCGCGGTGAAGGTCCAGTATCCGGGCATCGAGGGCATCGTACGCGCCGATTTGCGCAACCTCGCCGTCATCCTGCGCGTGCTGGCGTGGCTCGAGCACGACTTCGACTTCCGCGTCCTGATGCGCGAGGCGTTCAAATACATCCCGATGGAGCTTGACTTCGAGCACGAAGCCGACAACTGCGAAACCATCGCGCGCAACCTCGCCATGCGCGCCGACGTCGTGGTGCCGGCTGTGTATCGCGAGTTCAGCACGCGCCGCGTGCTCGTGATGGAACTGATCGAAGGGATCAAGATAACCGACGTCGCCGCCCTGGAGCGGGCCGCGATCGACAAGCAGGCGGTGGCGCAGAAGCTGATGGAGGTGTTCTGCGAGCAGGTGCTGCGCGACGGCTTCTTTCACGCCGACCCGCATCCGGGCAACGTGATGGTGCAGCCGGGGCCGCGCCTGGTGCTGCTCGACTTCGGCCTGGCCAAGGATTTTCCGCCGCGCTTTCGCGACGGCATCGTGCGGCTGACGTTTTCAATTCTAACCTCGGATAACGCGGGCATCGCCGCCGCGTTCGAGCAGCTCGGCTTTCGCACCCGCGACGGCTCGCCCGAGACTCTGATAACGCTCGCCAACCTGCTGCTCGGCAACACGATTCGGCGCGGCCGCGCCTACGCCGACAAGCAACTGATCGAGGAATTTTCCGAAGAGCTGCCGCGCGCGCTCAGGGTCAATCCGATCGTCGAAGTTCCGGCCGACGTGCTGCTGGTGACGCGCGTGATGGGCCTGCTGAGCGGCCTCGGCAAGACGCTAGATTCGCGGGTCGATCTGTTCGCGACCATCATGCCCTACGCGCAGCGTCTACTCCCGCGCGTGGCCGGCACCGCGAGCGCCGACTGACGCGCCACACCGCCGCGGGGCCGGCTAGCGCAAAAAACGCTCGGCTAGGGCAATGCAGCGACGGCCTCGATTTCGATCAGCAAACCGTCGACCGCCAGCGCCGCCACGCCGATCAGCGTCGACGCAGGCGGGTTTTCCTTGGGAAAGAACTCGCGGCGCATGTCGTTAATCGCGCGGTAGTCGTCCTGCTTGTAGTTGACCACGTAGGTGTTCATTTTGATCACGTCGGCGAGCGAGGCGCCGGCGCCCTTGAGCGCCGCGACCAGGTTCTCGGCCGCCTTGTGCGCCTGCACCTTCAGATCACCCTTCCCCACGATCTGACCGTCCTTGTCGATCGCCACCTGGCCCGAGACGAAAAGCATCCGGCCGCCCTGCAAGGCGACGACATGAGTGTAGCCACGCGGCGTATGAATCGTGTCGGCATTGATATACTTTTTTTCCATCGTCAGTCTCCTTGTCGGCGTTAGAACTTCGAGTACCAGGGCGAACGATGAGGGTCCTGGAGCTGGAAGTTGATTTGGAACGCGCGTAGCAGCGTGCCCTGCTCGTGCTCGAGCGAAAGCCGGGCATCCTCGAGGTCGACCTCGGCCTGCACCTGGTTGCCCTGCGCCGAGATCAACTGCTCCTGGAACTGCAGCAGGTCGTGCGTGGTCGCCATCCCGACCTTGAAGCGGATCTCCTCGTCGTGCAGCGATTCCGCGGCATAGTAGGTCGCCTCGCGGGTGGCCTGCACGCGCTTGTAATCGGCCTCCAGGTTGGCGAGCGCGGTCTGCACCGCAACCACCGCGGTCGAGATCGACGCCCGGTATTGCATCCGGAGCGACTCGTACTGTACGCGAGTCTGCGCCAGCACCGAACGGGCGGCGGCGTTGTCGATCGGATATTCGAAGTTCAGCACCGCGGCGTAGTTGTAGAAACTGAAGCCGAACAGCCGGTTGAGCGCATCGCCGTAGATGCCGCCGAATTGGTTGAGCTTGGTGCCCGAACCGGGGACCAGCGGTGTCGCCGCGCAGTTGCCGCTCGTGAGTGCCGTGAAATTGCGGATGCAATGCGCAGTCCCGCTGGTCTGGTTGAGGCCGAACTGCGCACCCAGGTTGAGTTGCGGCAGGGTCTGGTTCTCGGAGAACTTCACCTGCATCAGCGCGCCGCGGATCCCCTCGCGCATCGCCTCCAGCGAAGGGCGATACTGGATTGCGGTCTCCAGCGCGACTTCCTCGTTGGGGCTCACCTCACGCGCCGGATTGGGCTTGTCGGTGGGCTCGATCTCCTGCGGCACAAAGGTCGACGACGGATTCATCATCACGTCCTGGCGCAGCGCCGCGCGCGCGGCGCGCTGCGCCGCCTGGGCCGTGTAGACGTTGGCGGCCGAGGTCGCTTCCGCCGATTGTGCTTCCTGCAGATCGATCGGAGCGAGCGTGCCGACCTGCAAGGAGATCCGGTTCTGACGCACCAGGTCGCTGTTCAGGCGGAGCGCATACTCGGCCACCTGCAGGTTCTCCTCCGATTCCACCACGTTCCAGTAGTCGGTGCCGATTCGCAGCACGAAATCCTCGACGGTCTGCTCCATGTTCCACTGCGAGGCCTTTTGCGAGGACTCGGCGATGCGCACGTTGATGGTCGCGAAGTTCCAGCCGAAGTTGCGCAGCAGCGGCTGCGATATCGACAGCGCGAGTTGCGGAACATAGGAAGGATTGATCGACGCGAAGGTCGAGTTGGAATACGCGCGTTCATTGTCGAAGGTGATGCCGAAGGTGCCGTTGGTCAGCGCGGAGGCCTTGTTGAGCCCGAAGTTCCAGTCATACAGCTTGTTGGTGAAAGCCCGGCTGCCGGTCACCTGGAACGGCGAGGTCACGGGCACCACGCTCTTCATGATGTCGTCCTCGCTGGTCAGCGCCGGATCGAACGCGCCGTTGGCGACCTCGACCGCTTCCTCGCTGGCCAGCGGATCGAGCTCGGCGACTTTCACGTTGGGATTGTTCGCAAGGCCGATATAGATCGCCTGCTTGAGCGAGAGCCCGCGCACCGTATCGTCGCGCGAGTTCAGGAAGGACTGGCTGATGATGCTCTCGGGCGCCACTTGCTCGGTGGGCGACACCTGACCGGCCAAAGTTCCGGGCAACGACAGTACAGAGGCCCCGTGCTCGAAGGGCGCGGTCTGGCTTGAGGGTGTGTTGAGATCGGGCGCGGGGGCCTCGGGCACCGGGATGACCTGTTGGTTGCGCGGAGTGGCGATGGGCGGCAGCTTCGGCACACCGACGGCCAGGCCCGAGGACGGTGCGGGCGGTACAGCGGCCGGCATTGGCGGTGTTTGCGCGAGCGGAGCAGGTGCCTCGCCCGTCAGCGCGGGCAGCACCAGGATCACGAGCACGGCAAATATCTTGCGCAGCATTTGGGTCCGGGACCTCCTTAAACTAAGCCTGAAAGGACTTCACACAAAGACGAAACCGCAGGTTGGTGCGTTTCGTAAATCACATACATCGAGCGAAGAACGCACAGGGCACTTTTGCCCAAACGCGCCGCGCTTGCAACGCGCGCCGGGCTTCCGGATCATAGCGGCGCGCTCTTTCGCCGCGCCGGGCGCGCCCGCGCGAGAAAGAGACCATGGCATCGTCGGATAAGGATTTCGCGATGAGAATGTTTTCGCGATGAAAATTCTTTCGACATCCGTTGCACGCGTTTGCCTGCGCGTTCGCTCCGGCGCTCAATCCGCGATCGCGATTACGCTCGCGCTCGCCGCACTCGCCGGCGTGGCGCACGCGCAGGCGCCCGCGCCTCCGCCCGGCCCGCCGCCGTTGACACAGCCCTCGGTGCCGATCTTGCCCGGCGCGCCATCGCAGCTGGTGAGCGTACCCGGCGTCGTGGCAACGCCGCTCTTGACGCCTGTGGCAGTTCCGACCGCGATCCCAACTCCCGCCCCGCGACTGTTCAATTGCAGTTGCTTCACCACCGCATCCGGCACGCAATGGTCAGGCACCGTGACCGCGCCAAGTTATTTCGCGGCAAGCTCGGCCGCCTCCGGCGCCTGCTCGGCCTACGTCACGAGTGCGCCGCGGTCACCGTTCATCCCGCCCGGACAATCTCCCGGGCTCAGTAACGCCCCCACCACCACTACCACCACGACCGGATCGTCCAGCACAACGTCCACAACCTCCAGCTCATCTTCAAACGCGGGACTGCCAACCACGAGCTCGTCGAATTCGCCGGCCAGCGCGCTGCAAACCTCGCCGTCGTTGACCGGGCAGACCGTCTGCAACGTCTGCGCCTGCAACTGATGCTGCGCGCCCCTACTCGACGTCGTCGCTGGCCGGCGGCTGCGAGCTTTGGTGCTGCTTCGCCTGCCCGTTCTGATCGCCTGATTCGTACTTGTATCCCTGCTAGGCGAGGCTCGGGATCGCAATCCACAGACAGCCGCTGCTTCCCGCGTTCATCGCGAACAGCGTCAGGGCCGCCGCCACCATGGTCAGTCGCGAGCAGTCTCTGCTCGAACGATCTCCGCCCGAACGATCTCTACACTTCATCCGCACGTTGTCCGCACTTCGCTCCGCCGCGCCGCAGCCGGTGCCGGCGGGCCGCATCCGCTACAGAGTTCCGCCCTGGCCCTGGGGCTGCGCGCCGTTGGGCGGCATGCCGGTTTGCTGCTTGTTCTGATTGCTCTGATTGGTCTGGTCGTTCGATTGCTGCGACGGCTGCGATGCCTGCGAGGCCGGCGATGACTGAGCCACCGGCTGGCCATCGGCGGGCTGCGGATAGGTGGTGCTGGGGCCCGCCATCGCCGGAACCGCCGTGTAAAGACAGCCACCGCACGCCGTCGCCGCCAGCATCGCAGCCCCCGCTATCGCCATCGACGCCCATCCGTTCTTGCGGTCACTACTCTTGCCGTCATTGCGCCTGCAGTTCCGATGTTTCATCCCGTCTCCCTCTTCGCCGAGCAACGTTCGCACGTCGCAACCATTAACCTCGAGTCCGCTTCTGTTCGCCGCTCATCACCCCCCCGCTCGCGGCACGCAATCCAAGGTGCTCCTCGATCGCGCGCAGGCGACGCATCGCCGCCGGCAGCCGCGGCACGATCGCGGCCATCCGCCGCCAGATACGCACGTCTACCGCCGGCGTGCCGCCCACGGTGGCATCGTCGGCGAGATCGTGCGGGATACCCGACTGCGCGACGACGCGCACGCGGTCGCCGATTTGCGCATGGTCGGCCACTCCGACCTGGCCTCCGAACTGGCACCAGCGTCCCACCTTGACCGAGCCCGAGAGGCCAACCTGCGCCGAGAAGCGCGAGTATTCGCCGACCTCGCAGTTGTGGCCGACGTGCACATGGTTGTCGAGCTTGGCGCCGCGCCGAATCACCGTCGCGCCCATCGTGGCGCGGTCGATCGTGGCCATCGCGCCTATTTCCACCTCGTCTTCGATCGCCACCGAGCCGACCTGCGGAATCCTGACCAGCGCGCCCGCGTGCTCGACGAAGCCGAAGCCCTCGGCGCCGATCACCGCGCCGTTGAGGATCGTTACGCGGTCGCCGATCGTCACGTTCTCGCGAATCGAGACGCCGCTGTGGCAGACCAAGCCGTTGCCCGCGCGCACGCCGGGATAGATCGTGACGTGGGGATGGAGCACCGCGCCGCGGCCGAGCGTCACGCCCGCGCCAATCACGCAGTAAGCGCCCACCGAGGCGCCCTCGCCCAGCTTCGCGCCGGGCGCGATACGCGCGGTCGAATCGATTCCCACGGCCGGCCGGTAGGGCGGAAAGAAAATCTCCAGCACGCGGGCGAAATCGGAATAAGGATTGTCGCTTATCAGCACCGCGCAGGGAGCGTCGTTGGCAAACTCCGCGGGCACGATAGCGCAGGCGGCCGTGGTGGTGCGCAGCGCCTCGAGATACTTGGGCGCGGCGACGAAAATGATCGTTCCCGGCGCGGCGGCTTCCAGCGGCGCCGGCGAGACGATCTCGATCTCGCCGCTGCCGCGCAGCGTCAAACCCAGCCGGGATGCGAGTTCCTTGAGTTTCATATCGGCTCCATCGCCGCCCCTTACCGACCATGCCTGAGCGGGCGATTCAAAGCGTAGCGGGTTTTTCACCCCAACGCTCGTTTCGCGCGAGCGGCCGGCGTTGCACAAGGGATGAAGCGATTAGGCGAAAATTCCGTACGACTCCAGCGCGCCGGCGACCTCCTCGGCCGCGATGTCGCGCAGGCAGTCGTAGTGTCCGAAGCGGCAGGTCCGCGCCAGGCAGGGGCTGCATTCCAGGCCGCGATAGATGACCGTGCAGTGCGGCCCCATCGGTCCCGTGCGCATCGGATTGGTCGAGCCGAAGACCGCCACGGTCGGCACTCCGAGCGCGCCCGCCAGATGCATGCATCCCGAGTCGTTACCGGCAAAGCCGTGGCATAGGGAGAGCAGCGCGATCAGTTCGCCCACCGTGGTCTCGGCGGCGGCGATGAGCGCACCGCTCTTGCACTGCGCGGCGATCTGCTCGCACTGCGGACGATCATCGATTCCGCCCACCAACACACATTCCGCGCCGTGGCGCTCGGCAAGGATGTCGGCCAGCGCCGCGTAGCGATCCACCGGCCATTCCTTCGCCGGCCCATAGGCCGCGACCGGCGCGAGCGCGATCAACGGGCGCTCGGGCCGCGCGCGGCGGTTGGCGAGCCACGCGCGCATCTTGTCGCGGCTCTGCAGGTTCACGTCGAGGTGATAGGCTTCGGCGGCGCCCTTGGCGCCGATCGTTTCGGCAACCATCGTAAGCCAGTGATACACCTGGTGGGCGTTTTCGACGTCGGCGCGCGGCGCGACCTTGTGCGACAGCATGAAGCCGCGACGGTCGGCCTCGTAGCCGGCGCGCCGTTGCACTCCGGCCAACAGCATCCACAGCGCCGACTGGAAACTGTTGGGAAAGACCACCGCGAGATCGAAGTGGCCCCCGCGAATCCGGCTGACGATCGAGAGCTGGTCGAGCAGGCCGGCCACGCCGCCGCGCAGCCGGTAGGGAATCACCTCGTTCACCCACATCGCGCCGTCGAAAAAGCTCGCCAACTCGCGGCGCACGAGCACGGCCAGATGCGCGCCGGGAAATGTGTCGTGGATCGCGTGCAGCGCGGGCCCGCTCATCACCAGGTCGCCGAGCCAGTTGACCGTCTTGACGATGATGCGATGCGGTCTGGGCGGAGGCAGCGGGCGCAAGTTGGGCAGGGGCGGGAGCGGCGCGCCTTCGGGCGACCACTCGGCCTCCAGCGCCGGCGGCAGCATCGAATCAGGGTCGGCGGTGTCGAATAGCTGCGGCTTGCTCGTCGCCATCGTCGGGTTTTACTAAACGCGAGCGGACCTCCGCGCGCAAGCCGCCGCGCCCGCGACCCGCGCATCGCGGCGCGTTAGCTGGTCAGCGCCTCGATCAGCCGCTCGACGATCGCGTCGGCCTTCGCGCGCATCTCGTCGTCGGTCGCGTCCTGGATCGGATGCGGCACGAAAATGCGGCGCACGTCGGGCAATCCGAGCGCTCGCGCCTGCGCCTCGGCCGCATCGACGAACGTCGAGGACGCCACCACCACCGAGGGCTTGCCGTTTACTTCAAACCATACCGAGTCGTGCACACTGCACGTTGTACACGACCCTCAATCGGCAAGCGCTTCGATAACGAAGTCGCTCTCCGCGGCGATCCTGCGGCGCAAGTCATCGGGCGCCGGCTTGGCGAAGGTCGGTTTGCGGTAGCGCTTGAGCGCGAGACCGGGCACGCGCTCTGATAGCCGCTGCTCGATTCGGTCGAGCAAGACGTCGCCGCGCGGCTTGACGATATCGAGCAGCGCCACCACGCCGCTTAGATGCTGCGGGCGCGACGCGAGCGTACGGCTGAGCGGCACGCGCTCGTCGGTCGGATCAACAATTCGAGTCATGGCACCTCCTCGATTTTCCGGCTTACGCTAATCGAGCCCATCGGTCCACTGAACCATCCGCCGAACGCGCTCGAAAACTTGCCGGCCTCGCCACCGGCCACGATGATATTGATATTCTCGGGTTTGCGGAACTTGGGGATGCGCTGTTCTAGCGCCTCCGCGGACGGATTGGCGAGGCCGAAGTGCCTAAGCGCCATCCCCTCGCCAGCGTTGGCGTCCGGCAACAGCTCGCGGATCGGCCGCGCGCTGGCCTCCTGGATTCGATTGCGCACCTGCGCCTTGGTCCAGCCGTCGCGCTTGATCGTGTCGGCGTGCTCGGGCGAGATGACGAGCAGGACTTCGCCGTAGCCGTGGAGCTTGGGATGCCAGCAGCTCTCGAGCGCCATGCCGAGGCTGCCGGCGAGCGCGTGGGCGGTCCGCGAGAGCTGGTCGACAATCAGGCGCGGCCCCGGTTCCAGACCGAAGACCGTCACCACGTTGTCCTCGCGGCGAAAGCCGCGCTCGACGTGCAGCGGCTCCCACGGGCTCCGCTCCTCCCATTCGGGATAGCAGGCGGTGTACTTGCCCGGGCCGCCGAGCGCGGTGCGTTCGATCTCGCCCGGCCGCGCGCCGCCGACGTTGCGCAGCGCGAGCTTAACCGCGCGTCCGATGGTCGCGTTGGCGCGATTGCCGGAGCCCAGCGCGCCGATTTTCATGTTCATCCCAAGCCGATGGCGGATCGGGCCGTTGACCACGATCGTCGGCGTGGCGCCGGCTGTCGTCGCCATCACGCCGTGGATATTGAACTCGTCGGTGCAGACCGCTTCGAGCACCGCGAGCACCACCGGCAAGTACTCGGGCCTGCATCCCGCCATCACCGCGTTGGCGGCGACTTTCTCGATCGTGAGCGGCGCGAGATTCGGTGGCACGGTCGCGATCACTTCCTGCGGATCGCGACGCGTTCCGGCGAGCATCCGCATCACACGCTCGGGCGTGGGCGGAACTACCGGCAGTCCGTCGGTCAGTCCGCGCTCGAACATGAATTCGAACGAGTCTTCATCGGCGCCAAGCTCGATCTGACGCGCGCGCAGGCGCGAGCCCGACGCTTCGGCGGCGAGCCGTTCGGCCGCGCCCGGCTCAACCGACTTCGAGCCGCAGCCGGGACGCGATTTCGGGTAGACGCTCCAATCGATTTGCGGTTCGGACCCGCCGGCCAGATGCGCCGCCTCCGCAAGCACACTCTGCCAATCGGTCTTGTCAAAGCCCTCGAAACGCCGTAACTCAGCGCCGCGGGCATCCGCGAGAATGATCGTCGGAACGATCTCGACGCTGTAGGCGTACGAGATTTTCAGATCCGAATCGTCGAGCATCGGCGCCGTGAGATTGTGCCGCTCGATGAGGAGCGCGTTGCCCGCCGCGTCCTGCCCGATCGCGACGACATCGACTTCACCGCGAAACGCCTGCGAGGCCGCTTCGATGAGCGGCATCGTCATCCCGCAGGTCGGGCAATCCTCCTTGACGAAGCAAAGCAGCGCGGGCCGCCCGGTCGGAAACGAATGCACGCGGCGATGATGATCGGTGAGCGAAAAGCTCGGCAGTGAATCCGGCATTTTCTATCACGCAGCGGGCGCGCTCTTAATGCTTGCCGACCACGAAGGCGCAACTGGTCGTGCCGCTGCCGCCGATATTGAGCATCGCGAAGCGCTCGGCACCCTCGACCTGGTAATCACCCGCAGTCCCGGTCACCTGGCGATAGCAATCGAGCATCTGGCGCACTCCGGTGCCGCCGACGGGATGCCCCACGCCGATAAGCCCGCCACTGGGATTGATCGGCATCCTGCCGCCCATCTCGATCGCCCCTTCCTCGATCGCCTTCCACGACTCACCTGGCTTGGTGATGCCGAAGTGGTCGATCGCCATGTACTCGGAGGTCGTGAAGCAATCGTGGGTCTCGATTCCCGAGACCTGTGTGACGCCGGAGAGGCCGGCGCGGCGAAACGCGTCGAGAATCGCCTCGCGCGTGTGCGGGAGCACGTACGTGTCCTCGCGGCTTTCGGCGATCTTCCTATCGAATTCGATCGGCGCGGTGTGATGGCCCCAGCCGAGGATGCGCGGAAGGTCGTCGAGTTTCAGGTTGCGCCGTTTCGCGTACTCAGCGGCGAATTTCTCCGAGGCCAGGAACAGCACCGCGGTGCCGTCGGTCACCTGCGAGCAATCGCGCACCTTGATGCGGCCCGCGATCGGCTGGTCGAACTTTTTCGCCTGCTGCAGGTCGCTCTCGGTGTGGGGCCAGCCGCGCGTCTGCGCGAGCGGGTTACGCCGGGCATTGGAAAAATTGACCGCCGAGATGCGAGCCAGGTATTCATCCTTGAGCCCGTAGCGCTTGTCGTATTCATCGCCCAGGCGACCGAACAGCGCTGGGAAGGGATAAGGAACTCCCTTGCATTCGCGCTCGTACCATCCCGCGGTGCCGAGGAAATCACCGCCAGTCGCGGAGTCGACGGTCTTCATCTGCTCCAGGCCGACCACAGCGGCGAGGTCGTAGCGCCCGGCTTCGATATCGGCCGAAGCGGCGAGGACAGCGATCGAGCCCGAGGCGCAGGCGGCCTCGTGACGCGAGGTCGGGATGCCGAAGAATTGCGGGTCAACCTCGAGGAAGAACGCGTTGAGCTGGCCCTGCTTGCCGTAGAGTTCGGCGGCAAAGTTGCCGACATGCGCGGTCTGGATTTCGCGCGGCTCGATTCGCGCCTGTTCCATCCCGGCGTTAACCGTCTCGCGCATCACGGCGGAAAAATGCTTGCCCTCCTTGTTCCAGTTGCGGGCGAAGTCGCTTTGCGCACCACCGAGGATATAGACGCTCTCTGCCTTGGCCATCGTGAATCTCCTTGCCGAGTCGCGCTGCGCATTGTAGCGCGCTCGCAAACGCGCCACGCTATACAAATCGCTCTATCGAAATAGAGTTCGCGCGCAACTCATTCGTTCTCCGATTTAGGTTAGCGCACCCTCCACCTTTTGCGCCACCCGAGCGGAGTTTGTGCGGACATCGGCGGCTTTGCCGTAAGCGCCGCACGATGCCTATAATGCGGCCACCACGAAAGTGAAAGTCGGACACTGCGAAAGGGAGCGGGCGATGAAACGGATATCGTTTAAGGCATTCGCCGCGATGATGTTGATTGGAGTTCTGGGCACGGGCGGCTATGTGTTGGCCAGCCGCAACCTCGATCCGCCGGCCTGCTGCCAGAGCAAGCAGGCGTGCTGCCCGTCGCAATCGTGCTGTTCGGGCGGCAGCCATGGAGGCCAGTGCCCGCTGATGCATCGGCACGCTTAGAACGGGCGTTTGGGGCACATCTTCGGGCGCTGCGCGCGCCCACAGCCTGCTGATAACTCTGTCGACGGTCTGTGGATAAGCGCTCGCGGATCGGGCTGCGTTCGGTCCAGGGCCGCGATCCAGGAACTGGCAGCGTGGCATTCTCCTACGTTATAACTCTATGAAACTAAAGGAGAATTTTAAGGTCTGCGGCGACATTGCTCATAACCGATTATGCCTTGGAGGTTTAGGTTCGGCTACAAATCTCGATAAGCTTGTTCGTCGGCCGCCGAATCCCACTCCGACAAAAGCTCTTCCAAGATCAGAAGGAATTCGATGTCCAGCGGTTCGATTTCGTCATCTTCTTGGAGTGGCATGCTAGTTCGACCGATAGTCCTCAACCATCATACGCTCCTTGCCTACGGTACGAACCACTCGCGGCCGTCGGCGCGAATCAGATCGTCGGCCCCCTTGGGTCCCCAGCTTCCCGCCGCATAGGGCTCCAGCGGAATCCCCGGGTCGCCCTGCCACTGATCCAGGATTCCCTGCACGAATTCCCACGAGCGCTGGACGAAGCGGGAGCCGAGGAACAGCGTGTGGTCGCCCGCCATCACGTCGAGCAGCAGCCGCTCGTAGGCGTCGGGTGAGGGGCCGTCGAACTCCGCCGCGTAGTGGAGATCCATCCGCACCGGCTGAATCGAAAGGTCCAGGCCTGGCCGCTTAGCCAGTACCTCGAGCGAGAAGCCCTCGTCGGGCTGGATACGGATCGCCAGCACGTCGGGCGACAACGCGACGCGGCGGTTGAACAGAATCTCGGGCACCCTCTTGAACTGCACGAAGATCGTGCTGGCGCGCCGCGGCAGACGCTTGCCGGTGCGCAAGTAGAACGGCACTCCCGCCCATCGCCAGTTGTCGACCATCGCCTTTAGCGCGACGAAAGTCTCGGTGCGCGAGGTCTCACGGATGCCTTCCTCCTGCAGATAGCCCGGTACCCGCCTGCCGTCGAGCTCGCCCGCGACGTACTGGCCGCGCACCACGAATTTGCGCACGTCGGCGGGATCGATAGGCCGCAGCGAGCGGATGACGTTGACCTTGGCATCGCGCACCGCGTCGGCGGCAAGCGACACCGGCGGCTCCATCCCGGTCAGCGACAACACTTGCAGCATGTGGTTCTGCACCATGTCGCGCAGCGCTCCGGCGCCGTCGTAGTACATCGCGCGCGTGCCCAGCCCTTCCTCCTCGGAGACGGTTATCTGCACGTGATCGACGCGGCGGTTGTTCCATAACTCCTCGAAGATGCTGTTGGCGAACCGCAGCACCATCAGGTTTTGCACCGTCTCCTTGCCGAGGTAATGGTCGATGCGGAAAATTTGGCTCTCGTCGAAATACTTGCGCATCGCGCTGATGATGTGCAGCGCGCTGTGCAGGTCGTGGCCGATCGGCTTCTCGACCACGATACGGGTGAAATGGGGAGCGTCGGGCGGCGCGATCAGTCCCGCGCCGTGGAGCTTATCGACCGACTCGGTAATCGCCTCGGGCGGTACGGAAAGGTAGTAGATGCGGTTGGGCGGCAGGCCGCGCGCCTTTTCGATTTCCTCCAAGCGGCTCTTGAGGCGCGCGAAACCGTCGGGGCGGTCCAGCCCCGAGAGGTAGTCGAGGTTCTGGGCGAAGCGGCGCCAGCATTCCTCGTCGACTTTCAGGCGCGAGTAGCGCTCGGCCGCCTCGCGCGCCTTGGAGCGAAACGCCTCGACCGACATCTCGCGGCGCGCGAAGCCCAGGATTGCGCTCTTGGGCGGTATCGCGTGCTGGCCGCAACGTTCGAGGTTGTACAGCGCGGGCAAAAGCTTGCGCGCCGCCAGATCGCCCGAGGCGCCGAAGATCACGACCGTGCAGGGCGGCACCGGATGCGGCTCGGCAATAGTCCAAATCTTGCTCATAAATTAATCCCTTCGGTTGAATCGTGACAATCCGCTACGGACCTTCGAGTTTGACCGTCCTGCCACCCATGCTAGCCTTGGGCGCTGGTGCGACGAAACAGTGCGCTCGCAATCGGTGGCCGTGCGCGCCCGGATGAATCAAACAAAGATGAATCAAATCATGGCAGGGACCCAGGCATGAGCGGCGCGGTCGCGGTAAATTCAGGTGAATCGACTGAACGATTATTGGCCAAATGGATGCCGGTGCTGGTGTGGGCGATCGTTATCTTCGGCTTTTCGACGTCATATTTCTCGGCTGAGAACACGTCGAAATTCATCGACCCGATCCTGCGCTTCCTGATGCCGGGAGCATCGGCCGCGACGATCGCGCTTGGGCACGGCTTCGTGCGCAAGGCGGCGCACTTCACCAACTACGCGATCCTGTTCTGGCTGCTGGTGAGCGGGCCGATGCGCGCTCGTCCGTATCTCGCCTTTGGACTATGCGTGCTCTACGCATTGCTCGACGAAGGCCATCAGATGTTCGTGCCGAACCGCGGCCCGTCGCTCTACGACGTCGCGCTGGACTCCACCGGCGCGCTGTTCAGCCGTTTTCTGCACGCGGCCGTGATTGAAATCGCCTAAGTGCCCGTCTCCTCCAGCGCTGCCGTGATGCGATCGACGCGGCCGTAGTACTCGCGCATGCGCGGAAGCTCGTACGGAATTTTGAGCACGCCGGTGAGCGCGAGGAAATGTAGCTGCCCATATAGCGCAAAGTCGGCCAGCCCGGGGCCGCCGAGCAAAAACGCGCCGTGCTCGAGCGCCATCTCGAACGGCGCCAGCACCTCGCGCACGCGAATCATGTTGGCCTCGTGCTCGCGTTCCATGCGATCGCAGAATCCCGCGCCGTACTTGCGGTCGCGAATGAAGCGAAACATCGCGAGGCGGTCGGCCCCCTGGCTGGCGAAGTATTTCTCCTCGTCGGGCACCGCGGCGAAAAACAGCGCCTCCTCGACTTCGCTGTCGATGTGCCGCGTGAGCGCGAGGTGCAGGCCGCGGCTGCGCGCCGGCAGAATTGTCGGCTCGGGGCACAACTCCTCCAGGCGCATCGCGATACGGTCGGAGTCGACGACCGTCTCGACGCCGCCGCCCTCGCCGTCGCTCTGGACATGCTCGAGCCTCAGTGCCGGAACCATGATTTGGCCCGAGGCCGCAATCAATTCCTTGCGCTCGACGTAGTCGACCTCGACGATCTGGTAGTCGAGACCCTTGTAGTCGAGAATCTTGCGCACCTTGGAGCAGAAAGGGCTGGTTACGAACTGGTAGAGCGTGGCCTTCATTTTGTTTGTCCCGTCTGATTTTGTCCCGCGGGTTTTCCGCGGGCGCCGTCAGTGTTTGAGCATCTGCGCCATGGTGGCCGCGTTCATCACGCCGAAGTTGCTGTAACAGTTATTGAAGATGACGCTCGCGCGGCGCACGCCGGTAAGCGACTTCAAGCGCTCGGCCCACGGCGCCAGTTCGGCTTCCGCATAGAGATACTTGAAACGCTCGGCGGCGCCGCCGTCGCGCTTGTACCAGTTCTCGCGGTTGCGCCCATGAAAGCGCACGTAAGCTTCCGAGCCGGTAACCGCAAACATCGACTCCACAGTTCCGGGCGGCGTGTCGATCGAGACGAAGGTGAGCCCGTGGCGGTCAAGAAAGCGGATCGTCTCGGCCCGCTGCGCGCCATCGAACCAGCTATTGTGGCGAAACTCGACCGCGATCGCCACGCCCGGCATCCGCTGCTTGAGCCCGGCGATATAGTCGAGGTTGGAGGCACGCGCGGTGAAGTACGGCGGAAACTGGAACAGGAGATGGCCGAGCTTGCCGGCGGCGCGAAGCGGCTCAAGCGCGCTCCAGAACATCCCGAAGGCCATATCCAGGACCTCACGCGGCGGATGGCTGAGGCGCGCCGCGGCGCGCTGGTCGGCCGGCAGCATCGATTTCACCGCGGCCGGGAGCCGCGTCACGTCCACCGGATGCTGCGTCAGCATCGCGTAGGCCTTGATGTTGAAAACAAAGCCGGGCGGAGTGCGTTCGGCCCATAGCTCGGCGTTGCGTTCCGAGACCAGCGCGTAGTAGGTGGCGTCGACCTCGACCGTGTTGAACTGCGCGGCGTAAAAGCGCAGACGATCCTCGGCGGTCTTGAGCGCGGGCGGATAGAAGACGTCCGACTTCACCAGCGTCGGATCGGTCCACGAAGCGGTGCCGACCAGGAATTGCGGCCGCGGCGGCATACCGGGCCGAGATTAGCACAGACTGGCATGGCGGCGACGCGCGAGCGGCGTGGGACTTCAAAAGCCCGTCGCTCAGCCGGTCGCGCGCCGCCTCGTCATCAGGCGAACATGTTCACCGCTTCGAGGCCTTGTCCGAGGGTCGACTTGAAAATCTCAAACAGCTTGTCGATGTCCCAGGGGCCGGTGCTGAAGACCGCGCGGTCCATCTTCATGTGCGTGTAGCGAGTGATCCGGTAGCCGGACGCGCCGAAGCACTGGCCCGTCACTTCGGCCGCCTGGTCGCTCGCGAGATAGACGATTATCGGCGCGACGTTGGCTGGATCGCGCGGCGTGCCCTCGGCGCTCTCGCTCACCGCCAGGCCGCTGACTCCGGGCATCCGGCCCGCCGGGATCGAGTCGGTCATCCGGGTCGCCGCGCCGGGCATGATCGCGTTGACGGTGATGCCGTACTTCTGCAGCGAGGTCGCGCAGCTATAGGTGAGTCCCAGGATTCCAGCCTTGGCCGCGGCGTAGTTGGGCTGGCCGGGGCTGCCGAGTGCGGAGTTCGAGGAGAAGTTGATGATGCGGCCGCTCTTGCGCTCGCGCATATGGGCGCTGGCCGGGCGAATGGTGCAGTAGTGGCCCTTGAGATGAACGCGGATGACGTCGTCCCACTCCTGCTCGCTCATGTTGAAGATCATCCGGTCGCGCAGGATGCCCGCGACGTTGACCAGGATGTCGAGCTGGCCGAACTCCTTGATCGCCTGGTTGACCAGGCCCTCGCCGCCCGCCACGCTCGCGATATCCATGTGATTGGAGACCGCGCGGCCGCCGGCCGCCACGATCTCCTTGACCACGTCGTCGGCCGGCGAGACGGTTTCCTTCTGTCCCGCAAGACTCACGCCGAGGTCGTTGACCACCACCGCCGCGCCCTGTGCGGCCAGCGTCCGCGCCACCCCGCGGCCGATTCCGCGTCCGCCGCCGGTTACGGCGGCAACTTTACCGTCGAGCTTGCCCATCGCTACGCCTCGATTTTATTTTCCGAAAAACTGAATCCGCTTATAGCGCAAATCTGCGTCGTCGGAACAGTCCCGCGCGCCGCGCGGTGAATGGCCGCCGAGGAACGACGCGCCGCGAGAATCAGATCCGTGCCGCCCGCTCGCGGGAATTCGCTCTAATCGGCCAGCTCGACCTCGGTCAGCACGCCGACCGGCGTGAAGCGCGCGATCTTTCCCGTGGGCTCGGTGAAATAGAGGTTGCCGTCGGCGCCGCTGGTGATGAAAGCCGGGATGGCCGTTTCGGGCAGATAGAAGGCGGTTATCGGAGCGCCGGGGCGAAGGCGGCAGATCGCATGCGACTTGGGCACGGTGATCCAGATAGTTCCCTCGCCGCCGGCGACGATGTCGAGCGCGGGCCCGCTGACCGGCAACACCAGCTCGGAGATTTGCCCCTGCGGCGTGATCCTGCCGATCCGGCTGGCCGCCAACTCGGTGAAATAAACGTCGCCGTCGCCACCGACCGCGACAGTGTTGGGATGGCTATGCGGGACCGGCAGCGGGTATTCGGTTATCACGGGCTCGTCGGCGTTTTGCGCCAGCGTGATTCGGCCGATGCGATTGCCCGAGTTCTCCGCGAACCACAGACTGCCGTCGGCGGCGGCGACGATCCCTGCCGGTCCGCCGCCCAGCGGCAGCGGAAACTCCCTGAACCCATGATGGCCGGGAGAGGGACGGTCGGCCCCGGGCGGAACGAAAATCGCGATTTGGTCGGCGGCGTGTTCGGTGAACCAGATGGAGCCGTCGCGGGCGGCCGCGATACCCGCAGGCCCGCTCTTGGGCGTGGGCACAAAGTAATAGTCCGCCTTGTCGGTGTCGGGAAAGATGCATCCGATACGACCGCCCTGTGGATCGGTGAACCATACCGCACCGTCGCGCGCGACGGTCAGCCGTTCGGGAAACCCGTCGAGGTCCAGTTTCACCTGCCTGAACGCGCCGCTCGGCTCCATCAATCCGAGCATCGGAGCGCTGTACTCGGTGAACCAGATTCCGGCAGCGCCCGCCGCAATCGCGTATGGAGCGTGGATGCCTCCGCGGGTGGAGGGAGGATGGGCAAAGGCGGGCGTGGTGGTGGCGCGGCCGGCCTCGACCCGGTTGCCAAGCTGATTCATAGCGGCCTGCGGCGGAGCCGTGCCGCAGCCGCAGGCGCCGAGCGCGAGAAATACCGAGAAGACTAGCGCGCCCGCGGCCACAAGCGTTGCACCAGCGGTATTCATGTAACGACTAATGTTTCAGGTCTCGTCGACGGCGAACCAGTACGCTGACAGGTAACCCACCATCAAGGCAATGGACTTGCTCTCTCCTACCAGCACCACGAACACGATCGGAAGGCGCGGATCGAGCAAGAGCAGCCCGCCGAATGCAAATAGGCTCAGGAAGTAGCTCACCATCGCGGCCCATATCGCGCGCTCACTGACCCGGTTGCGAACTCCCGCCGAGGCCAGGAGAGCGAACGGAACGAACAGCAGCGTAGCGTAGTTGAGCCAGGATACGGGCAGAATCGCTATCGACGTGATCCCCCACAAAGCGAACAGGCTCCAGTCGCGGTCGGGACTGGAACCGCGCTTGAGCGTGGCCTTCAAGGTGAACACCATGAAGGTCAGTGAAGCGGCGTACCCTAACGCGCGCGCAAAGCGATCGCTAGCAGCGCCAAGATGCCATCCGTTGAGATACAGACACAAACGCCAGACAAACGATGCGGGTGCGATATTCCACGCCACCGTCAGGAATTGACGATCCACGCCGGTCGATTGTACGCCACGGGGGAAATCCATGATCACGTTCCATCCCAGGGACGCCGCAACGGCCGCCATCCCAAGTATGCCGCCCGCAATCATGAAGGCGAGAGCACGCCACTTGCGCGCTAATATCAGGTACAGGCCCATCAAGCCGGGATAGCCGCGCACAAGGGCCAGCGCCGCCAGCATCAGCCCGGCCAGGCCGTCGCGCCCGCTCGCGAACCATCGGATACTCAGCGCCAACCCCAGGATCACCAGCGCCTGGCTCTGCGCGGTCAGGAAGAGATCGAATGAGGGGCGGATAAATGAGCGCCAATGCGGTCATCAGGCAGGCGTCCACCGGCCGCAGGCCGCTTCCGGGACCGAGCAATAAGTAGAAGGACGCTATCAGCGCCGCGAAATTAATCGCGATCCAGGTCCAGTAGGCCTGCGTCAGCGGCAGCGCTCCCAGTGCTTTCAGACCGAGCAGAAAGGCGGGAGTCTCCGGTATGGTGTCGTCTCGAAAGTGGTTCTTGGAGTGTAGACCGAGCTTTGCGCCGACCGGGCCGAGAGAAGTGCGATAAGGGTTCTCCCCCTGCCGCATGATCATCGCTGCGGCATAGTAGTCGGCGAAGTCTTCCTCGTGAATTCGACCGGGTAGTGCCGCGTACAGTCTGCAGACCTGGATTAGCGCGGCCAGACAGAGAAATGCCACGATCAAGGGGTGGCGCAGGATTGCTAGGATTCCATCGATGGAGAGAGCGGGCCGGCGCGCGGCGCTAGGCTCGGGCGATACGGGACGGCGGTAGTCCCCCGCGCGCTCCGCGTGTGGCTCAGCAACGCTCATCAGCCCTCCCCCAATTCCCCACCGTCGCGAGGACCCGTCCCCCTACAGGGCGCACGCAAGCCCGAGCGACCAGTCGAGCGCGCACGCCCTCCGGGACCGAGGCGGCCCCGCAGGCCCGCCTAAGCCGAAACCGCTGCGGCGCCGAGCTTGGCGCCTGCGCGGCCCTCCGCGAGGTACCACTGGATAGTGCGCCGCAGCCCTTCTTCGAAATCGGTGGCGGCCCTGAAATTGAATTCGCGCTCGGCGCGCGAGACGTCCAGGCAGCGGCGCGGCTGGCCGTCGGGTTTGCTCGGATCCCATACGATCTCGCCGCGAAAGCCGGTCAGGCGCGCGACCAGGGTAACCAGGTCGCGAATGGTTATCTCACGGCCGGCTCCCAGGTTGACCGGTTCGGCGCCGTTGTAGTGCCGCGTGGCGAGCACGATGGCGCGCGCGCAGTCTTCGACGTAGAGAAATTCGCGGCTGGCCGAGCCGGTGCCCCAGACCTCGATTCGCGTCGCGCCGCTTTCGATCGCGTCCACGCACTTTTTGATCAGCGCCGGGATCACGTGCGAGCGCGCCGGATCGAAGGTGTCGCGCGGGCCGTAAAGGTTGACCGGCAGCAGGTAAATCGCGTTGAAGCCGTATTGCTGGCGATAGGCCTGGGCCTGCACCAGCAGCATCTTTTTGGCCAGCCCATACGGCGCGTTGGTCTCTTCGGGATAGCCAATCCAGAGGTCGTCTTCGCGAAACGGCACCGGCGTGAACTTGGGATAGGCGCATACCGTACCGACGGCGACGAATTTCTCGACTCCGCCGAGGCGCGCTTGCTCCATCAACTCGACGCCCATGATCAGATTTTCATAGAAGAAGCGCCCGGCGTTCTCGCGATTGGCGCCGATCCCGCCAACCACCGCCGCGAGATGGATGATCGTCTGCGGCCTCGCCTCGCGCATCAGGCTCGCGATCGCCGCCGGTTGGCGCAGGTCGTACTCGCTGGAACGCGGCGCGGTAATATTGCGGAATCCGGCGCGCGCCAGCTCCTCGATCACGAAGCTGCCGAGGAACCCCGCGCCGCCGGTGACCAGGATGCGCGTGTCCTGGAGTGATTCCGCTTTCCGGTTTGCCATTTCCTGCCGCCCTCCCCTTTCGCGCCGGCCTGAACCGGCCTCGACGCCCGCCGGTCCAACGTCGGGCACCGATGTAACTCTATTACAGGAATAAGGCCCGGGCCTGAAGTATCCGGCCTGGCCTAAATCTCATACGAATTTCAGCCGCCTCAGCGCGAAACCGAACATTCGCAACAGCAACAGGCCGTGCCGCCAGCGCTGGATGTTGGTCTGGCCGTAGGTTCGTTCGTGATAGCGCACCGGCATATCGACTATTTTGAGGTCAAGCTTGGCCGCGCCGAAGATGAGGTCGAAGTCGCCGAACGGATCGAAGTCGCCAAAATAGGCGCGGTTGGCGGCGATCGTATCGTAGTCGGCCCGGCTCATCACCTTGGTCCCGCACAGCGTGTCTTTGACGTTCTGGCCGAGCAGCCAGGAGAAGGCCAGGCTGAAGAACTTGTTGCCCAGGAAATTCAGAAAGCGCATCGCCTGCTTCTCCATCGGATAGACGAAGCGCACGCCGTTGATGAATTCGCCGCGGCCCGAACGCAGCGCGCGATAAAAGCGCGGCAAATCCTCCGGCGCAACCGTCAGGTCGGCGTCGAGGATCATCAACACTCCGCCCCTGGCCTCGGCAAAGCCCAGGCGTACCGCGTCGCCCTTGCCCGCGCCACTTTGCCGCAGCAGCTGCATGCGGCGCTCCGGATGGCGCGCGATCGCCTCCTCGATCGCAGCGTAAGTGTCGTCGCGCGAATGGCCCTCGACGAAGACGATCTCGGTGCCGGCGCCCATCTCGGGCACGCGTTGCACCACGTTCTCGATATTGCCGGCCTCATTGCGGGCCGGCACGATTACGCTTACCACGGGCTCGGGGCCGCGCGCCTCGGTCCCGGCTTCCGGCGTGAGACGGGCGACGATGAAGTTGGTGAGCGCCAGATGCCGAAACGGCCAGAGTTTCACCACGAAGCGATTGCAAAGCGGCGCGAGCAGCGGCAACGCCAGCGGCAAGAGCACCTCCTGCCACTGGCGGATGACCTCGAAGCCGCCGAGCGCCAGCATGTTGTCGAGATCGGCCAGCGTCAGCCAGTTCTGGTTCAGGGCCGGATTGGCCAGGTTCATGCGCCCGGCCATCCTGAGCGGCTGCTCCCATATCCGGCTGTAAGTGTTGATGATCACGCGAGTCGCCGGCGTGCATACCGAGGCGACCCGCTCGATCGTCGTTTGCACATCCCAAAGATCGTTGATCAGGTCGGAGAGGATGACGTAGTCAAACCTGGTATTCAGGCTGAGCTGATCGATGTCGCTCTGCACGAAGCGGAGTTGCGGATGGTTCTGAGCGGCCCGCTTGAGCATCTCGGGAGCAAAATCGACGCCGACGCCCAGCGACGGCTCGAGCGCCGCCAGCAGATCGCCGCTGCCGCATCCGAGTTCCAGTACCCGGCTTCGCGGCGGCACGAGGTAGCGGTAAATTTCCGCAAGCCGCCGATAGTAGCCAGCGCTGGCCGGTTTGCGTACGTAACCGTTCCAGAATCTGATACGCTCCGCGCGATAGCGCGCGGCCGCCAATGCTTCGCCGTTGGTCACGCGCTGCGCCGCACCATCGCTCCCAACCACTGAATCCTGCCGTAGCGCCTCCATATTACCTGTGCGTGTCCGCTCTGCCTCCCGCCGCCGCGCCCGCGCGCGGTAGCCGTGCCTTTGTTATACCGAGCCGAAGGCTCCGGCTGTGCGTACAGCCTGGAACCGCCGCAAATGATCCCGGTTAACATGTCATCAACTGGCTGGCAATGCGATCCACGGCGGGCGGAGCAATCTCTTACGATCGTCACACAGCGGTGCGAGCCTGATGTGCCTCATCCACAGAATCCGCCGACTGCGAAGGCGCCGACTCCGAAGCCGCGGACTGCGCCGGTAACTGGCCGTCGGCAGCCGCATCGACGGCGAACCAGTAGACCGAGAGATAGGCAAACAACGCCACCGGCGAAGCGCCGACCCGCCACACCAGCGTGTCCGGATGCAGCGCGAGTTGTTGCGAGTGCATATCGACCATAGTGAAATAGAGCCATGCGAGCGTGTAACACGCGACCCCGGCCCACAGCGCTCGCCGGCTGGTCCTGTTGTTGGCCGCGGCTGCGCTCAGCCTCACCATCGGAATCGTCAGCAGCACCAAGTAGTAAAACCAGGAGGTCGGCGAGACGAGGATCGCGGTCATGATCCACAGGCTGAACAAGCGGCCGTCGGGATCGTCACGCGAAGCTCTCGCGACTGTGGCCTTGACGGTCAAGCCGAGCAGCGCCAGCTCAGCCGCCCACGAGGCGGCCCTTCTGGTCCAATCGAGCGTCGTTCCAAGATGAACTCCGAAGAAGTACCAGAACATCCGCGACACGGTCGTAGGGAGTGCGATATTGCCCGGCAGCGCCTGCGCCCATTGCTGGGTCAGATAGCCGGAAGCAAGGAGAAAGCTGAGGGAACGGCCGATCCCGACCAGCGCCACGGTCGCCAGCCCTCCGACGACAAGCCCGACCATCGTGTAGGCAAGCACGCGCCAGCGCTTCATCAGGATCAGGTAGCCGACGAACAGCAATGGAAAAACGCGCAGCAGGCTTGCGAAGGCCAGGATCAGGCCGGCCGGAGCATCCTTCCCGCGCTCCATCCATCGCAGCATCAACACGAACATCAGCAGGACCAGCATCTTGTTCTGGCCCCAGACCAGGTGATCGGTTACCGGAGGAAAAAGGATGATCAAAGCTGCGACCGCGAGTGCGCCATCGCGACTGAGGCCCGGAGTCCATCGAAAAAGCAGGACGAGCGAAATCAGGAACGCGAGCGCATTGATTGCGGTCCAGACATAAAAGCCGGACCGCGTCGGCAACAGCGTCAGCGGCACGAAGCACATCACGAAGGTCGGCGGATCGGTCGCGTGATTGATCTTGTCCAGCTCGAACCCGAGCGAATGTGCGACCGGCGTCAGGTCATCGGTGTAGGGATTCATCCCCTCGCGCATCGCCAGCGCCGAGCTGTAGTAGACGCTGTAGTCCCATTTCCGGGCGCGGCCAGGCAGCGCGGCGATCAATATCACCAGGCCGATTACGACCGACGCCCACAGCGGAACCAGCATTGCGGCGCGAAGCAGCAGGCTCCGTTCGGGCGTCTCGGGCGCGGAGGTTCTATGATCACTCGATACGACGGCTAGATCCCCCTTCGCGATTCCACCCGTTTGCCGATGCGCCTGGGGCACGCAGACTCCGCTCGGCTTTGAGTGGCTAGTAAAGATCATTACGTTACGCAAGCAAGAGACGCAATCAGGTGTTGAGGCACGGCCTGAGATGGTTTGGCGCAGCTTATCTGCCGGCCCGTGCGGCCATCGCACGCAATTGCGCAACTCGTGCCGACAGCGCCGGGTCATGGCCGAGGTCTTCGATCACGAGCGGCAAACGCCACGACCAGTTCGCGCGCCCGACGGTGCCGGGGAGATTGATCCGCTCGCGCCATCCAAAAAGATCCTGAATCGGGATCATCACCATCCGCGACGGCGACGCGTACAGCGCCGCCAGCATCGCGTCGCGCACCTGCTCGAACGCGATTTTTTCCGCATCTTGCGTGGCCGCGGGTGCAGGCATCAGCAGCGCAAGCATGCGCGCGCGTTCGTCCGCGGGCGCGGCGTCCCACCACTCGGCCAGCGTATCGGTGTCATGCGTGCTGGTCGTGGCGAGCGAGGTCTCCGGATATTCCGCAGGCGGGACGAACGCCTCGGCAGGGGTGCCGTCGTTGATTTTCTCCCAGCGCATCACCTTGTAACCCGGCACGCCGAGCGCGCTCAGCGAGGCTCGGACGAAGGGCGGTATCACGCCAAGGTCCTCGGCGACCACGATCGTCGCGCCCGCCTCCTCAAGTATCGCGCCGAGCACCGCTTCGCCCTGCGCGCGCTGCTCGGGCTCCGCCGCCGGCGAGAACCCGCCTTTGGCCCCGGGTACGAGGCCGAATGAAAAGGTCCGAAAGAGCCCGACCACATGATCGATCCGGATGAAATCGTAAAGCTCGCGTGCGTGCCGGATCCGTTTTCTCAGCAGCGCGAATCCGTCCGCGCGAATCCGTTCCCATCGCGGCGCCGGCAGGCCCCATTTCTGCCCCTCCGGATTGAAACCGTCGGGCGGCGCACCCACCGTGCGTTCGAGATCGAACAACTGCTGGTTGGCCCATACTTCGGCGCTGTCGCGCGCAGGCGAAAAAGCCAGATCGCCCCCCAGCATCACGCCTCGCGCGCGGGCGTGGGCGCGAACCTCCGCCCATTGGCGATGCGCGAGAAACTGCCAGTACACATACTTGTCGATCAGAGGCGCGAGTTCGGCCTTTGCGCGATCGAGCGCATCGGGTTTGCGCCGGCGCAGCTCGTCGGGCCAATTCTCCCATGGTGCGAAATCGAAGCGATCCTTGAGCGCGCGGAACAGCGCATAGTCGTTGAGCCATTCGCGATGGCGCGCGGCGAAGTCCGTCACGGCCGCGCGCTCGCCGCCGCGCGCCGTGAAATGGCGAAACGCGGCCTCGAGCAATTCGCGGCGCGCGGCGCGAATCGTCAGGCGATCGCTGAGCGGCACACGCGCGAGCGCGCGGCGCACGCGCTCCACCTGCCGCGGGCCAACGCCCGCAAGTCCGTTGAGTCCGATATAGATCGGATCGATCGCAAACACGCTGAGCGCGCTATAAGGACTGGCCTCGCCGGGCGAGGTTTCGTCGATCGGCAGGAGCAGGATCGCGCGATCGCCCATCGACGCTGCGAGGTCAGTCATGGGGTCGAGCGCCGCGATGTCGCCGATTCCCGCGTCGTTGCGCGTGCGCAGCGAAAACAGCGGCACCATCACGCCGGCGAGGCGCTCAATTGCAGGTCGCGAATTCATGATGCAGAAAAAAGATATTTCAGATCACGTAGCCGCCGTTGGGGCTGATCACCTGGCCGACCATGAATGACGAGTCCTCGCAGGCGAGATACAGCGCAGCGGCCGCGATGTCGCGCGGCTCGCCGAAGCGGCCAGCCGGCGTCCTCGCCATCACCAACTGGCGCAGCTCGGGCGAGAGCGGCGCGGTCATGGGCGTTTCGATGAAGCCGGGCGCGATGCAGTTGACCAGGATGCCGTGGCGGACGACCTCGCGCGCGACGCACTTTGTGAACGAGATTATTCCGCCCTTGGCCGCGCCATAGTCGGCCGCCAACTCGATCCCGGTGAGCCCGACGATCGAGCCCAGGTTGATGATCCGTCCGGATTGTTTCGCGATCATCACCTTGAGCGCCTCGCGCGTGCAGTAGAAAGTCGCATCGAGATGCGTGGCGATCATCTTGTGCCAGTCCTCGTCGGTCTTGTCGACGGTGGAAGTCGCCTCGCTGCCGGGGCGCACGCGGCCGATGCCGGCGTTGTTGACCAGGACGTCGATCGTGCCGAACGTCGCGACGAAATCGGCGAATATCTTTTTGACCGCCGCGCTGTCTGTGACGTCGGCGACCAACCGCACCGCGCTCCCTCCAGCCCGTTCAATCTCGGTCACCACGTTTTGCGCCGCCTCGGGCCGCAGGTCGTTGACGCCGATTTTCGCGCCCTCGCGCGTGAACACGAGCGCCATCTCACGCCCCAGCCCCGAGCCCGCGCCGGTTATCAGCACAGCCTTGTCTTTGAGTTTCATCGCCGCCCCCGCCTCGCCTTCACTTCTTCCCCGCCACGCCTTCCTTGAGCTGGCGCTTCCAATCCAGCCGCCGCGCCTCGGCGCCCGCCTCCTCGGCTTCCTTTATCATTCCCTTCTTCTGATAGAACATGCTGAGGTTGGTGAACGCGAGGATGTCGTCGGGCTCCTGCGCTATATATTTTTTGGTCAGATCGATCGCGGTGTCGAGGTCGCCCTTGGCCTGGTAGCACATCACCATCCCGTGCAAGGCGTCGGTATATCGCGGGTCCTGTTCGAGCGCACTTTTGTACAGCTCGATCGCCTCGTCGTATTTACCGTCGGCGTAAAGATCGATCGCCTCGTCGTAAAGCTCCTCCTTGTCGGGCATCCTGAACCTCCGTGCTTGATTGCGGTTGCAGACCGCGGACAGCCGTTCTTGCCGTCTGTGCCGCTCCTATATATTACAGATATTAGCGTCCCTTCACCGTCGGAACAGCGAAATGGCGGCGGGGGCATCAACCGCGGCGCGGACGATGTACAGCGAAGAAGAAGTCTACGAAGTCCTGCGCGAGTGCTACGACCCCGAAATGCCGGTCAATATCGTCGACCTGGGACTGGTCTATCACGTCGATGTCAAAGGCGGCGTGATCACGGTCGAGATGACGCTGACGGCGCCGGGCTGCTCTATGGGCGCGATGATCGCGAGCGAGATCCAGGACAAGCTGCTCGGCATTCCCGGCTGCGAAGAGGCCAACGTCGAGATGGTGTGGGATCCGCCGTGGACCCCGCACATGATGAGCGCGGCGGCGCGCAAGACGTTGGGCCTCGACGACGATTGAGCGCACGGCTTCTGAGCATTAGCGCTCGGGATCTATCAGCACACCCGGATTGAGAATCGAATGCGGGTCGAGCGCGCGCTTGGCCGCTTTCAGAGCCCGCGCGAAACCCTCGGGCCGCTGGCGATCGTACCATGGGCGATGGTCGCGGCCGACCGCGTGATGATGCGTGATCGTGCCGCCGAGCTTCACGATCACTTCCGACACCGCCTGCTTGATTTCGTCCCATTGCTCCAGTTCGGAACCGCGCTTGCCCGGCGCGAGGATCGTGTAGTATGGCGCGGGCCCGTCGGGATAGGCGTGGGTGAAACGGCAGGTCATCGTGCCCTTGCCGCAGATGCGCCGGATCGCGTCGGTCCCCGACTCCATCAGTTGTGCGTGATAGTTGGCGAAGCGATCCCAGGTGATCGCGGTCTCGAACGTATCGTTCACGATTCCCATCGAGATCAGCACGTCGCGCAGATACGGGGCCTTGATGAACGCCTCGCGCCACGCTCCGGCTGCGCCCTCGTGCGTGGCCTCCGCATCGGTGCGCGTGCGGCCCGCGCCCTCGGGAATCTTTCCGCCCAGCTCGGCGCAAATTTCAAGCGCGCGCTTCATCCACGGCTCCAACTCGTGGTCGGCCGACTCAAAGGCCAGCACCAGCACGGCGGCCTCGCCCTGGTTGGCGCCGGCATTGGCCGCCTCGCCCGGATCGAGCAGCCGGCAGTTGGCCGGATAGAGCCCGGCCTGCGCGACCGCGCGCACCGCATTGGCCCCGGCAATGAAATCGGGAAACGCGACGGAGGCGCCGGCGCGAAATTTCGGCCGGTCCTGCAGGCGCATCCAGGCCTCGGTGATGATGCCCAGGATGCCCTCCGAACCGATGAACATGCGGTCGGGACTCGGCCCGGCGCCCGAGCCCGGCAGGCGGCGCGACTCGACCACGCCGGTCGGCGTCAGCACGCGAACCGACTCCACGAAATCGTCGATATGCGTGTAGAGCGTCGCGAAATGGCCGCCCGAGCGCGTCGCGATCCATCCGCCGAGCGTGGAGAATTCGAAGGACTGCGGGAAGTGGCGCAGCGTGTACTTGTGAGGGCGCAACTGATCTTCGAGCGAGGGGCCGAGCACTCCGCCCTGGATGCGCGCCGCGCGGGAACTGTGGTCGACTTCAAGCACGCGATCGAGCCGGGTCATATCGATCGACACCGAGCCGCGCCAGCCGCCATCCGCGGGCGGCTCAACCCCGCCCACCACGCTCGAGCCGCCGCCGTAAGGCGTCACCGCGATACGCTCGCTGTCGCACCACTCCAGCACGCGGGTAAGCTCCGCCTCGTCGCGTGGAAAGGCGACCGCGTCGAACGGATTGGGATAGAAGCGGCGAAACGCGCGCACCACGTCGCGATAGCCGCGTCCGTAGCTGTGGCCGGCGCGGTCGTAGATGCTGGTCGAGAAGATGGCGGTGAGCGCGTCGGGCGGCTTTATCCGCGGCGCGCGCAAATTGAGTTCGTCTTCGCGCGGCGGCGGCGTGATCGTGAGCGGAGCCAGGCCGAAGCGCTTCGCAACTCGCTCCCCGATATGCTTTTGCTGCTCCGCATTCGGATGCTGATCCTCGTAACCCCATCCCCAGAACTTGCGCTTGCGCTGCTCTGCCATCGCCGATCGCCCTCCGCTGCTCGTGAGGCGACAATTGTGCAACCGCCCGCCGGTGGAGGCAAACCGAATCGCGCGATTCGCGGCTCGCCGCACCTCGCCGTGGCTTCCGACGATAGTACGCACGCGCCTTGCACAGCGCGCGCCCGGGTCGTATCTCTCGAAGACACCGACTATCGGATCAGACAGCCGAGGAACAAGAACATGAGCGACGCGTCAATCTCGCCCGCCGATTCCAATCCACGCAAGCGCCTCGATGCCGCCGGCGTCGAGATGGCCTACGTCGACGTCGGCCAGGGCGACCCGATCGTCTTTCTGCACGGCAATCCGACTTCATCTTACCTGTGGCGCAACATCATTCCGCACCTGGCGCCGCATGCGCGATGCCTCGCGCCGGACCTCGCCGGGATGGGCGATTCGGGCAAAGCGCCCGACGGCTCGTACCGGCTGGCGGACCATATCCGCTACCTCGACGCGTGGTTCGCCGCGCTCGATCTCGCACGGCAGAGGGTCACGTTGGTGATTCACGATTGGGGATCGGCGCTCGGTTTTCATTGGGCGCGGCGCAATTCCGCCGCAGTCAAGGGAATCGTCTACATGGAAGCGATCGTGCGGCCGCTTCAGTGGAGCGAGTTTAACGAGCAGGCGCGCCCGCTGTTCCAGGCGATGCGTTCGCCGGCCGGCGAAGAACTCATTTTGCAGCGCAACACTTTCGTCGAGCGCATCCTGCCCGGCAGCGTGATACGCAAGCTCGCCGGCGCCGAGATGGACGCGTATCGCCGCCCGTTCCTTGCGCCGGGCGAATCGCGCCGCCCGATGCTCACCTGGCCGCGGCAGATTCCGCTCGACGGCGAGCCGGCCGACGTGGTCGCGCTCGTCAACGAATACGCCGCCTGGCTCTCACAGAGCCCGGTCGCGAAGCTCTTCATCAACGCCGAGCCGGGCGCGATCCTGATTGGCGCGCAGCGCGAGTTTTGCCGCCGCTGGCCCAATCAGCGCGAGGTTACCGTCAAGGGCATCCACTTTATCCAGGAGGATTCGCCGCACGAGATTGGAGCGGCGATCGCCGGATGGTATCGCACGCTCTGATGGTATCGCACGCTCTTGGCAAGCGCCCGCCGGTTGCACGAAAGCGGCGCGGTTGATCTAATTGCGGCTAGATCGGCGCAAAGTTTGCGCCAAGTTCATGCAAGGTTTACGCGAGATCCACGAAAGACGCGGAGGAAACCAATGGCCGACTATTCGACGCTGCTCTTCGACGTGCGCAACAACGTCGCCTATATCACGCTCAACCGGCCCGAAGCCGCCAACGCGCTCAACGCCGAACTCGCGCACGACCTGATGGAGGTGTCGCTGCGTTGCGAGGAAGACCCCAGCGTCCGTGCCGTGCTGATGAACGCGGCGGGCAAACTCTTCTGCGCCGGCGGCGACCTCAAGAGCTTCGCCGCACAGCCCAAAGAGATGCTGCCGACCTACTTCAAGAAGGTCACCTTTTCTCTGCACAAGGCGATTTCGCGCTTCAACCGGATGAAGGCGCCCGTGGTGCTGGCAATTCAGGGCGCGGCGGGCGGCGCCGGGATGAGTCTCGCGTGTGCGGGCGATATCGTGATCGCGGCCGAGTCGGCGAAGTTCACGATGGCGTACACGCGGGCGGGACTCACGCCCGATGGATCCTCGACCTACTTCCTGCCGCGAATCGTCGGCCTAAGGCGTGCAATGGACCTGACGCTCACCAACCGCGTGCTCTCGGCGCGCGAGGCTCACGAGATGGGAATCGTGACCCGCGTGGTGCCTGACGCCGAGCTGATGGCGACCGCCGAGGGGCTGGCGAAGGGGTTCGCGCAGGGCCCGACGCGCGCCTACCTGGGCGTCAAGCGCCTGTTCGCCGAGAGCGCGACCCGGACGCTCGAAGATCAGATGGAGCTGGAGACCGAGTGGATCGCCGACATGGGACGCACCGCCGACGGCTCCGAGGGTATCGCGTCGTTTCTGGAAAAGCGCCCGCCCAAATTCAAGGGCGAGTAGCAGCGCCCGCTTGCGCGTCGCGCCCGAGACGGGTTACTAGACCAAAATGGAGTACATCAAGCTCGGCAAGACGGGACTCAGTGTTTCGCGCATCTGCCTTGGATGCATGAGCTATGGCGACAAGCGATGGCGCGAATGGGTCATCACGGGCGAGGAGGCGCGCGAGCATTTCGCCGCAGCGCTCGAGGCCGGAGTCAACTTCTTCGACACCGCCGACGTCTACTCGACCGGCGTGAGTGAGGAGATAACCGGGCGTTGGCTGGGCGAGATGGCCGCGCGCGACGAGATCGTGCTCGCGACCAAGGTCCACGGCCCGATGGGTCCGGGGCCCAATCGCCGCGGGCTCAGCCGCAAGCACATCCTGGAAGCCTGCGACGCCTCGCTGCGCCGGCTCAAGACCGACTTCATCGACCTCTACCAGATCCATCGATGGGACTTTAGAACCCCGATCGAAGAAACGCTCGAGGCGCTCGACTCGCTGATGCGCGCCGGCAAGGTGCGTTACCTCGGCGCCAGCAGCATGGCGGCGTGGCAGTTCAGCAAGGCGCTCTACATCGCCGGCGAGCGCGGATGGCGTCGCTTCGTCTCGATGCAGAACCACTACAACCTGGTCTACCGCGAGGAAGAGCGCGAGATGATTCCGCTGTGCATCGACCAGGGCGTCGGCGTCATCCCGTGGAGCCCGCTCGCGCGTGGCTTCCTCGCCGGCAACCGCCGCTCGGGCGGTACGGGCGAGACGCTGCGCGCCAAAACCGACGACATTGCGCGCGACATGTATTTTCGCGAATCAGACTTCGCGGTCGCCGAGGCGGCGGCCTCGATCGCGCGCGAGCGCGGCGTCACGCCGGCGCAGATCGCCTGCGCATGGATTCTGCAGGCACCCGGCGTCACCGCTCCGATCATTGGCGCGACCAAGCTCAATCACGTCAAGGAATTGCTCGCCTCGGTCGACATCAAGCTGACCAAGGAAGAGGTCGCGGCGCTCGAAAAGCCCTATGAGCCGCATCCGGTGCTCGGCTTCGAGCCGCCGAGACCCGCCAAAATGCTGAACTAGATTCTCGGCTTATCCCTTTAGCGTGGCGGCCAGATTCGCGCCCTCGCGCTTGCGAAACGCCACTGCCACGCGTAGCCGCTCGAGATGCTGGTCGATTATCTTGCCGCCGAGCCTCACCCGATGGGCCTGAAAAAACTCGTGCACTTCGGCCTCGCGGTCGAGCAGTCCGACGACCGCCTCACACATCCGGGGCAGCGCGGCGTCGGGAAACTTGCGAATCATCTCCTCCCAGTGCTTCTTCACGAAGTCCCACGCCTCGTAGCGGCAGGTAGTGTTAAGCAACAACGAATGCATCAGGTAGGGCGCATTCTGAGTGCGCACCTCGCCGCTCAGCGTCATCTCCATCGTCTCACGCAAAAGCTCGATTCGGCGGAAACTCGCCAGTGAAAACAGGTAGCGCTGCTCTTCCTGCGGGGTTCGCGCGGACTTAAAGTGTTGCTTGAATTCTTCGTAGCGCTGTCGATCGCCCGCGTAGGCCAGGATTCCGATCACTGCCGGCACCAGGTCGCGGTCCACCGAAGCCGGATCCTTGAGATAGCGCGCGTAGATCTCGGCCGCGCGCCGTTGCACCTCGCCGTCGTCGCCCAGCGTGCCCAACGCACCCCATAGGGTGCCGCGCAACTGCCGCACCAATTCGTCCTCGCCCGGACGTGGGTCCCATCCCAGGCGCGCCGCCGCGCCGCTGACGATCTCGCGCGCCGCGGCGGCCAGCGTGGGACGCTCGGCGTCGTTGACGATCATGTCGAGATAGCCAAGCGGCGAAAGCATCGCGCGCCACACGTTGAGGTCGGTCTCGCCGCGCATCGCGCGCAGCATGGCGAGAAATTCCTTAAGTGGCATCATCCCGGCAACCGTCGCGGCCCACGAATCGCTCACCAGCGCGTAGCGTTCCACCGCTTTAAGCTCGCCGAGGTTGCGGCCCAGCGCAGCGAGCAAATCAGCCGCGTAGTGCACGCGGAAAAATCCGTGGCCGCCTTCATTGAGCAACGCCCATTCCACGCGCCCGCCCAAATCGAGCGTCGCCTCGCGGCCGTCAAGCAACAGCCGACGGGTCGCGACGCCTTTTTCGGTTTTCGCCCGCACCATCACCGGCACCTGCCAGAACTGATCGTGCCCAGCGGCGGTGGCGTTTTCGCCGAGATAGAAAAAGCGCCGCTGACGCACCGTCAGCGAACGGCCGTCGGCTCCCAGAGCAGCTTCGACCATCGGAAAGCCGGGCTGAAAAATCCACGAGTCCATCAACTTGCGCACCGGCTCCTCGGAGGCCCGCTCCAGCGCGTCCCACAAGTCGCCGGTCTCGGCGTTGGCGTATTGATGCTTGCGCAGATAGGCGGCGATGCCCTTGCGAAAGCGCTCCGCGCCGAGGTACTGCTCGAGCATCCTGAGCACCGAAGCGCCCTTCTCGTAAGTCAGCACGTCGAACATCGCGCGCGCGTCCTCGGGGCTCAGCACGGTGAACTCGATCGGCCGCGTGCTGCTCAGCCCATCGATCGCCATCGCCGCCGTGCGCGAGACCGAGAAGCTCTCCCAGCGCTTCCAGTTCGGCTTCCAGGCGTCGACCGCGAGCATCTCCATGAAAGTGGCGAACGCTTCGTTGAGCCAGATGCCGTTCCACCACTTCATCGTGACCAGGTCGCCGAACCACATGTGGGCGTTCTCGTGCGCGACGACGTCGGCCACGCGCTCGAGTTCGGCGCGCGAGGCGCTCTTTTCGTCGATCAGCAAGGCGGTCTCGCGGAAGGTGATCGCGCCCAGGTTCTCCATCGCGCCTGAAGCGAAGTCGGGAATCGCGATCAGGTCGAGCTTGTCGCCCGGATAGGGCAACTCGTAGTAGTTGGCGAACCACTTGAGCGAGAACGCACCGATTTCGCGCGCCCATACGGTCAGCGCGCGTTTACCCGGCACGTGCGCGACGCGCAGCGGGGTTCCGGCGTCGGTAGGCTCAGTCGCCTCGAACTCGCCCACGATAAAGGCGAGCAGGTAGGTCGACATCTTGATCGTCTCCTTGTAGACGATCTCCTTTTTGCCGGCGCTAAGCTTGCGCTCGCTCTCGACCCCGGCGTTGGAAAAAGCGCTCAGGCCTTCGTCGATCACGAGGCGCACCTTGAAACGCGCCTTCAGCGCCGGCTCGTCCCAACAGGGGATCGCGCGGCGCGCGTCGGTCGCCTCGAACTGCGTGCTGGCGACCAGATGCGTATTGCCCTGCGCGTCCTTGTAGGTGCTGCGATAGAAACCGTGCAGCTTGTCGTTGAGGATGCCGCGAAAGGCGATGCGCAGCGTCCACTCGCCGGGTTCCAGCGCGCGCTCGAAGCTGAGACGTGCGCGCTCGTGCGCGGGCTCTAGCGCCGCCTTGCCAGCGACGATGACGCCGCCGCGCTCGGCGCTGACCCGGTCGATCTCCAGTTCGAGCGCGTTGAGCACCACGTCGGTGGTCGCGGTGATTACCCGCACAGCCACGTTCTCTTCACCAGCGAACGTGAACGCGCGGAGGTCGGGCGTGAGGCTTATTTCGTAGCGCTCCGGCACCACGTTGGACGGAAGCCTGTATTCGGAAGCCTTGTCGGCGGCGAGCGGAGCGCCCTCCTGATCTATCATTGCTTTTGCCTTCCTGAAGTTTAAGGTTGTCCGATTGGCGAGCCGGGGTGCTGCCGCCGCGGCCGCGTTCGAGTTAGAGTACCGCGCGGCGCGCCAGCGGCCAATCGCGCGCGATCATCGCTCGAGATGCGCGCGAGCGGCGATCAAGCGCGCGCGAGTTCGGCGAAATTCGTCAGGCGTGCGCCGGCGGCCGTGAGCGCGATCGGTACAAGCGGGCTGGTCAGGATTTCGACTTCGCGCTGCGCCTCTGCGGATGGTGGAGTGCCGCCGATATCGGCCGCCGGATGGGTGTAAATCTCGGTAACACCGGGGCGGAGCCGCGCGATCACGTCGAGCATGTAATGCTCGGTCAAGTTGCCGCTCTGATGGAGCCCGAAGAGCCAGTCGGTGGATTTGATTCCGCGCCCGGTCATTTTTCGCCGCGCCCGCTTGGAGAGCGCGCGGAAGATAACCGCCTCGACCAGCTTGCGCGGCGCGTTGTCGTGCGCGAGCGCGAGCGTCGTAAACACCGGCTCGCGCGGCAACCGGATACAAGGCACGCGATACTCTGAGGCCAGGTCGAGCAGGATGTCGTTGATCACCGGATGCACATGGAAATTCAGATGGCCATCGATGTGGTTGAGATAGCCGATCAGCCTCAGATGCAACTCGATCTGCGCGCGGCATTCATCCGCGATTTTGGTGCGCAGACCGCGGTTGAAAAAATAGCGCATCCCGCCCTTCACCGGGTTTTCGACGAAGCGGCCGGCGCTGTCGACCAAACCATCCAACTGCGCGGGCGGCAACACGCTTTGTCCCTTGCACACGACGAGATGAAGGCCTACGTCGAGGCCGGGACATTCGCGCGCTGCCGCAGCCGCCGCTTCGCGCGCCGGCGCCGCCACCATCAGGCTCGTCCCGCGCAGCACGCCCTGGCGATGGGCTCGCAGGATACCGGCATTGACCTCGGTGGAAGCGCCAAAATCGTCGGCGGTGAAGATGACGGACTTCGCTTCCGTCATCGGCTCGAACGCGCGCGCACCATCGGCCGTGCTTGTGTCACAATCCTATTGACGCACGCCTCCACTGGCGCAATTTTGCTAGCAACCGCGGCGCGGCTCAAGCTGAAACCCTGGTGATCCTGATCTTTTACGCATTCGCGCGCGAGGCCGCCGCTTTCAAGCGCCGCCTTGAGGGCCGCACCGCGCTCGCAATCGACGGGCTGCGAGGTTTTCGCGCGCGGCTCGGCGCCACGGAAATCATCGGCATCGCAACCGGGCTCGGAATACGCCGGGCCGCCGATACGGCGCGTCTCGCGATGCAATCGTTCGCATCGCAAAATCTATCGCAAAATCTATCGACAGAACTCGTGATTGCAACCGGCCTTGCGGGAGCGCTCAGCGAAGGGCTCAAACCCGGCGACCTGGTGCTCGCCGACCGCCTCATTCTCGACGGAGAACGTGCCGAGCCCGCGCCCGCTACGATCGCGATCCCTCCGGCCGATCTCGCGCGCTTCAAGGCCGCGCTCCACGCGCATCGGCTCACGTTCACCACCGGAACGATCCTGACCGCCGAGCGGATTCTCAAAGATGGCGCCGCCAAGCGCGACGCGCGGGCCAGAACCGGCGCGCTCGCGGTTGACATGGAAAGCGCCGCCATCGCCGCCGAGGCTGATCGATTCGGCCTGCGCTTCGCTTGCGTGCGCGCGGTGCTCGACACCGTCGACGAGGAAATCGTGGGCGCGGAACTGGCGGGACCCGACGGCGTGGTGCGGCCGCTTGCGGCCGCGAGCTTCGTGCTGCGCAATCCGGCGGCGGTCATCGGGCTCGCGCGCATGATGCGGAGCCTCAATCGCGCGACGGCGGCGCTGGCCGCCGCGCTCGAAGCTTTGAGCCGGCCCGGCGCGTGACCGAGCGTGGCGTCACGCGGCGCCGCGCCTCGGCAAAGGCCGCGGAGAGGCCGCGTTCCACACCGCAAGCGATCGCTCGTAGGGAAAGTCCGCCAGATGGCGTTCCACGGCGGCGGCGTCGCCCCAGCACTCGGCGCGAGTCACGATATGGAGCGCCAACGCCAGCAACGGAAGGAAGATAAAAATTCCCGCCCAGGCAATTTCGCGCGCGCCGATCCGAAACAGCATCACTATTGTAAAGCCGACGATTCCGGCATACAGCCCCGGTCCCCAAAACGCACGCGACGGCGCCGCTGGCACCGCGCCCAGCGGTTTGGCACCGCCACGATTGAGCCGGCGATCGAGCCACTGGAAAATCGCCACGGTCACCGCCGCGACGAAATACCATCCGAGATAGTTGCTGATCGGTACGCCGAAATGCGGCCCCGGCGGGTCGTACCAGAAAATCCTGCCGAGAAACCAGCGCTCGCCGAGCACGCTTAGCGGATCAGCCACCATGTCGATCATCACCATGAACAGCGCCGCCATCAGCCACACTCGCGGCGAGCTTCTCAGCTCCCACGTGTCGAGCGTCCGCAGGTCAAGCCCGCGGCGGTAAAGCGGCGCGCTCAGCGTCAGCGCGAGCGTGTAGCTCGCAAAGGAAAGAAAGGTGAACGAAAGCGAGTCCATGAAGGGGACGCCGGCGACCCAGATCTCGCGGCCGCGCGTCGCCGGGATGTAATGGTAGAGCCCGAATGGAAAGCCGTTGTGCACCGAGCTCCATTCGCAAGCCCACGCCACCGCATACGTCAGCACCGTGAATAGAACCGTAGTGCGCAAGCCGAAGTTGACGATCGCGATCGCCAGGTAGCATCCCAGGAACACGAACACATACGGCCGCAGTGCGATTGTCGAAAGCAGCAGATGCATCGGCGGCTCCGGTTCTACCTCAGGCCGGACGCCGATGCTGACGGCCGTGCGGCGCCGCCTGCACGGCGCCGATTGAATGGAAGAACTCGATCGCGCGCGCAAGCGCGTCATCGATCGGCCGCGGAGCGTATCCCAGCGCCGCGCGCGCCTTGGAGGAATCGAAGAACATCCGCTTGCGCGCCATCCGCACCTCAGTCAGGCTCGCGCGCGGCGCGCGCCGGGTAATCGTGCGCGCAACCGCTTCGGCGCCTAACGCGAAGGTCCACGCGACCGCGTACGGGACGCGAATCCTGGGCGCGCTCAGCCCGGACAGCTTCGCCAGGCGGCCGAGCATCTCCTCCAGCGACAGGTTTTCGCCGCCGAGAATGTATTTCTCGCCAACCACGCCGCGCTCGGCGGCCAGCAGATGGCCGGTTGCCACGTCTTCGACGTCGACCAGGTTGAGCCCGGTGTCCATGAAGGCCGGCATCCGGCGATTCAAAAAATCGACGATTATGCGTCCGGTCGGCGTCGGCTTGTGATCGTGAGCGCCGACGGGCGTGGACGGATTGACGATCACGACCGGCACACCTTCGCGCGCCGCCTTGAGCGCCTCCTGCTCGGCGAGAAACTTCGATCGCTTGTAGGGCCCGACCATGTCGCCGAGCGAAACCGGCGAGTCCTCGCGCCCGGATTCGCCGTGCGGGATGCCGATTGCGCCGACCGTGCTGGTATGGACTACGCGGCGGACTTTAGCGCGACGCGCGGCGGCCAAAACGTTGCGCGTGCCCTCGACGTTGGCGGCGTACATCGGCGCAGGATCGAGCACCCACAGCCGGTAATCCGCAGCGACGTGATAGACCTCGTCGCATCCGCGCGTTGCTTGCTCCACCGCCGCGGCATCGCGCACGTCGCCCCACGCAAACTCGCACGACAAACCTTCGAGCGCGCGCAAATCGGCGCCCTTGCGCACCAGCGCGCGCACTGCGGTCCCGCGCGCGAGCAACGCCCGCACCACGTAGCATCCTACGAAGCCGTTGGCGCCGGTGACCAGTGCGATTTGCGAGGCCATGCGCCTTTGACTCAGTCCGGATGCGCCGAATCGCCGACGCGCGCGGCGATCGCCGCGGCCGCGGCATGCCCAGACGCAACGGCGCTCTCGATCGTCGCCGGCAGACCGGTCTGAATCCAGTCGCCGGCAAGGAAAAAGTTTGAGATCGGCGTCGTGAGGCTCGGCCGCAAGCGGTCGCACTCGGGCGACGGCGCCATCGTGGCCTGCTTCTCCTTGAGCACCAGGGCCTTGAACAGGCGAGCGCCGCGGGAGGCCGGAATCATCGCATTCAGATCGCCGGTCACCAGGTCGAGCAGCTCTTCGTTGCCCGCGTCAACCAGCTTGCGCGCGCCGCTGATAACGAAACTCAAATAGCCATTGGCGCGCTCACCATTGTCGGCGAATATGCGGCGCTTGTTAAATAACCATTGCGTGGTCGTGCCGACGAAACCGACGAAAGGCGCGTCAGTGATTTCACGGTCGAACCACGCGTGGACGCAGATGATCGGCGACGAAGTAATCTCGTCCAAGTGCGCGAAAAAGGGATCCGCGCCCGCCCCTTCGGGCAGCAGGCGCGCAAGCTGCGCCGGCGGAACCGCGGCAATAAAGTTGGCGCCCTGCAAACGGCGTCCGTCGCGCAGGCGCACGGCCGTGATTTTGCCTTCTGCGCCGAACTCCAGCACCTCGACGACCGCGCGAGTCTCGACCAGGCCGCCGCTTGCCTCGACCATCCGCACGGAGCCGGGGCAATAGAGATCGCTGAGTCCGACCTTGGCGTAGACGAAGGCGGAATCGGAGCGGCGCGAGAAAAACGCACGTTTCAGCACTTCGACCAGCAGCGCCGCCGAGGCGAGTGCGGGATCCTCGTTGAGCGTCGCAATCGCAATAGGATACCAGAAGCATTGCCGCGCTCGTTCGCCCTGTCTCAGCACGTCCATCAGCGTCTTGACGGTCGTCTCGCCGAGGCGCGCGCGGTCGCGGCGGCGCATCCGCAGCATCCTCAGCCCCGCAACCATCGCGCTCAGCCGCTCACGCGGCGTCAGTAGCCGATAACGCATCAGCGCAGCGGTCATGTGCAGAGGGCCTGGCAGATGCGCGGTTTTGAGCACGCCGGCGCGCCCATCGCGCTCGAGCATCTCGATCGCGAGGTTGGGATGAAACACCAACTGCCTGCGCGCACCGATACGATCGAGAAACTTCAGCGTCTCGGCGTAGCATCCCATCAGCACGTGCTGGCCGTTATCGACGAAATCTCCGGTCTCGGTGTCGGCGAACGAATAAGCGCGGCCGCCCAGGGCTGGTTTGCGTTCGAGCACGGCGACGCGAAAGCCCCGGTTGGCGAGCGCAACGGCGGCGCTCAACCCGGCGAATCCGCCGCCGATCACGACGACGTCGCGCGGCTCAACCATTGCGCCCTAGCTCCTCGCCCGCAGCCGCGTGCCGGCCCAGGTGCGGCCAACCAGGTAGAGCTTGCGGGGGGTCGAGATACGATGGCGCCGGCCGACAACGCCGCAGCCCTTGCTCGCGATCCGCTCGAGCAGCGCGCGATAAATTGATCGCATCGCCTCAGCGCAGACCAGCGCGGCGCGGTCCTCGGCCGCGAGCGCCTGCTCCGCCTGTGCGTAGAACGAGCGCGCCCGTTCGACCTCGTGCTCCAGCAGGCGGCGAAGCTCCAGCGTGTCGGCGCCGCGCAGGATCTCATCCTCGGTCACGCCAAAGCGCGCGAGGTCTTCCAGCGGCAGATAGATACGGCCGCGGGCGGCGTCTTCACTCAAATCGCGGATGATGTTGGTGAGCTGGAACGCGATGCCGAGATTTTCGGCGTACTGGCGGGTGCGCGGGTTGCGATAGCCGAAAATCTCGATACACACCAGGCCGACCGCCGAGGCGACGCGGTAGCAGTACAGGCGAAGCTCGTCGAACGTCGCGTAGCGCGTGCGCCCCAGGTCCATCTCGACGCCGTCGATTATCTCCTCGAAGTAGCGGCGCGGGATCGCGAAGCGGCGCACGTTGTGGGCGAGCGCGCGGGATATCGGATGAGTTGGCGATCCGCTGAACACGCGCTCGGTTTCCTCGCGCCAGCGCGTCAGCAGTTCGGCCGGCTTGCCTACCGAGTCGTCATCGGCGATATCGTCGACGAAGCGGCAAAACGCGTAGACCGAGTGAAGCGCCTGGCGGCGCGCGGCCGGCAACAGCATGAAGGCGTAGTAAAAATTCGACGAGGAGCGGCGCGTGATCGACGCGCAGCGCGCGTAATCCTCCCGCAGCGCCGCATCAGCTTCAGGCAGCGGCGCAACCGCGATGCCCTCAGGTTTCAAGCCGCCCTCGCAGCGCCCGCCATCCCAGGCGCAGGTAGTCCAGTTTGCCGAGCGAGGGGCGGCGGCGGAACACGTCGCAGTCCGCCTGCTCGATCGCGCGCAGGATCGCCAGCCCTCCCCCGGCGAACATCATGATGTCGCGCGAGAGCCTTTTGTCCACCGTCGCGGCGAGCGCCGCACCCGCCATCAGCAATTCGCGCGCGCTGGCGACCTCATGCCGCATCAGCTCGACGAAGTTCGAGTTCGCATTGTGCACGCGCAGGTCTTCGAGGCTTACGCCGAACCGCTCCATGTCTTGACGCGGCAGATAGACGCGCCCCTTTTCGAGATCGACGGCGACGTCCTGCCAGAAATTGGCGAGTTGAAGTCCGCTGCACACCTGATCGGAGAGACGTTGGCGCTCGGCGTCGCGGTAGCCGAACAGATAGAGTACCAGCCGGCCCACGGGGTTGGCCGAGTAGCGCGAGTAGCCGAGCAGGTCGTCGAGCGTCTCGAAGCCGCGAAAGTCGAGGTCGGAGCGAAACGCGCGCAGCAGGTCGGCGAACGGTTCGCGCGGGATGTCGAAACGGCGCGCCGTGTCGGCCAGCGCGACGAAGACCGGATGGCGCGGCGCACCGGCGTAAGCGAGGTCGAGTTCGCGCTCCCATTCATCGAGCTTGGCGGGGTCGCGATCCTCGTCGGCAAAATCGTCGGCCATGCGCGCGTAGGCGTAGATCGCATGCATGTGCTTGCGCATCGCGCGCGGCATCAGCCACGACGCGACGGTGAAATTTTCGTAGTGCGAGCGCGCCACACGCGCGCAGAACTCGTAGGCCTGGGTGAGCGCCGCCGCGGCGGGCTCGGACGCCGGCGGCGATGCAGCAGCGGCACGCGCATCGGGCGCTAACGCGGAACTCGGGTTGTTGGCGCCCTCGGCGTGCACGTCAGAGGCTCGCGGCAGGCGCATGTCCGATCAGCTCCTGCGCCTGGGCGCGGGCCCATCCATCGACCTCGTAGAGATCCTCCAGGGTGCGCGCGGAGCAGTTCTTGTGGCGCGTCATCACGGTCTCGATATGGCGCGGGATGTCGGCGAAGCGCGCGTGCCCGCCCAGGAAGGCCGCGACCAGTTCCTCGTTGGCGGCGTTGAGGCAGGCGGCCATCGTGCCGCCAGCTTCGAGCGCCTGGTACGCAAGGCGTAGGCATGGGAAGCGCGCCGGATCGGGCTCTTCGAAAGTCAGGTTGCCGCGCTCGACCAGCGAGAGCGACTTCAGATGGTCGAGCGGCAGGCGGTCGGGGAACGCCAGCGCGTAGGCGACCGGGATCGCCATGTCCGGCTCGGCCATCTCGGCGATCACCGAGCCGTCGATCATCTCGACCATCGAATGGATGACGCTTTGCGGATGAATGACGACCGCGATGCGCTCGGCGGGAAGATCGAACAGCCAGTGCGCCTCGATCACTTCGAGCCCCTTGTTCATCAGGGTCGCGGAATCGATCGTGATCTTGTTGCCCATCCGCCAGGTAGGATGGTTCAGCGCCTCGGCCACGGTTATCGACGCGAAGCGATCGGGCGGTAGGCGGAGAAACGGGCCGCCCGACGCGGTCAGGATGATGCGCTTGAGCGACGCGCGGCCGCGCCCTTCCAAACACTGGAAAATCGCGTTGTGCTCGCTGTCGACCGGCAGCAGGCGTACGCCGCGCTCGCGCGCCGCGGCCGTCACAATCTCGCCCGCAATCACCAGCACTTCCTTGTTGGCGAACGCGATGTCCTTGCCGGCCGCGATAGCTGCGAGGGTCGGACCGAGTCCGAGCGCGCCGACCAGGGCCGAGACGACGATCCCGGCCGCCGGATGAGTCGCCGCGGCGACCGCGCCCTCGCGTCCGTGATGAATTTCCGTCTTGCACGATGGACCCAACCGGCGCTTGAGTTCGCCCGCCAGTTCGGCCGTGGCGACCGAGACCAGTTCGGGGCGATGGCGCTCGATCTGGCGGACAAAGAGGTCGAGATTGCGCCCGGCCGCCATCGACACGACGCGGAAACGGTCGCGAAAGCGATCCACCACGTCGAGCGTGGTGACGCCGACCGAGCCCGTGGAGCCGAGAATTGCGATCGACTTCACGCCTGCCCCTTGAGCTTCAGTGCGCGGCGAGTTCCGTCATCCGCTTGCGCAGGCGCCCGAGCGCCATCAGCGGAAAGTAGTGCGCATAAAGATGGTAACGCAGATAAAAATGATTCGGAAAACCGGTGCCCGTGAACTCGGTCTCCTCCCAGTCGCCAGTTTCGCGCTGCTGCTCCAGGAGCCATTGCAAACCGCGCATCAGATGCGGGCTGACGCCGTCCTCGCCGGCCAGCAACCCGATCATCGCCCACGCGGTTTGCGACGGCGTGCTGGTGCCGCGCCCGCGCCAGGCCGGATCCTTGTCGCTGAGACAGCTCTCGCCCCATCCGCCGTCCTCGTTCTGTTTCGACTTGAGCCACGCGACCGAACGCTGGATCCAAGGCTCGCGCGGGCTGACGCCAATCGCACGCAATCCCGAAAGCGCCGTGCTGGTGCCGTAAATGTAGTTGACGCCCCAACGCCCCCACCATGAGCCGTCGTCCTCCTGCTCGCGCTTGAGCCACGCGATCGCGCGGCGCGCGACCGCATGGTCGGCGCGGTAGCCGACCACCGCCATCATCTCGAGCACGCGACCAGTCAGGTCGGGGCAGGTCGGGTCGGTGGCCGCTTCAGTGTCGGCGGCGAAGGTCGCGTGGTTGAACCAAGTCGCCTTGTTGTCGACGTCGAAGGCGGCGAAGCCACCGTCCTTCGATTGCATGCCCATCACCCAGTTCGTGCCGCGGCGGATTGCATGCTCGCGCGCGGCGCTATCATCGGCGGCGGAATCCGCGAGCACCATCAGGATGACCGCGGCGTCGTCGACGTCGGGATACCAATCGTTAAAAAACTCGAAGGCCCATCCGCCGGGCTCCAGGTTGGGCCGCTTAATCGACCAGTCGCCGGGCTTGAGGATCTGATGATCGATGAGCCACTTCGAGGCGTCGCGCAGCGCCGGATGTTCGGGCGCGAGGCCTGAATCGATCAGCGCCTTGGCGGCGAGCGCGGTGTCCCAATTGGGCGAAACGCAGGGCTGGAAGAGAATCGAGTCGCCCTGATCCCAGATGAGCTCGTGCGTCGCGTCGAGCGCCTTTTTGATCACCGGATGGTCGTTGCGGTAGCCGAGCCCCTTGAGCGCCATCGTGCTCAGCAAATAGCAGGGTTGAATTCCGCCCCACGATCCGTTGGCGTCCTGATGGTCGAGCAGCCAGCGCTCGGCGCGGGCCACGGCGTCGCGTCGCAGGCCCTTTAGATGATGGCGGTCGTATAAACGCAAAAGCCGGTCGGCGAGATTGAAGAACTGGCGCGGCGACCACCAGCGCGGCGGACGCGGCAGCTCGAACTTGGTGAAATGCGGCGGCTGGATATAAAGTTCGAGCACGCCCTCGCGCCAATCGATCTCGACGATTGGACGCCCCGCGCGCAACAGCATCAGCGCGACCAGCGTGCCGCGCGCCCATGAAGAAAGCTCGTAGATGTTGACCGGGAGCCAGTCGGGGGTGAGCATCCATTCCACCGGCAACGCGGTCGTGCAATCCCACGGCACCTGATTCATGGCCGCGAGATAAAAACGCGCGAGCGTGCCCGAGCGGGCGATTCCGCCGCGCGCGAGGATCCATCGGCGCGCTTGCATCATTGGCTCGTCGCCTGCGCGCAGCCCCGTCAGCTTGAGCGCGAAGTAAGCCTCGATCGAGGTCGAGAGATCGCCCTCGCCGCCGGGAAACAGGTTCCAGCTTCCGTCGGGCTGCTGGAGATCGAGCAGATGGCGCTTGAGCTTGGCGTCCATCTCGGGATCGCTCACGCCCATGAAGCGGTTGAAGATGATGTACTCGGCGTTCATCTCGCCGTTGGCCTCGAGCGCGGCCTGCCAGTAGCCTTCCGGATGCTGAAGCGCGAGCAGTGCGCGCTGCGAAAGGTCGATACTGGAGTGGAGTTTCGCGGCGGACTCGTCGTGCGGCGCAGGCGTGACGAACGTCGCGTCCGCGGCTCTGCCGTTGGCGATTTCGATAGCTTCGCTCATAAGATTCGAGGTTCCTGCTTGTTATTCGGCCGGAGCGCTGGACTCGGACTTCCCCAACACCCTCCCCACCTCGCGCCGCCATCCGCTCACGGAATGACCGCGCACTTCAACACCGTACCACGTTCGAGCATCTCAAAGACTCCGGCGATATCGGCGAGCGGACGATGTGCATTGATGATGCGGCCGGCGCCGAGGCGCCCTTCCGCGAGCAACTCGTAGGCGCGGCGCACGTCGCGCGGCCGAAAATGAAACGGAGCGATCAGCGTGAGATTGTCGTAGTGCATGCGGCGCGTATCGATCTCGAGCGCGGTGCCTGCCGGACATCCGCCGAAGAACACCACCCGGCCGCCGCGCCGCACACGCGCGAAGGTGTCACGCCATCCCTCGACCTGCCCCGTGCACTCGATCACCAGGTCGGGCCCGAAGCCGCCGTTGAGCCGCGCAACTTCGGCCGCGGGGTCGCCCGTGGCGATGTCGATCACGCGGTCGGCGCCGAGCCGTCCGGCCCATTCGAGGCGATCCGCGCCGCGTCCGGCGACCGCGATTTCGTGCACTGCGGCCGCGCGGAGCGCCAGCATGTGGAGCAGGCCAAAGGCGCCTGCGCCGACTATCAGCACGCTCTCGGCGGGCTCGGGCCGCGCGAGCGCCTGCGCATGAACGACGCAGGAAAGCGGTTCGAGCAGCGCAGCCTCTTCGAAAGCCAGCGCGGCGGGCTTGCGGAAGGCGTTGCGCGCGACCACATGGGCCGGCAGCAACAGAAAATCCGCGTACGCCCCCATCACCATCTTCTCCATCGTCTGCGCGCAGAGATTTTCCTGTCCGCGCCGGCAGTAGAAGCACGCACCGCAGGGCGCCGTCGGCGCCGCCATCAGCTCGTCGCCCGCCTTGAACTCGGTCACGCCCTCGCCCACATCGACCACCACGCCCGCAAACTCGTGACCGAACGGCGTGGGCAGACGCCACACCGGATGGCCGCGGCGATAGGTCTTGAGATCGGTGCCGCAACTGAGCGCGCATTTGACGTGCAGCAGAAGCTCGCCGGGGCCCGGGCGCGGCGGCGTAAAATCGCAAAGGCGCAGATCTCGGGGCGCGAACAACACGGCCTGGCGCGCCGCGGTCTGGCGCACGTCCGGCGCCGGCGCGATCGGCGCGGAAAAATTTTCAGCCGCGGTTGGCTTCACAGTCTGCGCTCCACGGCGAAACTGGCCAGCGCCCTCAGCGGTTCGGCGCGATGGTCGAACCCGTCGAGCGCGTGATGCGCCCGGCGCTCGAGGTCGCGCGCGAGCTGCCAGGATTTGTCCAGGCCGATAAGGCCGGGATAGGTATTCTTGCCGTGCGCGACGTCCTTGCCCGTGCGTTTGCCCATCTGCTCGGTCGAAGCCTCGACGTCGAGGATGTCGTCGATCACCTGGAAGGCGAGTCCGAGCGCGCGCGCGTAGGCCTCCAGCGCCTCGAGCTGCGCCTGGATGGCGCCACCCAGGCGCGCGCCGCCGCGCACCGCGGCGATAAACAGCGCGCCGGTTTTTCTGCGATGCAGGTATTCCAGTTCCTCGATCGTCAACGTGCGGCCTTCACCGAGGAGATCGATCGCCTGCCCCGCCACCATCCCGGCCGAGCCAGCCGCCCTCGCCAGTTCGGCGACCGTCGAGAGCAGCGCCGCGGGCGGCACGCCGGCGGACGCCGCGCCGGATTTGGCGAGCATCGAGAACGCGTCGGTCAGGAGCGCGTCGCCGGCGAGCGTCGCGATCGCTTCGCCGTAAATCTTGTGATTGGTCGGACGGCCGCGGCGCAGGTCGTCGTCGTCCATGCACGGCAGGTCGTCGTGGATAAGCGAATAGGTATGAACCATCTCGATCGCACACGCGAACCCCATCGCGGCCTCAAGCCTGCCGCCCACCGTTTCGCACGCCGCCAGCGCGAGCACCGGACGGAGCCGCTTGCCGCCCGCAAGCAGGCTGTAGCGCATCGCCTCGAAGAGCCGGCCGGCCGGAGCGCCGCTATCGACGACCGCGTCGGCGAGCGCCCGCTCGACCATAGCTGCGCGTTCGCTTAGGTAGCGCTCGATTTCCAGCGGCGCGCCGCCGCCCGCGCGGGCGGGTCCGCCGGCCGGCGCGGCACGCAAATCGGCGTGCGCCGCGGCCGCGTCTTTCAGCGCGCGCGGATGATCACGTTTGGCTTCTGCCATCGAGCTACCGTCGTCGGATCACCAGAAGCCCTGACGCGGAGCAGCGTCCGCGCGCAGGACGCGGCGGCATCGTGCGCCCACACCGGGCATCAATCCCCGTCAGGACATGTAGTGGCGTACCATCCGCCACGAGTCTTTCAGATTCTCGCCAAATTGCAGTGCCGCGGTACCCTCGAAGCCGGAGTGCAGCTTGCAGTCGCGGCATCGGACATCCTGCTTGGTGCGGTAGTACTCCCAATCGGTCGCCTCGTGCATCTGGCTGAAGGTTTTGTAGTGGCCGTTGGTGATCAGGTAACAGGGGCCCTTCCAGCCTTGCGGATTGCGCGTGACGGTGGTCCAGGGGCTGCACAGCAGATCGCGCTCGCCGACCAGGTAGTCGAGATAGATCGGCGTATTGATGATCTTGTAGTCCTCGGCGAGCTTGCGCACGCGCTTGAACTTCTGCGGCATCTCCTCGCGTTTGAGGTAGATGTCGTCGTTGGTCAGCACCTGGTAGTGGTAGCCGGGCGTGAGCAGCATCCCATCGACGCCGAGCGAGCCGAGCAGCTTGATCAGTTCCTCGATTTCCTCCGCGCCAGTCTCGCGGAAGATGGTCGAGTTGGTCTGCACGCGATAGCCCTTCTCCTTGAGGAGCTTGATCATGCGCACGCAGGTGTCGAACACGCCAGCGCGATCGACCACGCGGTCGTGGGTATCACGCATGCCGTCGATATGGACGTTGAAGCTCAGATAGGGGCTGGGCTCGACGTGGCGAATGAACCGTTCGAGCAGGATCGCGTTGGTGCAGATCTGCACGTGGCGCTGGCGCTCGATCAGCCCCTTGGTGAGCGGCACGATATGCTTGTACATCAGCGGTTCGCCGCCGCAGATCGAGACGATCGGGGCGCCCGCTTCGTCGGCCGCGCCGAGCGCCTCCTCCAGCGGCATCTGGTCGCGGATCGTGTCCTTGTATTCCACGATCCTGCCGCATCCGATACAGGCCAGGTTGCAGGCGTGTAGCGGCTCCAGCATCAGCACCAACGGGAAGTACTTCTCGCCCGCGCGCCGCTTGCGGCGCATGTAGCGGCCAAGGTCCAGCATTAGCTTCAGCGGTATTCGCATCTTGATGGTTCCCTCAGTCGTGTTCCTGAAAAGCAGGGTTAAGCGACGGCCTTGCCGCCCTCAGAGGAGCGTTTTGCGGAATCGCGGAACAGCCATTCCTCGAGCATCGTGACCGCCCCGCCCAGATCGTCGGCCGTGCCGCCGGCGAACAGGAAGCCGATAAGCGAGCCGTTAAGCGCCGACACCATGAAGCCGGCGGCCGCCTCGGGCGCGATGCCACGCGAGCAAAGATTCTTGTCCTGAGCACGGCGGACGATATCGATCATCAGTTCGCGATAGCCGTCGTACAGTTTCATCACTTGCGTGGCCAGTTCCTCGGGAACCTTTTCGCCATGCAGCAGTTGGCCGAGGAAAAAACGCACAGAGGGGGCGTTATCGCGAACAAAGAGCAGGTAGGACTGCACCAGCTTGCGCAATTGAGCGCGCTCGTCCAGCGCCCCGACCTCCTCGGCAAAGTCGATAAAATACGGCTCCAGTAACCGATTGAGGACCGCGAGGAACAGTTCCTCTTTGGTCTTGAAATGCCAGAAAATCAGGGCCTTGCTGACCTTCGCGTCGCGCGCCACCTCGGACATGGAGGTCTCGTGAAAGCCGCGGCGGGCGAACAGACGGATACCCGCCTTGAGGATTTCATCCCGCGAATCCTGAGGTTTTTCCGGCAGAATCGAACGCGACTCAGACACCATATATACCGACGGATGCGCCCTGGCTGCCCCTCATCGCCGACGCCGACCTTCCCGGCCGGGTGTACGGAAAGGCCTTCGCCGGGCCTCAAAACAGAGCCCTCAGCCACTCGCTAACCTACCGGTCAATGAGCACTTTATAGTCCGATTGCTTAAAGTCAATAGGGTCTGACGGCCTGAAGTAACAGCCAGTTCACACAAGCTTAACCAGACTGCCGCCTTGCCGGCTCGATTCCTGCGCGCCCAGAGTCAGCGTTAGCGCAGCCCGTGCTTCGGCGAGGTTTTCCGCTAACTCTGCGGACTCGATGCCATTCTCGACGCTCTGCTCGATGGTCTGACCAATGCATTGCCCAATGCTCTGCCCAACGCTCTGATAGACCGCGCGTTCGAAGTCACCGGCAACCCCAGCGAACCAGGCCGAATGGTAGGAATCGTCGTCCTCGGGTGTCGGGGAAACATCCTCCGGCATTCCCGACCGCGCGGTCAGGATCACGCGGTCGCCGTCGATTTCGAGCGCCGCCTCGCTGCCGTAGAGCTTCGCACGCGTGCGCCTGACCGGTGAGCGCCAACTCAGATGGGCGGAGGCTATCCTGTCGCCGGGAAAAATCACCCTGAAGTCAGCGACGTCCTCGACCGGCGCCGCCTGACCGACGCCCATGAACGCGGAGATTGCGGCCGGGTCAAGGCCGCCCATCAGCCATCGCATCAGGTAGAAAACATGCCATCCGTGGTCGACCAGGATTCCACCGCCGCTCGTCGCGCCCAGCCGCCATCGTCCGCTCGCGCCGCGGCCGATACCGGCCGGCGCCGTGCGCAACCGATCGAGCGCGACGTAGCGCATCTCGCCAAGCCGCCCGGCCACAATGAGGTCGTGCGCGAGCCGATATGTGGCGGCGTGCTTCCAGTTGTGCACGCACATCAAAACGCGCCCGCGGCTTGAAGCGGCGGCGCACAGGGACTCGAATTCGTCGCGCGCGAGGCATAGTGGCTTCTCGACCAGCACGTGTGCGCCGGCCGCAAGCGCGGTCAGGGCCGTCGCCGCATGGTAGGCGGGCGGGCTTGCGACGTCGACGAAGTCCAGCCGCTCGCCGTCGAGCATCAGTTCGAGGTCGTCATAAACACGGATGTTCGGGATGAGGCGCATCGCATGATGGCGCCGCTCGGAGACCGGGTCGTGAATCGCGACGATACTGACCTCTGGCCGCGTACGCCATCCGGCAAGATGCGCCTGCGCCGCAACCTCGCCGAAGCCTGAAATCGCCCCGCGCAGTATCATCGTGGCGCGTGCGCTCTGCTCTTGATCAACTCCCCTTCCCGCATCGGGAAGGGGTCGGGGATTAGGTCGTCAGCTTTCAGAGATACACCTTGGCGAGCCGCTCGAGTTCCGGCGCGTATTTGTCCGGGCCGAGCGCGCCGGCGACCAGCGCGATCACGAAGCGGCCGACGCCGAGTGCCGCGTACCTCCCGAGTTCATCCTGCGCCTTGGCGCGTTCGTCGCCTAGCGAACCCATCACGGTGAGGTCGAGCCTGCCGTAGTCGCTGCCAGCCTTGTCGCACTCCTCACGCAACTGCGCGGTCGCCTGTTTCATCTCATCGACGGTGATGCGAATCGGGCACCATCCGTCGCCCCACTTGGCGACGCGTTTGAGCGCGTTTTTGTCGCGGCTGCCAAGCAGCACCGGCGGTCCGGCCGGCTGCGCGGGGCGCGGATAGGATCGGATCGCTGGAAACTTGACGTACTTTCCTTCGAACGACGCTTCGCCCTTGGTCCACAGCGCGCGCATTGCGGCGACGTACTCGGCGGTCTGCGTCCAGCGATGCGGAAAGTCGCCGCCGAGCAGTTCGGTTTCTTCGCGCAGCCAGCCGGCGCCGATGCCGAAGATGAAGCGGCCGCCCGAGAAGTTGTCGAGGCTGCCGATCTGCTTGGCCAGAATCATCGGGTTGTGCTCGGGCACCAGGCAGATGCCGGTGGCGAGCTTCAATTTTTTGGTCGCGGCGGCGGCCATGCTGAGCGCGACGAACTGATCGCCCATGTGGGAGTAGACCGGCGGAATCGGCCCGCCCTGCGGGAACGGGGTCTTGGGATTGGCGGGGAGAATCGGATGCTCGGGCACCCACATCGATTCGAAACCCAACGCCTCGGCGGCGCGGCAAAAGTCGGCCGGGTTGGCGGTGTCCTCGGTAAACGGCATCAGCAGTCCGATTTTCATACTGTCATCTCCTGCGTTTATCAGATGAAAGACGCCATAGAGCGCTGCGCTCTAAGCCGATTTCTGTCAAAAAGCGGTCGCTAATGCCAGCCGGAGAATTCGCTCAGTGAAAGCTTATCGGAATTCGCAGACTCTAGTCGAAACCAATCTCATAACCTTCGGAGAAATTGCGTCGCCAGATAAATTGCAAGCATGCCCATCGCCGTGGCCACGCCGACCCATGGCGAATCGTGCTCTTTCGCCTCTGGCAGGAGATCCGAGGCTCCGATGTAAAGAAACGACCCGGCGAAGAAAGCAAGCATCCACGGCAGAAGTCCGTGCAGATTTATGACGAGCGAGGTAGCGGCGCCCAGAACCGGCGCGAGCATGTCCGCCGCGAGCCAGAACATCGCGCGCTTGCGCGGGTTACCATGGGCCAGCACGACGGTCACCGTGTTCAGGCCGTCACTAAGATCATGCACGATTATTCCCAGGGCGATCAGCAGACCAATTCTCGCGCTGGATTGAAAGCCCACTCCGATAGCGACACCGTCGAGGAAACTGTGAAACGTCAATCCGGCCGCGGACAGCGCGCCAAGTTCCTGCTCGTGCGCTGTCGCGGTGTGTACGTGTTCACGCGAGCGGTGGAGCGCCGTGTAGCGCTCCAGCCCGAAGAAGGCCAGGAATCCCAGCGCGGCGAATGGCATGTAGGAGGACCCGCCATCGAGCGCAAAGACCTCCGGCAGTATATCGAACAGAGCCACGGCCATTACCGCCCCGGAACTGAATCCGAGCAGGAGATGAAGGCGATCGCGAAATCGCATCGCTGCCATTCCGCCAAGACCGGTCGAGATTAGCGTTACCGAAGCCAGGATTATCGGCATGAACCGCATTAGACCGATCATCGTACTTCATACGAGAGCTTCATGAGGACGATGAAAGTGAAAGGCGTTGAAATTAAAAGACGGTTCCGATTCACTGAACGCTTACTGGAATTCGCACGTCGAAGGCTGAGTCGATCGCCACTCCGCCCTTCATCGCGGGAAAGAAGCGCCACTGCTCCAGCGTGCTGAGCAGAATCTGGTTGAGCCGCGGATCCGAGGTCGGCTTCGACAGCATCACTTTGACACTTCCATCGTAGGAAACCTCGAAATGCGCCACCGCCACCGCTTCGAAGGCGACCTCGCGCAGGTCGTCCGGAATCTTCGGTACCGGCGAATAGATCGCCCGCGCGCCGAGGCTGTCGCTGCCCAGGCCCGACCCGCCGCCCTTCTCTTGCGGTGCCCCGCTGCTCTCGGTACTCCCGGCCGTGGTCGCACTCTTCGTGCTGGCGCTCGATTCCGCGGGCGCTTCCTTTCGCGTCCCGGCGAACGACGGCGGAGCTTCCGGGATGATTCTCTCCTTGTGCGGATGCGCCAACGGAATCACTTTGCGCCGCACTTCGACGTGAGGCTTCGGCTTGGGTGGCGCTGGCGCGACGGGATGCGGCGCGGCCGCCGGGCCGCCCTGCAAACCTCCCACCGGAGGCGGCAACTCGACGATCCGCGCCTCGATCGGCTTGAGTTCAGGCAGTGGCGGCGCCGTCTGCTTAAGCACCATCGCGAAGCCAAGCAGCACCCCGGCCCAGATCGCGATCGATAGCGGCGTGATCCAGGCCAGCCGCCGCCACGGTTCATCCAGGAACGGCGAAGCTGTTTGAACCGCACCGTTCATTCGCGCTTGACCGCGATCAGAAAGTGCTCCACTCCGGCCCGGCGCGCCTGGAGCATCGCCTCCACCACGATACCTTCGGGCGCGGCGCCGTCGGCGTTGACCACCACTCCCTGATCCTGTCCTTGCAGCATGGTCTTCAGAGTGAAGGCCATCGTCGTGAGCGTGGTCGGAGTCTTGTCGAGAAATATCTTGCTATCCTTAGTAATAGTCAGTGCGACCGGCTCCTTGTGCTGGAGGTTGGGCGCGTCGCCCTGCGGAAGATTGACCGTGATCGAGTTGAGACTCTGCATCGACAGCGACGCCAGCATGAACGTCACCAGCAGGAAGAACATCACGTCGATCATCGGGATGATCTCGATTCGGCCGCGCCGATAACCTCGTCCCTTGCGCAGTTTCATCGCTTGACCCTTCCCTCGCGCGGCGCGAGCGGGGTCACGCTGGCGATTGTTTCCTTTTCCCCGGTTTCCTCGTCCAGGCGGATATGGTCAATCAGCTTCGACCCCAGGCGTTCGAGATGATCGAGCGCCTGCGACTGCGTGCGGGCGAAGAAGTTGAACCCGAACAGCGCGAAGAGCGCGATCAAAAGGCCGAGCGCTGTCGATATCAGCGCCTGCGCCACACCCGAAGTCACTTGCGTCGGCGCGACCAGTCCCGAGCCGCCGATTACCTTGAAGGCCTGCATCATGCCGGTGATGGTTCCGAGCAGGCCCAACAATGGCGCCGCGGTGACCACCGTCTCGAGTATCCACAAGCCGCGGCTGAGGTTCTTCTCGATATCGCCCGCTTCGTCGCCGGCGCGCGATTCGACCCACCATCCGGGCTTGTAGCGATTGTCGCTAATCACCTCGAAAAACCGGCGGTAAACATTGACCGGCGCGAGCGCCGCCAGTTGCCGGTCCAGTTCATCCCAGGCAAAGCCGTAGGTCTCGACCAACTCGGCCAGCGAACGCGGCAACCGCAGGCATCGGTAGTAAGCCACCGCACGGTCGAGAATGATGAGCATGGCGACGATTCCGAGCAACAAGAGCGGATATACTATCGCGCCGCCGTATTGCAGCTCATTCAGGGCACTCCTCAGATTCATGCATCGCTAAATCCTCGCGAGATGGATCCCGCGCTTATGGGTCGGCAGACACCATTATGGCTCTTCACTTTTCACCCCTTCATCATTCCACTTTTCACTTTTCACTGCCTTCAGCTGTATGGCGGTTCGGCTGAACGATGGGAGGCGCCACTTGATTCCGCCGTAAAACGCGCGCCGCGGGCCGAATTGCGGAGTCGAAGACGCCGATCCCGGTGCCGTTACGAATCTCGTAAGTACGATCGTTCAGATTGACTACCACAGTGCGCACTTCGACTCGCGCCGGCATTACGCAGGTCGAAGCGCTTGCGTATACCGGCGTCGAGTTGGAAGTAGTACGGAAGTTGCCGGTGTTGGCGAAGCCGGCGCGGAGTCCACTGCCGTAGATTCCGTCGATGCTGAACGTGAAGCCCTGCCATCGGTAGACCGCGCCCGCCGAGGCGGAGTAGGTCTGATCGTGATCCAGGAAGATGTAGTGAGTTCTTGATGTAAGCGAGTTCATCCGGTGCGAAATTGAATGGCCCTGACTCGACCTGGGTGCCCTGCGCGACGCTGTAGATCGAAGTTCGCGTACAGATACAGGTTTTCGCGAGTCGTAGGAGCTGGCTCTGATTCCGACTCCATAGACGCGCCTTTTCATAGTTGAAGGTTTCGAAAATCAGCGCCGGACCGAACTGACCCTTCGTCGATCAGGTCCTGCGACTTTTTGGCGAAAGAGTCGTTTCCGACACGGTCAATGAGACCTGAAATGACTGCTGCACCCCCGCATCCCAGTAATAGTCCTCCTCGGGTTGCGATTGCCGCGCGAGGCAGGAGCGCCGGCAGTGGTGGCGAATTTTTGGATCGCTGCAAACTCGTCGCGGGATCGTCGCAAAATCGGCGGCTGAAATAGCGGGAAAAGGCGGCGTGAAGTGCCGTGTCCTTGTTGAGGCTGTAAACCGCGCCAACCCGCGGGCTAATCGTATTGTTGGCGATGATCCAGGCTGACGCCGATCGAAACGCACGCCATAGTTGGTCAAGTCAATTGCTCGTTGATTTCCAGACGTCCTGCACATAGACGCTGTAGATCCAGGTCTAAGTACCTTCAGTTATCGACGATTGAGATAGGGACATCGAAGGTCTGTTGTCCTATGCGATTACGGGAAATGCCGCGTGGTGTCGTCCGACTCAGCGCCCATAATATCCGAAATAGACGCCCGTAACGAAACGTATGTGACGACCAAAGTTCTGTAAGTGAAATTGCGCATAATCGGCCTGAATGCCGTTTCCCCAATCGCTGCGGAACGACGCTGAGGCGCGCCGTTATAGATCAGGTCGCCAAGCGAAATCCGGGTAGAAAGATACCGTCTGAATAGCGGCTGAAGGGCGCGATCTGATAGTCGAAGTTCGAGCCGATAGCCCCTGAAGAGCGAGCACCCCGAAGTATAGTTCTGCTCGAACTGGTTTTCGTCGATGCCCGCCGACGGATAGGCGGGAACTCCGGCAAGGGCGAAGACCTGCGGCTGGTCCGGATTCGGCCGGGTCTGGAAGTGATTCACGTCCGAAACCTGTGATCAGGCTGAGCCGTGTGGTAGCGGACTCAGAAAATACGAAAAGTAGCCGAAACCTGGCCCTGGTAGGAATGGTCGTGAATGGGCGACGGCCCCGGCGTCGGCGGCTCGACACCGCGGGTGGTGCTAAGATACTGGCCGGTCACAAAGTAGCTGAACTTACCGATCGAACCGCCGTACTCGAAGCTCGGCTGTATCGTCGAGCGCTGTCCGCCGTAGAACTCCGACATCGCCGCCGTTTTCCAGCAATCCGTCCTTGGTCTTGATGTCGATGACGCCGGCGGTGCGCAGTCCAAACTCGGCGGGAAGGGCGCCGGTCAGCAGGCTCACGCTCTGCGCAAACCGCGGGCTGATTACCTGGCCGAAGCCGGTGATGCCCTCCGGGAGCTGGACGCCGTTTATCCGGTACTGCAGGTTGGCATGATCGCCGCGAACGTGAAGTTGGCCGAACGAATCCTGCACCACGCCGGGGGCCTGAAGGAGCACGTCGTTTAATGCGGTATTATTGCCCTGGGGCAGGTCCTGGATCGCCTGCTCGCTGAAGCGATAGACGCTGCCACCGGTTTCCGGCGACAGACTATTGCGCGCTTTGTTGAGGCGCTGCGCCACCACCGCCAGGTTAAGCGCGGTTTCCGACTGAAGCGCGAGCGTCAACCGTTTTGCACCCGATGCCGCTACGCTGACGATCGAGGTCGCGGGCTTGAAGCTCAACTTCGTGGCAACGACCGCGTAGACCCCAGGCGCGACGCCGGTAAAAGTAAAATGGCCGTCTTCGTTGCTTTTCGTTTTAGCGACGACCTTGCCCGCGCTGTTTTGAAGTTCAACCGCGGCGCCGGCAAGCGGCCTGCCAAGGGCGTCGGTAGCAGTTCCGGTGACAATTCCCCGCGGCGCCTTGGACGCCTGTGCGCCATCAGCAGACGACACGAATAGCTGGATCAGTAGAATTGCCAGTCCGAGCACAAAAATCGGGAAAGATCGCATCGCACACTCCTCCACAGCGAAGCATCACGCCGCCGCGCTCTCGCGCGTGGCGGCGCGCGTGGCGAAGCCACGCGTATTCGACTATTCAGCTTTTTTGGAACGGGGAGTTCAGACCGGCGCGGGCGGAGCCCGGCCGAGGCGATGCGAGCGATACGAAGAACGCGGCACCATACTGGCCGCGCTGGGAGCGCTCAATTCCGCCAGCATCGGCGCCGTCGGATGAGGCCCGACGATCAATGCGGCGGGACTATGGAAGCGGACGAGACAGAGCGCGCAGAGGCCGTCTTCAACGCTGACGGCGGCATTGCTGACGTATTTGTGCTGGGAGGGGAGCGGATGGAAATGCGCAACGCCAACCGTCTGCGCGAGAAGCAGGATCGCCGCGGTGATACCGGCGATCTTGCGCATCCAGCGTCGGCGATCTGTAGATGTAGGCTGCATCAAATCATCAGGGTGTAGCGGTCCGCTACCTGGCACGCATCAATCTGTCGGCTTTCGCCGCCTCGGTCAAGTTCAGCCATCTTCGGTTCACATGTCGCTTGATCGGCACTATTGATAATGATACTTCAACATCGATAAGTCAATTCAGGAGGCGTTTCTCCATGTCTCAATTCATCGCTCAGTGGCCGAACAATCCGAGCTCAAATGCTGCAAATAAAGGCAGTGGGTTAGCAGTCTCTTCGCGGTTGGCAAAGACGCACCGTGGTGTTGAACGTGAGCGGCTTTAAACTGGGGCGCACGCTCGAGTTCGATCCAAAATTCATGGACCCGGAATATCCCTTCCGCTGGGCGGGCGTGTACCACCTCACTGGAGAATTCTACGACCTACGGCTTCATGGCGTTCCGTTCCCCAAGGTGAAGATGGTTATGCTGTCGCTTCATGAGGGCGGTGGTATCGACGAATTGCGGGACGATGTCACGTTACTGTTCTCAGGGAACGAAACCCATGTACCGCACGGCTCCCGGATACGGCCTGGGCGTAAACTGCTTCAACTCCAGACCAAGGAAGGAGGTTCAGTAATTCGGGTCGAGGTCGATTCGCCCGGGCGCTACGTGCTCTTTGTGGAAAAGAGTTTCGAGCCGCATCAATTTGCGCTTTGTGGAGCGCCGGGCACGGTGGACTTGGAGCAGGTGCAGATCTTCAAACCGGATCACGAGCGGAGCATCCCATGATCATTCCGTCTGAGTTCACCGTCGTCTGCCATCGCCTCGAAAGCGAACTCCAAAAGGCGGGCCTGGTGTTCGGCGACGCTCAATTCGACGAGTCCGCGCAGACCCTTTGTATCGTTGTGGACGACGGACTGCGACGGCTTTCTAGCTCACCGCGGACGGATTCCGAGGACGGAGCGACCATCGATGCGAGAGTGCTTTGGGACCTTCTGCGGGACTTGATCACACTCGGGATGAACCCAGCCATCCAGATGCGGCACAGGCGTCAGCGTCCGGATCAAACTCATGAAGCTCGTGGCGGAAGCGCGTGAAGCAATCGGATCTTAGAACGTGATTGTCGAAGGACAGGCGCTTTCCTATTCTGCGGTAATGCCAGCTTCGAATGTAGCGAAATCACCTAAGACTTTTCGACGGAACACACAGCAGCGCCGTGAAATACTGGAGGTCTTCGAGCGAAACAATCGGCCGCTTGCTTCTGAAGAGGTGTTGCAGTTGGCGCAGCAGAAGATGTCCGGACTGGGAATCGCGACCGTCTATCGCACTATCAAGGCTTTGACCGACGAAGGATGGCTGGTCCCCGTTGAAGTCCCTGGCGCGCCGCCGCGTTACGAGGTGCGCGGCAAAGCTCATCACCATCATTTTCATTGCCTCAAGTGCGGCAAGTTGTTCGAACTGGACGGATGTCTTGAGCGTCTGGGGGAATTAATTCCGGGGTCTTTCAGAGTGGTCGATCATGTCGTGCTGATCTATGGCTACTGCGCTCACTGCAATCGCAGCAAAGCCAAATCTACAGCGGCTCGGCGAGATGCCGCTTCCCCTCTATGACCCCCGGATCTTTGAAGGCGTGAGCAGCCTGACGGTTGAGATCATCGAAGATCACATTCGAATGCACGTGGTCGATCCGACTCGCGAACGCGGTTCCGCCCGAGGGAAAGCGCTGAAGAACTGATGAAGTTGTTCAGGGCTACCTGAAGCAGTTAGGAAGTGCGCGAGTCAGAGTCGACCGTCAACCGCCTTTCTAGTTCCAAAATCGTCAAGCCATAGAGACAGCACCGTGATCGTCGCAGTGCCCTTTATCCGGATGATGCATGTGGCCTTTGACGACGTAGTCGGTATGACTGCCGTGCGGTATCGCCTCATGTCCACAACCAGCCCCATGATCGTGCTTACCGTCGTGCGCACCGCAAGCATGAGCCGGCGTACAAGTGGACGGATTCGAGCCACTCTCCGGCAGAGCATGTTCATCCACATGCCCCTGGTGAGCGCTGTGAAGATGCCCCTCATGCAGATAGTCGACATGACCTTCGTGTTTCACCGCGGTGTGCCCGCAGCCCGGACCGTGCGTATGGGAATGCTGGTCGTGCGTTTTGTGGTCGCTCATTTCATTGACTCCTTTCGATTACTAGCTTTTGGCTCGAACGGCGTGATTCCGACCGATTGCGAATTCATCATTGCGAATTCATCTTCGGTCGCATGAGAGAGCGCGTTGAGCACCAACTCGGCAATATGCCCGTCTGCTACCGAATAATATTTGTGTTTCCCTTCACGCCTGCTCGCGACGAGTCCCGCGTCCCGAAGCCTTCTGAGCCGCTCCGATATGGTCGAAACCCGCTCGCCCAAAGTTTTGGCGATGTCGCCGACACAAGCTTCATGTCTGCTCAGGATTTCCACCAGTCGCAGGCGCCCTTCATCTCCGATCGCTCTTAACATGCGAACGGCCTGCCCGAAACTTCGATTGCTGAAGTTTGGTTCTGTTAGCGGACGGTGCAGGCCGTCGTCTTCAGAATCTCGCCTGCCATCATTCGCGGCTCGTCGAGCACGCTTCATTTCAAGGTTTCATGAAATATATAGATAAAGAAGTAAATTCAGTCAAGCGCGGTGTTGCTACGCGGCATTCCCTTCACCGACTACCTCCAGCCGAAAAAATCGTGCGCCCAGATGAAATGGCCGACACCCGCCGCGCGTGCCGCCGCGGCGTCGATTTCCTGATCGCCCACCATCGTCGAGCCCGCCATGTCGACTCCATACGTCGCGCCCAGCTCGGTCAGCATCCCGCCCCTGGGCTTGCGGCACGCGCATCGGTCGGCGTCGTCGTGCGGACAGATCTGCCATCCGGTCAGGATGTCGCCGAGTTGGCGGTCGAGCTCGCCGATCGCGGCTTCGACCTGCTCGAGGCTGAGCCGCCCGCGCGCGATCCCGGCCTGGTTGGTGACCACGAAAATCAGATGATCGCGTATCGGACTTAGCTTCTCGGCGACGCCGGGCAGCAGCTCGACCACAATTTCTCCGTCGAGGCCCAATGGAAGCTGGCGGGTGTCATCCATCTTCACCAGCGTCCCCGCCAGGTCGCAGAACAGCCCGCGATTTCCCGCATCCTCAGCCATTGCCCACTCTTTACAGCGCGCGGCGCCGCGCTACGAGAGATCCCGCTCCCGGCCTTCCTTCAAGGAGCGTTGCGCCAGTCGAGGTGGTCGCGGACGTGGGTGAAAACCTCGTCGAGAATCTCGACGCCCGCTTCGGCCTGCTCGCGCGTGATGACCAACGGCGGATTGATCCGCATGCGCGGAAAATAGCCCATCACCAGAAGGCCGCGCTTCAGCGCCTCCCCGAAAATGGCCTCGGTTATCGAACGCCCGAGCATCTCTTTGGTCTTGCGATCGCGCACCAGATCGAGGCCGATCAGCAGGCCCTTGCCGCGGACGTCGCCGATGAATTCGTATTTTTCTTTGAGCCGCATCAGGCGCTCGAGCATGAACGCGCCGACGACGGCGGAATTTTCGATCAGCCCTTCGCGCTTGATCGCGCGCAGCGTCTCGGCGACCGCGACCGCGGCCAGCGGATTGCCGCCGTAACTCGACGACGACGCGCTCGGCTTGCCAAACGGCTCGCTCTTTCCCAAGTCATCGCTGAGCAGCACGCCCGAGACCGGAAAGCCGGAGCCCATCCCCTTGCCGACCGTCATGATGTCGGGCGCGACGCCGCTGTGCTCGATTCCCCACATCCGTCCGGTGCGTCCGAAGCCGGTGATCATTTCGTCCGCAATCAGCATCGCGCCCTGTTCGTGCGCGAGTTCCTTTACCGCGGGCAGGTAGTCGTCGGGCGGAATCACGTTGCCCGCCGTCCCCTGCATCGGCTCGACCACCACGGCCGCCAGCGCGCCCGCCGAGCTATGCTTGAGCTGCTGACGCGCGAAGTCGACGCAGTACATCCCGCACTCGGGATATTCCAGCTTGAACGGGCATCTATAGCAGTCGGCATACGGCACGACGTATTGGCCGCCCGGCAGCGGACCGTAGCCTTGCTTGGATTCGTCGCCGATAAGCCCGATCACGCCGCCGGTCTTGCCGTGGAAGCCGCCCCAGAAGCTCAGCACTTCGTGCCGTTTGGTTTTCGAGCGCGCGAGCCTGAGCGCCGCCTCAACCGCCTCGGCACCGCCGCTATACAGATGAGCGCGCTTGAGCCCGGCGGGCGCGGCCTCGGCGAGCATCCTGAAGGCCTCGGCGCGCTCGGGCGTGGCGAAGGTGCCGACTATCAGCCGCGAGGCCTGGCGCGCGAGCGCCTCCGCCAGCTCAGGATGGCCATGGCCGAGACTCGCGACCGCAACGCCGGCGAAGAAATCGACGAACACGTTGCCGTCGACGTCGGTGAGCGTCGCGCCCTCGCCGTGATCGAACGCGACCCCGGCGAGCAGCGAGATACGCTGGCGGCCGGGCGCGATATGGCTCTGCTCGTCGGCGAACAGCGCGCGAGAGTTCGGTCCGGGAATCGCGGTGTTGATTTTCGGCTGTAGGCCGGGCCTGCGCGCGGATTGCGCTTCACTCACGTTCGCGGATCCGTTAACCGTCTTGGATCCATTAACCTGCTTGGATTCATTGGCGGCCTTGGGTCCGTCCGCGACTTTCGATCCGCCGGCCGTTCGCGGCGTCGGGGTTTGCGGTTTGCTCATGCTGCGGCCTACCTGCGCCCTCCGGGAAAAGTATCGCTCAGCCGGCCTGGCGCGGCCGGCGCGCGAGCATCAGGCAGCGCCGCGCAATCGCGCGAGCGGCGGCCTCGCGTACCCGGCTGAAGCTGGGCCAGTCGTTGAAGTCGATCATCATAAAACGATCGCCGTCGATTACCGCGTCACCGCCCCACGTCTCGAGACCGAGCGTGGCAGCGGCGGCCGCGGCGCTCCTGGCCAATTCTAGCCGCACCTGCTCGGATAACGTTTCCTTTTCACCTTCTTCGTCTAGCGCCACGAAATACTCGCCGCCGCTGACGCCGTAAAACTTTACCACCCTGCCCTCGACCGCCTGCTGCACGTATGCGACCGGCACTCCGCGCTGGGCCATCCCGGCCAGCGCCGAGCGCAGTGCGCCACGGCTTTCTACCCGCTGCACGTCGTCGGGCGCAAGCGCATGCAAGTCGCCGCGCTTGACGAACATCGGAGAATCGAGGTCCAGCACGCCGAGCGGCGTCAGGTCTGGCGGGCGCGAGCCGGTCCGGACCAGCGCGCCGGTCGGCATCGGCACGCCGGCATGAACGAGCCCTGCGCACAGGAGATCGCGGTAGCAGTTGCGGATCGCGAGTGCCGAGTTGACCGCGATCACGCCCTGCTGCTCGAGCGCCACCAGGCGGCCGAGCGCGCGTTCGCCCTGGCACATCGCGAGCACCAGGTCGGCGCCGGCCGGCGGATCGTCGATCAGCCGCGCGGCGCTGATGGCCGAGATCTCAACGCCGTGGCGCTTGAGTTCAGCCAGCACCGCGTCGAGGATCGCGGCGTCGTGCTCGACTTTGCCCGGCGAGAACTCGGGCTCACGATAAACCCCCAGCGCGCGCATCGTCAGCGGCCGCTCCCGCTGGATTCGCCGCCGGCGACCATCGCGCGCGCGGCGGCAAGATCGGCCGACTCGTCGATGTCGATCGTTTCCTTCAGTTCGACCGCGGCAAGACGCATCCCGCTCGCGACCGCCATCGCGAGCAACTTGCGCATGGCGTCGAGGCGCTCGGCGCGCGCGCGCGGCGCAAAATCGAAAATCGCCGCGGGCAAGTAATAGAAGCCGGCCGTGACCATCGCGCTCTCGCGCTCGCCGAGTGCCACGATCGCGCCGTCCGGCGCAACCTCGGCGAAAAGCGGCCGCTTGTCGCCGCGCCATCGCACCACCGCGAGCGCGCCGTCGAATCGCGCGGCGCCGCCGGTGGCAAGCTCCAGCGCACGGGCGGCGAAGCGGCGTATTTCAGCCGCGTCAACCACCGCGTCGACCGTGGCAAGCAGAAAATGCGCGTTGCCGCGCAAATGCTCGCCCAGCGTGAACAGCGATTCCATCGAACTCGGAGTATCGCGCGCCTGCAGTTTCATCCATGGCGGAACCCGCACGGCGCGGGCCGCGATAAGCCCGGCGGTCTCGGAGTTGACCAGCGCCACGACAGTCTCCGCACCTGCCTGGTGCAACATTCGCGCCTGCCGCACGAGCATCGTCTCGCCGCCAAGCTCGACTAGCGGCTTAGGCAGATCGTCCACCGCGCCGCGCAGCCGCTCGCCCCGGCCCGCGGCGATAATCGCGCCGCGAAGCCCCCTTACCATTTCAGTCCCTTCAACTCATCGAGCGTATCGATCGTATGGTCGGCCAGCGCGGCCGCCTCGCGCGCCTGCGGATGCTCGCCCCCTCCCGCGTGATGCGCACCCAGCCAGATCGAGCGCATGCCGAGCTTGCGCGCTGGTGCGCAATCCTTGTGCAGCGAGTCGCCGACCATCGCGACCTGGTTGTGCGGCAGGTCGAGTACCTTGAGCGCGGCCACGAAGATGCGCTCGTCGGGTTTGAAAACGCGCATGTGCTTGGAGTCGATCGCGACCTGGATAAGCTCGCGGATGCCAGCCTCGAACAGGACTACCTGCAGGTTGCCGTAGAAATTAGAAACCACACCGAGCTTGAAGTCGTGCGATAGCTCTTTGAGCAGCCCGCGGCTGCGCGCGAGTCCTTCGGCCGACTCCTCGGCGAAGCTGGACGCGATACGATCGGCGAGGTTATGACGATCCTCGCCGAGGCCCGCTAGATGCTCGCGCACGCTGTCGGGTCCGTGGCGATGGAGATGGTCGAATTGATGGGCGACGAGAAGCTTCACCAGTTCGCGCAGGTTGTGGCGATGAACCTCCTCGCCGGCCTGGTAGGCGGTGTTCGTGGCGTGCGAATAGGCCACGTCCAGCTCGGCGCGGCTAAGCCGCATGCCGGCGGCATGGTAATGGCGCACGAAACGGTCCAGCCAATGATGCGGATGGTCGAGTGTGCCGCCGAAGTCGAATAAAATCGCCCGGATCGGACTGGCCACCGCCCAAGCTTATCAGCCCTCGCAACGGGGCTCTACAAATGAGACCGTTAAGAGCTGAAATCAGTCGAGTTACGAAAAAGTTAAAAGTTTTGAACAGGCGGATGCGAACGGTGGATCGATGGGTGGACAGACCGCACGGTCAGTGCATTGACTCAGCTCTCCAATTAGACTAAAAACCTTTGTTAAATAAGGCTTTCTTTGATTGATATTGCGCTAATCAACGTTCCCGCCCGCGCGGACGACATGATCTTCGGGCGATCGCTGCTCGAACGCCTGATGCTTATGTGTCAACGCGCGGGAGTGAAGCGATTCTTTATCGAGGCCGGCGATCTCGACGCAGGCGGCTTGCGCGCCTCTTTGGGATCGTTCCGCGATCATCCCGAGATCAATTTCGTCGGCTCGTTCGTTCAAGTTCTTGAGCAACTGCCGGCCGACGCGCCCTGTATCGCGCTTAGGGGCAACCTGGTGCTGGCGGCTTCGCAGCTGCGCGGGCTGCTCGACAATCAGGCAGCGCGGCCCGGCGAGGTCATCAGTGTCGAAAGCACCGACGGCGCTCGCGGCGGCAGCGTCGCGGCCGGGCCGTTGGGCCGGCTGGTGAATGGTTCGGGCGTGATGGCCTCGCAGCTCCAGCCGAGCGGCCAGTTGCCCTTCGCGCTCGACGGGCGACCGACGGATATCCAGGAGGCCGAACGCCGCCTCGCGCGGGAGTTGCGCCGCGAGAGCGCTGAAACGGACGCGCTGATGGCGCGATGGGTCGATCGGCGGCTGTCGTGGCGAATCAGCCTGCGCCTCGCGCGCACCGCGATCACGCCGAACCAGGTGACTCTCGCTAACACGGCGCTCGGACTGCTGAGCGCGTGGCTGTTCTGCTTGCCGGGCTATTGGCCGCGCCTGATTGCGGCGCTGATGTTCCTGGTCTCTGTGACCTTCGACGGCGTCGACGGCGAGCTGGCGCGGCTCAAGATGACCGAGTCGCGCTGGGGCGCGCGGCTTGACGTTATGACCGACAACCTGGTGCATATCGCGATCTTCGCCGGGATCATGACCGGGTGCTATCGGGCAAGCGGCAGCCGGGCTTACATCTACCTGCTCGCCATTCTGTTGGTCGGCTTCGGACTGTGCGCGCTCACGACCTGGCGCGCGACGCGCGTCAACGGCGAACGGGCCGAGCAGTTCATCGCACAGGTTGAACGGGTGAGCGGGCGCGACTTCGCCTATCTGCTGGTCGTGCTGGCGCTGCTCGGCAGGATTAACTATTTCGCCTGGGGCACGGCATTTGGCACTTACATCTTTGCCCTCGTGATGTGGTGGATGACCACGTATCGGCACGACGGGCGGAGCGAGCTCGAACGGCGGCCCGCGCAAACGCAGCGCCGCCAGGAGGCAGTGTGAAGAAACCGCGGATCCTGCTGGTACAACCGACGACCATCCATCTGGACGGTACGCCGCATAAAACCCGCTGGCGCCTGATCATGGGTCTGATGATCCCGCTATTGGCGGGGCTCACGCCGGACGACTTTGACGTGACGCTCTGCGATGAGCGGCTGGAAGAGATCGACTTCGACGCCGGCTGGGATCTGGTCGGCATGACCACCACCATCGGCGCCTCGCTGCGTGCCTATCAACTCGGCGACGAGTTTCGCAAACGCGGCATTCCGGTCGTGATGGGCGGATTCCATGCAACGCTCCAGACCGAGGAAGCGCTCAAGCACGCTGACGCGGTGGTCCAGGGCGAGGCGGACCTGGTATGGGAGCCGCTCTTGCGCGACTGGCAGGACGGCAGACTCAAGCGCATCTATAAGGCCGACAAGCTGCACGATCTGAAGAACCTGCCACGCCCGCGCCACGAGCTGCTCAAGCTCAACCGCTACCTCTTCAAGGCGGTGCCGGTGCAGGCGAGCCGTGGATGTCCGTATCGCTGCTCGTTCTGCGAAATCCCGGTTTTCTACGAGGGCAGCTATCGCACGCGCCCAATCGACGACATCGTCGAGGAAATCAAGCAGGTAATCGCGGTCACCGGTTTTCGCCGCTTCCAGTTCATCGACGACCAGATCACCGGCAAGCACAAGTTCGCGCGGGAACTGTTCCGCGCGCTGATTCCGCTAAACATCCGGTTCTCGTGCCTGTGGACCATCAACTCCAACCATGACGAAGACCTGCTCGATCTCGCGGCCCAGGCCGGCGTGTTCCACGTCAATATCGGGGTGGAATCGATAAGCCAGGACAGCCTGCTCTCGATGAGCAAGATCCAGAACCACACCAAGGACTACAAGAAACTGCTCAAGCGGCTGGAGCACTACGGGATTTACTACTCGCTCAATTTCCTCTTTGGGCTGGAGGAGGACCATCCGCAGATCTTCGACGACACCCTCGCCTTCCTTCACGAGGTCAAGGCGCCCGAGGCGTTCTTCAACACGGTCACGCCGCGCAAAGGCACGCCGATGCGCACCAAGCTCGAGCAGGAAGGCCGCGTGATCATCCCCGACGCCGACATGTACACCAACAACTTCCGCTGCATGTTCGTGCCCAACAAGCTCTCGCCGCAGCAGGTCGAAGAAGGCGTGTGGCGTTGCACGAAGGAATTTTACTCGTTCAAGTCGATGTTCAAGCGGCTCCTGATGCCGCCGGGCAAGTTCACCTGGCAGGGGCTGACCGAGAATATGCTGTTCTGGTACGGCGCGAAGCGGCAGATCGACCCGGTCGACTATTATTAAGCCGCGCGCCGTTCTAATCACTGACGCCTGGCCGAGTATCGGGTGCGCGTCGTCTGGTAGAGGAAACCGCGCCGAGCCGCCCTACCTCGTCTTGATTTTTGCCCCTCACCCTGACCCTCTCCCCCTCACGGGGGCGAGGGCATCGGAAAAGTGGCGCGCCCTGGATCGGAAGCTTACCCCGCGGGTGGTGCGAAGACCGCGTTGTCGATGAGCCGCGTCTTCCCCACGTGCGCCGCTATTGCTACTACCACTGGCCGTTCGATCCGTGCGATCGACGCGAGCGATTCTGAATCGACCGCCTCGATGTATTCGATCCTGAGTTCGGGCGTCCGGCTGAGTATCGCGCATGCGGCGCGCACCAGCGCGCGCGGGTCGCGAGCGCCCGCGGCAAACTCGCTGCGCGCGGCCTCCAGCGCCGTGCTCAGGCTGAGCGCGCGCTGGCGTTCGTCAGCCGAAAGATAGGCGTTGCGCGAGCTCATCGCGAGCCCGTCGGCTTCGCGCACCGTCGGCATCGGCACGATCTCGAGATCGAAGTTGAGGTCCTTGACCATCCGCTGGATCGCGCGCAACTGCTGAAAGTCCTTCTCCCCGAACATCGCGTAGTGCGGCTTGACGATGTTGAAGAGCTTGGCGACCACGGTGGTGACGCCGCGGAAGTGGCCCGGACGATGCGCCCCGCATAGCCCCTTAGTGATCTCCAACGCCTCGACCCAGGTCTGCGCGCCCGCGGGATACATCGCATCCGGCTCCGGGGCGAAGACGAGATCGACTGGCACGTCCTTCATCATCTCGCAGTCGCGTTCGAAGGCGCGCGGATAACGGCCGAAGTCCTCGTTGGGCGCGAACTGGGTGGGGTTGACGAAAATCGAAGCCACCACGACCTCGGCGCGCCGTCTGCCCTCGCGCATCAGGCTGAGATGCCCCTCGTGCAGAAACCCCATCGTGGGTATGAAAGCGATTCGCCTGCCCGCGCGGCGGATCGCGTCGGAGCGGCACTGCATTTCTGCTGGGGTGGTTATGATTTTCACGTTCGGCTTCCTCTTTGGTCGCGATATTCGGCCAATTTCGCCGTGCACAAAAAATGCGGGGCCGCCGCGCACCGGCACCCCGCATCAAACGTGCTCTCCAAGAGCGCTCAAGCCGTTCGGGGTCCCGGTCTTTTCAAGATCCAGGCGCTAGCCCAAGCCTATGTCCACGATGCTCCGTTGCCGGAGTCTTCGCCGCCTCGTCTGCGTGTCTCGCCGGGCCCAAGCCTCGACGGAGTGCGATCTATTAGTACGATGTCGTTCTTTAGTAAAGATGCTTGAGTAAAGACCAACCGGTGCCTGGGTTAAGAGCTATCCGCGCCTCGGTAAAAGTGAACTGGCGGCCTGGTCCTACGGTTCCAATTTCGCCGCGCTCGGCTGCGGCATCTCCACCGGCACCTGGAGACGTTTGCCACTGCGCAGGATGTTCAGGTAGACGGTCTCGCCCGGCTGCGCGTCACGCAGTTGGTCCTGAAAATCCATGAAGTTGGTGACCCGGTTGCCGTCGACTCCGATGATCAGATCGTAATTCTCGCCAAGCTGGATGGTTTCGATCACCGGCACGGCCAACACCGCCGGCGGAAACACCAGCGAAGCCGCCACGGCCGCGCCCTCGAGCACGTCGTGGGCGGTGCGATGGCCCGCCTGCACGCCTGCGCGTTCAGCCGGACTGCCGGGCTGCAACGCGACCACCAGCAGGCCGTCGATCTCGCGACCGTTTTTCGTCCGCCGCGCGCCCTCCTGCAACTCAACGCCGAGCGGCGAGGTGTTGACGCCCTCGTTCATGAACTCCTGGAGGCTGTGCAACTGCGGCTCATTGAGCGGCATCTGCTGATTCGCTTCGTAGTTGACGACCTGCGGGCTCTGGGAGGCCGTGCCAGGCTGGAGCGCCTGCTGCTGGGTAGCCGTCGGAATGACCGTGGTTCCCAGCGGCGCCTCATCGGGAGTTATGCTCTGCTCGCCAGGCGCCGGAGCATCGATGGGCGTAGCCGGCACCCCGGCCGCTGCCGCGGCGGCGGGTTCCGCGGACGCACCGGTTGCCCCGGGCGCACCCGCGGCGGGCGCGTCCGGCGCAACCGGAGTCCATCCGGAAGGCATTGCACCCGCGGGCGCGCCGTCGTTTATGAGAAAAGTCCTGGGGCCGCCGGGGGGCGCCGAGGCGTCAGCCGGCGCCGCAGCTGGCGTGGGAGTGGCCGCGGCCGCCTCGGGTGGGGCCGGCGTGACGGCCCCACCCGAGGCGGCGGGCGCCGCGCCAGCCGACGCGCTCGCGGCGGGAACGGCGGCAGCGCTCGAGGCCGCGCCGCTTGTGGCGGCGGGCGCGGCGGCTGGCGGTGGCGCCTCAGGACGCGGCGCCTAGCGCGCCAATCGTGGCGGACCGGCCGACGGGCGGCTCGTCCTGGGCGAGCGCCAAGCTTGTCGCACCGAGCGTGATAAGCCCGACCGCCAACGCCGGGAACAACGCCAGTGACATTGCGGCGCGGCGCGCCAGCGGCGAGCGCGCCGGTCTAGTTGAGGCTCCATCGGCTCTCATGCTCAACCACGCGTCCCTCGTTGCGTAGCTTCTTTAGATGCGAGCGCACTGAGTTGGAGGCGGCGGCGTGCAGATACTCGGGCACGTCAACGTAAATCTTCTTGACGATCTGCATCGGCTCGAGCGGCTCGCCGCCGGCCAGCGCCTCGAGCACCTGGCGCTCGCGCAGTTCGCGATGCGCGATGTACTCCTCGATTTTCTGCCGCGGATTGCGGATCACCGGGCCGTGCGCAGGATAGATCAGCGCCAGGTCGAGTTCCAGCAGGCGGCGAAGAGAGGCCATATACTGCCCGAGGTCACCGGTGTCATCGGGAATCACCGTGGTGCCGGCGCCCAGCACAACGTCCCCGGTGAACAGCGCCCGTTCCTCTTCGAGATAGTAGCAAAGATGGTCGGGCGCATGGCCGGGAGTGTGGATCGCGCGAAGCGTTGCGCCTTCGGTCCGGACTATCGCGCCGTCTTCGATCGCGTGAATCGGCGCGCCGGCGACTTCGTCCTTGCCCGGCCACGGCTTCTTGAGCACATCGAGTTCGCCGAAGCGGCGATGCACCTGAGGGATGCCGCCGATATGGTCGGCGTGCGCGTGAGTGCAAACCACGCGCTCGAGCTCGCCAGAGGAACTGACCTCCTTGAGCGCGTGCGGCAGCAACTCCTCGTATATCGGCACACCTGCGCCGGTGTCGAGCAGCATGGGCCGGCGCCCCACGCCGACGATATAAGTGTTGGTGCCCGGGCCGGTGAACGGACCAGGGTTATGCCCCAGCACAGTCGCCACGCGATCGGAGTGCCGCGCGAAGTCGGGCAGCTTCAGCCCGATCATCGAATCGGTGACTATGCGCTGCGGCTTCGCCATCAGGCGTCTCTCGCGCCGCCCGGCGTATAACCAGCGGGCGCGCGCCGGTTGCGTTCGAAGATCAGGCGCAAGCCCTTGAGCGTGAGGAACTCGTCGACCACCTCAATAGTTTTCGACTCGGGCGCAATCAGATCGGCCAGACCGCCGGTCGCGATCACGTGCGCATGCTCGCCCCGTTCCTGCTCGATACGGTCGACCAGTCCGTCAACCAGCGCCGTGTAGCCGAAGATGAGGCCCGACTGGATCGCGCCGATAGTCGTGCGGCCGACGGCCTCGCGCGGGCGCACCAACTCGACCTCGTAAAGCTTGGCGGCGTGCTTGACCAGCGCGTCCATCGAGATTCCCAGTCCCGGCGCGATCGCGCCGCCCACGTATTCGCCGCGCGCGGTTACGTAGTCGAAAGTGGTAGCGGTGCCGAAGTCGACCACGATACAGGCGCTGGCGTAGCGATCGTAGGCTGCCACCGCGTCGACGATCCGGTCCGCGCCGACCTCCTTGGGATTTTCGTACAGGATCGGCATCCCGGTCTTGATCCCCGGACCGACGATCAGCGGCTCGCGCTGGAAGTAGCGATGCGCCAGGTCTTCCATCGTACGGTTGAGCGGAGGCACCACGCACGCGATCGCCACGCCCTCGGGACGCAGCGGTGGTTCCAGCCCCACGCTCTGCAGCAGTGCGCCGATCATCACCCCATGCTCGTCGGTGGTGCGCTCGGCCTTGGTCGAGAGCCGCCAGTGATTGAGCAGGCGGTCGCCCTCGTAAATTCCGATCACAGTGTCGGTGTTGCCGATGTCGATTGCTACCAGCATTGCGCTACCATCATGAACGGTCCTGAGGTTTCACGACAGTATACGAAAGTTGCGCGTGCCTACCTGTGTCCGAATCCGCCGTGGAATCCTGACATGTGTTGAAAACCCCCGTGAAAACCTCCGGCGAACCCCCCGTGAAACCCTCCGGGAAAACCTCCCACGGTTCCCGGGACCCCGCGGGGAACAATCGACGGCATCGGCACCACCCTGGTTATTGGCTGGGGCGCCCAGGCCGGCGAGGACGGTAGAGATCGTGCGAAAGAGAATCCCGATGCCGCCGGAACAGAAGTCCCCGGCAGATAGTAGAGTCCGGCCGGCGCTCCGACGATCACCGCCGGCGCCTGCACGACGCCGTAGTTGCCAAGCTCCTGCGCCGCCTGTTGCTCCTGGTAGTCCTGGGTGGATCCAATGAAGGGTCGAGGCCGTCGGCGCTCTGCGGGTCACCGCCGCCGGCGGCCGCCTGCTGTTCCTGTGAGCCTGATCCGTCGGGCGCGGAACTGTCCACTGCCGCGCCCTCATCTGGTTGAGGGTCGTCGGCGGTTCCCGCGCTCGCATTCACGGGATTGTCGGCGGTGCCTGCAACGGCGGATGGGGACTCGCTAGTGCTGGGGTCGGTCGAATCCGGACAGTCCTCAGCGCAAACGTCGGACGGCTCGGACTTGTCCTTTGCTCGATACACCGGCGGAAGGACCAGGACGCTATCGACCGCCTCCCAAGAGGAATCGCCCTTGCTCGCATCCTGGGCCTGCGACGTGTCGGCCATAACGACCACGAACATCAGGGCAAAAGTCGCAACCGCAGTTGTAACCGCGACCGTGGCGCGTCGCCCGACCGCGACCGCGCCAAACCGTTTGGTTGCGTCGTAAAATTTCATGACATCACCTGGTTCTCCCCCAGGATCGCCGCAAGGCTATCACCCACTTCAGCAAATCGACAAGCCATCACGCAACTGTCTCCGGAGAACATCTTGAAGAACATCTGAGAGAACATCTGAGGACGGGGAACATCATACGGAACAGACCTCGTGCTCGCCTCGGCCGCATCCGGCCGGTGCCCGCATCTCGCCTGTAATCCCAACCCCTCGGGACAACCGGCGGTTCCCGCGTGGCCCGCGTGGGATTTTAGCCTCGCGGCGGGTTTTCAGGTGGTGGGCCGCTCGGCTAAGATGCGCGCCATGTCAGAACCCAAAGTAGCATTGGTTACCGGAGCCGGACGGGGAATCGGACGCGACATCGCTCAGCGCCTGGCCCGCGAGGGCTATGCCTGTGGACTCATCGCGCGCACCAAGTCGCAGCTAGAAGAGACCGCCGAGCTCATCGTAAAGGCCGGCGGCAAGGCGCTGGTGACGCCAACTGACGTCTCCAAGCGCGAGCAGGTGCTGGCGTCGGTCGAGGCGGTGGAGCGCGAGTTGGGGCCGATCTCGGTGCTCATCAACAACGCCGGCGCCTACCTGCGCAAGCGCTTCGAGGAGATCACCGAAGAGGACTTCGACTTCCAGCTCAAGGTCAACACCTACGGGCCGTTCTTCTGCACCCAGGCCGTCGTTGGCAAGATGACCGCGCGCGGCGGCGGGACGATCATCTTCGTGCTGGGATCGGAGACGCGCGGCGGGCCGGCGATGTACTCGGCGTACACCGCCTCCAAGGTGGCGCAGCACGCGATCGCGGAGTCGGTCGCTTACGAGTATATGCACCTGGGCATCCATTCGGCGACGCTCGACGTCGACGGCGCGGTGGACAGCCCGCGCGTGCGCGAGGCGGCGCCCGGGGCCGACCCGTCGCATTTCGTGCCGCCCTCGGCGATTTGCAACGAGATCGTGCATCTGATCAATCAACCGCGCGGCGCGTGGACGTTTTCGATCGACATACGCTCGTTCGTGCAATGGCGGCCGCGCGTGGCGGCGAAGAAAAAGACTTAGGTGCCTCCGTGACGATGAGTCGATGACAGCCACCGAGCAGGTTCGCATCGAGCGTTGGCGCCCGGATCCGCCGCGTCTCGCCGAAGACCTCGAGATGCTCGGCGGCGTCCTGCACGCATGCGTTCACGCCGGTGCCAGCGTCAGTTTCGTTCTGCCGTTCTCACGCGATGACGCGAAAGCGTTTTGGCACGATCAGGTTCTGCCGGCGGTTCGGACAGGAAGCTGCTGCGTTCTCGTCGCCCGCAGCGCGGAGCAAATCGTTGGCACGGTGCAACTCGATCTCTCCACGCCGCCCAACCAGTCCCATCGGGCGGAAGTCAGGAAACTTCTCGTGCATCCCGATGCGCGCCGTCGCGGAATCGCAAGAGCGCTCATGATCGCGCTCGAGGAGCAGGCACGTGAGGCTCGGCGGAGCCTGCTCACACTCGATACGGTAAGCGGTGCTTCTGCGGAGCCGCTCTACTTATCGATTGGCTATGTCCCGATTGGTGTGTTCCCGCGCTACGCGCGGCGTCCGGACTCCCCCGAATTGGAGTCCACCACGCTGATGTACAAGGAACTGGCTCTCGCAACGTGAAGGGCTAAATAGCCTGGAGAGAGAGCTCCGGCGTCCTTCCATCCTCTGATATCAGAGATGTTCGTATTCTCGGTTCCTTGGACCGGCTGCCAAGTGTCGTCCGGATTATATTCCACCATTTCGGAAGCGATCTGGCTGGTTCGCGGACCTAAATCCTTTTGATAGATCTGGCCGTCCTGATTGACCACGAAGGTCATCACTCCGGAGTCGCGATAGCGGACCGGATAAGCAAGCAGCGCGAACCCACCCGTCATCTTGCCATCGACGATATAATCCTGAGCGCCCCCATGGGCAGCGGCCCCTTGACGAGTCAACAGTCGGTAAACGTAACCGTGGAAAGGACGAGGTTGGCCTGCGGCATGGTGAGCGTGATGCTTATAGCCTTCACTGGCGGCTTCGGCTACCAGTGGACCCAGAGGACTTTCCGGCTGCCCATCTGATTTGACCTCCCAGTACAGACCGTCCTGCTTTCCGGGAGTGCTTCTGAATTTCTGAGCGTATTGATGCACCGAGTCGCCGTCGTGAGAAGCTGCGTAGTATTCGTGCTCGCCATTGACTATTTCCTGGCAGACCTTGATCACATTCAGCTCATTGGACCCAATCCGGCGATATAGTACTTCCTGCTTGCCGTAGGCCGTATCGAAATACCATTGAGTACCGCTCTTCTTTAGCGGGATTGCAACCGGCCAGTTCTCCGCCCCGATGTATAGGATCATCCGTCCCGAGCCGGTGGCGGCGAACCGATGCATCTCGTGATACTTCTCGACAAAGCGATCGTTGTTTGCCTTGTCGGCAACCCGGTCGCCGGAGTAAATCAATTCCTGGCCGGAGTGACCTAAAACCGCCAACATTTCCTGCTTGTCGTGTTTCTTTGCGGCCGCAGCCAACGCATCGGCCGCAGCGGTGGGCGAGCTGAAGGTCTTCTGGCCCGACTCCTGCGCGAAGGTGGGCCGCGATGTGCCAAACGCGCCTACTACCAATCCGATGAGTAAAACCTTTAGGGCTAGCCGGCCGCCGGTGCTTTCTCGCTTATGATTGCTCGTTTGAAGCATTGCTCTTTCCTCAATTGGTAAGGCCCTGGCCTCCGCAGGGGCGCTTTGCGCGGTCTATCCTTCAGACCTTGCCTCCCAGGCCCTGCTCTGCTCAATGCTTACGGGTCGCCGGTGCGGCAGGGTGTGGCGCTGGTGCGGCAGGATGTGGCGCTGGTGCGGGTCGCGCAGCGGCATGGGCCGGTGGCGCCGCGCGAGGTGGCGCGGGCGCATGGCCCAGGCTCGCCCGACCGCGGGCGCTGGCGGCTATAGCCTCGCCACCCGGAGCGATCCTGGCGAATGCGGTTTTGTTGAGACCTGTAGTCGGAGCCTTGGCGAAGCCTCGGTAGGGACTAGGTTGCTGGGCCTGTGGCCTGGGGTTATTTCGCGCAACTGGCGGCGGCGCCGCCATAGGTTGGCGGGCTGGCCTCGCGCCAACCTCCGGACGGGCCGCGGCGGCTGGAGCGCCCATCTCGCGCGGACCGCGGTTTGCCACCTGGGGATTCAGATTAGCTGGACGATTCGCCGGCGCCCCTGGCCTGGCGCCTGCTCCGGCGCCGGTCGCCGGATGGCCCTCGGCGGGCGCGCCCATCCGGCCTGGGCCGCGGTTCGCTTCCTGGGGATTCGCGTTGGCCGGACGATTCGGCGCGCCAGCTCTGGAGCCTGCTCCGGCGCCTCCCTGCGGACGGCCTGGGGCGGCGGCGTTGTACCCGCCCTGACGGCTGTTTCCACCGCCGCGATTGAAGTTACCTCCTCGATTAGCTCCTCCGCGATTTCCTCCTCCATAACCAGCTGCAGAGGAAAAAGTATTGGAATTCGAAACGTATGTATTATTTTGATAGATCACATGACGGTGATGCCAATCGGTATTCCAGCCATGCCATCCCCAGGCCTGGTTCGCGAGCACACCGACCGCTATGCCGGCGCCGAACGCGAGTGCTCCAGCGCCGATCATCTCTCCCATCGAGTATCCCGGGTATACCGGCTCCGGGGCGCCGTATATGACACCAGGATTATAGTTCGGAACATAAACCTCATCGGGATTGACTGGTTCGATCATGATCACGCCATTCTGATCGACGACTGTTTGTTGAGGCGTGTTCCCTAGTGTCCTGGCGGCGAGCGCTCTTTGGCGCATCACCTGAACGGCGTTGAGCATGTCCTCGGGCTGATAGTAGTAGGTCTGGCCAAGCGCGGAGGTCCACGAGAGGTTGTTGTTCATATTCGCCAACACCGATGGAAACTGCGTCAGCGCCTTGATGCTGGGATCCCAATCCTGGCTGTCGACGGCCGCCGCCAGGCTGTCCCCACTAAGGCCAGGGTTAGCGCTTTGCCAGCGAGCTGCTTCGACGACCTCGGTTGGATAGGTCGAGCCTGCCAGGATTTGTGCGACCAGGGCGTCCGGATACAGGGCAATCGGCGCCACCAGCTGGTCGAGTTCGTCACTTGAAAGCGGAGCCGGCGCCTCCGGGGCTTCTGCCGCGGCCTCTGGCGGCGCAGCAGCCTCTTCCGGGGCTTCTTCCTGCGCCCACGCGACCGACAATGAATGACCACTTGTCCATAGGACTGCCACGAGGCAGCAACTAAGCCAGCAGCTAAGCAGCGACGACAAGCCTCGACGCTTCAGCGTCATCATCACACGCTCCTTTCAAGAGCCCAATGTTCCGCACGGAACAATTCTGTGGCTGAGTTTGAGCACTTCCGATGTTAATGCGCAAGCCGTGCTGACAGCCAGATCCTCCTGAAAGCCTGCGCCAGCGCGAGAGAGGACCGAGCGTCTAGAAGGTCCAGCCGACGATGGTCTTTACGAACGTCCCGTTGCTCGCATTAGTAAGCCCGAATCCGACTCCGAGATTCAGTTCCAGCTGGTCAAGGAAGTCGAAGTTAAGCGTCGGCACGATGAAGTGCTGCTGATGCTGGACGCCCGGTAGGCCGCTGACGGCGCCCATATCGCCGTAGTATTCGACCGCGGGCGACAGCCACCAAAGTAGCTTATTGTATTCGGCTTCGGCCGAGGGAGCGAAGGTTACGTGACCACGGCCACCGGAAGCGAGGCCCATCAACAGACGCGCGATCGTACGGCCGACGCAAAAAACGCAAGCGGCGATGCGCGCCCGGAGGGAGCGCGCATCGCCGCCTTTGTTAGCGGTGCCCGCGCGCGATCGCGCGCGGCATGGACCTTAGGCCGTCGCCGCGAGCGCCTCCGCATGCGCCACCGGCTCGGGCTTGCCCGAGGCCCCAAGCGGCTTCGAACCCGGCGTGCGCTCGAACGGATCTTTCAAGCCGAGCTTTTTCGCATGCTCGCGCAGCGGCGGAATCACCTCCTGCGCGATCAGCCTCATGCTCGTGCGCCGCGCCTCGGTCGGTATCGGACCGTCATTCTGCCAGAAGGCGAAGATGCCCGGCCGCAATACGTCGAGGATGTGCTTGAGCTTAGGGATTACCGATTTCGGAGTGCCAACGATGATCTGATTGTTCTTCTGCGCGCTCTCGTAGCCCGCGTAAACCGCTTTTTTCAGCGCTTCGACGTCGACCTCGCCTTCGAGCGACTGGAACAGCGCGGGGCCGTTGGGATTGTTCGGGTCGCTGAACTGCCGCGCCATCCGCCGCGTCGCTTCCTTGGAGTTGTATCCCGGCGGAAACATCCACTCGCCACGCGCGAAATGCGAGAGCCCGCCGCCGTAGAGGTCCATCTTGCCCAGCTCCTGCGCCTTCTCCTCGGTCTCCGCCACGAAGACCTTCTGCAGGTAGCCGAAATTCTCGGTGCCGGCCTGGTAGCCTTCCTTCGCCGCCGCCTGCGTGTACAGGTTCCACATCTCTACCGTCGGCTCGAGATAGGTCGCGAGCGCGAGGTACGGATACTTGTGCTTGGCGCACCACAGCAGGGTCTCGGGGCTGACCAGTCCGGGAATCCAGATCGGCGGATGCGGCTTCTGGATCGGCAGCACCCACGGATTCACGAAACGATAGTGGAAATGCTTGCCTTCCCAGCGAAACGGACCGGGACGAGTCCAGGCCGCGATTACGAGGTCGTGCGCCTCGTTGAAGTATTCACGGTTGTAGGCCGGGTTGGCGTTATTCGCGAGCTGCTCGCTGCCCGCGCCGCGCACCCATCCGGGCACCAAGCGCCCGCCGGAGATCATGTCGATCATGGCCAGCTCCTCGGCCAGGCGCAGCGGGTTGGCCACTACCGGCAGCGGATTGCCGAGCAGCACGATGCGGACTTTCTTGGTGATGCGCGCGAGGATCGAGGCCTCCATGTCCATCACGGCGCCCATGCAGAAGGGCGTGCCGTGATGCTCGTTGAGCATCACGCCGTCAAAGCCGAGTTCCTCGGCCATCACCTTGTCGTCGAGATACTCGTTAAGGAGCTTCGCGCCCTTGGCCGGATCGAAGAACCGATTGGGCACTCCGAAGAAGCTTTGGATTTTCAGAACTTCGTCTTCGGGAACGTCAAGGTACGGCCGTTCAGTGAAATACATTATGTGCATATCAAGCCCTCCGTCTCCGTCTTATGAGCTCTGCTGCGTCGTGCATTTCCTGACTGTATTTTCTATCTCAAAGGCGCTCGCGGCGCATCGCGCACGGCTCGCCGCAAACGCCGACATTACGCCCCCAGGCCTTCCATCGAACCCACGTACTCTGGCTTGCCCGAGGGGCCCAACGGCACCGATCCGGGCTGGCGCTCGAACGGCCCCGTAAGACCCAGCTCCTTGCCGATCTCGCGCAATTGCGGGATGACCTCGGTGCCCAGCAGCTTCAGACAGGTCATCCGATCCTTGGCCGGCGCCGGGCCGTCGAGCCAGAACGAGAAAATCCCCGGCCGCAGCACCGACAGCACTTTCCTGAGCTTGGGGATGACCGTCTTTGGCGTCCCCGCGATCATTTGCAGAGTTTCTTTCGATCCGTCGTAGGCCGCGTGAATCGTCTTGCGTAGCGCGTCGAGGTCTTCGGTGTGGTCCTGGGACACGAACGATAGTCCGGGCGTGTTGGGATTGGCGAACAAGGTCGAGAGCCGCCGGGTCGCGGCCCTGGAGTTGTAGCCCGGCGGGAACATCCATTCGGGCCGCGCGAAGTGCGAGAAGCCGCCGCCATAGAGGAAGTGGCGGCCCATCTCGTCCGCTTTCTCGTCGGTCTCATGCACGAAGATCGGCTGCAGGTAGCCGAAGTTTTCCGGCCCCGCCTGGTAACCCATCTCCGCCGCGCGGTCGGTGTACATCTTCCACATCTCGAGCGTCGGCTCGAGCATCGTGGCCAGCGCCACGTAGGGGTAGCGATGCTCGGCGCACCATCGCACCGTCTCGGGACTGATGAGGCCCGGGATCCAGATTGGCGGATGCGGTTTTTGCAGCGGGAGCACCCACGGGTTCACGAAGCGGAAGTTGAAATGCTTGCCCTCCCATCGAAACGGACCGGGCCGGGTCCAGGCTGCGATCACGAGGTCGTGCGCCTCTTCGAAATACTCGCGGTTGTAGGCCGGGTTGGCGTTGTTGGCGAGTTGCTCGCTGCCCGCGCCGCGGACCCATCCGGGCACCAGCCGCCCGCCGGAGATGAGGTCGATCATCGCCAGCTCCTCGGCCAGGCGCACCGGGTTGGCGACCACCGGCAGCGGATTGCCGAGCAACACGATCTTGACCTTGCTGGTGCACTTGGCGAGCACCGCCGCCTCGACGTCCATCACCGCACCCATGCAGAAGGGGGTGCCGTGATGCTCATTGAGCATCACGCCGTCGAAGGTGCCAAGCTCGTCGCTATAGATCTTCTCGTCGAGGTACTGGTTGAGCAGCTTCGCGCCTTTTTGCGGATCGAAAAACTTGTTCGGCACGCCGAAAAAGCTGCGCAGCTTGAGCACCTCGTCCTCGGGCACGTGATGATATGCCCGCTCGGTAAACCACATTATGTGCATTGGGATGCTCTCCGGAGCCTCAGCCCAAAAACGCGCGCACCTGCTTTAGAAATTCAGCCGGCTGCTCGACTCCGGGATAGTGTCCGCAATTGTCGATCGTCACGACCTTCGATCCCTTGATCGAGCGCTGATAGACTTCGGCCGCGCTCAGCGGCACCACCGGGTCCTGCTTGCCCCACAAGAGCATCGTCGGCAGCCCGTCGATTCCCTCGAGCAGGTGCGGCAGGCTTGGATTGAACATGTAAGGCGCCCACGCGAGACGTGCGGTCTCGGCGCGCGCCTCTTCCCACGCCTCGTATTGCTCCGGCGTTTGCTCGCCGCCGAAGAGCTTGGTGAAGTCCGGCTTCTGCGGGTCAGCCGCGCCGCGAGTCAGGTAGACGCGCCCGGTCACCGTGAACATGTCCATGATATCGCCCTGGGGCGGACGGACGCCGACCGGCGCAACCAGGATCATTTTGCTGAACTGCGCCGGATTGGCGGCGGCCATCTCGGCCGCGATCCAGCCGCCGAGCGAGTGTCCGAGCACGTCGATCGGCCCCAGCTTCTGCTCGCGCACATAGCGCTGGTAGAAGCCGGCCAGGTCGCGGATGCTCATGATCCAATCGGCCATCGCGGTCTTCCCGAAGCCCGGATGAATCGGTGCGATCAGCGTGCGCTCCTTGGCCAGCGCGGAGTTCCACGGCGTCCATCCCGGCCATCCCAGTTCGCCGTGCAGCAGCAGCAGCGGTTTGCCCTTGCCGCCCTTGACGATGACCAGTTCCGTGTCCCCGACGCGAACCTTTTCTTCGGTCCATTCCTTGTCTGCCATTGAGACTTTCTCCAGGTTGTATTCGTGGCGTCCTGCGGGACCGTCGATGCCCCCAATCGGTCCGCCCGTGTAAATCCAGCTTTAGTATAGTGCCATCCGATTTGCCACCGGACTTCCTGCCATTTCGTGATCGCCGTGACGACTCGAGGCCAAAGGGCGTTCCCGGCCATTCGCGCCCCGAGGCTGAGCCGACGATGCGGCGCGCCAGTAGACGGCCTACAATGACGTATCAGCGAAGGCTATAATCACGGAGCCGATGACGGGGCGGACGACGTGGCGGATGATGGGCTGACGATGGACGACCTGGCGCAAGCTCGCGAACGGATGGTGGTCGAGCAACTCGAGCGCCGCGGCATCCGCGACCCCCGCGTGCTCGACGCGATGCGCATGGTCGAACGCGACCGCTTCATCCCGGCCGAGTATGCCGCGCAGGCCTACGACGACGAGCCGCTGCCGATCGGCGCCGAGCAAACGATCTCGCAACCCTACATGGTCGCCCTGATGTGCGAGGTCGCCCGGTTGACCGGCGTCGAGCGCGTACTCGAGGTCGGTACCGGTTCCGGCTATGCCGCGGCGGTTCTCGCGCGCCTCGCCGCCGATGTCTATTCGGTCGAGTGCCTCCCCGCATTGTACGAGCGAGCGCGCGCGCGGCTTGAAGCGATCGAAATTGCCAACGTCAATCTGAGTTGCCGCGACGGATCGGAGGGATGGCCCGAGCAGGCGCCGTTCGACGTGATCGTCGTGACCGCCGCGATGCCCGGAATCGCGCGTCCGCTGCTCGAGCAACTTAAGCCCAGCGGGCGGCTGGTCGCGCCGATCGGCGAAGACGATCTGCAAACCCTGGTGCGAATCAGCCGGCGCGACGACGCCTGGTGCGAGGAATATTTTGGCGAATGCCGGTTCGTGAAGATGACCGGCCGCTACGGATTCAAAACGCAATGATTCGGTCTGCGAGACGGTCAGAACGACGCTTAGCGGGCTGCGCTGTTAGCGACGGCGCGGAGTGGCAGCCCGCAGCGGCGGCGGTGGCGGAGTGGCGGTAGTGGACGAGGACGCAGGCGACAGCGGGATCGATATGGCGACGCATGCGCCTGCGGCGTCTATCGTGCTGGCCGCCCCTCGGCAAGCGATCGCCGCCGTCATAACGATCGTTGTGGCGGTCATAGGGTGCTCGATGTTTTCGGGATGCTCGTCGGCGGCGCCGCGAAACCCGCCGTTCGCATACAGCGGGACCTCGCAGCCGGTCGAGCACGTCGTGCGCCCCGGCGAAACCGTCTATCACATCGCACGCGCCTACGGCGTCAGCGTTCAGCGCCTGCTCGAGGCCAACCATCTGAGCGACTCGCGCGATCTCCGCGTGGGCCAGAGCCTGCTGATTCCCGGTTCCTACACTTACGCGTCGCTCGGCGGCGCCGAGAGCGCCTCGGGTGCGATGTGGAACGTGCCGCGCGCGTCGCGCCAGTTCGCGTGGCCGCTGTGGTCGGGCACGGTGACCTCGGGCTTCGGGATGCGTCACGGCACGATGCATGACGGCGTCGACATCTCGGCACCGGCCGGCACGACGGTGCACGCTGCCGACGCCGGCGTGATAGCCTTCGCGGGCAGGCTCAACGGCTACGGCAACACGGTTATCATCCGCCACTCCGACAACTACGTGACGGTCTACGGCCATAACTCGCGCATCCTGGTGAGCGAGGGCTCACCCGTCGCGCGCGGCCAGAGCATCGCGGAGGTCGGCACCAGCGGACGGACCACCGGCCCCAATCTCCACTTCGAGGTGCGTTACGACAACCACGCCTACAATCCGCTGAGCTATCTTGCGCCGCCGGGCCCCTCGCCCATCGACAGCTTTGCCCGCAACGGCCCCTCCTAGTATCTTTAGCCGGACCCGCGCGCCGCATGCGCCGGGCACAAAAACCTGATGATGGAATTGAACGAACTACGACGACTCGTGCGTGACGTCCCGGACTTTCCGAAGCCGGGGATCATGTTTCGCGACATCACTCCGCTTATCGGCGACGCGCGCGCCTTTGCCGCGATGGTCGATATGATGGCGGCGCCGTTTTTGGGCAAGGTCGACACCGTGCTCGGGGTCGAGTCGCGCGGCTTTATCGTCGGCGCGCCAGTGGCCTACCGGCTCGGAGTGGGGCTGACGATCGCGCGCAAGCCGGGCAAATTGCCCTTCCACACGATCGGCGAAACCTACGACCTCGAGTATGGCAGCGCCGGGCTCGAGCTCCATGAAGACGGCCTGGTGCGCGGCGCGCGCGTGCTGATCGTCGACGATCTGCTGGCGACCGGCGGCACGGCCGAAGCCACGGTGCGCCTCGCGCAGAAACTCCAGGCCACGATCGTGAGCTGCGCCTTCGTGATCGAATTGGCCGCGCTCCGCGGGCGCGAGCGCATCGCGCCGGTCCAATGCTTCTCGCTTATTCAGTATGATTGAATCTGCCTGGACCGTCGGGGCTACGCGGCCGTATCGGTGATCGTGGTGCCGCGCGTGACATCCGGCGCCGGCCGGCGGGCGTGCTAAATCGTGCAACTCGATGAAATGCAGCACGCAGCCACGGCGGATCGAAACCGTCTGCTGATCGTGCTCGCCGTGACGGCGCTCTATTGCGCCGCCGAATTCATCGGTGGGTACTACGCGAACAGCCTCGCGCTGATTTCCGACGCTGTCCATATGCTGACCGACATCGCCGCGCTCTGTCTCGCGCTGCTCACGCTATGGATCTCGACGCGGCCGGCGAGCGGCGCCAAGACCTACGGCTACCTGCGCGCCGAAATCCTGGGCGCGCTGGCCAACGGCCTTTTCCTATGGCTGCTGGTGATCTTCATCTGGTTCGAGGCCGCCGAGCGCCTGCGCGATCCCCGGCCAGTCGAGGGGCTGACCGTAATCGCAATCGCAACGGTCGGTCTGGGCGTCAACGGCTTCTCGGCCTGGATGACGCACGCGGCCGGAACCGAAGCGGGGCGGTCTGGGATGGCGGTGCGCGCGGTATTCGTTCACGTGCTGTCCGACCTGATCGGCACCTTCGGCGTGATGCTCGCGGGCGCGCTGGTGTATTTCTTCGGATGGCGCCAGGCCGACGCGCTAATAAGCTTGTTGATCGGCGCGTTGGTGGTTTACAGCTCGTGGGGCCTGGTGCGCGAAGGCGTCGACGTCCTGATGGAATCGGTGCCGGCGCATATCAACCTGGAAGAGTTGCGCCTCGATCTGCTCGCGGTGCGCGACACCGAGGAAGTTCACGATCTTCACGTATGGTGCCTGGCGAGCCGCCAGTTCGCGCTTTCGGCGCATGCGGTGGTCACGCGCGAGGCCGACCAGGACCGCGTGCTGTCGGAGATGTCAGCGATGCTCGAGCGGAAGTTCAACATCCGGCACATGACGGTACAGCTCGAACGCGACAACCGCCGCGCGAGCGAGCCTGAGCACTTCTGAATCGACAGAGCGAGAGCGCCCAGGTGCTCGGTCAGATCCAGTGCGACCGGGCGCCATCGCGCAACGCGCAAATCCGCGCCGCCCGGCTCTTCTTCGAGAATGTGGAGCGAGCCGAGGTCGATATGCGGCTGGAGCACGCCCGTCACAGGAAGAGAAAAGGCCGACGACGCATTGCCGTCGGTAAAGGCAAGGCGGAGCGCCTAGCTCTCCGCCTTGCGATGAACTTAGCCCTGCCTGGGGTCGCCGTTCACGCGGGGAGATGTCCTGAGGGTTGTTGATTTTTGAGTGGCGGCAGACCTCGGCCGATCGAAAGATCGGGTTGCTGTAGGAGGAAAGCCGCCGTGAGAAGACTGGCAAGAAGCGGGACGAAGAGCAAAGCGCAGCGGGACAGATGCGGTTTCCGTTTCGCGGGTTCGCGCGCGCGGCGCTGTGGGATAGCGTCATCCTGTCGGGGTTCGGCTTCGTGCAGGATGAACTGGAAGCGGAGCGGACGGCGTTGTGTGGTGAGCGCTATGCGCATCAGGAGCATCGGCAAGCAGTGCGCGCCGGCCACGTGCCGAGCTCGCTGGTGCTGGGCGGGCGGCGAGTCGAGCTGCGGCGTCCGCGCGCTCGCAGTACCGATGGCCACGAACTGCGCTTGCCGAGCTGGCAGGCGTGGAGTTCGCACGATCCGCTCGATGAACGCGCTTACGAGCAAATTGCCCTATGTGCCGACCTCGGCGGTTAGCGCCTCGAGTGGACCCGTTAAAGATTGACCTTCTCGACATCAGCAAGAGCGCGGTCAGCGAGCGGTTCGTGGTCGGTACCCAACGTCGGCTGGCCGAACTGATGCAACGCGATCTGAGTGGGCTCAGGCTGGTGGCGTTGCTGATCGACGGAGTGCACTTCGCCGAGCATGTGGTGCTGGCTGCAGTCGGCATCGATGTCGATGGCGAAAAACATCCGCTGGGACTGCGCGAAGGCGCGACCGAGAACACGGCTGCCTGCAAGGCGCTGCTGGAAGATCTGATCGAACGAGGGCTCAACCCCAATCGTGCCCTGCTGGTGGTGATCGACGGAGCCAAGGCCTTGCGCCGGGCGGCCCTCGACACCTTCGGCGCGCGCGCGCTGATCAGCGCTGCCAGGCGCACAAGAAGCGCAACGTCACCGACGCGCTGCCCGAAAGGATGCGAGCTTCGGTTCGGACCGCGATGAACCAGGCGTATGCGACTGGCGATCCGAAGCGCGCCCGCCGACTGCTCGAGAATCTTGCGCACAAGCTGGAATCGGCTCATCCGGGCGCAGCAGCTTCCTTGCTCTCGGGAAGGGTGAGAGACGGTGACAGTGATGGCGCTGCACCTATCCGAGACGCTGGAACGGGTACTGTCCTAGACCAACTTGATCGAAAACTTGTTCAGCCGGGTCGCGAGGTTGCGCGGCGGGTCAAATGCTGGCAGGGCGGAACCATGATCCTGCGCTGGATCGCCGCAGGTGGGCTCGAAGCCGAGCGTCACTTCCGAAGGTCGCCGGTATCCCGCATCCGAGACTGCGCGCGCTATACGGAGTCGTGATCGATCCCTTCTCCTTGAGCTGGATCGAAGCCCACGCATCCAGTTGACTTAGCCGCCGCTCAAATTCAACCCCGCAAAGGTCAAGGTCACTACCTGTTGCTTCGGCGAACTTACCCGTTCCGCCCACGTTGGCAACTGTCAAGGTTCCGTCGAATGGAAAAGGCGGCCCTGAGTTATCGACGCACTCTGTTCCCGAAACTAGATTCTGAAGCAGAACGTCGTCTGTTGCCTTGAAAGTGATTACCTCAAGAGAGTTCCCGAAAGTGGACTGGCTCCCAGCAGCCCCACCTGGCAGCGTGCACGGCAGAAAAACTATCTGCGTACTCAACCCGGTCGCCCACTCGTGAACCGTTACAGGACCAAACGTGCTCGTCCCTTCCAAGGTTATCGAATCCCCTTGGTTTAAATCGGGAAAGATGAAGAGGGTTGGCTCGAAGCCTCCCGTCGCGATGTAGTCGAACTTCTTGGTCCCCGCTTCACTTGCGATCGGGACCAAGGTGGAAAAAAGTTTTAGAAACGCAGTCTGCGCCGGAGGCGCTACTTCGAGCGCGAGCCGATCCGGTTTTGATGGACCTACCGCACCGCGGGCCGGCCAGAGCCTCACGTCGTGGTGCAGCGTCAGCCTCGCGCTCTGGCTCTGGGCTTAATGGTATCGGGTGATCACGCCGGAGCAGAAGATCGCGCGCTTAACGATCAAGGTCGGCATCACGATCAACACGGCCGTCATCCTCAGCGTGGCGTATTTTCCGGTACGCGGCAGGGTGCGGATAGCCAAAGTTTGAACGCGATCGGCCGACCCGGCTATGCGCTTAGTTCGTCGAGCAGCATCTTGGCATCTTTGAGATCGACAGTATCGAAGCCCTCGGTGAAACAGCCGTAGATTTCGGCGAGTATCGCGCGCGCCTCGTCGCGCCGGCCCTGTTTCGCGAGCAGCCTGGCAAGATCGGTCGTCGCCCTGAGCTCCCACCGTTTGGCTTCCTGCCCGCGTGCGACATCGATCGCCGCGCGCAAATATCGCTCGGCCTCGTTCACCCCAGACCGGTCCCGCATAAGCAGCACCTCGGCCTTGAGGCGCAGCATCTCGGCCTCGTCGACTCGCTCTCCGGTATTCTCGATGCGCGCCAGGGCCTCGTCGAGCATGGCCAGCGCCTGGTCGTGAGGGCCGAGTCTCGCTAGGCTTGCGCCAGCGCCGCGAGCGTAAAGGGGAATCTGGGCACTCCGCCGAACCGGGGAAAGTCCGTGATTCCCGCTTCCATTTCTGAAACGCCCTCTTCCAGGTGCCCGAGTTCAGTCATCGCCCAACCATGATGAAAACGTCCCCAGGCTTTCCACTCAGGAAATCCATGTTCCTCCGCCAGCGCGATAGCCGCCTCGGCGTGCGCGCGTCCGATCTCGGGTTCCCGCCGATACTGATAAAGCCATCCCACCGCGGTTAGCGCCAAGCCAAGACTGAACAGATGCTGGGACTCGCGCGCGCGGTTTAGTCCCTTTTCAGCAAGTTCAAGCGCTTCGGTTCCCCGGCCCAGTAGCTGTAGTACCGAACATACCTGGGTTGGGCCCGTACTCGACGGAATGACGGGTAAAGTGAGAGGTTGCTGATCTACCTGCTCGGCGTGAAACGCGCCGTCTCTGAAGTACGAAACCGCCTCACTCAGGTGCCCACAGCCATGCGCGCCGTACGCAGCCATCAAATGAGCAGATGCCAGCACTTCAGCATCCTGCGTGTTCGCGGCTAGGTCCACGCATCGCCTGCCGAGTTCAAGCGTCCGCATTGGCTCGCCACGTGCGAAGTAGAGATTTGCGAGATTGGCCAGACCTCCCAGCAGTAGGGCATCTTCTCCGAGCTGCTCAGTGAGCTCACAAATGCGCTCGACTGCCAGCTAGTGTTCGCGCAAGGCGAACCCGTGCAAGACGACCGAGGCCTATTTTCGATCATGCGCAGATTAAGTTCGGCGCGAAGGCGATCGGTGCCCTCGCGAACCCGGTCAAGCACCTTGAATGCAGCCGCGGCTGTTTCGGCCGCTTCGCCATGGGCGGCTCGATTCGCGGCCCGCTCGGCGGCTAATTGCGAGTAGCGAACTGCTTCGGCTGGGTTGTTGCCCAGACGGTAGTGGCGGGCCAGCTCGCTTGCGTGGTCTTCCGGCCGCTCCGCATAGCGCGCCTCAATCGCTTCGCCCGCACGTTCATGAACCGCTCGCCGCCGCTCGGCCAGGATAGAGCTGTACGCTACTTCCTGGGTCAAGGCGTGCTTGAAAGTGTACTCGGTTCCCGAGACCGTGGGCTGCTCGTAGATAAACTCACCCAACCGGAGCGCTGACAGTATCGGCTCCAACTCGTCGTCGTCCCGGTCCGTCACCGCCCTAACCAACTCTAGCGGAAACTCCTTGCCGATCACTGCGAACCTCGCCGGTGTTGGCGCCGATGCGTGCCTCGATGGGATTGCCCCCCGCCCGCGACCAGCTTTGTGGAATACCGCCGCAGCTCCTCCTGCATTCGGAGCGCGGCATAGAGCGCGCGCTGCGGATGGTCCTCGTGGGCGATGGGCGCGCCAAAGATCGCGAAAATGCCATCGCCCGTGCTCTGGACCACGTAGCCGTCGTAGCGCTGGACCGCCTCGATCATCAGCTTGAGGGCCGGGTCGACGATTGCGCGTGCCTCTTCCGGGTCGAGTTCTTCCATCAGCTCCGTCGAGCCCTTGATGTCGGCGAACAACGCGCTGACCGTCTTGCGCTCGCCGTCGATCGTGGCCGAAGCATTTGGCTGCTCCGGCGTGAGCCGAATCTCGGGAACCGTTGATGCAGCTTTAGGTGTACCGGTAGCGGCAGGCCCCGCGTTACCAGCGAGCGCGGTGCGACAGTCCTCGTAAAATGCTGAGGAGGGCGCGTTTTCCGCACCGCACTTCGGACAGCGACTGGAAAGCGGACTGCCGCAGGCAGCGCAGAATTTCTTGCCCGTTGTGGTGTCGGTCCCGCACTTCGCGCAACGCATGCCTTGGCACTGAGAGAAAAGACGGCTGGCCCCTCTTCTATCATCCGGCCTTAGGAGGGGCCAACGGGCTGCGCATCGAAGAGCGCGATACCTTTTCTGCTAATCAGCCGTGTTCCCGCGGCCTGCCAGGTGCTCGGTCAGGTCCAGTACGACCGGGCGCCATCGCGCGACGCGCAAATCCGTGTCGCCCGGCTCTTCTTCGAGAATATGGATCGACGCGAGATCGATATGCGGCTCGAACACGCCCGTCAACTGGCGCACGACCGCGCGAATCACCCCGCGATGCGCCACCATCAGCGCGTTCGAGCCGGCGCGGCCGTCCGCGCGCGCGTCGTGCCATAGCGCGAGCATCCGCGCAGTCCCGCGCGCCACGCGCGCGATAAACGCCGTCCTGCTCTCGCCCTCGGGATAGACGAACTCGGGCGCCAGCCGGTTCGCGTTCCACCGGTAGAACTCTTCGGGATAACGCTCGGCGATCTGCTCCGCCGTCAGCCCCTCGAACAGGCCGAAGTCGACCTCGGCGTATTCCTCGATCGCGACTGCCGCCGCGTCCCTGCCCGCGATGATGCGTGCGCCTTCCGCCGCGCGAACCAGCGGGCTCGTGAAAACCGGGGCGAAGCCGCTCGCGCCGTCGCGCGCCGCGAGCCATTCGCGCGCCGCGCGCATCTGGCGCCGGCCCAACTCCGACAGCGCGACGTCGGTGCGGCCATAGTAACGGATGCTCGAGTTGCCGACGGTCTCGCCGTGGCGCACCAGCACCAGCCGCACCGGACTCGCCATCGCGTCAGGCTTTCGCTTGCGCGGCGTCGTCGAGCGGGTTGAGCACCAGGCCGGTCAGCAGCTTGGGATAAAAGTAGGTCGACTTCTCGGGCATCACGGCGCCCGCGTCGCTGACCGCCTCGACGTCGCTTATCGCCGGCGGATTCATCAGGAAGACGCCGCTGGCGGAGGCCGGGCCGACGTTACCGAGCGCACCAAGGGCATCGATAGTGTATTCGATGAGTCCGCCCGCCTTGATCTGCTCGGGCGTGATCTCAAAGATGCGCTCCAGCACCAGAGCGTGCAGGACGCTTACGTCGAGCCGCTGCACGGCTGGCGGAGCCCCCGGCATCGCGTCAGCCATCGCGCTCGGATCCTTGAGCCGCAAGAGCCGCAGCTTGACTCGTTCGCCGCCGAGCGCGACCGCGATCGCGCCCTGCCCCGCTTTCGCCAGCGCCGCGCGCATCATGTCGGGGCTGCTGAACTCCTCGACCGCGAACAATGGCGCGACCCGCGAATCGAAGGACGCTATCGTCTCTGGATCGAGGCGCCGCGCCACACGATACGTTGGCAGGATCACGAGCCCCGGATCGTCGCAGGCGACCAGCGTCATCATCGTGTAGTCGTAGGGCCGCGCGGCGGCAGGATCGTGTTCGGCGGCGCGCCGGCGGCGGCGATACTCGAGCGCGGTTTCGTAGCGATGGTGGCCGTCGGCGATGAAGATGCGCGAGCTCTCGAGTTCCTGCTGAATCGTCGCGATCTCCGCCTCGTCCTCGATCGGACGCAACTGGTTGCGGATGCCGAGGTCGTCGGTGACTTCCAGCGCGGGCTCATGCGCCGTAAGCTCGGCCGTGAGACTGGCAAGCGCCGGGTGTGCGCCCGCGTAAAGGCCGAACACTGAGCTGACGTTCGTGTTGAGCGCGGTCAGCAGTTCGAGCCGGTCCTGTTTGGCGGCGGGAAAAGTCCGCTCGTGCGGCAGGATTCGGCCGGCGCTGAACTCCTCCAGCCGGATGCGCACGATAAATCCGTCTCGTCTGAGCAGGCGCCCCTCGATCTCAAAAAACTGCGAGTACAAATAAATCGCTGGCCGTGGGGCGCGCTTGAGCACCCCATCGCTGAGCCATTCGCCGAGCGTGCGCGCCGCCGAGGCGTAGCGGTCCGGATCGCGGTTGAGTTCCAGGCGCACGACGTTATAAAGGCTGCGCGCGTAGAGCGCGTCCTGGCGCGCTTTGTCGATTAGGTCATACGGCGGTGCGACGACGTTGCTCAGCACGCCGACTCGCTCGGGATCGTAGAGCAGCCCCGCGAAAGGTTCGATTCGGTGCGTCATCGCCATTGCTCAAGCCTCATCTCGATGCGCCGCTCTTAAGCGCGGCGGCCAATTGGCGCTCGCTTACCGCGCCCGGGCGCAGCACGCGCATCCCCGAGCGGTCCATGGCGACCACGGTACTGGGCGCGCCACCGGCAAGCCTTCCATCCTCAACAAATACTTTAACTTTATCGCCGAGCGCGCGATGCGCCGCCTCGGGTTCCACGGCCGGCGGCTCGCCCGCCAGATTCGCGCTGGTCGCGGTGAGCGGACCTCGCAGCCGGGCGGCGAGCGCGCGGGCGAGCGGATGCGACGAAACGCGCACGCCGACTCCGCCGTCGGCACCGATGAGCGCGGCAGAAATTCCGTCGCGCGCGGGCAGCACCAGCGTAAGCGGTCCGGGCCAGAACGCCTCGGCGAGAACGCGCGCCTGGGCCGGCACCTCGCGCGCGACCGCGAATGCCATCGCTGTGTCGGCCGCGATCAGGGCGACCGGCTTTCCGGGCTCGCGTCCCTTGATCGCGAACAGCTGCTCCAGCGCTTTCGGCGAGAGCGCGTCCACGCCGAGCGCGTAGAACGTCTCCGTTGGATAGACGATCGCTTCGCCGGCCGTCAGCGCCGCCAGCGCGTCGCTGATAGCAGTGGGACTGTTCTCAGCCAACGCGAGGCGCTCCGAAATTCTCGGCCACAATCGGGAATTTCTCGAAACGGCTCATTGAGGGAGGCGGTCGAGCGCGCGGTGGGCGATATCGCGGCGCATCTGCATGCCTTCGAACTCGATCATCGCGGCCGCTTCGTAGGCAGCGGCAACCGCGCGGCGCAAATCCGCGGCCATCGCGGTCACCACCAGCACCCGTCCGCCGTCGGACACCAGCCGCCGTTCATGCGTCGCGGTCCCCGCGTGAAAAACCTTTACGCGGGTTTTCTGCAGCGCCCATCGCACCTTCGCGTCCGACGGCTCGGCCCCGTCGATCCGCTCAAGCCCGCTTATCGCGACGCCCTTGCGATACTCGCCCGGATATCCGCCCGAAGCGAGCACCACGGCCGCGGCGGCGCGCGGCGAAAGCCTGACGTTCACGCTACTCAGCCGGCCCTCGGCCGAGGCGAGCAGCGTCTCGGCCAGGTCGCCCTCGAAACGCATCATCAGCGGCTCGCATTCAGGATCGCCAAAGCGCACGTTGTACTCGAGCACGTTGATTCGCTCGCCATCGACCATCAGCCCCACGAACATCACGCCGCGAAACGGCGCGCCGCGCGCGCGCATCGCGCCGAGCGTCGGCATCACCACCTCGCCCATCACGCGCGCCTCGAGCGCCGGGCCGAAGTGCGGCACCGGCGTATACGCGCCCATCCCGCCGGTGTTGGGACCGCAGTCGCCGTCGAAGGCGGCCTTATGATCCTGCACCAAGCCGAGCGCGATCGCATTTTCGCCGTCGCACAGCGCAAAGAAGGAAAGCTCCTCGCCCTTAAGCCGCTCCTCGATCACGACCCGCGCGCCGGCCGCGCCGAAACGCCGACGCTCCATCGCGTCGTCGACCGCGGCCAGCGCGGCCACGGCGTCCTCGCACACCACGACGCCCTTGCCCAGGGCGAGGCCGTCCGCCTTGACCACCATCGGTCCGCCACGCGCCCGAACCCATCGGCGCGCCGGCTCGGCCTCGTCGAAGACCTCGAAGCGCGCGGTCGGGACGCCCGCCTCGCTCATCACGGCCTTGGCGAACGCCTTGCTCGACTCCAACTGCGCGGCGGCCTTCGTCGGGCCGAAAATTCTGAGTCCCGCGCGATCGAACTCGTCGACGATTCCCGCGGCCAGCGGATCCTCGGGTCCGGCCACGGTGAGATCGATTTTCTCGCGGCGCACGAAATCGACCAGACCGGCGAAATCGTTCTGCGCGACGGGAACTATCTGCGCGAGCTGGCTTATCCCGGGATTGCCGCCGGCGCAGTAGAGCTTGCGCGCCGTCTCGCTCTGGTTGAGCCGCCAGAGCAACGCGTGCTCGCGGCCGCCCTTGCCTATCACCAATATTTTCATCGGGCCGGTGCCTTCGTCGGGCCGCCGACATCAATCGGGCCAGCGATCTCCATCGAATCAGGACTTCCGCGCGGCGTGATGGCCGCTATTCCATTGTGACGTGGGGCGCTCAGTGCCGGAAGTGGCGCACTCCCGTAAAGACCATCGCGAGTCCGTGCGCGTCGGCGGCCGCGATGACCTCGGAATCACGCATCGCACCGCCCGGCTGCGCGATCGCCGTGGCGCCGGCCTCGGCGGCGAGCGCCGGCCCGTCTGGGAAGGGAAACAGCGCCTCTGAGACCAGGACTGAATCTTTAAGTGATACTTTAAGCCGCGAGGCCTTCTCACGCGCCGCGTAGAGCGGGTCGATTCGCGAGGTCGCGCCGCCGCCGATCGCCAGCGTGCGATCCTCGGTGACGAAGGCGATCGCGTTGGATTTGATGTGCTTGCATACCCGGACGCCGAATTCCATCGCGCACAGTTCCGCAGGCGTCGGCGCGCGCCGCGTCACGACTTTGCCCTCGCGCGGGTCCTCGAGACTGAGGTCGGGCGTCTGCACCAGCAGCCCGCCGACGACGCGTTTGAGATCGAGGTCCTCGCGCCGCACCGCCTCGGGATCGAAACCGCATGACGCGCCGATTCTTTTTCTTGCGCAAAAACTCCAGCACGCCGGTATCGAAGGCGGTGCCAATCAAAACCTCGGTGAACAATTCGTCGACGGCCTCGGCGAACGCCAGGTCCCACGGGCGATTGGCGATAATTATCCCGCCGAAGGGCGAGTCGGGATCGGTCGCGAACGCCTTCTCCCAGGCCTCAAGCAATGTAGCGCCGACGCCCACGCCGCACGGCGTGTTGTGCTTGAGGATCGCGACCACGGCGTCCTTGTAGCCGGCGAAGTCGAGCATCAGGTTGACCGCCGAGCTGATGTCGAAGACGTTGTTGAAGGAAAGCTCGCGGCCGTGAAGCTGTTCGGCGATTTCGAGGAAACGCCCGTAGAGCGCTCCCACCTGATGCGGATTCTCGCCGTAGCGAAGCGGCTGCTCGCGCGGCAGCGAGAGGCTGAAGGTTTCGCCGAGCGGCCGGCGCTCGCCGTTCTCGATCGCGCCGAGGTAATTCGAAATCGCGCAATCGTAAGCGGTCACGCGCGCAAACGCCTTGCGCGCCAGACGCCATCGGGTCTCCCGCCCAAGCGTCCCGCCGCCGCTCGCCAGTTCCTCGATCAGCGCCGGATAGTCGGCCGGGTCGACCACCACTGCGACGTCATTCCAGTTCTTTGCCGCCGCCCGCACCAGCGTCGGGCCGCCGATGTCGATATTCTCGATCGCGTCGTCGAGGCTCACGCCGGCGCGCTCGACCGTGCGTTCGAAGGGATAAAAGTTGACCACCACCAGGTCGATCGGCTCGATCCCGTGCTCGCGCATCTGGCGTTGATGATTTTCATCGGCGCGCCGCGCCAGAATTCCGCCGTGAATCTTGGGATGGAGCGTCTTGACCCGCCCGTCGAGCATCTCGGGTGAGCCGGTAAAGTTCTCAACTCCGCGGACCTTGATCCCGGTCGCTTCCAGAGCCGCCGCGGTGCCGCCGGTCGAGACTATTTCGACTCCGCGCGCGGCCAGCGCCCGCGCGAGTTCGCCGAGCCCCGCCTTGTCCGAGACGCCGAGCAGCGCCCGGGTGATTTTTACCGCGCCGGTTTCCATCTCAGGCCGCCTTGCGATAAACGCGAGGCACTCGCTTGCCGACCGTACAGAGCATCTCGTAGGAGATGGTCTGCGCGAGACGCGCGATGTCATTGACGCTGATCATCGCTTCGCCCGCACCCCCCCACAGGATGACCTCGTCGCCGACCGCCGCGCCGGGCACGTCGGTCAGATCGACCATCGTGAGGTCCATGCAGACCGCGCCGACCACCGGCGCACGCCGCCCGCGTATCATCACCTCACCGCCGTGCTGAAGTCCGCGCCGATAGCCGTCGGCGTAGCCGACCGCGAGCACGCCGATCGCGCTAGGCCGCGGCGTGACGAAGGTATGGCCATAGCTGACGCCGACTCCCGCTGGCACGCGCTTGACCTGGACCACGCGAGTCTTGAAGGTCATCACGGGCCGCAGTTCGACGCGCTCGCGCACGGCTGGCACGGGCGGCAGTCCATAAATCGCAAGCCCGGGGCGCAGCAGGCCGTAGTGCGCGTCGGGCCGCAGGATGGAGGCGGCGGAGTTGGCGACGTGGGCGACCCGCAGATCGATCCCGGCCGCCCGCAGCCGCGCCGCCGCGGCGTTGAACACTTCAAGCTGCGCGCCCGTCACGGGACTTCGAGGATCGCCGGCATTGACCAGCAAGGTGCACACGCCCTCGACTGTCAGCGACGGCGCGCGGGCGAGTTCCGCGATCGCCTGGTCCAGTTCGCCGGGCAGAATTCCGAGACGGGTCGCGCCGCTGTCTATCTTCAGGTGAATCAGGAAATTCGCGCGCGCCTGCGCTTCCACCGCGCGCTGCATCGGCGCGATCAGCGCCACATCGTACACGAATGGCGTGACGTCGAGACCGACGATCTCCTCTGCCTCACCGGCGAGAAATCCTCCGAGGAGGTAAATCCGTTCGCGCACGCCGGCCGCGCGCAACTCGCGCGCTTCGCAGACCCGAGCAACGCCGAAATGGCCGCAGCCTTCACCGCGCAGCGCGCGGGTGACTTCGATCGCGCCGTGCCCGTAGGCGTCGGCCTTGACCACCGCCATCAGTTCCGCGCCGCGGCCGGCTGATTTGATCGCCCGGTAGTTGGCGCCCAGCGCCCCCAGGTCGATCTCGGCCACGGTCGGCGGCCCGTTAGCGATTTCCATCGATGATTGAAACCGTCCTTGTGATTCTTTCCCCGGACGCGGTTGATGATACCGGCCTGACCTCTTTTTTGACACTCCCCCGCCCAAGTGATATTGACAGAATTGGCTGGGGGTGTGCGCGCACGAAGGGCGCACTGAGAACAGTAAACCCCTCGAACCTGATCCGGGTAATGCCGGCGTAGGGAAAGCCGCGCTCCGCCCCTTGCTACACGGCGGAACGTTCGCGGTTCCGCCTAAAGCCGCTTGCCCGAAATCGGGGAAGCGGCTTTTTCAATGCCCCAGATTTCATCGCGCTTCGCAATTCAGCTCAACGGTGATGAGTATACGATCGAAGGCGACGCCGGTCTGCCCGCGCTGCTCGAACGGCTCAAAATGCGCCGCGGCCGGGTGGCGGTCGAAATCAACCAGGCCGTGATCCCGCGCGCGCAATACGACGCGGTCAGGCTCAAACCTGGCGACACGGTCGAGGTAATCAACTTCGTTGGAGGCGGGTAGCGCACAAGCCTCGCGCACCGGGCGCGCGGCCCGTATATGATCGATAGATGGAACATGCCATGGAACATGATCATTTCGAACTGGCCGGCAAGGTTTTTCACTCCAGACTGATCGTCGGCACTGGCAAGTACCGCGACTTCGCGGAGACGCGCGCGGCGGTCGAGGCGAGCGGCGCCGAGATCGTCACGGTGGCGGTGCGCCGCGTCAATATCGCAGATCGCAAGAGCGAGAACCTGCTCGATTACATCGACCCCAAGCGCTACCAGATCCTGCCCAACACGGCCGGATGCTACACGGTCGAAGAAGCGGTGCGCACCTGCCGGCTGGCGCGCGAGGTCGACGTGGGTGACATGGTCAAACTCGAAGTCATCGGCGATCAGAAGACGCTCTTCCCCGACGTGACGGCGACGATCGAGGCGGCGAAGATCCTGGTCAAGGAAGGCTTCAAGGTGCTGCCCTACATCACCGACGATCCGGTGGCATGTCTGCGGCTGGCGGAGATCGGATGCGCGGCGGTGATGCCGCTGGCGGCGCCGATTGGCTCCGGCATGGGCATCCGCAACCCCTTCAACCTACGCATCATCATCGAGCAAGCGAAGGTCCCGGTGATCGTGGATGCGGGCGTGGGCACGGCGTCGGACGCGGCCGAAGCGATGGAAATTGGCTCCGACGGATTGCTGATCAACTCCGCGATCGCGGGCGCAAAGGATCCGATCGCGATGGCGCGTGCGATGAAGCTCGCGATCGAAGCCGGACGCATCGCTTATCTCGCGGGACGAATCGAGCAGAAGCTTTACGCGACGGCCTCGAGCCCGCTCAGCGGATTGATTCGCTAGGGCCGCGACATTCGCGCGACATTACGTTAGAGCCGCGACATTCCTTAGGGCCACCATTGGACAGCGCGCTCCGTACGCCGGCCGAATTTCAGCTCTACCTGATTAGCGATCGCCGCCTGGTCGCACCGCGCGATCTCGTCCAAGTCTGCGACGAAGTGCTGGGCGCGCTCGCACGCGATCCATCCGGTGTGCGCGTTGCGCTCCAGCTTCGCGAAAAGGATCTCGACGGTCGCGAGCTTTATCAATTCGCCGCGGCGCTGCGGCCGATCTGCACCCGGCACGGCGTATATCTGATCGTAAATGACCGGATCGACGTCGCTCTAGCCGCCGGGGCCGACGGCGTGCATCTGCCCGCCGACTCGATCGCGATCGCTGACGCGCGACGGCTCATAGGGTCGTCGCGCCTAGTCGGCGTCTCGACGCATAGCGCCGCGGAGGCCGCGGATGCGGCCGCCGCAGGTGCCAACTTCGCGGTATTTGGGCCGGTGTGGCCGCCGCTCTCGAAGTCCGGCTATGGCCCGGCACGCGGCGTCGAGTCCCTCGGCGCCGCGTGCCGGGCCGCAGCCGCGATGCCGCTCTACGCGCTCGGCGGAGTCACCGCCGAGCGCGTAGCGGCACTGAGCACGCCCGGCGGGGCGGCCGCCGCCGATGGCGGCAGCCGCCCCGCCGGAGTCGCCGTCATCGGCGCCGTATTCGGCGCCGATGACCCGGTGGCCGCGGCGCTCGCGCTCGCGCGCGCCATGCGGCGCGCGCGAGCGCCGGGGTAACCCTACGACAATTCTGGACCCTACGAATTGACCAGCGTGGCGGCCGCGTCAAGCGTGACGGCCCTCTCGCCGAGCAGCATCGCCGCGGCTCGCTCTTCCCACGCTTCGCTCAGCGGCGCGAGCGGATCCTGCGCGCTCAGACGATGCTCGACGACCATCCGTGAAAGCAACAGCCGCCGGCCTTTGTCCAGGCGCGCCGCCTCCCAAGCCATCAGCACCGCCGTGGCGGCGTTGTAAAGCGCGCCCGCCGCCATCCGCGCGAGCCTCTCGCCCTCGGCGCCCGACGTGCGCCCTGCGAAGGCGACCGCGCGATCGATCGACTCGCCAAGCCGCGCGCGAAACTTCCGCGGCACTCGCGAGGCCTCGGCCAAGCGCGCGTGCAGCGCCGCACCGAGCGCCTCGTGCGCGCCCATTTTCGCCGCCGCGCGGCCGATCGCATCGAGGGCGTTGATATTGCTGGTGCCTTCCCAGAGCACGCCGATTTGCGCGTCGCGGACCAGACGCGGATTTATCCAGTCCTCGATATAGCCGTTGCCGCCGCGCACCTCCATCGCGCCCGTCGCCACGCGCAAGTTGTCGCGGCACGCGCGGAATTTGAACAGCGGGGTCAGGATACGCAGCAGATGCGCCGCGCCTTCATCGCCGCGATTGGTGCGGCCCATCACGTCGGCCGTCCACGCGTACATCGAGAGCGCCTGCTCTGCCGGCACCATCAGCTTCAGCAACTGACGGCGCACGAGCGGCATTTCGATCAGGGCGCGGCCAAACGCGATGCGGTTGCGGGCCACGCACAGCGCCTCGTTGAAGCAGCGGCGCATCATCGCGGCCGCGCGCACGCCGTGCGAGAGCCGCGACAGGTTGACCTGGTCGAGCATCTGCTTGAAGCCGGAGCGCAGCTCTCCGACCTGCCATGCGAATGCACCCTCGAGCCGGATCTCTCCGCTCGCCATCGAGCGCGTGCCGAGCTTGTCCTTCAGGCGCACGATGCGGTAGCGATTGCGGCTGCCGTCTTCGAGCCGCCGCGGCATCGCGAACAGCCCCAGGCCGCGCGTGCCGGTGGCCGCGCCCTGCGGACGCGCCAGGATGAGCGCCAGGTCGGCGTCGGTGTGCGAGCAGAACCATTTCTCGCCGTAAAGCCGCCACTCGCCGTTCTCCTGCCGCGCCTCGCTCTCCAGTGCGCCCACGTCCGAGCCGCCCGACTTCTCGGTCATGAACTGCGTGCCCTTCCACATCTCGGCCGGGTCCTGCGAAAGCAGGCGGGAAACGAGCTTGCGTTTTAGCTCGTCGCTGCCATAGCGAAGAATGATGAAGTTGCTGGTGTCCGAGACGCTGACCGGACACATCAGGCCGAACTCCGCCTGCACGAACAGGTACTGGAAGCCGTACTTGGCGATTGGCGGCATCGGCGCGGGCCATCCGAGCACGCCGGCGCGATGGCTCATCGCGTGCAGGCCCAATTCGCTGAACGCGATCCGCTCCATCTCGCGGTAGGCCGGATGATACTCGATCCAATCCTCGTCGCGACCGAAGCGGTCACGCGGATGGAGCACCGGCGGATGCTTGTCGGCGGCGTCGGCAAGCTCGTCGAGGCGGCCGCCCGCGAGTGCGCCGAGGCGATCGAGATGGGGCTCGAGGTGGGCGCGCAACGCCGGCTCCATATAGAGGCCGAGCAGGCCGCGAAACGCGTCGTCGGCGCGGTAGAAATTCATCCCGCGGCAATCGGGTGCGACGTGATCGGAGCCGGTCTTTTGACGCGCTTCGTTGTTTGGTCGGGCTTCCATAAGAGCGGGCCGGGATTAGGCGCGGCCGCAGACGTTGGAAAGGACGCTAGAACGGGTAGTTGATTCCCGAAAACACCGCCGCGCCCTCACCGCCCCAGCCGACATCGACATAACCGACGACGAACGGCTCAGCGATTCCGCGAAAACCCATCCCGCCCACCGGATGCAGGTCGGTGACGAAATCTTCGCCCGGATTGTGGAAGACACGGCCGACGTCGAAAAACGGCGCCAGCTCCAGGATGCCGTGGGTGTTGAAAATATCGGTTTCCCACACCCGCGAGCGCATCTCGACGTTGATGTCGAACAGGTTGTTATCGACGAACCGTCCCGCGCCATAGCCACGCAGCGTCTGCTGGTTGAACAGCAGGCTCGACTCGCCGCCCAGCCGAGCCATCGACCAGAACGGGACCTCGTTGCCGGACGGCATGTATTGCAGGTAGCCATGCGTGGCGAGCGTGATCTTGGGACCGATTGGGAAGTAATGATGGATGTCGGCGCCGAACCGGGTATACGAAACCGAACTCAGGAAGCGGCGATCGGCGATCGAGGCGTAAATCAGTTGGTAGCCGCCCTCGGTGGGGAGGTCGACCGAGTCGCGGGTGTCGTAGCTGGCCTGAATCTGGTTGAGCACTTCGGTGCCGCCGTTAAGCCCCTTGATGTTGGGAAACTCCTTGAAGATGCTCGGAATCGACTCGAAGGCGCCGTTGAAAAGCCGCACATAACGCGGCCGCTCGACCAGCGCGACCTGCAGGCGCGGGCTGATGTTGTAGCCGACCGTCCCTTGGAAGTAGAGCTGCTCGGTCGTGTAGTTGCTCTCGTTGCCCTCGGAGGAGCTGTTGCCGATTCCGAAGAAGCGCTCGGTCGGATCGCGCTCGAAGAAGAAGTGCCCTTCGAAGGAAAAATCCCCTTGATGAGTGCGGCCGGTCGCGTAGTCCAAATCAACGTGGCGCGCGATCTTTTCCTCGAACCCGGCGATCACGTAGTACTGCGTGTCCGACGAAGGGTACCCGAGATAGCGAAACGTGCCACCGGGCCCCAGAGTCGGGTTGCTGATGATGTCGGGCGCCAGGATGTTGTTGATCTCGCCCTGCTTGTCGGTGAACAGCATCGCGGCAAGCACGCCGTAGGTCACGCCGGAGTTAGGGTCGGTCTCGATTTCGGGGACCGGCACGAGAGTGAAGGGCCAGTTGTGCGGGTTGAGCACGGTCGGCCAGGTGTTGGGATTGAGATAGCCGGGCCAGCTATCGGGATTGAGCAAAGTGTAGGCGCGCGCAGCCCGGGCGCATAGCACCCACGACATCGACATCAGCACTATTGCGAACAGTCTCTTCATCGACCGTTGATACGGATAAAACACCAACACCTTTCGCAAGACTTTATGGCCTAACAACGTGACAGGCATCCGCGCATCGATCAACTATCATCTCATTCCGCCATTTCCGCCCTCGCCGAAAATGTGCAAGGATTCCCGCAGGGCAAGCCCCGGGGTCAATACGCGACCCGGTTCGCGCACGGTTTGGGTGAGCCGCCCGGGGGGCGCGGCTCGCCCATTCTAGTGCCACGGTCAGCCCAAATTGCCAGGGAGGTTTTGCTGATGCCTAAAGTCGACGGTGGTGAATTGGTCGCCCGCGTGATGCGAGAGAACAAGGCGCGGTATTGTTTTTCCATCAATGGCGGCCATCTGTTCCCGATCCTCGCCCAGCTACGTGCCAACGAAATCAAGCTTATCCACATGCGTCACGAGCAGGCGACCGCCTACGCCGCCGACGCCTATGCGCGGATGACCGGCGAAGCCGGGGTGTGCATGGTTACAGCAGGATGCGGGCTGACCAACGCGATGACCGGGCTCTGCCTCGCCGCGATGACCAACAGCGCCGTGGTCTGCGTCTCGGGTCAGCATCCAAATACCGAGGATCATCAAGGCTCCTTCCAGGAGGCCTACGGCTCCGAGATGCTGAGCAGCTTCGCCAAATACACCAAGCGCGTGACCGACTGGAGCACGATCGAATTCGACATGCGCCTGGCCTTTCGCGAGGCGATCACGCCACCGCAAGGCGTAGCGCTGGTCGAGATTCCGCAGAACATCCTGTACCACGGCGATGAAGACAAACGGCAGAGCCCCGGAGGGATGCGCTTCACGGTCGACGACGTTCGCTCGGCGGGCGACCCGACAAAGATCGACCGCGCGCTCGAACTGCTGGTGGCGGCGGAACGCCCGCTGATCGCCGGCGGCGACGGAATCTTCTGGTCGCAGGCCGGCCCCGAGTTGCGCGAGTTCGTCGAGCTTACCTCGATTCCCGTCTACGCGCGACGCGCCGGCCAGGGCGCGGTGTCCGAGGAGCATCCGCTGGCGGTTCGCGGCGCCTTCAAGAAGCCCTTCACCGGGCGCGCCGACGTTGTGCTCACGTTGGGCTTCCGCTTTTGGAGCGGCGAGCACTTCGGGCGCCCCAAGACCTGGAACGACAAGGCTAAATACATCCAAGTCGACCCGACGCCGAGCCGTATCGGATGGCAAGTGCCGGCCGAGGTTCCGCTGGTCGGCGATCCCAAGCTCGTGCTGCGTCAGATGATCAACCGTATAAAGGAACTCAAGCTAGACTTTTCGAAGAACCGCAGCTCGCAGTGGATCAAGGAGCTGGCCGAGGTTCGCTCCAACTTCGAGCAGCAGGTGGTCGAGAACGCCAAGAAGTTTCAGACCAACCGCCCGATCCATCCGTCGCGGCTCGCCCGCGACCTGGTCTCGGTGCTCGACAAGAATTGCACCGTCGTCATCGACAGTTTCACGCTCTCGGGATGGATGAGCCAGAACTTCGTGTGCCGTTTCCCAGGCCAGGTGATCGACGCCGGACCGCTGGCGCCGGTCGGCCACGGCTTCGGGATGGGAATCGGGGCGCAGCTCGCGCGGCCCGGCGCGCAGGTCGTGATGGTGATGGGCGACGGCGGCCTGGGTATCGGCGGCTGGGACATGGAGACGGCGGCGCGCTACAAGCTGCCGATCGTGTGCCTGTTGTGGAACAACAGCTCGTGGGGACCGAGCTTCGAGTCGATGCCGCTGCTGAAGGACCGCACCGACCCGTTCAACATGCTCCAGGATATTCGCTACGACAAGATTTTCGCCGAGATGGGATGCCATGGCGAGAACGTCACCGACCCCGACCAGATAATCCCGGCGCTGGATCGCGCTTTCAAATCGGGCAAGCCCGCGCTGGTCAACGTGATCGGCGACAAGACCGTCGGCCATCCAACCCTCGGCGGCAACCTGCTCGGGTCGACCGGCACAAACTGACGGCCGACCGCGCGCCGCACGCATTGCGGGCGTCGGCCGGGTGAACTCGACAGGGGCGATGAGACCACGGTCTCATCGCCCCTTATCTTTGAAGCGTTGAGAAGGGACGCGGGACGCTTTCTCTCGCGCGCGGACCGTGTAAGCTTGGATGCGATGGTTGCCCAGCCTCTGCGTCGAGCGCTTAGCCTCGCGGCCGGGATGGCCGCGCTGATCCTGCTGATCTCGCTTGGGCTCGCTTTCAACGGATGCAAACTCGCGGATGCGAATAAGGTCGCGGCCGTTCCGAAAAGCTGCCCCGACGGCGCCGAGCTCAAGGGCTCGCCGCCGCCCGATGGCACCGAAATCTGGTGCGAGAAGGATGTCGGCGGCGTGCCGGTCAAGGACGGCGCGTTCGTCGTCTACAACTTGAGCGGCGCCAGGATGATCGAGGGCAACTACCACGACGGCAAACAGTCGGGCGAATGGACGATGTGGCACGCCAACGGGCAGCGCGCCTCAGTCGACCATTACACCGACGGTGTGCAGAACGGGATGCACACGAGTTGGTATGCCAACGGCTCCAAGGCGATCGAAGGTGAGTACCGCAACGGCAAACGCGAAGGCGTGTGGCATCGATGGGATCCTAACGGGTTCAAGCGATGGACCGATGTCTACAAAGACAACGAAAAGATCTCGGGCGATGTCAGCGATAGTCCCAGGACCAAAATTCCCTAACCGTGTGACGCCGGATTCTCGCCGGACGTAACCGCGAGCCGACGCGCCTTATCATCATTCCATAGACGATTGCGACGCCTCGATTGCCGCGAACGGGATTGCTGAGGCCGCGAGCGCGCTGGTGTAGTACGCCTCGGGCGCGCCCCACACCAGTGCCGGCTCGGCGCGGTTGCCGACGCCAAACGGATGCGCGAAGACCTGCGCGATGTTGGCGTTGATCCGGAGTGCGTTGGGCGCGAGCGGCGCCGCCATCACGCCATTGCGAATCAGGTGGGAATCGCCGCTCACCGTGCAGGTGAAGTCGCCCGCACGCTGCCCGTTTATCGGATAGGTGTACCAGACGCGGCCGACGTAGATGCCCTCGCCCACCGCGCGAATCAGCTCGCGTTCACTTTGTCCGCCGCGCGCGCGCATTATCACGTTGGTCGCGCACGATCCGGGATGCGCATCGAAGCGACGCACCGCGCTCTCGCCCAGGCGATATCCACTGTTGGGCGGGAAACCGGCTTGCTCGGCGCCGAGCGGCCCGAGTTTCTCGGTGCGATGCTCGTCGGTCGCAAGGCGATGACTGTCGTAGAAATTCGACAGCAACCCGACCAGCAGTCCGTCCCGGATCATCGTCGTGCGGCGCGCAGGCAGCCCCTCGCACGTCAGCCGCCGGCGAATCGCGCCGCGCGCGGCCGCGGGATCGTCGAGCAGGGTCAGGCGAGCGTCCATCACCTGCGTGCCGAAGCGTCCGTGATAAGCCGTGCTGGCGGCGTGAAACGCGCCGGTGGAGAGCGATGGAATCACCATGTAGTTGAGTATTTCCGCGACCGGCTGCGGGCCGAACACCACGCGATACGTTCCACCCGGCGGCCGTTCGCCGCCGCCCAGCGCGAGCGCGCGCGTTACCGCGTCGCGCCCGGCCCGCTCCGAAGCGGCGCGCATCCCGCCGAGCGTCGCGCCGAGCGCCGACGCGGTGCCCTTCGCGCCGAGCGATTCGATAAGCGCCGTCACCGTGGAGGTGAAGTGCGCCCCGGTCTCGGCCCGCACGTCGTCGAAGTTCGAGCTCGCAAGTGCCATCCGATCGCGCATCATTGAGACGTCGCCGCCCAGCACCAGGCCGGGCGCCGACGTCTCGATAATTCGCGCCGCCGCCGGCGGCATCGTGAAAGCCTCGAGCGCACCGCCGACGATTCGCCACGCCGCTTCGACCAGCGAGGCGTCGCTGGCGCGCATCAGGCCGCCGGCCGCCGCGTCGGCCGGACCGGCCGAGTTTGGCGAAAGCTTACGCGGCGTGCCGGGAAGCCCGGGAAAATGCGGATCGACCAGCGCCGCGCTGCGCGCGCGAACGAGCGCCGCCCGCAGCGCTTCGAGGCTCAAGTCGCCGGCCTCGGTCGCGGTGCCGATCTCGCGCGCGTCGCGACGCATCACGATTCGCACTGTGAAGCCGTCGGCCACGTGCGACTTCAACTCCTCGACGCCGCGGGACGGAATGTCCGAGGTGTAGGCGATACGCGCCACGCGATGCTCGGCCGAGGCGCAATAGACCTCGAACTCGGCGAGATCGCGTTCGCGCGCGAGCATCGTGCGCGCCTCGCGCACGAACTTTTTCAGTTCCGCCGCCGCACGCATCGCCGCGTCATCCCTTGGCTCATCCCCCACCGAGCCGCGCACGCGAACGCAGCGTCGGGCCGCCGTTGGACATCCGCTTGACCTGCATCGGCTGCCCCTTGCCGCAGTTGGGAATCGCGATAAGCCGCAGATCGTTGCCGGCCGCGTCGACGTGCATGAAGAAATCCTTGGAGTCCGCGATCACGCTTCCCGCGCGGTAGAGGCGACCGAGCCGGCCGTGATCGATTTCGTAGACCCGGCGCGCCGAGATGCGGAAGTTCTCGCGCGATTCCGCGATCGACGGCACCGCGCTGCCGCAAACGTAGTAGCCGTGCTCGACGTCGGCGATGATCTGTTGCGGATCGCTCTCTCCAGGCATCAGGAAAGTGTTCGACATCCGGATGAGCGGGACGTAAAAGACCTCGCTCGCGCGCGCCGATCCGTTGGGCTCGACGCCGAGCACGGCGGCTGTCTCGCGCGAGTTGAGAAAGCCGCGGAACACTCCCTTTTCGACGTGCATCACACGCCGCGCGCGTGTCCCCTCATGGTCGTAACGGTAATGACCGTAACCGGCGAGGCTGGGGTCGGAGCAGGCGCTCATCAGCGGCGAGCCGACCGGGCGGCCAATCTCGTTGTCCTCGAGCGAGCGCAAAAACCAGCTCCGTCCCGCGTACGCCGCTTCCATCTTCAGCGCGCGATCGGCCTCGCTCGGATGGCCGATGATCTCGTGCGAGACGAGCGCGTTGAAATGCGGGTCGGTGACTACCGTGACTTCGACGTCAGGCGGCTTGAGCACCGGCGCCGCGGCCAATTCGCGGGCCTCGCCCGCGAGCTCGAGCGCGAACTTGAGCAGGTTCGGATTCGGCATCAGCTCGTCGCGCCATCCCTCGGCCAGGCACTCGAGGCCGCGCTGCTGCCCGATCGTGTCGTAGATTTCCTGATGGCCGTCGCCGCTTTGCGCAACGATGTAGCAATCGCCCTGCGAAAACGCGAAGCCCTGGCTGATGAGGGTGCCGTCGCTGCTGATGAACAGTTCCTCGCGCAGTTCGCTCAGCGCCGCGACCGCGTTGAATGCGATCTCCGGACCGAGCCCGGCGACGCAGGCGGAAGCCTCGCGGCATAAGCGCCTGAGCTCGCCGGGGTCGAGTGCGCGCGGGTCGCGCTGATAGACGGCCTCGACCTCGTCATGCACCGCGGCGCGCGGCGCAGGCTCCGCGCTCGCGAGGCTCCCGGCGCGTCCCGCGCTTTCCGAGTTTCCCGAGCGTGCATTCATCGCGCGGATCAGCGCGGCTTTCTCGCGCGCCCCGAGCCGCGCGCGCTCGTATGCCTCGGCCAGACCCGCGCGAATGGCTGCGAGCATCCGCGCCGGATGCGTCGCGAGACGGCCAAGCTCGACGCCGGTCTGACCCGTGCTGGAAACACCGGAGCGCTCGCAGACCCGCACGCTCACGCTGAAGCCGGCGCTCTCGCCCTCGTGAGCTGAACGCGGCTCGCCGTCGGTCGCCGAGCTGGAACGGCTGAACATCGCCTCGAAACGCAAATCGGCCGAGACCGCGCCGCGGTGGCTGCGGATGAAGGCACGGAGCAGGCCGGGGCCCTCTTTTTTGAGCAGCTCGGCCGCGTCAAACATGTCCCCAAACATGTCTGTGGAGGTAATCGTCTGCGCCACCTGCAGATGAAAGCGAGCAGCGCGCGGGCGACAGCGGGGCCCTTAGATTACGCCTTCCTGCTTGAGGCGTTCGAGCTCGGCGGCGTCGAAGCCGAGGTACTTGGCGAAGACTTCGTTGTTGTGCTCGCCGAGCAGCGGCGCGCTTGTGACTTCGACCGGCGAATCCTCGAGCTTTACCGGGCATCCCGGCATCGTGAATTCGCCGCGCACCGGATGCTGCACAGTGACGATCATGCCGCGCTCGCGCAGATGCGGGTCGTTGAGCAATTCCACGCTGTCGAGCACCTTGCCGCAGGGCACGTCGGCCTCACCCAGGATTTGCATCACTTCATGCTTGGTGTGTTTGGTGGTCCACTCATTGATCGCCGCGGTCAATTCTTCGACGTGGTGAAGGCGCGCGCGCCGATCCTTGAAGCGCTCATCGACGGCCATTTCCGGCCGTCCGATCGCGTTGCACAGGTTCGTCCACATCTCCGGCGTCGTGCAGAGGATATATACGTAGTCGTTGACGCCTCCGGGGGCGCAGGGGTAAGTGTCGGCGGGAGCGCCGGCGGCTATCCGGTTGCCCATCCGCGGGACCGGCTTGTGCGTGATGTACGTGCCCATCATCGGCACGCGGCAGAAATTCAGGACCGCGTCCTGCATCGACAGTTCGACCTTCTGTCCCTTGCCGGTGCGCTCGCGCTGGATGTACGCCGCCAGCACCCCGATCGCCGCGTGCATCCCCGTGCCGGTATCGCCGATCGTCGGGCCGGGCTTGAGCGGCAGAGTCTCCGGCGTCCCGGTCAGCGCCATCGCGCCGCCTGCGGCCTGCGCGATCATGTCGAAACTCTTGTACTGGCTATACGGCCCGTACGTCCCGAAGCCCTTGATGGTCAGGTAGATGAGGCGCGGGTTGACCTCGTGCAGGCGCTCCCATCCGAAGCCCCAGCTCTCCAGCGTGCCGAGCGAGAAGTTCTCGGACAGGATGTCCACCTTTTTCAGCAGCTCGATGAAAATTTTCTTGCCGCGATCGTCCTTAAGGTTGAGTGTGATCGAGCGCTTGTTGGCGTTGAGCAGCATGAAGTAGTGCGAGTCGACGCCGGGCTTCTCGGTCAACTGCCAGCGCCCCTGCTCACCCTTGCCGGGGGTTTCCAGCTTGATTACGTCCGCGCCCAGCCACGCCAGCATCTCGGTGCATGAAGTGCCGGCCTCGAACTGCGTCAGATCGAGGACCTTTACACCTGCCAACGCCTTTTCCATTCGAGACCTCCTGCCGAGCCTGCGCGTGGAGTGATTGATCCGTTGTAACGCCTCAGACTATCCCCCGCAAGCATGGGATGCGACGCCGTCGTGCGCGCGCGGGCGCGCTCTGCTAAGAATTGGTGGGGTAGCGATGTCCAACGCGGCAGCCAGCCTCGCGCGCATCCGCGAGGAACTCAACCAGAACTTCCAGGAACGCGCCGAACTGATCGACGGCGCGCTCTGCGCACTCCTTTCGGGCAGCCACGTGCTCATCATCGGACCGCCCGGCACGGCCAAGTCGATGCTGGCCGACGAGCTATGCCGGCGGATCGAGGGCGCCGACTATTTCCAGTGGCTGCTCACCAAGTTCAGCACGCCCGAGGAGATCTTCGGCGCGGTGAGCTTAAGCGGCCTGGAGCACGACGACTACCGGCGTGTGACCTCGCATAAGCTGCCCGAGGCGCACATCGCGTTCCTCGACGAAATTTTCAAGTCCAACTCGTCGATCCTCAACGCGCTCCTGACGATCATCAACGAGCGTCTGTTCCACAACGGGCGCGAGCGCGTGCGCGTGCCGCTCATTACGATGTTCGGGGCCTCCAACGAGCTGCCCGACGAGGAAGAGCTGACCGCGCTCTACGACCGTTTCATGCTGCGCTTCACCGTCGACTACGTCGTCGAGGAGTTCCGCTTTCTCAAGATGCTCGAGGGGACGCGTTCCGCCGCGCGCACCACGCTCAGCTTCGCCGACCTCGACGAGTTGCGCGCAGAGACTCGCGCGGTCGAAGTCCCGGGCAGCGTGTTCGGCGCCATCACCGAGCTGCGCCGCGAACTCGGGCGCCAGCAAATAGTGGTTTCCGACCGGCGCTGGCGCAACTCGCTCGACGTGCTGCGTGCGCACGCCTTTCTTTCGGGCCGCGCGATCGTCACCGAGGACGACCTCGGCTTCCTCGAGCATGTGCTGTGGAAGGACCCCGAGGAGCATCCCAAGGTTCGCGACGCGATCCATCGGCTGGTCAAGGGCTACGAGGAGCAGGCGCGCGAGCTATTGATCCAGAGCCAGGAGCTGCGCGAGTACGCCGAGCGCGGATGGGAAAGCGACGAACTGCGAAGCCGTGCGCTGGTCGAGGCCCACACCAAGATCGCCAACATCCTGGTCCGTTTCGACCACCTGGTGCGCGAGGCGGCCGAGAGCGGACGCACCGTGCGGGGGGTCGAGACGATGCGCTCGCAGGTCAAGGAAATCCAGCAGTCGATGCTGCGCCGGATTTAGCCCGGAGCCTCGGAAAGCGCGCCGCCGATGCCAGCCGAGGAAGCCACGCCCGCGATCGTGCTCCGCACCCGCGACTACATGGAGTCCGATCGCATCGTGACCCTGCTCACCGAGCAGATGGGCAAGCTCGGCGGTATTGCCAAGGGCGCCAAGGCCTCGCGCCGGCGCTTCGAGCATCGGCTCGAGCCGTTCTCGCACGTGATGCTGTACTTTCGCCGCCGCCCGCACGGCCAGCTCGTCTTCATCACGCGCGCCGAAGCGGCCGGCCTCCAGCCGTTCCGCCTCGAGGACGACCTCGGCCGCCTCGCGCTCGGCGCCTATATGCTCGAGCTCGCCGAAGCGCTGACCTCCGAGAATGCGGAGGCGTCCGGCGCCTACCATCTGCTGGCCGAGGCGCTCGCCGCGCTCGGCGCGGGTGAGGCCACCTCGGCGCTGCGCCAGGCCTACGAACTCAGGATGTTCCGATGGGCGGGGTTCGGGATGCAGTTCGACCGGTGCCGCGTGTGCGCCGAGAGCCAGGCCGGCTCGGCGGCGGTCTATTTCATCATCGGGCGCGGCGGGATCGTGTGCGCGCGATGCCGCGAGAGCGTGCCCGAGGGCGGCATCCGGCTTGGCGCGGCCAGCGCGGCGGCGCTCGCCGAACTAGGAAGGATGCCGATGGCGGCCGCCTCGGCGGCGACGGCGGCGGGCGCCGACGGCGCGCTCGCGATCGCGCGCTTCATCGCGTCAGTGGTCGATCGCAAGCTCAGATCGGTTGAATTCCTGGAATCCGTGATCGCGCCCGCGACACGCGCGTAGCCGCGACATCGATGCAGGACGCATCCCCTTCTCTCGTTGCACAGTGAGGCGCGATCAAATGAAAGCGATCCAATTCGACCGGCTCGGTGGCGCGGAAGTGATGGAACTCCGCGAGGTGCCGAAGCCCGAGCTTCAGCCCGGAACGATCGTGGTCAAGAACCACGTGATCGCGATTAATTTCGGCGACACCCTATTTCTCCGCGGCGAGTACCTGGTCAAGCCTGCGTTCCCGGATATTCCCGGCATGGAGGCCGCCGGCGTGGTCGACGCGGTCGCGTCCGACGTGAAAGGCATCACGCCCGGCATGCGCGTCGCGTACATCGGGATGGGCGCCTACGCCGAGTACACGCGCATTCGCCGCTCGCGCGCAATTCCGCTGCCCGACTTCATGGACTTCGAGCAGAGCGCTGCGTTTCCGATCGCCGTGCTCACCGCCTGGCACCTGCTCCATAGCTGCCACCAGACTACGGCGGGGCAAATCGTGATCGTTCATTCAGCGGCAGGCGGAGTCGGTATCGCGGCGGTCCAGATCGCTAAAGCCGCGGGAGCAAGAGTCTTCGGCACGGTCTCCAGCGATGACAAAATCGCCTTCGTACGAAAATTCGGCGCCGACGAAGTGATCAACTATGCAACTCACGACTTTGCGGCGGAGGCGATGCGGCTCACCGGCGGACGCGGCGTCGATCTCATCCTGGACGCGGTCGGCAAACCCACGCTCATCAAGGGGATCGGGTGCCTCGCGCCGTTCGGGCACCTGGTGCTCTATGGCCGCGCCGGAGGAATACCCGATCCGCTGAATCCGATGACGTTGTTCGGGAAGGCGCTCAAGATCAGCGGGTTCGCGGTGCCGATGGTGTATGGAATGCACGAGATCCATCGCCGTGGCCTGGACGACGTGTATCGGCTCGCGCGCGAAGGCAAGCTGACGGTGCCGATCGGCAAGAGATTCGCGCTGGCCGACGCGGTGGAGGCGATTCGCTACCTGCAATCGCGCCAGTCAGTGGGAAAACTATTGCTAATTCCGTGAGGGCCACGAGCGCCGTGAGCAGCGATGCGGCCGGGCACGCTTCGTCAAGCGGCTTCAGTCGGCGGCCATCCGCGGACGCCTGATGCCGCAGTGCGGTGCGATACCCATGCGCTCGTAGTAGCGCTGATGGTATTCCTCGGCGCGGTAGAACATCGAGGCCGGAACAATCTGGGTAACGATGGGTCTGCCGAACTCGCCCGACTCCTCGAGGCGCTTCAACGACGCTTCCGCCGCCGCCTTTTGCTTCGCGTCGTGGTAGAAGATGACGGAGCGATATTGCGTGCCAACATCGGGCCCCTGCCGATTCAGGCTGGTCGGATCGTGAATCTCCCAAAACAGCTCCACGAGCTGTTCGTACGACACCAGCGCGGGATCGTACTCGACCTGGACCACTTCGGCGTGGCCGCTCTGGTCGGAGCACACCTGGCGATAGGTCGGATGCTTGAGCCAGCCACCCATATAACCGGAGGTCACGGCGATAACGCCATCGAGCTCACGGAACGCGGCCTCGACGCCCCAGAAGCATCCTCCGCCGAAAGTGGCTATCCGTTTTCGCGCCATCCTCAGTTGTGATGTCTTATCCTCGGCCATGAAGAGAAAGGGCGCCCCTTTTTGGAGGGCGCCCTTCCCAATCGTATGGCCTATTGCCCTCTAAAGCTTTACATAGACGGTTTTGATTTGCGTGTAAAGCTCAAGCGCGTACTTGCCCAGTTCGCGGCCGAAGCCCGACTCCTTGTAGCCTCCGAACGGCGAGATCGGATCGATAATGCCGTAGCAGTTGACCCACACAGTGCCAGCCTTGAGCGCACGCGCGACCTTGTGCGCACGGCCAAGGTCGCTGGTCCAGACCGCGGCGGCCAGACCGTAGTCGGTGTCATTACCCTGAAGAACCGCGTCGTTCTCATCCTTGAACGGTATCGTCGCGGCGACTGGTCCGAAGATTTCCTCTCGCGCGATCCGCATGTTGTTGTTTACGTCCGCAAACACGGTCGGCTTGACGAAGTAGCCCTTGCCGCCAGCCGCCTCGCCGCCGACGGTTACTCTGGCCCCTTCCTTCTTGCCGAGCTCGAGGTAGCCCTTGACCTTGTCGAACTGCTCCTTGGAAACCAGCGGGCCCATCATGGTCTTGGGATCGAGCCCGTCGCCCATCGTCATGCCGGCGCTGAACTTGGTGAGCGAATCGTTGAATTTGTCGTAGACGTCCTTCTGCACGAAAATCCGCGTGCCGGCGCAGCATACCTGCCCTGAGTTGAAAAACACGCCCATCATCGAGTTCGGGACAGCCTGCTCCATGTCGGCGTCAGGGAAAATAATGTTGGGCGACTTTCCGCCGAGTTCTAGCGACACGCGCTTGAGGTTGCCCGCCGACGCCTTGAGGATGATTTTGCCCACCTCGGCCGAGCCGGTGAAGGCGACCTTGTCGATATCAGGATGCTCCGCGATCGAGCTGCCGGCGCCGGGGCCGAAGCCGGTGATGATGTTGACCACGCCGTCGGGCAGTCCGGCCTCGACAATCAATTCGCCGAGCCGCAGCGCCGTGAGCGGCGTCTGCTCGGCCGGTTTCAGAATCACGGTGTTGCCGCAGGCGAGCGCCGGCCCGAGCTTCCACGACGCCATCAGGAGCGGGAAGTTCCACGGAATAATCTGTCCGCACACGCCGACTGGCTCGCGTAGCGTGTAGTTGAACATCGTGGGATCGGACGGATTGGTCTCGCCGTAAATCTTTGTGCACCATCCTCCGTAGTAGCGGAAGGTTTCTGCCGCGCCCGCAATGTCGATCGCGCGGGCCTGGGTCTTCGCCTTGCCGTTGTCGAGCGTCTCGAGCTCGGACAGCTCGTCGGCATGCTGTTCGATCAGATCGGCAATCTTGAACAGGTAGCGGGCGCGCTCATGCGGCCCCATCTTCGACCACGCGCCTTGTTCGAATGCCTTGCGCGCCGCCTTGACGGCCTCGTCGACGTCGGCCTTGTCGCCCTCGGCAATCAGCGCGAGGACTTCCTCGGTGGCCGGGTTGAGCGTCTCGAAGGTCTTGCCGGATTTGGCCGCGACCCATTTGCCGCCGATCAGTAATTTCTTGGGCGAGGCTTTGAGGAAATTCAACGCGGCGCTGGACCGAACGCCGTTGCCCGCCCTCTCTGCCGATGGGGTTGTTGCTGCCATTAGTTCAGCTCCTTTCTGTTCGATGGCTTGACGCCATGGTTGCGAATGCCACTGCTTCGACCCGTGCTATCACTGCTACCGCCCGTGTTGTCAATTGAAGCGCGCGATCACCTGCCCCATCAATGCGGTATCGTACGCACAGAGCTGGCTTACTTCACTGGCGAAGCTGCCGGAGTTCAGCGCGTCTAGCATCGCACGCACCGGGGGCGAGTCGGTCTCGCGTTGCAGGATAACCAAATCATAGCGCTCTTCGCGCACTGGTACAAAACCCAATCTGAAGGCCTCGGCCGCCACCCGCAGCGTCAACCCCGCCTCGGCCTCGCCCGCCGCTATCGCGGCCGCGACTTCGAGATGGCCGCTCAACTCCCGCGCGTAGCCGGCAATCCGCCGCGGGACGATTTTCAGTTCCGCCAGCGCCTGGTCGAGCACTAGCCGCGCGCCCGAACCCGGCTCGCGGTTGACGATACGCATGCCGGGCCGCGCCAGGTCGGCGATGCTCCGCAGGTCCAGCGGATTTCCGCGCCGCACGCCGAGGCCGAGCTCCCAGCGGGCGAAATTCACCATCACGGCGCGCCGGCGCTTAAGCGTCTCACGCACCGCCGCCAGGTTGTACTCGCCGCCCTTGCGGTCGTACAGATGCACTCCGGCTCCGTGCACCTGGCCGCCGAGCAGCGCGGTGAGCGCCGCTCGGCTGCTGCTCGTAATCGGCGTCAGCGTCGAAGCCGGGCGATGGCGTCCCATCCAGTCGGCAAGAATCGTTACCGCCGGGTCGCATCCCGCAACCAGCAGCGTCGCGTCGATCTCCTGCTGGGTGCGAAACGCCGCGACCTGCGCGCGCCGGCCGGCGGCATGCTCCAGCACGCCGCCGGCCGGCGCCAGGCGCATCGCCGGCGGCGGCTGCGCGAGCGCGACCAGCCGCCCGCCGACGCGTCCCAGCGTGACCGCCCGACGCGCGGCCGGCGCCGGCGCGCCCGCAGGCGCGTCGCCGGGCGCCTCCGCCCAGTCGGCCTCGACCAGCGAGGGCTCGGCCGGCCGGCCGAACAGTGCCTCGACGCTATGGTCGAGCTCGCGCGCGAGCGCGAGCGCCGCGCCAACTCCGGGCTGGTAGGCGCCGGACTCGATCGCGCCCAGGGCCTGGCGCGAAAGGCCGGCGCGCCGGGCCAGTTCGTCCTGGGTGAGGCCGCGCGCGGTACGGGCGCGGCGTACCATTGCTCCGCTGTGCTCCGCCATAGTACTTTCCGCTCCGTCACTTGCGCCACTATACTTGTCAGATTGCCTGTATCATGGCATAACTTGCTTCGTGAAAAAAATCCCGAACGCAAGCATCCTGACCAAATTCATATCAACGATCCGACTGTCCCTGGTTCGCATGGCCCTCGTGGCCGGCGCCCTGGCCGTCTCCATGATGCTCGCCGCGCAGGCCCGCGCCCAGAACGGGCCGCCCTCGTCTACCATAGCGCCCGGTTCCATGGCGCCGGGTTCCACGCCGTCCGTTTCCAACGCGATGACGGTTACGAGCCCGCCGCCGGTCTCGAATCCGTCTCCGTTATCGCCGGTGGTGCAGTACTTCGCCGACTGGTTTCCGCGCGTCACACGCATCCAGAACGAGCAGCCGCACTGGATTACGCCGCTGGTGACCGTGACTCCGCGCCTGGAGGAGGAGTACCGCTACGATCAACTGTGGGAGGCGCAGCCGCATGGCAAGGCGCTCGACAACTTCGGCGCCAATAAGGGCCTCGAGCTGATCCCGTTTGAGAACACCGAGATCATCCTGGGCGTTCCGGGATGGGTCGCTCACAATGGGGCTCTCCCGCCGCCACCAAAGAAAGGGGCGGAGAAACCGGATGTCGACGGCTGGGCGGACGAGACGTTTCTCGTCAAATACCGGCTGCTATCGGCCAACGAAGAGAACGGCAACTACATCCTGACCGCCTTTATGGGTTTCAGCGCGCCCACCGGCAGCGACGGCAACAGCTCACGCCATGCGATCTTCACGCCTACGATTGCGGGCGGCAAGGGCTTTGGCGACTTCGATATTCAGACCACCGCTGGTATTTCATTGCCGAACGGCGGCCTCCAGCGCCTCGGCATGCCGCTGGCATGGAACACCGCCCTGCAGTATCGCGTCTTCCACTATTTCTGGCCGGAATTCGAAGTCAACTATACGTGGTGGCCGAATGGCGAGCACGAAGGGGAGACTCAGGTCTTCCTCATGCCCGGCCTCCTCATCGGACGCATTCCGATCCATGACCGAATCGGGATGACCTTCGGCGCCGGCTACCAGATCGCGGTCACGCACCAGCCCGCCTACAATCACGCTGTAGTGGCGAGCGGGCGGATCCCCTTCTAGACACACAGCGGACATTGATGAAATGCAACAGCAGGCTGCTTTTGCAAATCGGCCTCACGATCGTGACTGGCGCGTTCGCAGCACTGATCGCCGGCTCTGGCGTCACCGACACGATCCAATCGACAACGCCGCTGCAGGTCGCGTACGCAGGGTCGATGGGCTCGATGATGGACGGCGGAGTTCGTCCGGCAATCGCGAAGGCTCTGGGAGCCGAGCTGCAGGGACGCGCGCAAGGCTCAACCGGGCTTGCCAACTTGATCATCGCGGGCAGCATCCGGCCCGACGTGTTCATCTCGGTCACGCCGGAGCCGATGCGTATCGTGCTGAAGGCGGGCAAGGCCACGAGCGCGACGCCGATTGCGCGCACCGAGATGGTGCTCGCCTATAATCCGAAGAGCCAATATGCGGCGGCGCTCGCGAAGGCCGGCGCTTCGGGCGCCAAGCCATGGTGGCAGGTCCTGGAAACGCCGGGCTTCCGTTTTGGCCGCACCGACCCGAATACCGACCCGCAGGGGTTGAACGTCATTTTCATGATGCAACTCGCGGCGCGTTACTACCATCAGCCGGACCTGGCCGAGAAGATTCTCGGACCGCAAATAAATCCGCAACAGATTTTTCAGGAACCCCAGATGATGGCGCGCGTGCAGGCGGGACAACTCGATGCGAGTTCGGCCTACAAGACGCAGCCCGCGGCGCTCGGCCTGCCGTTTCTTTCGCTGCCCGCGGAGATTAACCTTGGCTCCGCGTCGATGGAGAACAAATATCAGCAGACGAGCGTCACGCTGAACGGCAAGACGCATCGGCCCTCCCCGCTGGTCTTCTATGCCGCGGTCCTCAAGGATGCGCCGCAGCCAAAGTTGGCGGGACGCTTTGTCGCGTGGCTGCGCGGTCCCGAGGCGCGCCAAATCCTCGCGCGTTACCACTACGACGACCCCGGCGACGCCAAACCCCTGGTGCCGTAATATAGCCTTCGTGCGATCCCGCTGGTGGGCCCGGATGGGCATGCTCGCGTTCACGCTGGCGCTGCTCTATCCGCTGGTCGGCCTTTGCGCTCCGGTTGGCCGATGGCAATGGGACGGCAGTATTCCCGGCTCGACGGCCTCGTCCGTGAGCGTCTCACTGGTCTTTACCGGATTCGCGCTGCTGCTTGACGTGATCGTGGGCACGCCGGTCGCCTGGTACCTCGCGCGTCATACCGGCCGCGACAAAATCGTGTGGGAGGCGGCCGTCCTGGTCTCGGTGTTGATGCCGCCGCTTGCATTGGGGATTCTGCTCTCGCTTGCCTTCGGCCCCACGATGAGGCCGGGCGCGTGGCTGCTGCGGATGGGACTGCCGACCACCAACAGTCCGCTCGCGTTCGTCGCGACCCAGTTCTACGTCAGCGTCGGGTACTATATCGTGGCCGCCCGCGCCGCGCTGGCTGCCGTGCCCGGCGACCTCGAACAGACGGCGGCGCTGCTTGGGTTACGGCCGTGGCAGGTGTTTCGCCGCGTGACCTTTCCGCTCGCGCGATTGGGCTTTGCCGCGGCAGTGAGCCTCGCCTGGGTGCGCGCGCTGGGAGAGTTTGGCGCGGTAATCGTCACCGCCTACTATCCGAGCGGGATGCCGGTGCAGATTTGGATCAACCTCCAGGACGCCGGGATGCCGGCGGTGATGCCGTTGCTGGTCGTGTTCCTGCTGACCGCGCTGCCGCTGCCGTGGGTGATCCATCTGCTCGCACAAAGGCGCTACGCCGATGCCCACGCTTGATGCGCATATCGTAAAGGCGCGGCGCCTGCTTACCGTGGATGTGCGCCTGCACCTGGAACAGGGAGAGCGGCTCGCCCTGTTCGGAGCTTCGGGCGCGGGCAAGAGCACCGTGCTCTCGTGTCTGGCGGGAATCGAAAATCCCGACGCCGGGCGGATTCAATTTGGCGACACGGTCTTCTTTCCGCCCAACCTGCCGCTTTATCAGCGCCCGCTCGCGTACCTGACGCAGAACGATTCGCTGTTCCCGCACCTCAGCGTCGCCGGCAATGTTTGCTTCGGATTGCACGACCACCAAAGCAACGGCGCGCGCCAATGGGTCGAGGAACTAAAGCAGCGCCTCGAACTCGGCCCGCTATGGAACGAATCGGCGCGGCGGATTTCTGGCGGCCAAGCGCGCCGCGTCGCCCTCGCGCGGATGCTCGCGCGGCGTCCGCCGCTGGTGCTGCTCGACGAGCCGTTCACCGCACTCGACCGCCCGACGATCAGCGAACTCATAGACGCGATCCTTCGATGGCATCGCGAGCTGGGCTTCACGCTCATCGCCGTCGACCATCGCGCCGACATCCTCGAGCGGCTCTGCACGCGCGCGGCGGTTATCGAAGACGGCCGCGTAGTTCAGGAGGGCACGTGGCCCGAACTAGAGGATGCGCCGGCGACGCCGATGCTCGCCCGCCTGTTGTCAGCCTGACAACGGGCGCCTGACTGCGTTGCGGCGCGCTCTCGCTCAATCCTCGACAATCTGTGGAGGCTTGAAGCTTCCGTTTTCGTATTCGAGCAACACGATTCCGCAGTTGGGCGGCACGTGCGCGTTCTCCCAATGTCCAACCAGATGCGCCCAGCACGTCAGCATCACGCCGCCGTGGCTGACGACGGCCAGTTCGCTGTCGCCGGCGCGAATCGCCAGCCGCTCCAGGATTGGCGCCACGCGCACGCGCACGTCCTCGTAGCTCTCGCCGCCCTCGGGACGCCATAGCCACGTCTTCTCGGTCTCGAACGTCGGATCGTCGCGCACCGCGTCGTAGGGTTGCCCCCGCAGGTAGCCGAAATGACGCTCGTAGAGGCCGTGCTCGACCTCGACCGGCAAGCGCAGCGCGGCGGCGATTATCTCGCCGGTCTCGCGTGCCCGCGCGTACGGGCTGGTGATGACGAGCCGCGGATGGAACACCCGCGCGATTCGGCGTGCCGCCTGAGCGGCCTGCTCGCGCCCCAAATCGGTCAAGGGCGCGTCGGGTGTGGTAGTGAAGCGGCGCTCGCGATTGCCCTCGCTCTCGCCGTGGCGAACCATTATCAACTTACCCATCGCAAACGTGCGGCCCCACTAAATTGAGTATCAAGGATCGCGATCAGGATTTCGTGCCGCCATCGTCGGGCTTGCTGATGGCGCGGCGCAAGTTCAGGAAAGGCTCGAACAGATCCATCGGAATCGGAAAGACCGTGGTCGAATTGTTCTCGGATGCGATCTCCTTGAGCGTCTGCAGATAGCGGAGCTGAAGCGTCACCGGGCTCTTGTTCATGATCTCGGCGGCCTCGGCGAGGCGCTGCGCGGCCTGGAACTCGCCCTCCGCCGCGATTACCTTGGCGCGCCGCTCGCGCTCGGCCTCGGCCTGAGCCGCGATCGCGCGCTGCATGTCCTGCGGCAGATCGATGTTCTTGAGTTCGACCAGGGTGACCTTGACGCCCCACGGCTCGGTCTGCGCGTCGACGATCTCCTGGATGCGCGCGTTGAGCTTGTCGCGCTGGGCCAGCAACTCGTCGAGTTCGGTCTGGCCGCCCACTGAACGCAGCGTGGTCTGTGCGAGTTGGGTGGTGGCAAAGAGATAGTTGGCCACCTCGGTCACGGCGCGGGAGGGGTCGAGCACACGGAAGTAGAGCACCGCGCTCACTTTTATGGATACGTTGTCGCGGGTGATCACGTCCTGGGGCGCGATGTCGAGCGTGACGACGCGCAGATCGATCCGCACCGCGCGCTCGAGGACGGGGATGACGAAAATAATCCCGGGCCCGCGAAACGGGGTGAGCCGGCCGAGGCGAAAGACCACTGCCCGCTCGTACTCGTTGAGCACTTTGAGGCCGCTCAGCAAAATCGCCACGCCGACCACGATGATTATTCCGATTGCCGGTCCCATAGGACTCCTCCGCATACGGGCGCCGCCGCCCGCCGCCTTGCATAGCTTGGAAAAAGCTGCGTTACGATTCGGCGCACACCTCGATCTCCAGCCCGCGCACCGCGACCACGCGCGCCCGCGCCCCGACCGCCAGCGCCTGGTTGCTCGCCGCGCGCCAATGCTCGCCGTGCACGAACACGCGCCCGGGCGCGCCCGGCGCGATCGCCTCGCGCACCTCGCCGACTTCGCCGACCATGCCCTCGCGGCCGGTGGTGGGACGCCGATGGCGCTCGCGTAAAATGACCCAACCCAGGCCCAGGATGATCGCGCTCATCGCGATCGCCGCGCCGGCGATCATGCCGCGGTTCACCTCGAGATTGGATTGCGCACTATCGATTAGAAACAGCGAGCCGATCACGAACGCGATCACTCCGCCGATGCCGAGCACCCCGTAGCTGGTGACGAAGACTTCTGCGATCAGCATCCCGACCCCCAACATCAGGAGTAGGAACCCGGCCAGATTGATCGGCAGAAGCTCGAAAGAGGCGAGCGCGAGCAACAGGCAAATCGCGCCTGCCACGCCCGGCAGATAAAACCCCGGATGGCCGAACTCGAAATAAATTCCGACGATCCCGGCCAGCATCAGCAGGTAGACGATGTTCGGGTCGGCCAGCACGTTGAGCAGCGCCTGCCCCATCGTCATCCGCAAGCGGTGAATCGTGGCGCCGGCGAGTTCGAGCTTCACCGTCGTGCGGCCGCCGCTGACCTTGACCTCGCGCCCCGACGCCTGCACGAGCAGGCTTCGCAGATCGGGCGCGACGATGTCGATCACGTGGCGCTTGAGCGCCTCGGCTTCGCTGATGGTCGCGCTTTGGCGCACCGCCTGCTCGATCCATTGCTCATTGCGGCCGCGCTCGCGCGCGATGCTGCCGGCGAACGACGCGGTGAAGTTCTCGATCTTTTGGCCGACCACGCCCTTGATCTCGCTGCCGCCCTCGCCCACCGGATGCGCCGCGCCGATTGTGGTCCCGGGCGCCATCGCGGCGATCGCCGCCGCCTCCGTGATGAAGGTTCCGGCCGAAGCGGCGCTCGCGCCCGACGGCGAGACGTATACGATCGTCGCTAGCGGCGCGCCGAGCAGATCCTTGACGATGCGTTGCGCGGAGCCGAGCAGGCCGCCGGGCGTGTCGAGTTCGATCACCAGCGCGCCCGCGTGATGCGAGTTGGCGTAGCTGATCGCGTCCTCGATAAATGCGGCGACCGCCGGGTTGATCGAGCCTTCGATCCTTATCAGGCAAACCCACGGCGCGGCCGCGGTGCCCGCCGTCGCGGGACCCGCTGCCGGCGTGGCGGCCGCGCGATTTGCGGCGCCATCGTGATCGGCGGCCGCACTGGCGAAGGCGCTCAATGCGAGCACGCATACAATCGCGAGTGCGCGCGCCGCAAACGCGCCGATTGCGCCGCGCTGTCTCACTTTTTCACTGATCTCATCGCGCGCCGCCGCGCGCGGGTATCTCGATCCCGAGCAACTTCATCACTTCCTGTATATCCTGCCATACCCAGCGCTTCTCGCCCGGGCTGCGCAGCAGGTAGGCCGGATGGAACGTCGGCATCAACTTGACCCCGCGGACCTCGTGCCAGTTGCCGCGGAGCCGACTTATCGGCGTCTTCACCTTCAGCAGTGCCTGCACCGCAAAGGTGCCGAGCGCGACGATCGCGCGCGGCCGCACGAGATCGATCTGGCGCATCAGGAACGGCTCGCACGCGGCGACCTCGTCGGGCTCGGGGTTGCGATTGTCGGGCGGGCGGCACTTTATGACGTTGCAGATGTAAACGTCGGCGCGACGGAGCCCCATCCCGCGCTCGATGATGTCGGTCAGCAGCTGGCCGGCGCGGCCCACGAACGGCTCGCCGCGCGCGTCCTCGTCGGCGCCGGGCGCCTCGCCGACGAACATCAGGTCGGAGTGCGGATTGCCGACGCCAAACACCAGATGCGTGCGCAATGGTGCGAGCTTGCAGCGCTGGCAGTCGCCGATGAAGGCGCTCAGCTCTTCCAGTGTCGCGGTCTTCTCCAAACCGGGATAGCGCGAGAGCAGTTCGATCGGAGCCGGAGCCGGGCGCGGCGGCGAAGCGGCGGCCGGAGCGCGAGACGATACGCCGTCGGGCGCGAGCGCCGAGGCTGCGGGCGCGGCTGCTTTGGGAGCGGCAGCGCGCGTCGTCGTCGCGGGCAATCCCTCCAGGCCTTCCTCGGCGAGTTGCTCTCAGGTAATCGCGAACCGAATCGAGCACCAGACGGCGCTGCTCTGGCGCGCTAAGGTCGCGGCTCATAACATCAAGCCAGCGACCCGGCCATGAAGGCGGGCCTGGTTATGATCATCCTCGGTGTAATCGCCTTGGTAGTCGGCTTCATCGCGTTCAGCGCCCCGCCAGCTTTCGCCTGGGGCCCGGTCACTCATATTGCACTCGGGGCACAGGTGCTTGCGAGCGTTAGCACCCTGGAACAACCGCTTCAAGCCATCCTACTCGCGATGCCCGACGCTTTCCTGTATGGCTCGCTCGCGCCCGATATCGTGCAGGGCCGCCGCTTTCAGAGCCGTCTGCGGCGCCATTCGCACAACTGGTCGACCGGCTTCGGGCTGCTGAGTGCCGCGCGCGGCAGCGAGGAGCAGGCGTTCGCGCTCGGCTACCTGGCCCATCTCGGCGCCGACGTGCTCGCGCACAATTTCTACCTGCCGACGCGATGGATCGGCCGTTTCAACTCCGCAATCGCGAGCCACATCCTGAGCGAGGCACGTTTCGATTCGATGCAGGACGCCTCGCATCGCGAGACCCTGGTCAAGCTGATGGCGATCGACTTCAGCGCGCTCGACGCGAAGCTCAGCCGCCAGATTGACTCACCGCTGCTGCCCTTCCGTGCGCAAAAGCGCATCTTCGGAGGCGGGCTGCGACGGATCCGCGAGTGGAATCGCGTGATCCTTGCGATAGGCCGGGTCAAGGCGGCCGATCGCCAGGACGTCGAGGTCTTCTGCTCCGCCTCCTGCTCGGCGATCGACGGATTGATGCGCGACGGCGACGAGGCACCGGCCTGCCGGTTCGATCCGATGGGCCAGCGGGCGCTGCGCAACGCCCAGCGCGCACGCCGCACGCTGCAACGGCTGGCGAGGATGGGGCCCGAGACGAAGCGCGCCGCACGCCAGCTCGCCCACTCGACCGTCGAAGAGCTGCGCTCGCATATGAGCCAGGTGCCGTTCGGTGGCCCGCCGAAGCCGCCCTGACCACCTCCGCCCGTTTCTTTTCCTCCCCCAATTTGTCTTGGGGGAGGATTAAGGTGGGGGTCGATAGGCGGTTCTGAATGTCTGTGAGAACCGCCTCTCTTTGATTTAAATGCGCAGCACGCATCGCGTGAGAAAAACGGCGCGGGCTTGTGATACGCGCGCTATCGGTGTTATCACGGCGACGCCGGTAGTATCGCGGCAAGGAACTTCACAATGGCAAGCAGCGACAAGCACACCCCTCACATGTTGTCCGGCGTGCGCGTGCTGGACTTCACCCAGTATCTCGCGGGCCCCACGGTCACGCGTTTCATGGCCGAGATGGGCGCCGAGATCGTCAAGGTCGAGCAGGCGCCGATGGGCGACCCGGCGCGGCTGCTGCCCGCGGTGCGCAATGGGCGGAGCGCCTACTTCGTCCAGCAGAACCGCGGCAAGCAGAGCCTCTGCGTGGACTTCTCCAAGCCCGAATCGATCGCGCTCCTGCGCGAGCTGGCAAAAAAGGCCGACGTGGTGGTCGAGAACTACGGGCCGGGAGTGATGGAAAAGCGCGGCCTCGATTACGCCTCGCTCAGCAAACTCAACCCGCGCATCGTCATGGCGTCGATCTCGGCCTTTGGGCGCACCGGGCCGCTCTCGCACAAGGTCGGCTACGATTTCATCGCGCAAGCCTTCTCGGGACTGATGCACATGACGGGCGATCCGAAAGGGCCGCCGATGTTCGTCGGGATGGGCATCGGCGATCAGTCAAGCGGCGTGCACGCCTTCTCGGCCATCGGCTTCGCGCTCTTCCATCGCGAGCGCACCGGAATAGGGCAGCACATCGACATCGCGATGGTCGACAGCCTGTACCACATGCACGAAGCGACCATCCAGGTCTGGGCCACCACCAAGGGCGAGTACGTGCCGAAGCGGATGGGCTCGCAGCATGAGCTGGTAAGTCCGTGCGGCGCGTTTTTGGGACCGGAAGGCTACATCGTGATCCTGGTGCTCGACCGGCAATGGCCGTCGATGGCGCGCGCGATGGCCCATCCGGAGCTGATCGAAGACCCGCGCTTCGCCACGATGCGCGACCGCGCGAAGAACCGCTACGAGCTGGCCGCGATCGTCGAGGCGTGGATGCAGGCGCAGCCCTCCACCGAGGCGGTGCTGAAGATTCTCGAAGAGCATCGCGTCGCCGCGGCGCCGGTGATGTCGGTCGTCGACACGGTGAGTCATCCGCACTTCAAGGCGCGCAACATGATTCGCACCGTGCCCGACCCGATCCTGGGCGAAGTGATGATTCCCGGCTTCCCGCTCAAGTTCTCGGCCTTCCCCAAGCCGCTGGAAATCAGGGCGCCGCTTTTGGGCGAGCACGGGGACGACATTTTGCGCGAGCAACTCGGCATGAGCGACGCACAGATCGCCGAACTGCGGAATCAGGGCGTGCTGCATTCGGAGAACAAGTAGGGCTGTAGCGAGCGTGGCGCGCAGGCGGCGCGCTCGTTTGACATTTCTCGCGGACTGGCGAAGTTAAGCAAATCGTAACTCAACTTCGGGGAGGAAAAATCATGAAGGTCGGTTATTTTCCGTGTACCCAGGACCCGCCGCGCGGCGCCAATATCGGCGGCGTGCTGCGCGAGGCGATCGTCGAGGCGCAGGTTGCGGAAGAAAGCGGTTTCGATAGCTGCCTGTTCAGCGAACACCATCAGCAGGAAGACTGCTACATCCCCAACGTGATCCTGATGGCCGGAATGGTTGGGGTATGCACCAAGAAGATCAAGGTGGGAACCTGCGTCACGCTGATCCCGCTGTGGCATGGGGTGCACGCCGCCGAAGACGCCGCGATCGTCGACCAGATAACCGGCGGCCGCATGATCCTGAGCGTGGGCGTCGGCTACCAGGACCGCGACTTCGAGGCTTTCGGTCTTTCGATCAAGGAGCGCGCTGGACGCAGCGAGGAAGGCGTCGAGGTGATCAAGAAATGCTGGGAGCAGGAGCGCTTCTCCTATCACGGCAAGTTCTACAACCTGGACAACGTGATGATCACGCCCAAGCCGTTTCAGAAACCGCGCCCGCCAATCTGGATGGCGGCGTGGAGCGACGTCGGGATCAAACGCGTGGCACGGATCTCGGACGCATGGATAACCTCGCCGCTCGAGCATGTGAAGGTGATCAAACGCTTTGCCGATCTCTATCGCTCCGAGTGCAAGAAACACGGCAAGAAGCCCTACCTGGTTCTGATGCGCGACATGCTGGTGTCGGACTCGATGGATTCCGCGCGGCGCGAGAGCGAACCCCTGATGTATACGCACAAGTTCTACTACCGCAACAACGGCTATGCGCCGGACGAAGTGATCGACAAGGTCAAGTCGGAAAACGACTGGACCTTCGACGTCGCCTCGCCCAACCGGCTGATCGTCGGATCGCCCAAGGATTGCCTGGCGCAACTGCAGATGTGGCAGAAGGAAGTGCAGCCCGACTACCTGGTCCTGCGCATGCGGCATCCGGGCGGCCCCTCGCACGAACGAACCAAGGAGGCGATTCGGGTGTTCGGCAAGGAGATCGGACCGAAGCTCTGATTCGAGTCCGATCCGCAACGATTCTGCGCGGGCTGGCGGCCGCAACGTAATCGCCGCGCCGCCGGCCCGCGCGTTTTGATGGAGATGCGGAACTGAGCGATGCGTCGAAGTAGTGAAACAGCTAACGGACGGCGCGTAGCGCGCGCCGCCCCGATTTCGCCATGCGCAACGCGAGTAGCCGGTCGAGAATCACGTCGGCGACCTCGTCTTTGCTGAGCTTGGGATGCTCGATCGCGCGGCCGTCGTCGCCGATAATCGTCACGATGTTGGTGTCGACGGCGAACCCGGCGTCGCTGCGCGAGACGTCGTTGGCGACGATGAGGTCGAGGCGCTTGCGCCGCAGCTTGTCGGCGGCATTTTCCTCCAGCCCCTGGGTCTCAGCGGCGAAGCCGATCACGATACGCGCGCCCTTGCGCGCGCTTAGCCGCGGCATCTCGTCGGCGATTCCCTCCAGTTCGAGCGTCATCCCGCGCGCGTTCTTCTTGATCTTGTGCGGCGCCTGATGCGTGGGACGAAAATCCGCCACCGCCGCTGCCATCACCAATGCCGTGCTCCAAGGAAAATTGCGCGCGGTCGCATTCAGCATCTCGGCCGCGCTGACCGTATCGATCCGCTCGGCACCGTACGGCGTGCCGAGCGGCGACGGCCCGGCAATCAGCCTGACGGTCGCGCCGCGCCGCCACGCCGCGCGCGCGATCGCGAAGCCCATCTTGCCCGTCGATCGGTTGGAGACGAAGCGCACCGGATCGATCATCTCCTGCGTCGGTCCGGCCGTCACCAGGATGCGCTCCGAGGCGAGGTCGCGCGGCGATAGCATCCGCTCGACCTCCTCGACGATCGCCGCGGGATCCGGGAGCCGCCCCTTGCCCTGGTAGCCGCAGGCCAGATCGCCGGAGGCGGGCTCGATAACCGTAGCGCCACGCGCTTTCAGGCGCGCGAGGTTCTCGACCACGGTCGGATGCGCATACATGTGCACGTTCATCGCAGGCGCGAAGGCCACCGGACACTGCGCGGCGAGCAGGACCGTGGTAACGATGTCGTCGGCGATACCGACCGCGGCCTTGGCGATTACGTCGGCGCTGGCGGGCGCGATCACGATCGCGTCGGCGGTGTCGGCGAGCCGGATATGGCCGATCTCGGATTCCTCGGTCAGGCTGAAGCTGTCGGTCGCGACCGGATTGGCGCTCAGCGTCTGGAGCGTCAGCGGCGTGATGAACTCGGCCGCGTTGCGCGACATCATCACGCGCACTCGCGCCTGCTGCGCGGTCAGCAATCGCACCAGCTCGGCGGCCTTGTACGCGGCGATTCCGCCGCATACGCCGACCACGATCGTCTTGTCCTTTAGCACGCCCATCGTGGGGCCAATTCTACGGCGTCGGCGGGAGGTGGAGAAAGGGCCTCGTGTGCACAGCGCCGAACCGGACGCGCTGTTAGCGTTCGATCTCGCCGCTGATGAACTTCTCGACCCGTTCGCGGGCGATATCGTCGGCGATCTGGCGCGGCGGATGCTTCATCGTGTAGGCCGCGATCGAGTAGAGCGGTCCGCCAATCTTGCGGTCGCGCGCCAGACGCAGGCATCGAATCGCGTCGATCACCACGCCGCCCGAATTGGGCGAATCCTGCACCGACATCCTGAGCTCCAGCTCGATCGGAATTCCGGCGAAGCCCTCGCCCTCGATGCGTAAGAAGCAGACCTTATTGTCGCGCTGCCAGGCGACGTAGTCCGACGGGCCGATATGCACGTCGGCGTCGGGCATCCGCTCGGGCATCACGCTCTGCACGGCCTCAGTCTTGGACTTGCGCTTGGAGCCCAGGCGCGAGCGGTCGAGCATGTTGAGGAAGTCGGTGTTGCCGCCGGTGTTGAGCTGGTAGGTGTGGCGCACCTTGATTCCGCGGTCGGCGAACAGCTTCATGATGGTGCGATGCAGGATGGTCGAGCCGAGCTGCGACTTGACGTCGTCGCCGACCACCGGGATCTTGCGCTCGGTGAACTCGGCCGCCCATTTCTCGTTCGACACGATAAATACCGGCATGCAGTTGAGCAGGCTGACACCCGTCGCCAGGCAGGCGCGCGCGTAACGCTCGACCGCCTTCTGGCTGCCCACCGGCAGATAGCACAGCATCACCTCGGCGCCGCTCTCGCGGAGCCGACGCTCGATGTCGACCGGCTTTTCGTTCGCCGGCAAGAAGCTGCATTCGGGCGGATACTGTGACATATGCTCGGCGACGCCGTCATGAATCTCGCCCATGTCGACGGTGACGCCGTACTTGGGCAGGTCGCGCCAGATGGTGATGGTATTGTTGGGCATCGCGAAGCAGGCATCCTCGAGCGGTCGGCCGACCTTGCGCGAATCGATGTCGAAAGCGCAGGCGACCTCGATATCGCCCGGCTTATAGCCGGCGAGGTCGTAATGCATCAGGCCGATCGGGCTGCGCTGCGCCTGGGCCGGGGCATGCTGGTAGAACTCGATGCCCTGGAGGAGGGAGGATGCGCAGTTGCCGACTCCGACGATTGCTACTCGAATCTTCGCCATGTCCCCTCTTCTCAATTCACCGCCCGTCGTCCACAAATAGGGCTCAGGCGCGTCCATACGGGCCGCCCCTGAAAGATAAGTGGAACTGATAATGCCCTGTTTTTTATAGGAGCACGGTAGCAAAGTAAATTGCCCCGGACGCGGTTACCCACAGCGTCGGGGCACTAGAATCAGTCGTCGTGACTCAGTGTATGATACTGGGACATTTCCAACGGTTTAAGGTGCTAATTCGCGTCTAATCTTTAGGCATCGCCGCCAGCACGCCGCGCGCGAGGTCCATAAAGGCGCGGCTTGCGGGATGCTCGGGGTCCTTCAGCACGATCGGCATCCCGGCGTCGCCCGCCTCGCGCACCTCGAGATGGATCGGGATTTGCGCCAGCACCCGCGTCCCTTCTTCCATCGCGAGCTTCGCTCCGCCACCCGCGCCGAACAATTCGTCGCGCTCCCCGCAATCGGGACAGACGAAATAACTCATGTTCTCGACCACGCCGATAACCGGGCAGTGCAACTGATGCAGCATCCGCGCCGCCCGCGTCGCGTCGAGCAGCGCCACATCCTGCGGCGTGGTGACGATCACCGCGCCGTCGAGCGCGACCTGCTGCGCCAGCGTCAGCTGCGCGTCGCCGGTGCCCGGCGGAAGATCGACGATCAGAAAATCCTGCGTGCCCCACAGCGTGTCCTTGAGGAACTGGCGCACGGCGCCCATCACCATCGGGCCGCGCCAAATGACCGGCGACTTGTCGGTCAGGAAAAACCCCATCGAGATGAGTTTCACGCCATAGCGCTCGACCGGATAGAAATTCTGACCGCCGGCCGCGCGCGGCCGCTCTTCATCCACCCCGAACATCATCGGCACCGACGGCCCGTAAACGTCGGCGTCCATCAGGCCCACCGTCATCCCGAGCTGCTTGAGCGCCATTGCGAGGTTCACCGCGACCGTCGACTTGCCGACCCCGCCCTTGCCGCTCAGCACAGCGACCACGTAGCGCGTGCCCTCCAGGCGCGTGCGCCCGGTCTTCTCGCCCAGCTCGGCCTCGAGCTTGCGCAGCTTGAGTTCGACTCGCGCCACGCCGAGGTCGCGCTTGAGCGTGGCGCTGATTGCGCCGGCAAGATCGTGCATCACGCGGTCGCTCTCGCTCACCTGGCGCACGATCACCGCGAAGCCGCCCGCGGTCTCCAGCGGCTCGACGGCCTCGATGATTCCGAGCGAAACGACATCGGTCGCGTAGCCGGGATAGCTCACCCGGCCGAGCACCCCGAACACTGCGTCAACGGTTATCTGCCTGGCCACGCGACGATTATTTCAGAAGCCACGGCGCACGCGAAGCGCCTGTCAGGCGGCGATCGCAACTGTCGACTGTGCTCGCAGACTCGCTTCGCTCAGAATGACTCAAGAGGAAGCTTTGGCGCGCGGCCGCTTGAACTGGAGGCTCCGCCGACGAGCTTCTGCAGGCGCGCGATCCGCTGGGCCAGTGGAGGATGAGTCGATTCCCGTTGTTGCTGGCTCATGTCGCGCCGGTATTGGGCGTTCGCGAACCTCGTTGCTTCCTCTTCGGCTTCCGCCTCGCGCTGATCATCGGATTTGCCGGTCTGCGAGTGGATTCGAGTAAGCTCGCCGATTAATTCCGCATAGCTTCCGCCCGCGCTCTCGAAGGGATCGACGAAAAAGAGCGGCGCGGTCGCAAGTGAGGCACGTTTCAGCGGCGCCTCGGTCTCCGCGATCTTCCGCAGCGCGCGAATCAGCCCATTTCGATTGCGCGTGAATTCGACCGCCGCCGCGTCAGCCAGGAACTCGCGTTCGCGCGAGAGCACGGCGGCCATCCCGCGGGTGAGCGTCCCGAAAAGCCGTTGCGAAAAGGATCCGACGTTGCCGAGCATCGTCACCGTGACCAGCATCGTGAGCCGCATGTCATAGCTGCGGATGTGCGCCATCTCGTGCCCGATCACAGCCTGCAACTCCTCGCGGTCCATCTCGTCGACGAGTCCCCGCGTCACGCAGATCACAGAGTCATTGAAATTGCGTCCGACGGCGAACGAATTGGGTGCGGGGTCGTCGATCATATATAGGCGTGGCTCCGGCAATCGCGCCGCCAGCGCCATCTCGTGCGTCACGTCGATCAGGACCTTGTTACTCGGTTCCTCGCCGGAGAGCGGGAACGCCGACACCGTTCCCAGCACCATCCCCGGCCCCCCGTAATAGGAACGCATCGACTGCGTTATGCCGAAAATCAGCCCGGCAGCGGTAAAATAGGGGAAGCCCGAAAGCCGGCCCGCCGCCAAGGCGATCGTGCTGAATACCAGGTCGAAACCCAGGCCCAACACCGCGAACACGAGTACCTGCCCTGCGACCAGGAACGCGGCCCGGCGCCGGTTGGCGTGCTCGAGCGCCCAGAAATTGTTGAATTCCCCCGCCATCCGCGGTTTCAGACGTCGAATTCAGGAGGCTCGGTGGTGGGAGGTGGCTCAGCGCCCGGTGATCCCGGGATTTCCGGCGCGTAGCCCGGCTCGCATCGCAACAGCACCATCCCGCCCGAGCCGTCAAGCTCGGTCGGATGGCTCAGCAACACGGCGCGAAACTGCGCGCGCATCGCGGGCGGCAGGCGCAGGAATTCCTCGCGCCATGCGATGAGGAAGTCGGGCCGCGGCCCGCTCCAGATCGACACCACCGGCAGGTTGCGCTCGCCGTAATAGGCGACGTCATAGTTGAGCGCTCCCATGTAGCCGACACTGCGCGTGCCAACGATGTTCATCGCCTCGCTCGTGAAGGGTTCCAACGTGAGCGCGTTGGCCAGCGCCGGCACGACGAACAGATTCGCCGCGAGCGCGAGACAGACCATCCCGCCGGTCAGCGTCACGCACAGGCGTTCGGCGCCTTGACGGCCGCGGATGGCGAACACGCCGATCGCGATCATCGCGACTCCCAGCGCCATCCCGACGAATGGATGGGCCGCCGCGGCAAGCTCGAGCTGCGGAACGAAATCGTAGTCGGTGATAACCAGATTCTTCAGCACCAGTTCCAGCGCATGAGGCGCGAAAGCGAGCATCCCCAGACCCAGCAGCGCGTCGAGGCCGGCGATGACAAAGAACACGGCGGCCATCTGCGAGAGCCATCGAATCCAATTCCCCGAGACATCGAGGACGCGCGCGGCCGCCTCCACGTAAATCGCCAGCAAGGTGGCGAGCGCGGGGTAGAGCGCGAGCAGGTAAACGCCGCGCTTGCTCTGGGGCAGATTGTAGAAAAGCAGCACCACGACAAACCAAACCATCAAGTAGGTAAGTCGGGCGTCCATCCGGCGTGGGCGGCGCGCGGCCTGCACGAAGACGATCAGTAGCAGCGGCGTCCATGGCAGAAAGCCCGCTATCAGCGCTCCTTCCATGTAGTAGAAGGGATGGGCGTGGCCCTCACGGAAGGCGCTGTCGCGCACCACGCGGAAGAGGTTCTCGGCCAGGAGCTGCTTGTGCAGGAAAGGCATCCCGCCCTCTAGCGCCGCCGCCAGGTACCATCCCCCGGCCAGCAGCACGACCAGCGCCGCACCACGCATCAGGCAGAGCTCGCGCATCAGCTTCCATCGGCCTTCGACCGCGATCCACACCAGCGCGACCAGCGCCGGCAGGATTAACCCTACCGGCCCTTTGCTGAGAACCGCCATCGCGATCGCGAAGTACAGCGTCATCCGCCGCGCCGTCAGCCCTTCGGCGATCAGGATGAATTCGAAGAGCGCGATCTCGAGGAAGAAGGTGAGCGTCATGTCGACGCGCGCGCCGCTTCCAGCCTGCAGATACTGCACGGTGGTGCCGAGGATGAGCGCCGTCAGGAAGCCGACACGGTCGTCGAAGAGGCGGCGCACGTACATATACGCGGCCAGCATTCCGCCAATCGCGAACAGCCCCGAGGGCATCCGCACCGTCCATTCGCTGACGCCCCCGGCCAGGATCGAGATGATCGCCGCCAGCCAGTGCATCAGGAGCGGCTTGGAGGGGACCTCGATTCCTGCACGCAGCGGCAGGATGAAACCGCCGCCGTGCAGCATGTTGTAAACGGTGACCGCCTCGCGCGGCTCGCCCTTGGTGTAGAACGGATAACCGCCGAGATTGACCAGGAACAGCGCGATGCCTACCAGGGTGAGGACGAGAATCGCCAGTGGCGGCTCGGCGAGATCGCTGAACCATGCGAGGCCGCGCGCGCCGTCGGCGCCGCCCGGCGACGCGGCCGGCGGCGGCTCAGGTGACAACGGGGGCTGGGTAGCGCCTGACGCCGCGTCATCCATCGCAATGAGGATACAGATTCACGAGAGCGGAAGCATCGTGCGCGCGGCGCATCCGCGGGGGCGAGCGCTCAGTATTTTTTCTCGACTTTCACCCGCGCGCTGTCGTCGTAGCAGTAGACGGCGGCGCTTTCCTCGTCGCGGGTGCGCTTGTGCGAGCCGTCGCAAAACGGCTTGTTCTTGGAGAGGCCGCAGGCGCAGATGTACACCGGCAGTTCGGTGCCCTCGGCGATTTCGTAGGGAGTGTTGCGCTCGTGTTCCACCAATCTGGCCATCGCGATCTCCTCTGGTTTTGCCCGGCGCGGCATACCTACGCGCCGTGATTTCTGAGTCACTGACTTCCGAGCAACTGATTTCCGAGCAACTAACTTCTGAGCAACTAAAGACCAGCCTGAATTGTTAGTCAAACCGCGCGCGAGCGATGGTCGATCAGAGTGAGCTGGATTCAATTCATCGGTTGATGGATCGCCTCTGCTGCCTCAGCGGGATTGGCCGGCGCGCGCCGTACGCCCTCGGCGCCGAGCACCAGCAACAGCACGCCGGAGATTGATACGAGGACCCCGATAAGGTCGCGGCGGGTCGCGCGCTCGCCCAGGAAGACAATCGCGCACAGGATCGAGAGCATCGGGATGCCCGGAATGACCAGCGCGGTCGTCCATGCCAGCGACAGCCGGCTGATCGCCGCATACCAGGCCAGCGAAGCGAGGAAATAGCACACCGCGCCGGTTGCGACGATTGTCCCGAGCACGAGCGGATCGGAGAGTTGCGCCATCGCATGCGGGTCGACGACGGCCAGCACGAGCGTCAGCACGACGGCGGCGTAGCTGTAGCGGGCGGCTGTCATGCACAGCGGCGATAGCGGCGGCATAACCGACAACGATAGGACATGCGCGGTCTGCCAGAGCAGCGGCGTCCCCGCGACCAGCATCGCCGCCCACGCCGGCGAATAGGCGCCGCTCGACGCGCCGATCGCCGAGACGATGCCGGTGATTATGATGGCGGTCGCGGCGAGCTGGCGGAACGTGGGGCGCTCGCCGGCGAACAGCGTCGCCAGCAGCAACGAGTAGACCGACTCGCTCTGAAGCAACAGGGTCCCGGCCACGGCGTCGATATGGCGCAGGCCGAAAACCAGCGCGAGCGTTGCCACGGCCGTCCCGATGATCGAAAGCGTCAGCAGCCGCATCCGGTAGCGCCGGTCGACCAGCAGACCCAGTTCGCCGCGCGCATAGATCACTGGCAGGACACACAGCGTCGCCACCACTGCGCATCCCGCCGCGAAAAGCATCGGGTCCAGCCGCGTGGCGCCGAAGCGCGTAAGGGCCGGCTGAGTGGCGGCTGTCACCGTGCACAGCGCCGCCATCGCGATCCCGACGGCGCGCTTACTCACGCCGGCGGTGGAAGGTGTGGAAGCGATGGCAGTACGCGTCCGTACGTACGTAGTGCGCCGTATATGCGCCGCCTAATCGCGCGCGCGATGGCGAAGATGCCCGGCGCGAACGCTCAGCCACGGGCGAAGAAGACGGCGATGACCAACGCCGCGACCAGCAGCCGATAAACCGCGAACACAACGTAATCGCGCGTCCGCACGTAGCGGATCAGGAACGCGATTGCGATCAGGCCGAAGACGGCGGCCGAGATGAAGCCGAGGCCGACCGACCAGTCGAGGCCTTCATGGACGAGCTTGCGCGCTTCGACCAATCCGGCACCGGCTATTATCGGCGTCGCCATTAGAAAGGAGAAATTGGCCGAGTCGCCGCGCTCGATCTGGACCGCTCGCGCCATCGTGATAGTGGCTCCGGAGCGTGACACTCCCGGGATGATCGCCAACGCCTGGCTGAATCCGATCACCAGCGCGTCCCGGTAGGTCATTTCGCTCATCGTTCGCTTCTGCGGCGAGAGCTTGTCGAACAGCCACAGCAGGACCGCCAGGACCGCCATCGCGATTGCGATCAACAGCGGAGAGCGGAAAGTCGTCTCCGCCTGCTTCTCGAACGCAAGGCCGATTATCGCTCCGGGAATCGAGGCGACAATGATGAGTTGCAGGAGGCGGCGCTCTGCGGATTGACCCCCAGTAACGGACCGCGCCATCGCGATCCAGTCCTCCCGGTAGTAGATGAGAAGGGCCAGAAGCGTGCCTAGATGCAGGGCGACGTCGAAGGCGAGGCCCGGATCCTGCCACTTAAATAGCCATGGGACGAGAATCAAATGAGCGGAACTGGAGATTGGAAGGAACTCGGCCAACCCCTGCACGGCCCCCAGAATTATCGCATGGAAGTACGAAATCATTATTTTTCAGCTACTTAGCAGCAATAAGCGCACACTGGCAACGATGCTTCTCTTTGGGCCTGAGCGCGCGCTACAGGGGTATGACATACTTGGCAAGGACTCAAAACCTGCATAGGATGATTCGATGGGTTCTGAGAGCAAATCAGGAGCGACGGCATCGATGCTTCGTGGCGGCGTCAAAGGCAATGTTGTCTCCTTGCGAGAGGCTAGTGTCGTGATGAACGGCGGCATCATAGCGGGGGACGAAGGTTTGCCGCATCTGGACACACCACGTCGTTTCCCCATTGTTTCGAGCTTGCCGCGCATGCCGCTGATGATTCCGGATGAAATCCTCGATTATTACGGCTGGGTTTTCTGTCAAGGTGGCTTTCTCAACCTTCAGATGACCTTCGAGCAGTTTCTCACCGTCGTGGCTGCTGTCAGCCCTACCGGGCTGTGCCCGGAATACGACGAGGGTATCAGGGTCCAGACCAGCGACTGAGCCCTCGACGCGCGTTCTCCTTAAGCCTTCCCTGGTTGAGTCCATCATGCGGGCCGCGCCGTAGCTGACGGTGTTATTCGGCCGAATTGGCTTTCTCTGGGGCTTTCTTGAGCAGGTCGCTGGCGACCCAGATGCTTTGGAACGGAGTGACGTCGGTGGCTGACTTGAGGCTGTTGTCCTTGGCGATCTGCTGCCAGTTGTCCTCGCTGCCGGTCACGCGCTTGGCCAGCCCCTTAAGGTCCTCCTGGGGCAAAAGAGTGAAGTTGACTCCGCCGGAGGCGGGAGTGCTTGAAGGAGGAGGGTACTTCGCCGCCAACTCATCGATTTCACCGAATAGGGCAAAGCGTTTGCTCGCCTTGTAGTCGGCGATCTGGTTGTCGGGGATGCCCTCGGTATGGACGTTGACCACGATCTTACTCGTTTGGCTGCCTTCGGGAGTGACCTGGATTTCGTAGCGATAGCGCGGCTGCACTCCGACCACGTTCTGCATGAACCCGACCTTGGCCTCGGTGTTGCGCCATAGCGTCTGCAGCGAATTGTCGGGTCCGACCTCGTAGAGGATGCCGTCGCCGCGCAGCGCGTCCTGGGTCAGGAGATAGGTATCGTGCGCGGGGAAGTTGACCTCATGCTCCTCGCCCAGAGCGGAATCGGCGGTGTTCCAATGCTCGCTTTCGCCCCATAGCCCGAGGTAACATCCCGCGAGCAGGGACATTACGCCCACAACTACCCACAGCGCCCACTTTGCAGCAGCCGAACGGTTCGTACTCATCGCAAGAGCCTGACAAGGGCGGCGAGCGCCGCGGCGTCCAGACAACCCAACAGACAATCATGAGCATTCGCCGCGCGCAAGACGAAACGCGCACGCTGGTCCGATGCTTCATCGGTTCATATGCGCCGCCATCTTGTGTTACAAAATTGTAGCGGATGCGCCGCGACCGCTCGAAGCTCTTTTACCGCACCGCCCCTCAACGCTAAGATTCACGCCCCATGACGGAATCCATAACCAGAGAAACGCCGCGTCACGTCGTCGCGGTGGTTGGCGCCGCTACCGCGGGCGCTGAAATCGCCCACATCCTGGCCAAGCGCGGCGCGCAGGTGGTCGTCATCGAGCAGAACCCTCGTCCCTACGGCAAGATCGAGGACGGGCTGCCGCGATGGCACGTCAAGCAACGCCGGGACGAGTATGAGGAAATAAACCGGCGCCTCGACCATCCCAACATCGAGTTCGTCCCGCTCACCCGGATGGGCGCCGACGTCAACTACGACGATTTGCGCCAGCACTGGGGCCTTAGTGCGATCGTGCTCGCGCATGGCGCATGGCGAGACCGGCCGCTGCCAGTCGAAGGCGCCGACCAGTTTATCGATCGCGGCCTGGTATATCAGAACCGGCTCATCTACTGGTTCAACCACTACCCCGAGAAAGCCTACGACGGGCCGCGCTTCGACCTTCCGCCCGGCGCGATCGTGATCGGCGGCGGCCTCGCCTCGATCGACGTGGTCAAAGTGCTGCAGATCGAAACCGCGCTCAAGGCACTGCGCGAGCGCGGCGTCGAGGAAGACATGCTGCGGCTGGAGCGCGAAGGCCTCGAGCCGGTGCTCGGTGCGCGCGGGCTCAAATATGCCGACCTTGGCGTAGCGCCATGCAAACTCTATTACCGCCGGCGCGTTCTCGACATGCCGCTCTCCGACATCGCGCCCGACGCGCCGCCCAAGCGGGCGGAGGCGATGCGCGCGGCGCGCGCCAAAATCCTGGACAAGGCGCAACGCAAGTACCTGTTCGAGTTCGAGCCGCTGCGCGTGCCGACTGGGCTTATCGTTGAGGATGGCCAGCAAGGTTCTCGGATGGTCGGCGTGCAGATGAGCCGTACCGAGGTCGCCGACGGCCAGGTGCGAACGCTTCCCGACTCGGCCTCGCCCGTGCGCGCGCCACTCACCATCAGCTCCATCGGCAGCATCCCGGAGCAAATCCCTGGCATCCCGGCCAAGGGCGAAGTCTACGCCTATATCGACGCCACGGTCGGCTTGCTCGACGACGGGCCGACGGCGGTGTACGCGGCAGGCAACGTGCTGACCGGCAAGGGCAATATCAAGGACTCGCTCGAGAGCGGCACCTTCGTCGGCATCCACGTGGCCGAGAGCTACCTGGGACTCAACGGCGACGATGTTCCGTTGGCCGAGGGCGCGCGTAAGGAGGCCGAACGGCAGAGCGAGCGGATCGCCGACGCGATGAAAGCGCGGCCCGGGCTGGGGCCGGAGCAGGTGGCCGAGGTGATGCGCCGGGTGCGCGAGCGCCAGCGCGCGGTCGGCTACGAGGGCAACTATCGGGCGTGGATCGCGCGCGTCACGCCCGCGGATTTGCATTAATTCAGAAGCAAGGTACGCAACGGCGGCAAATGATGGACGCGCTTAAGCAGACCGATCCTGAAATTTACGATCTGATCCGCGCCGAAGAGCGCTACGAGATCGATTCCGTGCGCCTCATCCCCTCGGAGAACTACGTCTCGCGCGCGGTGCTCGAGGCGACCGGCTCGATCCTCACCAACAAGTACTCCGAAGGCTACTCGGGACGGCGTTACTACGAGGGCCAGCGCTACATCGACCAGATCGAAAACGTCGTCGCCGCCCGCGCCCGCGCGCTGTTCGGCGCCGAGCACGCCAACGTCCAGCCCTACTCGGGCTCGCCAGCCAACCTGGCCGTCTATCTTGCGCTGCTCAAGCCGGGCGACACGCTGATGGGCCTCGCGCTGCCGCACGGCGGCCATCTGACCCACGGATGGGCGGTCAGTGCGACCGGAATTTTCTGGCGCGCGGTGCACTACCAGGTCGACCGCGAGAGCCAGCGTATCGACTACGATGCGGTGCGCGACCTCGCGAAAAAGGAGCGGCCGAAAATTATAGTCACCGGCGCGACCGCCTATCCGCGCCAGTTCGACTTCAAGATTTTCGGGGAAATCGCAAAAGAGACCGGCGCCTTCATGCTGGCCGACATCTCGCATATCGCGGGGCTGATCGTCGCCGGCGCGCATCCCGACGCCGTGCCGTACTCCGATGTCGTCACCACCACCACGCACAAGACGTTGCGCGGCCCGCGCGGCGCGATGATCCTCTGCCGCAACGAAGTCGCCGAGAAAATCGACAAGGCGGTCTTCCCCGGCTTGCAAGGCGGCCCGCACAATCACACCACCGCGGCGATCGGCGTGGCGCTCAAGGAAGCGGCGACGCCGGCCTTCAAGGAGTACGGCCTGCAGATCGTGCGCAATGCCAAGGCGATGGCCGACGAGTTGCTCGCGCACGGCTTCAACCTGGTCTCGGGCGGCACCGACAACCATCTCATACTGATCGATCTCACCAACAAAAAAGTGATCGGCAAAAAAGCGGCGCAGGCGCTCGACCGCGCGGGAATCGTTTGCAACTACAACACCGTACCGTACGATCCGCGCAAACCCTTCAGCCCCAGCGGCCTGCGGTTGGGCACGCCGGCGGTGACCTCGCGCGGGATGGGCGAGGGCGAGATGCGCCAGATCGCGCGATGGATTGACCAGGCGGTCGCGCACGCCGACGACGAGGCCGCGCTCGCGCGGATCAACGGGGAGGTCACCGAGATGTGCCGCCGCTTCCCCGCACCCGGCATCACGACGTAGAGCTGCACGGTATGGCGACAATCAAAATCGAACGCATGTTGAATCTCGGCGCTGCGTACACGCCCGAGATGGGCGCAGGCGGCAAGCCTGAACCGACCTGGGCGACCCTGCGCGAGCAGGTGCGTGAGGCGCAAGCGCTCGGCTACGACACGGTCGTCGCGGTCGAGGTGCAGCACGACCCGTACCTGATGCTCGCGGTCGCCGCGCAGGAACCCTCGACGATCGAACTCGGCACGGGAATCGCGCTCGCGTTCACCAAGAGCCCCGTCGCAACCGCGTACACCGCGTGGGACCTCCAGCGGATGAGCGGTGGGCGGCTCGTGCTCGGACTGGGCTCGCAGGTCAAGGGCCATATCACGCGGCGCTTCGGGATGCCGTTTACCAAGCCGGCGCAGCGGATGAAGGACTACGTCGGCGCGATGCGCGCGTGCTGGAAGACTTGGCAGACCGGGCAGACCGGCGCGCCGCTCGATTTTCAAAGCGAGCACTACAATCTCTCGCTGATGACGCCCAACTTCGCGCCGCCGCCGCTCAAGCATCCGCACATTCCGGTGCTGATCGCCGCGGTGCAGGAGCACATGCTGCAAGTTGCGGGCGAAGTGTGCGACGGCGTCCGGCTGCACGGCATCTGCACGCGCCGCTACCTCGACGAGATCGCGTTTCCCAATCTGCGCAAGGGTTTCGCCAAGTCCGGTCGGCCGGCGGCCGAGTGGGAGAACTTCCAGATTTCAGGCGGCGGATTTCTTTGCGTCGCGCCGGACACCGATTCACTGGCGCGCGCGGTCGAAAAGATGAAAGAGACGATCGCGTTTTACGGCTCGACGCGATCGTACCGCGCGAGTTTCGAGCTCGACGGATGGGCTGACCGGGCCGAGCAGCTTCATCGGCTGTCGGTGCAACAGAAGTGGAGCGAGATGCCGAAGCTGGTGACGGAGGAGATGGTGCATGCGTTTGCCGCCGTCGGCACCTATCGCGATATCGCCGCCGTGATGAAGAGACGCTTCGCCGGCGTCAACCGGCTCGACTTCGAAATCCCGATCCGCGGTGACCGCGAGCGCGGCGTGGTCCGCGAAGTGATCCAGGAGCTGCGCCGCCAGTAAACAGCCTTCGCTCTGGATGACCCCAGAGGGGCCAAGCGAGAATGGCCGCGCGCGGGAGCGGCAGGATAGAGCGCGAAAGTTCGTTACTGCGACTGGCTACCCGGCGGAACGGGGGTTCCGTCTGCCCCGGTTACATCAGCGCCGGTTCCATCTGTCACGCCGGTCGCGACGGTGTGCTCGACGTTGAGGTCGACCGTCATCACCTGGCTGGTCGTATGGCTCCGGTACATCCCTCTCAGTGGCGGCACGTCGGCATAGTCGCGTCCCACGGCCACCCTGACGTGGCGCTCATCAGTGCGATATCGATTGGTCGGATCGAACCCGGACCATCCGGCATGCGGTATCCATGCTTCGAGCCAGGCGTGGCTCGCCTGCTCGCCGAGCGGCGCATTGCCGGTGGGCGAAATCCCCGGGGCCAGATAACCCGAGACGTAGCGGACGGGCACACCCGCCAAACGCAACAGTCCGATAGTCAGGTGCGCGAAATCCTGGCACACGCCGCCGCCGGACTTCAGGATATCGTCGACGCTGGAGTGAACATTGGTCCTGGCCTTCTGGTAATCGAACTGGTCAGGCACCCAGGCCACGACCCGCGCCACGTAAGCTGCCACGTCCTCCGTCTCGGCCGGCCGCGCCATCCAGAACAGCCTCTGCAGCCGTTTGCTGAACGGGATGTAGTGGCTCGGATTCAGAAACTCGCAATAGTCCCTGATGTGGGCTTCATCCTCGGCGAGAAAATCGCGGAACATCATTTCGGGCCAGGTCTTCTGCGCGAGCGTGTCGGGGCGCTCGACCACCGATCGCGCGACGATCGTCAGTTCCCGATGGGGAGCGCTGACCGACACCGAATGCGCGTGATTACCGAAGAAGTCGCGGTATGCAAGCACGGCAGCGGGCTGGTCGATGCAGAGTTCGAAGGAGTGGCAGCGCTGCTCAGCATCTTCCAACGGCCTCAGCCGCAGTTCGTTGTGCGAATCGTGCGCCGGCAGGTCATACGCGAAGCGGGTCCTGTGGCTTATCTGCAGCAGCATCGATCGTGAGCTTACTCGAGCGACATGTAGCGGTCGAATACGTGGTCGGCCAGACGTGCACATCTCGTCTCGACATCGATCAGAAATTCGTGCAGGCCGGCCGCGATGGTCTGGTCCGCGGAGCCCGCGTGCAGCATCGCGAGCAACTCCGCGCAAGGCGGATGTTCAGGTACGGGTTCTTCTTCCCGCAACGAAATCCGCTCCAGCGCCTGCGCGAGCCGTTCGATCGAGAACCGCATCGAGCGCGGGAACGCCGGATCGAAGACCAGTATCTCGACCACCCGGTTCACCCGAATCGAGTTGCCGTAGACCTTGCGAAAGGCCTCGAACGCCGACGCGCTGCGCAGCACCGCCGCCCACTGACGCAGGTCGGCCGGCCCGCCGATGTCCTCCAGCCGCGGCAGCAGGTAGTGATACTTGACGTCGAGCAGCCGCGAGACGTTGTCCGGCCGCTCGAGCATCGTGCCGATCGCGAGCAGGTCGTAGGTCAGGTCGCGAGGCATCGTGTTCACGATGATTCCGTCGATAGTGTAGAAGTGGCGCTGGAGCTCGGCAAAGAAGGCCGACACTCCGGCCGCGGCGAGCGCCTGCGCGGACCATCCTTGGGTCTCCAGGTAGAGCCGATTCACCGCCAGCCAGAGCTCGGATGAGATCAGATGGCGCAACGGGCTCAGGTTTCCGCGCACCGACTCGATGCAGCTGCGGATCGAGGACAGGTTCTCCCGGTCGAAAACGAAGAAATCGATCACCGAGGCTTCGCTGGCATGGCTGTGTTTGGCCGCGAACAGCTCCTGCTCGGCGGTGATGCGGACCAACGGCTCCCACGGCTCGAGATCGCGCGGCGGGACTTCGAGCAGCAGATGGTAGTTGACGTCGACCAGGCGCGCGCGCCATTGCGCGCGTTCGAGGTAGCGCGCCGCCCAGAACAATGAACCCGCTATGCGCCGCAGCACTATTCTTCCAGCACCCAGGTATCCTTGCTGCCCCCGCCCTGCGACGAGTTCACGATGAGCGAGCCTTCGCGCAGCGCGACTCGCGTCAGGCCGCCGGCCAGCACGCGCGGCTTTTCCCCGAGCAGCACGAAGGGCCGCAGATCGACATGGCGCGCCACCAACGCGGCCTCGCCGCCCGCACCTCCGCCGACGAGCGTCGGATGCACCGAGAGCGGAAAGACCGGCTGCGCGATGAAGTCGGCCGGGGCCGCCTCGATACGCTTGCGCGCTTGCGCCAGCTCCTCGTCCGTCGCGCTGGGTCCGATCACCACTCCATAACCGCCCGAGGCTCCGGTCGGCTTCACCACGTAGTGGTCGAGGTCGCGCAGCACCTTGTGTCGGACCTCGGTGTCGCGCAACAGATAAGTCTCGACGATTGGCAGCAGCGGCTCCTCGCCTAAGTAGTAGCGGATCATCGCCGGCGTGTAGGCGAACACGCCCTTGTCGTCGGCGACCCCAGTGCCAATCGCGTTGGCCAGCGTCGCGTTGCCCGCGCGCAGCACCGCGGTCAGACCCGCGACGCCGAGCAGCGAATCGGGACGAAAGACCACAGGGTCGAGGAAGTCGTCGTCAATCCGCCGGTACAGGACGTCGATTCGCCGCGGCCCGTGCACCGTCTTCATGAACAGCTTGTGGTCCATGCATACGAGGTCGCGCCCTTCGAGCAGCTCGATCCCCATCTGCTGCGAAAGGAACACGTGCTCGAAGAATGCCGAATTGAACGGGCCCGGCGTGAGCAGCGCGACGGTGGGATCCGCGACGCCGCGCGGAGCCAGCTCGCGCAGGCTCGCGAGAAGATAGGCCGGGTAGTTCTCGACGCTACTGACGCGCAAGCCGCGAATCAGCTCGGGCATCAGGCGCGTCATGATGCGCCGGTTCTCGATCACGTAGGACACGCCCGACGGCGTGCGGACGTTGTCCTCCAGCACGTGGAAGCGCCCGTCGGCGCCGCGCACCAGGTCGATTCCCGCCACAGTGATGTAGACGCCGCAGGGCGAGGTGATACCGGTGGCGGCGTGCCGGAACTGCGGCGAACCGACCAGCATGTCGCGGGGAATCACTCCGTCCTTGATGATTAGCGCCTCGCCGTAGATGTCGCCGACGAAGGCGTTGAGCGCCCGCGCGCGCTGAATCAGGCCGGCTTCGAGGCCGGCCCAAACCTCGGCCGAGATAATCCGGGGAATCGGATCGAAGGGGAATATTCGCTCTTCGCCCTCAGTATCGCCGTAGACGTTGAAGGTCACCCCCATCGTCTGGAACATCCGATGGGCGCGCTCTCCGAGTTCAGCGAGCCGCCGGGATTCCATCGCAAGCAGGTAGGCGATTACCCGCGCGCATTCGGGCCGCGGCCGGCCCTGCGCGTCGAACATCTCGTTGAGCGGCTGAAGTTCGGCCACTTCTGCCTGCCAACCGGGCACCGAAATGCCCGCCCGCTGTGCATCCATCGCGTCCACCTCGCGCGAGCGCCCGTGTTTTGTAGCTGCGCACGAGACGCGGGGCTCAACAGCAAAGGGCGTGCCCTGCCGGGACGCTCTTACGGGCTTACTACGACAGGCGCGCGCGGCGAAGTTCCGAGATCGTCCGGGTCAGGCGCGGCAGCACGTCGGCCGAACCGCCGCGCAGGCTCAGATCGCAGAGCTGCGTGATCTCCGATTCGTAGAGGTTCACCTCAATCAGGCGGCCGCCGCGCTCCTTGACCTCGATCGCGAAGCCGGCCGCCGGGTACACTGTCGCCGAGGTGCCGCCCAGGATCACCAGGTCGGCGCGCGTCGAGTGCTCGGCGCATTCGCGCAGCATGTCGGGCGGAATCGGCTCGCCGAACGCGACCGTGTCGGCCTTCAGCAGGCCGCTGCATTTCGGACAGGACGGCGGCAGCACCTCCAGGCTTATCTCTTTGCTTTGGAAGCGCGTCGCGCACTGCAGGCATCGGATGAGCTTCCAGTTGCCGTGAATTTCGGCGAGCGCCTTGTGCCCGGCCTGGCGATGGAGGTCGTCTACGTTCTGCGTGATGAGGAAGCGCAGCACGCCCATCTGCTCCAGCTCGACGAAGGCGTAATGGCCGGGGTTGGGCTTGGCTATTTTGAGCGGCGCAAACAACTCGTCGTCCTGGCGCTTTATCCGCTCCTCCCATCCCTTCTTCGGATCAGCTAGGAAAATCTGGTAACCGTTCATCGGCGGCTCGCCGTACTTGGTCCACAGACCTCCCGGACCGCGAAACGGCGGGATGCCGCTCTCAACCGACATCCCCGCGCCCGTCAGCGCGATCGGATAGCGCGCCGCGAGCAGCAGTTCCGCCGCCCGCCTTATCTGCTCGTCGGTCGCACGTTCGACTTCTTTCGCCATCGCGCTCGCGTCACTCCCCGGCGCCTCAAGCGGACGCCGCGTGCCCATCGCCTTGCGAGCCTAGCACAATGGCGTTACCGGCTCTCAAGCGGATTCGACTCGCCCGCGCGCGGCGCGGTTTGACGATGCGGCGGACGCGCGCTAGTGGAGATGCGATGGACGCTCCGGCGGCGCTCAGGGTTATCGAGGTCGGCGGCGATCACTCGCGCATGGAACAGGCGTGGGCGCTCCGCCGCCGCGTCTTTATCGAAGAGCAGCACGTGCCCGAGGAAATCGAACTCGACGCCGACGACGCGCGCGCCGTCCATGCGCTCGCGCTTGAGGGCGCACGTCCGGCAGGTCCGGACCGTCCGGTGGGATGCGGCCGGATGCTCGCGCATGGCGACTACGTCAAGATCGGGCGGATGGCGGTGCTGGCCGAGCGCCGCGGCACCGGCGTCGGACGGCGCGTGCTGGAGTTCCTGGTCGAACATGCCCGCCAGCACGGCTTTCGGCGCGCCGTGCTCGACGCGCAAGTGCACGCCGAAGGCTTCTACCTCAAACAGGGATTCACTCCGATCGGCGAGGTGTTCGAGGAAGCCGGCATCATGCACCGCAGGATGGAACGCGCGCTCTAAGCATCGAAAAATCGGCGAAATCGATCAGGACAAAGGTAACTTATGCTCCGGCGCGCAGTATTAGTATTCATGGCAGCGGCGTTGCTCGCGATGCCCTGCAGGTCGGCGCGCCTGAGCGCCGCCGGCATGGATGGCGTCATCATGCAGGGCGGCAAAATGATGATGATGAAGGCCGGCAAGGCGATGGACCCGATGACTGCCAACATGACGATGTCCAATGGCGCGGTCGTGATGCTTGACGGCACGGTCAAGCTGCTCGGCGGCCAGGAACTGCATCTGAAGGACGGCCAGATGATGATGATGGACGGGACGATCATGGATGGCGGCAAGCCCAAGCCGATGATGAAGCCCCAGGGCATGGATACGAATGAGTAACGCGATGCCATCCAGCATGGCGAGCAAGAGCGCTCCGATGCGTGAAGCAGTGGCCGATTCTCGATTCAGGGGACGGCGCATCCAGCCGCTCACGATCCGGCTCAACCATTGGCTGAACGTGCTGTTCATCGTCCTGATGGCGGGCAGCGGCTTGGAGATCTTCGCCGCCTACCCTTCGCTCGGGCCGCAGGGCGCGAAGTACGGATGGTATCCGTGGCAGGGAGTCGCTCCGCCGAAATGGTTGACGATCGGCGGATGGCTGGCGGGCGCGCGGCACTGGCACTTCGCGATCGCGTGGTTCCTGGTGCTGAACGGCGTCATCTACCTTGCGTATTTTTTCGGCCGTGGCGAATGGCGCCGGCGGCTTTTTCTGCCGGCCCGCGACGCGAGCAACGCGCTCCGGATGTTCGGCTACTATCTCCGCGTGCTGAAGACGCCGCCGCCGGCCGACTTCTACAATGGCTTGCAACGCTTCGCCTACAGCTCGGTAGTAATAGTCGTAACTCTGCAGGTGCTTTCGGGACTGGCTATTTATAAGCCGGTGCAGCTCCATTGGCTATTGAGACTGTTCGGCGGTTACGACGCGGCCCGCGTTATCCATCTGCTCGGGCTGGTGTTTATCGTGATGTTCGTCGCGACCCATATCGTGCTGGTGCTGCTGCATCCACGCGAGCTGCTGGCGATGGTCACCGGAGGCAAGCGTGGCTAAGATAATCACGCGGCGAAGGCTGCTCGCCGGATTCGCGGCGGCCTCGTTGCTCGCCGGATGCGACGCGCGCCACCCAGTGGCGGGCTTTCTGAAGAGCATGCTGCGCTTCAACGAACGCTTCGAGGGACTGCTTTTCTCGCCCTCGCGTCTCGCTCCCGAGGCGCCCGAGAAAGACCTGACGCCCGAGCGCGCGTTTCCGAGTTACTTCATCGCGGATACGATGCCGTTTCCGCCGGCCGGATGGTCGCTCAAGGTGGGCGGGATGATAGCGCATCCAGGCACGTTCACGCTCGAGCAATTGAAGTCGATGCCCCGCACCGACATGCGCGTGCGCCATCATTGCGTGGAGGGCTGGTCGGCGGTGGCTGCGTGGCACGGCCTGCGGCTGAGCGAACTCGCTCGCGTGGTCGGCGTCGATCCCCACGTAAGGTACGTCGAGTTCCATTCGTTCGACGAGGACTACTGGTCGTCGTGGGACCTCGGCAGCGCGCTACATCCGCAGACCTTGCTCGCCTACGGAATGAATGGGCACGATTTGCATCCCGACCACGGCGCGCCGCTCAGGGTCTACTCCGCGATCAAGCTCGGATATAAAAATGTTAAGTATCTGACCGAAGTCAATTTTTTACCCACTCGCACCGGCGGTGGCTATTGGGAAGATCAGGGCTACGACTGGTTCGCCGGCGTGTGAGCGCCAACGACAGGGAATCTCAATCCATCGGGAGGCCGACGTAGTTCTCGGCGAGTGATTGCGACGCGGCACGGGAGCTGACTACGTATTCCAGTTCGGCGAGCTGGCGGCGCTGGTCGAATGCGTTTTCGTCCTCGAAACGATGCAGCATCGAGGTCATCCACCACGAAAACCGCTGCACCTTCCATACGCGGCGAAGACAAGTCTCCGAGTAGCCTTCGAGCCCGGCGCGTGAGCCGGTCGTATAGAAGTCGCAGAAGGCCCGCGCGAGCACGCGCACGTCGGCGATCGCGAGGTTGAGCCCCTTGGCCCCGGTCGGTGGCACAATATGCGCCGCGTCCCCGGCCAACATCAGACGCCCATACTGCATCGGCTCGACCACGAAGCTATGCATCGGCGTGATCCCCTTCTGCACAATCGGCCCGCGCTTGAGCGTGAAGCCGTCGTGAGTCTCGAACCGCAGCTGAAGCTCGTCCCAGATTCGCTCGTCGGGCCAATTGCCGATTTCCTCGTCGCGCGCGACCTGCAGGTAGAGCCGCGTGAGCTCCGGCGAGCGCATGCTGTGAAGCGCGAAGCCGCGCTCGTGGCGGGAGTAAATCAGCTCCTCGGAGGACGGCTCGACCTCCGCGAGAATCCCCAGCCATGCGAACGGGTAGGCGCGGTCGAACTCGGTGAGCACGCCGGCCGGGACCGACGGTCGGCATACGCCGTGAAAGCCGTCGCATCCGGCGATGAAATTGCATTGCAGCTCTATGGCCTCGCCGTCGCTCCGAAAGCGGATCGAGGGCGCCGCGCTGGTGAGGCCGTGCACGCTCACGTCTTCGGCGGCGAAAAAAATCCGCCCGCCCGCGCCCAGCCGTGCGTCGGTCAGGTCTTCGACGACCTTGTTCTGACCGTAGATGGTGATCGCTTTTCCGCCGGTCAGTGCGAACAGGTCGATACGGTGGCCGCGCCGCCCAAAGCGCAGTTCAAGTCCGCGATGGACCAGGCCCTCGCGCCCGAGGCGCTCGCCGACCCCCGTTTCGTTCATCAGGTCGACGGTGCCCTGCTCGAGCACGCCGGCGCGCACGCGCTCCTGGACGTACTGGCGGCTGCGATTCTCGACCACCACGGATCCGACGCCGGCGCGATGCAGCAGATGCGAGAGCATCAGTCCCGCCGGCCCCGCCCCGACTATTCCGATTTGCGTGCGCATCTTCGCCGAAGCTCGAATCTACGCGGTCGCGAGGAATTTCTCGATGGTGCGCGCGACCGCCGCCGGCTGCTCGAGAATCACGTGATGATGCGCCGCCGGAATCGTCACCAGCGCGGCCCCCGGATTGGAGGCGACGGCGCGCGCGGCGCCCTCGGCAGTCATGATGCGGCTCTTCTCGGCGCGGATCAGTAGCAGCGGGTCGCGAATCCGTGTGATTGCGGCGAGCACGTCGATTCCGTCGCTGCCAAGAAAGCTGTCGCGGTCGAACTTCATCGTCCAGCGGCCCTCGGAGGTCCGCGCGAGGCTCCTTTCGGCGATCGTTCTGAGCGTCGCCGGCGCGATCTCGCCCTCCTTGGGCATCAGGCGAAAACGCGCGAGCGCGGTTTCGAGGTCGGGATAGTTGATGACCGGCAATCCCTTGAGCCGGCGCAGGTAATGGTTGCGCCGATCGTTGGAGGTAAGCGCAGCGTCGATCGCGACGATCGCGCGCGCGGCGCCCGGGTACTCGGCCGCGAAAGTCAACGCGCTTATCCCGCCCATGCTATGTCCGGCCACGAACGGCCGCGGCGGTGCACACTCCGCGATGAAGCGCGCGAGGTCGTGGGCGTACTCGAGCGGGCCGTAGGCCGGCGGCCGAATCCATTCGCTGTCGCCATGTCCGCGCTGATCGAGCGCGAGCAGTCGGAAGTCCGCCGCGCGCATCGCTTCGGCGAGCGGCTGCCACCACCATGCGTTGGCCGAATTGCCGTGGAGCAGCACGAGCGTGCGCACCGCGCCGGGATTCCATTCCAGGTAGTGCAGGCGCGGCGCGGAGCCGGTGAAGTGGCTCAGCGGTTCAATCATTTACGCAGTCCCGGCCGCGACTTCGTCAAGAAACGGCGTGATTACGGCGACCAATCCCGACGGATTGTCGATCAGCACATGATGGTTCGAGTTTTCGAGCTCGACCATCCGCCCGTGCGCCATCCGCGCCGCCATTGCGCGCGCGAACGAGGCCGAGAGCACCGGGCTCAGCGCCGCCTTGATCAGCAGGGCGGGGCATCGGATGCGCGCAAGTTCGCCGTCGAGCTGAACCGGCTCACGCCTAAGCGTCCGGCGATCCATCTTGTGCACCCATTTGCCGTCGGCGCGCTGGCGAAAGCTCAACTCCGCGACGTGGCGCAGAACCTCGGGCGCGGCGAGCGTCTCGGCGGGCAGCAGCCGGAACGAGGCGAGCGCGTCGTTGAGCGATTCGTACACCGAAGCGGGGCGATCGGCGATTGCGGCCAGCGCCGCGACCGCGTGCTCCGGGTAGGCCGGTATCGAGTCGATAGCGACCATCGCGAGCAGCCGCTGGCTGTGCCCGACCGCGTAGACCATCACGCTATGCCCGCCCATCGAGTGGCCCACCAGCACCGGCGCGCCCAGGCCCCATCCGTCGATCACCGCCTCGAGGTCGGCGACGTAGTGACGCGAGCCGTAGGCCCATTGCTCGGTCCAGGGGCTGTCGCCGTGGCCGCGCTGGTCGAGTGCCAGCACGTGGAAGCGGCTAGTAAGCGCGGGCGCGACGAAATCCCACCATCGCGCGTGCGCCGCGCCGCCATGCACCAGCAGCATCGGCGGCCTGCCCTCACCTCCGTAGTCGACGCAGTCAAGCTCGATTCCTGCGCCCTTGAATTTTCTGACCTTCCGCTGCTCCATCCGGGGGACGTTGAACCCTTTCCTAACCCTCGCGGTACCACGCGCCGCCTCGGCCGGCGTCGGGTCCGCGGCTTTGCAACACGTAACTCCGCGTGCCACGATTCTATCAGTGGCAGGTACGATCAATTCAATGCGAGTGAGGGCGAAGCTGGCTCTGCTGGGCCTTGCGGGGCTGCTCGCGATAGGCGCACCGATGATCGCGCGCGCCGACGAAGCCAGCGCGGCCAAGGCGCGCTCATTGGTCGAAGCGGCCATCAACATGACCGATAGCCAGCAGGCGGTAAAGCTGTTGTGGCAGGCGAGCGATATCGACCCGACGCTGGAAGACCCGTACGTTTACCTCGGCCTCTATTACAACTCGCGATCGCAGTTCGACCAGGTGGTCTCGGTCTACAAGAAGCTGATCAAGTACGAGCCCAACTCGCTCAGCGCGTATCTAAATATCGGCGAGGCCTACATGTCGTTCACGCCGCCCAAGGCGTCCGACGCGCTCCCTTACTATCAGAAGGCCTACCAGATTGACTCGACCTCGGCGTTCGCGGCGCTGAGGCTCGGCGAGGTTTACTCGCAGATGGGCAATCGCGAGCAGGCGGCGCACTATCTCAATCAGGCCGCGGCCGACAGCGCCAAGAATCCGGCCGTGGCGGCCGAGGCGCGCAAGGTGCTGGGCGACTTGGGCGCGATGTAGAAGCGATGCGGAGGATTACGGAGGGGGGCTGCCGCCGTCGTGAGGCCCGCCCTCAGGCGAAGGTCCACCATCACGAGGTTCGCCCCCGCCGTCGTGCATGCCGGGACCGCCGCCGCGGTCGTGCTCAGGGGGCCTGAATTCGCGATCGAATTTCTCCTGCTGCTCCGGCGTCAGCAGGGCGCGCACCTTTGCGCGCGCCTGAGTCATCGTTTCGTGGCGCTGATGCTGGAACTCCTCGCGCAGGTTCATCACCTTGGAGCGCGTCTCGTTTACAATCTGGAGAATTTGATCGCGTTGCGCGGGCGACAGGTTCAGCTCACGCTGCATCCGCTCGATGAATGGCCCGCGCGGGACGCCTAGCCATCGGTAGCGGTACGCGAGACTGCTGGCGGCGAATCCGATCGCCAGGCCCGCGACCGCGATCACCACGAAAAGCCAGCCCTTTCCACTATCCGGCAAGGTCGCTGCTCACCGCGGGGATCGTGGGTATCGACTGTCCGAGGAAATCAGTGTCCGGTTGTGCGCTCGTCTCGGAAATCGAATCCGGATTGGCCAAGGCGTCGTCGAAGGACTGGGCCGGCGCGGCCACCGAGAAGTATGCGAGCAGCACCGCAGCCGCCACCGCCGACAACCCCGCCGCGGCCTCACGCCAATGACGCGATGGGCGGCGATCCGCGAGCCGGTAAACCGACGCGCGCCGCAGAATTTCGGCCGCTCGATGAGGGTCGGCGCTGCGCAGGCCGTTCATGTTGATAGGGATGTCGAGATGAGGAACGTCCTGCGGCATACTTTGCGGCATGCTGCGCGCCGCCGCGCCGATTGCGGGCTCGGCCGCCGCACCGCCGCTCCCGGAATGGAGCATCGGCGCCGTCAGCGCAAAGGCCCGAAATGCGCGGTCGCATTTGGAGCATCCCTTGAAATGCGCAAGCAACTCGCGGCGGCGTTCGCCGTCGAGCGCGCTTTGCCAAAAGCCCACGAAATCCTGACGTGCCTCAAAACAGTTCATCATTTACTCTCCGCTTTGCGCGGCTGTACCAGGCGCGCCGCCTGACGACGCAACGCCTGTCGCGCCCGAAAGGCGCGAATCTTAACCTTCGCTTCGCTCCAACCGACGATCGCGGCAATCTCGCTGACGCTCATCTCCTCGCCGTTCTGCAGCGTCAGCACCAATCTATCCTCCGGCTTGAGCGTTGCCAGCAGCTTGTCCGCCAGCGTCTTGGCCTCGCGCCGCTCCTCAGCCGCTTCTACTAGCTCCTCGGGCGTGGCCGTATTAACCAATCCCACCCAGTTCGCCTCGGCCGCACTGAAGTCGGCCACCAGTTCTTCGGGCCTACGCCGGCGCCGGCGCAACTCGTCATAGCACAAGTTGGTCGCGATGGCGCGCAACCAGGCGCCGAACGGAATTTCGGCGCGGTAGCCCTTCAGGCCGCCGTACGCGTGGATGAAGGTTTCCTGAGCGAGGTCGCGCACCTGCTCGATGTCGGCAAAAAAGCGCTGGCAGATGCGCTCGACGCGTGGGCGATGGCGTGTGGCCAGCTCCGCGAAGGCCGCGGGCTCACCGTTCAGCGCGCCCGCTACCAGGTCCTGGTCCGATGGCTCCGACACGCTACGCGCGAATCGCTTGAATGCAAGGATGCCACGCATACCTGATAGAAAGTACGACGGCTCCCGTCCATGGTTACACGAAAAGATGCCTGATTTGCGGCCGAATCCGTCCTCATCGAGCGCTACTCCCGGCTGGAGGCCGAGCCAGGCCCGCCCGTTCCAGGTCCTCAGGGGTATCGAGGTCGGTCAGCACTCCGGGGTCGTCGACGTCGACGTAGGCGACGCGGGCCGGGTCCGCGACCACGACCGCCCGGGCTCCCTGCTCTTCGGGTACGGCCGCAAGCTCACCAAACAGCTCGCGCGCAAACACCACTGGGTGGCCCCGGCGACCGTGGTAGCGCGCTATCGCTATCGGCCTGCCTAGACGCCTATAACCGTCGATAACGGCGGTGAAAGTCTCCGCACGGACCATCGGATGGTCCGCCAAGTGAATCAGCGCGCCGGCCGCCTGGGGGCCGACCCGAGGCAGAGCTGCCTTGATCGAAGAAAGCTGGCCCCTAAGAAAGTCGGAGTTTTCGACCACGAGGATTCGCGGATCGTCAGGGATCGCGCCGCGCACCGCGCCGGCATGCGCGCCGACCACAACGATCAGCCGCGCGACACTTTGGAGCATCGCGTCCGCGAGTATTTCGATGAAGGTATGGGAGCCCAGCCTGAGCAGCGGCTTGGGAAAGCCCATCCGGCGCGATTCGCCCGCCGCCAGCAGGATCGCCTCGAACGGCGCGCTCGCGGCCGGCGGTCCGCTTCTGGCTTGACGCGCCGCCACTACAGGATCGCTCCCCATCGGCGCTCCTAACCCGGGCGCCGCAGCTGCCCGAGCTTGACCCCAAGGTTGAACGGGTCGCGCGCGCCCGTGCGGCGCTCGCGAATGATCTCGGCGATGATCGAAACGGCGATCTCGGCGGGCGTCTCGGCGCCGAGATCGACGCCGAGCGGCGCATGGACCTCGTTCAGCTCGGAGGCGGGAACGCCCTCCTCGGCGATACGTTCGAGCGTCGCGCGCACACGGCGGCGCGAACCGATCATCCCGATGAAAGCGCCGTTGCGCCTCCGAAGAGCCGTGCGCAGGACTTCTTCGTCGAAGGCGTGGCCGCGGGTGACCGAGAGCACGTAGCAATGGCGATCGAGCTCCAGCGCCTCGATCGCGGCGGCGAACGGGCGCACGATTATCTGATCGGCGCTGGGAAAGCGCTCGCGGTTGGCGAAGGCCGCGCGGTCGTCGATCACTGTGACGTGAAACCCCAGCATCGAGCCGAGTTGCGCGAGCGGCTGCGCGATATGGCCGGCGCCGACGATTATCAGCCGTTGCGCGCCGGTTATGGGATCGAGAAAGACCCGCGGCGCGCCGCTCGGCTCGACACGCGTGGCCGGCCGCACCGCGCCGTCGGCACCGACCTCGAACAGCGCCGCCACTGCATCCGCAGTGCGCTCACCCAGTTGCTGCGCCGCCGCCGCGCCCAGGCCGGCGAAACCGTCGAGCGGCGCCGCGCGCCGCGATATGTCGACCACCGTGCGCTCACCGACCTTCGCGGCGGGAGCGGCCCCGTTCGAAGTCCCTGGATCGACCACCGTGAGCAACGCGGCGGGCCGGTTGTGGTCGGCGGCGTCGGCCAGGCGGCGCGCGATCTCGAGGTCCGCGCGCGGGCGCCACAGGTCGATGAAAACGTCCATGATACCGCCGCAGGTGCCGATCTGCTGCTGATCGAAGTCGCCCGTGAGGTCGACCTCGGCCAGCCGGGCCTCGCCGCCATCTTCAAGTAATACTCGAGCTTTACGGAAGACCTCGGCCTCGCCGCAGCCGCCGCCGATGGTGCCAAACTGGCCGTCGTCGCGCACGATCATCTTGGCTCCGACCTCACGCGGGGTTGAGCCGCGCACATTGACCACCGTGGCCAGCGCGAACGGCTTGTCGCGCTCCAGCGTCCGTACCGCCTCGGCCCAAATTTCTTCCGGCCCGATCATGCTCACCCGCTCCCGACTATTCCGTCGATGCCACCTGCGCGCAGAACGGGCGCGCCGGCCTCTGGTGCCACGCCACTACATCGGCGCGCACGACTACCTGTCTTCTTATTGTGGATCGAAAGCCATCGCCGTTTCTAGCGGGGCAAACGGTGGGGCTGAGGCACGCCGGTTGATGGCGGTGCTTTGGAGAACGGCTACGCTGTCCGTGCGGGCGGCACGGCTCGCGCGGCTGGATTGACGTGGGACTTGCGCGACGTTGGGTCTCGGCCAACATGACTGATACCGTAGCGCGCGAGCATCCGGTACAACGTCGAGCGCGAGATTCCGAGCATGCTCGCCGTGCGGCGGCGATTGCCCCGCGTCTCGCGCAGCAAGCGAACCAGGGTTTGCTTGATCACCTCATCGAGCGTGCGCGGCCTCGCCTGTTCGGGATCTGATGCGAAATGTTCGATAGTGAGCCACTTGTCTGACTCATCTGACCCATCCCGATGCGGCGTCACTTGCGCCGGCGAAGATTCGGCGGCCGAAACGCCCGCGCATGAAGATGATCCGGCTTGATTAGCGTTGGTTTCCGGGCCAACGATGGCCAAGCCGTCGGAATCGGCGATAACACTGTGCGGATTCATGGCTGATAAGTGTGCAAGGGACACGCCATCGCCACGGTTGTCTCATTCGTGGCGAAGCGGAGCGTGAGCTACACGCCGAGCACGCCGGCGAGCACCTGTGCGGCGTGGTCGCGCGGATCGACCTTGTCGTAAACGCGTTCGATTCGACCGCTGGGATCGATAAGGAAGCTGATGCGCTCGGGATACCTTGTCTTGAGACTGTCGCAGGCGCCGTAGGCCAGTGCGACCTCGTGCTTGATATCGCTGAGCAGCCGGAAGCCGAAGTTGTGCTTGCGCGCGAAGGCGGCATTGTCGGCGACGCTGTCGAAACTGACGCCGACGACCTCGATTGCGCTCTGGTCGAAGTACTCGCGATGATCACGCAGGCCGCGACCCTCGAGACTGCAGCCCGGCGTGCCGGCCTCGGGAAAGAACCACAACAGAACGCTGTGGCCGCGCAGGCTCGACAGCTTTAGCTGCCCGCCGTCATCGGCCGGCAACGTGAAATCCGGTGCCGGGTCACCAACCTTAACCATCGGTCTTTCTCAGCCTTTCCCTGCTCAGCCTTTCCCTGCTCAGCCTTTCCCTGGGCCTCATCGCGCCGCGCTCGCGCCCGCGATCAGTTGAGCGTCGCGCGCAGCCGGGCCAGGAAAGCTTCGCAGGTGGGTTCGCCCGGCTGAAGTTCGAGCGCGCGCTCAAACTCGCGAATGGCCTGCTGCAGCATCCCCTTGGCCGCGTACAGGCGTCCCAGGTTCATGTAGGGAAAATGGCGCGGCTCGTAGCGCGGCGCCTGCTTGGCCTGCTCCAGCCACGGCACCGCCTCATCAAGTTCGCCCTTGGCAATCAGGTAGGCGCCGATATCGTTATAGGGATTGCCGAAAGCGGGATCGACCTCGATCGCTTTTTTGCACTCGCCGATCGCGTCGTCGACGCGGCCGAGAAAATTGTAGGCCCATCCGCGAAAGGTGTAGGCCTCGGCCGTCGGACAGAGTTCGATCGATTTCGTATATAGCGCGATCGCGCCGTCGAAATCGCCGTGCATGTGATGCTGCACGCCCTCGTTCCACAATTCGAGCGCACGCTGTTTGTGAGCGGAGTCTTCCATTCGCTTCGCGATTGATGAACGCTTCGCTATTGCCTTGGTTATTGCCGCACGCTGCGTGCGTCAAGAGGGTTCATCCGCGGAGCCTCGGCGCACCTTGGGCGTATCTCAGCGGATGCGCGCGTAAGAGACCGTATCGCCGATGCCGCCGGAGATTGTGAGGCTGCCACTGGCGGGCGTGCATCTGAGTGGATTCGCCGCGGTGGTGTCCGTGCACATCACGATATTGTCGGCCCCGGTGAAGCACGTGTCGCTGACCGAGGCCGTCCCGTCGCTCAGCGTCGCCCTGCCCGTGCAAGGCGCCCCAGAAGACATCGCGAAGCCGCCCATCGGCCCCCATGAGCTCACCGTCGTCGGCGGCACCGGGGGTTGTGGCGCGACCTGCAAGCATCCGGCTGCCATCAGTCCCGCGATCGCCGCGCCCGCGACCATCAACCTCGAGAGCCCGAAAATCCTGACAACCGCAAACATCGGAACCATCCTGCCCATCCGCCCACCTCCCTCGGCCTGCTTCATGATGAACGATTCGACCGGGCGAACGCTTCGACCCAGCCGTCGTGCTCTCATTCTATCCGCCCGCGGCAATCATGTCGCGCCGGTTTAGGACGCGCCGGAATGTGGAAGACGCCGCGCGTCGGAGGGCGGACGGGCAACGCTGCAAGCCGAGCCTGTGCGCCCCGGCCCATGCGCATCGGAGGGAGGCCTCGTTCAGAAGCTCAATGTGCGAACCGTTTGCACGATCGCGGGGCCGATGATGATCAGCAGCATCGCGGGCAGAATCATAAGCACCAGCGGGAAAAGGATCTTGATGGTGGTTTTCTGGGCGGCCTCCTCGGCGTACAGGCGGCGGCGTGAACGGATGGAGTCGGAGATCGCCCGCAGCGCGGGCCCGATAGCGGCGCCGAGTTGCTCGCTCTGAATCAGCGTCGCGGCCAGCGGTTTGATATCCGCAACACCGCTGCGGTCGGCGAGCGCGCGCAACGCATGTCCCAGCGAAGATCCCGCGTTGACCTCGCCCGCCACTTGCGAAAGCTCGTGTCCGATGACCAGGTGCTGCGCCTTGGTCTCGTCGCCAACAATTTTGATCGCTTCCAACAGGCCAAGTCCCGCCTCGACGCACACCACCAGCAGATCGAGCACGTCGGAAAGTTGGCGTCCGATATCGATCTGGCGGTTCTTGGCGCGCTTGTTGAGGTAGTAGCCCGGGATGAACGAACCCACGGATGCGCCGACGATAGTCAGCATGATCACGCGGCTTCCGCGCGCGCCAAACGCGAGGCTCGGAATAAGGCCCAGCAGTAGTCCGCACACCGCCATGACGAGCTTGCAGACCTGGAAGATCGCGACTCCGTTCCGGCTCCTGAAGCCTGCCTGCACTAGCAACTCGCCAAGCTTGGCGCTGCGGCGCGTAATGATCTTGGGCTTGGGCAGCCGTCCGACCGCCCACTTGAGCAGCGCGCGGGTCACCTGCTGATCGGCAATCGGCATGCCCGCGGCGGCCATGTTGACGCGCCCTCTGTGTCCCACCTGGCTCATCCGCGACTGCATCACGTGCTGGCTGTTAGTAACTGAGATATAGACGGCGCTCGCGGCGCCGGCCAGCACCAGGAACACGACGGAACTGGTTAGCAGAGGACTCATCGCAACACCTCGATTAAAATCTGACCTTCAGGATGCGCCGTATCAGCACAAAGGCGCCGAGGTCGAGACCGGCGGCCGTCTTTAAAATCAGCTGGCCGGTGTGGTCGAAAAACAACATTTGCGCGTAGCTCGGCTGGACGATGCTGAACATCGCGAGCACCACCACCGGCAGCAACCCCACCACCATTCCACTCATCCGGGATTGCGCGGTGAGCGCGCGAATCTGCGAGAACAGCCGCTGGCGCGTGCGCACGATGTCGGACAGCCGCGCGATGATCTGCGCCAGCGAACTGCCCACTTCGGATTGCACCTTGACCGCGACCACGAACAGCCGCAAATCGTCCTCGGGTACCCGCGCCAGCATGTCGGCCAGCGCCTGGGAGATCGGCAGGCCAAGGCGCGTCTGCTCGACCACGGTGCGGAACTCGCCACCCAGCGGGTCGGCGAACTCCTGCTCGACCACCTGCATCCCGCGCTGCAACGTGTGCCCGGCTTCCAGTGACGACTTGATCAGATCGAGCGCGTAGGGAAACTGGACCAGGAAAGCCTTCAGGCGCAGCGTCCGCTTGAACCGGATGTAGATCAACGGCGTCACGCAAAGCCCCAGGCCCGCAGCAATCGAGATGAGCAGGTCTCCGGTGACCAGCGTCCCGCCGACGGCGCCGGCCGCGAGCAGACCGCCCATCAACAGCAGCGCTCGGACGCCGCCTTGATACATCCCGGCCTGCCACATGTACTGTTCGAGCCGTCGCATCAGATCGAGTCGCGGCAGGAAGCCGTTAAACAGGCCGTTGGCTGCGCGCGAGCGCGGGCCAGTACGCGCCAATGAGTCAATGACCTCGCTAGGGCGGGTGACCTGGTCGAGGCGGTGCCCGACCGCCACGTGGTCGAGCGAGCGATGAACCAACAGCCCGCCGACGCCGGCGAACAGCAGGAAGACCGCACACGCGATTAACAGATCCATCAATCCGTCCCCGTTGCCCGCAGGGCGTTCTCGAGCTTGTAGCCGGAGCGTTCGATGCGTTGCGCGTATGCCGAGCGGATGCCGGTGTTGCGATAGTGGCCGCACACCTTGCCGCCCGCGTCGGTCTCGGTGTGCACGAACTCGAGCAGGTCCTGCATCATGATCGCTTCGCCTTCCATGCCGGTGACCTCGGAAATCTTCATCATCCTGCGCGAGCCGTCGGACAGGCGCGCCACGTGGACGATGATGTTGATGGCCGAGGCGATCTGCTGGCGCATCGCGCGCTGCGGGATCGAAAAGCCCGACAACAGCATCATCATCTCGAGGCGTCCCAGGCATTCGCGCGAGCTGTTGGCGTGGATGGTCGCGATCGAGCCGTCGTGGCCGGTCGACATCGCCTGCAGCATGTCGAAGACCTCGGCTCCGCGTACCTCGCCGACGATAATCCGGTCGGGGCGCATTCGCAGCGTGTTGCGCACCAGTTCGCGCGCCGTGACCTCGCCCTTGCCCTCGAGGTTGGGCGGGCGGGTCTCCAGCCGCACCACGTGGGTCTGCTGAAGCGATAGCTCGGCCGAATCCTCGATGGTGACGATGCGCTCGTCGGACGGCACGAAGCTCGAAAGACAGTTGAGCATCGTGGTCTTGCCCGAGCCGGTGCCGCCGCAGACCAGCAGATTGAGCCGCGCCTTAACCACTGCCTGGAGCAACGACACCATCTCCGGCGAAATACTCCCCTTGGCCAGCAGGTCGGGGATCGAATAGCGCTTTTTGCCGAAGCGCCGGATCGAGAGCGAAGGGCCGTCGATCGCTAGCGGCGGAATGATCGCGTTGATGCGCGATCCATCGCGCAGCCGCGCGTCCACCATCGGCGACGACTCGTCAACCCGCCGCCCGACCTGCGAGACGATGCGGTCGATGATCAGCATCAAATGCTGATCGTCGTGGAAGTGAATTCCGGTCTCGTGCAGTTTGCCGTGCTTCTCGACGTAGACATGGTCGCGTCCGTTGACCATGATGTCGGTCACGTCGTCGTCGCGCAGCAGCGGCTCTAGCGGTCCAAGCCCGAGCAACTCGTTCTTGACCTCTTCGACCAGCCGCGCGCGGTCGCCGTCGGTCAGCAGCCGTCCGTCCTCGTCCAGGGTCTCGCCGATCGCGGTGGTGACCTTGGCCGAGATCAGCGCCGGATCGAGCATCTCCATGCGCGAGACGTCCATCGACTCGAACAGCCGGTTGTGCACCTTTATTTTGAGTTCGCGCGTGGAGTCCGCGCGTTCGTCCCTTGGGCGCCAGAGGGCGCCCCCGCCAAGAAAGGCGCCCGGCTGCTCGACCGGCCCGCGGTAATTGGCCTGTGATATCCTGTCGGTTAGTCTCATTACGCTTCTCCCTCAGGCACGAGCGCCCAGCGAGCCCAGCAGCCAGGTGACAAACCCGGGCCCCGGGCGCGACTGGGTTTCGGCCGTGACTTCCTCGCTGGCGCTGAGGCGGTTCGCGAGTTCCGCGTAGGCGCGCACCAACGCGGAGTTGGGCGCCACCTGCGAGGGCATCTGCGCCGTCGCCACTGATTTTTCCATCACCCGTTCGTCGCGCGGGATGCGCGCGTAGATCGGGCACTTGAGTGTTGTGACGATCTGCGCCTCGGCAATCGGATGGCCCGGCTGATGGCGGTTGAGCACCAGCCGCGGCTCGATCCCGTCGATCCCCAGCCGCCCAAATAGCTCCAGAAAACGTATCGCCCGATGTGTCGAGGCCACCGACTGCTCGAGCACGTACAGCAGTTCCTCCGAGCGCTCCCACGCGGCCACCGAGTTTTCGTCGACGTGGTCGCCGCAATCGATCACTATGTAATCGAACAGCTGGCCCATCAGGTCGATCAGATTGCCGACCGTGGTGTCGGAAACCTCCTCGCTGTCCTCGATTCGGGCCGGTGCGCCCAACACGTAGAGCCCCGAGGAATGCTTGGTCAGCGCCGCTTCGAGGCTCATTGAATCCGGTTTGCGGTCCAGGCGCGCCAGGCCCAGGATGCCGCGCTCGGGCTCGGCGCCGAACAGATGGCCCAGGCCGCCTTCCTGCAGATGGAGGTCCACCAGAACAACCCGCACGCCGCCCGTCCCCAGCAGCGCCAGGCCCAGGTTGGCGCAAAGCGTGGTGACCCCGGCTCCGCCGCCCAGGCTGGCCACTGAAAACGTCTTCCCGCCCGTGCGGCGCGCGCTGCGCCGCAGCGCCTCGCTGACCTTGAGCAGCGGCCGCATCAGATCGCCCTGCGCCAGCGGCGCAAACAAAACTTCGTCCGCGCCGGCGCGCAGCACCCGGCGCATCAGCGCCTCCGATTGCTCGTTCAACAGCGCAAACAGGACCGGCCGCGGCGTACGCTCGGACTCCTTCTGCAGATAGTTCAACCCCTCTTCTTCGTCCGCGCCGAATACGATCATCGTCACGTCGGCCTCCGCGCTCAGCGCCGCGGCCTCTGCCAACTGCGCCTCCACGACCACCAGGCGTGGTTCGCCAAGGGCGCGCAAAACGTCTCGCGCCTGGCCCATCCGGACCTCTTCGCGACCCACCAGAAGCACCGACAAACTGCCCCTGGGCATACCGTCCCTACTGCTCGACCGTCCCACAACAATCTCCTCTGCGGCACGCCATCTCCCACAAGGCACGCCTTCGTTCGCGCAACCGCCGGGGCCTGCGCCCCGCCGTTCCCTTTTTGCGTCAACCCGTTACCACCACTTACGGCCTCGCTTATCGGAGGCGCCGGCCGTGGCCATCAGTCAGCCTAAACGTGGTGGCTAAGCAGCAGGTTTTACGCGGTGCTCAGCGCGCTGTCGATCTTGTTGACCATCGAGCCGATGTCCTGGCCCATCACCTGGTAGGTGACGTACGCGACGATCGCCACGGCCGCCAGAATGAGCGCGTACTCAGTCATCGTCTGACCTTCCGCATTCTTGCGGATACTTTTACGCATCAGTTCACTCGCATTCACATACATCTTGGTACACAGTTCCATACTTGTCTTCTCTCCTTTCTCGGGTCTCAGCCGGTTGCTTACATTTACTAACTCTGTCGCTTTGTGTGGCCCTCACATTGTCGTCCGCTCTGCCTATGCATTAGCCAGTGCATTGTCGATGGTATTGACCATCGAACCGATATCCTGTCCCATTACCTGGTACGTGATATAAGCCACAATCGCGACCGCCGCCAAAATGAGCGCGTACTCCGTCATCGTTTGACCTTTCGGGTCATTGCACAACACGTTACGCATCCGTTCATTGCCTTTCACATATTCTTCGATTAGCCTGTCCATCGTCGTCTCACACTTCCTGTATTAGTTGCTATCGCCGTTTTGTATGCTTTTGAGGCGTCGTGACAGGGGGGATCTAACCGACGACCGCATGAAACAGATGCCTTCTCACACGCCTCAGTGCGTTATCCAGCCTCAGTGCCGTCATAGTTAACAACAGCATCTTTCATGCCACCTACGTCGAAATGTAGGAGCCATCGATTTGCTGGAAAGAGTTGAGGGTTAGTTCGTTCGCTGTCTCACTACCGAAGATTCGGCTGTTGACATGCCCCTGATAAGACTTGGTGGCCGCGCGAATTCGAGACAGTTGAGAGATGCAAGCACACTGCCAAGGATGCGAGGCCAAAGACATTCGGACTTGCGGTCACAGGCCCGAGGACTGTGTTAGGTCACACCTGGATTCGGTTCGGTTCGAGCTGGACTGGGCCGGTGAGTCGATGGCAAACGCGTCGGACGCAAGTGGCGCTGAGGCGGCGCTTGCGCGCTAGGCTACCGCTTACTGTATGAGGACGGCCTCATACGCGCCGTAGTTGGTACCGTTATTATTGGGGCTGCTACCTGGTGCGACCTGATCGATGAAGTAGGTCTCTATACTATCGTTGCTATCGACGCTCACCAGCCATAGTGCTGCGAAGCCCTTCACTGGCACCTGCGAGTTACCGTTGATGCTGCTGAAGTCCACCATCGGCACGATCAACACTCGTGGGTCGGTTGGCGTATGACTGGCAAAGGTGCCGCCAGGGTCTTCGCTTTGTCCCTCATTGATGAGGAAATTGAAGGCGCTTCTGACTGGACCGGTTGCCATGCCCGTCTCCGTGGTAAGCAGATCGGCCGTCGCTATCGACCCCTTGTAGCCGTACTCGATGTTTTGTGAGAGGTTGCTGGCGCCACTTCCCCCCAATGCAAGCGGACCCCAGTTACCGGGTCCAACCTGGCCCTGCATCAGCGTGACCACCTGTCCGCTGGAGTACGAAGTGCGATAGTCAATTCCTATCGGTGTAACACCGATGGCCTTGCCAATAGTTTGAATCTGAGCGGTCGCCTGCGCGGAGACGGTTCCCGTAACCAGTCCCAGCAGCAGCGCGAAACTATACGGGACCGTGCGCTTGAGCTGGATGTTAAGAGATCGATCGTCTCCCGAAACAGTAGTCGAGGTTATCTCGCCGGCGAGTATGCCGTTTTTGGATACGAAGCTTTTGGCCGTGGAGATCGCTTGTGTTGGGCTCGTGGGAAGATAAGCAGCGCCTGCCACTGCGCCTGAGTCGGCCGCACTCTGTAGAAGTTGCCAATTGAAATAGAGCACGCCAACGTCCGCGCTCATCGCCATCGCGCCGACCAGGACCGGCAATGCGAGGGCGAGCACTACTAGTATTTGTGCCCCCTCCGAACGCTGTGGAGATTTGGTTGAATGCTTCATCGCGGCAGTTCTGCTCCAGAGCCTGTCACAAGGAACAACAGCACCTCTCATGCCACCCAAGCCGGGATGGGAAGTCTTTGACTTGCGTGGCGCTTTGGAAAGTGTCGCGTGATCCCTGTCTCGTCAGCGGACACTGGGCGTCCCCGGATGCCTCTCAGGCGACTATGTTGCTGCGCGAATCCGGGACACCCGCGTGATGGAAGCCGAAAACGGCCGGCGTGAAGCCAAAGAAGATCGAGTTTTATCGTGACGAACGCGAGCAGGCCGTTTTAGTACAGGTGAGGAATTATTTCGATTTTGGTTGGAGCTGGTCCGGGCAGCGACCTCGATTAGGGACGGGCGCGCCGTCGGACACGACGGCGCAGCGAGCGGTCGCTCGCGCGTACGATACGACGGCTACTGGATAAGGACGGCCTTGTACGCGCCATAGTTCGGAGCGTTGTTATCCGGAGTGCTGCCTGGCGCCACCTGGTTGATAAAGTAGGTCTGAATATCGTCCTTGCCATCGACGCTCACCAGCCACAACGCCGCGAAACCCATTACCAGCACCTGCGAGCTCCCTTGTGCGGTGCTGAAATTTACCATCGGTACGATCAACACACGCGGGTCGTTGAAGGTATGATTGGCGAAGGTACCGCCCGGGTCCTCGCTTTCTCCTTCATTGATGAGGAAGTTAAACGCGCTGCGTATCGGGCCGGCCTTTTGACCCGGTTCGGTGATGACCTCATCGCCCACCGAAACCGGACCCTGGTAGCCGTATTCGATGTTCTGCTCCAGATTGCTGGCCCCGGTGCCTCCCAATGCCAACGGTCCCCAGTCGCCCGGTCCGACCTGGTCCTGCATGAGCGTGACCACCTGCCCGGACGAATATTGCGTCTGAAAATCGACCCCCATCGGAGTGATGCCGACGGCCGTGCCGATAGTCTGTACTTGCGCGGTCGCCTGCGCCGAGATTATTCCAGTGGTCAGTCCCAGCAGTGTCGCGAAACTATATGGAATGGAACGTTGGAGCTGAAGGTTGAGTTCGGTGTTGTTGACGATGACGGTAGTGGAGAGTATCTCGCCCGGGGCAATTCCATTTTGCCTAGCGAAGGCGTCTGCGGTCGAGATTGCGAGCGCCGGGTAAGACGGAAGATAGCTCGCGCCTGCGGCGGCGCCGGCGTCAGCCGCTGATTGCAAAAGCTGCCAGTTGAAATAGAGCACTCCGACATCGGCGACCAGCGCCATCGCCCCTATTAGCGCCGGCAGGCACATGGCGAGGAGCACTATGATTTGGCCGCGCCCCGAATGCGGATATACGCCCAGAGACTTCACTTCGACTTTCTGATCAGGTTCCCTCTTGCAACAACGGAGCACCTAACGTGCCAGCGCCAGGAACATGTCAAATGCTGGCTCTGCTGAGCGCAGTCAGACCGCTTCGAGTGACTATTGTCTCGTGTTCGAGACATTCAAGCCGCCGGGATTCTCATGAGATTGACGCTGTATCGGATCAGAACATCTTACGCATTAGTACTGGAGCGTTTTGATTACAGGGTGCCCGCTCAGATTGGTGGCGTAGCCGCCAACGAATCCTGCATGGAGACCGAGCGCGTCCGTGGCCAGCGTGTCATAGTCGCCCATGTAGTCGGGCGCCATCAGGACGTCCTGACCCACGACCGTGGGGAAGGACATCACCGTGATGCGGCGGTTGGACCAACTCTTGCCGTTGTGCGAGGACGCGCAGTAGCGATCAATACGAAAGTTGGCGGGGTCGTTTCTGCGATCGTAGAAGCAAATCGCGATGCGACCCGTGAGGTCGGAGGCGAGCGCCGGCTCGAAATGATCGGTCAGCGGCGCGCCACCGCTTTCGGAGTTGTTATTGACCCGCACGGGCGCCGACCAGGTAGCGCCCGCATCGCCCGACTGGCTGAACATGATATCGGTGAAGTTGTAGAAGCCGGTGGTCGTCAATGTGTCGGGAACCTGGTGGTTGCCGTTATTCCACGCCAGATAGACCGTCCCGCTATTGGGTCCCTTGCCGATCGCGAGGCTTGGATGCTCGTTGCTGTGAGCCAGCCCCTGCCAATCGGAACAGTCGCCAGCGCAACCGACCGTCGCCACCGTGACAGGCGAGGCGGCGAAGGACTGCGCCTGGTTGGTCGACGTGGAGATCTCGATTTCGCGCCCACCGAGACCGACGGTGTCGCCAAACAGTTCCCACGCCACGTAGACCTCGCCATTAGGCCCAACCGCCACCCGTGCGCCGTCGACGAAGGCGAACGTATGCGCGCTGTCGGCGCATACTTGTGCCACTACCACGGGCGTGCCGGTCCAGGTCGCGCCTCCGTCGGCCGAACTCACAATTTCGATCGCGTAGCGCGGCACCGCCGAACCGCCTTCCATTCCGCATATCGAGCCTGAAAAATCGAGGTCGGTGTAAGTCACATACATGCGCCCTGGGGTGGCGTGGTCGAGCGCAATCCAGGCCCCATCCACGATGTGGCTAACCGATGGCTGTCCGGCTATCACGACCGGCGTGGCGAAGGTCTTCCCGGCGTCGGTCGAAGTCGACAGGCTCACGCCGGATATTTCCTTCGTGCCATCGAGAAAGCTCGAGGCGTAGTAATAGGTTGCGGCGTTGGCGCACGTCACGGCCGGATCGCCCGACATGAAAGTGTTGGGATCGCTCGGCGTGGCCGGCGATCCCATGTAGGTGAACGTGGTGCCGCGGTTGGACGACAACGCATAGCCGTCCATGCTCACACCGAATCCCGAAGCCATCGTCGTGACTTCGGCGCCGCTGTCATTGAAGCCCATCACCAGGTTGCTACCGCACCAGGCCGTCGCCGTTTCACTCTGGGTGAAACCCGAGTAGCGCGATTGGCGGAGATTGGTTGCGACCGTCAGCGGCATCTGCGCGACTGCGAGGCCGCGCGTTTGCCCGGACTCCGCGGAGGCCGGTGCGCCTTTGAGCAGCCGCTCGCGCACGGCCGTCCAACGATCGGCGAGACTGAACAGATTGCGGCTGGCCGCGGAAAGACGAGCGGGATCGAACCCCGCGACGTTCTCTAGCCGCTTCAGGCGCGCCATCGTGGCGTCGATTGGAGTTTCAATCTGCGGAGTCTCAATTTTCGGAGCTTCGATTTGGGCACTCGCGCCAGTGCCCTCGAATTGCCCCGCCGCGCACACACCGGTGCTCAACAGCGCTCCCAGCGTTACGCAAAGAGCCCATCCCGCCAAGCCCCATCGCACTGCGTCCCGCCGCATGGCGTTTCGCAGCATCTCGGTCCGTCGCATTTCGTCCCGCCCCATCTCGCCCGGCCCTTCCCTGGCCATTTAGAATCGCTGGTCGCGCGGCGTTCGGCCGCACTCCTCGCCCGTCGCACAGGGGCAACAATGATGCCAATTGGATGTGGAAAGGAGTGCGCACCGTTCTGATTTCCCGGCGACACAAAATCACGCTTTTACGGGCTGGTCGCGCAGCGTTGGACGCCGGCGAGGATGTGGGATTTTCCTGCCGATTCGTGGAGCGCCATAAAACAGGCGCCGACGAATTGACACTTCAGCGATCTGACGCGCCGCCAAAGGCACACGATCGAAAAGCGCCGTTAGAGTATTTCTGATTTTGCATCCGGCGACACGCGAGGTGTCGCCGGAGTCTTGAGGCGAATTAGCGGGCGCGCTGGAATGATTCCGTCACCGTCCGCCGGTGTTACCGCAGTCTGCCGACGTCTCGTCGATGTCGGGCGCCGTTCGCAGCAATCGGCGAAGCAGATCGCCGCCGCGAGACTACGGCAAGGTTTGTCGCAAGCTTAGTCCCAAGGCGAGGAGAACTGCTCGAGCTCGCGGTCCACCGACCGCCTCGGAGTCTCCATCGTGTAGATTCCCGGAGCAAGCCATCTGAGCGCCGCGACCAGCCGCGACATCCGCACGCGCGGCGCCCTTCCGACCGCTCGATTCATATCCATTTCCGGATCAGAAATGTTAATCAACCGCTGTGTATCCACGAAGCACCACCCGGGGTCATCGCCCTGGAGATCCTCCGCTCCTGCCCCTGCCCCCGAGTCACGAAGAACGCAATTGTCATGCCATAATGTTAAATCGTGTCTTATACATTCAATTTTTGCTCGTACCAATTCGTATTGTGCAGGGCGCGAATTTGAGCGCGCGTAAGCGTGTTAGACTGCAACGCGTCATGCGCTGCGGTGCCACTGCGTATCCAACAAAGATTCGGAAGTTAATGCCGCGCCCAATTCTAGCTTATTACCGAGAGGAATTTCGTGACCGCCATAGCGGTGTCCTCGGGCGCTTCCCAGAAAAAGACGTGCCCGGCACCGGGCAGCTTATGTATGCCCGCGCCCGGGATACGTTCCCTGATGATGTCGGAGTTGGCGTCGGGAACCAGCAGATCCGAGGTGCCGGTGATGACCAGCGTCGGCGCCTTTATCTGGGGCAGCCGATCGAACGTGTCAAAGCTTCCGACCGCTCCCCAATGCAGTTGATAGGTGTGAAGCGGCGTGATCGGGTAATTCATCACCTCCGCCACGCGCTCCTTGAGCACGGCCTGGCCCCTGGCCGATGCGAGAAACGGCTTGGCGCAGCAGGCCGCGAGCAGGCGCTCGACCTGTGCTGCGAGCGGCTCGTTCGGGTTCACCTGGAGCGCGGCGAGCGTCTCGGGATCGCCCGAGACGCTGTGAGCGAAGCCGCACACCGTACAGCCGAGCACCAATCCGCGCAGGCGTGCGGGATGGTTAAGCGCAAACTCCTGCGCGATCATCCCGCCCATCGAGATGCCCATCACATGCGCGCGGTCGATGTTCGCGTGGTCGAGCACAGTGGCGGCGTCGGCGGCCATCTCGGCCATCGAGAACGGCTTTTCAGGCTTGTCGCTCTGGCCAGTGCCGCGGTTGTCAATCAGGATCGTCTTGAAGCGCGCCTCGAGCAGCTTAAGGAACGGCTCGCCCCATCCTCGGCTCGAGCCGGCGTACCCGAAAATAAGCGCGAGCGGCGCGCCCTGGCCGCGAATCTCGTAGTAAATCCTGGTTCCATCCTTGCTCTGAGCAAATGTTCCTGCGGCCACTCTATCTCTCCATCGCGATCAAATTTGCGCCGCGGACGGGTCGTCAAGCGCGCGTTCGATCCAACGCGCGCGGCGAAAACCGCCTCAAGGCGCGCAGCGATACTAGCGCCGGCACCTATGCGGCGCAAAGGGCCTTCCGGAACATCAGTCGATCATTTTTGGTCTGGTGCATTTTCATCACTCGCTGCTGGCCGGGCCTCCGCCGCCATCGAACTCTCGCCTATCGTCAGCCAGTCGGTGCGCACCTTGTCCCACTGCTGAATCAGCACGCCGTGCGCCTCGAACAGCTCGCGGATCCGCTCCGGGCTCCAGCCGCCGATCTGTTCGAGAATCGGCACCAGCACGCTCAACGCGTCGTCGCTGATGATCGTGCGTTTGGCGATCTGCGTGATGTACTTGGCTGCCGAGGCCGCGATCGTGAAGCCGCCGCGATGGTTCACCTCGAGCATCACGTGGATGTCCGAACTGCCGTCGCCCACATAGATGATGCGATCGCTCGGGACGCCCAGCGCCTGGCGCAACTCATCGATCGCCGCCACTTTGCCATAGCCGGCGGCGACCCGCACGATCGATTCGATCTCACCCAACTCCGCGGCATAGCCGAGCCGCGTGCCGATAACGTGATCCGGCGGCACGATTCCCTGCAGGGCCGACCGCACGACCTCCTCGGGCGCCGCCGAGATGACGTAGAAGTCGAAGTGATGGCCCTCGATACCGTTTGCCAGCAACCGGGTCAGCAGTGGGATGTTGCGCTTGAGGCGGACGCGGCGGCCGACTTCGGCCAGGTCCTGCCTGCGCACGCGCCGGTACTCCGGATCGTGGCGTAGCAGATAGGCCAGTTCGCCGCCCTGCTGCACCAGGTTAAGCCGCGAGAGGCCCGCGACCTTGTCCTTGAAACCCGTGATACCGAGCAACTCGCTCAGCGCGATACCGGAATCGTTGAAGCTGAGCGTCTGATCGAAATCGCTTGCGAGCAAATAGTGTTTCATCTCATGTAACGACTGATCGTGATGTACTGACAGATTGTGACGTCGCGACGAAACATGATGCGACACCGCATCATCATAGCGCCAGCCATTTGGCTATTCGCGACACGGGCCAGAGCCGGCAATGAGTATTCCTGAAGTATTCATGGGGTATTCACATTCAGCCGCCAGCCTCACCACATCATCGAAGCAGTGAAGCAGTCTCCGTGCCATTCAGCATCATGCACAACCCGGCCCGCACGCTGGGGCCATAGCGAAGCGGAAATGAAAAAGGCGGCCCGCACGATAGACGCGCGAACCGCCCACAAAATCACGATCCGCTGTCAGCGGAGCGAGTCACCGTCGGACCGCCGCAGCTCAAGCAACGAACGGCTCCTTAGAGCTTCCAGAGCGAGCGAGCGGTGCTGACGCTCTGCTCGACCAGCTTGCGGCCGATCGTCTGCTGAGCCTCGATCAACGGGTAGATCGGGGTCTCCTTGGCCCACTCGGTCGCCTTGACCTGGAAATCCAGGGCCTGGGTGGCGAGCTTCTCGGTAGTATCGATGTACCACGCCGCCGCCTTCTTGGCGCCCGCGGGGTTGAAGCACTTTTCGGCGATGCGTGAAAATCCCTCGTACACTCCGCTCTGTTCTTTCTCCGACATTGGTAGTCTCCTCAGTAGATTCTTTTGGGAGCTTTGCTCCGTCGTCTTAGAATTTAGCCACGAATTCTCGCTCGGCTCGGGATGCTTTGTCGCAGGCGCGACATTTTCGGGCGTTTTCGTGTTTTCGTGATGCTTCTCTTTTTCCTTATGTTTCTTGCTCATTATGTCTCTTGCTCAATTCGATCGTTCTTCCAACCATGCACCGATCTGAGGCCACAATTGCTTGTGGGCAGCACCGCTCACCATCGCGCCGACATGTCCGGTCGGGAAGGTCAGATTTCGCCGATCGTGGCTGCTCACACGATCGACCAGGCCCAGGCTCGAGCGCGGATGCACCACGTCGTCATAGTCGGCAACCACGTTGAGTAGCGGACACTTGATTTGTCCCACCTCGACCTTGCGCCCGCCGACCTCGAACTCGCCGCGCGCAAGCTGATTGCGCTTGGAGATGTCGCCACCCATCTCGCGAAAAATCCGTCCCGCCAGCGCCACATCGCTGTTCATCCAACGCTCGAACAGATCGAACTGCTCGGCATAGCCGTCTCGCTCGGCGTTGCGATACATCCCGACGAACTTGTCGATCGCGTGATGCGCCGGGGCCATCGCGGTGAAAAATGACTGCACCATCCACGCCGGGCAGTTGCCGTGCACCCGCGTGACCAGCTCCATCGCCTCCTCGCTCATCTGGTCCAGGAAGCTGTAGATGGGCAACTCGCGCACGCCCATGTCGAACGGGGTGGTCGCGGTCACCAGGTTGCGCACGTTCTCGGGATGCAGCGCGGTGTAGACGAGGCTCAGCAGCGCGCCGAAGCAGTAGCCCAGGACCGTGACCTGCGCGCTGCGCGTGATCGCGCGCACGAAGCGCACCGCCTTGTCTAGATCGCCGTTGACGTAAGCGTCGAAGCCGCGCCAGGTGTCGGTCGCATTGGGCGGCAGCCAGTCGGTGAGGTAAACGTCAAAGCCCGCGCGCGTCAGGTACTCGATTACGCTGCGGCCCTTCTGCATGTCGAGCACGAACGGCCGCTTGATCAGCGCGTAGACCAGCACGATCGGCGTGCGATGCGACTTGGCGGGAGCCGCGTAGTGACGCAGCCGCACCTTGCCGCTCTCGAACACCACGCGATAGGGCGTTACCGGCGGCGGATCGTTGACGGTGGCATGCGCGCCCTTTTTGAAACCGTCCAGCGTGCGCATCGCGCCGTCGAGCCAGTAGCCGGCGATCGCCCTGATTGGCGAGCCATCTGTCTTGATTGGCGAGTTAGTTGGCTGGAGCATCTTCGCCTCGCTTGCGCACGAAGGGCACGGTCGCCGGGCTCCATCCGCCATTCCACATCGCGGTCAGCGCGTCGCCTGCCTGGCGCTCACCCGCAGGCAGCTCGATCTCCGCAGCGCGCGCTTCCTCGGCTTCCAGGCGGGCCTCCGCCAGGTCGTCGCGAAGCGCCCCCACTTCGGCGCGCAACTCGGTCAACTCTGCCGCCGAGGGCAGCCCCACCGCCGGCCACAGCGCGGCGAAAAACGCACCCGTCATCGCGGAGCCCAGGCGCTGCCACTTGAGCGAGGCCTCCATCGAGCGTCCCACCGAGGACCCGACCTCGGGGCTCGCGTACAGACCGTTGGCGGACTCGTTCAGCAGCTGGACCCAGGAGTCGTAGGCCTTCCATCCCGCCTGCTGTATATCTTTCTGCGAATTTTGATCACCGCTTCGTTCGCCGGCCTGCGCGAACATGCTTCTGGCGGCCACGAACGGTATTTCGACCATCGCCTCGGCGAGCTTGGCCCACTGTTCGAAAAATTTCATATTACCCCTTTATGCTATCCGTGTGGTCGAAGACCGTCCCAAGGAAGATTGCCCTAAAACGGTACAAGTCGTTTCTAGAGCAGCATTTATGCCAATCATCTGAGGCGTTCCTTGCCTAGTTACTTCCGGCTGAGTTGCTGCGGCCTGCCCATCCAGCGCGCGCCTGCCGCCGTTTTGGGCACTGCCCATTTGACGATCGATCCGTAGCGTGATTCGGTTGCTTGCTGATGAAGGTCGGATTGTCGCTTGGTGAATCACGACGCGCTCTTCCCGAACTCCGTGATTGAAGACTATCTGATATGTGCAAGATGGCAAAATTAGATACGTTAACGTTTGTCGCAGACGCGACCAAAGCCGGGAATCGCGGCCCATAACCCTCGCGTTTTGTCGCTTTAGTGACATCGCGCCGTCTGTGCTAACCAATGGACGGTGACCGCCGAAATCTCATCCCAACTGAAGCTGCTCGGCCGGCTGCGGACGCTCGGCTGGATGTCCGAGCCGCAACTCGGCAAGCTTTCCGCGGCGACTATCACGCGCCGTGTGCGACGCCACGAAACGATTTTCTTCGAGGGCGAAGACGCCAACCGCGTTTACGTTCTGCTCTCGGGCGTTGCCAAGCTGACCTTTCTCAACGCGAGCGAACGTATCCTGGTCTCACTGGTCGGCCCGGGCGAGATTTTCGGCGTCTCCTCGCTGCTCACGGTGGCCAAGCGCCCGTTTCGATGCGACGCGTTCAGCGATTGCCTGGTCGGCGTCATCAGTCCGGAGGCCTTCGTCGACGCGACGCTCGGCGTGCGGCTGGAGGACTTAAGCCGCGTGCTCGACGTCACGGTGGGACGATGGTGGGCGATGCTGCTCCGCTACACCAATTTTCTCGGACTCGCGTTGCGCGAGCGGCTAGCCGGCGCACTGTTGGAGTTGGGGACCAAGTTCGGCGCCGAGGACGCGCGCGGCCAGCTCTTGACCTTGAAGCTGACGCATAGCGATCTGGCCGAGCTCGTCGGCGCCTCCCGCCAGCGGATCACCGAACAGTTGAGCGAATTCGAGCGCACCGGCGTGATCATCCGCGACGGCCGCCGTCTGATAATCGTTACCAGTCAATTGCTCGCGCTGGTGCAGGGCGACAAGCCGGGCTCCGGCGGCGACGAGGGCAACGGCACCCGCGCCGCTCGCTGAACTTATTTAGTTGAACGTGTTTATTTAGTTGAACGTGTTTAAAGGTCCGTAGCGTTCGTCTTAAAAGGAGGTCAGCGCCGTGCCGCTTGACGTCTTCGTTCGCTTTGAAGCGAAACCTGGGAAACAGGACCAGCTACGTGAAGAGCTGACTTTGCTCCTGGAGCCGACGCGAGCCGAGCCCGGCTGTACCGGCATCCACCTCTACGAATCGACACGCGATCATCCTACGTTCTTCATCCACTCCAACTGGATTGACGACACCGCTTTCGACGCCCACGCCAAACTGCCTCATATGAAGCGTTTTCTGGGCCTCGTCAACGAACTGATCACTCATCCTCTCCAGGCAATACGCACGAAGCGAATCGGTTGACGTGCTTGCCCACTCGCCGGGAGAGTCCGCGCGCGAGCTTAGAGCAGCTTGAAATCGCTGCGCGATTGCTGAACAGTCTTACCTCATCCGAATCCTTTTTTTCGTTAGGACTTTTGCTGGCGCAAACCCTCGAATTCTGAGTACGAGTTGCAAGCCACGTAACGCGGCGTCCCCGCGAGGAGTTTTGGCGAGATGCCAGAAGACAAGTTTCAGACCGCCGGCGGATTAAAGCTGCACTACCTGGACTTCGGCGGTGAGGGAAAGCCGGTGCTGGTCTGTATCCACGGGCTGACCGGCAACGCGCACAACTTCGACGCGCTGGTGCCCCATCTGGCGGCGCGCTACCGCGTGCTCGCGCTCGACGTGCGCGGCCGCGGCGACAGCGCGTGGGGTCCGCCGATGGATTACAATCCGCAGGTCTACGTCAGCGACCTCAAGGAATTCCTCGACGGACTCGGGGTCAAACGCGTGAGCCTGGTGGGAACCTCCATGGGCGGGGTGATTTCGATGATGTACGCCGGCGGCTATCCGGAAACCGTCGAGCACCTGGTACTGAACGACATCGGACCCGAGATCGATCCGGCCGGCCTGACGCGAATCATCGCGTACGTCGGCCAAGCACCCGATCGCTTCAAGGACCTGGCAGAGGTCGCCGCCTACTATCGCGTAACCTATCCGCCGGCGGCCATGTTCTCGAAGGACATGCTCACTGAGTGGGTGCGATGGTCGGTCAAGCCGACCGAAGACGGCGGCCTTACGTGGAAGATGGACCCGGCGATTCGCCGTCCGCCGCGCGGCGGTTCGGCGGCGCGGCCGATCGATCTGTGGCTGCACTACAATCGCGTGATGGCGCCGATCCTGATCGTGCGCGGCGCCGAGAGCGATATCCTGTCGCGCGACACGGCGGCCCGGATGGTCAAGGTGCAGCGCGGCGTGCGCCTGGTCGAGGTCCCCGGCGTCGCCCACGCGCCCTCGCTGGTCGAGCCCGAAGCGCTCGAGGCGATTACCGGCTTCCTCGGCATCGCCAAGCAGTAGGGCGCCGCGCCGCCCTCACAGGTCCGCCGCGCTCAAACGAGGCGGACCCGTACCAAACGACCAGCGGGACGCGGACGCTAGTGCGGGAACTCGACGATCACTTTGGCCCGACCGCCCGGCTTGCGCAGCGCCTGGAACATCTCGGGCACCTGGTCGACGCCGATCACGTCGGTCACCATCGGACGCGGGTCGATCTTGCCGGTCTTGAGCGCGTCGATCGTCTCCTGGAACTCCGCGTCGTTGTAGCCGAGCACGAAGCTGACGGTGATCTCCTTGAAAATGCATCGCACCGGCGTAATTTCATCCGGCTCCATGCACACCCCGAGCACCACTACCCGCCCCAGCGTCGCGACCATCTGAATCGCCGACTCCAACGTCGATTTCACGCCGATACACTCGAAGACGAGATCGGGAGCGCGCCCGGTCAGCTCGCGCATCCGCTCGGCCGGGTCCTTGACGGTGGGATTGACGACGTCGGTCGCGCCGAGCCGCCGGGCAAGCTCGGTGCGTCCCGGCGCAAGTTCGGAGACGATGATCGTCTTCGCGCCCTTGGCCCTGCACCATAGTAGCGTCGCAAGTCCGATCGGTCCGGCGCCCATCACCACGCACGTGGCGCCCGGAACGAGCTCGGAGCGGTTGACACCATGCAATCCGACCGAGAGCGGCTCGACCAGCGCGCCGAGTTGCGAGCTGATGCTGTCGGGCAGCTTGAAGAGGCTCTTCGCCCCGCACATCACGTACTCGGCGTAGGCGCCGGGTAGCTGGCCCAAGCCGAGGCCGCGGATGTTCTCGCAGTGCATCCCGTGGCCGGCAACGCATTGCTCGCAGATGTCGCATCCGATGTAGGGCAGCGAGGTCACGCGGTCGCCGATGACGTAGTCGCTGACCTGCGAGCCGAGTTCGACGATCTCGCCGCAGAATTCGTGCCCCATCACCGAGTCGGGCGGCATCCCGAAACCGAACTGCACGGCGTGCAGGTCGGAGCCGCAGATTCCACAGTCATGGACCTTGAGCACGACCTCGCCGGGCCCGGCGACGGGCCGCGGCACGTCGATCACGGCCATCTCGTTCTGTCGTTTGTAGACCGCGGCTTTCATCGAATTTTCTCCCCGCGGGATTTTTACAAATTTGCGTAATCGCTATTTGCGCTCGACGAGCTCGATCTTGTAGCCGTTGGGATCTTCTATAAAGGCGATCGCCGAGCCGCCGAATTTCATCGGGCCGGGTTCGCGCGTGATCTTCACGCCCTTGTGCTTGAGCTCCTCGCAGGTCTTGTAGATGTCGTCGACGCCGACCGCCAGATGGCCGAAGGCGGTGCCTAGCTCATAGCTCTTGGTGTCCCAGTTATGAGTGAGCTCGACAACCGTGTCCTTGTCCTCATCGCCGTAGCCGACGAAGGCCAAGGTGAATTTGCCGTCGGGGTAGTCCTTGCGCCTCAGCAGGTTCATTCCCATCGCGCCGCAATAGAACTTCAGCGTCTCGTCGAGATCGTTGACCCGGAGCATCGTGTGCAAAAGCCGCATCGTGGTTCTCCCTTGTTGGCGCGCCCCTTCGCGCGCAGCGATCGCACGGCCCAGTTGGCCGCGGATTTCATCGAACACCTTCTCCGTCGGCCGCATGCCCAGCGCTTCCATCCGCTCGACCAGTTCCCAGCGCTCGACCCCGAGCATCCGCGCCGCCTCATGCTCGTGCAGGCGACGCGCGTCAACCAGCGCAAGGATCACCCACTGCCGCACGCGCGCCGCGAAGGCGTCCTCGGGGAAACCGGCGTCGAAGACGTCGGCGGGCAGGTCGAGCGCGACTTTCACTTTTTCACCGCTTCACTTATTTCGCGTTTTCATTGACTCTGGTCCGGCTTCTTTTTTTCCGGGATTGGCCGCGGGATGTCAAACGCACCCGCGCGCGGCCGTATAATCGCAACGAAGCTTTGAACAACCGACTGTGATATGCATTTTTGGAGGCTGCCCGGCACCGAGCGTAAGGAGGCACGCAAGAGGCAAATGGACTTCAACTACAGCCCCGAGGACGAGGCGTTTCGGGCCGAGTTCCGCGCCTGGCTCGAAAAGAACCGCCAGTACTCCACGCCCGCGCGCGAGCCGATGACCGACGAAACCGACGACGAGTGGGAAGGGCGCATCCGATGGCATCGCAAGCTCAACGAGGGGGGCTGGATTGGGCTTAGCTGGCCCAGGGAGTACGGTGGCCGCGGCGCAACCCTGCTCCAGAGCATCATCTACGAGCAGGAGCTGGAGCGCGCCGGCACCGCCCTCCCATTCGTCGGCTTCGGCATTTCGCTGCTCGGTCCCACGCTTATCCACTGGGGCACCGAGGAGCAGAAGCGCCGCCATGTGCCCAAGATTCTCACCGCGGAGGAAATCTGGTGCCAGGGCTACTCGGAGCCCAACTCGGGCTCCGACCTCGCCTCGGTGCAGACCCGCGCGGTCGAAGAGGGCGACTACTTTGTGGTCAACGGATCGAAAATCTGGACCTCTGCCGCGCATCACGCCGACTGGATATTCCTGCTCACCCGCACCGACACCGAGGCGCCCAAACACAAGGGCATCACCTACCTACTGGTTGATATGAAGACGCCCGGAGTGGACGTGCGGCCGCTGGTCCAGATGACCGGCGCGCGCGGCTTCAACCAGGTCTTCTTCGAAGAAGTGCGCGTACCCAAGGCGAATATCGTCGGGCAGAAGAACCAGGGATGGCAGGTCGCGATCACCACGCTGATGTTCGAGCGCTCGGGCGGCCATGACCGCGGGCTGATGCGCCAGGTGCGCGAGCTGACGGCGCTCGCGAAGCGATTGCCGCGCAATGGACGCAGCGCCTGGGACGATACCAGTGTGCGGCAGCGGGTCGCGCAGTTCGCGATGGAGGTCGAGGCGATCAAGTACACGGGCTTGCGCAATCTCACGCGCCAGCTCAAGGGGCTGCCGCCGGGGCCGGAAGGCTCAATGATGAAGCTCTGCGCCACCGAGCTGGGATTGAAGATCGCGATCTTCGCGATGGAGCTGCTGGGGCCCTATAGCCAGTTCGAGCACGGCGCGGCGTTCGCGATGGACCAGGGGACGTGGTCGCATCGGATGCTGGCGGCGCGCGGCCCGACGATTTACGCCGGGACTAACCAGATCCAACACAACATCATCGGCGAGCGCGTGCTGGGGCTGCCCAAAGGATAACGCCTCGCTGAACCTCTATCGGGCGCGCGGGGCGGCCGGGGGCGCGCCCGAGACCACGTGCTGCTGGAGCGCGCGAACGCTGATTCCGAGTTTGCGCGCGGCCGCTGTCCGATCGCCGCCGCATACCATCAGCGCCTGCATCGCCATCTCACGCCGCATCCGCAACGGACTCGACTTCCAGATCGAAGGAGTGATGGGAGGGCCGACCAGTTCGGGGCGGACGTCGGCGGCATGGATAAGGTGGCTCGCGCCGTCGCGCTGCATGATCGCGAACCGCGTAACCAGATTGTGCAACTCACGCACGTTGCCCGGGAATGGATAGTTGCCCAGCGCCTTCAGCGCCCCGGGCGTGAAGCTCAGCTGGGGCGCAGCAACGCGCAGGAAACCGGCGGCGAGCAGCCCGATATCAGCGCGGCGTTCGCGCAGCGGTGGCACCCCCAGAGTCAGCACCGCGAGCCGGTCGTAGAGCTCGCGTTTGAACTGGCCCTCCAAGACCATCGGCCCCAAGGGCCGGTTGGTCGCCGATACCAGGCGCGCGCCGTACCGGGCTTTATCAACTATCGAATTGTCCGCCACGGAACCGCCGGTCAGCGAATCGCTCGTCTGGGAATCGCCGGCGCGCAAGATCGCGCGCAACACCTGCGTCTGCGAGGCGGGTGAAAGTTCCGAAACCTGATCGAGGAACAGCGTAGTGCCGGAGGCCGCGCACAGCTCGTCGAGCCGACTGTCGGCGCCGGTCGCGCCGCGCGCAGCATCACCGGACCCATCTTTGTCAAAACCGCGATCAAGGCCTCGATCGATGGTCCGATCGACCCTGCGAGCCACCAGCGCGGGGTCGTTGAGCGCCGCGCAGTTGACCGAAGACATCCCACCAGGGCGTCCGCTGGCCGAGTGGATCAGACGCACCAGCAGTTCCTTGCCGGTGCCGGTCTCGCCGGTGATCAGGATGGGCGAATCCACCTGCCCGGCGCGCGTCGCGGCGCGTATGACCGCGAACATTGCCGCGTCGGCGGTTAACAGCGGCGGAGAAAGTCCGAAAGCTTGCGAAACGATACAACTCGCCGCTGCCCACACGCTGCCGGGCCCTTCGAATTCGATCGCGTCAGATTGCTCATCACAGCGTTGATCAGTGCGCTCGATCCGCAGTCGCGCCGTCGAATCGACGGTTCGGCCATCCGCCGCGAACGATTCGACCGATTCGACCCGTATCGTGGCGCGCTCGCGCTCGTTCGGCGCAAGCAATTCGATTCCCAGTCCCGCGAGCAACGGTTCCATCGATCGCGGCAATGCCGGCGCCAGCCAGACCCTTTCGTCGCTCGTACGCGCGTCGCCTATCGTCACGATTTCAGTCTTCGCGACTTCAGTCTTGGCGATTCCCGACTTCTCCTGATCTTTCATCCGATTCCTCGCAAAACCCGCCCGGCATCCGCTCCTGAACAACGATCCGTGCAAGGCGGATACCAAAGCGGCGAAAGAGCCAAAACTAAAACGAGCGGACTAGAAGTCGCTATTGCCATCGGACGACGAAAAGTTGGCGACGAAAATCCGTATCTATGCGCCGACGAGTGTAAAGAATGGCGAAAGACCCGGGGCCGGTGGACCGTATCGGAGGCACCCTTCATGCGCGCGTGATACGTCTGTGAAATAGCGCGCGGGTGCGAGACCTTTTTTCGCCACCGAAACTCGCTGGCTTTTTTACAACGGGATGTTCTACACCCTTGGTTGAGTTGATGACGTAAAATAATCGGCGCGCGAAAAAATCGCGGAAATCGAAACAACGCGCGCCGCGGAGCGACAGCGATGGCAAACGAGCATCAAAGTGAACCGGCTTTCAAGGTCGTGGTCGAAAAGGACCAGCCGATGCGCACGCGCGACGGCGTCTGCCTGCGCGCCGACGTGTATCGTCCCGATGCACCCGGGCGCTTCCCGGTGCTGCTGGTGCGCACGCCGTATGACAAGGGCGCCGGGATGGCGCTGACGGAGAAGGACTACTTTCCGCCGCGCGGCTACGTCGTCGCGGTGCAAGACACACGCGGGCGCCATAGCTCGGAGGGCGACTTCTATCCCTTCATCCACGAAGCGCGCGACGGCTACGACGCTGTGGAATGGGCCGCCGCCCTACCCTGCTCGGACGGCAAGGTCGGGATGGTTGGGCAGTCGTACCTCGCCCTGGTGCAGTATTACGCTGCCAGTCTGCGCCCGCCCCATCTGCGAGTCGCCGCGCCTGTCTCAGGGCCGGTCAGCTACTTCGAGAATTTCGCCTACCGGCGTGGCGCGCTCGAACTGGGATGGATGCTCGCCTACTTCATGTTCATGGCGCGCGACACACTGGTGCGCAAGGGAATTTACGACCAGCATCGCGAGCGGCTGGACAGCTATGTCTCGCGCCCGGACATCCCGATGGCCCCGCTCAAGCGCGACGCCTATCACCATCTGCCGGTGCGCGACTGGGGCGAACGCCTGAAGGATGGCGCGCCGTATCTGGCCGACTATCTCCACCATTGGACGGACGGTCCGTACTGGACCGCGACCGATCTGCGGCCGCACTTCGGCGAATTCGACACGCCGATGTTTCACGTTGGCTCGTGGTACGACGTGTTCCAGTACGACACGCTCGCGATGTACCTCGGGATGCGTGACGGCGCACGCACCGAGCCTGTGCGGCGCGCGCAGAAGTTGCTGATGGGTCCGTGGGCGCATCTCCTGCCCTATTCGATCCCGACTTCGCGCGGCACCGGGGATATCGACTTCGGTTCCGAGGCGATAATCGAGCTGCATGCCTTGCAGCTGCGATGGTTCGATCACTTTCTCAAGGGAATCGGCAACGGCGTACTCGAGGAGCCGCCGGTGCGGCTGTTCGTGATGGGCGAGAACCGATGGCGCGACGAAAACGAATGGCCGCTCGCGCGCACGCGATACGTCGAGATGTTCCTGCATAGCGGCGGACACGCCAACAGTCTCGATGGCGACGGGCGGCTCGGTCCCGCGCGGCCGGGCGACGAGCCGGCCGATCGCTACGTCTATGACCCCAACGATCCGGTGCCGACGCGCGGCGGCACGGCGCTGGGGTTGAAGGCGGGCGTCTTCGATCAGCGCGAGGTCGAGCAGCGCAACGACGTGCTGGTCTACACCGGCGAGACGCTCGCGAGCGATCTGGAAGTCACGGGGCCGGTGACGATGATTCTGTATGCGGCGTCGTCGGCGCCGGACACCGACTTCATGGCCAAGCTGTGCGATGTGAGACCGGACGGCTATGCGCAGAATATCGTCGAGGGCGTGGTGCGCGCGCGCTTTCGCGACTCCCTCGCGGCGCCGTCGCTGATCGTGCCGGAACGGGTCTACGAATATCGGCTCGACCTGTGGGCGACCAGCCATCTGTTCAAGGCCGGGCATCGCCTGCGGCTGGAGGTCTCGTCGAGTAATTTTCCACGTTACGACCGGAACCCTAACACCGGGCACGATCTCTTCGCCAACGCTGAACTGACACGGGCGCATCAGAGCGTCTTCCACGACAGCCGCTATGGCTCTCGCGTGCTACTGCCGATAATTCCGCGTTAGGTCTCGGCGCGATGAACAAACGAGTGTGAATCGGCTCCGCAAATGCGCGCTAGAGGCGATTTTCCCCGCGCCCGGCAACCCTGATAGACTATTCGCCCTATCGGATTCGTGGGCGATGGAACGAACAGGCGACGGCGGATTCCCGCCGCGCGCCAAGAGCATCGAAACTCGGCGCTGCGAGGCCAGGACTTCGAGAGTCAAAACTGCGAAGCCAGGACTGCGAGGACAAACTCAATTTGACCGCACACAGCTTGCCAGGCAGATTGCCCTCGCCTGTTCATTATAAGCCGTATCCTCTCGCCGCCGATCGAATTGGCCGCCCCGCATCTCGATTCGCCCGCCTCATGCAGGTCGTCCAGATCGTCCAGATCGTGCAGATCGCGCGAATCGGAGCAGCAATCGCGATCGTCGCCGCGGTCGGCGCCGGATGCTCCAAGTCCGGGCCCGAAGCCGCCGGCGGCTTCATGAGCGGCCCCGTCCCGGTGCTGATTGCCCAGGCCGTGCAGAAGACGGTCCCGATTCAGCTCCATGCGATCGGCACGGTCGAGGCCTACTCGACCGTTTCGGTGAGGTCGCAGATTGACGGCAAGATCGCCGAGGTTCATTTCCACGAAGGCGAGAACGTAAAAAGGGGCGACCTGCTGGTCACGATCGATCCGCGGCCGCTCCAAGCGGCGCTGCATCAGGCCCAGGCCAATCTCGCCCGCGACCGCGCGCAGCTTGCACAGGCCGCCAATGACGAGAAGCGCTACAGCTACCTCCTGGAGCAGGGTGTGGGCTCGCGCGAACAATCCGACCAGGCCCATGCCACGGCGCAGGCACTGCGAGCCACGGTGATGGCCGACCAGGCTGCTGAGCAGACAGCGCAGCTCAACCTCGAGTACACTCAGATCCGTTCGCCGATCGACGGCCGCACCGGTAACCTGATGCTGCATCCGGGCAACCTGGTTAAGGCCAACGATTCCGCCAGCGCTATCGTCGTGATCAACCAGCTCAAACCCATCTACGTCGACTTCAACGTGCCCGAGAAGGACCTCGACGAGGTCCGCCGCGACATGACCGGCCATCAGCTCGCCGTGCTGGTGCGGCCTCGCAGCCGCGAGCTCCAGGCGGCCTCGGAGAGCGGTACGCTCAACTTTATCGACAACGCCGTCAACGCCAATACCGGCACCTTCGAGCTCAAGGGGTTGTTCGCCAACGAGCGCGAGCGGCTGTGGCCGGGCCAGTTCGTCGACGTCACTTTGACTCTCAGCGAGCTCCCGGACACAATTCTGGTGCCGTCGCAGGCGGTGCAAACAGGACAGGACGGATCGTTCGTGTTCGTAGTGGGACATGATATGTCAGTCACGCCGCGCCCGGTGGTGGTGGGCGACTCGCTCGATGGTCAAACGGTGATCAAGAGCGGGATCAAGGCTGGTGAAACCGTGGTCACCGACGGCCAATTGCGCCTGTTCCCCGGCGCCAGGGTTAAGATCAAGAGCGGACTCGATCAGCCGGCGCAGCAGGTGCCCTCATGAACCTGGCCGAGGGTTTCATCCGCCGCCCGGTGATGACGACGCTGATTTCGCTGGCGATCGTCTTCTTCGGCCTGATGGCTTACCGGATGCTGCCGGTAAGCGACCTGCCAAACGTCGACTTTCCCACCCTCGTGGTCAACGCCACCTTGCCAGGCGCCAGTCCCGAGACGATGGCGTCGTCGATCGCAACGCCGCTGGAACGTCAGTTCTCGACTATCGCGGGCCTGGACCAGATGACTTCGACCAGTATTCAGGGCCAGACCAGCATCACACTCGAATTCGCACTCGACCGCAACATCGACGCTGCCGCGCAGGACGTGCAGGCGGCGATCGCGGGGGCTCAGTCGCAGCTGCCGTTGGGGATGCCGAGCCCGCCCTCTTACGAGAAGGTCAACCCGGCCGACAAGGCGGTGCTTTACCTCGGGTTAAGTTCGCCGACGCTGCCGCTGTCGCAAGTCGACGAGTACGCCGAGACTTACCTTGCCGAGCGCATCTCGATGATCAGCGGCGTCGCGCAGGTATCGGTTTACGGCTCACAGAAATACGCGGTGCGCATCCAGGTCGATCCGCAAGCGCTCGCCTATCGCGGCATCGGGATCGACGAGGTCGCGCAGGCGATCGAGAACGCCAACGTCAACCTGCCCACCGGCACACTGTACGGTTCGCATGAAGCTTTCACCGTGCAGGCCAACGGCCAGCTCACTAACGCCGCCGCCTACCGGCCGATAATCGTGGCCTACAAGAACGGGGCGCCCGTGCGGCTGGAAGAAGTCGGGCGGGTAATTGACGGGGTCGAGAACGATAAGGTGGCGGGATGGGTCGGCGACCAACGCGCGGTGGTGCTCGCGATCCAGCGCCAGCCGGGCACCAACACGGTCGAGGTGGTGAACGCGATCTACAAGATCCTGCCGGCCTTCCGCGCCGAGCTACCGGCCTCGGTCACCATCACGAATCTCTACTCGCGCGCGGATTCGATCCAGGCCTCGGTTGCCGACGTGCAGTTCACGCTGCTGCTGACCGTTTTCCTTGTGGTGATGGTTATTTTCCTCTTCCTGCGCAACGTTTCCGCCACCGTCATCCCGAGCGCCGCGCTGCCGATGTCGATCATCGGCACCTTCGCGGTGATGTGGTCGCTCGGCTACACGGTCGACAACCTTTCGCTGCTCGCTATCACGCTTTCGGTCGGCTTCGTGGTCGACGACGCGATCGTGATGCTCGAGAACATCGTGCGCCACATGGAGATGGGCAAGGGCGTGATGGAGGCGGCGCTCGACGGCTCGCGCGAGATCGCGTTCACGATTCTTTCGATGACCTTCTCGCTGGCCGCGGTTTTCATCCCGGTGCTCTTCCTCGGCGGGATCATGGGCCGCCTGCTGCACGAGTTCGCCGTTACCATCGCCGCCGCCATCCTGGTCTCGGGTTTCGTCTCGCTGAGCCTCACCCCGATGCTCTGCAGCCGCTTCCTGCGCCCACCCGGGGCCGAGCGCCACGGCCGCCTCTACATGGTGACCGAGCGCGGCTTCGACCGGATGCTCGAGGGTTACCGCCGCAGCCTGGCCGCCGTGATGAATTATCGTCGCGCGACGCTCGCAGTAGCGCTGGGATTACTGGTGGCGACTTTCTATCTGCTCGCGGTCATCCCCAAGGGCTTCCTGCCCAGCGAAGACCAGGACCAGGTGCTGATGTTCACCAAGGCGGCGCAGGGGATTTCGTACGACGCGATGGTCAAGCATCAGGAGGCGATCGCCGACATCATCCGGCGCGATCCCAACGTCACGACTTACTTCTCCAGCGCCGGCGCGACCGGCTTCAGCGGCGGCGGCAACACCGGCATTCTGTTTGCGCGACTGAAGCCGCGGAGCGAGCGCGCGCTGAACGTCGATCAGATAATGGCCGAGCTGCGGCCCAAGCTAGCTACCGTGCCCGGCATCATCGCCTTTCTGCAGAACCCTCCGCCGATCCAGATCGGGGCCAAGTTCACCGAGGCCACCTACCAGCTCGCGCTGCAGAGCCCCAATAGCGACCAGCTATACAAGTACGCGCAGATCCTGGAACACAAGATGCACGCGATGCGCGAGCTGACCGACGTCACCAGCGATCTGCAGATCGCCAACCCGCAGATCAACGTGGTGATCGACCGCGACAAGGCGCATTCGCTCGGCATCTCGGCCCAATCGATCGAGGACGCGCTCGACAGCGCCTACGGCGCGCGTCAGATCTCGACTATCTATGCGCCCAACAACGAGTACCACGTGATTCTCGAAGTCGAGCCGCAGTACCAGGAGAACCCGGCGACGCTCCCGCTGCTGTACGTGCGCGCGCAGGGCGGACGACTGGTTCCGCTCGATACCATCGCGCGCCTTCAACGTACGCTCGGGCCGCTCCAGATCAACCACTCCGGACAGCTCACCGCGGTCACCATCTCGTTCAACGTCGCGCCCGGGGTCTCGCTCGGCAAGGCGCTCGACGACGTGAAACAGCTCTCCAACGACACGGTGCCGGCCAGCATCAGCACCGCCTTCCAGGGCACCGCCGAGGAATTCCAGTCCTCGATGCGCAATCTCGGAATTCTGCTGGTAATGGCGATCCTGGTTATCTACATCGTGCTGGGCGTGCTCTACGAAAGCTTCATCCATCCGGTGACGATCCTCTCGGGACTGCCGGCGGCCGGCTTCGGCGCGCTGCTCACGCTGATGATCTTTCACATGGAGCTCGACCTGCTGGCCTTCGTCGGCATCATCATGCTGGTCGGCCTGGTGAAGAAAAACGCCATCATGATGATCGACTTCGCACTCGACGCGCAGCGCACCGAGGGCAAGAGCCCGGCCGAGGCGATCTTCGAGGGCAGCATCATCCGCTTCCGGCCGATCATGATGACCACGATGTCGGCGCTGATGGGCACGCTGCCGATCGCGCTCGGCGCCGGAGCCGGCGCAGACTCGCGCCGCCCACTGGGTGTGGCGGTCGTGGGCGGACTGTTTTTCTCGCAGCTCCTTACGCTGTATATCACGCCCGTCATCTATACCTACATGGAGTCTTTCCACGACTGGATTACCAGACGGCGCGAACACGAAGCGATGCCGCATCTGCTGGAGGGCGGCAAGCGAACCGAACAGGAACCTCCGCGCCGCCGCGCCGCGTCGTAGCATCCACCGGAGCGCTCCTGGCCTCTTACCGGAAGCTCTTCTTTGCCGCGCGAAGGTGCGCGACAAATAGAGGCGCAGTACAAGCGAATTCGGCTAAAACGGAGGACCCGATGGCACGGCTCAGTTCGATCCCATTTGAAAAAGTTGATCCGGAGCTGCAGGCGGTCATGCGCGAGTATGATGTGGAACTCGGTGGCTCCGGATTTGTCCAGGTCCTCGCCCACGCACCGGAGGTCTTCAAGGACTTCATCAAATTTTACTTTCCTTTGGTCAGCACGACGCGTGGATCGGTGAACATGAAATTGACCGAACTCGCCCGTCTTAAGGTGGCGGAGAAAAATGAGTGCGCCTTGTGAATGGGCGCCCGGTTTGCCTTGGCAAGGCAACAAGGACTGACCGAAGAACTGGTCGCCGAACTACCTCATTTTGAAAGCAGCCGAAAGCTGACGGGCCAGGAAAAGGCGGCGATTCGCTTCGCCGAGATTCTTGCGGGCGATCATCGCCAGGCGTCGCAACAAACCTTCGATGTCTTGCGCGAGCATTTTACCGAAGGCGAGATCGTCGACCTGGGGTTCAGGATAGTGACCTTCGTCGGCTATGGCCGCTTGATTCATGCCCTGGGCCTGGAGATCGGCAAAAGCTGTCCGCTCTGATAGGACCTATCCGTTGTGAGAGCCCGAGGCGCCCCGCCGGCGGTCTTTTTTGCTGCGCGCAAGTGCGCGATAAATAAGCGCGGCTAAGAACTCGCGGCGGGAGGTCCTTGCCATGGCGGTTCCGGTGTACCGGCTCTTCATCGACGGCCAAGCGGTCGATACCTCCGACCATTACGAATTGCGCTATCCGTTCAACGGCGAAATCGTCGGCACGGTCGCGCGCGCCGGCGAGCCCGAGACCGACGCGGCGATCGCGGGCGCGGCGCGCGCCTATGAAGAGACCCGCCGGCTGGGGCGCGCGCGGCGCGCCGAAATTTTAAGTGCGATGAGCCGCGGCGTGGCCGAGCGGCGCGGCGACTTCGCGAGCGCGATTACGCTGGGCACTGGCAAGCCGATCGACTACGCGCGCGCCGAGGTCGGTCGCACCGTCGGCGTCCTCGCGCTCGCTGCCGAGGAGGTCAAGCGCTTTGGGCAGAGCGCCGAACCGATCGACTTCGAGGCCGCAAACACCGGCTCGGTCGGAATCGTCGAACGCTTCCCCATCGGCGCCATCTCCGCGATCGCGCCGTTCAATTTTCCGCTCAACCTGGTCACGCACAAGGTCGCCCCCGCGATCGCCACCGGCAACACGATGGTCGTCAAGCCGCCACCGCAATGTCCCGGGCCGGCCCTGCTGCTGGCCGAGCTGGCCGCCGACGCGGGACTGCCCAAGGGTGCGCTCAACGTCATCTCCGCCGATCCGCCGGTCGCCGAGCGCCTCGCCGTTGACGAACGGATCAAGATGGTGAGCTTCACCGGCAGCGCGAAGGTCGGATGGACGTTGCGGGCGATGGCCGGGACCAAGCGCGTCGCGCTGGAGCTCGGCGGCAACGGCGGCCTCATCGTCGACGATGGCGCCGACCTCGAATACGCCGCAACCCGCACGGCGCGCGGCGCGTTTGTGCACGCCGGCCAGGTCTGTCTCTCGGTGCAGCGCATCTTCGTCCATCGCAACGTCTACTTCGCGTTCTTAAAGCACCTGGTCGACGCGACCGAACGGCTCGGCGTGGGCGATCCGATGGACGAGCACACGGTGGTCGGTCCGCTGATTTCGAGCGCGGCGGCCGACCGCGTGATGGAATGGATCGACGAAGCTAAGAAGGCCGGCGCCGGAATTCTCACCGGCGACCGGCGCGAGGGTAACGTCGTTGCGCCGACATTGGTCGAACTTTCCGAACCGAAGCTTCATCGGCTACGAGTTTGGTGCGAGGAGGTTTTCGGCCCGGTCGCGACCGTCGAGCCGATCAACTCCTTCGCCGAGGGAATCGCGGCGACCAACGATTCGCCTTACGGCCTGCAGTCCGGCGTCTTCACCACCAATCTCGAACACGCCTTCATGGCGTTTCGCGAGATCGAGGCGGGCGCGGTGATCGTCGGCGACACCGGCGTCTTCCGTGTCGATACCTATCCGTTCGGCGGTGTGAAGGGCTCAGGGCTCGGCCGCGAGGGCGTGCGCTGGGCGATGGAATCGATGACCGAGCCGCGGATGCTGGTGCTGAGGCTGCGCGGCCACGCCTGAGCGATCGCGCGGCGGCAGCGGCGGCTATTTTGCGCCGGCGGCTGAATCTGTGCGAAGATTTCTCCGTATCGGATAGCGAGGGACCATGGATTTCAAGTTCAGCGCAGACGACGAGGCTTTCCGCGCGGAGTTGAGTAGCTGGCTCGGGGCCAACCTGCCCCGCCGCGAACGCAGCGAGGACGCCGAGGAGCCTTTCTCCGACGAAAGCGTGAGCCACTGGCAGCGGCGCGTCGCGTGGCACAAGAAGATGCACAGCGGCGGATGGGTCGGCATCAGCTGGCCGAAAGAATACGGCGGCCGCGGCGCCACGCTCACCCAGCAACTCGTTTACGGCGAGGAGATGAGCCGCGCGCACGCGCCCGCGCTGGTCAACCAGCTCGGCACGATGCTGGTCGGGCCGACGCTCATCCAGTGGGGCACCGAGGAGCAGAAGAAGCGCTACGTGCCGAAAATCCTTTCGGCCGACGAAATCTGGTGCCAGGGTTACTCCGAGCCCAACTCCGGTTCCGACGTCGCTTCGCTGCAGACCCGCGCGGTCGAGGACGGCGACTACTTCGTCGTCAACGGCCAGAAAGTCTGGACCTCCGACGCGCATCACGCCGACATGTGCATCCTGCTCGTGCGCACCGATCCCGACGCGCCCAAGCACAAGGGTATCAGCTACATCCTGGTCGACATGCACAGCCCCGGTATCACGGTGCGCCCGTTAACGCAGATGACCGGCGAGCGCGGCTTCAACGAGGTCTTCTTCGAGGACGTGCGCGTACCGAAGAAAAATATCGTGGGCGAAAAGAACCACGGATGGCAGGTCGCGATCACCACGCTGATGTTCGAGCGCACGGGAGTCGGCGACCCCAACATGAACACCAACCAGGTGCTGGAGCTCGCGCGTCTCGCGAAGTTGATCCGGCACAACGGCACGAGCGCCTGGGACGACACCAGCGTGCGCCAGCGGATCGCGCAGTTCGCGGCCGAGGCCGCGGCGCTCAAGTACACCGGCTATCGCCAGATCACGCGCCGGCTCAAGGGACGGCCGCCGGGCCCGGAGGGCTCGGTGATGAAGCTCGGCTCGAGCGAGCTTCATCTCCGGATGGCGAAGTTCGCGATGGAGCTGCTGGGGCCGTATAGCCAGTTCGAGCATAACGCGCCGTTTGCGCTCGGCCGTGGCGTGTGGAGTTACCGGATGCTCGGGGCGCGCGCCTACACGATCGCGGGCGGCACGAGCGAGATCCAGCACAATATCATCGGCGAGCGCGTGCTCGGCCTGCCCAAGGGCTGAGCGCGAAACCGGCTCGCGAGAAATGGGAGCGCTATGGATTTCAAGCTGAGCGCGGAGGACGAGGCGTTTCGTCAGGAACTCCGGTCGTGGCTCGACGCGAATCTGCCCCAAAGCGAGCGGCATAACCGCTTCTCGCTGGAATTCATGCACAGCGAGGCCGGTGAGGAATGGACGCGGCGCGTGGCGTGGCACAAGAAGATGCACGCCGCGGGATGGATCGCGGTGCATTGGCCCAAGGAATGCGGCGGGCGCGGCGCGACGCTCACGCAACAGATGATCTACCAGGAGGAACTCGAGCGCGCGCGCGGCCCGGTGCTGCTCAACGCCCAGGGGATCGCGCTGGTCGGGCCGACGCTGATGCTCTGGGGCACCGAGGAGCAGCGCCGGCGCTACATGCCGCCGATGCTCGCGGCGGAAGAAATCTGGTGCCAGGGCTACTCGGAACCCGGCTCGGGCTCCGACCTCGCCTCGCTGCAGACGCGCGCGGTCGAGGACGGCGACTACTTCGTCATCAACGGGCAGAAGGTCTGGACCTCCGACGCGCATCACGCCGACATGTGCTTTCTGCTGGTGCGCACCAATCCCGACGCGCCCAAGCACAAGGGCATCAGCTACGTCCTGGTCGACATGCACAGCCCCGGCATCACGGTGCGGCCGCTGACCCAGATGACTCGCGACACCGGCTTCAACGAGGTTTTCTTCGAGGACGTGCGCGTGCCGAAGAAGAACGTGGTCGGCGAAAAGAACAACGGATGGCTGGTCGCGCTGACCTCGCTGATGTACGAGCGGCGCTATCGCGGGCTGGACAATAACATCGGCGAGCTGGTCGATCTGGCCAAGACGGTGCGGCGCAATGGCCGCGCAGCGTGGGAGGACGACGACGTTCGCCAGCAGATCGCGCAGTTCGCGTGCGAGGTCAGCGCGCTTCGGCTGCTCAACCTGCGCCAGCTCACGCGCCAGCTCAAGGGATTGCCGCCGGGCCCGGAAAGCTCGATCGTCAAGGTCGTGACCACCGAGATAAACCTCGGAATCAACAGGTTCGCGACCGAGTTGCTCGGCGCCTATAGCCAGATCGAGCTCGACGCGCCCTTCGCGATCGCGGAGGGGCGATGGCTCTACCGGATGCTCGCGTCGCGCGGGCTCACGATCGCGGCCGGGTCGAGCGAGATTCAGCGCAACATCATCGGCGAGCGCGTGCTGGGATTACCCAAAGGGTAGTACGGCGCGGTAAATCGCAAAATTCGCCGCTTCGCAAGGATTCCGCGAAACGCGATTCAGTCACGCTGGTCAATCGACCGGGCTCTCCACCCGGCGCGGACGAGCCGGCGAAGCCTAAAGACCCGGACAACAAGCGATTTCAACGCGCTCGCCGCTCCGCGATTAATTTCGCGTATCAGCTCCGCTTGTGTCTGGCCGTTGGCACGCGTCTCGCTCAGATATCGGAATATGAACGAAATACTTACAGATGTTCTGGTGGGAGCCGCCTTCGTTGAAGCGGCCGTGATGGCGTGTTTGCTTTTCGAGCTTATCTACGAGTTGCCGCTCTAAAACTGCCGCCGGAACTGAAAGCGCTCATGGTGACGTGAGCGCTTCGACTTCGTCGATCGTCTTGGGAATCGCCGCCGTCAGCACTTCGTGGCCCTCGGCAGTGACAAGGACGTCGTCTTCGATCCGTATTCCGACACCACGCATCGACTCGGGCGCGCTCTCGTCGTCGGGCGAAATGTAGATCCCCGGCTCGACCGTCAACACCATCGAGGGCTCGAGCGCGCGCGACCCTCCGCCGACGCGATACAGCCCCACGTCATGCACGTCCATCCCGAGCCAGTGGCTGGTGCGATGCATATAGTAGCGGCGATAGGATGCGGTCGCGATCGCGTCGTCGAGCGGTCCCTTGACGAGGCCGAGATCGATCATGCCCTCGACCAGCACGCGCAGAGCGGCTTCATGCACGTCGTCGAAACGCACGCCCGGCTTTATCGATTCGATCCCGCGCCGCTGCGCCTCGAGCACGACCGCGTAGAGCGCTCGCTGCGCCGGGCTGAAGCGCGTGCCGACCGGAAACGTGCGAGTCACGTCGGAGGCGTAAAAGTCGACTTCGCATCCCGCGTCGATCAGCAGTAGATCGCCGCTTTGCATCTGGCGGTCGTTCTGGATGTAGTGGAGCGTCGCGGCGTTCGCGCCCGAAGCGATGATCGACGGATAGCTGGGCCCGGCGGCGCCGCGCGAGCGAAACGTGTAGTCGACCAGCGCCTCGATCTCCCACTCCATCATCCCGCCCCGCGCCCGGCGCATCGCGTCCTTGTGCGCCTCGCACGAAATCGCGACCGCCCGGCGCATCGCGTCGAGCTCTTCGGGCCGCTTCTTCAGCCGCGCCTCATGAATTAGCTCGCGCGGATCGAGCATTGCTATCGGTCCCGAGCCGGTCCGCGGCCGCATCGCCTGCGCGCCGCGCATTAACTCGAGCACCCGCGAGTTCATCCGCTCGTTGTGGCCGAGCGGGTAGTAAACGCGCTCGACGCTCTCGAGGTAGCGCGGCAGCACGCGGTCGAGTTCATCGATCACGTAGGCCTTGTCGGCGCCGTAATCGAGCATCGCGCCTTCCACTCCGGCGCGCCGCCCGGTCCAGGTCTCGCGCTCACGGTCGCGCGGCCGCACGAACATCACGAACTCGCCGTCCTTGTGGCCCGGCGCGAACAGCGCCACCGACTCGGGCTCGGCGAATCCGGTCAGGTAGTAGAAATCGTTGTCCTGGCGATAGACGAATTCGACGTCATTGGAACGGACCGCGACCGGCGCGCTCGGCAGAATCGCGGCCGCCGCGCCGATCTCGGCCATGAAGCGCGCGCGCCGCTCCTTGAAAATCTCCGCCCGTCCGTTGGTACTCGCCGCACTCACGCCGCCGCTCCTCTTCTCCGCTGCCGCCCGCCTTTACGGTAAGCCGGCGCCGGCAACCTCGACCTCCGTGGTCTCGATACGCGAGTTGCGCTTGGCGCGGAGCACGTCAGGATCGATCGACTCTGACGTGAGCAAAAAGAGCGTGCGGCGCGCGGGACCGCCGAGCATGCACGCGATCGGCATCTGCTCGCGCTTGATTCGTTCCGCCACCTGGCCGCCCTGCTTCACCCGCAACAGCTCGTGCGTAAATGGCGACGCCACCCAAATCGCGCCCTCGGCGTCGAGCGCGATGCCGTCGGGCACGCCCTCGCCCAGCTCGGCCCATACGCGCCGGTTGCTGAGCGCGCCGTCGGCGGCAACGTCGAACGCGGTCAGCCGATGGCCCATCGATTCGCCGACCACCAGCGTCTTGCCGTCGGGCGTGATCACGGTGCCGTTGGGAAACTGGAGGTCGCGCGCCACCACGCGCGCCGCGCCGTTGGGCTCGACCATCACCATCTCGGCCGGCTTCTGCGGCGCACTCGCGATGATGTCGTAGCCGAAGTTGCCGACGTAGGCGCGGCCGCGGCTGTCGACCACCATGTCGTTGCAGTGATACGACGCGAGCGCGCTGAGGTCGGCGTGCAGCTTCAGTCCGCCGGCCTCCTGGCGCAGCAGCTTGCGGTCGGTCATCGAGACCACCAGCATCCGCCCGTCCGGAAGCCATCCCAGCCCCGAGGGCCACGCCGCGACTTCCGCGATCACGGTGCCGCGGCCCTGCAGATCGACCGCGTTCACCGTATGCGCGTGCATGTCGGAGTAGTAGAGCTTGTTGTCATGCCATCGCGGCCCTTCGCCGAAAACCAGATTATCAAGTAATACTTTAAATTGCCTCATGGCTCCTCCGCGATGATTCGCGCGCGTGCGCGTAACCGCATTGCCGTAGTTCCTATTCCAGCGCGCCGGCCTCGCGCAGCCGCGCGACCTCGTCCGCGCTATAGCCTAGCACCTGTGTAAGGACCTCGTCGGTATGCTGTCCGATAAGCGGCGCCGGCGCGCGCACGCTGCCGTCGGTGCGGCTCATCCGCCACGGGATTCCGCAATGCTGCTGCACGCCGACTTCGGGATGGTCGAGATAGACCCAGTAGCCGCGCTCTGTCAGATGAGGATCCTCCGAGATGAACTTGTTGGGCGCGCAGACCGCGGCCGCCACGCCCGCCGCCTGGAGGATTTGTTCCGCCTCGGCGGCGCTGCGCTCGGAGGTCCACGCGGCGATCGCGGCTTCGAGTTCGTCCTCGTTGTGCTTGCGCGCGGCGGCGGTGGCGAAGCGCGGATCGCGCGCCATCTCGGGCTTCCCAATCGCGCCCGCAAGCCGGCCGAACTCCGCGTCGTCGGCGGCCACAATCGATACCCACATGTCTATCATGACGCCGGTGTTCTCGAATCGATCCTTGGACGGGAAGACGCCGTGAGGCGCGATCAGCGGATCGCGATTTCCGTCGCGCGCCGGCTCATTCCCGTTCATCGTGTACTCCATGATTCCCTCGGGCAGCAGCCCCATCGCGCACTCCCACTGGCTCATGTCGATGTACTGGCCTTCGCCGGTCTTCTTGCGATGGTAGAGCGCGGCCAGGATCGCGAAGGCGCCGTGCACGCCGGCGTTGGGATCGGCGTAGCTGAAGCCGGCATGCATCGGCGGCCATCCTTTGTAGCCGGTTAGCGACGAGAGCCCCGAGAGCGGCACCTGCGCCGGTCCGTAGGCGACGTATTCGTGAAACGGCCCCGTGTCGCCATAGCCGGAGAGCGAGATCATGATGAGGTCGGGCTTGATCTTGCGCAACGCCTCGTAGCCGAGCCCCATCTTTTCCATCACGCCGGAGGCGAAATTGTTGGTCACGACGTCGCTCGCCTCGACCAGCCGATGCGCGACTTCGAGCGCCCCCGGCTTGGCGTAGTTCAGTGTCAGCGAGCGCTTGCCCTGGTTGTACTGGTTGAAGTAGCCGGAGCGATTGATGCCGGGTTTGCCTTCGGGCCACGGCGGCAGCAACCGCGTCACGCACGGCCGCGTGCGGGTCTCGATACGGATTACGTCGGCGCCGAGATGGGCGAGTTGGAGCGTGCAGTACGGCCCCGCCCATACCCAGGTGAAATCGGCGATTCTCACGCCTTCAAGTGGTAGCTTCGCCATCGTCTGTAGTTGCTCTCGGCCTATCCGCTCTCGCGCGAGGCCGCGTGATCAAATCAGATCAAATCACTCCCGTGCGGCGCAACTCCTCGATACGCGCCGGTTTCAATCCCAGGCGCGCGCCGAAAATCTCCTCGTTATGCTGCCCGAGCGTCGGCGCCGGGCGGCGAATCTCCCATGGCGTGCGACCGTACTTGAGCGGCGCGCCGGGATATTTGTGGGTGCCCGCCACGGGATGCGTTATCTCGACGAAGAAGCCGCGCTTTTTGAGATGATCGGAACTGAGCAGGTCGCCCATGGTCGAGACCGGCGCGAACGGGATACGCCGCGCCTGCGCTTTCTTGTAGAGGTCGAGCGCGCTCTGCTGTTTTAGCCAGTCCTCAAGGAAAATCTTGAGCGCGTCCCAGTTGAGGCCGCGCTTGAGCCGGTCGGCGAAAATGTCTTCCGCCGCCCACTCCGGACTGCCCATCAGCTCGACGAAATTGCGCCACTGATGCTCCTCGACGCAGCAGACAAAAATATAGCCGTCGCGGCATTCCATCACTTCGAGCGGCTGGATCGGCTTCTGCCCGAGCCTCGACGCGACCATGTTCATGTATGGCCAGAACTCGAAGAACAGCTCCATCTGGGCGGCCAGCGATTCGTAAATCGAAACGTCGACGTGTTGGCCCTCGCCGTCGCGCATCTGCGCGAACACCGCGCCCATCGTCGCCACCGCCGCATGCACTCCACCCTGGAAGCCGGCCTGCTGGCCGAAAGCCTTGAGCGGCGGCATCTCGGGATGCTGCGAACCGCCGCCGTTGATGTAGCAGATGCCGCTCGCGCTCCAGAGCGTCAGATCCTCGGCGCGCCACTCGCGCTTGGGGCCGCTTAGCCCCCACGGCGAAATCGAGGTCATCACCAGGCGCGGATTGCCGCTGCGCAGGCGCTCGAAGTTAAGCCCGATACGATCCATGTCGGACGGCAGGACATTGTGAATCAAAACGTCGGCGTCGGCGGCGAGGCGCTCGAGCAACTCGAAGCCTTCGGGCCGCGACACGTCGAGCGTGATGCCGAGTTTGTTGGCATTGAGGTAAAGATAGAGGCCGCTTTTTTCCGGATGCGCCGTGCCGCCGGGAAACGGACCGCGCAAGCGCGCGTGGTCGCCGGCGCCAGGCCGCTCGATCTTGATCACCTCGGCGCCCATGTCAGCCATCAGCTTGGCCGCGTAGGGAGCGGAGACCATCTCGCCCAATTCGACGACCTTTACCCCTGACAGTGCGCCAGCCATTGCTGCCCGCCGCCCGACTATTCGGGCAACACCTTGCGGAACGGCTTGACCTCGACCCGCTCGAAGACGCCGTCGCGGGCGTACGGATCGTTGCTCGCGAACTCGAGCGCCGCCGCCTCGCTCTCCATGTCGACAATGATCAGGCTACCGCTGCCGTCGGTGAAAGGGCCGCCGATCAGCATCTTGCCGCTCTTGGCAACCGGTCCCACGTACGCGAGATGGCGCGGGCGAACTGTGGGCCGGAGCGCGGCGCCGTTGGGTCCGTCGTGGCCGATGATCACGAACAACATGCCGTTCCTCCTGCTCCGGGCGAAGTTAGCATGCGCGGCGCGTACCGCCCAAGCGCTGTCTAAAGGTTCGGGTGCGCGTCACTTGGGCGAAATCGCGCCGTAGCCGGTGTAGTAAATCATGAAGTACGCGGCGCCCAGCGCAAACAACGCCACGGTCGCCGCGATGTCGCTCGGCTCGACCGGGTAGTCGATGAAACTCGTGGGCTGTAGGCTCATCCCGAAGCCGCGTGCCTCCAGCGCCATCGCCATCGAATTGGCCTTGCGCAGCGCTCCCATGAAGACCGGGATCAGCACCGGCACGTAGCGTTTGACCCGCTCTAGCGGACCGCCGCGATTGAAATCGTAGCCGCGCAGGTTCTGCGCCTGCACCACGGTGAGCGCCGAATCGATGAACAGCGGCACCAGGCGGAACGAAAGCGTGATCGCGAAACCGACGCGATAGGGCACACCCAGGCGCGCAAGTCCGGCGGTGAATTCCTCGACCTTGGTGGTCGATAGAAACAGCACCGAGGTCGCGAGCAACTCGGCCAGCTTCAGACCGCGCCCCAACCCGAACACCAGCGATGCGCGGCTCAGATGGATGAGCGGCAGATTTATCAGCACCGCTCCCCGGCGATAGAAAACCATCCAGGCGAGCGTCGTGGTCAGGATCACCAGGATGAAGAGCCAGCGCAGACGATAGAAGTTCGGCCACGCCCCGGTGAATTCCGCAAGCGCCAGCATCACCAGCCCGAGCGGCAGCAGGGCCAGCGGATGGTCGACCCAGTAAACCGACCAGAACATCACGAACAGCGCAAAAACCTTGACCGTCGGATGGAGCCGATGGATGAAGGTGGCACACTCGATGTAGAGAAAGATCGGCATCTCAGCTCTGCGCTTTCAGCCACGCGGCAAGTTCGTCGGGCCCAAGCGCGACCGTGCCGAAGCGGCGCGAAAGCTCGGTCGCCTCGGGCGCGCGAAACGACGACGAGGCGAGCAGCTCATCGCGGGCGAAGAATTCGCGCACGCCGCCGTCGAAGAGCTTGCGCCCGCGTCGAATCAGCACCACGCGGCGCGCGTACTCGGCGACCAGCCACGGCGTATGCGTGATCATCACGATCGCGATTCCGTCGCGGTTGAGCTCGCTCACCAGCGCCATCATGCGGCGCTGCTCGCGGTAGTCGAGACCGGTGGTCGGCTCGTCGAGAATCAGCAGGCGCGGACGCAACGCGAGCACGCTCGCCACCGCCAGGCGCTGGCGCTCACCCTTGCTGAGCAAAAACGGATCGAGCGCGCGCGCGTCCTGAAGCCCCACCGCGCGAAGGACTTCGTCGCATCGGCGTTGAATCTCGTCCGGAGCGAGGTCGAAGTTGCGCGGCCCGAAAGCGACCTCGTCCTCGACGGTCGCGGCGAAAATCTGATGGTCGGGGTTCTGGAAGACGTAGCCGGCCTCGGCTGCGGTCTCGGCCGGGCGCATCGCGGTGCGGTCGCGCCCGTTGAGCATCACGGCGCCCGCGATCGGACGCAGCAGGCCCACCAGCTGCTTGGCGAGCGTGGTCTTGCCCGAGCCGTTCTGGCCGATGATCGCAACGAACTCGCCCGGCGCGATCCGCAGATCGATCGAATCGAGCACTGGCGGCCCGTCGGGGTAGTTGAAACTGAGCGCGCGCACCTCGACCAGTGGATTTGCACCATTTGCGATCGCTGCGTCCTGCGCTGAAGGGTCCGGCGCCGCGCCGCACGGATGAGTCGAAACGCCAAGCCGCGGCAGCGCGCGGCGGATCAGCGCCTCGGCTTCATCCACGCTCGCGGCATGGGCCGCAATCCCAAAAGCGGCGAGCGCGCGGTTCAAATCAGGCGGATGAACCCCGCACTCCTCAAGCAGTTCGAGCCGCGTCATCAGGTCGTGCGGCGCGCCCTCGGCGATTATCTCGCCCTCGCGAAACAGGACGAGGCGATCGGCACCGCGCAGCACCTCGGCCTCATGCTCGATCACGATCAGGCTGAATCCCTGCTCGCGCAGGCTGCGAATCAGCATGAAGACCTCGGCCTTGCCCTCGGGGTCGAGGTCGGTGGTCGGCTCGTCGAGCACGATCACCGACGGGCGAAGCGCGAGCACCGAAGCGATCGCGAGCCGCTGCTTTTCGCCGCCGGAGAGCGAGGTCGGATCGCGATGCTCGAAGCCGGCAAGGCCAACCGCCTCGAGCGCGGGGCGGATGCGACTCGCCATCTCAGCGCGTTCCATCCCGACCTGCTCCATCGCGAACGCAACCTCGTGCGCGACGTTGGTGGAAAAGAGTTGCGCCTCGAAATCCTGGAAGACCATTCCGACTCGCGAGGCGACCTCGCACACGCGTGCGCCGTCGAGCGAGCGTCCGCCGATTCGCACCACGCCCGCAAACGCGCCGCCCTCGAACTCGGGCACGATCCGATTGAGGCACTTGGCGAGCGTCGACTTTCCCGCGCCGGACGCGCCCATCACGCCGACCATCTCGCCCGCGGCGACCGTAAAGCTGATGCGGTTAAGCGCCGGTCGCCCGCCGTCGTGATAGGTGAAGCTCACGTCTTCGAGCGCCACGTCGTGCGCCGCGCCGGCCGCGCCCGCCGCGTCATCATCGAGCCGTGCGGCGCCGGCCGCTCCAGGAGCGGGACTGCGGTTTTTCACATCAGCCCCACGCCCAGGACGGCCAGCACGATGAACGGGCTCACGACGATTGCGATCGCCTTGTCATACGGCGGCTGGTTCATCGCCGACGACAGAAACGCCGGCGCCCAATAGCCGGTGGAAACCAGGTTGCCCATCAGCCACGCGCCCGCCTCGCCCGCCACCAGTATCGCGAGTCCGATGGCGCGCATGCTCCATCGGCGCTCCTTGAACTCGGGCATCATGTCGGTATACAGCATCCGCCCGCGCTGCACGCGTGGGTAGACTGCGATCAGGATGAGCGGCGAGAGCACTAGCGCCGAGGCCATGTTGTTGAACACGATCACGTTGCCCAGGATGCTGAAAGGCCGCAAGCCGAGCAGGTTGTCGCCCCATCCGACGATATCGGCGCAGAGCACGCTGGCGGCGAGGCATGCCGCAACGTACTTGGCGATCGCTCCGGGCGAGCGCGTGATCGGACTCTGGCCCTGGGCGATCACGTTCCAGGCTTTGTACGGGATATAGCCGTACAGGAGGTTGGCGAAGAAGCCGAAGATGTCGCCGGGACCGACGCCGCCGAAGAAATCACCGATCATGTTGCCGATCGCCGAACCCCAGCCCGCCGCTGGCCCGAACAGAAACGAGCATACGATCGGAATCGCATTGGCCGGACGCAATTCGGTGACGCCAGGGATGAGCGGCACGACCTTGAACGGCACCAGCACGGCGGCATAGAGAGCGGCCGAGATCGCGCACAACACGACCATCCGGGTGTTGCGCCACATCGCGCCCAACTCTCTCATCGCGCGGCCTTTGGGCTCGGGTCCATCTCGACGCCAAGCAGTATCCTGCCGCCGATCCGCTGATCAAGCGGAAGGGACGTACCTCAATTGGGGGCGCCGGGCGGCGCTCTTGCCGCGGCCTCGCGCGGTACGGAAAATCGAGGCATACTCCGCCAGAGGAGTTGGCCGAGATGCCGATCTACGAATATCAATGTGAGAAGTGCCGCAAGCGCACCAGCGTGCTCACGATGCGCGTGAGCGAGCGGGTCGAGGCGGTGTGCCAGCATTGCGGTAGCGTACGGATGCGCCGCCTGATGTCGCGCTTCGCGACGCCGCGCAGTGAGGAGTCGCGGATGGACGCGCTGTCGGACCCCTCCAGCTTCTCCGGCATCGACGAAAACGACCCCAAGAGTATCGCGCGCGCGCTCAGAAAGATGGGCAAGGAGATGGGCGACGAGATGGGCGGGCCGGAGTTCGACGAAGCGGTAGATCAACTGGAGAGCGGCGGCGGCCTGGACGACGACGACGGCGGCGACGATGGCGGGGGCAGCGACGATCTTTAGCTGCCGGCGCCCGTGACCGCACAAACTTCCCAGTCCATCGAAGAAAAATCGCGGAGGATGAACGACGATGGCAAGATTCTTCGAGGCGGCCGAAGCCAATCCCGCGTTACTGAACGGAAAGACCATCGCCGTCATCGGTTACGGCAACCAGGGACGCGCGCAGGCGATCAATCTGCGCCGCTCCGGCCATCAGGTGATCGTCGGCAACCAGGAAGACGAGAGCTGGCGGCAGGCGCGCGAGGACGGGTTCGAGACGTTCACGATGGACGCGGCGGCCGCGCGCGCGGACGTCGTGATGCTGCTGTTGCCGGACGAAATAGCGCCGGCGACCTACCATGAGCTTATCGCGCCGCATCTGGGGCGCGGCAAGACGCTGGTCTTCGCCAGCGGCTACAACATCACCTACAAATTCATCGCGCCGCCGCGCGAGACCGACGTCGTGCTGGTCGCGCCGCGCATGATCGGACAGGGGGTGCTCGACCTTCCAGCGCGCGGCGAGGGTTTTCCGGTGCTGGTGGGAGTCAGCCAGGACCCAAGCGGCCACGCGCTTACGACCGCGCTCGCGATCACGCACGGCATCGGCGCCTTCCTGCCCCACGGCGCGGTGGTCGAGTCGAGCTTCGAGGAAGAGACGCTGGTCGATCTGTTCTCCGAGCACACCTGGGCGGGCGCGATGCTCTTTCTCCTCGACCGCGCTTTCAAGCTGCTGGTCGAGGCGGGAGTGAGCAAGGAGGTCGCGCTACTCGAGCTATACGCCTCGGGCGAGCTGGGCGAGATCGGCCGTGCGATGGCCACGCTCGGCGTGTGGAGCCAGCTCAAGCTGCATTCGCATACCAGCCAGTTCGGACAGCTCACGCACGGCGCGCAATTCATCGGGGCCGATTCGGAGGCGCTGATGCGCAAGGCGATCGACGAGATTCGCGACGGCACGTTCGCCAAGCGCTGGGCCGCCGAGCAGGCTGCCGGGTCGCCGGTCTATCAACGATTATTGGGCGAGCGGTTGTCGTCGCCAATCGCGGCGGCCGAAAACGAACTTTTCACCAAGCTGGGCCGCCGCTAGAGCGGCCGACCCAGGTTCTACTACTTCTTCTTCACGGCCTCGACGTCGATCTCGACCGAGACTGCGTCGCCAACCACGGCGCCGCCGGCCTCAATCATTTTATTCCACGTGAGCCCGAAGTCCTTGCGGCTGATTGTGGTGGTGGCGGATGCGCCGGCGCGCGTATTGCCCCACGGATCCTTGATTGGAGCGTCTGTCGCCTCGACCGCGAGCGTGACCTCTTTGGTGACGCCGTGCAGCGTGAGATCGCCGACGACGTTCCATTTGCCCGGACCGGCCGCTTCGATTTTCTTCGACTTGAAGGTCATCGTCGGATACTTCGTCACGTCGAGGAAGTTGGGGCTCTTGAGGTCGGAATCGCGATCAGCAGAACGAGTGTCGATCGACGCGGTATCGATGGTCGCCTCGATCACGGCTGAGGCGGGATCGTTGTCCTTCGCGGTGATCGTACCCGCCACCTTGTCGAACTGGCCCCTGACGCTCGAGATCGTCATGTGCCGCACGGTAAAGCCGACGGTGGTGTGAGCGGGGTCGATCTGCCAGGTGTCCGCCGACGCTGCGAGCGGCGCGGCGATCATCAGTATCAGTGCGATCAACGTTCGCGACATCCAGTTTTTCATGAGCGCTCCGCAAGCGGACGCCGCCCGCGGCGGCGTGGTTTTTTCGTTCAACCCAAGTGCCAGCAACAGGCTAGCCGGCTTCCAGCAACACCACGGCGGCCGCCGACATCCCCTCGCCGCGCCCGAGCGCGCCCAATCCTTCCGGACTCGAGGCCTTGACGTTGAGCATCGCCGGCTCCGCCCCAATCGCGCCCGCCAGCCGCTCGCGCATCGCGTCGACGTAAGGCGCAAGCCGCGGGCGCTGCGCGAAGATCGTAAGGTCGGCGTTGACCAGGCGCCATCCGCGCCCGCTCGCGAGCTTCCAGACCTCGGCGAGAAGCGCGAGGCTGTCGGCGTCCTTGTAGCGCGGGTCGCTGTCGGGGAAATGGCGGCCGAGGTCGCCCTCGCCCAGCGCGCCGAGGATCGCGTTGGCCAGCGCATGGGCGGCGACGTCGGCGTCGGAGTGTCCGTCGAGCCCCGCTTCATGAGGAATCGTTACGCCGCCGAGCTTGAGTGCGCGGCCCGGACGCATCGGATGGAAGTCGAAGCCCTGCCCCACCTTAAGCCGCATTGCGCCCGTCCATCACTTGCAGCTTGTCGATCGCGCGCGGCGCGTTGACAATACGCCGAACGGCGGCCAATCTTTTACGCAGTCCGTTGCTACGGGCGCCAGGAGGAGACGTGGCCGCACCGGCATTCGTCAAAAATCCGAAGTTCATTGGCAGCGCGATCATCTTCCTGTGGGTCGCCTACGTCGTCTACTGGAACTATCGGCTCAATCCGATCGACATCCAGCTGGTCCCGTTCTTCAAGCCGGCGCAGCTCAGCGTCTCTTCGGTGATTATCGGCGCCGCACTCTTCGGCTTCCTCGCCACGATGGTGGTTCAGTACTTCTGGCGCAGAGGCCGCTCGAAAAACGGCTCGGACGCGGTCACCGCGTCCCCCGCCAGCACCAAGCCCGTCACCTGAGCGCCGGCCTTGAGCACGGTCGCGTCCGACGGGCCGATCAGCAGCGCGTCGGCGCGCGAGAGCGAGCTCAGGATTCCCGATCCCTGGTTGCCGGTCGGCGTCGCGTAAAGCTCGCCGCCCTCGCGCCGCAAACGCACGCGCACGAACTCGGTCAGGTCCTTCGCCGTCCTGATATCCACCGCGCATCGCATCGCGACTCGCGGCAATCCGAGGTCGCGCCGCCCGCCCATCTTCAGCAGCGCGGGGCGCACGTACAGATAGAAACACACCATCGTCGAGACCGGGTTCCCTGGCAGGCCGAAAATCGGACGGGCGGCGACGGTTCCGAACTTGAGCGGACGCCCCGGCCGCTGCGCCACGCCATGAAAGATCTGGCGCATGCCCAATTCGTCGAGCGCGCCCTTGACGTGGTCGAACTGGCCGACCGACACGCCGCCGGTCGAGAGCACGGCGTCGAAGGCGAACGCTTCGGTCAGGCGGGCGCGAATTTCCTCGGGACGGTCGCGCGCGACTTTCAGGATGACCGGTTCGCCGCCGGCCTCGCGCACCGCGCCCGCGAGCGCGTAAGCGCTGGAGTTGACGACCTGCGCGCCGGCCGGAACCTGGTCGACGTCGACCAGTTCGTCGCCGGTTGCGACGATCGCGACGCGGGGGCCGCGAGATACGTCGATCATCGAACGGTTGAGCGACGCGAGCATCCCGAGGTCCGCCGCGCCCAGCCGCTTGCCGGCTTCCATCACCAGTTCACCCTCGCGCAGATCCTCGCCGCGCGGGCGGATGAAGGTTCGCGGCTCGGCAGCGGACAGAATCTCGACCGTGTCGCCGTCGGCGCGCGTCTGCTCGACCGGCACGATAGCGTCGGCGCCCGCGGCGACCGGCGCACCCGTCATCGTGCGCATCGCCGTGCCTGCCTCGACCCGCGCCGCCGGCATCGCACCCGCCGCGACGGTGCCCAGCACCCGAAGGCGCGCCGGACTCGACGCGCTGGCATGGGCGATATCGGCGGCACGCACCGCGTAACCGTCCATCGCCGAGTTGTCGAAGCCGGGGATGTCGCGCGGCGAGCGGATTTCCTCTGCGAGCACGAGGCCGAACGCGTCGAGGATCGGCACCCGCTCGACACCGAGCGGCGCCACGTTTTCGAGCACCAGTTGCAGGGCTTCGTCCGCGCTGATCATTGATCGAACCTTAACCCGCGACCGATGCGAGTGCCAGTTAAACAGTTAAGCAATTGAACGAAAGCGAGCGTGGACGGAAGTAAAATGACGAGAATGCGGCGGTTTAGAAAGTCAGCGCGCTGCCAGGATCGCGCGCGTCGGCGCTTTCCTGAAGCGGGAGCCGCAGTTCGTAACTCGGGCCGGGAGGGATGCGGTCGTGCAGGATGGCCGGGTTGTAGTCGCGCAGAACCCGCACGGAGACTCCCGTATGCCGCGCCACCTCAGAGAGCGTCGTGCCCCCCTTGACCTTGATCACACGGAAGCTCTCCGGCTCCGTGTAGTTCACCGGTTCGAGGCCGTAGCGCTCGGGCTGATTGGCGATGATCGCGACCGCCATGAAACGGTTGAGCAGCGCGCGGGTATTGTACGGCAGACGCGAGGTCAGGCTGCTGTAATCGACCCCGCGCAGCGAGAAGTAGTCGTTCATCGCCGTCTCACCCCGGTTCCATCCGACCAGCGCGACGCGCCAGTCGTCAACCTCGTTGTGCAGAGCGGCCAGGTATTGGGCAGCGGCATCCGTCGATTTTATCGGGTCGCGCCGCTCATCGATGTATCGGTTCACCCTGAGATTGAACCGCCGCGCGGTCGCCACGCTGAGCTGCCATGGTCCGGCGCCCTTGCTGGAAAACGAACTTTCGGCGAATGAGAGGTAAACCAGTTCCGGTGGCAAGTCATGGCTCTCCATCACCTTCAGCATCGTCGGGAGGTACGGACGGCTGCGACGGAATGACTCCCTTATACCCTCGTTATGCTCGACGAAGGCGTCCACGTAACGCTGCACAGTCTGGTTGAGGACCAGGGGGAACGGCGGCACCTTATGCGGCTCGCTGCGGACGTAAGGAATACCCTCGGCGAGGGCGACCGCGGCGTCCATATCGGCGGGCTCGGAAAGATTCGCCACTGATGCTGCGCTCATATCCGTTGTAGCCAAGGTCGCAGGATGCGCGTATCCACCAACCGGAGCGGTGCCGGCCAGACCGAAGCTGTCCCCCGGGTTAGACGCGACATCAATGGTCGAAGTCGATACACAACCGGTGAGGGCTGTGCCCAACAGACAGACCATCGCTAGCGATATGACAAGATTCCCCCGCATGAACGAACCGAACCGACCCGGCCCAACCCTATCGACCCGGCAGGGCCAGAAGCAATCCCTGCGGGAGTGGTTTACCCAAAAAAAAACTTATAACATGAATTGATTGTATTAGTTACAAAAGTATTTTTGTTGCCCATGAAGCCTATTCTTAGGCCATTAGACGTTTTGTGATACCGTGCGGTTTGGTCGGCGTCGTCATGCGCAAGTCTCCCTCGCTATCCGCGGGTCTCTGGCAGGAAATCGTCGACAGCCTGAGTGACGCTGTCGTCGTTTTCGATCCCGCCCTCGCACCGATCGCGATCAACCCGGCGGCCGAAACTCTCTTCGGCGTCTCGCATCTCAATGAGGCCGCAGTCGACGCTCTCCTGCGCCACAACGAATGGCTCCTGCGGATGGTCGAGACCTGCCTAACCAGTGGGCAGAACCTGGCCGACGCTGACGCCAAGCTCAGCCTGGGGTCGCGGCTGGCGACTGTCAGCGCGGAGGTCGCGCCGCTCATGGGCGCCGGCGGAGCGAGCCGCGGCGCGGTGGTGCTACTGCATGACCTCGCGCTCCATCGCGGCGCCGCGCAGGCGCTTGACACGGCTGAGCCCGACCTCAAGCTCTCGCCGGCGGGACTCGCGCACGAGGTCAAAAATCCGCTGACCGGAATCAAGGGCGCGGCCGAGTTGCTGGCGGGGCGTCTGCGCTCCGACCCGCGCGCCCAGCAGTATTGCGGGCTCATTCTCGAGGGCGTCAACCGCATCGCCGCTTTGGTCGAGCAGGTGCTGGCCGCCAGCGCTCCGCAGCGGCTGAGCTTCGAGCCGGTCAATATCCATCGCGTGCTCCACCAGGCGCTCCGGATGGCCGGGCTGCATCCGCATCCGCCCGAGGGCGTGACGATCGAGCAGCTTTTCGACCCGAGTCTGCCCGAGATCAGCGCGGACGCCGCCGCGCTCGAGCGCACTTTCCTCAACTTGGTGCGCAACGCCGCCGAGGCGATCGGCACGACCGGGACGATCCGGCTGCGGACGCGGATGGAGACCGAGTTTCGCCTCACCGCCGAGGGGCGTCGCCGGCAGTTTCTGCGCGTTGAAGTGAGTGACAGCGGCCGCGGCATGAACACGGCCGAGATGGCGCAGCTCTTCACGCCGTTCTTCACCACCAAGCCCGCGGGCACAGGCCTGGGTCTGGTGTTGAGCCAACGGATCGTCTCGGCTCACGGCGGCAAGCTGTGGGCCGAGGCGGGCGGCGTAAGCCCCTCGCGTCCGCTGTCGGCGATTCACGCGGCCGGGGCGCATCATGCGCATCCGGCCAACCCCGAGGAGCATCGCGCGCGCGGGATGACCTTCAAGGTCACGCTGCCGGTGGGCCCGCGCGATCCCGAACCGTCCGAGGCGGCGTAGATGTTCGCATCCGGCGGGCGCATTACGGGCTGGATTGACGGTTTCGCAGCCGTTGCCGCGTTTGCCGATACTGTTACCATGGAGTCAGATGCCTGAGACGGAACAAAATCTCGGCGGCGCGGCCGAGACGCAAGCGATTCGTGCGCTGATAGCGGACGACGACCCGGCCATCCGCCTCGTCCTGCGCCATCGGCTGGAGGCCGAGGGATGGCGCGTCGAGGAAGCCGCCGATAGCGGCGCCGCACTTGAGGCGCTTAACCACGGTCGTTTCGACGTCGCCCTGGTCGACATCATCATGCCTGGCGTGGGCGGCCTCGAAGTGCTGAGCACCGCGCGCGAGCAGGGATGCGCGACGCCGATCGTCGTGATCACCGCGGCCAGCACGATGAACAACGCTATCGAGGCGCTCAAGCGCGGCGCCCGCGACTATCTCACCAAGCCATTCGAGAACCTCGACTTGGTGGTGACGACCGCGGCACGCGCGGCCGAGACCTCGGCGCAGGCCTCCGAGCTGGAAAGAGTCAAAAAAGAGCTCGACCGCAAGCTGGTGGGCGGCGAGATCATCGGCCACAGCGCGGCCATCCAGGAAGTCTACAAGCTTATCGGGCGAGTGGTCAGCAACGACAAGATCGACGTGGTGCTGGTCAGCGGCGAGAGCGGCACCGGCAAGGAACTGGTGGCGCGCGCGATCCACTTCAAGTCACGCCGGCGCGAGCCATTCGTCCCGGTCAACTGCTCGGCCATCCCGCACGGCCTGATCGAAAGCGAGTTGTTCGGTCACGAGCGCGGCGCGTTCACCGGCGCGGCCGAGCGGCGCGCGGGCAAGTTCGAGGTGGCCGGCGCGGGCACGCTGTTCCTCGATGAGATCGGCGACCTGCCGCTGGAGCTGCAGCCCAAGCTGTTGCGGGTGCTCCAGGATCGCGAGTTCACGCGGGTAGGCAGCGTGGAGACCCAGCGCCTGCAGGCCCGCATCATTGCGGCCACCAACCAGGACCTCGAAACGGCGGTCGTCGCGCGCCGTTTCCGCGAGGATCTCTATTTCCGCCTGCGCGTCATCCTGATCCACCTGCCGCCGCTGCGCCAGCGACGCGAGGATATCCCCGAGCTGACCGAGTTCTTCGTCGCCAAGGCGGTCAGCGAGATGGGATCGCGCGTGACCGCCGTCAGCCCCGAGGCGCGCGCGAAGTTGCAAGCCTATAACTGGCCCGGCAACGTGCGCGAGTTGGAGAACACGATGCTGCGCGCGGCGTTGCTCGCCTCGGGCAGCACCATCCGCGCCGACGACATCTCGCTCGCGCGGAGCCCCTCGGCGGGTGCCGCCTCCGACACGGAAATCGACGCCGCCGACTCTTTCGCCGCGCTCATCGGACGCCGCGTCGCGCAGTATCTCGAGAAGGCCAACGGTGAGGAGCCGCTCGGGCTTTACCAGAAGCTGGTCGCCGAGATCGAACGCCCGCTCATCGAGCAGGCGATGCGCCGGGCGGAGGGCAACCAGGTGCGCGCCGCGCGCATCCTGGGGCTCAACCGCAACACGTTGCGCAAAAAGCTCGTCGACCTCGGGATCGCAACCCGCAAGCTGCCGTTCGATTAGCCACGCGCGCCGCGGCTCGCGATGAAGCTCCGCTCGCATTTCTATGCGATGGTCGATCCGGCGGGCGGCCATGAGCCGGTCGCACTCGCGCGCATCCTGCTCGACGCCGGCGCGCGCGTGATGCAGCTTCGGCTCAAAAGCGCGTCCAGCCGCGACCTTCTCGCGGCAGCGCGCGCGATCGCTCCGATGTGTCGCGAGCGCGGCGCGATGCTAATCGTTGACGACCGCGCGGATATCGCGATGCTGGCCGGAGCCGACGGCGTCCATCTCGGCCAGGAGGACCTGCCACTGGAGCCCGCGCGCCTATTGGTGGGACGCGACATGATCATCGGCATCTCCACGCATAGCGTCGAACAGGCGGTCGCTGCCGAGCGCGGCGGCGCCGACTATATCGGATTCGGCCCGCTGTACCCGGGCGGCCTGCGCAACAACGTGGCGGGCAAGGGACTCGCGATGTTACGCGAGGTGCGCGCGGCGGTCCGCATCCCGATTGTCGCGATCGGCGGCATCACCGAGGCCACGGTGCCCGAGGCGCTCGCGGCGGGCGCGGAGGCCTGCGCGATCATCACCGACGTGGTGCGCGCGGGCGACATCCCGGCCTGCGCAGGCGATATCACGGCAAAAGTTCATGCGATACTGGCCTTGAATCGTTCGCCTTGAATCGCGCACCCTGAATCAAATTCGCCGGGAGGACTTACGGAGGTTTTGGCGATGGGCAAGCTGCAGGACAAGGTTGCGCTTATCACCGGCTCGAGCTCGGGTATCGGGCGCGGAATTGCGATCGCCTTCGCGCGCGAAGGCGCCAGGGTCATCGTGAACTATCCCGACGAGGCCGAGACGCAAAACGCCGCCGGGGTCCGCGCCGAGATCGAACGGATCGGCACGCAGGCGCTCGACGTGCGCGCTGACGTCTCGGTCGAGCACGAAGCGCAGACACTGGTCGAAACCGTACAAAGGAATTTCGGACGCATCGACATCCTGGTGAACAACGCCGGTATCGGCAACGTCGCGCGGGTCGAGGCGATGGCGCCGAGCCAGTGGGACCGGATGATCGCGGTCAACCTGCGCAGCGTGTTCCTGTGCACGCATTTCGTGCTGCCGATCATGTACCGGCAGGACTACGGCAGGATCATCAGCACCGCCTCGCAACTCGCCTACAAGGGCAGCGCGGAGCTCGCGCACTACTGCGCGGCCAAAGCCGGGATCATCGCGTTCACCCGCTCGCTCTCGCACGAGATCGGCACGAGCAACATCACCGCCAATTGCGTCGCGCCGGGTGCCACGCAGACCCGGATGGTCGAGGGCATCGACAGGGATTTGATGGAATCGCTGATAGCCTCGATTCCCAAGCGACGCCTGGCGACGGTGGACGAGATCGTACCGGCGTATGTGTTCCTGGCCTCCGACGAGGCGCGCCATTTCGTGGGGCAATGCCTGAGCCCCAACGGCGGCGACGTGATGCTCTGAGACATCGCGCCTTAGGACTCATGCCAAAGCCGGATGAAATCGTGTGGCAGTGGATCGGCTCGCACGCGAATACGACAGGCTGATCTGAACGTCGGCGCGCGTTTGACGCAAAACCGGCAGTGTGAAAAGGATCGGTCGCCGATCCGCGTGCCGCGCACCCATCGTTTCGGCGTCGAAATCCTCCAGCCCAGGAGGGCGTTCTCATGAAAGTGCAAACCTTCGCCGGACTGACGGTCGCGTTCATCTTTGCGTGCGTTCCTCTTCGCGCGCACGCGCAGGGCGCCGCAGGCGCGATGCCGGGTGCGCCGTCAGCCCCGTCAGTGCCGGGCGCACCTTCGATGCCCTCGGTGCCGGGCGCAGTACCGGGCATGCCGTCGGTGCCGGGCGCGCCGGCAATGGCGGGCGCACCCTCGATGCCCCCGATGCCGGGGGCAGTACCCGGCATGCCGTCGGTCCCGGGCGCGCCCTCGATGCCGGGCGCTGCATCGGCAGCACCGGGCGTGCCGTCGGTGCCGGGTGCTCCGCCAGCGCCTTCAGTGCCGGGTGGACCGTCGATGCCGGTCGCTCCTTCGGGCGGCGGCTACTGAAGTAGGCTTCGTAAATATCGGTTTAAATTCTTCGCGCGCTACACCAGCGGCGCAAGGCGACGGCCGATCACCTCGCGCGCCTCGGCCGCGATCCGCCGCACGATGTCGCCCGCCGGCGCGATGTCTTTGACCAGCGCGCACGACATCCCGGCATAAAACGCAAACTCGTCGAGCTCGCCCTCCAGATACTCGGCCGGCGGCATCACCGTGTATTTCACCAGCGGCGGCATCGCCATCCCGGCGTGCTTAAGCGTGCCCACGACCTTGCCCTCGCCCGGGCGCTTGCCGCTCTCCGGCCGCCCCGCCCGCTCCCACTCCTCGTAGACCGCGGTGCGCAGCACGCGATGCGCCGCGTCGGGCCATCCCATGTCATAGAGCTTGGTGTGGACGGTGTCCTCGGCGCGCGCGTTCACGATGCGATCTTTGTAAGACGGATGAGCGGCCGATTCGCGCGACGCCAGCAGCCGCGTGCCGAACACCGCTCCGTCGGCGCCCAGCGCGAGCACCGCGGCGAGCCCGCGGCCGTCGGCGATACCGCCTGCCGCGAGCATCGGCAGGTCGCCGATCGCGTCGCGCACCTGCGGCACCAGCACCAGCGTCGAGACGAGTCCGCGAACGTGACCGCCGGCCTCGACGCCCTGCGCGATAATCATGTCGGCACCGGCGCTCTTTGCGGCGGCCGCCTCTTCAGGGGAGCCGCACTGCCAGATGACTTTCTTGCCGGCGTCCTTGAAACGCGCGACGTGTTCGACGGGAACGCCCCAAAAGAGCGTCACCGCGTCGACCGGCGCGGCCGCGGCGGCTTCGGCCACGCCCGGCTCAAGAAACGGAATCAACACGTTGCAGGCGAGCGGCTTTTTGGTCAGCCGGCGCGCGGCGGCGACCTCGTTATGGATTCCCTCGGGAGTGAACCCGGCCAGCGCCACCGTGCCCATCCCGCCGGCCTCGGAGACTGCGGCGGCGAGGTCGGCGAGCGCGATCGTTCCCATCCCGGCCAACATGATCGGCAACTCGACGCCGAACAACTCGCAGAAGCTGGTCTTCAACATCTCGCGCGGGCCTCCTCAAACCAGGGAGAATTAGATCGCATCCGACTACAGGTTTGGTGGCACCACTACAGCTGGCCCAGGTGCCGTAGGTGCCGTGGGTGCCGAAGGCGCAATCGCGGTCGGCGCGGACGCGGGGTTCTCGCGCATTGGAGCGAGCGATCCTTTGGTGGCGGACGACTCACCTTGGTCGTCCGCCGCCTGCGCGTCATAGGTTTCGGCGGGATCGTCAGGGTTGCGAGGATCCTTGATGATGCGAAGCGGAAAGCCGTTCAACTGATGGGGCAACCGCCGCATTTGGTCGGTGATAACATCCGCGTGAAGTTCGATTTCGGGGGCGCCGCCGGCTCCTTCACCAACGCCGACATTTGTGACCCCCGGAATCGAGGATAGCCAATCCGCGTAGTAATCCTTCACTTTGCCGACGTCTTCGAGATCACTCTGCGCGAGGGCGCTGGTGCACACGCAAAGCGCCGCCGCGACCAGCATCACAATGGCTGTCTTCAGTGCACGCATGATCTACAACCTCGCGAGCGTTCCCCCTAGCGCCCTTTGAACGTGGGCTGGCGCTTTTCCAGGAACGCCTTGACCGCCTCCTTGTGATCCTCGGTGTGCCCGGTGAGCGTCTGGCCGACCGCTTCGCGATCGAGCAGCGTACGAAAATCGGCGGTGAGCGCGGCGTTGATGTTGGCCTTCATATAGCCGTATGCGATCGCCGGTCCCGAGGCGATTCGCTTGGCCAGCGCGCCGGCCTCCGCCATCAGCGACACCGCCGGCACCACGCGGTTGACCAGTCCCAGCGCGAGCGCCTGGTTGGCCTCGATCGGATCGGCGAGAAAATAAAATTCCTTGGCGCGCGCCGGGCCGACCAGCCGTGTCATCAGCCAGGTGCCGCCGAAGTCGCCGGAAAAACCCACGCGCGCGAAGGCGGTAATGAGCCGCGCGGAGTCCGCGGCAATCCGCAGGTCGCAGGCGAGCGCGATACTGAGTCCGGCGCCGGCCGCCGCGCCGTTGATCGCCGCGATCGTCGGTTTGGGCAGTTCGTGGAGCATCAGGCTGACTTCCTCGGCGCGACGCAGGCTCGCCATCCGCTGCTCGGCGGTTAGGCCGGGGCCGTCGCCCTCGTTGCGAGCGCGCATCTGGCTCACGTCGCCACCCGAGCAGAAGCCGCGTCCCGCGCCGCTCAGCACGACGCATCGCACCTCGGCGTCGCGCGCCGCGCGCCCTAGTTCTTCGAGCAGCCCGGCGATCATCTGTTCGCTCAGCGCGTTGAGCTTGTCGGGCTGATTGAGCGTCAGGTTGAGCACGCCGTCGTGGCGCTCGGCCAGCAGATGTTCATTTGCCATAGAATCCTCCGCAAGTTAGCGGTCGCTGGCGGACATATCCCACGGATCGGCGAGTTCTGGCAAACCGGAAATGGCTCTGCCGCTCGGTCGAGGTGCCGCTTAACTCACCTGGTCGCAAAAACGGTGATCATCCAGAAAAAATTCCAGAAATCTCTGCTTAAAATACCTTGCAATAGGCGAAATAGTTCGGCTATTTATGGCAATAGATAGTTAAAGGGATACAAGGATAGCGAAAGACCGACGGAAATTCCTCTCCGACTCGCGGACATCGGCTGCCGCAAACCTCTTGCGGGTAAACAAATTATGCGAATCTCCATCGTCTTGCTCTGCGCCGTCGCCATCGGACTCGCCCTCCATCTGTTAGCTGTGGCTGGCCATCGCCCCACCCCGCCACATGGCGCGCCTATTACGTCGCCCGCTCAGAATGACATCCCACCCCTGTGAATCGGACATCGCGGCGTTGAACCCTCCTCCCGGGGGCTGATTGAGCGTCAGGTTGAGCACGCCTTCATGGCGCGCGGCGAGCGCAACAAGGGTTCAGTTCCCGTACTACTTCAGGCGGGCCAATCTGTCGAGCGCGGCCGCGACCGCCTGTGTGCCGTCGAGGTCGTGGCCGAACGCCGCCGCCGCGTTGAACATCGATTGCATCAGCGCGAGCCCCGGCAGCGCGAGGCCGCCCTCGCGCGCCGCGTCAGTCACCAGGCGCAGGTCCTTGCGAATGAGCTTGATAAAAAAGCCGGGACGCCAATCGTGCGCGATTATCTTCGGACCCAAGTTGGCGAGTTGCCATGAGCCGGCCGCCCCCGCGCCGATCGCCTCGAGCACGCGCGCGCGGTCCAACCCGCCGCTCTCGGCCAGCGCCAGCGCTTCGGCCGCAGCCTCTAGCGTCAGCGCTACCGCGATCTGGTTGGCGAGCTTGGTCATCTGGCCCGCGCCCGGCAGCCCCATGTGAGTGACGCGCCGGCCGAGCTTCTCGAATAGCGGGAGCGCGCGTTTGTAGGCCGGCTCGGCGCCGCCCACCATGATCGTGAGCGTTCCTTCGATAGCGCCGCTCTCGCCGCCCGACACGGGAGCGTCGAGGTACTCCACGCCGGCCTGTGCCAGGCGCTCCGCGATCGCGCGTTCGGCGGCCGGCGCGACGGTGCTCATGTCGATCACCAGTTGGCCTTTGTGGAGCGCCGGCTCGATTCGCGCGACGACGCTTTCGACGTCGGGCGTGTCGGGCACCATGATGAATACCGTCTCAGCGCCGCCGGCCGCCGCGGCCGGGTCGGCCGCGACGGTGACTTCGGAGCCTTCGGCGGCGAGCGCCACGGCTCTTTTGGCCGTGCGGTTATGCAGGCGCAGGCGATGGCCCGCGCGCATCAGGTTGCGCGCCATCGGCGCGCCCATGATTCCAGTTCCAATCCACGCGATTTCCATCGATGTCGAATCCTCTCTCTGGATGCGAACGCTAGGCCATCTTCGAGATCGGGCCGCCCATGCGCCAGGAAAATCCGCCGGGCGCGATAGCGCTTGCCACGGCGGGCGGGACCGGAGCGCCGTTCGTCCCGCCGGCTACTCGACCCGGTACAAGCGCCATTCCTCGGGGACGCCCTTGAGCCTATGGGCGCCGCGGTCCTTGAATTTGATCCCCGACCCGACCACCAGATCCTTGACCGTGCTCGAGACCAGCACTTCGTCCGCGCCGGCCCTTGCCATGACGCGCGCGCCAATATGGACCGCGATACCGCCGACCGCATCTCCGACCAGTTCACACTCGCCTGCATGCAGGCCCGCCCTGATCTCCAGGCCGAGAGTGCGGACGGACTGACGCATCGCAGCCGCGCATCGAATCGCCCTAGCTGCCCCTGGCTGCCGGTCGAAAGTGGCGAGCATTCCGTCGCCGGTAGTGGTTACTTCTCTTCCCCGGGACGCGCGAAGCTCTCTGCGGAGCGCTGCGTAATAGTGACTCAGCACCTCGTTCCAGCGACGGTCGCCCAGCAGCGCGGCTTTCTCGGTCGAGCGGACGATATCGACAAACAGAACCGTGGCAAGAATGCGGCCCGGCGAGACGCGACGGTGCACGGGACGGCGCCCGATGCGTACCGTTTCCAGCAGCTTTTCATATCGATGGCCGCGCCGCCGCGCAATTGCTCTTTTCACGTAGTCTCGCGCCCGCTTCTCCGAACCACAGCGAACTGTTTTTTGCCGCGGTCGACGCGCCCAGTAAATCCGTCTGCCATGACCGGCTCCGTGTACCTCCACGGAGCCCCATTTCAAGAGTACAGTCGAGCCGGTCCGACCAATCGTCCATGCCTTGGACGTGTACCCGCCCACATTCGAATGATGAACGCCGACGCGGAGGAATTTCGCCACTGGCGTGCGCTCTGATCGAGACGGCGGACCCGCCGATGTTTAGCCGAATACGAGGTAAAAAGGAAAACCACGATCGCGAACGACAATCAAGACCGCAGCCTCCGCTCGCAGGCGGAGGCGCTGGCGAGGATCGGTGAAAAAGAAGGCCGGGCGTCGATGACACCCGGCCTTCTGTCGCCGTTATGAAAGCGCGGCGATTTACGCGGCCGCCTTGGCTTGGCCCGCCTGGCCCTGCTCTTCCGCGATCGATCCGCGCTTGGAGAGCGCGACCGCAATCGCGAGCATCACGACCGAGAACACGGTAATCGCTACCCTGCCCCAGCTAAAAGCAACCTCGATCGAAGTGAAGGGCGCGGCGAGGATGCCGACCAGGTTCATCACCTTGATCATCGGGTTGAGCGCGGGACCGGCGGTGTCCTTGAAGGGGTCGCCGACGGTATCGCCCACGACGGTCGCCTTGTGGACCTCGGTCCCTTTGCCGCCGAGGAAGCCGTCCTCGACCTTTTTCTTGGCGTTGTCCCAGTTGGCGCCGGCGTTGGCCATGAAGACCGCGAGAAGCTGCCCGGTTATGATGGTGCCGGCGAGAAATCCGCCAAGCGCGCCCGCGTCAAGTCCGAACCCGACCATCAGCGGCGCGAACACGGCAAGGATGCCGGGACCGAGCAACTCCTTCTGCGCGCTTGCGGTGACGATATCGACGCAGCGCGCGTAGTCGGGCTTCTCCTTGTACTCCATGATTCCCGGATGCTCGCGGAACTGGCGCCGCACCTCGAAAACCACCTGGTAGGCCGCCCGGCTGACCGCTTTGATCGCGAACGCGCTGAACAGAAACGGCACCGCGCCGCCGATCATCAGGCCGACGAACACGGTCGGCATGTTGACCTGGACGCCGAGTATGCCGAGATGGGCCTCGTCGATAAAGGAGCGAAACAGCGACACCGCCGCGATGACCGCGGTAGCGATCGCCAATCCCTTGGTCAGCGCCTTGGTGGTGTTGCCGATCGCGTCCATCCACGACAGCGTGCGCGAGGCCTCTTCCTGATGGATCCCGCCCATCTCGAAGATGCCGTGCGCGTTGTCGGTAATCGGTCCGTAGGTGTCCATCGCGAGGATGAAGCCGGTGGTGGTCAGCAGGCCCAGGCCGGTTAGCGCGATACCGTAGAACTGCAGCGCCAGCGAGCCGCGGAAGATGATCATCGCGCCGATGATGCACAGCACGATAGCCACCAGCGCCCACACCGAGGACTCCAGCCCCTCGGCCATGCCGGACAGGATGAGCGTCGCCGGGCCGGTGCGCGCCGCGTAGGCGGTCTCGGTGACCGGGCCGCGCTCGGGATGGGTGAAATAGTTGGTCAGCCACAAGGTGACGACGGCGAGAATGATGCCGAGCGTGGCGCACCAGGCGAAGCGCCAGTCGGGCGCGCCCGTGTTCGGGTCATCGAGGTAGAGCCAGTTGACGATGAAGAAGCCGATCACCGAGGCGATGGCCGAGGTCATGTAGCCGATATTGATCGGGCGCATCGGATCGCGCATCTGGCCCGGCGGCACGCGCACCGCGATGATGCCAAGGATCGAGGAGAACACGCCGACCGCGCGCAGGATGAGCGCGAAGATGATGAGCTTCATCGCAAACATGCCGGCCATCGCGCCGGGGTAGAGGTCGGTAAAGTCCTTCTCGCTCAGCGCATAGGCCGCGAGAATAATCGCCGCGACCAGGGTGACTTCGTACGACTCGAACACGTCGGCCGCCATCCCGGCGCAGTCGCCAACGTTGTCGCCGACGTTGTCCGCGATAGTGGCGGCGTTGCGCGGATCGTCCTCCGGGATGCCGGCCTCGACCTTGCCGACCAGATCGCCGCCGACGTCGGCCGCCTTGGTATAGATGCCGCCGCCCACGCGCATGAAGAGCGCCGCCAGGGAGCCGCCGAAGCCGAACCCGATCAGCACCTTCATCGCGTTCTCCTGGAAGACCAGGAAGATGATGGTCGCGCCGAGCAATCCGAAGCCGACCGTGAACATGCCCGAGACGCCGCCGGCTTTGAACGCGATCTCCATCGCGTCCTTGAAGCTGGTGAGCGCGGCGTTGGCGCTGCGCACGTTGCCCTTGACTGCCAGCTTCATCCCGACTAACCCCGCGCCGTAGGAGGCGCTGACGCCCATCAGGAAGGCGATCGCGATTCCGATCGCCAGCGTCAGGTTATCCGGGTAAACGCGGCGGTACATGAAAAAGAGTGCGAGCGCGATCACGATGACGAACCAGATCATGGTTTTGACCTGGCGCCTCATGTAGGCCATCGCGCCTTCCTCGACCGCGTCCGCGACGTCGGTCATCGACTTGGCGCCGGGGCTGGCGGCGAGCACGGTCCGCGCCAGCGACCAACCGTAGAGCAGCGCAACCAGCGCGGAGGCCAGCACCGCCCATAGAATTATCAGCTGATTGCCGGTCAGGTGCGGCAGAACAATATTGGCTTCGCTCATCTGAGTCTTGGATCTCCTGAAATTTGACGCTTCGACACCGCCGCTCCGATTACGGGACCGGCCGCGAATGGCTGTTTTCTGAGGAGCAGCAGCCTACGGCGCTTAGTTACTTGGATCAACCGGGGAAGTCTAGGGATTCTCTGACTTTATGTCCAGCCGTCGCGGCCCTCGACCGTTACGAGATCGTAATCATCAAACCGTAAATTTCTATCATCAAATCGTAAATTGTCACCGCAAATTGTCGCCGCGAACCGCAAATCACCGCCGCGCCATGCTTGCGGACGGCGGCCGGCGCCCGCGCGCGGGCTTCAGTGGTCCGCCTTGTCACAGCTTTCTATTCGCGCACGATTGATTGTGCCGTGCGGCATGTGTTTAGTTAAATGTTCCGACACCAACTATGAATGTTAATCTTGAGAGCCCTTCGGCGCTTCGGCGCAAACTGACCATCGAACTCGAACCGGCCGAGATCAAGACCGAACTCGACCGCGCCTACAACGATCTGCGCCGCAACGTAGTGCTCAAGGGCTTCCGCCCCGGCCACGCGCCGCGCACGATGCTCGAGCGCCTGTTCGGCGACCGGGTCCGCGGCGAGATCGTGCAGAAGCTGATCAAGGAATACACCGAGAAGGCGCTGGAGGAGCAGAACCTAAAGCCGCTGCTGCCGCCGGAAATCGTCACCGAGGAGAGCGACCTCGCCAAAGCGCTGCGCTTCAGCGCGACCTTCGATCTGCGCCCCGAAATTGTGGTGCGCGATTACCAGGGTCTGCGTGTGCCGCGGCCGCAGGTCGAGGTCAGCGACGACGAGGTGCAAAAGACGCTCGAAGATCTGCGCGAGCGCTCGGCCACCCTCAAGAAGGTCGAGGACCGCACCCGGGTCGAGCGTGGTGACCTGGTGCTGGCGGAGATCGAGGGCCACGTCGACGGCAAGCCGCTCGAAGGCGCGAAGATCGGGCAGCGCATCCTCGAGGTTTCCTCCGAGCGCCTCGCCCATGGACTCGACGAAGTGCTGGCCGGGGCCGAAGTCGGCCATCCGGCGCACGCGACGCGCAGCTACGGGGACGACTACGCCGAGAAAGACCTCGCCGGCAAGACCGTCGAGTGGCGCGCGGCGGTCAAGGAAATCTACACCAAGGTTCTGCCCGCGCTCGACGACGAATTCGCCAAGGACCTGGGCGACGTCGCCTCGCTCGACGAGTTACGCGCCAAGGTGCACGAGCAGTTGATGCAGCGCGCGCGCGAGGAGGCCGACATGCGGGCGCGCCAGGGACTGCTCGACCTGGTGATCGAGCGCAACCCGGTCGAGGTGCCGCAGTCGCTCGACGATCGCGAGCGCGAGCTGATGGAATCCGAGATGAGCGGGGCGCTGGTGGGTGCGGGGATGTCGCGCGAGGCCGCGGCCGAGCGCGTTCGCAACAGCGTCGACGAGATTCGCACGCGGGCGCACAAGCGCGCGCTCAGCTCGCTCATCGTCGACGCGATCGCCGAGCAGGAAAAAATCGAGGTCAGCGACGACGAGCTAGCCGCGCGCGTCGCGCATATAGTGACGCGCAGCGCCGGACGCGAGCGCGACCATGTGGCCGAGCACTACCGCAATGAGGAGCATCGCGCGCTGCTCAAGCAGTCGATGCGGCGCGAGAAAACGCTCGACGCGCTGCTCGAGCGCGCGCAGTCGGAGACCGGCGACGCGGCCGGCGAGGCGCCCTCGGGTGCACAAGCGTAGCGGCACGCGCAGATTTCAGGTTGCTGCGCTATCTCAAACTGGATAGAATTTTACGTGGGGTGCCTGCACGGAGAAATTATCACCGGTCGCGGCGGGCCGGGGTCTTATGAGCAGCCTGGTTCCGATCGTCGTCGAACAGACCGGCCGCGGCGAGCGCGCCTACGACATATACTCTCGCCTGCTCAAGGACCGCATCGTTTTCCTCGGTACTGAAGTCAACGACGACGTCGCCAACCTGGTGACCGCGCAATTCCTGTTCCTGGAGTCCGAGGACCCGGAAAAAGAGATCAGCTTCTACATCAACTCGCCGGGCGGCTCGGTCACGGCGGGATTGGCGATTTACGACACCATGCAGTTCATCAAGCCTCCCGTTTCCACGCTTTGCCTGGGACAGGCGGCGAGCATGGGTGCGGTGCTGCTGACGGCGGGCCACAAGGGACGGCGGTATGCGCTGCCGCACTCAAGGATTATGATTCATCAGCCTCTCGGCGGCGCGCAGGGTCAGGCGGTCGACCTGGAGATCCAGGCGCGCGAGATTTTGCGTATGCGCGAGGAGCTCAACAACATCTTCGTGCGCCACTCGGGGCAGAAGATCGCCAAGATCGAGAAGGACACCGATCGCGACATGTTCATGTCGCCCGAGCAGGCGGTTGAATACGGACTGATCGATGAGGTAATCGTTAGGCGGGGGTCCTCCAAGTGAAGGGCGGCGGGAGGCAGTAATGGCCAAGCATGACGACCGCTCGGGCAACCTGGTCTGCTCGTTCTGTGGCAAGAGCCAGGATGAAGTCCGCAAGCTGATCGCGGGCCCGACGGTTTATATTTGCGACGAGTGCATCGACCTCTGCAATGACATCATCGCGGAGGAGACCGATAGCGAAGAGGCCTTCAGCCAGACCTCGGCGGTGCCTAAGCCGGCCGAGATCAAGCGCGTGCTGGACCAGTACGTGATCGGCCAGGAGCGGGCCAAGAAAATCCTCTCGGTCGCGGTGCACAACCACTACAAACGGATCGACTCGCAGATGGTGACCGGCGAGGTCGAACTGCAAAAGTCCAACATCCTGCTGATCGGCCCGACCGGCGTCGGCAAGACCCTGCTGGCGCAGACGCTCGCGCGCTTCCTGCAGGTGCCGTTCACCATCGCGGACGCGACCTCGCTGACCGAGGCCGGCTACGTCGGCGAAGACGTCGAGAACATCATCCTGTCGCTGCTGCAAAACGCCGACTACGACATCGAGCGCTGCCAGCGCGGCATCGTCTATATCGACGAGATCGACAAGATCGCGCGCAAGGGCGACAACCCCTCGATCACGCGCGACGTCTCGGGCGAAGGCGTGCAGCAGGCGTTGCTCAAGATCGTCGAAGGCACGATGGCGAGCGTGCCGCCCAAGGGCGGCCGCAAGCATCCGCAGCAGGAATTCCTGCAGGTCGACACCACCAACATCCTGTTCATCTGCGGCGGCGCATTCGTGGGCCTCGACGACATCATCCGCCGGCGCATCGCTGGCAAGACGATGGGCTTTCGGGCCGACCTCTCGCATCGCGATCCCAAGACGGTCTCCGAGCTGCTCAACGAAGTGCAGCCCGAGGACCTGCTCAAGTTCGGATTGATCCCGGAATTCGTCGGGCGCTTGCCGGTAATCGCGACGCTCGGCGAGCTCGACGAGGACGCGCTGGTGCGGATTCTGACCGAACCGAAGAACGCGCTGGTGCGCCAGTATCAGAAATTGTTTGACATGGAGAATGTCCACCTTAAGTTTACCCAGGGGGCGCTGCGCGCGATCGCGCGCGAGGCGCTCAAGCGCAAATCGGGCGCCCGCGGCCTGCGCGCTATAATGGAAGCGATCATGGTGGACCTGATGTACGAAATTCCCTCACAGCCCAACATCAAGGAGGTTCTGATTTCCGAGGAGGTGGTCACGCAGAAGGAACAGCCACTGCTGGTCTATCAGAAGACCGCCGAAACCGCATGAACAACTCCAGGAATCGATAACCGATGCTTTTTCGCAACGACAAGGACAAAAACGACAAGAAAGACGGCCGCGACGGGCAGGGCGAAACTGTTCCGCTTCTCCCCTTGCGCGAGTTGATCGTCTTCCCGCACCAGGTCTATCCAATCTTCGTCGGCCGCCAGAAGTCCATCAAGGCTCTGGAAGCCGCCGAGGCGCGCAAGCAGCCGATCCTGCTGGTCGCGCAGAAGGATGCCAAGGTCTCAGACCCAGGCCCGCAGGACATCTACGCCACCGGCACGCTCGGCGTGGTGGTGCAGTTGCTGCGGCTGCCCGACGGCACCGTCAAGGCACTGCTCGAGGGCAAACGCCGCGCGCGGATCGTGCGCTACGCGGCCGAGCAGGAATACTTCCAGGTCGAAGTCGAGCCGATCGAAGAGGTCTGCGACCGATCCACCGAGGTCGAGGCGCTGATCCGTTCGGTCAACGCGACCTTCGACAACTACGTGCGGCTGAACAAGAAGATCCCGCCCGAGATGGTGACCTCGATCGCCGCGGTCGACGATCCGGCCTACCTGGCCGACAAGCTGGTCGAGCATCTGGGCATCAAGCTCGAGGACAAGCAGGCGCTGCTCGAGTGCGCCAATCCAGCCGAGCGGCTGGAGAAGATCCTCGGCTACATGCGCTCCGAACTCGAAATCCTGGAGGTCGAAAAACGCATCCGCTCCCGGGTCAAGAAACAGATGGAGAAGACCCAGAAGGAGTACTACCTCAACGAGCAGATGCGTGCGATTCAGAAGGAATTGGGCGAGAAAGACGAATTCAAGAACGAGATCCAGGAGCTCGAAGAGAAGCTGCGCCAGAAGAAGATGCCGGCCGAGGCGCGCGAGAAATGCGAGCGCGAGATCAAGAAGCTCAAGATGATGTCGCCGATGTCGGCCGAGGCGACCGTGGTCCGCAACTACCTCGACTGGTTCCTCGCCCTGCCCTGGTTCGAGTACACCGAGGACAAGCTCGACATCAAGGAAGCCGAGCGCATCCTCGAGGAAGACCACTACGGGCTGGAAAAGGTCAAGCAGCGCATCCTCGAATACCTCGCGGTGCAGACCCTGGTGGGCCAGATGAAGGGGCCCATCCTGTGCCTGGTCGGACCGCCGGGCGTCGGCAAGACTTCGCTTGGAAAATCGATCGCGCGCGCCACCGGACGCAAGTTCGTGCGCGTCTCGCTGGGCGGAGTGCGTGACGAGGCGGAAGTCCGCGGCCATCGCCGCACCTACATCGGCGCGCTGCCAGGCAAGATCATCCAGTCGATGCGCAAGGCGGCTTCGGGCAACCCGGTGATGCTGCTCGACGAGGTCGACAAGATGTCGACCGACTTCCGCGGCGATCCGTCCTCGGCGCTGCTCGAGGTGCTCGACCCCGAGCAGAACTGCACCTTCAACGATCACTATCTCGATTGCGACTACGATCTGGCCAAGGTGATGTTCGTCACCACCGCCAACACGCTTGAACGCATCCCGCGCCCGCTGCAGGACCGGATGGAGATCATCCGCATCCCGGGTTACACCGAGACCGAGAAGCTCAATATCGCCAAGCGCTACCTGGTGCGAAAGCAGCGCGAAGCCAACGGGCTCAAAGAGGAGAACATCGAGTTCTCCGATCAGGCGATCCTGCAGATCATCCGGCTCTATACGCGCGAAGCCGGCGTGCGCAACCTCGAACGCGAAATCGCCTCGATCTGCCGCAAGGTCGCGGTCGAGGTGGTCAAGACCGATCGCAACGCGCACGTCCGCGTTTCGGCCTCCAGCCTGGCCAAGCAGCTCGGCCCGCCGCGCTTCCGCTACGGGATGGCCGAGACCGAGCCGCAAATCGGCGTGGCGACGGGCCTTGCGTGGACCGAGATGGGCGGTGAGTTGCTCGGCGTCGAGGTCACCATCGTGCCCGGCCGCGGCAAGCTGACCGTGACCGGACAGCTCGGCGAAGTGATGCAGGAGAGCGCGCACGCGGCGCTGTCGTACATCCGCTCGCGCGCCCACGCGCTCGGGCTGGCGCCGAACTTCTACCAGAAGATCGACATCCACATTCACATTCCCGAGGGCGCAACGCCCAAGGACGGCCCCTCGGCCGGAATCACGCTGGCGACGGCGCTGGCTTCGGCGCTATGCCGCGTACCGGTGCGCAACGACCTCGCAATGACCGGTGAGATCACGCTGCGCGGGCGCGTGCTGCCGATCGGCGGGCTCAAGGAAAAGATCCTCGCGGCGCATCGCGGCGGCGTTAAGACCGTGCTCATCCCCAAGGAAAACGCCAAGGATGTCGATGATATCCCGGCGCCGATTCTGAAAAACGTGACGCTCTTCCAGGTCGAACACATGGACGAGGTCTTGCGCCACGCCCTGGTGCTGGCGGATCCGGAAGCTTTCTTCAAAGTGAAGCCGGCCGCACTCGACTACGGCGTGGTGGCCGAGAGCAAGGAAGAACTGGTGGATGACGACGCGGAGGACGAACCCACGATCCCTCCCTCGCCCACCAACTTGTCCTGAGGCTCGGCAACGGGGGAACATTACCGGTAACGTTAACTGCGACATTAAAAGAAGCTTGCCGGGAGAGATTGGCGCGCGCGCCCCGCATCTGTGCGGCGGGGTGCCCTGACAAAACCCGGGGTACACTGGGGGTGGAGGATAAATGACAAAGGCCGAACTAATCGAGGGGCTCGCCAATAAGCTCAACCTGAACAAGGCCGAGGCCGAAAAGGCGGTCAACCTCCTGCTCGACGACATTGTCGTCGCCCTCAAGCAGGGCGAGCGCGTCAACATCTCGGGCTTCGGGACGTTTTCGGTTTCGGAGCGGGCCTCGCGGGTGGGGCGCAATCCGAAAACCGGCGAAGCGATCCAGATTTCGGCCAGCCGCTCGGCCAAGTTTCGCGCCGGCAAGCAGCTGAAGGACTCGCTCAACGAGGCCGCCGCGGGTGGCGGCTCGCAAGCGAGTTCGCCGTCGGCCTAACGCCGCGCGCGGCGGGGCAATGTTAGCGGCAGACGCCGCGCCCCACCAGGGCGCGGCGTTCGTTTGTATGGGAAGTGCGAGCGTGGGGAAGCGGCGCCCAGCGCCAAGATGAACAGCTCCATCGAGTCGCGCTTGCCTGACGCGACTCGATGCGGGAGCGGTTTTTGATGTATTGAAGCCGAAGGGCGGTTAGCTCAGCGGTAGAGCATCGGCCTTACAAGCCGAGGGTCGCAGGTTCGAAACCTGCACCGCCCACCAATAAAATGAAAGACTTTTTCCAATTCTGGCGACCGCGGGCTATAGACTGTGCCCAATTTTGTGCCCTCCCTTTTTGAAAGCTTTCGGGCGAAGCGCAGCAAATCAGGGGTGCGACGCCCGAAATCAGGGGATTCTTGTCGAAAATCCGGTGACGGTTGCTGCTTTTCGGAGGGCAATTGAGACCGTCAGGATCGCGTCTTCTGCGAGGCCTTCGATTGCGCCCAATCGTGTGCCCACGCAAAGTCAGAATTTCGTCCGTCCAGGACTGCGATCGCATCGCGCTTGGCCTGGGTTCGGATATGGCTATACCGCTCCAGCATCCGCTTGCTGACATGGCCGGCTAGTGACTTGATGGTCTCCTCGCTGACGTGAGGATTCTCGGCAAGGCGCGAAATGAACGAGTGCCGACAATCGTGCCAACGGTACCGGATTCCAGCCTCCTCGAACGCAAGCCGCCAAGCCTTTTTCCATTCACCAATCGGTTGGTTCAGATCGATGTCCCAGATATAGGGCTTGCGGGCGTCGCCACCGAGGCCGACCCGATGGCGCGGAAAGACATAGCTGCCCTGCTCCGCATTGGGGAATCGCGACAGCCATAGACTCAGAACAGCGCAAGCACGGTAAGTGAGAGGAACCAGCCGACCGGTTCCCGCGTCGGTCTTCGACTTCGGGACTGTAAGCGCGCCTTGGTGGATCGTTCCATTTTCCCAGACGAGAGAAAGATCGCGCCTGGTGAGATACCTCAATTCAGAGGCCCGAAGGCCTGTGTCTATGGCAAGTATGAACAGGGGTAGTAGTGCCGGTGAGCGGCTTGCCGCGATCGCGTCCAAGAGTTTTTCTTCGTCCGTAGAACTGATCGCACGCCCGACATCGTGCCGCTCTGGCAACTTCTTGATGCCTCGCCGTTCAAGCTCGTCCAAAACGCCGCCCCAAAAGCCCTTGGACTTCAAGATGCCTCTGAGCGCGGCGATCTCGTAGTTGACGGTGCGCGGTGCGAGATCTTCGGAAATTCGCTTACTTCGCAACCTTAGGACATCATCGGCCGAAATATCGCAGATCAAGCGCTGCCCGAACTCGACGGTAAGCGTAGCAACATGGTGCTGAAATCTTTCAAGGCTCTTTGGCGCCAAGGTATTCTTTGACGCCAGCCACTCACGCGCCGCAATTCCGAACAGTGGCGTTCGGTCGCGCTTCGGAATGCGGTTGACTGCCAGTTCCAACTCCCGCCGGCGCGCTCGTTCGGCTTCTCGGGCGACAGTCTTCGAGTTGGTCTTCGCAGAGTCGCGGATCAACTGTCCTTGAAAGAGGAACTTGTACCAATAAGTTTGGCCGCGCTTGTAAACGCTCATCAGTCGTCATCTCCAAGAACGGCCAGCGTCGCTGGCCTGAGCCAGATAACGGTGAACCTCAGTATCCAGCACGACTACCCGCCGCCCGAGGTGCGCGGCCCTGAGTCGGCCGCGCTTGAGCTCCAGACGGATGAACGGCACCGAGACGCCGAGGCTGCGGGCTAGCTCGTCCAGGGTCCAGCCGAGTTTTGGGGTACTCAGCCTCTCCGAATCTGCGCCTTGAGCTTGGGAACTGACTTGAACTACTGACATGACGACAACACCTCGATCCATTGAGTGCGACGGTCATCTACCCATCGTCAAGACGGATCATAGACCAATTCTGATGTAATTGTCAAATTCCATAATTCCGCTACGCTCCGCTGGATTCACGATTCGGTCAAAAGAACCAACCGCAAGAGCCGGACTCGCGCGGCTTGTTCGGAGACCTGGCAACGCCTCATGATCCGCTCGATCAGCGCGCGGCCGAGTTCCGAATCGACTCTAAGCGGCGGCTTCTCGCCCTCACCCATCGCAATCTCACCCGCCATCATCGAAAGTTCCGATTTTGGCATCAGCAGCGCTCCGCCGATGTAGCCCGCTTGGAATTCCATCCAGTCGTTCTCGGCTGCGGTCTCGATGTTCTCTCGATGGCAGGTCCAGCATGGCTCGGCGGGACGGGAGTCCGACTCTTGCGCGCCTTTTCTCCAGAGCGGCGCGTGAAACCAGACATGGCCATATTCATGCCCTAGTGTGAAGCGAAGCCGGTTCTCATAGCGTGGGTCCGAAAGCCGCGCGGAGATCTTCACTCGGGGCTTTCGGTCGAAAAAGAAGTCGGTATATCCGTCCTGTCCTTCTGGTAGGTCGGCATACATGTCGAGGTCGTCGGCTTCTGCCTCGATCATCCGGATTATGTCGTCGGTTGGGATCGGCAGTTTGAAGCCGCCGGAGTGGCGACGCATGAAGTCTGCAACGATCCGCTCGCATCGCTCGTCGAGCTCTTCCGTCTTGAAATAGAGACGCTTGATGGGGCGTCCGAGCGGATCGCGAAGCAACTTCATTTTCGCTTGCCGGCCGGCTTTACCCCAGCGCCTTCCGGAACGCACGATAAGCGGCTTCGAGCCGTTCCTGGTCCGCTTCGGTCTTCACGTCAGGCGGCTGGCGGTTCGCATGAAAGTACAGCACATCCGGCGAGATGCCGACAATCTTCGACATCTGCTGGATCAGGTAGTCCTCGGGCGGATAGCGGTGATCATGCTCGACCGCATTGAGATACGGAGGGTCCACCGGACGCCCGTCCTCGCGTTTCAAGCGCGCGGCCAACTCTCTCTGCGTAATCCCAGCCTTTTTCCGAGCGTCCCTAAGCACTTGACCGAAACTCTTCATTCAAGTTTATCAGCGCCAGCAACCGCCGCTCGCCGCCTCCTGCCGCTAAAGATTATCGGAATCTGCAGGAGAAGTCATCGAAAGCTACAATCTCGGAATTACAGAAATCCACAATAGCAGACCAACCACGCCGGGTATGATTGGCGTCCGCTTCCCCGTAGGGGCAGGACGCGTTTCTGCTCTTCGGGTTGCGCACCATTTTGAAGGCGCGCGCCCTTCACTCGAACCTGAGGGCGCGCGCTGGATTCCGAGACGCGCGAAGCGGAACGCTGCACGGCGTGACAAGCGAAGCGTCCGGCGCAGCCGGTGGCGCGCCGTGCCAGTGGAGCGAGCGCCACCGACCTCGATTGTGAGGAGCCAAGTCATGGCTTGATCTACCTGCGAAGGCCGTGTCCTCGACTGATACTTTGATGCTGTTCCGGCAAAACGGCGAAACCGCGATGGGGCAAAGTCGAGTAATGTTGAAGAGCGATGGATTTCTCGCGGCTTCGGTTAATGGTCTGGCCGAGCCTGCGCGCGGTCGTCCGTATAGATCGTTATCGAGGTCCGTGCGCGGCTGATAGAGACGTAGAACTGCTTCCGATTGACCAGTTCCGGCGAGAGGCGCGTATCGATATCGACGATGACGCGATCGACGGTCGCGCCTTGCGCCGAGTGCGAAGTGGAGGCGTACCCATGATCGATGTGGCGCAGGCGGTCGGACGCGACGCTCACTTCGCTTGCCGTTGTCTAAGCACAAAACGGCGCGGCGTGCGTCGATGGCTTTGATTGTAGCGAATTCGCCATTGGCAACGCCAAGGCCCGGTCGGGTGCGCGGAACTGGATGCGGTCGCCTCGTGCGAAAACCCGCTGCTCTTCGCGGAAGACTTCGACGCCGAAGAGGCGGACCGGATTGTATTCGATGCGCCGCCCGTCGAGCGTGTTGACCGTGAGCATGTTGGCGTCGCGATCGACTGCCTCGACGCGACCGTAGCCGCCTTTGGAAATCGCGAATTGTTTGCTCCGCGGGAGATGTCCTGAGCGCTGTTGATTTTTGAGTGGCGGCAGACCTCGCCCGATCGGAAGATCGGGTTGCGTAAAGGAGGAGAGCCGCCATGAGGAAGACTGACAAGAAGCGGGAGAAAGAGCAAAGCGCAATCGGGCAGCTGCGGTTTCCATTTCAGGGCTTAGCGCGCGAGGCGCTGTGGGACACGGTGGTGCTGTCGGGGTTCGGGTTCGTGCAGGATGAACTGGAGGCGGAGCGTACGGCGTTGTGTGGCGAGCGCTATGCTCATCCGGAGCATCGGCAGGCCGTACGCGCCGGTCACGTGCCGAGCTCGCTGGTGATGGGCGGCCGGCGGGTCGAGATCCGGCGGCCGCGCGCGCGCAGCACCGATGGCCACGAACTGCGCTTGCCGAGCTGGCAGGCGTGGAGTTCGCACGATCCGCTCGATGAGCGAGCTTTCGAGCAAATGGTGCTGGGCGTCTCGACTCGGCGCTACGCGCGCTCGCTGGAACCCTTGCCCGAGGAGGTTGAGGTTCGCGGAATCGGCAAGAGCGCGGTCAGCGAGCGGTTCGTGGTCGGTACCCGACGCCGGCTGGCTGAACTGATGCGACGCGATCTGAGTGGGCTCAAGCTGGTCGCGCTGCTGCTCGACGGCGTGCACTTCGCCGAGCACGTGGTGTTGGCGGCGGTCGGCATCGACGTGGATGGGGGCAAACATCCGCTGGGATTGCGGGAAGGTGCGACCGAGAACGCGACCGCCTGCAAGGCGCTGCTGGAGGACCTGATCGAACGTGGGCTGGACCCGAATCGCGTCATCCTGGTGGTGATCGACGGAGCCAAAGCGCTGCGCCGGGCGGTGCTCGATACCTTCGGCGAGCGCGCGCTGATCCAGCGCTGCCAGGCACACAAGAAACGCAACGTCACCGACGCGCTGCCTGAACGGGTGCGAGCTTCAGTGCGCACTGCGATCAACCAGGCTTACGCCAGTCGCGATCCCAAGCGCGCCCGCCGCCTGCTCGAGAACCTGGCGCATAAACTGGAATCCGCTCATCCCGGAGCGGCGGCATCTCTGCGTGAGGGTATCGACGAGACTCTAACCGTGATGGCCCTGCACCTATCCGAAGGCTTGGAACGGGTGCTGTCGTCGACCAACCTGATCGAAAACCTGTTCAGCCGAGTGCGCGAGATCGCGCGGCGCGTCAAACGTTGGCAGGGCGGAACCATGATCCTGCGCTGGACGGCCGCCGGTGTGCTCGAAGCCGAGCGCCACTTCCGCAAAGTCGCCGGGTATCGCGCATTGCCAAGACTGGCCGCCGCCCTTCACGCTCGTGAGCTCGCGCTCGACCGGGCACGCGGAGTTGATAATCCAAAGCAGGCAGCCTAAATGACTATCGAGCCGTCACTCAAAATCAACAACAAAGTGGGCATTCCCCTCCGCGAGTGAAACGAATCACGTCGCCTTCTTCATAATTGTAGGCCATCGCACGCTGGGCGCCGGAGAGGCCGCGATTCACCAGAATGCGCCGTTCTGTTCCGGAGACGGACACGTGACCGCGAACGATCAGTTCGGTGCGAATGGCTTTGTTCAGTTCGCGGCGCTCGTCGTTTGCCGGGCTGACTACCAGAACCCGCTCGCCGGACTCATGGGCGGCGAGGTATTCTCGCGCGATCTGTCTGCGGCGCTGTTCGATGTCGGCGACTTCGCGAATGTCGCCGCGGCGCTCAAGGATCGCCAGCGACTCCGCGATTTCGCCTTTGGCAGCATGGGTTACTGCCGCGCGGAGCTCGGGATCGCGCTGGCGGCGAATGGTGTCCAGGCGGGCAACCAGCATCCCCGCCTCTTGCATTTGATAGATTGGCCGTCCCGCTTCGATCGCATGATGTTGGCCTTGGTCGCCGACGAAGACGATCCGCTCCACGCTTTGCTCGCGCGCCTTGTGGAGGAGCCGGTTAACCTGCCGCGTGGGGAGTAGGCTCGACTCGTCAACGATCCAGACCTCGTTTGAGGCATCGCGTGCTGATTGGCCTTCGAGGAGGCTGGCGACAGTACTGGCGGAGACGCCTGCCTCGGAAAGCGACTTGACCGCGCGGGTGGTCGGGGCAAATCCGCGTACCACATAGCCGTGGTTTTCCGCGAACTCGCGGATCGCGCCGACCGTGGTGGTCTTCGCAGCGCCGGCGCGGCCTTCGATCGAAGTGATCCAGTCGGTGGACGCAAGCGTGAGTTCGGCGACGGCAGTCTGATCAGGAAGCAAGTTGCGCTGGCTCGCCCATCGGCGAATCTCGTTCGAACTGCCGATAGCGGCTGCCCTGCCTTGGCCTGCGCGCATCAAGTTCGATGTTCCCGCGCTCAAGGGCGATCATCTCTGGCGTCGTGTAGGCGCCTCGCGGTGAGTTCACGGAGTCGCCGGCGACGATCAGCCGGCCGATTTGCTGGAATCGCTCGCTCTCCGTTCGTATCTGATCCAGTTCGACACTTCCCATCGCATGTTGAAGTGCCTTCGCTTCAAGGGCGCGGCGATCAATGACCGCCTCGCGCTCGCTGTTTTCGTCGATACTCTGGCGGATGGCTTCTCCCGCCTTTTCCGGATGTCGAAACTGGATGGGGCCGCGTTCGCGCGATTGCGACAAGTGACGCTCGACTTCGATTCCATACTGCAGCGCGCGTGAGCGCCATTCCGCCTTAAGACTTTCTTCGTCGCGATGATCCTTGGAGAGCCTCGTTCGATGCGCGATGTTCTGCGCCGCCTCAGCGCCCGCCAACCCTTCACGCGCGAGCGTCTGCTCGATGTCCTGGCGACGACGGGAGAACGCCATCACCTGCTCGCGCGTGTAGCCGTGCAAGCTCCCAGCGTCCGTCTCGTCCGGCGATCCTGATTTCGTATCCAAGCTGTTGAACCTCTCGGGCTAGTTCGGAGCGGTAAACTGCGGTCGCGAAGCTCTGCGCGCGATAGATTTCAATGGGATCGAGGCCGCGCCACTGTCCGTCCGGGCGGCGGGTCATGTTGGCGATCACGACGTGCGTGTGAAGGTGAGGGTCGGGGCCGTAGCCGTCTTTAACTCCGCTGGCGGGCCGAGCGGCAATGTGATCGAAGCGCGCGGCGACGATATTGCCGGTCGCGACCCATTCGCTGCCGCCTCGGCGGCGCGAGAGCGCATAATATTCGAGCTCCCCCAGTGCGCGACTGACTGCCTTCCGGTGCGCCTCGATAAGGCGGTGATCGTCTCCGACCAGCCCTTGAATGCTCACCGACTTCGGTGCGTTGAACGTGGCGTCCCAGCCGGCGCGCCTGTCGTCGTAGCCGTTCGCCTTATGAACGAGCACCTCTCCGGACGCGGGGCGAAGCCCGCGCAGTACGGCGCGGAAGTCCTCGGTCGCAACCTCGCCGGAAAGTCCCAGCTCCTCAGCGCCGCGTCCGAACCATTGCCCGACGACCTGCTGCTTCTCCGAGTAATAGTCGTCGTGCGAGTACTTCTCTTCGTAATAGGTCTCGGCTTGGGCGGCGGTGAGCGCGCCTTTGGACATTACCAGCATTAGTCCTGAATCCTCACTGGGGCGCCCGCAGTCCCGTTCGGCGGAATCGGCCCGCGACTGATCGTCAGCGCCGCCAAATCGGCGCTGGGCTCATTGCTGACCGGCTCTCGGAAGAGCGCGCGGAATGAACTCGACCTGCCGCCTGTGCGGAACGCACGGCTTCACTTTGACGCGGGCGCGATCGAGTCCGGCGATGCAGAGATAGCCTTCCAGCTTCGGCAGCCGCTGGACCTCCGACGCCATCACAACGGGCTCGGTCCGGCGTGCAGGATGGAGGTTGTACCGGTTGCCGTGCTCGGCCGTGCTTATTCCGATCTCCTCGCGCAGCGCCTCGCGCTCGCCGATCTGCCGCGCGATGAAGGCAGCCGTCTCGGGCTCATCAACGCGCAGCAGGAGCTTGGTCGAAGGCATGGAGGCGAGCACTGCCGCCTGCTCGTGGCCATAGATCCGGCGCAATTGGGCGATGCTCTGGAACCCGAGCACGGCGGCGAGTCCGCGCTTTCGTCCGCGAGTTACCAACGTCTCGAGCTTCGCCTGACGGCCAAGCACCGGCAACTCGTCCACCACGATCCAGACCCTTCGGCGACGCTGGCGGAGTTGAGCAGGCGGCCGACAATGAGGTCGAGCCAGAGGTTCGCGAGCGGCAGCGCCGCCGAGTTGGACTCGTCGCGCATGGTCACGAACAGCCATCCTTCGGGATGCTCGGCCCATTCCAGCGCGCTCCACGAGAGGCCGTCCGTCAGACGGCGGCAAGTACAGGAATGGTCGGGTCGCGTTGGCGACGGTCGCGATGATGCCGGCGCCCTGCTCGTGCGCGCCCGGATCGATCAGGCTGTATGCCGGCGTGCCGGACAGCGCCTGCTTCAACTGGTCGCGACTGAGTTCGAGCAGCTTCGGAATGCTCTGCGGCTCTCGGGGTGCCGCGACCTGAAGCAGGCTTTCGAGCAGCGTCCGGCTGGATTGCCGGAAGAAGTGATCGGACCCGCTTTCGTAGCCGCGCGGGGGTTCGGGAATGAGCGAAGCCGCGAGCGTCGCCGCGTCAGCCTGGTAGTACCGCTCGCTCAATTCCAGCCACGGCGACCAGTACGGACAGCGCTCATCGACCGGGTTCAGGATCAGGTCTCCGCGCACGGGTCGATAAAATTCGGAGACGTATTCGCACTCAGGATCGACCACGATCGCAAGCTCGCCGCGAGCCTGAATCTGGCGCAGCAGCGAGCGGATCGCCATCGACTTCCCCGCTCCGGTCGCGCCCGTGATGAGGAAGTGCTCGCACTCGGTCGAGCGCGGAATGCGAACTTGGGCGAGCTCGACTCCCGCCCGTTCGCTCCGCAATCCGGTGCGGCGAAGTTCGCGAGAGAGCCGGCGCGGCGGGATCAACTTGAGGCCTCGCAGATGCTTCCCCTCGGGACGGTCTTCGGGATCGCGGAGAAGGAAGTAGCCGAGCGCGACGAGAGTCAGGGTCGCCGGTACCGCTCCCCAGACGCTGTATGAGGCGAACCACTGCCCGAACGAACGCCCCGAATAGAAGCGCCAGTTGAGGTAGGCGTACATGCTTCCGATCGTCGCACCGACCGCCTCGGTACGGGAGCGACAGGAAGTAGAGCGGGACCTTCTGGGTGAAGAACCAGGCGAGAATCCAGCGGCCGAAGTATTCGTGGGCGCCTGGTCCCGAGACGCGGCCGGTCCAGTACCAGACGAAGAAAAGATCGGAAGCCGCCCAGATCAGAATCCAAAGCAGCTGGATTCGAAGATAGAGGCGCAGCAGTATCGCGGCTGAACCGCAACTCAATTCGTATCTGATGGCAGTTCGTGACAAATTCATATCGCTCTTCTCCTGAGCCGGTGCATGTACTGCTCGGCTTCTTGCTGCGCGGTCTGGCGGATCTGGTCGGTCACTTCGGAGCCGACCTGGTGATCGAGCAGGTGCTGGAGCGTGAGCCGGGTGCGGGTGAGATCGAACAGAATCTGATCGAGGCCGCGTTGCGGGTTCGACTGGCTGGCCGACCCGTCCTGCTGAGCGCCGCGATCTCCGGCGAAGTGCTCGGCGAGCACTGCGCGAATCAATTTGCGCGGCGCAATTCCTCTGTCCCGCGCGGTTTTCTCAATCCGTTCCAACAGCTTCGGCGCGAGGCGGACGGTGTATGGAATCTCCGGCATCGGACTGCTCTTCATTCCTTCAAGGCGTACACGCCGTACACTTCAATGAATCCGGGGGCTTAGGCTGACGTGCTTCGCACGGGTCGGCGCGCCGTACACGCTCGCGTGTACGGAAAAGCGCCCGCGGTCACGCCACTTTCCGATGGGCCGTGTACGCTCTGGTACACATCCTTCATCCAGAGGGATGAGTGACGTGTCAGTCGTAAACACGTGCGAAGCACGTCAGCCGGTACCTCGTTAATGATGCAAGTCACGGTTGAGTCTTGGCGCTGCCGTTGGAGGAAGGCGGAGCGGGGACGCGGCGTGGCTGGTCTGTCAGCGGAGCGCGACCACGACTGGAACTCACGGTCAGCGTCGAGAAAGGCGCGGAGGATCTCGGGGATGAGCGCGCTCGTGTCCACGGAGTCGCCGTGAACGTGCTCGTAATATTGCGCGTAACGTTCGAGGCTGGCGTTCAGGTCGCCAGCCAGCATGACGCGGACCTGAACGGAGCGAAGGGGCTTGGTGATGCGTGCGAGTTTCATGTGAACCTCCAAAACTGCGGAGTTTGAGTTGCTTCGAATCGAGTCAGGGGAGGACGTAATTCAGCAGGTAGACGATGGCGAGCGCGATGCAGCCGCCGATCCCAGATCCGAACAGGCGCCCAGCTTGCTTGTCGTGCCCTCCAAGCGCGTAGAGAATGACGGCGCCGCTGAGTGCGAGCGCCGATCGCGGCAGGAGCCACGGTGCTGATCAGCATGTCTTGCAAGGCAATCAGCGTCTGGTCCCATGGCAGCGGCAGTAGTCGCTGCCCAGCATGGCGTGGGAAGAGACAATACTGTTGCTATGGCTACGGTTGCCAAAAGCCTTCCTGCCGTGATCGTGTTCATCGTGTTCTCCGATACGCACCGAGTAGGCCGAACTCATAATTATGAAATTCCATAATCTTCGTCAAGGGCGAAAGCGCACCCTGCGCACTTCTTGGTATCGCGAGGCGCCCGGTGGGTGCCTTTGGAACGCTGAAAAGAGAGCGGATCTGCTGGGTGATCCGCGACAATCAGATCTGAAGACGCAAACAGAAATGATTGACGCGGCGCAGCTGGGTTCAAGGAGTGCTGGTTTAGCTCGGACGTGGTATGTCTATACGCTACGACAATTGATAGCCGGTGCGAACTAAGACCGGCACAGCTTGAGGCCTTGCGCTCCGGTTACAAGCCAGCGTCAGTCACGATCTACAGGCGGGGATCGAGGGTTCGCTCTCAAGGGCGAGTACGGCAAAGACGCATTGGTGGACTCTTCGCAGCGGCTCGCCACGCACGAATCGCTCTAGCGCCTCGACTCCAAGCGCGAATTCTCTTAGCGCGAGCGATCTCTTTACCGAGAGGCCGCGTGAACGTAAGCGGTCTGGATTCTCAGGCAGCGTAAATTCGGGGTCATATATGATTCTCAGGTATTCCGGTCCGCGGCACTTGACCGCTGGCTGGGCAAGCCAGCGGCGACCTCGCGCAATGAAATCCAGCGGCTTGACTACCATTCCCTCGCCTGTTGTGCGTGCTCGAAGCAACAATGTGGGTTACCCACGTATGCCCTGCTGTCAAACTCCGCCGCGGACTCGCAGTACCACTGAGAGGTACGACCTTGATCGCACCGACGCCATGCAACCATACCTCATTTTCATCCATGCGTGGTCGGGTCGTAGACCCATGACAACTCCGCCAATCAGTCCCTATCTCCACTCTCTCTGCCGGCAATCACGAAGAAAGCCCGCGTTTACAGGCGACCGGCCCGATGAATTTCGCCCCATGGCCTTCCATGGGCAGCATCCCGCTCGGAAAAAGCAGCTTGCCCGGCTCAGCGGTCACATCCTAAACGCCCTCGACCCTCGTGAAACTCTTAAATGCCGTTCTACTCTCACCTGATCTAATCCACGCTGCATCCTTTCGAAACTCGCTGTTTCACGCTTTTCGATCTAGGCGATAGAGCGCAGTATCTTTCTGCGAACGTCCGCATACAGTCATTCCGCGACTTTGATGAACTGACGGATGAGCATTGCAATCTGGTCTGCAGCAGTGTCCAGCGCGAAATGCCCCCCTTCCAGAATCTCGATCAAAGCGTGCGGCAGGTCGCGCCGATATGCTTCGGGCTCCGAAATGTCAAATGATGGATCATATTTTCCCCATAGCACGAGTGTTCGCGGCTGGGACTTACGAAGCCAGGCTTGCCATACGGGATAAGCGGTTACGTTGGTGCGATAGTCATAAAACAGATCGCTTTGGATATCCGCTTCGCCGGGCCGGTTGAGGAAGGCGAATTCGTCAGTCCACAGATCCGGGTCATATCGTTCCACTTGGGGATCGCTTCCCACATGGCGCGCTCGTGTCGCGGCCAGTGACAGCAAGTTTGCTCGCAACGCATCTTCATTCGCACCGCGGTTCGCCCAAAAGGCTCGCCGCGCGTTCCAGATCGGCCCCAGACCTTCGTCGTGAGCCACAGCGTTCTGGACGATGAGAGATTGAATACGCTCCGGATGAGCCGTGGCCAGACGGAAGCCGACTGGGCCTCCGTAGTCCTGCATGTAGAGTGTATAGCGAGATAGTCCAATCGCTCCAATGAATTGATCAACGATTGTAGCAAGATGGTCGAACGTATAAGCAAATTCCTTGGCAGAAGGCGCATCGCTATGTCCGAATCCAATGTAGTCCGGTGCGACAAGGTGATACGAATCGCAAAGTCGCGTGAAGAGCGGCTCGAACATTCGAGAGGAAGATGGAAGGCCGTGAAGTAGTAGAATCGTCGGCGCGTCCTTCGGTCCGGTTTCTCGGTAGAAGACTGATAAATTGTCCACCGGAACATAACGATAAAAGGTGTGGTATTGCATTTGACGTCGCTGGCCGGATTCGAATAACGGCCGGGGCTTTTTGCTTCTGACCTAGCTAGCTTTCTATTTCGAAGATTACTTCCAGTTCGACCGGAGTGCCGAGCGGCAGGCTTGCGACTCCGTACACCAGGCGGCAAGGGCTCTTGTCTTTTCCGAAAACGTCTTGCAGCAACTCCGAAGCGGCGTCGGCGACTTTCGGCTGATCCCGGACATCCCCCAACGTGGCCACCGACACGCCGAGCCTGACGATCCGCGTCACTTTGTCGAGCGATCCCAGATGCTGCCTGGCGACAGCGAGGACGTTGAGCGCCGCGAGGTGAGCCGCCTTGCGCCCCGCTTCCGTATCGAGCTCCGCGCCGACGCGCCCGATGAATTTCGCCCCATGGCCTTCGGTGGGCAGCATCCCGCTCAGAAAAAGCAGCTTGCCCGTCTGCACCGCCTCCACATATGTGCCGAACGGTTGAGGCGGCGCCGGTAGCTTAATGCCAAGTTCTTTCCACCGCTGCTCGGCTCTGGCCGGCCGATAGCCTCTGCCGGTTACCATTTGCCCACATGTGCTCCCCCATCGACGTGGAGCACCTCCCCGGTCACCTGACGAGCCTCGGTCAGATAGAGCACGGCGTCGGCGATATCTTGGACATCGACGATGCGTCCTAGCGGCGACAAAGACTTTAAAAGATCTTTAGGATCGTTACTATGCATCGGAGTGTCGACTACTCCGGGCGCAACCGCGTTCACACGAATGCCGTCCTTCGCATATTCTATCGCCAAGCTTCGCGTGATGGCCTGGATCCCGCCCTTGGTGAGCATCGGGACCGAAGCATTCACGCCGGCGATCGGATGTTCGACCAGTGTGGTCGTGATGCTGACGATGCTCCCACCGGATTTCTGCGCAACCATTTGCTTGATCGCGAGCTGGGTGATGTAGATGAAGCCTTCCAGGTTGGTAGAGGCGAGAGCTCTGAAGTCTTCGGCCGTATAGTTGGTGAAGGGCTTCGCGAAGAATATGCCTGCATTGTTGATTAGTGCATCGATTGACCTGAATTGGCTTATCGCAGTATCGACAATCTTTGCTGCCGTGGCGGACTCTCCAATGTCTCCGTCGACCAACGCCAGCTTACCCGACGCTACGAATACCCCGGATTTTGTGATGTTCCGCGAGTTCGCGACGACTGAGTAGCCCCGTTCCAGAAAAGCCTTCACAAGGGCCGCTCCGATGCCCTGCGAAGCACCGGTTACGATGACTGTCTTGGGTTCGTTCGCCATACAAGAACTCCTTTGCATCTGTGTGTGGCACAGCCCCGAATAAGAAGGCCGACTCGGTGCTGCTCTAAATCGGAATTAATGATCTTAACCCGCACGGTCTGTTGTCAAAGCTCTGTGGCCGGTCCACCTCGCGGCCAGCGCTGTGTTACGACCTTGGTGCGCGTAAAGAAGCGGATGCTGTCCTCGCCATATTGGTCAAGGTCGCCGAAAGCTGAGTCCTTCCAGCCGCCGTGGCAGTAGTATCCGACGGGCGTGGGCAGTGGAAAATTGACGCCCACCATGCCTACCGCGACCTCGGCAACGAAACGTTGGGCCGCATCTCCACTACGCGTGAAGACCGAAACCGCGTTGCCCTGGTGATGGTCGTTCGGATAGCTCAGCGCCTCCTCGAACGTCTCCGCACGAATGATCTGCAGTACGGGGCCGAAGATCTCGTCCTGGTAGCTCTTCATTGAAGGCGTGACGTGATCGATCAGGGTCGGCCACAAGAAAAACCCCTCCTCTTGGCCCGGCAAACGCCGGCCCCGCCCGTCGATGACCAGATCTGCGCCCTCGTCGGCAGCTAGTTGGATATAACCTTCGATCTTCTTCTTGTGTTCGGCCGTGACGATTGGCCCCATTTGCGCGTCGTGATCAGTGGCGGCGCCGAGCCGCAGCTTGGGAATCGCCTGCAGCAGGCGCTCGCGAACCGCCTCCGCCGTCTTCTTGCCGACGGGCACGATCACCGGCATCGACATGCACCGCTCGCCGGCGGAGCCAAAAGCCCCGGCGAGGACGTCCGCGACGACCTGGTCAAGATCAGCGTCGGGCAGGATCACGCCGTGATTCTTCGCTCCGCCCATGCATTGCAAGCGCTGGCCGTTGCTCGCGCCGCGCGCGTAAACGGACTTCGCCACGGCAGTCGAGCCGATAAAGGTCACGGCCTTGATGTTCGGATGATCAGTGATCGCTTCACCGACTTCCCTGGCTCCATGCACGATGTTGAAGATCCCCGGCGGCACTCCTGCGTCGAGGGCAAGTTCCGCGAGCCGAACGGCAGCGGAAGGACAGCGCTCCGACGGTTTCAGGATGAAGGCATTGCCGACGGCGATGGCCGGCGCCAGCATCCAGAGCGGGATCATGGCAGGGAAGTTGAAGGGCGGAATTCCGGCGACGACGCCTAATGGTTCGCGGATCGAATAGACATTGATGCCTGGGCCGGCGCCCTGGGTGAACTCGCCCTTCTGCAAATGTGGGACGCCGCAGATGAACTCCACCACGTCCAGGCCGCGCTGCAGCTCGCCGTCGGAGTCGTCTAGCAATTTGCCGTGCTCGGAGGACATCAGGTGGAGGAGTTCCTGCCTGTGCTCTTCGATCAATGCCTTGAACTTGAAAATCACCCGGGCCCGGCGCTGAGGGTTGATCGCGGCCCAGGCGGGTTGCGCCGCTTTGGCGACCGCGACAGCCTCGGCCAGGATTGCTGCGTCACCGTGCTCCAGATGGGCCTGCACCTGCCCGGTGCTCGGATCGTAGACCGGGCTGGTGACGGCGCCAGTGCGGGTGACGCTTTGGCCGTTGATGAAATGGCTGATGGTGCGCATGGGGTCTTCCCCTCCTCACTGTTGACTCCGAAATAGGCGATGCGCCTTCGGAGCGAATACCTGCGTCACGGCAGACATTCTCGCGCCGAGCGAGAGAATTCGCATCGAGCTCTGGAACACCTCTAGATCAGGGATCATGGCGCTCTCCCGCGGTTTACCGCAATCGCGCGTTCGATCAAGCTAAGGTCCGTGGAATAATTGGGTCGTGGAAGCGGCGCCGCATCCGCAGCACTACTCACGCGACGAGCAACAATTTTCCTGCAACCTTCTCCATTAGAATGTGACCTTATTGCGCGTCCTTGAGTCGCAGCTTTTGCGAAATAAGTATTTGCAACCTCCCATATCTTACCGCTTCAGCCATGTGCAGGAGCGTTTTCGGGTCCTGCTTCGAGTCAAACGCCACGGCGCGAACCGATAGCCGGGACTTCGCGCTATCCGGCACACCTGTCACTGAGGCATAGGTGCCACCATGTTTGACCTTATCCAACAGCAATTCGGAAGTTGTGCCACGGACGGAGGTTGGCGACGACATCGACTGGTGCAAGCGCATCGAACGCAGCGTCGTCGTCCAACGCTACCACCTGGTCCGCATTCAGACCTTTGGCCTCGGCCAGTTCGCTCTTTCGCACTCCCGCGATCACTCTCGCCCCCTTCTCTTTCGCGGTGTATATGGCTGCGCGGCCGACACTGCCGAGTGCTCCGGAAACCAGAACCGTCTGCGCCGATTGGATTCCGCTGGCAATCGAAATCAGCTGGTTTCTTCAGTGATCGAGACGAGAGGCAGCGCAGCCGCCTCAACCAGGTCAAGGTCGTCCGGTACCTTTGCCAGAAGATTTTGCCTTGACGATACAAAGCTCCGCGTACGTATGGAACGCCAAAGCGAAGACCTTCTCGCCGACGGAAAATTTGTCAACTCCGGCTCCGACTCCAGGACGGTGCCGTAGACATTCCGGCCAATGATTCCCGGAAACTCGACTGGGAAAAAATCCTTCGTCGCACCGGAGCGTTACAAAAGGTCGATTGGATTGATGCTCGCCGCTGCTACTCTTATCAGAACTTCGCCCGAATCGGGAGTTGGGTCGGGATAGTCGGTAGATTTCAACACTTCCGGACCGCCGTATTCATTCATCACAACTGCTCTCATTGCTTTCTCCTTCGATTCTGTTCACTAAAGAACGGAGAGCGTTAAGTTCGCGTATTCACCGCAAATCCAGCGGGTCCATCAATACAAAGCGGAATTTCCGTTTTGACCCTTCCCGTCTGCAGATTCATACCGCAAATGATTGCCGTAACGCCTACTGCACTTTCGTGCTTCTGGGGTGTCCACGCAATCGTATCGATGAAGGCATTGGGCCGTCCCGCGCGTCACTGCGGTATGGTCCGCAGCAGACCGCGGGGTCGTTGCGCACAACGCCCCAATCGAAGACGAAGGACGGCCCAATGCAAAGCTACTATGTAGGTCTCGATGTACACAGCCGAGAAAGCGTATTCGTCGTGGAGAACGAGGCGGGCGCGATCGTCGCGCGGGGGTCAATACCGACGACGGTGAACGGGTTGAAGCATTTACGCGATAGCTGCAGCCTACCGGTCGCAACCGGCGTTGCCCTCGAGACCGGAACTTCGGCATTTTTCGTGGCCCGTGAACTGGTACGGCTTGAGCTTAAGCCGGTGGTGATCGATGCGCATGAGGTCAGGCGCAAAGCGCAGCGACCCGAGCAGAAGAGCGATACCCGCGACGCGCTGGAGTTGTGCGAAGGTCTGCGCCGTGGGTTTTATCGTTCGATAGTTCACGTGCCCAGTCCTGCGATCAGCAATCTGCGCACCACCTTATCGCGCCGACGCCACTTCATTCGTATCCAGACCGCGGAGGTCAACGCGGTGAAACGGTTACTGCGTGGAGTCGGAAGAAAACAGCAGGCGGCGTGGCAGCCTGCGCACTGACGCGCACTGGCAGAGCATGCTCGCCGGCGATCTCGTCCCCGAACAACTCCAGGAGCACGTGCGCCATCACTATGCCGTATGGCGCCAGGCCGCCGAGCGAGTCCGCGCGCTCGACCTCAGTCTGGGTGACAGCGCACGCGAGCGGCGCGATGCGGTGAAACGCCTGGAAACGGTCCCGGGTGTCGGTCCGATCGTCGCGCTCGCTGCGATTGCAGTCTTCGCCGAAGTCAGCCGCTTCGAGAGTGCCAAGCACGCCGCCAGCTACGCCGGTCTAGTTCCAAGTACTTTTCAGTCAGGCGAGCGTGATGCCCACGGCCACATCACCAAACGCGGATCGGCGGAGCTGCGTGCGATGCTATGCGAGGCGGCGCACCACGCACGCCGTCCCGTCCATCCCTTGCATCCGCACTTCGCCAGGGTTTGCGCGCGGCGCGGTTACAAGACTGCGGTGATAGCCGTGGCTCATCGGCTCTGTCGCATCTTGTTCGCGATGCTGCACGATGGCACGGACTTCAGCGTGACCCGTGTCGGTGTCGAGGAGGGCGACTTCGAACGCACCACGACTTACAAATATCGACTACGGCCGAAACCAGCCGGGCGTTTACCTGTAGCCGGCTGAAAACAAACGCGATCCCTCTCGACACGATCGTAGTATGAGCGCCTGACCCCTACTTGACCCGTGGGAGTAAAAGCCCAAGCAACCGTCTGGGGCGGCGCTCTCCGCAACGAAATATGGGGCGTAGCAGACCCCGAATGGACGGCTGGGAGATCGCTCGAAAGGATCGAAGCCTAGCAGGCTGTTGATAAACCGCTGAATTTCACGCGCATATAGTTCGTCAGAGTGAGTAATCCAAGTGGCGGAGGAAGCGGCGGATGCGCGGTGAGGAGCGGCGGCAGCGGGCGATGTTGGTGGTGATCAATCCTGAGCAACGGGTGCCGAAGGGACATCCGCTGCGGCGGATCAAAGCCTTGGCAGATGCGGCGCTGGCGCAGCTTTCGCCGGTGTTCGATGAGATGTACAGCGCGGTGGGACGGCCGTCGATTCCGCCCGAGCGGCTGTTGAAGGCGTCCTTGCTGATGGCGCTGCACACGGTGCGCAGCGAGCGGCTGTTCTGCGAACAACTCGACTATAACTTTTTGTTCCGCTGGTTTCTGGACCTGGAGGCCGACGAGGCGAGCTTCGACCACTCGACCTTTTCGCGCAACCGCGCGCGGCTGTTGGAGCATGAGGTGGCGGGCGAATTCTTCCGGGCCGTGGTGGAACAGGCCCGCCGGCTCAACCTGCTCTCGGACGAGCACTTCACGGTAGACGGCACGCTGGTCGAGGCGTGGGCTTCGCTCAAGAGCTTCAAGCGCAAGGATGGTGGGCCTGGCGAACCGCCCGATGATCCGAGCAACCCGACGGTGAACTTCCGCGGTGAGCGCCGGACCAACGCGACCCATCAGTCCACTACCGATCCTGAGGCTAGGCTGGCACGCAAAGGTCCGGGCAAAGAGGCCCGACTGTGCTACTCGGCCAACGCGCTGATGGAGAACCGCAACACCATCCTGATCGATCTCCAGGTCGAGCCGGCCGACGGTTACGCGGAGCGGCGCGCAGCCATCGCGATGGTCGATGGCAACTTGCCCGGCAGCCGACGGATCACACTGGCCGGCGACCGCGGCTACGACACTCGCGACTTCGTCGAGAGTTGCCGCGCGCTTACCGTCACCCCGCACGTGGCCCAGAATCAGGCGCGCCCGGGTGGCTCGGCGCTTGACGCACGCACCGTGCGCCATCCGGGCTACGCGGTCAGTCAGTGGATCCGCAAGCGGGTCGAAGAGACGTTCGGCTGGATGAAGACGGTGGGCGGTTTGCGCCGCACTCGCTACCGTGGCCGCGAGCGGGTGCAGATGCACGCCTACCTGGTGGCCGCAGCCTACAATCTCGTGAGAATCGCACACCTCAGCCCGGCTCCCGCATGAAAAGCACCCCGACAAACCTGCGCGCCGACCGCAAACCGGCGAAAGCCGACGCCCTGCGCCGCTGAATCGCGCGCCTCCCTCGCCCATAAACTTATGAAACTGAGTAATCAAACCCTTTCGTCAACAGCCTGCTAGGAAACGTGATCGGCGCTAGCCTTCGCGAGCGCGCACCTCAAGGGTCCGCTCGCTGCCCTCGCCGGCCGAGCACGCCCTTGACCTGTGCGCTCGCTGCGGCTCACTGGCAATTATGGCGAGCGGCGATGCCGCTCGCCGGAGTCCAAACAAACGCTGAAAGAAAAAAGAACTTCAGAAACTACCTGCCCTTGACTTCGTGCCTTCATGGGCGGGGCAAGTTCCTCGCGCGCTGCAAGCCCCTTCGCCCAAAACGCCAGTTTTTCTCGCGCGGAAGGAGCGCAAGAAAAATGCGTTTCGGTTCCCCGCGAAGGGGCATTGCAGCTTGCTACCCCCGCGTTCGCCACGTGGCAGGGGTACAACAGCAGAGGTGCTGCCGACCCCATAGTGCAACATTTAGGTTTTGTGCCTCTACCCGATAACATGCGCACCGCAGTCGATAAAAGTAACATTGCCGGTGATGTAGCGTGCGCCGTCGCTTACCAGGAAGGCCGCCATCGCGCCGACATCGGCGATGAGCGGCGTTTCGTGGAGCGGTGACTTGCGCTGCGCCTCGCGCATCAACTCGTCGAAGTCAGCCAGCCCGCCCGCTGCCCGCGTCAGGATCGCCCCCGGCGACAGGACGTTGACGCGGATGCGGCTCTTGCCCATTTCCGCCGCGAGATACTTGACCACCCCTTCCAGCGCCGATTTCACCGGCCCCATTATGTTGTAATGCTCGACGACTTGTTCGCCGCCGTAATTGCTCGTGGTCAGCAGGCAACCGCCTGCCGTCATCAGCGGCTCGGCGCAGTGCGCCATGCGGATGAAGGAATAGCAGGAAATATCCATCGCGGTCAGAAACCCCTGCCGTGAACAGTCTGCCACGCGGCCATGCAAATCCTCTTTCGGGGCGAAGGCAATAGCATGTAGCAGAAAATCGAGCTTCCCCCACTTGGCTTTGACGGCATTAAATACGGCTTCCATCTGCGCGTCGTCGCGCACGTCCAGCGGGAGAATGATCGATGCACTTACCTGCTGCGCCAGCGGGCGCACATAGGGTTCCGCCTTCACATTCAGATAAGTAACGGCCAGTTCCGCGCCTTCGGCCTGAAATGCTTTCGCGCAGCCCCACGCAATCGAATGCTCATTGGCGATCCCGACGACCAGCCCTTTTTTGCACGCGAGTGTTTGAGTCATGCCGCTTTTCTTAGCTCCTCTTTCGCCACGCACGCGGCGACCTTGGACATAGCGAACTCCCTCATCCCACGCCCTGACAGCCTCGGGCCGCCCTCCGCGATGCTGCGTGAGAGCCTACGAGCGGATGGAGCACTGGGTTGGCCCGCCGGCGATCGCATCGATCAACGATCCATGGCGTGCGGCGCAACGAGAAGAGCGCCAGTGGCCATTACGGTACCGAACAGAGCAGGGCTTCCGAACGCCGATAACTGATAGATGCCTTCCCGAAGCTCCTTTGACACATTCTTGATTGAGACCTCGACGTACTCAATCGGGATTTCCTTTTTGACTTTCCAATTCCAGCTCGTTCGATACCTCGAACGGCTTTCCTGTGCAAGGCTTTAGCCGATTTTGTTCCGCAGTGTTCCCAGTAGTTGCGGAAGTGGCTGGTTTCGCGTCGGGCGGGCTCCCCGACGGCTGAAGATGCCGTTTTCCCCATCGATTCTGGCGACACTTCTCCCTGCATCCCCGGCGTCGTCATCGAAATTTGCTCCGCTTTGCACTCACTTTATCCCGCCGGCGACGGGCAGCGCCGCGATTTTCCGCAGCATGCCGGCGAACAGCCGCCGCGTCAGATGGCCCTCGGCCAGCAGCAGCCAGTAGTAGCGCGCATGCTTGATTGACCGCTCGCCGGTGTTCACCAACCGCTGCTGCAAGCTGGTGAGCGACCAGTTGCCGATCGCCTTGGGCAGCGCAAGCCGCCGCCACAAGTTGCCCAGGTTGTAGGACAGCACGCTCAGCCACAGCCGGACCTCGTTGGCCCGAAAGCGGTGACAGGAAAGCCACGTTATCGCGACTGCCTGCTTACTCTCTTTGATCCATTGTTCCGCTGTACCACGCTTGTTGTAAAAGCGTACCAGCTCCCGGCTCTTGGCCGTCAAGTTGGTCACGATAAAACCGACGCGGGGGAACAATTCGCGAAAGTGGAACTCCACCTTCGCCACCACGCGCCGGGCCACCGTCCAACTCGCTGCCTGATAGAGAAAACGTTTGAACCGAAACACCGGCTTCTGGCTGGGCCGTCCCACTGGCCGGATCAACAACTCCGTAATGTTCCGCTGCAGATGGTCGTTCGCCGGAAGGCGGATCGCGTACTTTGCGTCACGTTCTTCCAACGCCTCGTAAAGCTCCGGCTTGCCAAAAGCCGCGTCGGCGCGGAAGACCACCGCTTTCCCCAACCGCTGTTGGCGTTCAATCTCGGGCAGCAGCAATTCCTCCCAGCCCTCGGCGCTGTGGACATTGCCGGGCCGCAGTTTGGCGGCGAGGCAGTCGCCTTCACGATTGAACAGCAGCAGCGGATGATAACAGGTGGACTCGAAGTGGCCGTTGGAGGCGCTCTCCTCCTGGTGACCATAGACCGCGACTTCCGTACTGTCCATATCGAGCACGATGCGCCGCGGCGAATCGATAGTTTCGACCCTTGCGACTAACTCCCGATTGAGCGCGGCCACCCGGCAAGGTTTTCTTCCTGGGTCAGCACTCCCGTCGCGAATGATTGGAGACGCGAGGTTAAGGCCCCTCCGCGCTCCAGGATTTTTTTGGAGCCAATAAGCCGAAAGGTCGGATCCTGGGACAACCGCTCAGCGTCGTTCAGGTCCTCATAGCCTGCCAGGCGGCTATAGATCGACTGCCGCAGCAGATCGGCCAAAGGCGATTGGATATTCTTGCCCCGGCGGGAATCGCTCAAGTGGCGGTCAACGAGTTTGCCCAAGCCGAGACGTTCATCCAGCTCGCGCACCAGAATCAAACCACCGTCGAAGGTCACCCGCGCACCCTGGAAACTCGACGCGCAGTGCTGTTAAACGACAGCTGAAAGGGCCGTTCTTGCGTCTCATCCACCGCCTTGTCACCTCCGCACCACCCTTGATCGCATCCAAACCCACGTCCATCAGCGCGTTTGTCGCATTTTACCAAATTGCTAGTTCACTCAGATAATGGAAATCGGGTTAAGACGCCCTTTCTGGCCTGATAAAAGACATTTTCGTGTTTGCGTGCGGGTTAACGAGCTTTACCGATGTCCTACCCGGGGCCGTTGCCGGCCAGGATAGATTTGGCAACTTTGACAATGTGCTCTGGAGTAAAGCCCAGCTCACGCATCACGATTTCACCCGGCGCTGAAGCACCGAAGCGGTTCAGCCCGATGATTGCGCCTTCGAGGCCCACGTAGCGCTCCCATCCTAGCGGGGAGCCTGCCTCAACACTGACTCGCGCTTTGACGCCGGGAGGAAGAACCATGTCCTTGTAGGATTGCGGCTGCGCCTGAAACAAATCCCAGCACGGCATCGAGACCACCCGGCTTGCAACTCCCTCACGAGTCAGTTGGTTATGCGCCTCCAGCGCGATCGACACTTCGGAACCAGTAGCGATGAGGATAAGCTTGGGCGGACCTGCGGCGCAGTCGGCAAGGACATAAGCTCCTTTTGCCGTTCCCGCAGCGGGGGCCAGCGTACTGCGGTCCAAAGTGGGCAACTTCTGGCGCGTAAGCACCAGCCCCACCGGCCCCTCAGTATGCGCCACCGCGATCTTCCACGCTTCCACCGTCTCGTTGGCGTCGGCCGGGCGCAGCAGCATTAGATCGGGAATCGCGCGCAGGCTTGCCAGTTGTTCCACCGGCTGATGCGTGGGTCCGTCCTGGCCCAATCCGATGCTGTCGTGGGTCCACACATAGATCACGTGGGCCTTACTCAAAGCCGCCAGTCGGATGCTCGGCCGCATGTAGTCGGAAAACGTAAAGAAGGTCGCGGCGAAAGGCAGGATGCCGCCATGCAGGGCCATGCCCGTGGCGATTCCGGCCATGGCGTGCTCGCGAATGCCGAAATGGATGTTCCGCCCCGCGTACCCCAACGGACCGCCCACCATTCCCTGCGTAGGCGGCGCACCTTCGGGCGGCGTAAACTCGGGGCTCTCGAAATCGCCCTGGCCCTTGAGCGCGGTGCGAGTGGACGGATCGAGGTCGCCCGATCCGCCGACCAAGTTGGGTATCACCTCGGCCAACGCAACGATGGTTTTCTGTCCGGCGTCGCGCGTCGCCATCGCGCCGTCCGTGGGCGTGAATCGGGGAAAGGCCGCTTCCCATCCCTTGGGCAGTTCGCCGGCAAGCGTCTGCCGAAGCTTGTCAGCCAACTCTGGATCGGCACCGCGCAAACCGTCCACGCGTCTATGCCACTGCGCCTCGAGGTCGCGGCCTTCTTCCACCGACCTGCGAAACTGGGCCAAGGCCTCGTCGGGAATGTAGAAACTCTTGTCTTCAGGCCAGCCCAACGCTCGCTTGGTTAATCGCACCTCCTCGACGCCCAAGGGCTCGCCGTGCGCCTGAAAAGTATCGTGCTTATGCGGACTGCCGTAGCCGATATGCGTGCCCGCCACAATTAGCGACGGCCGGTCATCGACAGCCTTGGCCTTGGTTAGGGCACCATCAACCGCGGCAATATCCATCCCGTCGATATGCTCCACACGCCATCCATAAGCCTGGAATCGGGCGCCTACATCTTCGCAGAAGGTAACGTCGGCGCTGGCCGAGAGGGTGATCTGATTGGCGTCGTAGAGCACGATCAATCGCCCGAGCCGAAACTGACCCGCTATCGACGCGGCTTCGGCCGCGACACCTTCCATCATGTCGCCGTCGCTGGCCATGACATATGTATGGTGATTCACCACTTCGTGGCCCGGCCGATTGAATGTGGCGGCCAACCAGCGCTCCGCGATCGCCAATCCCACCGCGTTCCCAAGACCTTGACCCAGCGGACCCGTCGTAACTTCCACTCCGGGCACCACACCATACTCGGGGTGTCCCGGAGTGCGGCTTCCCCATTGGCGGAATTGCTTGATATCGTCCATGTTAAGGTCGTATCCGGTGAGGAATAGCAGGCTGTAGAGCAGCATGCTGGCGTGACCCGCTGACAGGACGAACCGATCGCGATCGGGCCATTTGGGGTTGGTGGGATTGTGCCGGAGATGGCGCGTCCACAAGACGTACGCCATCGGGGCCGCGCCCAGCGGCGTTCCCGGATGTCCCGAGTTCGCTTTCTGGACCGCGTCGATCGAGAGAGTCCGGATAGTGTTGATGCATAGATCGTCGATTGGCTGAACCGTACTACTCATGACTCCTCTGAACCGCCTCCAGTCTAAGGGCGAATGAATATGTGCAACGTGAGCAAAAGAACCCTCCCCCTAGCCTCTCCATTGGAGAAAGAGGGAAAAGGCGTCAAAAACACCTTCACCCCACATTTTCTCCCCTCTCCCCTCATGTCTAGGGGAGAGTGAGGGCTAACACAAATTTATTCTCTCTCCCAAGCTAGCGGGAATAAAGTCGTAGCCTAGCGGCCGCGACCGGCTCGTTGGGGCTATTTTGATGCGAATTTCCTCATTTGTCGGTGGATGCCCAAACAATTCTTAACTTCGGTCGGCGCATAGTCCACGCTGCAATATTGGCGCACCCCTTCTTCGTTCGGGGCATCTGTCAACGTATAAGGCGCATGAAGAGTTGCTTGTGGTCTAAAGTGAAACCAGATTGAACAGGTACCGTCAAACTTCCAGATGACAAGGACTGCCAGGCGCAAATTGTGGGGGACGCAAAACCGGAAGATTCGCGCATGCCCAACCGACGGCACCGATTTCACCCAGCCCAAAATGCCCGCGTACTGGCCATTGACCTTCCGGGAGACGGTGTCGACTGTTTCTAGACCGGCTATACGATTTCGGGCAGCGTCTAGTTACTGAAGATTTATGTCATCAACTGATTAATTTTGAGCAGACGTGATTTTGCTGAACGCAAATCTGAATGGGACGCCATAAACTTCGCTTCGACGACAAAAGGCAGGGCCGGGCGCAGGCTCGACAATGGCGTACGAAGCTCGGCGCCACGACTTGGTCGACGACCGCCAACTGCCGGCTGTTCACGGCTTCCAAGACCCGCGCACCTGGATCCCGCGTTCGCCGCTGGTCGTACCTGTTGTCTTCGCCTACCGCGCGTTTTCAGCGTGTGCGCAGAAATGGGCGATGTCACTCGCGGTGGCACGGCTGATGTCGGGGCAACAGGTCGGAAAGATGATTTCGGTACCATGGATGGTTCCCATCACCTGCCGGCAGGTCGCACGCACGCCGCTTTGCAGCAGCAGCCGATAGAAGCTGATGCCTTCGTCACGAAGCGGGTCACATTCATTAACGCTGATCACAGTGGGCGGGAAGCCTGCGACGTCTTCGGCTGTGGCGAACGCCGGCCAGGCCAGCGGATTGCGATTACGGAAAGCTTCGATGCCGTAACCCATAGCGCCACGATTGTTGTGCAGGTCCAGCAGAATCCCGTTGTTTTCGATCGAGGATGGATATTGCGGTTGGGGCCATTGCCCCGCGATATAGGGGCAGAGGGCATAGAGGCCCTTGATCAGCCCGAGGTCGCCGTCGCGCTTGAGTTTCAGTCCAGTGGCAAGCGTGAGATTTCCCCCGCCGCTCTCGCCGGCGACGATAATTCGCGCTGGGTCAATGTTGAGCGTCCCACTGCTGGCATGAACCCACTTCAAGCCGGAAACACAATCATTGAGGCCGGCCGGAAACGGCGCGACTTCAGGAACCGAAGACGGGACCAGGGCATTGCGAAAGTCGACCATTGCGACGGCGACGGCGTTGGCGGCGATGATTTTGCCCCAAGCCCGGTAATTTCCCGAGTAACACGACATCATGGTCATGCCGCCGCCGTGAATGTAGTAGACACACGGGACACGCGCGGCAGCATTGTCAGGGCGTATGAACTGAATGTTGATCGTGTTGCCATCGGGAGCCGACACGACGCGTTCAGTGCGAATGCTCAGTCCAGCCGATGGGGCGACGGTTTCATCGTCAAAGGCGTCGAGCATTGTTACAATCGACGCAGCCTCCTTTTTGCCGGATTCGCTATTCGCCGCTGCCAGCATATCCTCGCGGCTCGCCACGTCTCCCGTGGCGGTCAGCAAACCAAGGCTGCCGAGTACGGCTTTGAGACGCGGGTCGATGCGGGGATCTTCGGCAAGTTTCGAGGCCATAGCGTTTTACTCCGGGATTTCCCTTCTTGGTTTCAATTCATCCGCTGCGAGCGCACCAGTTGGCGCGCCAGCGCCGGTGTGTTTGCCGTCTTCGTAGAGCATTTCTCCATTGACGATGGTATAGTTATCCCGTGCGCGGTCATCGGTCTCGGAAGTAATGATCTTAACCCGCGTGGTCTCGACGATTTGAGCAATAACAAGTGTGGCAGATCCTGACATTGTGGGCCTACTTCCTAGTTCGAGTACTTGACCTTGAGCCAAGAGTCTCGTTTGGACATGTGCCAACGTCCTTATCGCGGCGTCATCAGCCTTAACATATATTCCTGTGCGTAATCCCAGAGCCATGTTGCGGGCTAACACGCTCGAGCAGATGTACCGTCAAAAGAGATGCCTGCCGCCATCGACGCGGATACATTCACCGGTGATGAAATCGCTGTCGACCAGGAAGAGTATCGTTTTGGCGATTTCCGCGGCGCCGCCCCATCGCCGAAGCGGTGTGGCTTCGATCACCTCCGTGCTCTCCTTCGGAGTCAGCCCCGGTGGCTCAAGAATCGGCCCGGGCGCGATCGCATTGACCAGAATTTCTGGAGCCAGTTCAAGCGCGAGACTTTCGGTCAGGCCGAGCACGGCGGCTTTGGATGAATAGTAAGGCACAAAGCCTCTGTAGCGAGGGCGGCCGCTTACGGGCAGCCAGTCCGCGAAGTTAATAATTCGCGCTCCAGTGCTTTGCTTCATAATCGGTGCAGCAGCGGTCGAGAAAAGAAAGACGCTGCGGGCGTTGGCGTCGATCGTATTCGACCAATCCGCCTCCTTGGGGTCTGGCGTGCTCAGATAGATCGATGCCATGTTAAGCAGGATATCGATGCGTCCTAGTGCGCGATGTGTTTCCTTGACCGCCGCTGCGATCTGATCCTCATCGGTCGCATCGGCCCGGATGGTAATCGCCCGCACCCCTGCGTTGATCGCGGCTTTGGCCGAAGCTTCCGCCGCCTCACGCGAGCCGCGGTAGATGAGCGCCAGATCACACCCGCGTTCCGCGAGGCTGTGAGCAACGACCTGTCCGATGCGGGCCCCACCGGTGACTAGCGCCACTTTGCCTTTCGGATCCATGTCGCTAGGGGAAGTTAAACAGACGCAATCGCCTTTCCACTTCCTTACTCATTGACTGAACCGCCGCCAGCGGGCTGTGTTCAAGATACTTTGACTTCCTGCAATCTGCCCGTGTCCACGTCGAAAATGCAGCCGCGCACGGGGATGTCTTTGGCAATCCAGGGATGCGACCTGACTTTCTTGATCTGCTCCCTGGTATTTTGCTCGGGGTCCTTGTAGGAGAAGAAGCGCATTGGAGCCGGCGAAGCATCTCCGGTCGAAGCGCTCAGCTTCGCGTTCAGCTCGTCATCTGTGAAGGTCGTGAACCCGCAGCCGGTGTGGTTGAGAAGCAGTATCTCTGTGGTTCCGAGTACACGGTTGGAAACAACAAGTTCCCCGAGAACATCTTCTGTTACCGCGGGTCCGCCGGTCCGGATAACGTCTATATCGGCTTGCGGCAGACCCAAGATTCCAGGGAGGTCTGAGAGCCGTGGATCCATGCAGGTTACAACTACGATTTTGGGGGCCGGACGCTTCCCCAGCGTTGGATCGTAACTTTTTGCATAGTTGCGGTTTGCTTCTAGTGCCTTATCGATAAAACTCATCGTTTTCCTCCTGACGGGCGAACAGTGCGGCCAAGCCCGTTTTTTAGAGTGTCGCTCTTCCGACCGTGTATGACAACCTCAAGCTGGCGGTCACCAAGATCGCATTCGAGAATTTGAGCGCGCGCTTCAACCGCGCTCTGCATCGACAGCGCAACGGTAGGCATCGTCGCAAGGCGGTGCCGCCTTGGCAATCGTCATAAGCGAGGGAACGCAACCCAGCTTACGCGGTCCGCTGACGAGCGAACTCGCCGATCTTATCGATCGCCTACAATCCGCTTCCTTCGAATGTCTTCGTCGGTCGCGCTCTCACGGCACTGAACAACGCCAGACAAGTGTGCACGCAGATTTCTACATGGTCTGTAAACGACACGCTGACAGTACGCTACTAGCGATATCTCGAGTCTAATTACTACGGCCTTTACCGCCAGGGAGGCCCAACGATGGCAAACGTACGCTCACACTCTCCCAGTCGGAATCGAATTGGTGAGCTACGGAATTGGCTCTGGGCGGACAACGACGAGCAACAGGGGGACGTACTTATGAGGATGTACCGGCGGTTGAGCCAACCGATACCTGCATCCGGGGTCTTGCCGGCCCGCGTGCGGGTTATGAACTATGCATTCTGCAAAGGGGCTGTCAGCACACGTAGTATTCGTGCCGCGTATGGAAGAACACATCTTCCCAGGGCCGTGGCGGTTGCCATATCCAGGTCTAGTAGTAGAGACGGCCAGGCTATGATCGCAAGCTTCCGATTCACGCTGCCGCACAAGCATTCTTCTCCGCTCCCAATCATAACGGTGGCCTGACGGTCGGTCTCATCCGAAATCCCGCTATTAGGCGAGATCAGCGCGGCGGATTGATTCCTGCAAAACTCATAGTCGTCCACTCGCAAACGAGCGATCGCTGCGACCCTTCAGGACGGCGGAGTGCCGTTTGGCCGCCTGCAGTCGGCGCCATATGAAGCCGAGAAGAAAGGCAAACAACTCGCGCTTGAAGCGGGAATTGCCGACAACCTCCGCCACTTGATCGATCGAGTACAGCTGGAAAGCGGCGGCATCCGAATGGCACTCAATCTAAAGAGGAGGATCGCGGAACCGATTGATAGAGGTGGCCAATAGCACGGAACGTGGCTACGATACGGGCGCGACGAAATTGATGCGGTTGTGAATTAGTGGAGGATCGCGCCAATGCCTGATGGAAACTCAGCAGAGTCGGCTGGCAAATCCCTCCACGAACCGGCGCCATCTGTACCGACGCCGGAGGCCGATGCGCCAATCGCGCAAGCCCCAACTGGGAAGCAGCCTCAAAGGCGGCAGTTGTGGATGTGGATCGCCGGCGGTGTGCTTCTCCTTTTGGCGCTATACGAGGCCATCCCGTGGGCCATCACTGCCTTCAGAACAGAGTCAACAGACGACGCCTACGTTAACGGACACGTGACGTTTGTGGCGCCGCGGGTGCCTGGTCAAGTCGTGCGTGTGCTGGTGGACGACAACAATCGGGTGCGGAAGGGCGCCCTGCTCGTGCAGCTTGACAAGGAGCCGTACCAGGTCAAGGTCGAAATCGCGCAAGCTGCGCTGTCGGTTGCGCAGGCCGGCATTGTCACAGCACAAGCGAAAGTTCGGGGCCTTGAGAGTCTGGCGCGCAGCCAACGGTTCGATCTGGCAAATGCGATGCACAACCTCAACAACCAGGTCGCCGACCTGCACTCCAAAGTAGACGCTCTTCAAGCCGCGAATGCCATCCTCATCAAGGCCCGCGCCGACTACGGGCGGGAGCAGCAGCTGTACCAACAGCAGGTTATATCAAAATCGGAGTTCGATTCGTTCCAGGAAGCCTTTTCGGTAGCTCAGGCACAGCAGCAGAAGGCTCAGCATGATGTCGGCGCAGGTTCGTGCCGAACTTGGGCTGCCACCCACACCTAAGAACGGCGATGACCTGAGCGGCATCCCCGCGAATCTCGACCAAACTTATTCAGCGGTCAAGGTTGCCCAGGCGCGACTCATGCAGACTGCGGCCGAGCTCGGGTCTTTTCATTCATTCAATGAGTCTCCCGACGAGATGCTCGCAGAGTTCTACAAGCGCGACTCGTCCGGCAATATCGATGCGATCTTCGATGAGATTTCCAAAAATGCACCCGACACCAAACAGGCTGAGGCCAAGTTAAATGAGGCCCAAGCCAATCTCGATCAAGCCGAGCTGAACCTTTCCTATTGCGATGTCGTGGCCGACATTGACGGTGTCGTGACGCGTCGCAACGTCAACCCAGGCGATCAGGTTATCGCCGGGCAGGGGCTGATGGCGTTGCGATCTCTCACCGATATTTGGGTCGACGCTAACTTCAAGGAGACGCAACTGGCGAATCTGCGCATCGGACAACCGGTGGAGCTCGACGTCGACATGTACGGCAGTCACCGGCATTTTCAGGGTCGCGTTTCCGGATTCACGATGGGAACCGGATCTACGCTGGCGCTATTGCCGGCCGAGAATGCGACCGGAAACTTCGTCAAGGTTGTGCAGCGGCTGCCGGTGCGAATCGAGTTGACCAACTACGATCCTGACGTAGCTCCACTGTTCATCGGGCTATCGGTCACTCCGTACGTGTACATCCACGAGACGCCTACCGGTCCGAACGCTGGCAAGATGCTTCAAGCCTCAGTATCCGCGACTGGTCCCGTTTCTGCGCCCGGCCCTCAATGAGTGCCGCAGCGCTCCAGGTTCCGCTCGCGAGGCGATCGGTCAATCCCTGGCTGATAGCGTTTGCTGTGGTAATCCCGACCTTCATGGAGGTTCTGGATACCACCATCGCGAATGTTTCCTTGCGTTACATTGCCGGCGGTTTGTCGGCTGCCAATGTTGACAGCGAGTGGGTCATCACCACTTACCTCGCATCCAATGCGATCGTCCTGCCGATTTCCGGATGGCTCGCGCTGCGGCTGGGCAGGCGAAACTATTTCCTGCTCTCGATAGCCATCTTTACGTTGGCGTCCGCTTTGTGCGGAATGGCCGGAAGCCTTGGTTTTATAATCGCATCTCGAGCGCTTCAGGGTGTGGCCGGGGGTGGTCTCCAACCCTCGAGCCAAGCCGTGCTCCTGGATGCGTTCCCGCAAGAGAAACAGGGCCAGGCGATGACGATCTTTGGGATGGCTGCACTTCTCGCGCCGGTTGTCGGGCCAACGCTCGGCGGCTATATCACCGACAACTACGGCTGGCGCTGGATCTTCTATCTGAACGTGCCTATCGGCCTGTTGGCCTATTTCATGTGCCACGCGCTGGTCGAAGATCCGGAATATCTACAAGTTGAACGGGCCAGGAATCGGAATCGACGCGAACCCTTCGATGTGCTCGGCCTCTGTCTGCTAACTGTGACCATGGTTTGCTGGGAGGTCATGCTGAGCAAGGGGCAGGAGTGGGACTGGCTCGGCGATCCGTTCTATCGCGTGCAAGGCCTGTTGATCCTGTTCTTGCTCGGCCTGGGCGGCTTGATCTATCGCGAATTGCCGCTGCGCAATCCACTAGTCGCGCTCCGGACGATGGCCGACCGAAACTTTGGCATCTGCTGCGTCATTATCTTCTGCGCTTACGGAGTACTCTACGCCAACACCATTTCGCTTCCCGCTTTGCTGCAGTCACTTTTTGGCTACGACGCAACCACCTCGGGTTTGGTGCTTTCGCCATCGGGGATCTTTGCGATCGTCATGCTCGTTGTCGTCGGCGCCCTGCTGTCGCGCGGGGTCGATGCCCGATACCTGATGGCGGGCGGATTAATCACGATGGCGCTGGGAAACTACTGGATGGCACTCCTCAACCTGGATATCAGTCCGTGGCAGGTGGTCTGGCCGAGGGTGGTGGTCATCGCCGGACTTTCGATGCTATTCGCGCCACTTAACGTGGCGGCGTTTATCTATCTCCCGAAGGAAATCCGCGGCGCTGCCGTCGGATTGCTGGCTCTGCTGCGCAACGAGGGTGGCAGTGTGGGGACCTCTGTCGCCCAAATCATTCAGCAACGACGCGAGCAGTTTCATACCCTGCGGCTGAATGAAAGCCTCGATCCCCTGAACCCTCCGGTCAACACTCTCTTGGCACGGGGCCAGGCATATTTTCTGCAGCACAACGGCGATGCTGTATTGTCACATCAAATGGCGTTGGGCGTTCTCGGCCAGTCGCGAGCTCAACAGGCGTCGTCAATGGCTTACTTTGACGTGTTCTCATTTTCAGCTGCAGTCGCGGTTCTGTTGGTGGCGTTCGTTCTGCTCATGCGCCGCTCGGTAGCGGAGAAGGGAGCCCATATCGGCGGGGAGTAAGCCGGACTGCGTCAGGCGCCGTCTGAACTCACGTGATCGTTGGTCCAGGCCGGAGCCTGATGATCGACACGGGAAAGTCTTCGCGCGCCGGATCCGTGACCCTTTGGTTCTGCGGCGTCCCTCATATACTCGTGCCGAGTGATCAGAAGAATTTGCGCCTCGTCTGAATAACGGGCGATGCCAAAGGTTACAGCGACGTCCGCAGCAACCGATCCCGATTAGCAGCATTTGACAGTCGCGACTCCCAAGAGCCGCTCGCGATTTGCACGGTCGAGAGTCGAGAAGAGAGCTTCTCAATAGAGCCACTGTATGGTTAACTCCACAATCTGTGCGGTATTAAAGTATCGCTTTAACTCTTCGACCGCGCCGAAGGTGCGGCAACCCTATCGCAAGGTCGCAGAGCGGCTCGGCCGCGTCATGCGCATCAAGGGAGTTCCGTTCGAAGAAACGTCTTGAGCCGCGGCTCGACCGCGTGCGACCGCGTGAGCGCGCGGCCATCAGGTAGTCGTCCCAGAAGACCACCGATTTGCCGAGCATCAGTGCCACCTCGCGCGCCACCTCCTCGACCGGACGCCGACGCTGCCCGCGCCCGTATAGGAAGGGGATCGAGCAGTAGCCGCAGCGGTGCACGCATCCGCGCGTGGCGATCGTAACCGCGCGTCCATACCGTCGACCGCGAATGAGATCCCAGCGCGGCGCTTTCATGCCGCGTAGATCGGCGGGCCGACCGCGATAGATCTGTTGCCACCGGCCGCGGGCGAAGTCATTGAGGACCTGCGGCCAGACCAGCTCCCCTTCGCCGATCACCAACGCGTCGGCGTGGCGCAGGGCATCCGGAGGCATCGCGGTGACGTGCGGTCCGCCCAAAACGACGCGCCGGCCGCGGGCGCGCAGCTGCCCGGCCAGCCGATACACGTGCGCCGCCGCCGGGGTGTTACACGTGATCGCAACCAGATCTGCGTCGCGGTCCAGGTCGACGGGCTCAACGATCTCGTCGGTGTGGTGCAGCTCCACGCCCGGCGGCGTGTAGGCTGCGAGCAAGGGCATTGTGAGCTGCGGAAACCGGATCAATCGCCATTTGCGCAACCGCCGTGACGGTCCAGACTCGGGGGTGATCAGTTCGACCTTCATGCGGATGCGCTCAAGCTGCGAGTACGTTCCGGGAGGGCTGCGAACAAGGGGGATACTCGGTCCGCCTAAGCCCTGGTACCAGTGGCCCGGCAAGGGTGAATTGGTCTTCGCCCCACGCCGACATCAGTATCACCGCGCGCTTCAGGGAATCCGCAGCGCGCCGGCTGCGTAAGCCACTGCGGCATAGGACGTCAGCAGGTCCGCCCTGCTCTGGATCAGGGTGTAGCGCGCATTGGCGAGGTCGCGCTGCGCGGTCAGCAGCTCGACGATCGTGCTAAGGCCCTGCCGATAGGTCTCGCTGTTTGCGTCGTAGGCTTCCTGAGCCGCCGCGACGAGTGCTTGTCCATAGGAGTATTTCTTTTGCGAGGACTGGAACTCATAGTATGCGCGCCACATCTCGGCGATCGCGCCGATCGCCGCCGATTTGACGCCCGCGCGCGTCGCCGCGTCCTCAGCTTCGGCCGCTCTCACGTCGTTGAGCCGTTTAAGCCCCGTGAACACGTCCCACTGCAGCGTGACCAGCGCCGAATATTGCGGCTGATTGGCCCATGCGTTGGGCGGTCCAAGAAAGGTGTATTGCCAGATGAGCTGGCCGTAGTTCGCCGTCAGCCCGACGGTCGGATACCAGGCCGCCTTGGCCAGCGCGACCCGCGCCTGGCTCGCGCGCAGCCCCGCGACTTTCGCCGCCAGGTCGGGCCGCTGCCTTATCGTAGCCGCGATCAGTTCGTCGACCTGACCGTCGAGCGCGACCGGCACCGCCACGGTCTCGAGGCTCGCCACTTCCATCGGTTCCTCGGCGGAAATGCCGATTGCGGCGGCCAGACCCGCCTGGGCGTCGTGCACCATCAACTCCGCGTTGGCGACGTCGTATTGCGATTGCGCGACGCGCTCCCGGGCGAGCAGCAGCGCGGGCTGGGTGGCAAGGCCGAGATTCAGACGCTGCTACACGGCGTCGAAGTCCGACCGCGCAAGCTCGAGGTTTTGGCGCGCCGCGGTTACCGCGGCCTTGGCCGCGCAAAGCGCGTAGTATGCCCGCTGCACTCCGAAGACCACGTCCTGCATCTTGCGGTCAAAGCTGAAATTGGCGGCGGCCAGCGCCTGACGCGCGGCCTCGGCGCTGGAACTTCGGCGGCCGAAATCCAGCAACGTGTAGGTCATCTGCACCAGCGGCTCGGCCTGCCAGAACTTAAATTGTGCAAGCTGCCCCCCGGGCAGCGGGAACAGCGTCCGCGAGTAACCGTTGGCCGAGTTTGCGCTCACCAGCGGATAGTACGGCGCGCGCGCGGCGCCAAAACTGGCGGCCGCCTGACGCGCCGACTCCCATGCGAACCGGGTGTCGGGGTTTTCACTCAGCGCCAGGTCCAGCAGCGCGGGCAAATCATACGGCTGGCCCTGTTTAAGGACGGGCTCCTGCCCCGACGGCCCCATCGGCGCCGGCGAGGCGGAACCCGGCGGCGGCCGCAAAGCGCTCGGTATCCGATAGTCGCTGGCCGACGCCGGCGACGGCGTCCAGATCCGATCGGCGCTCGGCGGCGCCCATCGATCCGGATTCACCTCGGTCTCCTCCGCCAGCCGCGCGCATCCGGCCAGCCCCGCGAGAATGCCGACGCCAATCGCTAAACGTAGCGCTCTTATGAAATGGCTGGAAATGGGCATGCTACGATTTGACTCCGCTTGCATTTGCGAACAATCTTACCCGTATCTTTTTGGGGAACATGCATCCAAGTGGACGCGTAAGGATCCGGACTATGCCTACTGCCAGGACGCAAACCAGAGTGATCAAGGCCGGCGAAGTTGCGGATCCCATACGCGCCGCCGCGCTCGATCCGCACTACAACTGGAAGCGCGCGCTCGCGGCGCCCGGCCAGCGTGCGGTAGACTTCAAGAGCGGGTAAACTTTCGCCGCCTGCACGAATATAGCCTGGCGCGCGCGCCAGGCGATCGGCCAGCGCGCGCGCGCACATTCCGATCTCGGGGCGATGCTTTGCTTCGACACCAACAATATCCGTTACCCAACTAAGCAGTACCGTGATTGGCGAATGGGCGCGCGACGCCGGGCCGGATGATGCGATCGGTGAAGTTGTTCGGTTATCGAGCGAAGCGAGTCTGCGGACGCCGTCGAAGGACCTCGCGCGGTCTTCCGCGCGCTAACCCGCAATGATTGGCAATTCAATCGATGACCCGACCGCGACAGGGCCGATTCCGACTAATCGTGAAAATCCGGAAATCATGGACTACGCGCGGAGGGCCGCGCGAGATCCTTCGACTCCGGCGACCTTCGCTCAGGAAGACCCAAGAAAAACTTCACCGAAAAGGAGAACTCGCTTCGCTCAAAAATTCACAAACTCTCAGGATGACGACCGGAGGCCAGAGAGCGGCAATCGATGAAGCGCCTGATCTAAAGAACTTGAACCGGCATACCATAAAGCCGCAGCGGCGGTTTCCTCTCGCCGCGCTGACGTTGGCGGCACCGCTATTCAGCGGCTGCGATCCGGTGGTCGATATCGCGGGCGGGAATTTTCCGGCCTGGCTGATTTGTGCGATCGGAGGCGGCGCGCTCGCGGCTGTTGCTCGCGCGCTGTTCGCCACGACCCGGATCGAACCTCACCTCGGACCATTGGCGCTCGTGTATCCCTGCCTCGCCCTGCTGCTTTCGTGCGTGGTCTGGATGATCTTCATCAACCGCATCTGAGTTGCGCGCTGATGGCGGACGACGAGGCATTGGCAGAGAGCTCGCCGCTTCGGCACGTGGCCGGCCGGATCATCGGCCTGCTAATCGTGCTCGGCGCAGCTGTCGTCGGCCTTTACGTGCTGCGCCTGTACTATGTATATCCACGCACTGACGACGCCTACGTGCGAGCCAACGTCGTCGGTGTCGCACCGCACGAAAGCGGGCCGATCATCGAACTGCCCATTCACGACAACCAGCACGTGGCCAAGGGTGCGCTGCTCTTCGTCGTCGATCCGCGGCCATACCAGGCGGCGCTCGAGCGCGCGGAGGCGAACCTCGACCTGACCAACCTCCAGATCGATGCGTTGCAGGACGCGATCCGTTCCGCCCAGGCCCGCCAGCATCAGCTCGAGGCCGATGCGGCTTACGACAAGCAGTATCTCGACCGTATAGTTCCGCTGCTCGCCCGGCATTTCGTCACCGCCAACGACGTCTTCAACGCACGCAGCCGTCTCGCGTCGGCCCAGGCTGCCGTCGAGAGCTCGCACAGCGAGGTGCGCAGATCGCAAAACGAACTCGGCCAATATGACGATTTCAATGCGCGGCGCAAGAACGCCGAGGCGGCCCTGTACAACGCCAAACTCAACGTGCAGTACTGCTACGTGCAGGCGCCTTTCGACGCCTACGTCACCAACCTCAACATAGCGGTCGGCCAATACGCCAATGAAGGCAGAGAAGTGGTCAGCCTGGTCGACAATCGCGAATGGTACGTGCTGGCGAATTTTCGCGAGAACTTTCTCGATCAAATTCGCCCGGGAATGCACGTCGAGGTCTACCTGCTGAGCTATCCGAACCGGCGCTTCCTGGGCCGCGTACAGGAAGCCGGATGGGCGCTCTACCAGGGAAACGGCGCCACGATTGCCGGGCTGCCGCAGGTCGAGCCGACGCTCAACTGGGTAAGGCTCTCGCAGCGCTTCCCGGTCCGTATCGTGCTCGAAAATCGCGACCCGCAGCGTCCATTCCGCATGGGCCAGACGGCAGTGGTCACGGTCCAGGGCTTCCGCTGAGCATCGTCGGCGCAGGCGGTGGATGGGGCAGGACGCAACCGCCTTTGACTCGCCGGGCTCGGCCGCACTCGGCTGCTTGAACACGTGGTATTGGTGAAGTCGGCGACGGTAACCGCTGGCACCGTCAAGGCTTCCTGCTCTATTGGCGCGCCCCGCATCCACGGCGAGCTCTTGAAGCTCTGTATTGAGGTCAGCCAAGCTACGGTCTCAAAGTACATGGTGCGACGAGTCGGAACGCCTTCACCGACATCGCGCAGTTTCCTGCGCAACGAAGCAATCGGCATTGCCTCCATCGACATGTTCGTCGCGGTGTCGGCCTCGTTTCGACTGCTCTACGTGTTGGTCATCTTGGCTCGCGGTCGCAGAACGATTGTGCGGTACGATGTTACGCAACATCCGACGGCAGCTTGGCTTTCGCAGCAGGTAATTGAAGCGTTCCCGTGGCACACAGCTCCCAGCTTTCTGCCGCGCGACCGCGACGCGTCGCACGGCTCGGTCTTCAGCAAGCGGCTTGCGGCGATGGGAATCACTGAAGTGGTCACCGCACCACGGTCACCGTGGCAGAATCCCTACGTCGAGCGCGGGATCGGCTCGATCCGGCGGGAATGCCTTGACCACGTCATCATCTCTAACGAACGCCATTTGCGCCGCGTCCTTTCATCATACGTGGACTATTACCACCTGACCCGAACGCATCTCTCACTCGACAACGATTGTCCGCAGTCGCGCCGCGTCCAACGAACCGCGGAGCGGTCGAGTCATCGCCATCCCGCAAGTCGGCGGGTTGCACCATCGCCATCAGCGCTTCGCGGCCTGAAGACGCAATTGCTGATTTCGATTGGTTGCGTGGCGGCCGGTACCGCAAGGTCCGCGAATCTTCGTATTCATGGCGTTCGAATCTGGATCACACGGCAGCTGCTCTTTGTACAGCTTGCGACCGCGTCAGTTCATCGCAGCAAAGTCGCCCCTCGTCTGTTTCAATTTCTGTTGCGAAATAATTTTCAGCAGGGACAAGCCTGATGATCGACACGGAAAAGTCTTCGTGCGCTCGATCCATGACCCTTTGGTTCTGCGGCGTCCCTCATATACTGTCCCGAGTGGTCAGGAGAATTTGCGCCTCGTCTGGTGACGGGCGTGCCGAAGGTTACGGCGACGTCCGCCGTAACCGATTCCGATTTGCGGCATTTTACCGTCGCGACTTCCAAAAGCCTCTGGAAATTTGCACGATTTAAAGCCGAGAAGAGCGCTTCTTAATAGAGCCACTGTATGTCCGCGTTTCTTTCTCTCCCGCTGCGGGCGACCGCGATTGAAAAAACCGAGGGCGATCGCTGAGCGAAGCGCGTGGCAGGATTTATAGAGCAACAGTTCGGCATCCAAGGGCCACTTGCCTGGTTGGATCGACTCGAAGCGCTAGTCGCACACGAACTTGCTCCCAGCCCCCGGAAGATCCGCACCGCCTTACGCATCTCCACGATTGTGACAATCGCGATTGGACTGGACGCGAGCTGCCACGTCAACACTCAACTGGGCGCGGTTATTGTGTGGCTCCTGGCCGGCGCAGGACCGATGATGTCCATTCGCAAGGCCCTGGCATGGCAAATCGCGGTAATGCTCGCTCTAATCGCGTCGGTGGTGATGGCGCGCGCATTCGCGGAGACGCCGTGGTTGATGCTGCCGTTTGTCTTCGCATGGATTTCATTTTCAACTTACGTGGGAGCGACGCGCAAGCTCGGCGCGGGCCTGGTGGTTATACAGATAGTCTGCCTCATTACGTTCTACGACGTGATATTTTTACCTGAGGAAATCGGTTGGAACGCAGCAGCCTCATTCGACGGTAGCGCGATTGCCTTCGGCGTGATCGTCCTGTTCGACAACTGGTTGTGGCCGGACCCGGGCGAGCCGATCCTGATGGAGTCTCTCGGAGCGAGCGTCGCGCGTGCCCGTTCGCAGCTTCTCGAGGCTTCGAACTTTTTTCTCGCTGGCGAAAGTGTACCTCGACCGCCGCTGCCGGCACCGACTTCCGACCTACCCGCACATATGGCACTTCTTGATCAAGCGCGTGGCCGAGGGCGCGTCCGAGCATCGCCGGGCGATCCTGCTTGCTGCGATCACGCGCGCGGCTCGCATCAGTCTCGAAGTGGATCGCCTCATCACTACGGTGCGCGAGAACCTACCTCGAGAAATTCGCACGATGGTCCCGGGCGAAATTCAAGGGGCGGTAGATGCGATCGCCGATGCGCTCGACGAGATCTCCCACAACCTTCCAACGCGCATTGCTACAGGCGCGGACGAGCAAGCTCCCGACACGCGGACGCGTGTGCGCTTGGCGACGGACAATCTGGCCGCGCGCGTCGTTGAGATCAGACCAGCATACATGGGCAAAGCCAGTTCGGCAGAAATCGAAAATTTCGCGGAATTCATCGATTCGCTGGCGGTGCTGACCAGGCTCATCGAGCGCCCACTGGATGAACCTCCGCGGCCCACGACGGCGGATCTGTCGAATAGTCCTGTGCCTCGATTGACCGAACGCTGCAGATCCCGCGGCTTTGCGTTATAGCCTGAAAGTCGGGTTATGCACCGTACTCTGCTATATCATCGGCCTTATCAGCCGGCGTCCGGACTTATTCATTATCCTGGTGACCGTAATAGCCATCGCGACTCCCACCTATGGAGCAACCCTGCACAAGATGTACCTCCGAATCGCCGGAGCTGTTATCGGAGGAACGGTTTCGCTTCTCGCTATCATTATAGTTTCGCCTAACTTCGACACGCTCCCAACCTATATGCTTGCGGCCTTCGCCGTCTTCTATCCGTTTGCATACTCATCGCTCGGCAATGCGCGGATATCGTACGCGGGCAAGCAAATGGGAATCATTTTTTCTTTGGTGTTCGTTGGGTTGAGCCCATCCGTCAATATCTACGAACCTCTTTGGCGCATTTGGGGCGTTTTGCTTGGTGATTTTGTCGTGGCGATAGTCTTCTTTACCCTGTGGCCGGAATACGCCGGTGATTCCTTGTTGCCCAGACTGCGAAGAGTCATTGCCAATATGCTCGCGCTAGCGCCAAGCGGCTCAGCTTCGAGCAGCGAGGATCAAATCCTGAAGACGAACTCGGAAACGATACGCCTACTGACCGAGTTCCTCGAGATCGCCGATGACGCGCGGATGGAAGGACGCACCTGCGCCGTCTACCATGAAGGGATCGTCGAAGCAGCCGGGACTCTTCGCCGGATTGCGAACCGGCTTTCCTCGATCGCGACAGCGCGCGTTCTTACTCAAATGCCGGAACTCGACCCAGTAACGGAATTTCCGCGCGAGCGGTTCTTCCGGACGATTCGTGGGCAGCTTAACTCGTGGCTGGATTTCTTCAGCGGCGCTGAATGCTTCAGCGCTTCCGCTGCTCGTGCGATCGCGCAGAAACACTCAGCCGGTGAATTGGCGGAGCCGCTCAACGAGTTCAGTTCACACTTGGAGGAGGGAGGGTTCGCCCGATTGGCATCGTGGCCGCTCGAGCCACGCCGCACGATGATCGCGGAACTCCAGTCAATGCGACGACTTGAGTTTCTATTCTCTGAGCTGAATCGGTATCTGGCGGATATTCCCGGCCCCCCACGACACGCTTCACGCATCGAGGGCTGATCGATCTTCAATATATTCGGTTCATCACCACGGGCTCGAAGCGAGAAACGAACGAAGGTATCGCGAGCCACACCGCAATCGTGATCGCAAAGCTGCCGATAAGGAGTGAACGGTCGCACGCACCGTATGCCCTCGGCGGATGCCAGCGTTTCGTTGAGCCGCACTGTTGATGGATGAACGCGATGGTTGGGTTCTGGGTGGTCTTCGGTCTGATGCTGTTCATCGTCGAACCACTGGCTGTCGGCCCTCGCCTTCGGCAGAGCCTCGCAAGGCGAACCTCGTTGGGCACCCGCGTGGATGGAACTTCTGCACTGGCTGCTGTTGGGACTGAGCCTGGTGGTGATCGCGTCGGTCGTAGGCGGCATTTACAGACTGTTCTGATTGCCGGGGACGATGACCAAAGCGGATCCAAAGGGGATATTCATGAACGAGCGGCGCCCAAAGCTAGTTCAGGAGAAGCGGGGCCGCTCGGTCCTGTTAGGCAGTGGAGACCTGTATGCCCTGATGGCGGCCGAGCACTCGCAACTCGATGAACTTCTAGATAACGCTGTTTATGAGAGCGGAGTTCCTCGGAATGAAGCTTACCAGCGCTCCCGTGAGCAGCTGCTCAGGCATATACGGATCGAGGAAAGGATTCTTCTTGCGATGGCCGAGCGAAAGCGTGGCGCACCGCTCTCGACTGCGGCGCGGTTGCGTCTGGATCATGGCGCGTTGGCGGCGGTGCTGCTGCTGCCGCCGATAGATCATGCATTCAGCGCGATACGTGCCGTCCTTGACACGCACAATCCGCGGGAGGAAGTCGAAGGCGGCGTTTATGATGTCAAAGCCTCGCCGGTTCGGAGGTCAATGAACTGCTCGCGCGAATAGCGGGCACGCCTCGCGTGCCGGCTTCTTCTTGGGTCGATAGCCCGAAGATACTTGCCGCGGCTCAGCGTGTGTTGGCGCGCGCGGGTCACGATCCTGCGCTTTTGGGGCCGGATGACCGAAGCTTCCGATGACCGACGCGACGCATAGCGCCCTCTGGTTTCGCGGTTGAGATGCTGTGATGAAGAGACAGCAATTACGACTCAATCAGGCGGCAGGCTGTGGGGTGTGTGCTCCTGTGGAATCTTTGGGAGAAGGATTAGACGGCGCGCGCTGATCGGCAGCACACACACTTTTACTAGCCCCGAACTCGATCGAGTTTTTCCGGCATGGCTGCTCGTAATGCTTTTTTGGGGCTGAGGCATCGGCGATGATCGCGACAAAGGAGCGTACGATCCTCCCGCTCCCGCCGATGGAACCAGGAATCCTGGTAAATCGTTTATGGCCTCGCGGCATCAAAAAGGAGAAGGCGCACGTTGAAAAACGGATGCGTGAACTTGGCCCGAGCGATGAAACTGCGGAAATTTTTTGCGCATGATCCCGCACGCCGGAAGGAATTCTGCAAACGTTATGTCACCGAGCTAAAGCGGCCCGATTCGGGACGCTTGCTGGGCGAATTCGCAAAGATCGCCCGCAGCGGGACTCTCACGCTCGTCTATAGCGCCAGAGGTCAAGAGCATAACCGGGCGGTCGTGCTCAAGAAGCTGCTGGAGGGCCGATTGCAGAGAGGTGTTTAGAGACGAGAAGTTGAAGCTACCCCTCGGAGCGCGTCCTCATCGCCCGATTGCAGCAAGCCGGAACGCCGTGTGCATTTCGACGCGCAGCGAAAATTACGATAGTGATGCATCTTGCATCCCAATGCTGAACTGATTCCGAGCTGCTGAGGATCCCTGGCAGCGGGAGCTCGATGTCGGCTCATTAACGCCAGCCGCCAGGAGCATAACTAGCTTTACAGCCCGGGGAGTTGTTCGTTAGAAGCGTGTGAACAGCCTAACAGACCGGAGGCTCAGAGATGAGATCAATCGTCTCGCGTCGAGAACTTTTGCGTTTCCTAGGGGCTGGTGCAGCTTTGGCCGGCTTCGGCGCCACTCGATCATTCGCGGCGTCTGATACTGAAACGCCCGATAAGGGCTCACATCCATTAGGGCACGGGGCCCTGCCCCCTGAGAGTGGGGGAGTCGTCGCCGTACCAACCAAAATTCCTCCGCCCATCACACGAAGCCATTCGATCCATAACGAGATTGAGCTCGAGGCTCGCGAAGTCGACGCTGAAATCGAACCCGGCGCCAAATTTAGCTATATGACTTATGACGGCCAGGTACCCGGACCCATGATACGCGTGCGGGTTGGCGATACGGTCACACTCACTTTGCGGAATAACGCGCACAACTCTACCTGGCACTCGATAGATTTGCACGCGGTTTATGGGCCTGGCGGCGGCGCAGAGCCGCTCACGGTTCTTCCCGGGCAGAGCAAAACCATCAAGTTCAAAGCGATGTACCCGGGCGCTTTTATTTATCACTGCGCCGTGCCCGGCATGGATGAACATATGGCGCGTGGGATGTTCGGGATCATTGTGGTCGAACCCGAAGAGGGACTGCCGCATGTCGATCGGGAATTTTACCTGGGCCAGAACGAGACCTATACGAGGCAGAAGCCTGGGACTCCGGGACCACGCGACTTCGACTTCGACGCGCTCCTGCGCGAAGAGCCGAGCTACGTGATCTTTAATGGAGGCTTTAATGCGCTTACCGCCAAACGGCTAGGCGCCATGCACGCTAAGGTGGGCGAGTCGGTGCGTATCTTCATGGTGAACACCGGCCCCAACCTCCTCTCCAGCCTTCACCCGATCGGCAACATATGGACGCGAGCCTGGATGATGGGAGCACTGGCGATGCCGCCCATGAGATTTTTGCAGAGCGTGCCGGTTCCACCAGGGAACGCGATCGTTGCGGACATGGAACTTCCGGTACCCCAAACCATCCAGATTGTGGATCACGCGATTACTCGCGCAACGAGACAGGGCGCGGTAGCTGAAATCGAAGTGACCGGCGGAGAAAACCTGGAGATTTTCAATCCGAAGCCTTTGAAATCACCAGCGGCGGGATAACGGTCCAAAGGACGCTCCCAACAACCCATAGTTGTCAGGGGCGGCGCCGCGTCATGCGAGGTAAGAGACCTTTGTCCTCGAAGCCGCGGACTAGCTTTCGGTCCTACCGCGGTGCCCAACGCGAGCTTTGTCCAGGATTCTGGCGAGGTTATCGTCGGGCGCGCCGCGATTCGCGAGGTCATGAAAGGCTTCATCGCGATAAAGCTGAAGTTCACGGTCAGATCGCGCTCGGTCTTGAGCGGAGACGGCAGCCTGGCGCTAACGGGTGTGGTTCCTCACAACCTGATCCGCGCGAATTGATTGATGGTTTTGATGGGTTGGCGGTAGCCTGCAAGCGATGGGGACCGCGACAAGCGCATCATTCTCGGAGGCCCCTGGCAGCGAACCGCGAACCCTCGCTGCGCTGCTGTTGGAATCGATCGCGCTGCGCCATCAAATCGCCGTGCTCAAGCGTAGCCGAACTCGTCGCCCGTGCTTTCGCCTTTGGGATCGACTGTTATGGATTTTGTTCTCGCGTTGGTGGCCGCAATGGCGCGACAGCCTGATCATCGTCCAGCCCGAGACAGTCTTGCGCTGGCGCCGTGACGGCTGGTCAGCGCTTTGGCGATATCGAGCACGGAGTCGCTGGCGCGGCGGGCGCCCGAGGATTTCCAGCGAAGTCCGACATCTGATCATAAGAATGGCCCGTGAGAACTTTCTGTGGGGTGCGCCGCGGATCCATGGTGAACTTCTGATGCTCGGTTTCAGCGTCTCGCAAGCCACCGTGTCGCGCTACATGCCTGCACGAAGCAGACGGCCGAAGCAATCGTGGCGGACTTTTCTTCGCAATCAAGCCATGGCCTTCGGTCACTGCGGGTATTCCGAGGAATGGCAGAGTGGAGACGCTGGCCCACAGAGCCAGTCCTATTCGGCCCAGCTCAGAGCGATCCGGGGCTGCGCAGATTGCGACGGTATGGGTTGGGCTCAGGCGCAGCTTCAGGCGAGCACAGTCTACCCTAAGCAATCGAAGAATCCGTCTGCGGTCCGCTCAGTGCGATCGCGGAGTGACGCATCGCGCTGCCTACGTGTCGAGCGGCTCAAGAAGAGCGCTGTGTAACCGTCGCAGCGCCGCTTTCCTGATTCGAAGTCCACCGCGTTAGCGCGCTCCGGCAAACTCCCCCGCTTTTCCGTCGCGCGGATGAGGTTTTGAGGAACCACAGTCGAAGCATGAACTATCCTTTGCAGCTTGATGTCATGAGAAAGTCAAGTATAATTTGACTTATGCATGACAGAACGTCTCGCCGCGACCAGCCTCTGCGCGCACGGCTTTTTGAAATTGCCTCCGAACAGGGCGGGTACTTCACCGCTGCGCAGGCGCAAACATGCGGCTACAGTAGGGCGCTGCTTGCTCATCATGCCAAGTCGGGCCGATTCATTCGAGTCCAGCAGGGGCTCTATCGATTTCGAGAGTACCCGAGTTCGCCCCGCGAAGACGTGATCGCCGCTTGGCTCGCGGCCGGAAGAGAGGCGGGAGATGTCCTGAGCGCTGTTGATTTTTGAGTGGCGGCAGACCTCGCCCGATCGGAAGATCGGGTTGCGTAAAGGAGGAGAGCCGCCATGAGGAAGACTGACAAGAAGCGGGAGAAAGAGCAAAGCGCAATCGGGCAGCTGGGGTTTCCATTTCAGGGCTTAGCGCGCGAGGCGCTGTGGGACACGGTGGTGCTGTCGGGGTTCGGGTTCGTGCAGGATGAACTGGAGGCGGAGCGTATGGCGTTGTGTGGCGAGCGCTATGCTCATCCGGAGCATCGGCAGGCCGTACGCGCCGGTCACGTGCCGAGCTCGCTGGTGATGGGCGGCCGGCGGGTCGAGATCCGGCGGCCGCGCGCGCGCAGCACCGATGGCCACGAACTGCGCTTGCCGAGCTGGCAGGCGTGGAGTTCGCACGATCCGCTCGATGAGCGAGCTTTCGAGCAAATGGTGCTGGGCGTCTCGACTCGGCGCTACGCGCGCTCGCTGGAACCCTTGCCCGAGGAGGTTGAGGTTCGCGGAATCGGCAAGAGCGCGGTCAGCGAGCGGTTCGTGGTCGGTACCCGACGCCGGCTGGCTGAACTGATGCGACGCGATCTGAGTGGGCTAAGCTGGTCGCGCTGCTGCTCGACGGCGTGCACTTCGCCGAGCACGTGGTGTTGGCGGCGGTCGGCATCGACGTGGATGGGGGCAAACATCCGCTGGGATTGCGGGAAGGTGCGACCGAGAACGCGACCGCCTGCAAGGCGCTGCTGGAGGACCTGATCGAACGTGGGCTGGACCCGCATCGCGTCATCCTGGTGGTGATCGACGGAGCCAAAGCGCTGCGCCGGGCGGTGCTCGATACCTTCGGCGAGCGCGCGCTGATCCAGCGCTGCCAGGCACACAAGAAACGCAACGTCACCGACGCGCTGCCTGAACGGGTGCGAGCTTCAGTGCGCACTGCGATCAACCAGGCTTACGCCAGTCGCGATCCCAAGCGCGCCCGCCGCCTGCTCGAGAACCTGGCGCATAAACTGGAATCCGCTCATCCCGGAGCGGCGGCATCTCTGCGTGAGGGTATCGACGAGACTCTAACCGTGATGGCCCTGCACCTATCCGAAGGCTTGGAACGGGTGCTGTCGTCGACCAACCTGATCGAAAACCTGTTCAGCCGAGTGCGCGAGATCGCGCGGCGCGTCAAACGTTGGCAGGGCGGAACCATGATCCTGCGCTGGACGGCCGCCGGTGTGCTCGAAGCCGAGCGCCACTTCCGCAAAGTCGCCGGGTATCGCGCATTGCCAAGACTGGCCGCCGCCCTTCACGCTCGTGAGCTCGCGCTCGACCGGGCACGCGGAGTTGATAATCCAAAGCAGGCAGCCTAAATGACTATCGAGCCGTCACTCAAAATCAACAACAAAGTGGGCATTCCCAAGAGAGACGGCCGTGGTATCACATGAGAGCGCCCTGGACATCCTGGGTCTTTCCGATGTGGTGCCCGAGGTTGTCCATCTCACGGTTCCAAGGTCGAAGCGATACCGTAGTGCGACCGCCGGCGCAGCGCTCCACACGACAACCCGGCGGATTCGCAAGTCAGACGTGCTGGTGCGCGACGGGATCCGAGTGACAGGGCCGGTGCGCTCCATCGTGGATGCAGCCGGAACCGGGACCGCCCCCGAACAGATAATTTCGGCGATAGGCCAAGCGCTGAATCGAGCCATGGCAACTCAATCAAAACTCCTCGGGGCCGCGAGGGCGCGCGGCGGCAGAGTCGAGTGCCTTGTTCGGCAGGCTCTCGAAGAGCGGCACCAAGCATGAGGTACAAAAGCGGCGCTGCGTTTCGTCAGGCGTTGGAACAACGTCTGCTGGCTCGTTCGCGAGAGACCGGCACTTCTCTCGTGCGCCTCCGAAAAGCGGTCGTGTTCGACCGCCTTCTCGCCCGCCTCATGGTCGCTGCTCCGGGACGTTGGGTCCTCAAGGGAGCGCTGGCGCTCGACTTCCGACTCGGGGAACGTACCCGGACTACGAAGGACATGGACCTTGTGCGCAACGACAACGAAACGGCAGCTACATCCGACGAAGTGCCGGTCTTGCCGCTTGAGCAGCACATCGCGGAGAAGGTCCACGCCTACACGAGAACCTATCCTCGCGGTCGCGGCAGCAGTCGCGCCAAGGACCTGGTGGATATCGTCCTTGTGAAGCAGTCCATGGCGCTTGACGCGGCTCGGCTTCGTCTGGCGCTCGTCGGAGTCTTCGAGAAACGGCGCCAACATCGGCTTCCCGATCGGTTCCCTCCCCCGCCACCCGACTGGGTGGTACCTTACAGAAAGATGGGAACGGAGGTCGGGGTAAATTCGGATCTGAGAACGGGCTATGCCGAGGCGGCGGCTCTGCTAGACCCGATACTCGGCGGCCGCGCGGACGGACGGTGGAACCCGAAGGACGCTCGGTGGAGGTGATTTCACTTTTTGATAATCGACGAGATCACTGTGCCCAATTTTGTGCCCTGTGTGCCCGAATTTGTGCCCTTTCTCGATATCAAGTCATGCGACTCAGTAGTGATGGATCTCATTGTCCGATGATTTAGAGACCCCTTCTGCGCCAAGGGTTTCCGCGCTATCTATCGTTACCGAATGATCTCCGATTGTACCAGCGTTTTCTGGCCGGAACACAGCTTACAAGCCGAGGGTCGCAGGTTCGAAACCTGCACCGCCCACCAATGAAATCAGGTACTTACGCGACTCTCAGACTTTCCAAAATCGTCTGGTGCCGGTTTTGGTGCCGGTTGCGCTACAGATGATTTGGACATCCGCGGACCGCATCGCCTCGTATATTACGGCGTGATGACACCTCGCGCGGGCGCCGGGTCAACACCTCGGCGCATCCGCGCAACTCTAACTTGAAGCACGCTATATACGGGCTTGAGTACGAAGCCGCCTTCCCCGCGGGGGCCGTTCGCTCGATGAAGGCAAAATTGCGAACCTCAGGTGAAAAATAGGAGAGACTCTCGGACGATTGTTGACGGGACACTTCAGATCATAAGGCAGCTTCGGCGCGACGCTGGACTAGCTCTGGTTCGGCCTGCGGCCGTGGGCCTAGAATGCGGTTCAGTTCGTGGAGCTCGACGGTTTCTTCCTGTAAGAGAGCCTCGACGAGACGATCAAGCGACTGACGCGCATCGGCAAGCAGGCGCTGGACTTCCTGGTGAGCTTCCTGGAGCAGACGGCGAACTTCACCATCGATTTCGGCGGCGGTTGCTTCACTGTAATCAGGTCTTTGCGAAAGTTCGTATCCCAGGAACGGCTGCTGTTCGTCCGCTCTGAAAGCTATCGGGCCAAGTTTTCCCATCCCCCACCGCGTGACCATCCGGCGAGCGAGGCGAGTCGCCTCGACCAAGTCATTCTCAGCGCCGGTCGTAATCTCGCCGACTGCAATCTCCTCAGCAGTCCGGCCACCCAACATTACGGCGAGGCGTGCCTTCAGATACGCCCGATTGAAATTGTGCCGTTCCTCACCAGGAACCTGCTCGGTGACGCCTAGAGCCTGGCCATGCGGCACGATGGTCACCTTTTGCACTGGGTCGGCGGCAGGTGTGAACCAGGCAACCACCGCATGCCCTGCTTCATGGTAGGCGACCAGTTCCGGTGATGGTATCGGCGATGATGTGGATCTTCGAAACGTTATCGGCTCCTACCTGTTCTCGAAAGGTCGAATACGGAATATTCGCGACCTCGGAGGACGGTCCCGCGAATAGGTTGAACAGGCTCCAAATCAGCAAGGCAGCAGAGGCAAACCACCAGAACCACAGGCTTTGAGAAATTTGCGGCTTCAGCCGCGGTTTCTTGCTCTGTGGTTGAAATCTTGCATCGCTGTCGAGTTTCTCTCGCCGTCGGCAGCCTATCACGGCTGGCCGCAACTCTCCCAGATGGCTAATCTCAGTCGCCAGGAGCCGGTCAAACCATCCGGGACGCGCGACTTGCGCACGACTCTTTCGGCGACACTTCCAAGCACGAGATGCTTAAACCTGTTCCGGCTCAAGCGGTTCGTAGCAGCACCACGACGGATCTGGCTTCGACCTTGTAATCGAGCAAGGCCAGGGGCTCCTCGCTACCAATTTCGAGAAGATCAAAAGGACTCGGCTTACCGGTGTCGACTACTCGCTGCCACTCTTTTGCCTCTCCTTCCTGAATGGCGAAGTTCAGAGCCTCCCAGTAGGCATTGATCATCACATAAATATCCCGGTCCTGCTGCGAGGTACCGCGCAGGCAGAATGCGAGACTATGTGAAGAGTAACTAAGGTCAACGTGCTGGTCGACGCCGTACCAGCGTATGTCGTCACGCCAGAATCGACTGCGCCCCAGCGACGGATGTGCTTTACGAAAGGCGACCATTCCCTTGAAAAATCGGAAAATGCCCCGGTTTGTCTCCAACCGATCCCAGTCAAGCCAAGTGGTCTCATTATCCTGATTCCACGGATTATTGTTGCCGCCCTGGGTGTTCATAAACTCATCGCCGGCGCGGAACATCGGTGTTCCGTTGGAAAGCATCAGGATCGCAAAAAAATTCCTGATTTGCTGCTCCCGTAGCCGCATTACCTCCGCGGGGACATTGAGGTCTCCTTCCCAGCCGCAGTTCCAGCTCAGATTACTGTCGCTCCCATCTCTGTTGTTCTGACCGTTAGCCTGGTTATGCTTCGCATCGTAGGCAACCAGATCGTAGAGGCAAAAGCCGTCGTGAGAAGTCACGTAGTTAATGGTCTGGAAGGGGTGGTAAGCATTGTCGCGGTCGTCGGGAAACAAGTCGCTGCTGCCATAAAGCCGACTCATCATATCACCGACCTTGCCGAGGTCGCCTTTGACAAAGCCCCGAATGTCGTCTCGGAACCTGCCGTTCCACTGGCTCCATGATTTGCCGGGAAAACTGCGCCCGAGCTCGTAACTTACGGGATCCCAGGCTTCCGCGATATGGCGAACCGAGGCGAACTCCTCATGGCTCGTGATTTCCGAGATGATCGGCGGGTCTTGAAGGTTTAAAGATCCGTCATCATTGCGACTGAAGATCGACGCGAGGTCGAACCTAAATCCGTCGACGTGCATTTCCGTCACCCAAAAATGGAGACTGTCGACTATCATGCCCCGCACCATTGGATGAGCTGAGCGAAGCACATTGCCCGCGCCGGTGTCGTTGCGGTAGTGCGCCATGCTCTCGTCGAGTAAGTAGTAGCTGCTGTTGCAAATACCGCGATAGCTGTAGGTCGGTCCGTCGGCGCCAGCCTCCGTAGTGTGGTTGTAAACCACGTCGAGAATCACTTCGATGTCCGCCTGGTGGAGAGCCTTCACCATGCTTTTGAATTCGCGCGCGGCTTCAGCGGCGTTCGCAACTGCGGCGTAACCCTGATGCGGGGAGAAGAAGCTCAAAGGCATATAGCCCCAATAGTTGCCCTCGTCCGGGTCGTACTGAAACACCGGCATTAATTCGACCGCGGTGATTCCGAGCTCTTTCAGATACGGAATCTTTTCGACCAAGCCAGCATACGTGCCTCGTTTGTCCGCGGTGACGCCGGAGTTGCTGCGTTTTGTGAAACCCCTGACGTGCAATTCGTATATGATCGTGTCCGAGCCATGACGGGGCCGGGTTTCGCCGCTCCAATCGAAAGATGAAGCAGCACTGGGCAGCAAGCAAAGCGGCGCTCGACCGGCGTTCGATCCGCGCCCGATTGACGCGGTCCGGCTGAAGATAGGTGGGAAGAAGATCGATCTCGCGTAAGGATCCAGGAGTAGCTTGTCGGGATCGAAGAAATGACGCTCTCCATGCGGATCGTTCGGTCCTTCGACTGAGTACGCGTAGTAACAAGCATCGACGACCTGGTCAGCGGCGAGCCGACAATGCCAAATCCGTCCGGATTTGTGAATTAGATAATTTAGTGGAATGCGCCGCACCGGATTCACCAGGTCGTGCGTCGTATACAGCAAGAGCGTTACGTCCGTCGCGTGTCTGGAGTACAGCGCGAAGTTGTAGCTTCTTTCCTCTCCAAGCCACACACCGCCAAGCGGCTGCGGTGAGCCCTCAATTTGCGACCAGTTGGTCATGGCTCCTTTCCCCACTCATCGCGTAGCGACAAACTGCAGCCTTTAGTCATCCGCACCTCCTCGTGCCCAGGAGCCGCGCTGAAGAAAGCACATTAGCGGAACCACAGGATGTGAGCGTCCTCAAGCGGAATCTTCGCTCCAGAATGCGACGGAACGATACGAGGTGTGTAGTCCGATGCCGGGCGCGAAGCGGGGACTTCGGCGGCATAGATGCTCCATCCTCCGGAAGGCTCATCGCTTTCCCTGCAATTCATTTCCGATACAAACGGCGGTTCCCCGTCGAGCGGATCTGCATAGACTTGTACTTGTACCCAGTCGGTACGCAGCTCCCCGAGATACACCTCGACCTGTAGCGAGTGCTTTTTTGGAGAAGTCTCGACGCGAAGCTCACCGAACCTAGTGACTCCCGGTGCCCGGCCGCCACCTGGTCGCCATTGAACAGGGATCGGCCGGGCTCCCCGATCCTGCGCCAGCTCATGAGATGCCGCAGCGGCCCGGACATGTATTACGCCGTGGATTCGCGCACGGCGCGAGTTGGCCGAAAAAAGCGCTGTCGAGCGCGACATCCTTTCACGATTCGGGTGACCCACTCGGTGGCGATGCCATTGTGCCGCGGCTGCAGAACGCCGGAATAACCTGCTCTCTCGCTGGTACTGGTGGAACTTCATTCCGCTTCAGCCGCGCCCCAGGTGGTGGACTTCCTCGTTGCTCCTTGTCATCCCCAATGCCCGGCCGACCTGCGCGCTGACTCATCGCAGCCTCGGCCCACCAACCGTCCAGCTCCGAAAGATTGAGGCCGCCGTTCACGAGCACTTTCATCCCGCTCGTGCCGCATGCCTCCCAAGGCCGGCGTGGAGTAGCCGCTCGGCCAGCACCAGGTCGTAGTCGCTGAGAAAGACGGCGTAGCGCCTCACGTCGGGGCGCTGGACGAACTCAACCCGGGCCTTGATCATTGCCTGGCCGGCATCGTCTTGCGGATGAGCCTTGCCGGCGATCACCAGCTGAACTGGACGATGCGGATTCGTCAGAATGCGAACGAGACGGTCCGGGTCATGCAGAAGCATATTGGGGCGCTTGTACGTTGCAAACCGGCGGGCAAAGCCCAGTGTCAGGGTGTCTGGATCGAAAATGCTCTCGGCGGTTTTTGGATCTCCGCCGCGAGCGGCAAGTTCGCTGGCGAGGCGCTCCCGCACGAAGCGCACCAGCGCAAGACGGTTCTTTGCGCGAAGTTCCCACAGCGCGCTGTCCGCCGCACAACAAATGTCATCTCCGACGGTCTCCATGGTGCCGCGCCAACGCTCGCGGCCACAGGCCTCTGTCCATAGCTCATCGGCAGCTGCGGAATCCCAGGTCGGAGTATGGACGCCATTGGTGACATACCCAACCGGAATCTCTGCCTGGGGCCAGCGCGGAAACAGACACCGAAAGATATTACGACTGACAGCGCAATGCAGACGGCTGACCCCGTTGATCGTTCCACTGCCGCGGATAGCGAGATAAGCCACGTTGAAGGGTTCATTTGGATCGTCAGGAACCGCGCGACCCAGTGCCAGGAACTGCGACAGGCTGATGCCGAGGCGCTCTCGTGCGTATCGCTCGAGATGCCGGCCAATCAGGCTTGGGGCGAAGCGGTCGAAGCCGGCTTCCACGGGAGTGTGAGTCGTAAACAGGTTCCCGGCTCGCGTGACCGCCAGGGCGGCCTCAAACGGCAGTGCGCTGTCTTCCATGAAGTGTAAAAGCCAAGACTTATTCTGACACTGATGGTAGGGTCCTCGGGTCCGCAAAAAGAGGAGACGAGGGCAATGACACAGGAACAGAAGGTAATCCGGGCGAAGGTGGGCGTGCTGGAGCTGGCCAAGCAACTGGGCAACGTCTCGCAAGCCTGCCGGGTGATGGGCTACAGCCGCGACAGCTTCTATCGATTCAAGGAACTCTACGACAAGGGCGGCGAGGCGGCGCTGCAGGAGATCTCGCGGCGTAAGCCGGTGCTCAAGAACCGGGTGGCGCCGGAGATCGAACAGGCGGTGGTCGAGCTCGCGCTGGAGCAGCCGGCCTGGGGCCAGGTGCGGGTCGCCAATGAACTGCATAAGCGCGGCCATTCGATCTCCGCCGCCGGGGTGCGCTGCGTATGGCAGCGCCACGATCTCGAAACCATGAAAAAACGGCTCAAGGCGTTGGAAGCCAAAAGCGCCCGGGAGGGGCTGGTGCTGAGCGAGGCGCAGGTTGCCGCGCTGGAGAAAGCCAAGGCCGACAAGGAGGCGCACGGCGAATTCGAGAGCGAAGGTCCGGGCTACTGCGGCGCGCAGGACACCTTCTATGTCGGCACGCTCAAGGGCGTCGGACGTATCTACCAGCAGACCTTCCTCGACACCTACACCAAGCTGGCGTTCGCCAAGCTCTATGATCGCAAGACTCCGCTGGTGGCGGCCGACTTGCTCAATGACCGGGTAATCCCGTGCTTCGATGAACATGACATCCCGCTGCAGCGGGTGCTGACCGACCGCGGCACCGAGTATTGCGGCGCCCCTGAGCGCCACGAGTACGAGCTGTACCTGGCGGTCGAGAACATCGATCACACCCGCACCAAGGTGAAGAGCCCGCAGACCAACGGGATCGCCGAGCGCTTCCACAAGACCGTGCTCAACGAGTTCTACCGGGTTGCGTTTCGCAGGAAAATCTACGCGAGCATCGAGCAGCTGCAGGGCGACCTCGATGGCTGGCTCAAGGAGTACAACGAAATGCGATCGCACCAGGGGCGCTGGTGTTACGGCAAGACCCCGCTTAAGACCTTCCTCGACGGCTTGCCGCTGGCGCGCGAAAAGCGGCTGCCCCACGAGCCTGCCGCGATCGAGGAGCACGCCTCGTGATGACTGGCCGCCAAGTACGGCAGTCGCGTCAGCGACTGCTTAACCGCCTGACCAGCCGCAGCGCGGGCCGCAGTCAAGGACGGCGCAAGCCGGCGCGCGCAGCGCGCGAACCCTTGACGGCGTGCCCGCGCACAGGCTATCTGACGCATTACTCACAACCGGACACCGAGCAGCCTTACTCACTGTCAGATCGAGTACTAAGTTTTACACATGAAGCTGCGCGCGCGTTCCACCACCGCGAACGCCGCGTGTCCTTCGTTCAGGTGGCAGACTTCCGGATTGATGCCGAGGCCTCGCAGCAACCGCCAACCGCCGATGCCGAGCACGAGTTCCTGCGCCAGCCGCAGTTCGGGCCCGCCGCCATATAGTTCGCTCGTGATGCCGCGGTACGCCGGCGGGTTTGCAGCGTCGTTGCTATCGAGCAAATAAAGTTTCAGCCGTCCGACCTGTGCCTGCCAGGCGCGCAGCCAGAGTTTTTGACCCGGCAGGATGACGCTCAGCCTGAACCATTCGCCGTCTTTGTCCCGCACGGGCGCGATGGGCAATTGGCCGGGGTCGTTGTAGGGATATAGCGCCCGTTGGCTTCCGTCGGCGTCGATGATCTGGCGGAAGTAACCCTGCTGATACAGAAGTCCCACCCCTACCAGCGGCACGCCCAAATCGCTCGCGGCTTTCATCTGATCCCCGGCCACGTTGCCCAACCCGCCGGAATAGATGGGCAGCGCTTCGCTGAGTCCGAATTCCATGCTGAAGTAGGCAACGCAGCCGAGCGGCGAATCACTGTGCGTGCGCTGAAACCATGCCTCGCCTTTCAGGAGTTGCCGCTTTCGGTTCAGGAGTTCGCGAACGTGCTTGCCGAATTCGGGATCGCTTTCGAGGGACTTTAGCTTCGTCCGTGAAGCCGTCTGCAGCACGACCCAGGGATTGTGGGTAAGCGTCCACAACTCCGGCTCGATCTTGCTCCATACCGGATCCGTCGTATGATCCCAGCAGTTGCGAAGATCCAAGGACAGCTCCATCAGCGGTTTCAGAGCCCTGGGTTCGGATTCGAACGGAGCGGCGCTTAGGTTCCTCATGCACCTGTTCCCTTACCGAGAGATGGACGCTTCCGAGATCTCGGAACGTTCGGCTCGCCGGGCCATATTCACCGTCCAACCGTCCGCATCCGCGCTGAGCCGCAGACACGGGACTCTCAGTCACTTTGTTTTGATGCGGCTGGCAGATATGCGACACAACCATTAAGTGTCGCCATCTGAGGATAATCCGCTTCGGGAATATCCACTCCCGTCGCCTCGTGGATGGCGATCATAAGGTTCAGCAGATCCATCGAATCGAGGTCGATCTGCTCGCGCAAATCGATCGCCGGATCGATCTGATCCGCGTCGACTTCGGGGGCGAGCTTTTTCAGTTCGCCCACGACCAGCGATTTGATTTCATTGTCCGTCAAGTTTCTCCGGCTCTCGTAGCAGGCGCTCAAGGGCGGCGAGGAAGAGTCCGCCACGATGCCCGTCACTCGCCCGATGATCGGCGGCAAGCGTCCCCATGATGACCGGCTTCGCTCCGACCATCCCGTTGCTTGCCCACGGACGCTCGGTGATCTTGCCGAAGCCGACCAGCGCGACCTGCGGCGGGTAAATGATGCCAAAGACGGTTTCGACGCCCTGGTCGCCCAGGCTAGTGACGGTAATGGTGGCGTCGGCGATCTCCGAACTCCGCAGCACGCCGGCGCGCACCCGTTTCACTAGGTCGTACAGGTTGACCATGATTTCATCGAGGCGCTTTTTCTCGACGTCGTGGATCGCCGGCGCGATCAGCCCGCCCTGGCGCAGCGAGATTGCCACGCCGACGTGCACCGCGCCGCTCGGCTTGAACGCGCCGTCGATCCAGAAGCCGTTCATCTCCGGTATCTCACGAGCCGCCAATGCGACCGCCTTGAGCAGCAACACCGAATACAGCAGCCGTTCGGTTACCGGCCGTTTCAGGTTTTCCGCTTGCAGCCAGGCCATCGCGCGGCTCATGTCGATTTGCGTGCCGAGGTAGTAATGCGGAATCTCGCGCTTCGAGCGCGCCATCGCGGCCGCTATCACCTTGCGCATAGCGGCTCTGCGCTCCTCACCCGAGAGCGCAGGCCTGGGCGGCGCTGCCACCTTGGGCGCCCCGGCCGCCGCCGCCGGTGTCACCGCTTTGACCGCAGCGGGTGCAACAGGAGGAGCAGCGGCTGCCTTGGCCGCGCGTTCCACGTCCGCCTTGGTGATCGCTCCTTCGGGGCCAGTTCCTTTCACCTTGGAGACGTCGACCCCAAGGTCGATTGCGATACGCATCGCCAGCGGAGACACGCGCAGGCGATGAGGCGCGGCGGGCGCCGCCATTGCCGGCGGCTTCATTTCCGCGCGCGCAGGTGCCCGCATCGCGGCAGGCGCTGGTGGCGGCAATACCGCAGGCTTCGGCTTCTCTTTGATCGGAACCGCTGCCGCTATGGGTTTTGGTTTGACTTCGGCCGTCGGCGCGGCGAGTTCACCCTCAGCACCGATCATTGCCAGCACCGTGCCGACCGGGACCTTTTCGCCTTCCTGTACAATGATGTTCTGAATGACTCCGGTTTCGAACACCTCGACTTCGATCGTCGCCTTTTCAGTGTCCACGACCGCCACGATGTCGCCGCGCTTTATCGCGTCGCCGGGTTTGACAAGCCATTGGAGAACGGTGCCGACCTCCATATCGGCACCCAGCGCCGGCATTCGGAACTCAGCCACGATCCCCCACCATGGCGCGCACACACTCCACGATCGCCGGCACCTGCGGCAGCGCCGCGTCCTCGAGATGCTTCGCGTACGGCATCGGCGCCTCGGCACTGCACACGCGCGCCACCGGGGCGTCGAGTTCGTAAAAAGCGCCTTCCACGATGCGCGCGCTGATCTCGGCCGAAATGCTGCCGCTGCGCCATCCTTCGTCGACGATGACTGCGCGATGGGTGCGCGTGACCGAGTCGAGAATTGTTGCGGTATCGAGGGGCCGCAACGTGCGCAGATCGATAACCTCGGCGCTCACACCCGCTTCTGCCAACTCGTCCGCCGCCGCGAGCGTCTTGGCCAGCGTGCCGCCGTAGGTAATCAGGCTCACGTCGGTTCCGGAGCGCTGCAGCACGGCCTTGTCGATGTTCACGGCGCCCGCGTCAGCCGCCAGCTCACCCTCCATGTTGTACAGGCTGCCGTGCTCGAAAATCAGCACCGGGTCGGGATCTTCGAGCGCTGTCCATAACAGGGAGGGACGCTTCTTCGCGCCAGAAAGGCGACAAACCTTCTCGTTCGAATCGATCCTGTCCGACTATAGGAATTCCGCGCTGAAGGCAGGGCGGGAAATCATGCGCGGAGACATCGGCTACCGCCGGTTGAACGATGCCTTCGGCCGGGACCGAGCCGATTCGATCACCCCAGCGCAGATCGAGGCATTCCGCGACAAACTGGCCGAAGAGCTCTCCGCCGCTACCGTGAACCTGCATCTGAAATTGCTCCGCGCGATCTTCATGCGCGCCGTGCGCACGCAATCAGTCGCATCAAACCCCGTCATCAGGGTTAAATTCTGCAAGGAAAACGACAAGCGACTGCGCTGGTTGAGCGACGAGGAGGAATCGCCGCTCTTTGACGCCCTACCGGACTGGTTGAAGCCGCTAGGGAAGCTCTGCACAGGTCGGTGAGCAGAGGCGATTTAGGGAAGTGGTCATGAGAGTAGGGGTCAGCGCAGCGGCATCGAGTGGTGATTGGCGGCGCGCGGCCCGGGGCCGAGGCTGGTGGCGGCCCGGAGGTTCTTCACAACGCGTAACTCACCGCGCTCGGCAACAGTTGGCGCCGGACTTGGTAGAGATTAGCCAGGGCGAACATGGTATGCGCCCGGGCCAGGTTCTTGACCAAGCCCCGGTACCTCACTTTGACGAAGCCCCACAGATGCTTGACCACGCGGAACGGATGCTCGCCGCGGGCGCGGGTCCGCGAGCGGGCGCAGTTGATCTTCTTCCAGCGCGCGGAAAGCTGGGCCCTGGAGTTGGGGCGCCGATTGATCCGGTAGCGCACCCCGCGAGCCTCATAGGTGTAAAAGCCAAGACTTATTCTGACACTGATGGTAGGGTCCTCGGGTCCGCAAAAAGAGGAGACGAGGGCAATGACACAGGAACAGAAGGTAATCCGGGCGAAGGTGGGCGTGCTGGAGCTGGCCAAGCAACTGGGCAACGTCTCGCAAGCCTGCCGGGTGATGGGCTACAGCCGCGACAGCTTCTATCGATTCAAGGAACTCTACGACAAGGGCGGCGAGGCGGCGCTGCAGGAGATCTCGCGGCGTAAGCCGGTGCTCAAGAACCGGGTGGCGCCGGAGATCGAACAGGCGGTGGTCGAGCTCGCGCTGGAGCAGCCGGCCTGGGGCCAGGTGCGGGTCGCCAATGAACTGCATAAGCGCGGCCATTCGATCTCCGCCGCCGGGGTGCGCTGCGTATGGCAGCGCCACGATCTCGAAACCATGAAAAAACGGCTCAAGGCGTTGGAAGCCAAAAGCGCCCGGGAGGGGCTGGTGCTGAGCGAGGCGCAGGTTGCCGCGCTGGAGAAAGCCAAGGCCGACAAGGAGGCGCACGGCGAATTCGAGAGCGAAGGTCCGGGCTACTGCGGCGCGCAGGACACCTTCTATGTCGGCACGCTCAAGGGCGTCGGACGTATCTACCAGCAGACCTTCCTCGACACCTACACCAAGCTGGCGTTCGCCAAGCTCTATGATCGCAAGACTCCGCTGGTGGCGGCCGACTTGCTCAATGACCGGGTAATCCCGTGCTTCGATGAACATGACATCCCGCTGCAGCGGGTGCTGACCGACCGCGGCACCGAGTATTGCGGCGCCCCTGAGCGCCACGAGTACGAGCTGTACCTGGCGGTCGAGAACATCGATCACACCCGCACCAAGGTGAAGAGCCCGCAGACCAACGGGATCGCCGAGCGCTTCCACAAGACCGTGCTCAACGAGTTCTACCGGGTTGCGTTTCGCAGGAAAATCTACGCGAGCATCGAGCAGCTGCAGGGCGACCTCGATGGCTGGCTCAAGGAGTACAACGAAATGCGATCGCACCAGGGGCGCTGGTGTTACGGCAAGACCCCGCTTAAGACCTTCCTCGACGGCTTGCCGCTGGCGCGCGAAAAGCGGCTGCCCCACGAGCCTGCCGCGATCGAGGAGCACGCCTCGTGATGACTGGCCGCCAAGTACGGCAGTCGCGTCAGCGACTGCTTAACCGCCTGACCAGCCGCAGCGCGGGCCGCAGTCAAGGACGGCGCAAGCCGGCGCGCGCAGCGCGCGAACCCTTGACGGCGTGCCCGCGCACAGGCTATCTGACGCATTACTCACAACCGGACACCGAGCAGCCTTACTCACTGTCAGATCGAGTACTAAGTTTTACATCATAGGCCTGCCGATCGGCTTCCTTCCAGTACGCCTGGTCGCCGAACACTTCGCGCTCCTGCCCGTGCAGCAGCGCGGGCAGCTGCGTGATGTCGGCCGCGGCCGCGTTGGTCGCGGTCACGGTGTGGACGATGCCGCGCTTATCCGCCCCGATGTGCAACTTCATCCCGAAGTGCCAGTTGTGGCCCTTGCGGGTCTGCTTCATCTCGGGGTCGCGCGTTGCGCTCGCGTGCTTGGTCGAACTCGGCGCCGCGATGATGGTCGCATCCACGATGGTGCCCGCGCGCAGCAACAGCCGCCGCTCTTCGAGCAGGTCCGCAATCGCGTCGAAGAGCTCCTTGGTCAGCCCGTGCTGCTCGAGCAGATGGCGAAAGCGCAGAATCGTGCTCTCGTCCGGCACCACGTCGTCGCCCAACTCCACTCGCGCGAACCGGCGCATCGACTCGCTGTCGTAGATCGCGTCCTCGGCCTGCGGGTCCGACAGGTTGAACCACTGCTGCAAGAAGTAAATCCGCAGCATCTTCTCCAGCCCCAGCGGCTGGCGGCCCTGTCCGGCCTTCGGATAATGCGGCTCGATCGGCGCGAGCAACCGCGTCCACGGTATCACCGCGTCCATCTCGGCCAAAAACCGCTCGCGCCGGGTCACCTTGCCCTTGTGCGCCCACGCCATCGATGCGAACGTCCGCTGCTCACCCATCGCCTCTCCTCCCCGCCTGCCCATCAACCACTATCTTACTATCCGCTCAATCGAATGACTTGTGCAGAGGTTCCCTAGTGACCGTCGCACTTAACACCGGCATGCGTAAGGGCGAACTTCTGAACCTCCGATGGCGTGAGGTCGATTTCACCAGCGGCACGATAACGATTCGTGATCCGAAGTCTGGCGAAGACGAGCACGTCCTGATGAACTCGACGACGCAACAGACTCTCAAGACTCTCTGGGATTCATCCACGAAGGTCGTGCAATTAAAGGCAGGCGCACCGGATAGAAGCGGGATAGTGTTCGCAGCACCCAGAGGCGGACTCATCGAGAACCTCAAGCGATACTGGTACCCTGCCCTTCGCCACGCCGGCCTCGAAGACTTTCACTTTCATGATCTCCGCCACACCTTCGCCTCGCGGGCGGCAATGAGCGGCGTCGATCTCTACACGCTGCAAGCGCTGATGAGACACCGAAGCTCCCTGATGACGCAGCGTTACGCGCATCTGGGCGCCGCCCACCAGCGCGAGGCGATCCGCCGCCTTGATGGCTGGCGTGAGCGCCGTGATTCGATCGCGGAACGCCAATCGTAGCCGGTTTCAGACGGCTCGTATTAATATCGCCCATCCCACAGCGCGTGCAGAAATTCCGCGCAGGGTACGATTGACACCGCTCCTACCTTGCGCGCTCGCGCTTCCAGACACACACATAGCAGCGAGCGGAATTTCCGCTCTTCGGCGAGCGCGAGCAGTGACCTGAGATCAGCACCCGAAACATTCTCCTTGGCCTTGACCTCGATAGCGGTACGGCTGCCGATTATGAAATCCACCTCGAACCCAGAGACCGATCTCCAATAGGCTAGCGGCTCTCCCGAGACGTAGTCTCGATGCGCGAGCAGCTCGTGGAACACGATCGTTTCCAGTGCCTGGCCGAATTCCGGGGTGCCGCTGCGGATCAGACGCCCCTGCAACGCGGCAGCCACCCCCACGTCGAAGAAGTAGTATTTTGACGAGCGCAGCGGCTTGCGCTTGACTGATTTCCGCCACGCCGGAAGCTCATGCAGCACAAGCGTGTCCTTCAAAATCTCGAAGTACTCATACACAGTGGTGCGCGGAACCTGGGCATCGTTGGCGAGATTGGTGAAGTTCACGATCGTTCCGTTGCACAGCGCCGCTACCTTTAGAAACCGGCTGAACGCAGGAGCGTTACGGGTCGCTCCCTCGGCGACTATCTCCTGTTGCAGGTAGGTACCTGCGTAAGCGTCCAGATCCGCCCGCGCGTCGTCCGAGAAATAGATCGACGGCAGCAGACCGCGCTCCGCCGCGCGTGCCAGGTCGAACCGAACACCTAGTTCGTGCGAGGTCAGCGGGTGCAGGTACTGGGTTCGTGCCCTCCCCCCTAACAGGTTGACCCCGCCCCCGCGCAGTTTGCGCGCGCTCGAGCCGGTCAGAAGGAAGCGCAGCCCGCGCAGTTCGATCAGGCGATGAACCTCGTTCAGCAGCCCCGGCAAACGCTGAATCTCGTCGATGACCACGATCCCTTCGTCGTCGCTGATCTCTTCCGCAATCCGCCCCGGATTTCGGCTGAGCGCTAGATAGGTGGCGCTATCGAGAAGGTCGTACAGCCGCGCGCCGGGCAGGGTATGGCGCACCAAAAACGACTTGCCGGTTTGCCGCGGACCCAGCAGAAAATAGGACTTCTTCGCCAGAAGCGAGCGCAGATTGACCGCGCGTTGAATGACTGGATGCTCTGTCGGCGGCATCGTCAGATATTATGTTAAATGACGAAAGAAACGTCAACCGGTTCGTACCGCCTTTTACAACCTGAACCAGCCGTCGGCCGTGCCTAAGATGACGGCCGCTCTGCCCCGTCATCAACCCTTTTTTATCTTCCTCTCTCCTGCCCGAGTCGGCCCGCAAGCCGCGTCAATTGGTCGACGATCGAGTTTGGCCGCCCAAGTCGTCGACCGGCTCTGTCTGCACGCTGTGCAAATCTACGAACCTGACGAAGAGGACGCCGTATGCATAGAGCAGCGTCGCAAAATGCGGCGAGGTGCAACGCGCAGATAGAACAAGACTGCGAGCAGGACGATCCGACGATCACGGCGAGCGCCGGGCCTGGGAGTCGCTTCCAGGGTCGGGCGTGGCAGCGGCGGCAGGGCTTTGCTGGAAATCCGTCCTGTGACCCGTAGGGGCGAGAGCCAGCCTGTCGTACCAGTGCGCCAGCAAGGCGAGTAGGACCAACACCCCGAAGACCGTCACGATAAAGGGCCAGATGACAAAACAGACTCTGAGAAGCGAGCGGTGCTCACGGCTCACGGTTGGAACGCTTAGACACCAAGCCGTGCAGATCGCACCGATCAGATAGATGACTAAAAGAACCGCTTTCACCGCCATATCCATCGACCGAGCTGCGCGAGCTGACGGGCCGTGAGCGGTGGCATTTTCGGAAAGGGGGGGAGTGGAACCAAAAGTTCCGTCTTAAGCGGCCCGTCAACCGCGATTTCATTATCACAAGCAGTAAGGTGATTTTCGCGTATCTGATAACGTAATTTCATCTATCAGCCGCTATTCGATAACGATGGCTAACTTTGGATTCAGCTTTCCTTGACCGGGGCCTGTAGCCGGAACCTTTCAGGATTTGAACGAGGTGGACAGGGAAGCCAGCGCGGTGTTACGTTTCGATCATCGCCTGCGGGTGAGGGATTGTGGCTTCGGTGGAAAGGAGTTCAGATGAAAAGTGAAGATGCCGCCAAAACGTCCCACTATACGGGGCCGATCAACGTGATGACCGTGCGCGAAGTGTCAGCTTATTTGCGCGTGCATCCAACCACGATCTACCGGCTGCTGAAGCACAATCAGATTCCGGCCTTTCACGTCGGCAGTGACTGGCGCTTCAACATCGAAGCCATCGACCACTGGCGCTTGCAGCAGGGGAAGCCGGGCGATTAGTCGGCTCTCCATTGTGTGAGTCTATGGTTCGCAAGCCACGTGGCATGTCGACAGCGGAGTACGGGCTGATCTTGGCGGCCATCGCGATGATGGTCTATGGCAGTTACCTCGCGCTCGGCAGCAACGTTCGCTTTCTCGTCAGCGGCGCAGATTCCGCTCTGACTACGGGGTACCGCGGGGCGGCGGCGGCCGAGGCGACACCCAAGCCATAGTCGCCACTGGTAAGGCCGGTCCACTTCCCGCGGTTCGGTCATCGCTTAGACCCCGGTCCTAGCTGCGAACTGCGGCAACAATCGCCGCCAGCATGGCGATGATCGCGACCGCCAAAGTCAGTTCACCGATGGCCTCGTTTCGTCGCCTTTCCAGCCACTCCTTTGCTTCGTCGCCTCGGAGCGCCCCGCGACCGCCACCGGCTACATAGGGCGTGAATCGCTCGATGAGGCCGAACCTCTCCAGCAGCTCTCGAAGCTTGATGTCGTCGTTGGGAACGGAGCGGAACAGGAGAACCAGCTTGAGACTGAGCATTCTCATCGCTCTTCTTCGTACTTCATCCCTTGAAGCAGCGCACGCCCACGGCCAGGAGACACGCGCCAATCGCAACTTCTCAGGGTCGGTTCGACTGAAAAGGATTGTAATGAGGCGCTTCAAAGTGAAGCCACAGATATGCGACCGCTAGAGCGATCACGACGTACAAGATTCCCTTCATTACTCGGTCCATCTTCAGCCTCAAGCGGCGGCGGCCTAATCAGGCTTCATGGCTGCCATCTAGCAGCCCCAGACGGCAAAGAAAAACGGGGCGAGCCCTCATCAGGTGGAAGCCTCCCGCAAGGGTATGCGGGTCCGCCCCGTCTCGAGTCTCGATGGCGAAGTCAGGCGGCAGCGGGGCGTGAACGAGTATGATAAAAAGCGTCCCGGGGGTAAAAACCGCTATTAAATGGAGATTCCGGTTCGATGAGAATATTGCTCGTACTACCGATGATCGCACTGACCGGATGCCTGGCGTCAAGGATGCAATCGACGCAGTCGCAAGGAACCGATTCATCCTCGTCACGCTTTGATCCAGCACAACGCCTGAGCCCGACCGCGTTCGAGCAAAACGCCACCATGAAAGATTCATCCGTGCACGAGGATCCGATGACAGAACACGAAGCGCTGGAACTCTTGAGAGATGCATTGAAAGGCATAACTCGCGAGAACCTTGAGGATGCTCGTCGCTCAGTCCGCGTCTTACAGAGAACGCGCACCTTAGGTTTCCAGGACGCCGATTCTCTTTTTCAGCGCGATCAACGCACTGGATCAACTTCTCTCCAATCTCGCACGCCTGTAGAGTTGGGACCCCTCCACCGGGCCCCTCGGGGTAACCTGGGCGGTGCCTTTCTTAACTCACCTCGGCACAGGTCTCTAGAATTCGTTTGCGACCTATCTCATGAGGATATTAGCTCTAGCCATACCGACGACGCCTCGCGCAAGAGCGGCAAGACTGGACATTCTATCTGCAGAACGGAGGGGCGCCGCCGGGAGAGACGGGAGCCAGACGGCGCAAGGAGGGAACGCTGACGTGAAGACTACAGCACAGGCGCTTAAGACCGCGCATCTCTTAATCGGCACTGTGTTCTGCGGCTGAAATCTGCTGGCGCCACTCGGGGTCGGAGGGCCTTCTGCGCCGCTTGGCAAATGGCAGACCATCGGCACCTTTGACCACGTGGCCGACTGCGAGCGGGCCGACCTGGAGTGTCTCGAAAACTCCCTCAAGTCGCCCAAAAAATTCGTCGATGTTCATCCCGCCGAGTGCATCGCATCCGACGATCCGCGCCTCAAGGAGAAATAGCACATCGTTTTCCTTTGCGCGTTGACGCCCGCGATCCGCAAGCGTTCTATACGGCAGAGGTTAGGCGTGGCCGCTGAGATTCATTTGCTCGCATGCGGATACTCCGCACGGTGCACCGTCCGCGGTTGTTGCGCCCGCGCAACCATGCTCGCCCGATACACTGATGGCCAAGGCCGACCGCTGCGGCAGCGCGTGCTATGCGATCGACACGCCGCCTGGGTCAAAGCGAATCGTCCGAACGTCCACGATTTGAGAGGCGCACCCGATGCCTGACAGAACCATCGAACGCCGGCTGCAGGATTGTGACGCCGCGCTCGCCTCCGACGACGGCCCGATCTTTCGCGACCGTCGCCAAGCTAGTCGAGGCGCTCAAGCGCTCCATTCCAGAAGGAACGCAAAACGCGGAGCGAAAAAGAACCTGCGCTCCGGGCAATCTAGGCTGTGCCGGCGCACAGCAGAGTGGTCAATATGACCTACGGAGCCTTGCGGAAAGCTCCATCCGTCGTCAGGACGCAAGTGTGTACGCCGATAAGTGCCGAGACGCCTTCGGTATAGTCTCCCGCTCCGCTCGCATTCACCAAGTTACCGGTGCCACCGTTCACATGCCACGCGCCGCTGACAGTGCTCGTGGAATTGGCCCCGGCGCAATATTGACCGTCAAAATTGAGGCCGACAGTATCACCGTTACTTATCCTGGTGGCCGTTCCGACGCCATAGGCGACAAAGCAACTGCCGACGCCGGTGACAGTAGCCAATGTGAAATCTAAGCTTATCTCCGTGCTCAGCTTGAAGGGTACGGGTCCAATCGGTTGCGGCAGATTGATAGGCAGATTGCTGAAGCTCATACACCCGCAAGTGTGACCTCCGACACAAGACGTATCCGGGCACGGGGAATTTTCGCCGTCGCAGCTCGCCTGAGCGGTGGTTCTGAACCGAAGAAACGGTTGGGAAATCGGTGCCGAGGTCTCTGAGGCATTCGTGGTAACGCTGCCCCTTGAGGAGTTAAGATCGCCGATTTCCTGGGCGCGGACATTCGATGAAAGAAAACTCAGAACAATTGTGCCCGCAGCCGCAAATACAAGGTACGAAAAACGACGTGCAAACATCTATCCCCCTCTCAGCATATGCAAAAATCTTCAAACGTATCGTAAGCAGATAGCACCGCTGATAACTTGCGTCAATCATTATAATACGATTGGAATGAGACCCAATGGACGGTTAGAGAGTCAGGAACCTAACTGCTCCGCAGGGCTACTCTCCGCGTGCCCACAGGCCATCCAGAATTAGCGAGACAATTATTGGCGCGCGTTACTGTGCGCGAGGAGGAACCAGTGCCGACACGAATTGTCGCCTATCACCGTACGGAAGAGCTGCGGGATGGCACGTTCATTCCGCAGGTCCAGATTCTAAGCCCGTCCGGAGGTGAGGTAATCGACACCCGGCTGCGCGACGACGATCATCCGTACGCAACACGCGAGGGCGCGGAAGCCTGGGAGAAGCGCCTCGTCGAAGCTTGGAGGCTTGCGAACTTTCCAGATCGAGGGGTCGCATTCCAGAACTAGAAAGCGCTGCGGACAGGGCGGGACCCACGCGTGAATCGACCGCGCGATTTGGGGGTAGGGGCGCCGCGTTGGCTGGAAAGCATGCTTTTTTCTCGGTGCCACATTGGTGCCACGTCCGGTGCCAAATCAGCGCCAACCGGGTATCTCACTGCTTACCACTGGTTACAACGTAACGATGAGCCGCGTATTGACTAGGCTATCGGGGTGCAATGCGCTGTAGATGTTGGGCTATTTGAGGCTCATTTCGGCCTTACAAGCCGAGGGTCGCAGGTTCGAA